>JAMPAI010000030.1 GCA_023667315.1 Ruminococcus flavefaciens
TCAATATTATTTAGGATATGTTAATAGTTTTCTTAGATATTGGGATGATTATTCATCTACACTTGAAGACCAAATGAAATTATCTAATGGAGCCGAAGGAGTAAGAGCTATTCCATATGAGAAAGTTAGAGACTATGTATATGCAAAGAATGATTACGCTTCAGTCTTGGAATTCTTAGATGGTCTCATTAAACTTATTGAAGACGGTAAATGTGATTCTATTGATGATATCGAAGATTTCATGGATCATACATTATCGAAAGCATTTCCTAATAGAGAGCCTGAAGTTGGAGGTCTACTTGATAATGTATTGGATACTGGTAAAAATGGATTCATGACCATCACAGATAAATCTGCATCATCTAAATATAATTCAGTTAAGTCTTATAATATTTTTGATAGAAGAGAAAGATCTGTATTATACAAGGCTATCGAAAAGACAATTGATTTTATGACTTCTGATATTAATAAGCATCGATATCCATTGTCAAAAGATATGAAAGTATTTGTATCATTGATCAATAATATAGTTGAATACATCAGCTATTCTCTAGCAGCTTATGCTACAAGAGTATATATGATAGCGGTTTATGCTTATCCATTCATTTTCAGCAATGTTAGAAATCAGTATGCAGCAGATGGTCCAAGATATGAATCGGCTATTAATACCGACGTTGATACCAGTAATACAGAAACTCCCATATTAATATTACGAACAACGGATGAAATTATCTGTAGAGATTTCATGAAGTTTAAAGACTTCGAAAATGTATTAGATAAATTTCTGAAAGCTATAGGAATTGAATCTCTTTATGTCGGATGCGATGATAGTAGATATGCATATAGAAGATTAGAAGATAAAACTATTCAGTCAAATATGTTTACTTCTAAACTTATTAGCAATTCTCTATATCAGTTCTTTAACAAAGGTCTTCATTGGGATTATTTTGATGGCAATAGAGCATCTGGAGCAGCTGAACTTAATATGGAATTAAGGACATTAATCTATAACAATGTACAAGGTATTCAAGGAATTTCAACTGCTAAACAAGAGTTGTTATATATCATCAGAGAGGTATCTCCAAAGTCTGAAACTTTAAATGATTATAAAGAATTATCTAGAGATTTCTGTGTATTTGCAGTAAATATCCTTTTTAATATAAAGGATGTTGCAGAGAGGTTAATCAACCTTAAAAGCGACAATCAGGATTATCCAAGATTCAATGTTACTGCTACTAACACAATATCTGAAAATCTGAAAATAGTTGCTGAATTATATAGAGAAATTTCTACAGCAATCTTATTCAGAGGACGAGATCTTGAGATGAAGATCAATGAATTACGAAATGCCGAGGTTGAAAAAACATTCTCTTCCCTCCAGATTAAAGTTCCTGGAGGAAATAAATCCGATATGGATTCGAATCAGAATAATATGTCTTCCATTCCAGATACAACTAGAATGCCTACAAAACTTATGGATATTTATTCCTCTCCTACATTCGAGTATCTTCAGATGATCGATGAATATACCATGTATGAATACGGTTTAGAAAACGATCCATATTACGCAGTAGGATATTATTCAGAAGCATTTTCTATTTCTCAGATAATTAATACAATTATATCAAAACTTGCTGCAGTTAAGAAAAGATTTGATGTATTCTTTAATGATAAATCTTTCACAGCTGCATATGCGTGGGTGAAAAAACATCAAAATGATCTTAATCAGATGCAGTTTAATGGAGCGATGAGTGTGCTTCCATACTCCAAGGATATCAACATCAAGCATATTGATACTATTATAGCTTCTATTAATAGCTTCAGCGAGAATGATGTTGCTAGTGCAGATGCTATGAATAACTTCATCAAGAAATTGTACAACGTTGACGGTAAGTCAATTCAGGATCTATTCGATACTGAAAAGTATGATGAAAAGACAGCAGGTGTATTATATACTAACTTTGTATTATTTGGAAAAGACCCTCTGAACAAGAGTGATACTGCTGTAAATCCTATTATTCTTGATACAAGTGATAAGATTAAACAGCAACTTGTTAACTGGATCGATAATGTTGCTAATGCAGATGCAACTCATAAAGGATTACTTGATACAAGTAAACGAATTGAACAAGCAACAAATTCTCTGAAAGCAAAGGTCGTTAGTGTCCAAAATAATATTGGAAGTAGTAATACTCAAGCTCCAGCTCTCAATGGTAATAATGCAGATGGGAAAAACAATGATGCTAAAGTTGAAGCAGATAATGATAAACAGTCATTATTGGATAAAACTTTACTTCAGATTTCAGATGCAACAAGTAAGATGTGGGATGGATTATATTATCCTATTACGAAAGCTTTGAAAGACCAGTATCAGTATATTAAAGAAGCTTATTCATTAGGCCGTAAATAGTTAAATATGAGAGGGGTGATAAACCCCTCTCATATTTATTTTATATTTATATATTATACTTATAATAAGAATTATAAGAAAAGAGGTTAAATATTTATGGGAGATTTATCTAAGATCTATGAAGGATTATTAGATGAAGAAAATAGCTTCTTTAATAGTCAAGAATATGGAGATGAATATCAAGGTGCAGATGAGGGTGAAGATTTCTTAACCAGTAAAGAAATAGTTAAAATGAAAGAACATCCTGAAACAAACCCTGGGATAGAATTGCCAAATGGACCTGTAGAAATAGAAGAGACTTTCCAACATTTCAAAAGATATTCTGTTAGACGTGAGCATAAATACACAGAAACTGAAATGAAAGAGATTAGAGAATCTTGTGTTCACACTATCGTGCATGATTATAGTGAGAATGATGAATATCATATGAGTGATGAAGAAAGAGCAAGAAATGATTCTCTACAAGAATTGAGTATGAAACTCGGATCACTTAAAAGAATCTATAGGAAGGTTGATCAATACATTGAAGCCATGCGTACAGTAGTTGAAGCATGGGAACTCCTAGAGAAAAAAGAAAATTTTCTTCATTCATCAGACGAGTTCTTTAGATTGGTTTCATCTGGAAGAATTTATCATAATAGAATATTGATGCCTAAACTGAAAGGTATTGATAAATATGATATGGATACGATAATTAAATATATATCTAATCCAGAATTGGATCCAAAAGATTTAGTTCCTACTAAAGAAGAAAAACGTGATTCTTGGTATGATCAATTCCTGAAAGAAGAGTCTGGTGAGGATTATGAAACTGAAGAAGAAATGATGGAACGTTTATTGTCACCTGAAGAAGTTCAATATATTATTGATAACGCTGATAATCCTCCTGAGTTTAAAGTAAAAGATATTAAAGCTAAATTCATTAGAGGATATGACCGGAGAACCTTTGGTAAGACTAAACATAAGATGAATAAAAAGGAACGTTATTCGGCTGATAGTATTCATGACATATTGAATAAAATCCAAAGTAATCCTAATAATAGAGGTTCCGAATCAAATAGAAGTTACTTGGTTACAAACAGTATGTTTGAACCTCCTAAGAAGGAAAAAGATATATGGGATGATTTGAGATTCGATGGATCTTGGGCAGATGATGATGCAGTATTTCTTTACGATATTGCAGTAAGAGAAGAATTAATGAATCAACGAGTTCCAGGAAATGCATATGTAACATATGGGGATAGGGAGTTGAATAATTTCTTCAAAGTATTGGAAGAAAATGGAGTGAATGTCATCGAATTAAGACGTAAGATGAATATGAGTAGCGATGAAATGAAAGCTGCAGAAACAAAGAAAGAGAAGAAAGAGAATAGAAAAATTGAATCTGCAATACTACAAAGAATCAGTAAACTCAATCAGAGTCCTAAGTTTAAAAAGATGGCAGCAAAAGCTGAAGAAGCAATTAACGAACAAATTAAGGATTACTAATTTGAATAATATATTGTAATTCTAATAACTTAGATTAAAGACCATTATAAATAAAATAATGGTCTAAATCTTTATATTGAAAGGAGAACACATATTATGATCACTATGCCAATTGAGTTATATACCGATGGTAGTAGTCTAAGAAATCCGGGAGCATCAGGCCTCGCATACATTATTCGTTATTGGGATCTTGCTGAAGGTTCTGATATTCCTGAACAGAAAATTATTGAAAGAAATCAGGGATTCCGCTTATCTACAAATAATCGAATGGAAATTATGGCCGGAGTATGGGGATTAAGAGATGTAATTCAGAATGTAGAGAACGGTACATTTACTGGATTAAAACAGGTTAACCTGTTTAGTGATTCTGAATACTTTGTCAAAGCAGTCAATATGAAATGGATTGATAAATGGATTCAGAATAATTGGATGACATCTGGTTTCCAGGGAAGTAAACCTAAGGCGGTTAAGAATAAAGACCTATGGGAACAACTTATTGAAACAAGGAATAAACTTCAGGCAATGGGAATTTCTCTTACAATGACCCATGTTCAGGGACATGCTGGAAACGAATACAATGAAAGGGCTGATAAACTTGCTGTTGAAGCATCCAACGGTACAAATCATATAATAGATGAGATGTACGAGAAGTTCTCGGATGTTATGAACAGGAGGTAGATCTATGTCATATGAATCTCTCAGATATCTTCCAATATTAAATGGAGTTACTATAATCGGAGATAAACGATTCGAAGATTATGGTCTCGTACCAATGAACTCTGAAGAAATTACAGAGATCATGTTAGAAATATTTGGATACGTATTGTGAAACATATTGAATATGGATGGGAGGATAATCCTCCCATCCATATAATTTTATTAATGAAAAGGATGGAGAAAATGGATAATAATAGAATAATAACCATTGATGAACAACAAACTGCTATTCATGATGAAATTAAACAGAAGATTCATGAAGGATATCATCTGATCTCGTTCTCTCTTGGAATGGCTTTAGGTAAAACATATAATGCATTCAAAATAATAGAAGATTTTTTCGTTGGGAAACATGTACTATATCTAGCACCTAATAAACAAATAATAGAAGAAATCAAAAACAAATGTTGTTTTAAAGATATAAATAATATATGTAATGTTGATTTTAAATGTTTTGCTTCTTTCAATTGTATAGATGATCAGTATTACAATTACGATGCTATATTTATAGATGAAATGCATCATATATCATCTCCAAAACAAGGCCAGAATATAAGAGAAATAATGAGGTGGTATGCAGATAACGATAAATATGTATTTGGATTTACAGCTACTCCAATTTATAACAGAGTCAATGAGCTTATAGATACTAGAAATTTCTTCGAATGGCATGTGGAAGGAATTAGTACTATTGATGCTATTAAATCCGGAATTCTTCCCACTCCTATATATAGTCTTGTAAAGAAAAAGAACTTAGTTCATATCCGTGAAAAAAGAGAACGTGTTACAGTAGAAAGTGCATACAATGTACTTCGTTCTAAAGTTGATAAACATCCTGAAATAGATAAGTATATTGCGTATTTTCCTCAGAGTTTAGATCTGTTGGATAATTATGTAATGTTAAGAAAATTATTCCCTGATTTCAAACTATTTGTTTCAGTAAATTATGGATGTAAAATTACTAAAATAGATAGAGATGAAAATGAATTAAATGAATATATTGATGAATTATTGAGTATTATCGAGAAAAATAAAAACAGAGAAAACGAAATAATTCAAGATATGGATAACTACAACGGAAAGGCAATAATTTTAAATATAGGGAAACTTTTAGAAGGAAGTCATCCTAATACTGTGAATGGGATAATGTTCTTTAGAGATACGAATAACAACGTAGTTTTTGAACAAGCCTTAGGCAGAGCTCTTCATAAGGGTTCAACTATTCAGCCTTTATTTCTCGATATTGCAGGATCTGGAGATCGTGTGAAGAAAGCTGTTGAAGAAGGCGTAAAGCCATATCATTATAACAATCATAATAGAAGAAAGGAAAAGATAAGATTAGTAGTTGATGATGAAAACCTTGAAAAGTTCATTTCTGTATTAGATATAGAGGCAGAGGAAATAGTTAATAAATCATTACCAGTGGTGAATATTACAAGGAAAAAATATAAAGATATTGTGTATTATAGTCAATTTGATTTGATGAGGAAATTTAATTTATCCAAAAGAGAATATGAATATAAATTACACAACGAGTTTAACAATAATGAGCATTTATTAATAGATTATTATCTTAAACTCAGAAGAAGAAAGATTGCAGGAATATCATTTTCTAGTAATGAAGAGTTAGCGAGAAAGCTTAAGAAGCCTTTGTATTATATAGAACAAAGCTTGAATAGAGGAATTCCATATGTAGAAATTATTAAGCAAAATTATTAACCGATTTTCGTTTCTATGTTATTAAAAATTTAAAAATGAAAATTATGTATTCAAAATAATAACATAATATTTTGAATATTAATTATTTTAGAAGGAGGCTTTAGTAATAATGGAAACCTTGAAAATACGTAAACGCAACGGAGTTGATATTGACTTCGAACCTGAGAAAATAGTTCATGCTGTGCAGAAAGCAAATTTATCTGTAGCTGTAAATGAACGTATGCCTGATGATGAAATTATTAAGATTGCTAATGATATTAAATCATCTTATGAGACTTCTAATACTATGCCTAATGTCGAAAGTGTTCAGGATAATGTTATTACGAGTATCATGAAAGCTGGTTATTTTAAGTTAGCCATTAACTATACAACGTATCGATATCAACACGAGTTATCGAGGAAATCGAATTCAATTGATGACAAAGTTATGACCATAGTAGATGGAGAAAACATTGAAGCAAAAGAAGAGAACTCTAATAAAGATCCGGAGATTATCCCTACTCAGCGAGATTATATTGCAGGGGAAGTTAATAGAGATATTACTAGAAGAAAACTATTACCTCCTGATATAATGATGGCTCATGATGATGGAAAAATACATTTCCATGATAGTGATTATTTTGCTCAGCATAGTAATAATTGTGAACTTGTTAATCTTGATGATATGTTGCAAAATGGAACAATGATTACGAACACTCTTATTGAGAAGCCTCATAGATTTTCAACTGCTTGTAATATTGGAACTCAGATAATTTCTCAGGTAGCTTCTTCTACTTATGGTGGACAAACTATATCATTAGCTCATTTAGCTAAGTTTGTTGATGTGAGTAGAAAATCAATTCGTGAAAAGATTATTTTAGAAGATAAAGCAGCTGGTGTAGAACGTTCACACGATCAACTTGATATTGCTGTTAGAATCAGATTAAGAGAAGAAGTTAAAGCAGGAGTACAGACAATTCAATATCAAGTATTAACATTGATGACTACTAATGGTCAGACTCCTTTCATTACAATGTATCTTGATCTTGGAGAAGCTGGAGATGATCAACAGTTAAAAGATGATCTCGCTATGTGTATTGAAGAAGTCCTATATCAGAGAATTGAAGGTGTTAAGAATGAAAAAGGGGTATGGGTAACTCCTGCATTCCCTAAATTAATATATATGCTTAACGAAGATAACGTTTGGGAAGATTCTCCATATTTCTACTTAACGGAATTAGCAGCTAAATGTACTGCTAAAAGAATGGTTCCTGATTATATATCTTCTAAGATTATGCGTCGTTTTAAGAATGGAGATACATATCCATGTATGGGTTGTCGTAGTTTCTTAACTCCAGATAGATTCAGTGATAGACTTGGAAACATTTCCAATTCCCAGAACTATGAACCTGGAAAACATAAATATTACGGAAGATTCAATCAAGGAGTAGTTACTATCAATCTTCCATATATTGCTATGGAATCATCCGGAAATATGGAAGAATTCTGGAAAGACTTTGAAGATACTCTGGAATTATGTCATAGAGCTTTACGTATCAGGCACGAAAGATTATTAGGTACTAAATCTGATGTTGCTCCTATCTTATGGCAATATGGAGCTATTGCTAGACTAGAGAAAGGAGAAACCATTGATAAATTATTGTATAATGGGTATTCAACTATATCTTTGGGTTATGCTGGTTTGAATGAGGCTGTTAGATATCTAACAGGGTGTAGTCATACAGATCCAGATGGTAAAGAATTAGCTCTAGCAATAATGCAAAAGATGAATGATAAATGTAATGAATGGAAAGCTGCAGAAAACATTGATTATTCATTATATGGAACTCCACTTGAATCCACAACTTATAAATTTGCAAAAGCCTTAAAGAAAAAATTTGGTATTGTAAAAGATGTATCTGATCATGACTATATTACAAATAGCTATCATGTAAATGTGAGAGAAGAGATTGATGCATTTAAGAAATTAGAATTTGAGGCTGAGTTCCAACAGCTAAGTCCAGGAGGAGCAATTAGCTACGTTGAAGTTCCCAATATGCAGAATAATATTCCTGCAGTAATTTCATTAATTCAGTTCATATATGATAATATTCTATATGCAGAATTAAATACTAAGAGTGATTATTGTCAAGAATGTGGATTCGATGGTGAAATCAAAATCATCGACGATGGTAAAAAACTGATTTGGGAATGTCCAAATTGTGGTAATAGGGATCAAACTAAAATGAATGTAGCGAGAAGAACATGCGGATATATAGGAACGCAGTTTTGGAATCAAGGTAGAACTGCTGAAATAAAAGATCGAGTATTACATTTATAATTATGATATAAGAGGGAAGATTCTCTTCCCTCTTATATTGTCATCAAAATAAGGAGGTGAAATAAATGAATTATGCTAATATCAAAACAAGAGATATAGCTAATGGTCCGGGTGTAAGAGTATCACTTTTTGTATCTGGATGTAATAATCATTGTAAAGGATGTTTTAATCCAGAAACTTGGGATTTCAATTATGGTAATAAATTTACAGAAGAAACAGAAAAGTATATAATAGATCAAATGAAACCTAAATACATATCTGGACTAACAATATTAGGTGGGGAACCTCTAGATGCTAAGAATATTGATGAAGTATTATATTTGACAGATAAAATTCGTTCAGTATATGGTAATACAAAATCAATATGGATATATACAGGGTTTATTTTAAAACAGTTGACAAATAAAAAATCTCAATATTATAACTCAGCAATCTTTAATATACTTAATAGAATTGACGTACTTGTTGACGGTCCATTCATTGAGGAAGAAAAAGACATATCATTAGCATTTAGAGGATCTAGAAATCAGAGAATTATTGACACTCAATATTATTCTGATACTAGAAAAATTAAAGAGCTTGAATTATGATTATTGGAAGGGAGGTTCAAACCTCCCTTCCAATGTTTATTTTTTATTACAGAATATCTACGAAGTCAGAATCAAGTGAAATCCATCCATTCCTTCCATACTTATAAGATTTCAATAGTCCCCATTTACCGGCTCCAGGACCATTTGCTTCCTCAACAATAGTAAATACACCAATACCTGTATATTTACCTGTCTTTGCACAATTGGTTCCAGGACCTTTACGGATATTCAAGTCAGGAACTTTAACCTTTACACTATAAGGCAATTTAGAACCAGACGTAATTGCAGTGATATCGGATTCATTTACCCATCCATATACAGTTGATCCCTCTCCACTAACTGCTACTACATGATATGGATGTGCTGCACCAGCTGCTACAGCAGTAATTGTAGCTTTACCAGGTTTACAAGAACTCCCAGTGTTACCAGTAGAACTTGTGTAGTGTTTGCTACCTTTGAAGTTAACTACATCATTCTTAGCAAACTTAGTTCCATTTCCGGTACTTGGAGTGGGTTTAGGAGTAGGAGCTTGAGTTGCAGCGGTTCCTAAAGCAGCATTGATCTTATTTGCAAGATCAGTATATCTGGAATATAGCCAATCTCCAGGACAGCTCTTGTTAGCAAACCATCTATGAGCAGTTAAAAGCATCTCATTACTCTTAGGAGTATATGCTAACTCTTGCTCTTTACTACCAAGCCATACAACCTTATTTTTACCATTTCGACGACAAATATCGACACAGAGTTCAATAAGTTTATTGTATACGACATCGTTGAATGCATAAGGTGCAGTCTTATCGGAAGCACACTCAATAGTTACTGCTCTATGATCGTTAGAAGAACTAGATGAACACCAGCTTCTATCTTTCTCTTCTACACATAGAACTACTCTTCCGTCTACACCGATACCATAGTTACATGATGCTCCTCTGGATGAACTTGTGAAACATCCTCCAATTGATTCAGCACTAAGCTGACCTACTACACAATGAGGAGTTAACGTATCGATAGCATGATTTCTCGGGCTATTCTTGTTAGGACTAATCATTGTGCAGTTTACTAAACTACTGTTACTCATAGTATTATCCCCTTTCACATAAGAAT
>JAMPAI010000031.1 GCA_023667315.1 Ruminococcus flavefaciens
CGACTCCAGTATCTTTCTTATAGTCTCCACAAGTCTTATTGCTCTGCTTTTCATCTCTCTATCTCCTCGTATTCCAGTTTATAGAAGCTGGCGTCTTCACGGAAACCGTCAGACATGGCGAATTCCGTATCTCTATACTTTCCTTTCAGCTTCTCTCCTGTTATGTCCACTCCATTTATGACACACTTTACTCTCGGCCAAGTAACCGCTCTTGCCACTCCTTTATTCCGCCATTCCTCATCATGGACGCAATATCCCTCTTTCTTCAATCTCTCCGCGTCTTTCCTGCTGACCTCGTTATTGGTGACCAGCAGACACTTTCTGTGTCCTCCGTCCTCTCTATTCAACAGGCACGTGGCATGTAATGTCGTTCCACTTCCGGCGAAGAAATCCAGTATCAAAGCGTCAGGCTTGTCAGCAGTAACCATCTTTAGCGCGTCCCTTACGGCGTATAGCGACTTGGGGTAAGTGAATACAGTATTCCTGAATATGGCGGATAATATCTTGCTACCAAACTCTCCCGCGTTATGGGAAGTCTGATTCCAGACTGTCACTGGAATTGTCGTGAACTTATAGTCTTTGTCCAACACTACAGTCCCGTCTTTCTCCCTTTCCAGAACCTTTATCTTTCCCTCGCTTATCTCTTTCTCAAACCTGTCAGGGAGATAGCATACTCTGGAGACTCTGCCGTCTTTCTTCCTGCTGAACTTTACATAGCCTTTTCCGAACTTATCCATGAGTTTCCCCGGAGACAGCATCCACCTCGCCTCCAGTCCCGTGCTTTTCTGGATAGGCCAGAACGCATAGCACCCCTCTGGGACTGCAATGCTGTTTCTATCCATTTCCAAGTCAGGCACTTCTCCCGCTCCTCTAAACTCATTCGTTTCCCCGTCAAAGAATAGAGGATAGAACAGCTTCGGAGACTCATGCCTGAACCTGTCTGTGCCTTTTCGTATCAAGTCCACCCAGAAGCTCTTGGTCTTGACCTCTTTTGACAGCATATTGTGTTCATGCTTGCAGACTTTGGCATCTCCCATGAACACGAAATACAGATATTCATCCGCTCTGCTGAACAGGTTTTTCCTCGACTGTCCTCCTGGGTTTATCACTGTGGTTATCATCTGGATTCTGGCTTCAGGAAACACTTCCTCCAGCAACATCCCAAGCCTCAAGTATTCTTTCTCGTCTATGGCGGTTATCATCACGGAGTTTGCAGGGTTCAACAGTTCCTTTGCCAAAACCAGCCTCTCTTTCATCATGCTCAACCACTTGCTGTGCCTATACGCGCTTTCTCTATCCACGTAGTCATTATTGTACTTCCAATCCGTGTCGCCAGTATTGTATGGAGGGTCGATATAGATACAGTCCACCTTTCCGCGATATTCTCCTGTCAGGTGTTTCAGCCCATAGTAGTTCTCTCCCTCAATCACCACGTGGCCTTTCTCACCTATCCGGTCTATCAGCTTCAGGCTAGTCCGCGCATCTCCGTCAAGGAGATAAACCAAATTCCGCACTGGAATATCTTTACTCTCTCCACTTATCAGGCATCTGGCCGTCTCTCCGTCAACCCTCGCCACATGGCATATCTTTCCCAAGTCCCCGTCCAAGCAAGCCACGCATCCATCCTCGACCTCACGCTCATATAGCAATACGCTGTGCTGTGGAGTCTCCTCAAACACCAGTCCGTACTTCTCCTTGTCCTTTATGGCATCCGCTATCTTCTGGCGAAGCTCCACGTCTTCAACTTTGTCCAGCAACGACAAGACGTCATCCATTACACGCTCCTATAGTTTCTCGGAAACCTGAAGCATGTATATTTATCACCCTGTTGGTGTTCGGCATCCTGAACACACCCTGTCCATAGGGACTATCAAAATAGCTTGACTTTTCCTCCTATGTAGGTTATCAGCTTCTCCGTACAGGAGGATTTTCCCATGTCCGCTATCTATATTCCCGGATATTGCCTGATTAGCCATTGGGAGGAATCCGTATTCGGGGGAAGTGAGACAGGTGTTCCGCTGTCTATACATGTTTCACAGCATGTTTCGCTAGAGGCAAACTCTCTTGCGCCTTGTGTACGGGTAGATACGGAAGACAGTGATAATCCTTTGCTGGTCTCTATCTCTGATTGTCCAGAGGTAATATCTGGAAATGCTAAAGAAAGGGATTTGTTCTCACTCTTTGAGTGGGTCAAACTGAACAAGTGCGCGTTGCTTATGTACTGGAGAGGCGAAATCAATACTGCCCAACTGGTAATAGGTATGAGGAAACTATAGGAGGAAATCATGCCGGATATGAGTTTCAAGGGTTTATTCCACTTGACGGCCAATTATCCCACTATGCCTGAACACATAATGAACGCTCTCCCACCTTATATCAGGCCAATCGGCGAGCGTTTCGGCTGTCTGCAATTCGTGAATATCCGTAACAACATGGTAATCCTGTTCTCTACCGACCAAGACGAGAATGGTCAGCTTTACCATCACGTCTCCTGTTCATTCAGGAACAGGATTCCCAACTGGAACGAGCTTCACGGAGTGAAGAACCTCTTTATCGGCAAGGACAGGACGGCGTTCATCTTCTTTCCGCCGGAGAGTGAATACCTGAATTTGCATCCCAACTGTCTGCATCTCTGGTCGAGCGTCATAGATGTGTAATCTAAAGGAAGTCAAAGTCCCGATTTGCCCTGTCTGTGGGGGACATGCCAAACCTACGGGAAATACGGTAGTGGAACTCGTCAGACCTGTTGACCACCGAGGCGAGTTGGAATATCTCTGCGACTGTGGCCATCGCTTCTCCATTCATCCCAGCAGGGAGTTCCTCTGCCAGTCCTGCTTTTCTCCCATGCTTCTTGAGAATGGCGGCGGTATTCTCTGCTATGTCAACGCTTGCACCAATCCAGATTGTCCTCTCTATTCCGCTGGCGGCTATGACGACTTTCTGCATGGCGAGACCATCATCTATGACAATCTCCCTGTGGCCGTATTTCATAAGGGGTATGGTTTACATGCCGTCATCGACCCAGGTGGCATAGTGGAATCCAGCTATCTCAAGTACCTGAATGACGTCCTGCACAAGGTAGCCAAGCGTCTGCATATAGGAGAGGAGGAATAATGGCGACTATGGCTAAAAGAACTCTTGCCGGAATAGCTGAACCCGTCCAGTTATGGGAAATGGCTAATCTCCGCGAGAGGCAGACGGGACTCCCTTTGTATATCTATGTGTCGGAGAAACAGGGACAGCACAGCCCTCGCATAAAGGTTTGTCTTACCGGCAGTCAGCTATCCTCTGGTGAGACTCTATCCATCTCCATAGAGGACGAGCTAAAAGTGCTGGCTGGAAGTCTTCGTATAAAGTCCAAGCTCCTCAATCAGGTGTTTGAATGGGTCAAGCTGAATAAGGAGACGCTTCTCCCCTTCTGGAACTTGAACTATGACATCCAAGACTTGCTGGATAATCTCAAGAAGCTATAATCTCCAGTTCGCCCATTCTGGCGAACTACTTTTCCCAAAAACCGCTTGACATTTTATCCTATGTAGGCTATAGTGTCTTTCATCAAAGGCAAGGAAGACAACCTCTAAATCGGAGACAGGGAAATGGCTACATGGACACCTTGGGGAACGGCGGATTATATTGACACAGTTACACGCGGCATCGCCTTTTGCGGCACACCCGGACATGGCGGCTACAGGGTGTCCATCAGGAAGTACGAGGCGGCTTGCCAGCGGCGCAACCTCCCCATCGGCCATTACACGGCCAGAGACAAGACCTATTACTGGTTTGAGGAAGACTGTGAGTGGGGTTTTGTGGCCTTGGCGTTCCCTGAATACTTCCAGCATCGGAATGGCATCATGGAAGCGGCGCGGCGTGTCATCAGCGATTGTTGGCCTGAATATCCTGTAGCGGCCTAGACTGGCATCAGGGAGAGCGGCCAAGCTCTCCCTTTCTGGAATATCCATGAAAGAAGTTCAAGCGTTGCCTCTCTGTCTATCTTGCGGGAATACCCCTATGAAGCGGTTGCCTTACAGGTTCGGCAATCCTCTCGCTATCACTTGTCCGTCCTGCAATCATGTGATAGATTTTGTTCCTGCATTATGTCCTCGTTGCTTTTCTCCTATGCTGTTTCTCCGCAAGTCAACTTGCAGACGGGACACGCTGTGCTGTTCCAAGCCAGATTGCGCCAGCTATGTAGCTCTCAATGACAGAGATGGTCTTACTATCCTATACAGGCAAGAGGAAATCATACGAGGCTGTCTGGTGAATGGACGTTTCGTCCCTGCTGAATCAGAGTTCGTCATACTGCACCGCAGGGGAGAATCTGTTGAGATAACACTTGAGGGAGTTCTGGCTGTTTCTAGTTTCTTCACTCAAGTGGTGAAATTACATTCCGTATCTGGTGAATAAGTGAAAGAAGTTGAATATATACCTTGTCCAATCTGCTTCTCTCCGCTCCTGTCGTTCTCTGACAGATTGGATCATCTTTGCTCCAATCCGGCTTGTCCGTCCTATGAAGTGCGTGGAATGGACATAGTTTATACTGGAAGCCCGTCTGGGAAGTTGACTACTATAAGGAATATCCATAGCCGACTGCCAGCTATACAGGTAGAGGGTAGGGAAGCTGTTTACGCTTATGGAATTGAAGACTTGGTTATCGCCATCTTGGAGCATTACAGTGAAAGAAGCTGATTGTCCTCATTGCTCCGCTTGTTTCTCTCCACTCGTGTTTCTCACCAAGCCTCCGAGTGAGGAACTGGCTATCTGTTCCAATATGGAGTGTCCAAAGTATAACCGTTTCTCATTTGACAGGATGCTGTATAACGATATTCTGATTGAGCATAATGAGGATGAAGACCTGCATGTGAGCAAGATTGTCAGGGACGGAATGAGGATGGACAATCTGATTATCCCGCTCACCGAAAAAGCCAGAGAGTTCGTCTGTCGGCTTACTGGATATGGGATAAGATGCACTCTCTGTCCGTATTGCCTGTCAAAGCTGTTCACTTCTCCTGTGCTGTTTTGCGTCAATCCCAAGTGCAAGGGCTATCTCTTCTTTCCAGAGGAAGGTTATATTGAGTTTCACGCTAACGGCAAGACGATGCGCGTTGAGAGAGGAAGTGACGGTACTTGGCCGAAAGTGGATATAGACTTTCCCCATATCCACGTGAAAGACCTTATAGGCCAGATTGTCAGCTATAGGGTTTCAGGGAAATGAAAGAACTCTTTGTCCGTCCGCTTTGCATGAAGTGTGGCATCACTTTCAGCATAGAGAGCAAGGACAGTAGCGGTCAGGTTATCGCTTACTGTGAGAAGTGCGACAATCTCTTGGTGTTCCACGTGAATCATGCCGTCTGCACACACTGTTTCTCGCCGATGTTCATGGGAGAGGTGACAGCTACCAGCATAACCTTTTATGCCTCTCTCAATATCTGCTCCAATCCGCGCTGTCCGGCTTACAGCGTTGAACATGGCAAGGAAATCTTCTATGAGGATAAGCACCTGTGCGCTCTGGCTGACAATTCTTTCGCGGATGTCAATGATGTTCTGGCTTTGCTTACTGACGGAAATACTTCTTATGCCGTTTATGACTGTTTGAGGAGAGTGGTGGAGGTTAGGGCATGAAAGAGCTTCAAGTTAGTCCCAAGTGTCTTTATTGTGGAGCCAGTCTGGATATAGATACGCGACTGCGGCACTCCGCTTCCAGAATCGTTAGCTACTCTTGCCGCAGACATAAGTCCCATCGCTTCACTTTCTCCGCCAACGTTTCTCCTGTCTGTGACTGCTGTTCCTCACCGATGGTTAGAGGCGTCAGGTATGGCAATGAAGTCAACTTCTGCTCCAATATAGACTGTCCGGCTTATAGTGAGACACTGGAGGTCAGCCAGTCTGGGAATCACTGTTTCGTCATAAAGTATAAGGTTTATTCCCTGTTCGCCTTTATGTTGGCTACGAATACTGTCGCCTATTATCCGTCAAGCCCGATTTACCATTTCCAGTATGAGAGGTCTTTCGCTTCTCTCTTGTTCCCTCGTTTCGGGGTTACCGGCTTTCAATTCCTTGAATACCCAAACTCCGCAAGGTAGCCGTATGAAAGAGGTTATTCCTACGCTGAAGTGCCTCTGTGGGGGAAATCTTGTCTGTAAAGGCACTAGGTATGTCTGTAAGCGTAACCCTCTGCACTACGTTCCAGCGTCTATTGCGGAGCATAGTTCTTCTGTCTGCGAGTGTTGCCAGTCTCCTATGGTTTTAGGAGTAATAGGCACTAGCATTATATTCTCGTGTTCCAATCCTCAATGTCCTCTTTATACTATAAAGAGTGCTAACTTCGATGATTATATACTCGATGAAGATTATGAGTTTGGGTTTGTCATAAGTTATGATAGACGGCCTGTGTATTTCCTTTCCCATAAAACTCATAAGGTGTCCTATGTCGGTATCACTTCTGCTTACATGAGGTTTACTCCTGTGAGAAAGTATGTCTATGAACGGGCTTTGTGCAGGGAGATATTCTGGCGGTTTGACTTCCGTTATTTCCAATATGCGGAGTGAGTTATGAAAGAGTCCAGCATATCCCTTATCTGTGGCGATTGTGGTACTCCGCTTGAACTGCGGAATAACCAGACTTTGTGTCCGTCCTGCAAGTATCTGGCGGAAACCACTCTGTCTCAATCCACGTGTCCGTACTGCAATTCCGGCATGGCCTTTATCGTGTCACTTTATGCTTTGCGGAAGCCAGATTT
This sequence comes from Ruminococcus flavefaciens, assembly GCA_023667315.1. GTDB lineage: Bacteria > Bacteroidota > Bacteroidia > Bacteroidales > P3 > Pullibacteroides. The sequence continues at coordinate 6,738 of JAMPAI010000031.1, forward strand.
CATGGTCTGCCAGAATCCCCGTTGTGGCTTTTACCGTGTTGAGGGGAGATGCGATATGCTTCACGTCTTCTTCAACGATACGGAACTGGCGCAATATCAGGACGGAAAGGTGATGAAAGAGGAGATAGTCGCCATAGACAAGATGGGCAGGAAAGTGGAGGTTATGAAGAACCATGACTTCTTCAACCAGCTTGTCAAGGGCATAGTGGGGGCCAACTATGAAAGAGGCTGATACGAGAGCCGTCTGTCTTTACTGTGGAAATCCTCATCTTCAGTGGAGCAGTTCTTTCGGGTATAGCGGCCAGCTTGAGATAAGTGTTTCCTGCCTTTCCTGCGGCATATCTGGCAATGTGGAGGATATAGCTTGGCGTCCGTATGATTATTCTATCATAGAGAACAAGTTGATTATGGAGAGTGAGTTGCCTTGTCCAGTCTGCTGTTCTCCCCGCGCTGTCGCTTATGACGTTCACGGAAAGATGGCCTTGTTTTGCTCCAATCCGCTCTGTCCCACGTACTCTTGCCAGAATCCCTTCTATTCCGCTTCAACCTGTTATTTTGAGATAACCCATTATAGCGGGGAGGCTGAATCTGTTCGTCATCTACTGTTCGGGGTAACTTCTGCCAAAGGCCATATCTACTTCTCCAATACCTGTAATGAAGTGAAAGACCTGTTCAGGCGAAATAAGGAAGCGAGGCGGAGTGTGGAGAGTTTCGTCAAGCTGATGTTCCACCTGCGGAGGCCAGAATGACCGAATGTGAGTCTCACGGTCTCTGTCCCTCTTGTGGCGAGCTTCTTTCTCTCAAGAAAGTCAGCTTCCTTTACTCTGTGTACTGTCATAAGTGCAAGTCGCTGGTTTGCCTCATTCCTTTTCAGTCCTTGTCATGCGAGTTCTGCTTCCACAGGATGATATTCCTGCCTATGAAGTATTATAACGTGTCCGCTCATATGAACTTGTTCTGCCTTGAACCGTCCTGTCCAGCCGTTTCCGTCCAAATAGACTACAAGTTCATTTCTGTCGGCTATTCCGGCACTCTCACGTTCAGGCTTGACTATCATGGCAACTTCCCAGTGTTCTTTGCCAACAGGACGGGAAAGAAGCAGGGAGATGATTATCCGTTCACCACTTCCGCTCTGTACAGACTTGTGGAGGCCAGAAGATGAGAGAACTGGATAATTCTCCTCTCTGCCCCAACTGTGGCGAGTCCATGTCGGTGAATATTATTCTCCTTGACACTGGAATCTGCCGCTGTGTGAACTGTCACCTGTCATTTACTGGAGTTTCCCGTTACGACTTCATCTGTCCAACCTGCCTTCGTCAGAAAGTCATGTTCTATGAGGACTGGAAGCCTAACGGTTTCAATCTTATCTGTTCCGATCCAAGCTGTCCTGCGACACGTGTGGCTTTCATTCCCAGGTTGGGATTACACTGTCTATATGGCAAGGCGCATATAAGGTCAATGCTGTTTCACTATTATCCGTCAGGCGGTTTGTTCTATAGAGGCGGCACTGAATGGGAGAGCAGGATTATCAGGCTTCCTTTTTACCATCTGCTCCGTCTTTCGGATGATATAGTGAGAATCCATAGTAGGAGAGATGACGTCATGGTGTTCAGTTTCGAGGAGGATATATGTTAGAGGCCACGAATACTCCGTCCTGTCCTTACTGTGGACATTCTATGGAGATAACCTGTCATAATCCGCACGACCTGCCCCCTTTCTCCATATCCTGCGTCTGTACAGTCTGCTTCAAGAAGTTTGAGACTCTCGTTCACTCGCTGGATTTCCTTTGTCCAGTCTGTCTGAAGCCTCATTTCGTGGCTCCCTTCCTCGTTCCTCGTTTTACCTTGTGTTCCAGTGTCCAGTGTCCGAAAATAGGTGTCTTTCCTATGGATAAAGGCGACTATATCGTTACATATAATGACGTTCCAGTTCTCTATTACTGTAAGAATGGGAATCTCTCCATGATGAACGGGAGACTTCTTGACGGAGATATTCGGGACTGTTTCTACATCCGCCAGCACGTCATCAAGCTGATAGAGGCTAGATTTGGCGGCGTCTCTAGGAGCAGGTCATGGAAGAAGTAGCTTCCGTACTGATTTGTCCGTCCTGTGACAGTCCTTTGAAACTGAAGCTGGTCAATTCGGTAAGCGGTGTGGAAATGCTGTTTATGGATTGTCCTGTCTGTCATCTGGCGCATAATCTCCCTCTTATCCCTATTGAAGACTTCTTCTGCCTTGTCTGCTGTCATCCTATGGTTGTAATCCCTAATGGATTCCCAAGAAAAGAGACAGTCCCGCTCTGCTCCAACGTGGAATGTTCCTCATTCAGAGTAGTTAGAGAGTCAGAGTCCTCATACAGAGTATTTCAGGGAGTCTCTAGCCATTTCCTTTATCATAGAGACGGGATAGCTTATCTTATAGGCGGCTTCGGTGGAAAAGTAACGCTGGAGTTCAAGTATCTCCGTTATCTTCTCGGACAGGTAGTGGAGTTTCACACTTCATGGCGCAGGTGGTAAAATGACTACAGGGTATTACCTACCAGACTATGCTCCAGTCTGCCTCTATTGTGGATGGCAGACAGAGCGCGGCGTTGACGACATCTCTGGCGAAATCATCTACCGTTGCCTTTACTGCCGTGAGTATTACCGTCCCAGACGCGAGCTTATCCAGTGTCCAGTTTGTCATTCACAAACTGGCATCGTCTATGACGTGCAAGGTTATGCCAGGATGATATGCTCCAACCCGCTTTGCCTTACCCACAAAATCCAGTATAAAGGCCGCAGAAAGAGGGACATATTCCTGTTCGAGGGTGGGGAGTGGAATATCGTTGAGTTCACTTACAGGAAGACCAGAAACCGTGTATATCCTCTCAATGTAAACGGGAAACTGCTGTATCGCTATCGTATTCTGTCTCACTCCCTCACGTTCAAGAGTTTCGTCAGGGAGATATTTCTCCATAGGAGAGGCCAGCAATGAAAGAAGTTACTCCTATCCCACGTTGCCTAATCTGCGGCAATATCATGGAGCGCAAGGGAGAATACTATATCTGCAAGGAGCATGGCGGCATATTCACGGATAATCATTTCTGCGAGTGTTGCCATTCACAGCTTTACTTCTTTCCAGACCACTTATATCCTGTCCCTCTCTGCCAGAATCCCAACTGCCGCTCCTACTCTGTCCGCGTCCGGTCTTTCCCAAATCTGGAGCAGGTAAAGTTCGGTATGCACACTTTCCCCGGAAGATATAATGAAGGTTTCTTGGAGATAACCTCTCAAAACAGCCATAAGCTGTTCCTTTCATTCTTTCCCGGCGTCCTGCTTTACGCTTCCACTT
>JAMPAI010000032.1 GCA_023667315.1 Ruminococcus flavefaciens
TACAGCCGAGGCAGTGAAACTAATCCGGGAAATGGCTCCGGTAGTTGAAATCGAATCGAGCGGCGGCATAACCATCGATACGCTCCGGAGCTATGGTGAAGCCGGTGTCGACTTCATCTCTGTAGGTGCGCTCACTCACTCTGTGAAGGGGCTCGACCTCAGTTTTAAGGCTTGCTGAACCACGATAAATTTGGTTCTCTCCCAAATTATGCCTAACTTTGCAGAGTGTTGAGCCAGGGAGGCTCTCAGTCGCCTCTATGTTTGCTCGTCTGCAATGTGAGCTCCTGTAGTTCAATGGATAGAATACTGGATTCCGGTGCAAAGGCTGCAAATTAGCATACCTTTATGACCAATGCTGGAGAGCATGGTTTAACCGAAAAGCTAAAATACACGTAAGCTCCTGTAGTTCAATGGATAGAATAGCGGATTCCGGTTCCGCAGGTAAGGGTTCGATTCCCTTCGGGAGTACAAAAAGGGTTACTACTTTCAAAAGTTTGTAACCCTTTTTTCTGCACTTTTTGCCCCCTGTAAGTAACTTTGCGGCAAAATGTGGTTCAAATGTTCCACAGCGGAACGGCCACAAACAGTATTGTTAATTCGCAGTAACAACGCAAAGTAAACATGGCTACAACATTCAAAGCCGTTGTGTATGCCCACCACAAAAAGGAGGACGGCACGTACAACGTAAAAATCCGAGTAACCCACAACAGGGCAAAGCGGCACATTACTACTAATGTGTTCGTAACGGCCAAAGACCTAACACGTGGGTTGAAAATCAAAAACGCAGCTATAGCTGACCAGCTCAAACGCGAGGTGGAGCAGTACCAACGCATAGCTGCAACCATACCCCCAGTGCGTGCCAAAGCAATGTCGGTGGATGAGGTAATGGCATACATAACCAACTATGAGCAGCAGCATGGTGCATTTCGGCTGGACTTTATAAAGTTCGGGCGCGAGGTGGTAGAGGAAATGCTGGCCTGTAACAGGGTCGGCACGGCCATGTACTACAGGTGCGCATTAAATGCGCTTGAAAAATTCCTTAAGCGCGACCATTTGGACATAAGCGAGGTAACAGTAAAGCTGCTGGAAGATTTCTGCACGCACATTAAAAACATGCCAGCGCGGCCTAACAGGATAAAAGGGGAACGCGCTCCCAGTAGCTATTTGGGTGTTATGCGCATACTGCATAACAAAGCAAAGGAGCGTTACAACGATGAGGACGCAGGCATTATACGCATACCCTTAAGCCCCTTTAAGCGTTTCAAAGTGCCAAAGCAGCCTATAACGCGAAAGCGCAGCATAACGGTGGAGCAGCTACAAGCCATTATGCAGGTGTCGGACGGCAAAACGGTTGACAGCCGAGTAACCACAGCACGCGATGTGTTTTTGCTTTCGTTTGGCCTTATAGGCATGAACAGCGTTGACCTGTATAACGCTACCGAGTATGACGGCCAGCGCATAACCTACAAGCGCACAAAAACGCGCAGCAGGCGAGCCGATGAAGCTGTAATAAGCATTAAGGTTGAGCCATGTGTGCGGCCACTGGTGGAAAAGTACCTTGACCCCACAGGCGAAAGGGTGTTTAATTTCCACAGGCGTTATGCCAGCTATCACACCATGAACGCCAATATCAACCGAGGGCTGAAAACCATAGGCGCAATGCCCAGCGTGCAGGTAAACGATTTGGAGTTTTACGCAGCGCGGCATACATGGGCAACACTGGCACGCAACAAAGCGCAGGTGGATAAGGCTACCATACACGAAGCCTTAAACCATGTGGATGAGCAAATGCGCGTAACCGACATTTACATTGACAGGGATTACAGCCAGCAGGATGCAGCTAACAGGCGCGTGCTGGAGCTGGTGCAGTTTACTGTTCCCCAGTAGGCTGGCCAGTTTCCTTGTCGTACATGGTTTGTCGCTGTTTGCGCATGGCTATGCTTTCAAACATACGGCCAGCCCCAGTAAGCAGCCAGTGTGCGCTGACACCATAGTTCGTAACCAGCGGCACTAACCAGTACAGCTTTAGCTTTGCTTCGCCCAAATCCTTTTCCTGTGAGTAAAAATTGCGCTTGTCAATGTCGTACAGGCGGCAATAAGTTTGCCTACCTCGCAGCTTCTTTTCGGCTATAAGGGCAACAATGGCCTCATAAAAACGCTGCTTAATACCCCTGTTTATTTCAATACTGGCTGGGCTGGGCATAACAGGTGTATTTGGCAGCGGTTAATAATTGCTCGCGCAGGTTAAGCAGGCAAGCCAGCCTGTCCGCTGGTGCTGTTTCCGTGCTGGCGCAGTCAATAGCTATTTCAACATTCAACAATGCCTGTTGCACGGCTTCGCCTGTAGCAGGCTTTTTTTGTGCCATAGCCTGTACCATAGCCAGCAGTGCATCAACGGCTGCTACATATAAAGCATTCATACGTTACTGGGTTTAATGGTTTCCTTTTGGGCAGGTACGTTACACTGGTTAAGCTGGGCGCGTAGCGAGCCTATTTCGCGGTTAAGCTCGTTTATGGTCTTTTCCTGCCTGCTGATTTTTTCCTCCAGCTTTAACACCTGTGTTTTGGTATAAAGCTCGCCATTTTGTACCAGCTCCAAAATTTGGGTGGCCACAGCACTTACACCTAACTCCACAATCATTTTTGATGTACTGCCCTGCTGCTGGGCTGGCTCGCTGGGCTGCTCGGTAGCTTTGCGCTGTTTGTCGGCCAGTAGCATTTCCCCCTCGCCTGTTATAAGCCATGCTGGGTTAAGCCCAAACGTTTCACTCCACTTCTGCGCAGTACGTTTGCCAAAGTTACGGTTAGACAGCAACCCACTAATAGTTTGCTGCGATGTGCCTACCATTTCAGCGATTTTGGTTTGCGAAAGCCCTTTGTCGGCAAAAAATTTTTTAAGGGCAATACGCATGTTATCCAATTCATTCATAGAGTATTATATTGTTACTACATCAAATTTAGCGATTTTACACATAAATTTTTGCGATAAAATATTTGGTAGTTATCAAAAATGGATGTAGATTTGCAGCGTTAAGAGGTGATAACGCTACATCAGCAACCAATAACACCGCAAATTTACATCAAATAAATCAAATAGTAATGGCAAACAGCAAAAAAGTTGAAAAAATGACCCCAGCGGACTATAAGCCCACATTTGGGGAGCTGTATAAAGCACTGCCCGAACCCCCGAAAGCCCCCAAGCAGGCATTCGTTGAGGAAATCGCGAGCCTGTGCAAGTGCAGCCAGCAAACAGTGCGCATGTGGATACAGGGTACACAGCGACCCGATGCGCTTAAGCGCAGCCTTATAGCCGAGCGGCTGGGCTACAGTGAAGAACAGTTATTTCCTACCCCAGTATGCGAGCAATAGAATTTTATACAACCCCCGAGGGCGAAGTAACACTACGCGAAACAGGGCAGGCTGAACGCCAGCTTAAAGAAACCGACCACGATTTCATACAGGCCATGTTAAGCACAGTGCGCGAATACTACCCACAGGCGTATGCTGCCCTTATGGAGCTATACAGCAAAACGCTGCCTAACAAAAGTTACAGGGATTTTTTGGCCGTGCGCAGGTTTGTTAAATGCAATTTTGGTGTATATGATAACGAAATTGATGTGGACGGCAACGGAAATTTCCACTTTGAGTTTGTAAGCTGCCCACTACGCGGCGAGTGCAAGTTTGACAAAATATTATGCCAGCCCCAGTTTGACAGCAAATTAAGTGATAGGCAGCTGGAAATAATGCGCCTGTGCTATGAGGGTGTGAGTGATGAAGCAATAGCCGAGCGGCTTTTTATAAGCATTAACACCGTAGCAAACCACCGTAAAGCCAGCTTCCGCAAGCTGGGATTACACAGCATGGCCGAGTTTAACCGCTATGCAGCCGAAAACAACCTATTTACTAACAGCAAATAAGCATTAAGCAATATGGCAACAAAGCAACCGATTTACGGCTGGGAAACCCAGCACGATACAGCAAACCACACAATGACCCACACATTTACCAAGCGCGTGCAGGTAGTAAGTAACTACAAAAAAGGCGAAGCCGTGCTGCTTGTAGACGGCAAAATAGCCGAAACATACGGCAAAATGCCAGTAAACGATTACACAGCCCTGCTGCTTGATGTAGAGCAGTACGCAAACCAGCTGGAGCGCAACGATAAGGCCAAAAAGCTGGCCTGCAAAGTGGTGGTTTACGCCATTATGGTTGTGGCCATGCTGGCACTGTTTGCGCTGGCAGGCGATAACGATGAGTGGTCGCTGGGCATGTTTACAGCCCAAAAGGTGTGTTGCTTTGCCATAATGGGCAGCTGCTACTATGGTGTTAAGTACACCCCAGCACTGGCTGCTGCATGGCAGGAAATGAATAACAGCAAAAAAGCATAACAATGGAAAACGAAACCTACAAAGTGCGCACATTTTTAGAGAGCATAGTGCAGTGTGGCGCAGCGCAGGCATTTGCCATGCTGGAGCCAGCCAGCGACCTGTTAAGCCAGCGCAAAGCCTATGCTTTCCTAAAGGCATACGACACGCGATTTGGTGGCCAGTGGGAGCATGGCGAAGCGTGGCTGGCGCAGCAGGTGGCCGAGGGCGCAGTTAAGCCTGTACGCAAAGGCCATCACAAAAACAGCCCGATGTGCTACAGCAAAGCACAGCTGCTTAAAGCCCTGCTGACCGAGGACGCAGTGCGCAACGACATTTTCAAAGGAACTAACATTTAAGCAATATGGAAATTATAATTAAAAAGCTCACAATGCGCAACTTTAAGGGTGTGCTGGGCGAGCGCGTGGTGGAATTTAGCCCCACCGTAACAAAGGTGTATGGTGCAAACCGTACAGGCAAAACAACCATAGCAGACGCATTCCGCTGGTGTTTGTTTGGCAAAAACAGCGAGGGCAAAGCTGACTTTGGCATTAAAACCAAAGACGCACAGGGCAACGCCATACCCGAACTGGAGCATGAAGTAACCGTTCTGCTGGCCATTGACGGCCAAGAGGTAGCCATTACTCGCACGCTGGTAGAAAAGTGGTCAAAGCCTCGCGGTGTGGCCGAAAAGCAGCTCACTGGCCATACCACCACATACACAGTAAACGGCCAGCTGTACACACAGCGCGATTACAACGATTATATTAGCAGCCTGTGCAGCGAAAGCCTGTTTATGGCCATAACCAGCCCCACATACTTTGCCAGCCTTAAGGCCGACCAGCAGCGCAGCATACTTACTGAAATGGTGGGCGAGGTAAGCACCACCAGCGTAGCAAAGGGCAGTAAGGAGTTTGAAGCCCTGCTGCAAGTAATGGGCGAGCAGGACATTGAAAAGTTTCGCCAGCACTTAAGCTACCAAATGAAAGAAATTAAGGCCGAGCTGGAGCGCATACCTGTACGCATAAGCGAGCAGCAAAACGACATCGCCAGTATTACGCCTGCCGAGCCTGTGGGCTGGGCGCAGGTTGAGGGCGATATTAAGGCCACAGCAGCAGCCATACAGCGCATACAGCAGGCCATTGCTGATACGGTGGCTGACCAAAACAAAGCGCAGCAGGCCGAGCAGGAAAAGCTACAGGCACAACGCCAGCAGGTGTATGCCCAAATATCCGAGCTGCAAAAGCAGCAGCTGGAAATTAGCAATAAGTACCAGCGACAGAATAACGAAATACTGGCCGAGCGCGAGTTGCTGGAAAACAAAGTAAGGGCTGAATATACACAGGCCATAACCAGCATACATGAGCTTACACGCCAAATAAATGGCCATAAAAACGGCATTACGGCTGCACAGGTATTATTAAGCAGCATAGCTAATGCCAAGCTGGAATTTAAGCAACGTTGGGCAGCGGCTGACGCGGAACAGATAACCTTTAGCGAAACACAGCTTATATGCCCCTGCTGCAAACGACCGCTGGAAGCAGAGGTTGTGGAAGCCAAAAAGGCTGAATTGCTGGCCAACTTCAATGCAAATAAGGCTGCAAAGCTGGACGCTATGGAAGCCGAAGCAGCCCTGCTGGTAGAGCGCGAAAAGCAGGCACAGGCACAGCTGGCCGAACACCAAAGCAAGCACATGGAGCTACAGCCGAAGCTGAAAGCAGCACAGGCCAAGCGTGCGGAAATTGAAGCAATGGCCGAAACTGACAAAGTGCCTGTAATAACCCCTGTGGAAACCCTGCTGCAAAACGACAGCGAATATCAGCGCATAGTTAGCCAAATTGATGGCCTTAAGCAGCAGCTTAACGCCATGCCCACAGTGGCCAGCATGGATACACAGGCAGCAGTGCAGGGCTTGCAGGCCGACCAGCAGCAGCTAACAACCAAGCTACAGCAACTCAATGAGCTTAAGCTCACAGGCGATACCATAGCCAAAAAGCGCGAGCGCATAGCCCAGCTGGAGCAGCAGGAACAGCAACTGAACCAGCAGCTCACCGAGCTGGAGGGGCAGGACTACACAGCCGAGCAGCTGCTACAGCGCACAATTGAGCAGCTGGAAAACAAAGTAAATGCCCTGTTTAGCTTCGTGGCCTTTACCATGTTTGACCACAAAATAAATGGCTCACTCAAGCCTGTATGCGAATGCACTGTAGGCGGTGTGCCTTACAGCGACCTTAACAACGCGGCACGCATTAACGCAGGGCTGGACATTATACAGGCCATGTGCAAGCACAAAGGCATCTATGCCCCCTGCTTTATTGACAATGCCGAAAGCATAAACGAAATACTGCCGATACACAGCCAGCGCATTGATTTGCTGGTAAGCACCGACAGCGAACTGAAAGTAGTAACCGAATAACACATGTTTAACCCCCAAACAATACAAAGCAATATGGGAACAACACAACAGCAGCCTGCACAGCAGGCACAGGGCGCGGCACAGCAGCCAGCAGCCCAAAAGGCAGCAGCAATAGTGGCACTGCCCAAAAACATTTCCGACAACGTGCTGCAACGCGTGGCCGAGCTGGAGCAGGCAGGCGAACTGACACTGCCCACAGGCTACACAGCAGGCAATGCCATTAAACTGGCATGGCTGAACCTGCAAGAGGTAAAAGACCGCAACGGCAAGCCAGCCCTTGAGGTATGCTCGCAGGCCAGCATTTGCAACTGCCTGCTGGAAATGGTAATCAAAGGCTTGTCAGTGGCCAAAAAGCAGTGCTATTTCATAGTTACTGGCAACCAGCTTACATTTTGGGAGGACTACCGAGGTAAGCTAATGCGTGCCAAGCGCGACACCGAAATAGCCAACGTAACGGCACAGGTGGTGTATAAGGGCGATGATTTCAAATACACCGTTGATGAGTTCGGCCAGTACCAGCTTGTAAGCCACGAAACCAAGCTGGAAAACATCAACCTCGCCAACATACTGGGCGCGTATGCCGTGGTAGTGCGCAAGGACGGCACACGCTGGCTGGAAATAATGACGCTGGAGCAAATTAAAAAAAGCTGGCAGCAGGGCGCAGCACGCGGCAACAGCGGTGCGCATAACAACTTCACCGACCAAATGTGCAAGAAAACCGTAATAAGCCGTGCCTGCAAAATTGCGCTGGGCGCAGCGGTTGAGGAAGCCGATGAACCCGACACAGCTGCCATGCAGCGCGAAGCAGCCCAGCAACCCCAAAACGTGGATTACGTTGATGTTTCGGAACAGGCAGCTGTGGTTGACGTGGAAACTGGCGAGCTGGTAAGCCAGCAGCCCGAACCGCTGCAACCTGCCGACACAGCGGCCACACAGCCCGAAGCAACAGCCCCAGCTGGCAGCACAACAGGCAACCTGTTTAACGAGCCAGCAGCCCCTGCAACTGGCGCAGCACGCAAATGCCCACTGTAAAACACATGTAAGCGTATGGAACTGGTAATCACTGGAAGCAGCTCAAAGGGTAATGGGTATGTGCTTAACGGCACTACCGAAGCCCTGTGCATTGAAGCAGGCACAAAGCTAATGGAAACCAAAAAGGCACTGGGCTTCAACCTGCAAAAGGTGCGCGGCTGCATAGTTACTCACAGGCACAATGACCATTCCAAATACGCAGCCGAATATGCCAGTGCTGGCATTCGCTTGCTGGCACTGGCCGATGTACTGGAAGCAAAAGGCATAACCCGAAACGGCATGGCCATACAGCTGGGCAATGCTTACAGGCTGGGCGGTTTCGTGGTAACGCCTTTTGCGGTACAGCACGATGTGCCATGCGTGGGCTTTGTGGTGCAGCACAGCGAGTGTGGCAAGGTGGTATTTATTACCGACACATACGCCTGCCAGTACAGGTTTAAGGGCGTAACACACTACCTGCTGGAAGCTAACTACAGCGATGAAATACTGGCCGCAAACATTGAAAATGGCAGCGTGCCTATAGGTATGCGCGACAGGCTTTTGACCAGCCATTTTGAGCTTCAAAACAGCATACGCTACCTGCTGGCCAGCGACCGAAGCCAACTGCAAAAGGTGGTGCTTATACACCTTTCGGACGGCAACAGCAACGAAGCCCAGTTTGTGCAAGCCGTGCGCGAAGCCACAGGCAAGCCAGTATATGCAGCGCGTGCAGGCATGGTGCTACAGCTTAATGCCAGTGTGATATGAGGTGCGTAACGGAAGCCACAGCCAAAGTTATTGAGCAGGCACTGGAAGCCCAAATACAGGCATTACAGCCCCTGCAACACAAAAGCCTGCGAGTGGCCAATAAAATACGCCTTATGCAAATAGCAATGAAAGAATTATACAACAACAAATATTACAACAATGGAAAAGCTAACTGTAAACAAGTCTGACGCTTTAAAATACTATGGCGCAGCCAGCGAGGAAACAAAAGAGGTGTTACGCGAGCTGTTTGGCGAGGACACTTTCAAGTTTGACTACCACAGCATTAAAACCTATAACGATGCCTGTCACCTGCTGGGTATGCCAGAACACCTTATGGCTTGCGACCAGCGTGGCATTATGAATTTCCAGCACATGGCCAATGCAATGTACAAACTGCTGGTAATCTGCAAGGCCATGAACAGCGACACTGGCAGCTACTATGATGAGAACGGCTGTGGCTACTACCCAGTATTCGTGCTGTACAACAAGAGAGAAATGGCCGAAATGAGCGAAGCCAAGCGCAAGGAATATGGCATACACCAGCTTCTCGCTGCTGCTGTTGCGGATAGTACGGAGCATGCGGGTGTCCGTTGTG
>JAMPAI010000033.1 GCA_023667315.1 Ruminococcus flavefaciens
GATTGATCCTGCATAGTCCCATCTGCCTTTCGGCGGTTCAGGAATAATCGGGTCTGAATCCTTGACCGAACAGACCGCTTCGAGGACGGATTTGAAATCCTGTCCTTTGTTGCTTGAGAAAGCACCGGGGACATTTTCCCAGACGATATATCTTGGCTTTGCACCATTCGTTGCACACCTCATTTCCTTTACGATTCGGATAGCTTCATAAAATAGATTTGAGCGGGAGCCGTCCAAGCCCGCCCGTTTGCCCGCTACGCTCATGTCCTGGCAGGGTGAGCCGAAGGTGATGATGTCCACCGGCTCAATCTCGCCGCCATGCATTTTGGAAACATCTCCGTAATGTCTGACAAAAGGCATTCGCTTGGTCGTGACACGAATCGGGAAAGGTTCAATTTCGCTTGCGCCAACAGGAGTAATTCCTGACAGAAGCGCACCGAGACAAAATCCACCGCTTCCATCAAAAAGAGACAATAGCGTAAGGTTGTTATGCATATTTCCACAAGTATCCACCGCAAGACCTCCTTTTTCCTTTCAAACAACTGCACAGGTGACCTGCACTTATGCCCAGTGATCGGGCAGCTTGAGAGAGTCCCTCGTAGCGGGTAATAAAATTTTCATTCTTATCGTACTGAAGGACGGGTTTCATCTGTGATGTGTTTAGACTGTAATAATCGTGCTTTGCGGCAACGGTACTGTAATCAATATTCCTTGCCTTATAATCAGTGTGCGCAACGACTCTTTGAATTCTCGTTCCATGGGCATTTTGTTCAGCATTAGTTGCCCATTCAAGATTGCATAGCCGGTTATCAAGTTTATTTTCGTTGATGTGGTTTACAGTTGGCTTGTTCTGTGGGTTAGGTATGAAAGCCTGTGCAACAAGCCTATGAATTGCACACTCCTTAACTTTTCCGTTTAACGCCAAATGAACCCGTCCGTAACCGCTTCTTGTTACAATCACCTTTAAGCAACGACCGCTCCTGTGGCTCATGACATTTCCTGGATCATTTATACTGTAGAGACCTTCAAAACCGTCAATATCAACCCATTTCTCACATTCCATTTGCGACCTCCTCATACTTGTAGGTCTTACCGTCACGCAGAACAGACACACCGTCTGAACTTCTAACCTGCTCGACGTAGCGGTTCACGATGACATCGCAAAACTTCTCGTCAAGCTCGATGGTCTTGCAGATGCGGTCTGTCTGTTCGCAGGCAATCAAGGTCGAACCGGAACCGCCGAAGGGGTCAAGCACTACCGAGTTTGCCATACTGGAATTGCCGATGGGGTACGCCAACAGCGGGATCGGCTTCATCGTAGGATGGTCGCCGTTTTTCTTGGGTTTATCAAATTCCCAGATGGTGGTTTCCTTTCTGCCGGTGTACCACTGGTGCTTGCCGTTTTTCTTCCCGCCGTACAGCACAGGTTCATGCTGCCATTGATAAGGGGAGCGTCCGAGAACAAGGGACTGCTTTTTCCAGATACAGCACCCGGATAAATAAAAACCCGCATCGGCAAAAGCCCTGCGGAAATTGAGTCCTTCGGTGTCAGCGTGAAAAACATAGATCGAGCCATCGTCTGCCAGACATTCATGCATATTCTTGAAAGCGGAAAGTAGAAACTCATAGAATTTCTCGCCCGCCATATTGTCGTTCTTGATTTTACCTGCCGAGCCTTCGTAGTTGACGTTGTAAGGCGGATCGGTAATGACAAGGTTCGCTTTGACGCCGTCCATCAGCACCACATAAACAGCAGGGTCGGTGGAGTCACCGCAGACGAGCGTGTGTCTGCCAAGCGTCCATACATCACCGGCTTTACTAAATGCAGGCTTTTGCAGTTCAGCATCTACGTCAAAATCATCCTCTTTGGCTTCCTCTGTGGGAAGGAGATCGGCAAGCTCCTTTTCGTCAAATCCTGTCAGTCCCAGATCATAGCCCATTTCCGTGAGGGCTTCCATCTCTACACGGAGAAGTTCTTCATCCCAACCTGCGTCCAGTGCCATGCGGTTGTCGGCAAGGATGTAGGCTTTTTTCTGTGCCTCGGTGAGATGATCAACAAAGACGCTCGGCACCTCGGTGATGCCTTCCTCGCGGGCGGCGGCAATTCTGCCGTGGCCTGCGATGACATTGTAGTCTCGGTCGATTATGACTGGATTGACAAAGCCGAACTCACGAAGGGATGAGCGGAGCTTATTGATTTGCTCCGGCGAGTGCGTCCGGGCATTGTTCTGATAGGGTATCAGTTTGGAGATAGACACCAACTGCATTTCACTGGTTGTTTTATTCGCCATCAGAATAACCCCCATTCCGCAAACTTCTCAAAGCCGCCGAGGGAGCCGATGTATTTCTTTGCAATCTCTACGATCTCGGAATACTGTCTGCCGTCCACGGTATCGTCACCGATGGCACAGACAAGCTCCACAGGACTGCCGGTTTTCTGTGCTTTGAGAAAAGCATAAATGTTTACGCTGACATCCGCTTTGGAGAGGTCTTTCCCATGAAGTCCGCCACCTGTAACCGAATTTGCCATATCTGAACCGAGCTTTCGGTTGGTAGCACCCGTGTCCACATCCGTGCCGCCAGTCCAGTCGCCAAGCGGATTGATCTCTGCACCGGGATAAAGTTCTGCGAGAGCCGTTTTTGATGCGTTGCTCTGGCAGATGATGAGCCGATTGCCGTCCAAAATGTATTTGCCGTCATAGGGATAAGCATCATAAATGCGGCGAGCAATGGCAGACAGTTCTTTTTGTTCCTCCGTGAGTGGCATTCCTTTGAAGATGCCATTGTCACCACAGCGGAAGCCGTCCGCCTGATTATCCGACAGATGTTTATCCTGCGGCACGATACGCACATCGCACATCACATTTCCTGCAATGCGGTGGACAGCTCGGCAGATGTCAGTCTTATCGAGATTGGCTGTGGTTTCAATGATCGCATGGCACACGCCGTGTCCGATCAAGACCTCGACAGCGATTTTTGGATTTTCCTCTGCGTCATACGCCAGGTCTACAATAGCTCCGGTAATGCGGTCAGCCACCTTGTCCGGGTGGGAGGAATTTACTTTTTCAATCATGCAGTTTTCCTTTCCGCGCCGTCAGCAGGCGCTCCATCAGATCATCCTGCGGGTTTGCTCCCGTGTATTCGGTGGAGCAGTTCTCCTTGACGATTTGATATATTTCGTTCCAGAGCCTATTTGCCTGGTTCATGTAATTGATGCCGATATTGATAAAGGGTGACGGGATCGGCTTGCCCGTGGTGGGGTGCTTGGAAAGATATCCGAGGGTGGAGGTCATCTCTTCACACTGAATCCACCTGGCGGCACACATGGCGTAACGCTCCAAAAGTTGTGGGGATACCACGGCGGTGCAGCCGATGGATTTCAGCCACTTCCAGGTCTCTTCGTAAATTGCCTTTGCCTGAAGCTGACCGCCGTCACGCTGGGTTGCAGACAGGAAGTCGTGAGGCTTCGGCATTTCCACACCTTCCGTTTCTGGAATGTCCAGTATTCGGACGGTCTTATTTTCGGACTGATCGTTCAGAGGTTTCTTTTTGCGTCCTGCACCCGATCTGGCACCACCTCTGCCGCCCGTGTTATTCGATTTTGTCGGCACGCTTTCACCGTCCTTTCGTGGTTGGGTTTAATTACCCTTTTGATTTCGCCTTTTTTGCACACGAAGCCCCGGGCCGCTGCACGGGACCTAAAGCTGTAGAGATTCAGACCGCCCTTGGGTCAGTCATCAAAACTGTGCGGCGACCTCGTTCCGAGAAGTCCGTGGGCTTTCATGTGACAGGAGCGGCAGAGGGACACGAGATTGCTTCGCTCGTGTGTGCCGCCATCCGCAAGAGGCAGTTTGTGATGAACCTCCTCGGCAGGCTTGTAGATGCCGTGCTTCAAGCATTCTTCACACATAGGGTGCTCTCGGATATGGCGGTCACGGATACGCTTCCACGCTCTGCCGTAGCGTTTCTTGGTTTCAGGGTCACGGCGGTAGTGGTTGTACTCGTAGTTGACTGTCTTTTTATGCACCGAGCAGTAAAGCTCACCGTCATCGGCAAGGTTGGGACAGCCCGTCATACGGCACGACCGTTTCGGTTTCGTTGGCATAGGTGTTTCCTTTCAGGGTATAGCAAAAAGCCCGCATGGTTTCCCACACAGGCTTCGTTTTATTATTTCGCATTATAAGTATATCACATTATGCTTGGTGCATTTGGTTGCATTTGGTGCAACTTCAAATGATAATTGGATTTTCTGGAACAATTACCTTATTGAGTGCCTTGTAGTACCATCGGATAGCGGTTGTTTTGTCGGCACACATCAAGTCGCCAATCTTCTCAAAGGTGTAATTGAGAAGGCAACGGTAACGAAGTACGGTTTGCTCATCCTTATCAGGAACAGCATCAATGACCGTGCGGATTTGCTTCTTAAGATCAACGAGCTTGTCGATCTCCGCATCTATATGCCGTTCCAAGTCGATGATCTTTATAATGCACCTTACATACGGCGGATCTGTGGGACGGGTACCGCCGGGCTTTTCTTCCCAAGAGGGAGACGAGATGCTGCTTGCCATTTCACGGAGCCGTGCGACTTCTTCCAGATCGGCATTGATGCGCTGGTCAAGTCTGTATGCCTGCGATAAGTATTCTTTGGCTGTCATATAGAAACCTCCTGTCTGATTCTTTGTATTAAGTATTCGCCGTCAATAGCGGTTAGTGTTTGGTACCAAGCAGAGCGGAAAAAACGTTCAATCTCCATCAAGTCGGCATCCGGCTCGCCGGTACTGCGAAATCTGCGGAGATACCGTTTGTATGCTTTTCTGTAGTCCTTCGCCGCCTGTATGATGATGGCATTTGCGATATTTTCATAAGGGGTCATTTTGTTACCTCCAGATTTGCCTTGACCGCTTCAATGAGAGCAGCTTGGGCTTTATCTTTTTGTTTGAGTGCGGTCATGATGCGTTCGTCAATGGTGCCTTCGGTGATGATGTGATGGATGACCACGGTATCGGATTTTTGCCCCTGCCGCCAGAGCCGGGCACTGGTTTGTTGGTAAAGCTCCAACGACCAAGTCAGCCCAAACCACACAAGGGTGGAACCTCCGGCTTGCAGATTGAGTCCGTGTCCTGCCGATGCGGGATGAATCAGAGCCACCGGGATTTCACCGCAATTCCACCGCTCCATGCTGTCCGCTTTGTCCATTCGCGAGAATGGGATATGGAGCTTGCGGAGCCGTTCCTCAATACGCACCAAATCATGCTTGAACCAGTAAGCAACAAGGAGTGGTTTGCCGTTTGCGGCTTCTATCAAATCCTCAAGAGCGTCCAACTTGCGGTCATGGATGAGGAAGATTCGTTTGTCCTCGCCGTAGACCGCACCGTTGGCCATTTGCGAGAGCTTGTTTGCAAGGCTTGCCGCACTCCCGGCGTCAATTTCCTCACCGCCGAGGGAAACCACCAGATCGTTCTTCATAGCATCATAGGTCTTTCGCTCCTTTTCAGAGAGGGTGACCTTAACCACGTTGATGATTTGCTCCGGCATTTGTAGATGGTCGGTGGCTTTCATGGAAATGGTGATATCGGAGATTTTTTCGTAGATAGCTTCCTCTGCACCGGGGAGCGGCTTATATGAAAACACAACTTGTCCGTTCCGCTTGTCCGGCTGAAAGTAAGCGTTACGGTAATGGGAGATGTATCTGCCCAGCCGCTTGCCGAGATCGAGAATGCGAAACTCCGCCCACAAATCCATCAGACCGTTGCTTGACGGTGTGCCGGTCAGCCCCACAATGCGTTTCACCAAGGGGCGTACTTTCAAAAGACTTCTGAACCGTTTGGCCTGATAGCTTTTGAAGGAGGACAGTTCGTCAATGACAATCATATCGAAGTCAAACGGGATTCCGCTTTCTTCAATCAGCCAGACGACATTTTCTCGCTTGATGATATACACACTGGCATTCTGTCGGAGAGCGGCTTTTCTTTCGTTTTCACTGCCGACCGCCACAGAGTAGGACAGCCCTTTCAGGTGATCCCATTTTCTGATTTCAGCCGGCCATGTATCTCTTGCCACTCGCAGAGGGGCGATCACCAGCACCTTGCGGATAAGAAAGCTGTCAAGACAGAGGTCAAAGATGGCAGACAGTGTGATGACACTTTTGCCAAGTCCCATATCAAGAAAAACGGCAGACACGGGATGTTCCAGAATGAAATTTGCCGCATAGGCTTGGTAGTTATGAGGACTGTATTTCATCAAGTATCCCTCCGATCTGCTCTGGCCTGTCAATGCAGTACACCGAAAATCCGAGTGTTTCCAACTGCCTTTTTCGCCTTACCTGCAGGGGACGCATTTTTCTGCCCTCTGCTTTCAGTTCGACAAAAGCGATTTTGCCTCTTGGCAGAAGCACCAATCTGTCGGGAACTCCGTCCATTCCGGGACATATGAATTTCGGACAGATGCCGCCCCGCTTTTTTACCATCAGAGTTAACTTCTGTTCGACTGCTTTTTCACGCATAATTTTTCCTCCATTTTTTGAGTGGTGACAGTCGATGACGGTCAATTCCAAAACTTTATATAGAGTGATTTTTCTAAAAATTCAGCCCTAAAGGGGTTTTTAGAAAAGACTGTCACCGACCGTCGCCCGTTTGTTTAATCCAGGAACTCCCATTTCAAGCGAATGCCTAAAATCACTGCTCCCGTCTTGCTTTTTCGTTTCTCGAACCCTGCCATGGAGAGAGCCTTGTAGAAGTCCGATGTGCTCCTCGCATACTCGCCGTTTCTGGCACAGTACGCCCGGTATTCCTCATAGAATTCGCCGGACTTCTGTGTAAAGGTTGGATCGACTTCGCAACATTCGTCCATAAAAATGGACAGCCAGTCGTTGCTCTCACGGTATTGGCGGATCGCTTCTACCACCACAGGAGGCTGCTTCAGCTTGTATCCTGCGGCAATGACCTTCTGTGCGCCTTCAATGATCCAGGTAAGTACAGCGCCGCCTGCGTTCTTTACGAGGTAGTCTGTGTAATTCTTTATGTCGCTCTTGCCCTGTATTTTGGCGTTGAACGGTATCACGATCAGACGCCGCCAGGTGCCGTCGTCATTTGCACCCACCTTTGGCAGGTGGTTGGTGTACAGCACGATATTGTGGGTCGGGGTATATTTGAATGGGTCCTTGTATTTCTTTTCCGCCGACACATCATCGGTGGAGCAGAGCTGCTTTACCGTGGAGTTGTTCAGCCGCATACCTTCCTCAAGTTCTGCGGCGATCACAAGCCGCTTGCCTTTCAGTTCTGCCATTTCCGGCTTGACATTGCGCTTGCATCCTACTGTCAAGGCATCGGCGGAGATGGCACCACTGTAATTGCCCAGCACCTTTGCGATGGTGTTCCAGAAGGTGGATTTTCCGTTGGAACCGCTGCCGTATGCGATAATGAGGGCTTCCTGGTACACATTGCCGATGGCGACAAGCCCCACGGTCTGCTGTACATATTCGATGAGGTCACGGTCGCCGCAGAAGAAACTGTCCAATGCTTGAGTCCATAGATTCATATTCACAAGGTCGGGAGAAACACTTGTCATCTTGGTGATGTAGTCCTCGGCTTTGTGGGGCTGCGGCTCTGCCATACCACGGCGCAGATCATAGGTGCCGTGAGGTGTGTTCAGATAAAACTCCTGGGAGTCAAACTCGCCGATATCGTGGAGGAGTCGGGGCTTTGCCGCCATGAGAGCCGATGTGATGTACTTCATATCCCTGCGTTTCATGACGAACGACTTGTATCCCAAAGCCACGCAGTAATCCATATAGGCTTTCTTGCTGAAGGTATCGATGACTTTTTCAAGCGTCTTGCCGCCTGCGTTTATGATGTCTTGGCTTACGCCTGTATCCATAAGCGCCTTTTTAGTTTTCTCCACTGCTTCCAGGGCTTCGGCAAGCTGAAGGTCGAGAAAATCCTCGCAGACGCCTACAGCAAGTTGTCTGGACTCCACCCAGTGTGTACCGTCGTATCTCAAGAAGTCGGTGGCTTCGGTGTATGCCAGTTCACCCTTGTACCTGTCAGCAATGACTTTGGCCTGTCCCAAATCGGAGTAGTCATCTGGGCGGAACATGAAGTCCCGGTTATACTCCTCCGGGGCAACATAGCCCGGCTGTTTCTGCACCTTGGCATAAAACTTTCGTGCGCTGTTCCAAATGGCGTTCAGTTCCTGATCTTCCAGCGGAGGTACGCATTTATCCGCTTCCTCCATAAAGCAGGAAAACGCTTCATCGGTATCGCCGTATTTCTTCATCACACGCCCTGCAAAATGGGACAGCGTTGCATTGCGGCTTCCTTCGGGAATGACTGTCGTGCCGGATCTGCCGAACTGCGAGTTTTCCCAGAACGATTCCTGCCTTAAGAAGTCAGTTAGGTTCATCTCGCCGGGATAAAATTCCACTTCTGCGGGATCTGTGCCGAAAAAGAAGCGTGCGGCATCAAGTGCCTTTTCATCAAAGAACGGGAAAATGGAGTTGACCTGTCTTTTCGTTTCGCTGTACGCTTCAGCATCAGTGCAGTATTCGATGGGAAACAGCACATGGAACTTTGGACGCGCCGCTCTACCGCCTTTTTCCTTAAGATGGGAGCGGCTGTAATGGACGGCAAAGGAAACACCGGGAAATGCCTGCTTTACATCTTCGGGTGTTACCCAATCTTCCGGATTCTCTGAATGGTCGTTGTCGCAGTCAACGGGCAGGCAGTCCGAACCGATGAAATTGTCGTTGTTGCGGTAGTCGCCTTTATATGCGGCGCATACATAGTCATGACAGACGGCGGCTTTCAGTCCGTCTGCATCGTTTACGGTGTGCTTGTTTGGGTACAGACAGTTGTTTGGCACACCGATAACCTTGGCGGAATAAACGGTAAACATCAGTTTTTGACCTCCTTCAGCTTTTCTGTAAAGCGCCTGATAACAATCCTGCGATGCCTTGCCCGGTCGATCTCGCCCTGCATTCCATTGGTGATCCTG
>JAMPAI010000034.1 GCA_023667315.1 Ruminococcus flavefaciens
CTATAAAAAAGCAAAGGGGTAATCTATCATGAACAAGAATACAATTATTAAAGTTTTAGGCGTATTATTAGTTATCTTTGGTTGTAATTGGTTTGTTACTAGTCAAAACTTACACAGCACACGGGAACAATTAAGAACTGTAAAAGCAGAGCGGGCAAAGACTAGCGAACATATGCAAGACGTAAAGGCAACTAACACAGATCTACATAGCGAAAATAAAGAACTTAAGGACTCACAAACACACATTCACGACGGGCAACAGATCAAAAATGATAAGTTTGTAATTGACTACGAGGACGACGGCGACGGTGATTATACTTTAACAGTTTACCCAAAGAGTAAGAAAGAAAAGCTTTTAGCACAGCAAGGTGACGGGGCGCAAGGCTTGGAAATTGTAAACGAACCAAAGAGCGACACACGAACCACCACAGCACAATAGAAAGGGGCTTTTATTGTGAGAAGCCTACACAGCAACATAGACGAAAAGAGGCCACCTAATCGGGTGACCTTTTTAATTACGATTATTTATATTTAGGTATTTACACATACTTATGTATAGTATATAATATAGTTGTTGATTGGTTCAGAGCAACGGCCAATCTTCAATAGCTTAATATTAGGCAAAGTCGTAGAGCGTTGCGGAATACTAGGCGGGTGGAACTTATGGCCAAAGTTTCATTTGCTGAAGTCCTAGTATTAGGAGAACGGGCGCCGTGTCTTGCGGTGATTGGATCGCTTATCTGAATATGATAATCGCCGAAATAGCGTTGTTGTATCAGATTTACAACGATAAAAAATAAGCGTTAACTTTTGATAGTCAACGCTTAAACCCGAATCCTAATATTAGGCAACAGCAAAAAGGGTAGGCGGGGCAACGCTTGCCCTTTTTGATTACATTAATATTATACAATACATATCAAACTATTTACAAGCATAAAAGATAGAGGGCAATAGCATGGCGACAGAAGCACAGATCAGAGCTAACCATAAATACTTGCGGAATAATCCAGATAAACGGCGCTTATATCAATATCGATCAAATGCAAAAACTTTTATAAAGAAGTACGCAAGCATAGAAGACCTTGACGACTTACAGGAACTAATAGACCAGAAACGGGAACAACTACGCAAGTAATAGGGCTATTCATCTATTAAAAGGTGGATAGTCCTTTTTGTTTATATTTGGGAATAATTTGAGACTAACGCAATTACTTTATGTGTTATATTAGTATCATCGAATAGAACGAATTAATAAGGGCGCAGCCGATTAAACGGGAACGCCTTTTTATTATGCCTTGATTTATTTGGGCGTGTGTTAGTTTGTGAGCCGTTCTATTGCAGTAATGGCATAAATAGCCAAATAGATATAAAAGACTGTTAGGGGTGAGACTGTGAGCCGTAAGAGATACAAGGACAACTATAATTGCTTTTACCATAGTAGAGAATGGCAAGCGGTACGCCGTCAAGTGCTAGAACGTGATGATTATCTCTGTCAGGTATGCAAGCGAGCGGGACGGGTAACACCAGCTACAACAGTACACCATATAAAAGCAGTGAGAACAGACTACAGCAAACGGCTAGACCCTAACAACTTAGAGACAATATGCAAGGCTTGCCACAACCAAGAACACAACGAACGAGCGCAAAGCTTACACGATAAGCAAACAAAACTAAAAGCAGAAAGAAGAAAAGATATTTTTGTTTTTGGTGCTAACCCTGAACTATAAGCACGGCAAAAAGTGCACACGGCTATAAATGCCGATATATCAATGATAAGAGCGACAAAGCAAGCAAAAAAGAAAGATTTGGTGTGCAAGAATGACAAAATCAAGCCCCCCTACCTTAAAAATATTACTTTTTTAATTACACGGGAGCGGTGCCATGCCTTACTTCGTGAAAAAATCGTTTTTCAAATTTTTTTGCACGCAAAAACAGGGCACCCATCACTGGATGTCCTGTGCTTTTTTGAGATATTTATTTCAACTTCATCTTACCATACATAAAACTAGCGTCAAGCGCTAAATTACAAAGAAAGGAGAGATTCTGAAAATGCCACAAACTGCAAAAAATGTGCTTCAATTAGTCGCCAATGGTAACTATAATCATAAGACCAAAGATGAATTAAAGCGGCGTGCAAAAAATGAAGAAAAGTTACGTGTTTCTGCTGAACATATGGATCCACCTAATTATCTAGATCCAGGTGCAAAAAAGATGTTTAAGTCGATCGTAAAGCTCTTTGCCAAGACGGATTTACTAAACGAAGCAGATATTCCAGAAATTGCTCGCTATTGTGACCTTACAATGGAATATAAGTCGTGCAATACACGCTTAAAGCGTAATGGGCGGTCAATCAATGGCAAACCTAACCCTGATTTACGTATGAAACTTCAAATATCGGCAGAATTGGATAAATTAGCTAAGAACCTTGGGCTTAATCCAGCGGCACGTGCATCATTAGCAATTAACATGACTGATGATCAGAAGAGTGATGATGACGATGAGTTCTAGTATTTTGAAAAAGAACCCATTAGATATGGAATACTCAGGGCTTACTGAATGGGTTCAAGCATACATGGATAACGAAAAGAGTCTAGGACATATCTTGACTCAGCCCTCTCCAGTGCTTTTAACCACTGTCTATGCTCAATTAGTTGTTGAAGGTTCAATTATCGCTAGTAAATGGGTGAAATTAGCCTGTGAGCGACACTTAAAAGATATAAAGCGTTCAGAAGAGGATCCATCTTATCCTTGGAAATTTGATGAGGATAAAGGCTGGCGACCAATTCGTTTTATTGAAAAGAAGTGTCATCCGACTAAAGGTAATTTTCAACATTTGGTCATGCAACCCTGGCAACACTTTGTTGTAGGTTCTATGTTTGGTTGGGTCAATAAAGTAACTGGAGTAAGGCGATTTCGTGAGAGTCTTATCTTTGTTGGCCGAAAAAACGGTAAAACGGAGCTAGAATCGGGGTTAGCCGACTATATGGCTGGATTTGATGGTGAAAATGGACCAAATGTCTACTTTTTGGCAAATTCGCAGCAACAATCACGTCTGTTATTTGAGGGATCCAGAACCATGATTCAAAAATCGCCTTGGTTATCTGATCGGTTTATACCTAACCGAAGTGAGATCCGTTATCCAAAAACTGGCGGAAAGATTATGGCGATGTCGGCCGAAAAGAGTAACAAGGATGGTGAGAATGTTCATTTCGCCGTCTTTGATGAAATTCATGAATATCAAGATTATTCATTGATTAATGTCATGAAAAACTCTCGTGGTACTCGAACACAGCCCTTAATTGTCTATATTACGACTGCTGGGTATGTTTTAGACGGTCCGTTGATTGATATGGTCGATCAGGGACACGATACCTTGGATAATTATGACGATGATATTAATGATCGGACGTTTTATTATCT
This sequence comes from Ruminococcus flavefaciens, assembly GCA_023667315.1. Lineage (GTDB taxonomy): Bacteria > Bacteroidota > Bacteroidia > Bacteroidales > P3 > Pullibacteroides. The sequence goes on from JAMPAI010000034.1 coordinate 3,421, forward strand.
GGCTTGCCTTGATGACAAAGAAGAAGTTAACGATCCTACTAAATGGGTAAAAGCCAATCCTAATATTGGATTGATGCAGTTAGCAGATATGATTAGTGACTTCAAAGATGATCAACGTGTACCGGCTAAATTTGCTGACTGGCTAACTAAACGTTTTAATATTTTTTCAGAAGTTGATGAATTAAGCTTCATCACACCTGAAATACTACAAAAAAATAAGCGTCACCTTGATATAAAGGAACTTTTAGATCGTGATTGCATCGGTGGTTACGATTTATCAGATACAGAGGACTTCACCTCTGCCTGTTTAGAGTTTCCTTTAGATGATGGTGGCGTTTTTATATTGGAACATTCATGGATTCCTCATACACGATACGAGCGTGATAAGAATCCTGAAAGAATTAAGAAGTGGGAAAGCGAAGGAGACGTGACAATCATACCTGGTGATTACGTTGATTATTCGTATGTACTCGACTGGTTCAAGGAACAATCTAATAAATATAACATTATTCAGATAAATTATGACCCTGCTAAAGCACTACGGTTAAATAAAGAGCTAGAAGAAGCTGGCTTCACTACTAATGTTGTTCGACAGGGGTTTATCACATTAGGTGGACCGATGCAGAACTTCAAAGAATTACTACTAGACGGTAAGGTCGTATTTAATGAGCAATCGATGTTCAAATGGTATCTCAATAACGTTCACCTGCGGCAAGACAGGAACGACAACTGGTTACCAACTAAGACTTCACAATCAAGAAAAATTGATGGCTTTGCGGCAGCCTTAGATGCGCATGTTGATGTTATTGATATGTTGGTTGAACCTGAGTTTGAGGGACCAACGTCAACGTTTATTTCTTTTAAGTGATGGGAGAAAGCTAATGAAATGGTTAATTGTTATTTTGACGGCACTATTCACAGCCGCCAAATTGTGTAGCGTAATCCAATGGTCATGGTGGCTAGTTTTTACACCACTCATTGCCTACCTAGGCTTCTACTTACTTTTATTTGTGGGTATTGGCTTAGTGGCAATTATCGATATGTATTTAGACGACAAGTAACTTAGTTTAAGAGCGGAAGGGAGGTGTAAAATTGGGGTTTTGGAATAATGTAAAGCAGTTATTTAGTGGTTCACCACAAGAAAAAGCTAATTCTAATGCAGAAAGCTGGAATGGACCTGGCTTCCATTTTAGTAACTGGGCTAATAGTAATTTCTGGGGTAGCCATAATGGTGCACTGCGGACTAATGATGAAATCTTTGGAGTAATCAGTCGGCTGGCAAACACAGTATCTAGTTTACCAATTCGTGAGTATCACAATTATAAGGAACAGCACGATAACGTGTCTGATTTACTTACAAGTGAACCCAACCCATCGATGTCATCATTCCAGTTGATTAATCAATTGGAAGTATCACGTAACACTGATGGTAATGGCTATGCTTGGATTGAACGTGACAGCAGTGGAAATCCAATCCATTTATGGCCGTTAGACCCTGGAACAGTGATTGTGAAGCGTAATATTGATGATAATTCCATTTGGTATGAAGTTAATAGCGATGAGTATCACTTTATCGTGTATAACACGGATATCATCCACGTTAAACATATCTCACCGCTTACGGGTGTGCTTGGAATTTCACCGTTAGACGTTTTACGAAATCAATTAAAGTTTCAGAAGTCGGTTGAAGATTTCTCACTTGCTGAAATGGATAAGAAGGATTCATACATCATTAAGTATGATCGTTCGGTTAGCCCTGAAAAGCGGAAAGCAATGATTAGAGATTTTCACAATATGATTACTGAAAATGGTGGAGCAGTTCTTCAAGAAAAGGGTTTTGAATATGATCGCTTTGAAAGTCACTTTCAACCAGGTGATCTATCAACAACCGACTCAATTACCCGATCAAGGGTGGCAACAGCCTTTAATGTGCCCTTGTCTTTCTTGAATGAATCTTTAGATAAGGGAAACGGTAAGTCAAATGAGCAAATTATGGCACAGTTCGTACAAATGACACTGGTGCCAATTGTTAAACAATATGAATCAGAATTTAATCGCAAGCTCTTAACACGCTCACAACGTGCTAGGGGCTTTTACTTTAAATTCAATGTTAACGGTCTGCTTCGTGGTGATACAGCAGCACGAACTAACTTCTATCAAATGATGATTCGTAATGGTATCGCTAGTTCAAATGATTTACGGAAACTGGAAGAATTACCACCATCTGATAATAAGAATGCTGATCAACTATGGATTACTGGTGATTTGTATCCATTAGATTCAGATATTCAGGATCGAAGGGGTAGATTGACTAGTGCATTAACTCAAGATGACTCATCGAAGGGAGGTGAAAGTGACGATGACACTACCAAAGTATCTGGAGATCAAACAGGAAACGAAAACCAACTCAGCAAGCATGTTTATTGATGGCGAGATTGTAACCGATGAATGGGAAGATTCTGATACATCGGCTGCTGGCTTTCGTGATGCTTTGAAATCTCTCGGGGATGTAAAGACGATTAATTTACACATTAATTCTCCAGGTGGTTCGGTGTTTGAAGGAATTGCTATTTATAACATGCTGAAACAAAATTCAGCCAATATTAATGTGTATGTCGACGGATTAGCGGCATCAATTGCAAGTGTTATCGCAATGAGCGGTGACACTATTTTTATGCCTTCAAATAGTATGCTGATGATTCACAATCCTTGGACGATGGCGGTTGGTAACGCAAATGAACTGCGTAAACAAGCTGATGACTTAGATCAGATTACAAAATCCAGTATTCAAACGTATCTAGCAAAGGCTGACGACAAGTTAGACGAAGATACGTTGAAACAGCTTATGGATGATGAAACGTGGCTGACAGCGCAAGAAGCTGTTGACTATGGTTTAGCCGATGAAGTCTTAGAAGCTAATCAAGCCGCTGCTTCAATTGACAAGCGATTTATTCAACGATACCGGCATATTCCAGAACAATTACTTAAAGCACCAAAACAGGCTAAACAAGAGCAGCATGATAAGGACCAGTTAGACGAAAAGGAACGTCAACAAATGTTGGAACATTATCAGACGACACTTAAAGCAACAAACATAAAAGTAAAAAATTTAAAGGAGGAACTAGAATATGAATTTCTATGAAATCAAGAAGAACGCCATGGATATGGGCGACAACTTAAAGGAAGCAAATGAAAAGTTAAATGAAATGCTTGGTAATCCGCAAGTAAAAACAGCAGATATCACGGCTCAACAAAAGGTTGTTGATGCAGCTCAAGAACGATTTGATATTGCTGATAAGCAATTAAAGAAGGCAGAAGCCGAAGAAAAGAAGAACTTAAAGCCTGCTAAGGACATTGCACAAATGGATCCAAAAGCTAAGCGAGACAATGCCTTTGCAGAATTAGTTCGTAAGACGATGGCAAAGGAAGCTGTAGGAGCAGATGTATATGAAGCGTTAGGCGACAATGATACTACCGGTGGTAACAAGTTCTTGCCTAAGACAGTTTCTACTGACATTATTGCGGCACCAGAAGAAACTAACCCATTACGTGATATTTCAACGGTTACTCAAATTCCTAACCTTGAAATTCCACGTCTTACTTTCTCATTAGATGATGATGGCTTTATTCAAGATACTGAGACTGCTAAGGAAATGGAAGCTAAGGGTGATACTGTAGCGTTCACTCGGAACAAGTTTAAGGTTAGTGTTGGTATGTCCGAAACTGTATTACTAGGTTCAAACGCCAACTTAACTCAATACGTAGAAAACGGATTACGTAATGGTGTAACTGTTAAGGAACGTTCAGTTGCATTTAACCCAGCTCCTACAAAGGACGCAGAAAAGCACATGTCATTCTATGACGCTTCTAACGGAATTAAGACCGTTTCAGGTGCTGACCTTTATGAAGCAATTACTAATGCGGTTGCTGATTTACACGAAGCTTACCGTGAAAATGCAACTATCGTTATGTCATACAAGGACTACTTGAAGATTATTAAGACACTTGCTAATGGTTCAGCTACTCTCTACGGTGCGCAACCATCACAAGTGCTTGGCAAGCCGGTTGTATTTACTGATGCAGCTGTTAAGCCAATTGTTGGTGACTTCTCATACAGTCAATACAACTATGACATTAACACCCTTTACGACCAAGATAAGGATGTTAAGACTGGTATTAACTACTTTGTTGTAACTGCATGGATGGATCACCAAATTAAGTTAGCTAGTGCATTCCGGATTGCCGAAGTAGCGTCAAAATAACGACCCCATCAGGTGACGATGGGAAGAAGACTACCCCATCAACACCAGCAAAGGGTGGGGACACTAAACCTAATTCATCAGAAGTAACAAAGCCTGCATCAAGCGCAAGTTCACAAAGTAAGCCAGCTACTAGTTCAGATACCAAGTCTGATTCAGTAGCACAGCCAGCTGTAACAGATGCTTTCGATCCTAAGGGTGATGTTAAGCCAACAGATGCGCAAACGTTACCTGAAATCAAGGCTTATTTAGATGCCCATAATATTAGCTATGCTTCAACTGCAAATAAGTCAGATTTACTGGCGTTAGCTAATAAATAGCAATAAAAGGTGGTGATAATTAATGTCAATTGATGAGTTAAAGGATATAGTTGATGGAAATACTCTCTCAGCTGTCAAAAACTCACTTCGGATTGAACCAGATTTAGAAAGTGACGATATCTTATTAAAGATGCTGATTAAGGCAGCTAGACGGGATATTATTGGTCAAGTTGGAGAACGTATTGATGACTTCTTTGATGACAACGAAGTTTTTAATACTGCGGTTATTTTGGAGGTAAGCCATTTGTATAACCATCGTAGCGCTACTGGTGAACAGCAGACTTACGAGGTACCAATGGCGTTGTATTCATTAATCAATTCAATGAAAGACGATTATCGCTACCGGATTGCTAAGGTTGATGGTTGGCTAGACAATGACGATTCTGACAATGTAGATGCTGACGGAAGTAATGAAAACGCAGCCGATTCCGGTCAGAATACTCATCTTTATGAACAGGACGGTGAAAATAATGGCTAAAGGCTTAAATCCTGCTAGAATGCGATATCGTTTGGAGTTTGGAGTCGATGAAACCACCGAAAAAAAGAATCCAAATACAGGAAAAGCAATTAAAGGCTTTGTTCCTAGATTTAAGCGATGGGCCGGGTTATGGACGCTGACTCAGACGCAAGCAATCTCGTTAGCAGGTGCTAATATCAAAGATGCCACTGTTTTCTTCGTTCGTCATGATTTTAATATCACTAGTAATCTAAAGATCCGTAAAGGAGACGGAATTTACATTATTGATAATATTTCTTATGTTGACGGTCTGAGCACTGACGGATTTGATTTGATTACTTGTCATAGGGATGTGGTAAGACATGGCTGACAATGGGATTATTGGAGATAACTTTGATAAGTTTCTAGAACGAGCTAG
>JAMPAI010000035.1 GCA_023667315.1 Ruminococcus flavefaciens
ACGGTGCCCGTAAGGGTCTTGCCGATACCGCCTTGAAGACCGCCGATGCCGGTTACCTGACCCGTCGTCTGGTGGACGTTTCGCAAGACGTGATTATTTCCGAAGACGACTGCCACACCCAGCGCGGCTTGATCGCCACCGCCCTTAAGAAGAACGACGACGTGGTGGAATCGCTCTACGAACGTATCCTGGGTAGGACCACCATCGACGATGTGATTCATCCCCAGACCGGCAAGCTTATCGTGAAGGCCGGCGAGGAAATTACCGAAGAAATAGCCCGCGAGATCGAAGAATCGCCCATCGAGGAAGTGGAAATCCGTTCGGTGCTTACCTGCGAGTCCAAGCACGGGGTCTGCGCCAAGTGCTACGGACGTAACCTGGCCACCAACAAGATGGTGCAGCGGGGCGAGGCTGTGGGCGTTATCGCCGCCCAGTCTATCGGTGAACCCGGTACCCAGCTTACCCTGCGTACGTTCCACGTCGGCGGGGTTGCCGGGGGCAGCAGCGTGATGTCGAACATCACCGCCGCTTACGACGGGCTCATCGAAATCGAGGAACTCCGCAGTGTTTCGCACACCACCGAAGAAAAGGGCAAGCACGAAATGGTGATCGGCCGTTCGGCGGAAATGCGCATTATCGACCCCAACACCAAGGCCGTGCTGACCACCGCCAACATCCCTTACGGTGCCGCCCTGTACGTGGCTTCTGGCGACACGGTGAAAGCCGGCACGCTGATTGCCGACTGGGATCCGTACAACGCCGTGATCGTTTCCGAATATTCGGGTAAGGTCTCGCTGCGGAACATGGTGGAAAACGTTACCTACCGCGAAGGTTCCGACGACCAGACCGGCTACAGGGACCGCATCATCATCGAATCGCGTCAGAAATCGAAGACACCCTCCATCAATATCGTGGATGCCCAGGGCAATATCCTCAAGATTTACGATATCCCTGTTGGCGCGCACGTACAGCTCGACGACGACAGCAAGATCAAGGCCGGAGACATTTTGGTCAAGATTCCGCGTTCGTTCGGCAAGTCGGGCGATATCACCGGGGGGCTTCCCCGCGTTACCGAGCTGTTCGAAGCCCGTAACCCGTCGGATCCGGCCATCGTTTCGGAAATCGACGGCAGCGTAAGCTTCGGCAAGAAGTCCAAGCGCGGCCATCGCGAAATCATCATCACGCCTAAGGTCGGCGATCCCAAGTCCTACCAGATTCCTACCTCCAAGCAGATTCTGGCACAGGAGAACGACTACGTGAAAGCCGGCACGCCGCTTTCGGAAGGCGCCATCACTCCGGCCGACATCCTGGCCATCAAGGGCCCGATGAAGGTTCAGGAATACATCGTGAACGAAATTCAGGAAGTATATCGTCTGCAAGGCGTAAAGATCAACGACAAGCACTTCGAGGTGATTGTACGTCAGATGATGCGCAAGGTGGAAGTTACCGACCCGGGCGACACCAACTTCCTCGAAGGCGAACACGTGAACAAAGTGGATTTCGTGGAAGTGAATGACCGTATCTACAGCGAGAAAGTGGTTGTGGAAGCCGGCGATTCCGAAAACATGAAGGTAGGCCAGATCGTTTCGGCCAGGGCCTTGCGCGACGAAAACTCCGTGTTGCGCCGCAAGGGGCTCAAGCTGGTTGAAGTACGCGATGCCAAGCCTGCGGTGGCACGTCAGATACTGCAAGGTATCACCCGCGCTTCGTTGCAGGTTCGCAGCTTCCTTTCGGCCGCCTCTTTCCAGGAAACCACCAAGGTTCTTACCGATGCGGCCGTGAGCGGCAAGGTGGACTACCTGGAAGGCTTGAAGGAAAACGTGCTGGTGGGTCATTTGATTCCTGCCGGTACCGGTCTGGACGCTTATCGCGGCAACATCGTTTACTCTTCCGAAGAATACGCCCAGTTGCAGGAAGCAGCTGCCAATCAGGAATAGGCTATGGAAAAGAAAGGCGATAAAAAGGAAAACCCGATTCAGCTCGAGCTGTCGGCGGAAGTGGCGGAAGGCATCTATTCCAACCTGGCGCTGATTACGCATTCGCAATCGGAGTTCGTGGTCGATTTTACCCGTGTGATGCCGGGCATCGAGAAGGCGCGCGTAAAGGCGCGGATCATCCTCACGCCCCAGCACGCCAAACGCCTGATGCGGGCCTTGACCGACAATATCCGCAAATACGAAAGCATGTTCGGAGCCATCGAGGAGCCGGAACCGATTCCGGCGGCCTTCATGAACACGGCCACCGAAGCATAGTAAGCTTCTGATAACGAAAAAGGGAGTCGCTCCAGGCGGCTCCCTTTTTTTATGTCCGGATTTTTAGGATTACAGCCGGAATTCCACGCGGTTGGAAAGCGAACGGCCCAGGGTCAGTTCGTCGGTATATTCCAGATCGTCGCCGATGGCGATGCCTTTGGCCAGCGTGGTGATCTTTACCGGAACGTCTTTCAGCTGGCGGAAGATGTAGAAGGCAGAGGTGTCGCCTTCGGGCGTGGCCGGCAGCGCCAGGATCAGTTCCTGCACCTCTTCGTTACGTATGCGTTCGGGCAGTCCGGAGATATTGAGTTGTGAGGGGCTGACGCCCGCGATGGGATTGATCAGGCCGCCCAGCACATGGTACAGGCCGTTGTACATGCCGGTGTTCTCGAGCGCCATGACGTCGCGCACGTCGCTTACCACACAGAGCAGGCTGCGGTCGCGTTTGGGCGAGGCGCAGATGGGGCAGGTCTCGGAATCCGAGATATTGTGGCAATGCTTGCAGTAGCGGATATTGTTGCGGAAATCGATCAGCGTGTTGCCGAACCTTTCCACCATCTCGCGGTTCTGCGAAAGGAGAAAGAGCGCCAGACGGAGCGCGGTCTTGCGCCCGATACCGGGCAGTCTGTTGAGCTCGTCCACGGCGTTTTCCAAGAGTTTGAGCGAAAGGTTTTCCATATCCGGATTATCGATTGTGCCCGCGAAAATACAACAAAGTTGCCGTAGCATGAAAATATTGCTACTTTTGCCGCCCTGCGCAATAAAATGAGGTATGTGGACAAAGAGAAATCTCCCCACCAAAACCCGAAAAATCCTTGCGGGTTCAGGATTTATGTTTGCCCTGTCGATGCTTTTGCTTTCTTGTGGCAATTCCGAAAAAAAGGCAGAATCCGGTCTGATCGAAGAAATCGTGCGCTACGAACGCACGGTGGTTCCCGTTGCGGAACAGCTGGAACGCGATTTCTGGCAATATGCCCGTACGGGTTCCCCTGTGTTGCTGCACCGCATCGATTCCCTGCAGGACGTCAAGGCCGAACTGCTCCACAACGAGAAGAGTTTCGCGTACCTGAAGCAATTGCGCGAAAAAGGAAACGTTAACGACGAATATCTGGAACGGCAGCTGGAAATACTCTATCGTCAGTATTTGCCCTATCAGGTGGATTACGGCTTGCAGAAACGGGTGAACTGGCTGCAATCCTATCTTAAGAACGAAGTGTGGACCAGGGCCAAGGGCAAGTCGATGCAGACCGGCGAAGACGTGCCGGATTCCTTTAAGGAACATGCCGAAAGAACCGCCCTGAAAGACAGTTTGCTGCTGTTGGTGAAACTGCGCAACGAATGGGCCGGTCAGGTGGGCTTCCCGGACTACTACCGCTTGCGCTTGTTCCTGGACGAACAGGATCCTGCCGACGTTGACAGTGTTTTTTCGCGTCTGGAGCGGCAAACCGAAGAAGCCTACCTCCGCATAAAGCAGGAAGTGCGGCATCCCTGGCATTACCGGGGCGTTTTCTCGCGTTATGGACAGCGCGAGGACAACATCAAGCGCAATAGTGTTTACGGGTATGCGAATATGCAGGATATCGCCCTCCGTTTCTTTTCGGGTATCGGGTTCGAGTTAGACGACGTACTGGCCAACAGCGACTTCGAGTACAATGGAAACAAACTGCCGATTGTCCGCTGTATTTCGGTGGACAGAAAAGACGAGATACACCTGATAGGCATGCTCAACGGTACCGAGACCGATATGCTCCGCCTGCTTGCCTGCTGCGGGGAGGCGGCCTATTGGAAAAGCATTCCCAACACCTTGCCCTATTTGCTGCGGAGCCCCTCTTCAACCATGCTGCAGGTGGGGGTGTCTTCGTTCTTTTCGCGTCTGATAGGTTATCCTGACTGGATATTGGCGATGGGTATCTTTTCGGCGGGGCAGGCAGGTTCGATGCGCGGCTCCACCTATCCGGCCTTCGTTCGGGAACAGCTGTTCTTTTGCCGCTGGAGCCTGCTGATGTACGAGTTCGAGCGAAAGCTGTACGAAGACCCCGACCGCGACCTTTCCGCCTTGTGGGAAGACTTGAACCGGCGTTATCTGCAGCGACAGGTGGAGCCCGAAATCAGATGCCGTGGAAAGGTCTGTCCGCGCTATGCTAGGCTGGAATGGGCTACCGAACCTTATTTCCTGCTGGATGCCTGCCAGATGCACAACTATCTGTTGGGCGAACTTTGGGCGGCGCAGGTAACGGCGCATCTGTGCGGGATTTATCCGAAACTCGGCAATCCCTGCAACCCGATGCTGGTGGGCAACGAGGAGGTGGGCGCGTATTTGCGGGAATTCGTGTTTGAACCGGGTGCCTGCCTGCAATGGCAGGAACTGACCCGGCAGGCCACCGGCAAAAGCCTGTCGGTGGATAGTTTTGTGGAACAGTTTTGTACAACGGAAAAATGAGCCCAGTCCTGATAGGAATAATCTTCGTGGCCTATACGGCCCTGTTGTTCGCGATAGCGTTCTTAACCGGCAAGAAGGCGGGCGACGAGGCCTACTACCGGGGTAACCGCCGTTCGCCTTGGTTCGTGGTGGCCTACGGCATGGTGGGGGCTTCGCTTTCGGGCGTTACCTTTATGTCGGTGCCGGGCAATGTGCTGCGCGAGAATTTCTACTACTTGCCCATGGTGCTGGGCTTCGTGGCGGGCTATATCGTTATCGCCAAGGTGCTGCTGCCCATCTATTACCGTTTGAACCTCACCTCCATTTACGGATACCTGAACATGCGTTTCGGCCTGCGTTCCTACAAGAGCGGCGCCGCCTTCTTTCTGCTTTCGCGCAGCCTGGGAGCCACCTTGCGTATGTTTCTGGTGATAAGCGTGCTGCACGAGTTCGTGTTCAAGGCCATGGGCATTCCGTTCTCGCTGGCGGCACTGATCTTTATCCTGCTTATTTTGGGATACACGTTCCGGGGCGGCATCAAGACCATCGTTTGGACAGATACCCTGCAGACCACCTTCATGCTGGCGGCGGTGGTCATCTCGATTGTCTGCATTGCCCGCGGCATGGACTGGTCGCTGGCCGACATGATGGGGGCGGTTAAGGAAAGCCCGCTCTCGCGGATGTTCGATACCGACCCGATGGCGCCGCGTTTCTGGGTCAAGCAGTTCGTGAGCGGCCTGTTTGTTACCGTTACCATGACCGGCCTGGATCAGGACATGATGCAGAAAAACCTGAGCTGCCGCAACCTTAAGGATGCCCAGAAGAATATGTACACCTGCAGCGGCATTATCCTGGTGATGAATTTCTTCTTTCTGGTGCTGGGGGCGATCCTGTGCTTGTACGCGCAGAAAAACGGCATCCTGTGCGCCGATACCGACCAACTGTTTCCCACCATCGCCATCCGTTACCTGCCGCCTTTGGCCGGACTTACGTTTGTAATCGGCGTGCTTTCGGCGGCTTATTCCAGCGCCGACGGAGCCCTGACCGCCGTTACCACCAGCTTCACCATCGACATTCTGGGCGTGGAACGCAGGAACCTGCCGGAAGAAAAGCGCAAAAAGATACGTTATACCGTGCATTTCTGCATGGCCATGCTGTTTTTGACGCTGATTATCCTGTTCGACCGCTTCAAGAACGACTCGGTGATCAATATGGTGTACGACATCGCTTCCTATACCTACGGCCCGCTGCTGGGGCTGTTCGTGACGGGTATCTGCACCAAATGGAAATTGAACGAACGTTTTACGCCGCTTGTGGTGATTCTGGCGCCGGTGCTTTCGTATGCCGTCAATACGCTGAGCCAGATATGCTGGGGCTACCACTTCGGATTCGAGTTATTGCTGCTGAACGGGCTGTTGACCGTGATGGGCCTGTTTGCGATAAGGAAAAAATAATTTTTTTTCGATTTGACAGACAGTATATTGTCGGTTATTGAAGAAAAAAAACGAATGGAAAGTTTGTCAGTTTAAAAAACTGTCGTACCTTTGCACTCCCATTTGCGAAGGAAACTTCCGAATGGAACTATCGGCCTTAAGGCCGGACGAGTTCATTGACATGATGGAAAGGAAAGAGCGGAGTGCGCGGAGACGCGCATTCAAGTGAGGAAAGAGAGAAGGGCGCACGGGGGATGCCTGTGGCTCTCGGAGGCGAAGAAGGACGCGACAAGCTGCGAAAAGCCGCGGGGAGGTGCAAATGACCAGAGATCCGCGGGTGTCCGAATGGGGGAACCCGGGCGGCTGAAGGCCGCTCACCCTGCATTGAGTGCAGGGAGCGAACGCGGGGAACTGAAACATCTAAGTACCCGCAGGAGAAGAGAACAAGAGTGATTCCGCGAGTAGTGGCGAGCGAAAGCGGAGGAGCCCAAACCGGAGGGGTCAAGGCCCATCCGGGGTAGTAGGACTGGAGAATGGAATCGTGCATGCTACCGGAACTACCTGGAAAGGTAGGCCATAGCGGGTGAGAGCCCCGTACGGGAAAGCGTGGCGCGTACCGGCCAGAATCCTGAGTAGGGCGGGACCGGAGGAATCCTGCCTGAATCCGCCGGCACCATCCGGCAAGGCTAAATACTCCCGAGAGACCGATAGAGGACAAGTACCGTGAGGGAAAGGTGAAAAGTACCCCGAACAGGGGAGTGAAAGAGAACCTGAAACCGTGCGCCTACAAGCGGTCGGAGCCCCTTTTTGGGGTGACGGCGTGCCTTTTGCATAATGAGCCTACGAGTTGCGGTGTCCGGCGAGGTTAAGCCCTGGGAGGGGCGGAGCCGAAGTGAAAGCGAGCCTGAAGAGGGCGTAGAGTCGGATGCTGCAGACGCGAAACTTAGTGATCTACCCATGGGCAGGCTGAAGGACGGGTGACACCGTCTGGAGGGCCGAACCGATAAGCGTTGAAAAGCTTCCGGATGACCTGTGGGTAGGGGTGAAAGGCTAATCAAACTGAGAGATAGCTCGTACTCCCCGAAATGCCTTTAGGGGCAGCCTCGGGGTTGAGTGAGGCGGAGGTAGAGCTACGGATAGGATGCGGGGGTTTCACCGCCTGCCAAGTCCTGACAAACTCCGAATGCCGTCTCATATACCCGGGAGTGAGGGCGCGGGTGCTAACGTCCGTGTCCGAGAGGAGAAGAATCCAGACTACCAGCTAAGGTCCCCAAGTGCGTGTTAAGTTGAAAATAACGCGGTGCCGGAGCAGAGACAGCCAGGATGTTGGCTTGGAAGCAGCCATACATTCAAAGAGTGCGTAACAGCTCACTGGTCGAGCGCCGGTGCATGGATAATAAGCGGGCATGAAACACGCCACCGAAGCTGTAGATCCGCGAGGATGGTAGGGGAGCATTCCGTGCGCGCAGAAGGTGGACCGTAAGGTCTGCTGGAGGGCACGGAAAAGCAAATGTAGGCATAAGTAACGAGAAGGCGGGCGAGAAACCCGCCCACCGGAAGACCAAGGTTTCCTGATCAACGCTAATCGGATCAGGGTAAGCCGGGACCTAAGGATAAGCCGAAGGGCGATTCCGATGGGAAGCCGTTGAAGATTACGGCGCCGGCGTATGCTGCGATGCGGGGACGGAGGAGTGAACCGTGCGCGCGCTGACGGAATAGCGCGTTGAAGGGTGTAGGTAGACGCCGCACAGGGAAGCCCGTGCGGGGTGCCGAACCTGATAGTACCGCGAGGCTTCGGCCGGGCGGACAGCCACGGAAAGCAGGCTCCCGAGAAAAGCCGCTAAGCTACAGGCATACGGTGCCCGTACCGTAAACCGACACAGGTGGTCGAGGAGAGTATCCAAAGGTGCTCGAGAGATTCATGGCTAAGGAACTAGGCAAAATGACCCTGTAACTTCGGGAGAAAGGGTGCCCGCCTGGCGGCGGGTCGCAGAGGAGAGGCCCAGGCGACTGTTTAACAAAAACACAAGGCTATGCGAAATTTGTAAGATGAAGTATATGGCCTGACACCTGCCCGGTGCCGGAAGGTTAAGGGGAGAGCTCAGCGCAAGCGAAGGTTTGAACCGAAGCCCCGGTAAACGGCGGCCGTAACTATAACGGTCCTAAGGTAGCGAAATTCCTTGTCGGGTAAGTTCCGACCTGCACGAATGGTGTAACGATCTGGGTACTGTCTCAGCCATGAGCTCGGTGAAATTGAAGTAACGGTGAAGATGCCGTTTACCCGTAACGGGACGGAAAGACCCCGTGAACCTTCACTACAGCTTAACATAGATTCTGGGTACGTGCTGTGTAGGATAGGCGGGAGGCTTTGAGTCGTGCGCGCCAGCGTGCGAGGAGCCGACGTTGAAATACCGCCCTTTATTTACTTGGAATCTAACCCCGCGGTGCGGGGGACGGTGTTTGGCGGGTAGTTTGACTGGGGTGGTCGCCTCCAAAAGCGTAACGGAGGCTTTCA
>JAMPAI010000036.1 GCA_023667315.1 Ruminococcus flavefaciens
AGTCGGCAAGCACGGCACGCTTTGAAATGATATTGTAGAGCGCAGTTTTAAGTTCGGAGTCTTTTTTTCCGTTTATGGCCGAGTAATAACGGTCGGGGATCTCAGCCCACGCCGATGTAATCGCAAAGCAGGAGAACAAGGCTATGGCACAGCGTAGTATCGTGTTCATGGATTCTTACTTGAAGGTTATAGTTGAAACTTGGGTTATTAGTGTTAAAATATTGTGAGGATGAAACGCTTTTTTATACAAGAGGTTACCATCTTTCTATATATAACTTAACAACGCCGCTCATAGTTTATGACGGTTTCAACAATAAATAAACTTTTTATTTCACTTCGGGGCATATCTATATCATCGTAATTGGGATTATCACTGTGAAGTGTCACATAATCAGGATTTTCATTTTTGCGCAAGTATTTTACCATGCGATAGCTCTCGGTAACCACTACGTAAATTTGTCCCCAGAAAATTACGCCGGATGTCGATACGGGTCTTATGGCTATAAAGCTGCCGTTGCCTATGGATGGTTTCATGCTGTCGCCGCTCACGCGCACTATCAGGCACTCGGGATTGACTTGCGGCATGTCCACGTAGCCCATTATGCGGTCGAGTGTGAGCATGCGGCTGAGTTCGGCATTGCCGGCTGTCACATCAATGTCGTAGACGGGTATACCGGTTCCACGTTTGTGGTCGGTGGGTACAATCTGAGCCTCAATGGTCTCGGTATGGCTTGGTTTGGCATAAGGCAGGTCGTTACCATCTTTGAGCCATTTGCGTGATACGCCCAGGTCTATCACCATGCGGTTGATGAAGCCATCGGAGACCGGTATCTTGCGGGTCATGATTTTGGACATATAGGCTGAGTCGACACCCAGTTTGCGTGCCATGGCTGCCTGTGTAAGGTGTTGGCTACTCATGATGTAGCGTATGCGATCCACAACAGTCTCACACTTGTCGTGGTGGTTATCCAAGCCGGTATGGTCGATGTTATCAGGCATTAAGTGGTGGTTTTTACGACGGTTTTACTGCCGTTGGAGAAGTGTATGGAGAGAATTATGAGTTGGCGTGTATTGGGGCTGAGGTACAGTGTAGCCTCTGTGGAGCCGTTGGCTGCGATGCGTCCCAGGAGTTTCCCGTCGCTGCTGTACATTGATACCATATACATGGGCAGGGATGATAGCAATTGCAGATTGTTGCCATCACGTCGCAGTTTCAGTTCGCCGGGGGTAGGGGAGAGGGACTCCTCAACACCGGCCTGCGATAGCGGTGTTATCTTGAATTCTTGCCACTGGGGCGTTACTTCCAGCTCCGGTACAAGGTCATCGGCTGCTATCAGCTCCACTTCCTTGCTTGCTGTCCCGGAAAACACTTCATCGCCAAGAGTCGGCAGTGAACTTAGAGCCGAAGCGTCAAGTTGTTCAAGATTGGGTATCTGGGCCATGGCTCTGGTGCCAAGAGAGGTGATTGAGCCGGGCAATACTATAAGCGATAGTTGTTGGTTGCCATAGAGGGCATATTGTCCCACACTTTCCAGTCGGTTGTGCATGAGCCCGGTCACATCTTCCAGTGCTGTGCCTTTGAGCATATAGGGTGTGAGACTTGTAGCCCGGGTGGGAAATTGCAAAGTATTCAGATTGTTGCAGTCAAAAAACAGGGCATCGCCCAGCGTGGTTGTCTGCTCTGGAAGTAACACCGAGTGGAGCAGGGGAGAGGCGGCAAATGCTCTACTGCCTATTTTCTTGAGTCGTGTATTATGACTCAGGTCAATCTCTGTGAGGCCGCTGTGGTAGAATGAGTCATCCCCTATGGAAACCATACCGGCCGGAAAGTTGATTTCTGACAATTCGCTACAGCCGCTGAATGCACCGTCGGCTATATATTTCACACTTGCCGGCAGTGTTACCGCTGTAAGTGATGTGCACTGTTTGAATGCCATCTCGGGCACCGTAATAATGTCGGCGGTGATGGTAACCTGTGACAGATTTTTGCAGCCGTTGCACAGATATTTTCCTATCGAGTCCACCGATCCGGTTATAGTGAGGTCGGTAATGGCTGATGTCGCCAGACTTCCCTCGGCAAGCGTTTTGAGCGAGTGGGGTAGGGTGAGCGTCTTGACGGTCGATCCCATCAAGGCATATTCGGGCAAAGTATTGGCAGGTGAAAATGTACGGCCTGTAAGCAGTGCATCACCATGATATTCGGTTATCACAGCATTGGAGAGATCAAGGGTCTCGAGTTGCCTGAGGTCGCTATTGATGTATTGGAAATCAGCTGCATTCAGTTCGCCTTCAACCGTCAGGACAGTCAGCGATGTGTCCACGATGAGGCCGTGTAGCTGACCGGCTTTTGATGCTATGGTAATGGCTGTCGTACATGGTGCCGACAGCAATAAAAGCAATATGTAAACCAGCGTAACCTTCATACTTGGCAAAAGTACAATATTTCAATGAAAAAAATGGCAGCCGAAGAAAAAAAATGAGTGGATATGCTCACGCACGTCCACTCATTCATTTTTAAGAATAATAATTATTATGACAATTCCTCTACAAAGGTAGTAGAAAATTTTTATGTTGGCATATAATACTATGCTAATTTTTACAGGTTTTATTATTCCGCTTTCTCAATTTGGAGTTCGGTAAAACGTATCTGGCCGGCCTTGGTGGCACCATCACTACCCAATGTAGCATTGTCTCCTACGGTAAATGTAACGCTTGAGGCGTCACCGGTCCACACTATCTGTGTGTCACCCTCGGCCTGTTTGGCTATGGTGCCTGTATTAGCAGTTACGGTGGTGTAGCGATATGAGGCGTCCTTGGAGAGCACGATTACAATTGATTTCATCTTGTCGCCACTTATTGTCATGGAGTTCTTGGCATAAAGGCGTATGGCCGAAGTGCCGTCATGGTGTGCGGGATTTGTGCCACCGTTTTCTTTCTGGATGTTGATGGTGTATCCATCGACGGTTGATGATCCTGGTACAGCACCAATGGCTGTGGCTAGGATAGTAACATCGGCATCACCGGGAGTAACAGGATTATCGGGATTGTCGGGGGTATCGGGACCCGGGTCGGGGGTTACTGTTCCGCCTCCCTGGCCACCACCGGTAGCCGAAACAACCAGTGAACGTATCTCCCAGGTATCAGCACCGGCCGATGAGCTGCCATACTTGAATGCTATCTGAATCTTCTTACCTGCAAAGGCTTTCAGATCCACGGCACCTGAGTTGACAAATGTCCAGGCTCCGGCTTCGGGCCATGTGGGTATGCTGAGGCTTGTCCATGTGGTAGTACCCTCCTCGCGGGCTACCACGCCACACAGGGACTTCAGCGTTGTCTGGAACTTGGCTGCGTGGTCAAATGTCAGCGAAGGGTCGGTGGCATTGGTGAGGTCAATCACAGGGGAGATAGCATAGGCTTCGGTAGCAGTTGCTGCGCCGCCGCTGTAGCCCGAGCCATTGAGATAGCCGGCGTTATTGTAGATCTTCCAGCTCCACACATTCTCAAGACCGCCGGTATTGACGTTCTCAATTGTCCAGCCGGTAGTCAAGGCTGATTCTGATGGATCAAGAGCTTTATAGAGAGCTGTAGTTGTAGGTGGATTGGGAGTTTCGCCGCCACCGTCTCCAAGTTCGTAGGCTGTAACCGATTTAAGCCCCGGCACACCAAAATATTTCTCGAGTGAGCCTTCAAGTTTTATTGATTTACCCAGGTTCTCGGGATGATCTTTGAGGTTGACTGCTGTGCGCACTGCCGAGCCGCTTAAAAGTTGTACAGGTACACACTGCTTATAATCGGTAACGTCGGGTGTGAGGGCAATAAGAATATTGGCAGGATTGGCGTTGGCTGTACCAAATTCCGACTCTGTTTTGATGTCCTTATCAGTAATGGTGCCCACTATATATCCGGTAATCCATGCTGTACCGCTTACGCCACCTATTACCTGTGTAACATTGTAGGGTGAAGCCTGTGTACCATCGCCGGCAGGAGCGCCTGCGCCACCTACTTCCACTCCATCGATGCGGAACAGGTCGGCAGAGCCTTTGTTACCGGTCAAACCCCAACTACCCATATATTCCTCAAGTGTACCATAGATCCATATCTGTTTCTGGTATACACCGGGATTGTCGCGGAGTGAGGCATATTGACGCAGCGGGCTGTCCTGAGGCAATGACAGTACGAGGCACTGTGCCACGTCCTTACACTCGGGTGTGGGACCTATCACGAGGGTGTTGGCCAATACCGGCTCGTTGTTCCATTCGATATCACTGCTTGAGCTGATGGTGGTAACCTCGGGAGCTACAGTGCCCACTATGTAGCCGGTCACCCAGCCTGCGGCATGCTTGCCTGCTGTCTCGGCAGCGATAGCTTGTTCGATAGAGTAGGGGTTGTCCTTGGTACCGGGCGATACCGTGGGATTACCAAAGTTTATACAACCGGCATAGTCGATTAGATTAAGCTGCCAACCGGTTGTACCGTAATAACCGAGTATACATACCAGGTCGCCGTTACCCTCGGGGAGGACGTTGTTCCAGAAGTCACTATAGCCGCTGGTGCGCACGTTGAGTGTGGCTCCCTCGGAGTCCTCGATAAGACGGTTGACGCCGCTCGACTGGTACTCTGAAAACAGCTCCTTGCCGCCCTCCTGGAATTTCACGTTGTTGAAACGCACGAGTTGGCTCTGGAAACGACGCAGTCCGTCGGGATCGCTGGGAAGTTCGCTAAACGCGTTGATCTGTATGGTATCAACTTTTGCTACGTCGGGGAGCCCATTCAGCTGTACGTGAGAACGGAACACCTCCAAGGGCATGAATGAAGCCTCCCAGGCATTGCCGTTTTCATACCATTCGGCCTCACCCATCTGTTGCAAGCCGTTGTACTTACCTATCTGCATGCCGGTGGCGTCAACCACGATTTCCTGTCCCACGCGGTAGTTGACATAGAGGTCGTAGGTGTTGATTGAGAATGCCAGGGCACATGTTTCGTCTTGGATTACCAGGCTCTTGAAGATGTTGCCTGCATCGTCACTTGATACTACATGTCCATGAATTATGTAGTGTGATCCATCCTCCTTCTCGGGAATGTCCATGATGTAGTTGGTAGCATCGTCCCAGAACTCGGTTTTCAGTTCCAGCAATGTTGTGTTGGGTGTAAGATCTGCCACGGGAATCTCCACCGGTACCGGATCAAAGTCGGTCTCACACCCTGTGAAAGCCAGCGCACCTATTGCCGCCAAGCCCACAATATATGATTGTATTCTTTTCATGTGTTACAAAATTTTAGCGCTGTTATTCACTCACTACGTTAAGGTTTTTGATCTCCCATGTATCGGCACCGGCAGTTGAGCTGCCATATTTGAATGCCAGTTGTATTTTCTTGCCGGCAAAGGCTTTGAGATCAATATTGCCAGAGTTGACAAAGTCCCATGCTCCGGCTGCGGGCCATGTGGGTATTGTCAGTGCAGTCCAGTCGGTTGCACCCTCCTCGCGGGCTACCACGCCACACAGGGTCTTCAGTGTGGTTTGGAATTTGGCAGCGTGATCAAATGACAGCGATGCACCGGTTACTGCTGTAAGGTCAATTACGGGAGAGATGGCATAGGCTTCTGTCTCGGTTGCGCTACCGTTATAACCTGAACCGTTGAGGTAGCCTGCATCCTTATATATTTTCCATGACCATACGCTCTCGAGTCCGCCATCCTTGATGATTTCAATTGTCCATCCGGCAGCAAGCTGGGTGTCGGAGGCTGCTAGTGAACTGAAGATTGTTGTTCCGGTGGGGGTATCGGGCGTATCGGGGGTATCTGGAATATCAGGTTTCCCCGGGTCAACTATTTCACCAAAACCTATACAACCGTCAAGGTCATTGAGGATAATCTGCCAGTCGGTGCCAAAGTAGCTGAGTATGCCGGCAATGGAGCCTTTACCCGAGGGAAGAATGGCCTTGGCAAAGTCGGCATAGGAGCTGTTGCGCACGTTGATGCGGTTGCCATTGGCATCCTTGACATAGCGGTCGGTGGTAGTACTTCCGGCAAATGGTTGTCCGGCATCCTCAAATTCTACATTGTCGATTCTTATCATTTGGCTCTGCCACTTTTGCAAGCCTTCTACACTGCTCTTGGCTGAAGATAGCTCGGTAATGGTAGTGAGCAGGGTGTCGATGCGCTCGGGGCGTGCAAGGCCGTTCTGTTGGGCATGTTCGGCAAACAGTTCCTCGGTCATGAAGGTCATGGAGGGGGCGCCATTGTAAGTACCCTCGGCACCTACTTGCAGCAGGCCGTTGTAACCGCCTATCTTCAGTGCGGTCATGTCAACCACAATCTGTTGACCTTGCTGGTAGGTTTCATACAGGTCATAGGCATTGATGGCTACGGTGATAGCACCGCTGTTGTCTTGCAATACCACGTTTTTGAACACGTTGCCTGCCTTGTCGCTTGATATTACGCGGCCGGCGATTATGATGTTTTGTGTGCCGGTTTTTCCTACCTCCACAACATAGTTGCGATCGGTCTGCCACACCATGGCTTTGAGTTCGGCGATGGTGGTGTTGGCGGTGATGGTGGCTTCGGGCTCAATCATGGGAGGACGCTCCAGATCACCTTCACACGAGGTGAAACCAAAGGCACTCGACATGAGCAAAGCTATATATAATATTGACTTTTTCATATTCTTGTGTTTTAAAGTGTCATTGTGTCAAAGGTTAGAAGCGAATTCCCACATTCAAAAATACTCGTGTACCCTGGGCATAGGTGTAACGATTGGGCCATGCACTGCGGTCGTAGTCTGATTTAAGACGTGACTGTTCGTAAGCGTAGGTTACGATGTCCTTATTGTTCAGAACGTTGTTGATGCTCAGATTGAAGTTCATCGATATCTTGCGATTGATGTACAGCAACTTGCCTATTGACAGGTTAAGCACAAATGCGTCCTTGAGCTTGTCCTGGTGTGTGAGCTCTATAATCTTGGCTTCGAGTTCGGCCGGGGTGGGATACTGTTGCCACAGGTTGGGCATTGCCTCGTGATAGCGGGGCGACAGGTTTACGTAGCTGTTGCCCATCCATGTGCCGTTGACGTTGAAGAACCAGCTCTTGGGAGCTGCCCAGTCGATAGCCAGGTTGGCCACAGCCTGAGGCGCTGAGCCCAGGTGGAAGTTGCGCAGGTAGGTCTTGGTTGTCACGTCGGGATACATACCGTTGTCAATCACACGGGTAGCGTTGGGATTGTTCTTGTATTGAGCCTGGCTGTAAGTACCGGCAAACGATGCTGTCAATGACGGAGTGAGCTTGTAGGCCATACCGAGTTCCACGCCTTTGTATACGCGTTTAACGTCTTGCAGTACATAATACACGGTTGAGCGATAGTCGTCATCGTAAAATACGTTGCGCTCTGTGGCATCGTCAATCATGGTGGCGTAGGCTGATATTGAACCGCGGAAACGACGGTAGCTCCATGTGTAGGAGAGGTCGCCCGATACGATGCGCTCGCTCTTGGGGTTGTTGATGATACCGGCTCGATAACGCGGGGTGAGGTAGAGCATATCGGCCAAGGGAGCACGGCTGCCATACTGAGCGTGTAGTGCAAATGCATTGCGGCCATCGAGCTTGTAGGTAGCGCCGGCTTTAATCATAGCGTCATCGAAGCTTACAATCTTGCCTTTACCCTTGGAGTACAGC
Source organism: Ruminococcus flavefaciens (assembly GCA_023667315.1). Lineage (GTDB taxonomy): Bacteria > Bacteroidota > Bacteroidia > Bacteroidales > P3 > Pullibacteroides. The sequence goes on from JAMPAI010000036.1 coordinate 7,670, forward strand.
GGGTCACGGCCTGTGCGCATGTGGCCTTCGCGCTGATATTGTGTGTAGTCAACTTTTAAGCCATAGTAGATGTCCCACTGGGGCAGGTTGATTACGTTCTGCAACCATGCACGGCCGCGAAGAGCGTGGATGTCATAGTTGTAACCAAACTTATCGTCCTTGTACACCTTGCGGTTGGGGTGGTCGAGGTCGTTCTGTATAAGGTCGGGGTTGATTGATGCGTATTGGTCGCTGAAAGTCTCGTAGTCAATCCAGAATTCACCACCCAGCAAGTCGCGTATGGTCTTGTAGTAGCTGGCTTTGGTGTAGTTGAACGATACACCACCCTGGAGAGTGAAGATATCGTTGATGCGGTGGTTGATGTAGGAGTTGAATATTACATTCTTCTGGTTGCTGTGCTGGCTCTCGAGTATGTAGCTTGAACCTTTCTGGTTGTTGGCGTTGGCAGGGTTGAGGTTCTCCAGGTTGTTAAGGTAGTTGGCCTGGTAGAGATTGTCCCAGTTGATCTGGCGGAAGGAGTCATCGGTCTTCCACAGGTGGGTATAGTAGTCGGCCATCTCGGGATCGTTCTTGAAATAGCTGGGGAGGTAGCGATAGTAGTTGGGCATGGGGTCGGCGGCTTTGTAGCGCTCGATACGTGTCTGCTGGTAGTTGATGGAGCGGAACATGATGCCGGTGTTGAGAGTGGTGCGTGTACTGGGCTTGAATATCCAGTTAAGCATCACGGTGGGGTCAAACTGTTCGCGTATGCGTGCCGAGCGTTTTTTCCCATCCTGCCATCCCCAGTTGGGGTTGTAGAGGT
>JAMPAI010000037.1 GCA_023667315.1 Ruminococcus flavefaciens
AAATACTGTCCTAATAAATAAAGCCCGAAAACGAAAGTTTTCGGGCTTTATTACACAATATATTGTGGTTTTATAATTTTATAGCCAAAGTTTGGAACTTTTTGTTTTTACTACTGTCTTTTGTCTTGTTTAGAATAAAAACAGGATTTGAACTAACGATATATCATTGATTTAAATTAAGCCGTTTGTGTAGCGGCTTTTTTCATTGACATAATTTCCGTTTTTTGCTACAATGAAAAAGCCAAATCAAAACAGAATAAATTTTCCTAATACGAGTATTTCTATCTTTTGGTAGAGCTATACTCGGTAATCGTTTTACAATATTACTATACTTGTATGGGAAATTGTTTTGGTTTGGCGACTAAGCGGTGAACGGTATGTTCTGCGGTGTCGTTCTCGCAAGGGAGCGACATCTTTTTATGTTAAATTTAATCAAATTCCAGACAGTTTGTTTTATTGGGCATAGAAGTCAAAAGCTGCCGTGGCGGTTTAATAAAGAAGATGAAAGGTGCAGGGTTATAAAAATTTTGATACACTCTGAAATTGAAAATGCAATTCAGAGCGGATACAATACTTTTCTTTGCGGTATGGCACTTGGCTTCGATATGATATGTGCAGAAACTGTATTTGACTTAAAAAAACAATACCCCAATATAAAGTTAATCGGGGCATTGCCGTGTAGAACGCAAGATAGAAAATGGCAAGAAAGAGATAGGGAACGTTATAAGCAATTATTAAATAGATTAGACGATATACGCTGTATTCATAATGAGTATATAGGTGTAGAATGTATGCTTGAACGAAATCGTTATATGGTAGACAATTCATCTTTAATGATAGCATTATATAACGGTTTATCAGGCGGTACAAAATCTACAATAGATTATGCAAGGAAGCAAGGTTTGAAAATTGTTATAATCAAACCTTAACTTGCTTAATGAGTGAAATTTTTGTAATTGTGCGCATACTGACGATACAGCATATTTATTGACAATCTTATTTAGATTTGTTAAAATAATGATGCTAAATCAAATTGAATAAAAACAGTAGGAACGAGAATAAGTAAAGGTAGTATTATACTCTTTTATCGCTTAAATCTCGTTCGGGATTTCAATTTGGTTTAGCGACTTGGCGATGAATGGTATAAACTATATGTCGTTCTCGCAAGAGAGCGGCATTTTTTGTTAAAATGGAGAATGATATGGATAAACACAATATTCAGTTTGAAATGGATGGTGATATGCCTGATATCCTTGTTGCTCATAAATACCGTGAAAGCAATGTCGGGCTGCATTTTCACCGCAATCTTGAAATATATGGCGTTGTAGAGGGTGAAGTTTTAGTAACAATAGCGGGTGATACCAAACTTCTTTCATCGGGTCAAATGGCGGTTGTTAATTGTATGGAATCGCACGAATACAAAATGTTTGATGATGCCGAAATATTTTTTATTCATATCGGCACTGATTTCCTTTCCTTGTTTTCGTCATTATATAAAAACAAATTATTACCGAGATGGCTACCCGATACGGAATATAATAAAATTTTGTATAGTCAAATTGAGCCTTTATGCGTTCCTTGGTTTGAACCTGCTAAGGAGATTCCTGTCATTAAAAAACATAGTATAAGTTCAAATATAATTGCTGATATTATTGCGAAGTACGGATTGTCAAACGGTGGTTATGACAGCAAATCAAGGGATTTAATCGAGCAGGTTATACAGTATATTTACGACCATTATAATGAAGATATTACCCTAACGAGTCTTGCGAGTAAATTTTATATAGAACCGAAAGTCTTATCAAAAAAATTATCACGGTGCATAGGGGTAAATTTACGTATGTTCATAAATGATATACGTGTGCAACGGGCTATGCAAATGCTTGCAGAACCTGATATGGAGGGTAAAACAAAGAAAGAAATTGCCCAAATGTGCGGTTTTAAGAATATGGAAACATTTTATAGGGTGTACAATAGGAATAGCAAGTTTTTTGGTACAAATGATAAAAAGTAACAAAAAACCAATGTTAATTTTGTTAAAATGTATTGTAATAAGTTCATAACAAAAAAATAGACGAATGGCGTCATTGATTTGACGAATGGCGTCATTGAGTAAAAAGTCGAATTATGCTAAAATTATATCACAATAAGGTTTTCTTGTTTGGGGATAGTGCGCTTAAATTTGATATTAAACAATGATTATTTATCGCGCGTGCGGGGCATAATTTTATCTTTTAAGTCTAAGCAGTGAACACCGTTATAAGAGTTTTATAACGGTGATTTTATTTTTATTTAAGACAAAAAGCAATTTAAGGAGAAAATGATAAATGGCAGGAGTAATTTTAAAGGATGTTTGCAAAATTTATCCGAGTAGGGATAAAAGACATCCGGAAGGCGTTATGGCGGTTAAAAATTTCAATATCGAAATTAACGACAACGAATTTATAGTATTTGTCGGTCCGTCGGGATGCGGAAAATCTACTACGCTGAGAATGATAGCCGGCTTGGAAGATATATCAAGCGGTGAATTATATATAGACGGACAATATATGAATAATACCGAGCCGAAGAATAGGGATATATCAATGGTTTTCCAAAACTATGCGCTATATCCCCATATGACGTCTTATGAAAATATCGCGTTTGGTTTAACTCTAAGAAAAGTAGCAGAGCCCGTATATGAGGAAAACGATAAAACAGCTGCCGCACTTGCCGAAATAGCTACGGTTAATGAGGATAGTAAAACTGTCTTTGCAAATATGAGTGCAGCAGATAAACGTGTCATCTCGCTTGGAGAAATGGTTGCTAAGAGTACGGGTCGTTTACAGAATATCGAATATAAGATAGAGTTATTATCTGCGCATAAAATTAAATCGGAAGCAATGCAGTCTAAACTTGTAAAACTAAACGCTAAGAGAGAAGAGCTTACAAGTTATATTGAGTCGCTTAACGCTGAAATAGAAAGGCTAACAAAAGAATCGGTAGCTTGCAAGCAAAAGCTCGAAGCTAATGACGCAAAAGTAGCTGAGATTCGTAGCACTATTTCCTCGTTTCAAAAAATGGCAATAGACCAAAGGGCTGTAACCGAGCAGCAGGAAAATATAGACTATTACAATAAACTTGCAACGTCAGATGCTGAGCGGAGAGCAAAAGACGAGGAAACTATTGCAAATAACGAATCGGAACTTGCAAATTTAGCGACTGCTATTTCAGACACCAAATTCAACGATAAAACCGATAAAGCAGCCCAAAACGAACTTTATAAATTACAGCTTAAACAAGAATCACTTACCGAAGAAATCGCCGCTTGCCGAGAAGAGTTGTCTATTCTTGATTCACGCAAACTAACGATTGAAAAATATCTTACCGAAAGCAAAGCAAAACTTGAATTTTATAAGACTAACGTACAGCCCGTTTATAAGTATAGAAAATATACGAAGATAGAAATTGACCGCAAGGTTAAAATGGCTTCGGAAATTTTAGGCATAGGCGCACTATTAAACAGAAAACCTCGTGAAATGTCGGGCGGACAAAGACAGCGTATCGCCCTCGGCAGGGCAATAGTAAGAGAGCCGAAAGTATTCCTTTTGGATGAACCGCTTTCCAACCTCGACGCTAAACTCCGTGCGACAATGCGCGTTGAAATTTCGCGGCTTCACGAAAAATTAAAGACTACTTTTATTTATGTAACCCACGACCAAATCGAAGCAATGACAATGGGAACGCGGATAGTCGTAATGAAGGACGGAATTATTCAGCAAATAGATACGCCTACAAATCTTTTCGATTATCCCGACAACGTATTCGTTGCGGGCTTTATCGGAACTCCGCAAATGAATTTCTTTAACGTGAAGTTAAAAACCACGCCCGAACAGGTTCACGTAACCTTTGCGGACGGCTATACCGCAAAATATTCCAAGAGCAAAATGCGCAAGTTAAAAGCCGAATATGACGACGGAGAAGAACACGACTGCATATTAGGTGTGCGCGGCGAACACGTTAAAATATCAAATAACGGTGTATCTGCAACTGTTAGTGATATGGAGATTTTAGGAAGCGAAACTCATTTACACCTTGCAAGCGACAGCACGGAAAAAGACGTTATTATAAAACTTACTGAGCGTGCGTTTTCTGCAAATCAGCAAGTAAAAATTGCTTTTGACGAAAGCAAAGTACATCTTTTTGATGCGGTTACGGAAGAAACCGTTCTTGAAAAGGCTTAAACTCACAACAGGAACAACCGAATATTTTTCGGATTAATTAATTTGGATTATGGAGGGAAATAATTGATGAAAAAATCCAAATCGGCACTAAAAAAAATTGCTCTCTCGTTAGCCGTGGCTTCCGTAATGGCATGCGGAACGGCCGTAACGCTGACGGGGTGCAAAAAGGACAAGGAACCTTCGGGTAGCGAGCAGACTTTGCCCGTTACCGTAACGATAGGGCAAACCGTAAACGGAAGCGTAACGGCGGACAAATCAAGCTACGTTTTCGGTGATACGGTCACGCTGACCATAACGCCCGATACCGGTTATGAGCTCGGTTCCATAAAAATCGGAGAAACCGACAAGACCGCTTCCGTGAGAAACGGCGTGTTGGTTCTCGATAACGTTACCGAAAACATAACCGTAACCGCGGTATTCAACGCGCGTACCGCCGCAACTCTTTCGGCAACCGTCAAGGGAAGCACGGGCGGCACTGCAACTCTTTCGGCAACGAGTGCGTACGTCGGAGACACGGTAACGCTTACGCTTACCCCCGAAGCGGGTTACGACGTAATTTCCGTCAAGGTAAACGGTAGCGAAAAGGTCGGTGATTTGAACGGTGGCAGGACGCTTTCGATTACGGTTACGGAAGCAACCACTTCGGTTGAAGTTGAGTTTTACGCCATTCCCGTTTCAGCAAGTCTTGTATTCGATAGCGAATACGGCACTGCGGCAATAACCGACGAAAAGCCCGCTTACGTTTTGGGCGACACTATTGAAGTCACCTTTACCCCCGAAGATAAATGCGAATTGGTTTCCGTACTCGTTAACGGTGAGGAAAAGATTGAGCAGGTTGAAAATAACAAACTTACTATTACCGTTTCCGGTGTCGGGAACATAAATGTGACGGTAGTCTTTGACCTGACTCCCGCAACTTGCGAATTCGGCGTTACGGCGACCCGTTTCGGCGCAGCGTACGACGTGAAGGGCGCGGAAGTTGTGTTTGAGCATAAAACGCTTGACAGAACGTATAAAACGACCGTCAATTCCGACGGTAAAATAGAAACCGAACTTGTTCCCGGAACGTATTCCATGGCCGTTGCGGGTTGTATCCCCGTTGAGGTCGAGGTCACCGAAAGCGGCGTTGCCGACGCAAAGCAGGTAATTTATCAGATATTCAACGAAAATAATCTTAGCGGCACGGTTGACGTTTCACAGCCCAATAAGGTTACGCTTCAAAGCGCGTATGCCTGGATAACCTCGGCAGATTCTTTTACGGGCGACACAATTTTCACAACAAGTTTAAAGCATACTTCTGTGGCAACTTATTTTGCTATCGGCTTTATAGGCGACAGCGGTAATTCGATGGTTGCCGTAACTTCGGAGGGTAATGCTGAAAAACTTCACTTTAAAAAGTACGGTGACGTTCTTTTCGGCGGCGCGCAGTTTGTTTACGGCAGCGAATATTCTGCCGGTTTAACCTCCGACGAACAGGCGGCGTTCACGGGTGCAGACGGTCTGACCCTTAAAGCCGTGCGCAAGGGCAACGTTCTCTGCATTATGGTAGGCGACGGCACAACCGACAGGCTTTTGGAAAGCTGGGATATTTCAGATTGTGCAGGTCAGCCCATGCAGTTCGGTATGTGTACGTTCGGAAGCGACGAGTATTCGTTCACAGTTTCGGCGTCTCATTCCGAGGACGAGATTGAAGGTCTTCTGGCAACCACCGTTACGGTTGCGGACGGCATAGAACACGGCTCGGTAACTCTTGACAGAACCGACGGCAAGTACTACCTCGGTGAAGCGGCTACCTTAACGATAACGCCCGACGACACCGGCAATGAAAACACGGTATACGTTTTGAAGTCTTTAACCATCGGTAGGACGGATATAACCGACAAGGTTGAAAGCGGCGTATGCGAGGTGAAAATTACCGATAAATCGTTACAGATTTCCGCAGAGTTCGAGCTGGTGTCCTACGCAAACCTCTCTGTAAAGGTAGGCGGCATTAAGTTCGGCGCGGCGCAGACCATTGATAAAGTCTGGCTTTCGGGCGTAAATTACACAAGAACGCAGCACAGTCTTGTCGAGGGCGTTCTCGCAGTGGAAAAATTAACAGAAGGCGAGTATACGGTTGAAGCGGACGGTTATCTTCCCGCAAAGATAAACGTTTCAGGCGGTGCGGTTTCGTATGCGGATATAACGCTTGTTTACCGGATGTTCCAAAGCAAAGATGGGTGGAATCTCGATACTCTCGCGGACGGATACATTACGAGAACGGACACAGGCAACTCAAACGCGAAACTCTTCTTCAAGGATAAGTTTACCGATTTCGTGTTTACCACAACCGTTAAGTATTCGCAGGCAAGGCAGATGTTTCAGATTAAACTTTCGGACGGCAAAGTTGTCGGCTTCTCCACGGTGGATGATGAAAACAACATAATTCAGTTCCCCGGTAACAGCGGCTCCAATTGGTGGACTGCCTGGGATACCCCTTGGCACACCGCAAGTTCGGGTTGGGGTAACTTCCAGCTTACTTCGGATGAAATTACGGCTTATACGGGCGAAAGCGGAATAGAAATCAAAGTTGTCCGCAAGGTTATCGGCGATACTTCCAAAATTTATATTTTCGTGGGCAACAGGCTTGCCTGCACCTATAACAATACAAACTTCCTCGGCGGAGAAGTTGACTGCGCAGTCGTTCCTATAAAAACGGGTGAAAGCATTTCCTTCCCCGTGGCAATGTCTACCAATACTACCGAAATAGACTCTCTCGTACTTGCCGCAGTTACGGCTCAGCTTGAAACGGGAAGCAGCGGTACGCTTTCGCTTGACAGGACGGACGGAAAATATTATTTGGGTGAAACGGCAACCGTCACCATTGAAACCCCTGCCGACGCGGACGTAAACACGGTTTACACGGTAAAAACCCTCACCGTAAACGGCGAGGATAAAAAGGCAGACGTTACGGCAATAAACGGCGGTTTTGCTTTGGACTTTACCGTAACCGAAAAAACCGTAGCGGTTGTTGCGGAGCTTGAAAGAACTACGTATACGGACCTTTCTGTAAATATTTCTGGCTTGAAATACGGCGTCGGGCAGAATATAACTTCCGTAACTCTTAAAAACGCGGCGGCAAACTATGACGAAGTTCACACCCTCACAGGCGGCACGCTTGCGGTTCAACACCTTATTCCCGGCACATATACGGTTGAAGTAACGGGTTATATCCCCGCAACGATAGCCGTTGCCGACGGTGCTACTTATAACGACATAGTGCTTAATTACCAAATTTTCGATGAAAATAAGCACGGGTCTATTGATATAACTACGGCACAGTCGACGTATCAAGTTAATTCTTGGGACGTTATCAAACTTAAAGATACGTTTACTGGCGACTTTGTGTACACGGTATCTGTCCAGCATCGTAATCAAGGCGGTGTTAATAGACTGTATATGGTTGCACGTTTCGAGGGAAATTCTGTGCTTTGTATCGGTGCAAACAATGATAATTGGCACGGAATTCACTGTATGGACGTTGGTGCGGACGCAGTTTATGGCGGTGATGCATCGGATTATACGTACATCGACAGTTGGACGGGAATGGTGTTGACGGATGCCGAATGGACTGCGGACCAAAACGGGAAGCTGATGCTCAAACTTGTGCGCAAAGGCAACAACGTATATCTCATCGTCGGACACACCGACGAAAGCGGAACATATTCCGAGCGTTTATTTAAAAGCTGGCAAGGCGAGCAATATGCAAAAGCCGTGGATTTCGGTTATGTAAACACTACCAATAGCAGTTTTACTACACCCATTAAAGTTTCCGTAAATACAAATGACGTAAACGCTTTGGTTGGCAATAAAAACCTAAATATAGGCATTACGTTCAACAAATACGGTACGGCGCAGACTGATATTACTTCCGTTAAGCTCAACGATACCGACTATCAGTTGACCGAAGGCAAACTTGTCGTAAGCGACTTGCCTATGGGCTTTTACACAATTAGCGCGGAAGGCTACGCACCGCATACCTTAAATCTTTTAAGCAACGATAACATCGTTATGCAGTATGAATTAATAGGCACGG
>JAMPAI010000038.1 GCA_023667315.1 Ruminococcus flavefaciens
TAAGTATATAATCGGGGAGGAGGCTTGTCCTTTTTGCCTCCGTTCCTGTTCCGTTTGGTACAATGTGGTCTACCCATTCCGCCGTTGCGTCTATGGCAGAATAAACAGAGGATATATTTCGCCGTCATTTTTATTTTATAACCGTGGCAGCATCTCCACAAAGATACTGTCAATACGGTGTGCTCTGCTGCCCACGCCTATTTCTCCGTTCTTTATTATCCTGTTTGTCAAATGTCTGATAACCAAGAATATTGCCGTCGCAAATCCTATGATTTCAGAATGTTTTATATAAATATGTCGAACAGATAAAAAGAGAGCGTCCAACTTGATTTTTGTTCAAATTGAACGCTCTCGCTTTATTTTCTTTTGGTGGTGAGGTATCATGTCGTATTTGAATTTGCTTTTTCATTTTCTTCTCCAATTCTGAAAATCAGAAGTAATGAGATCATATACACCTCACCACCTGCGTGTTTCATATCATATATCAATTTCATCTTGCAGGATGATACCTTGCAATTACCCGCAAATCTCCCGAACACAGGAAATTGCATTCAAAGTGCGTGGAAATCCGATATGAGGCAGACATTGCGTAATAGCATCGAGCAAAATTTCTTTTGTATTGCCCACATTCAGATTACCCGCAATGTGTGCTTTCAGTTGTGCCTCGCAACCACCGAGAGAAGCAAGCATACAAAAGGTAAGCAACTCTCTCGTTTTCAAATCCAATCCATTCCTTGTATAGAAATCTCCGAAGCAATAGGAACATAAATAATCCTGAATGTGTCTAATCTCTGTCGGGGCATTTTCAACGCCGTTCTTCGTTGCCTCCACGCCAAAAATTTCTTCACGTATTTTATATCCTTCCCCATAGCGTGTCTGCTCATCAGTCGTTCCTTGCTCGTCAAGCGGAAGTTCCACATTCATTGCAACAAAGACTTCATTCACTTTGCGAAGTGCCAGAACCACTCTCGTCATGCCGACATAGGGAGCACATTGATAGAGGGCTTCTTTTATTTCAACAGGTGTTGCTCCCGATTTCACTGCAACTTCTGTATAGTCTTTGAGCAGATCCAGCGTTTGATTTACGGTAAGCACAACAAGCGTAATCAATCCACGATCCTTATCCGAAAGATTGCCGTGCATATAAATATCGCCGTATAGAAATCGGTGCATGATCTCGGAGTATTCCGGATCGGTTGCATGAAGTTTGAAAATAACATCCCCAAAAAATTCTTTGATTTTATTTGCGGAAAAATCCCGTCTGTTCATTATCTTCTCTCCTTAATCAATAATTTCAATTCTTACAGTTACATCGCCGATGGATTCAAACACCTCAACACCTGATTCTATTTTCCCGATACTCTGCATCTGAAAATGCTCACCGTTTTGCTCGTACATAATCACAAAACTGTGCATCGGCGGATAATACACAATCTCTCCCACCTCATACCCGCGGCTATATGCATTGTCCGTAGGAAGTGCATCCGAAAAACGGTAGCACATTTCCCGTCCGTACAGATCCATCATTGGCAATTCCAGCGGCAACATTTCACGCAATGCACGGGTCGTAGCATTATCATAAAAAGTTGCATATAACACCGTCTCTCCAAAGGAAATACGCACACGGTATTCTCCGGTTACGATTTCAGCAGGAGGCTGCGGATCATCCGAACCCGTATCAGGAGATTCTTGTTCACCATCGGTGTCCGACGGTGAATTTGCTTCTGTTCCATTGTCAGGCACACTTGGCTCGGAAACACGGTCTGCAAGTTCGATCAATACGGTGATGCTCCCCGAAATCGTGCCGTTTTCAAATACGGTCAGATCATCGGTAATTCTTCCGAGAATCACCAGATTTCCCGTATTCTGTGATGTCTCTTCATCAGACACGAAAATCACAAAATTGTTGGCAGGTGTCCAGAACGCCAGATCCCCATTCCGATAGCCATACTGTACATCATCAGAAGAATAGTCAATTTGAAGATTGCCTCCGCAAAAATCATTGTCGGAATCATTCAGCGTAACCGATAACGGCAATTGACTTTTCAAAGATTGTGCTGGTGCAGAATCGTTTAATATCGCATTCAGCACGACTTCATTTTCCATGCCTGTTCCACGAATCGTGATGCGAATATCCTGACTTTCTGCAACAGAACCATTGTTTACAGAAGTGTCAGACTCACTGCTTTGTTCTCCCTGTAAAGGCGGGGGAGTATCGTTATCAACCGAATGGCAGGCAACCATACCGAACATCATAAAAAATATCAGAAAGGTTGATATAACCATCGCAAATATTTTTTTCATTATCTGTTTTCCTCCATCAGTTCAAAGCGAACGGTTGTATTTCCAATTCCCTCAAAAAATTCAACACCGGATTGAATCTTTCCGATTCCCTGCATTTGAAAATGTTCTCCGTTTTGCTCGTACATAATCACAAAACTATGCATTGGCGGATAGTATACAATCTCTCCCACTTCATATCCACGGTTATATGCATGATCAGTCGGAAGTGCATCCGAAAAACGATAGCACATTTCCCGTCCGTACAGATCCAACATAGAAAGCTCCATAGGAAGCTCCATAGGAAGCATTTCTTTGATCGCACGTGAAGTTGCATTGTCATACATATCAGCGGTTAATTCCTGATCTCCGACAATGATTTTCATTTGATAAGATTGTGTCATTTCATTTATTCCTCCGTTATTTCCTTGATTTTCCCTGTTGGTATTTCCGCAAGCAGTCAGCCCCAACATGATAAAAAGAGATAGCATGACAATTAAAAACTTCTTCATAAAACGCTCCTTCTTTATTCTTTCATCCCGATTTCATCGAGCCAGTTTGCAATGATTGGACGATTGTCTGCTCTGCCAGTAGAAAGAGTCAATCCAGTCAGAATCGTTGCATCCGGACATAGACGATTGATGTCGCCTATGCTTTGCGAAATGCCCGCACCGAGGGTCGTACAAAACGGGACGATGACTTTTCCGCTGAAATCGTATTCTTCCAAAAAACTGCGAATCGCCATCGGTGCTGTATACCACCAAATCGGATAGCCGATAAAAATGACCTCGTAGTCGGACATATGCTCCACATGGCTTGTCAAAGTCGGATGCGCATCGTCCGACAACTCCTGCCGAGCAATATCTGAACACGCACTGTGGCTTGAAGGATAAACCCTTTCGGTTTGAATTTTGAATATATCTCCACCGATCTGTGACTGAATCTCCCGTGCTACACTCTCCGTATTGCCAATATACGGTGTGGCGGACGATACCGCATCCGCTCCTTCTTCAACAACCTCTGTCAAAGAAAAATATGCGATCAATATTTTACCTTGATATGTTTCCGGAGATTCCGACAATGTCGGCACTGTGGTTGCAGGTATCGTTCCTTCACCCAAATTCGATCTATTGCAGGATACCAACGAACCTATACATAACATTGAAATGAAGAATATCAAAACTCTTTTCATCATGATTTCCCTTTCACCTCGCTTGGTAAGTGAACCGTTCGTTTTCTTTTACCGTATTTTGAAATCAACAGCATACATTTGATAAGATAATATGCAATCGCCGCAAACAAGATCAAAATGGCAACATAATCCATGAAAAAGAAAACCGGCGGTTCATAAAAATCGAAGAAAGCATACTCAACAAGCAGAAACATTCGCTCCCAAAGGGAACGGCGGATAAACGCATATACTCCGTATGCCGACAGTCCAGCTGCAATGATTCCGCTGATCACTTGACCTGTCCGTGATGCCTTTATCGGGCGTTTGACAATTTTAGCAAGCATTTTTCTTGACATTCCAATCACCATACCCCAATGGTATCCCAAATGCATTGCCATCAGAAGATAGCCCCAAGCGGTCGTTACCATATGCATTCGTCTTGCCAACATAGTTCCCTTGATGATGTGAAGAAACCCGAACACCTCCCTCGAGAGCATAATTCCGCTCAACATGATCAGAAGCATATCAACCGTCAGCAAGAGGTTTAAGATGGTTTGAAAAGCTCGGATGACCGTCCATTTTCCCTTGAATAAGGAAGTATACCACCGAATATTCAAAGCATGATGTAACAGAAAAAGCACAAACAAGGAAATACCCAGCCATTCGTGGACACCGTTGCCCGTGATGTGGTAGGCCATCACAAGCAGGAACAGAACCGTCATCGCAACATCCGTACATATTCTTATGATTTGTTTGACTTTCATTGTTCCGCACCGTCCATAAATCCGAGTTTTGTCAGCCATTCCAATACAGTGCTCTCCGCCGTAGCAACATTGGGTCTGTAAACGCCCAATGCATCCAATACCGTACAATCTGACGGCAAAGAATTTCCAATATCACGCAAGCTCGCCGCAAATCCTCCCGTACCGTGAGCACAAAACGGAACAATCACCTTCCCGGACAGATCGTAACTCTCTACAAAGGTTAAAATCGCCATCGGGCAGGAATACCACCAGTTCGGAAATCCCAGAAAAATTACATCATAATCGTCCATATTTTCTACCGTGGCAGTAAGTTTGGGACGTGTGCCAGAATCATGTTCCTGTATTGCCCGGTTCAGGCATTCGTCATAATCGCTGGAATACGGTTCTTCTGTTATGATTTTGAACAGATCCCCTCCGACATACTGCTGAATCCAAGCTGCCAGCCGACCTGTATTACCGGGGAGCAGGACGCTCGCCGAAGTAGTTGCATTTACATCTACCGCATCCGGATCTTCCACATGGGTGTTCTCTGCCCATGTAAAATATGCGATCAAAATATTTTGTTCTTCCACTATAACTTCCGGAGGCAAAGCGGAAGCCTGTGTCGGAGGCTCCTGCACGGTACAACCTGCAAGGAAAAAGCAAAGAATCAAACTCAGACATAAGCACATTTTTTTCATGTTCTCACCTCAATGACATGAACAACATCTATGCTGTCCGACTTTTCAAACGATTCTGTCAGACCGGAAGTGATAAACACCTCGTCGTCGGCAGTAACAAAGAGCACTTCAAATCCGCCGTTTTCCTGCCAGTACGCTACCGCTTCATCAAACCCCATAACATAAAATGCAGTGGCAAGTGCATCGCAAATTTTGCTTTCCTTTCCGACAACTGTCACGGATTTCAGATCGCCCGTTACAGGATACCCGGTTGTGGGATTCATAATATGTCCGTATGTATTGCCGTCATCTCCCTCAAAAAAGCGGATATAACTTCCAGATGTCACCACCGAACAATCCGACACACTCAATATGCCTAATGTAGAATTGTCATTGGGATTGCGCACAGCAATTCTCCAATCTTTTCCTTCCGGGGCTTTCCCAATCACACCGATATTTCCCCCGAGATTGACAATTCCGGAGGTGATTCCGCTTTCTCTCCATGCATCTGTAATCTGATCGCAAGCCTATCCTTTTGCTACGGCACCAAAATCGATCTGCATTCCTGCCGGCATTGTTACCGCAGTGCCGTTTAACACCACCCGTTCATATCCGACCAGAGCCTTGGCGGCATTCAGTTCTTCTTCCGTAGGAACATGAAAATCTCCGCCCGTAAATCCCCAAACTTTCATCAGCGGTTCTACCGTAGGATCAAGTCTACCATCGGTTTTTCCGGAAATCTCGAGCGTAAATAACAAAAGATCAGCGGTGATTTCCGACACCTGTACGGTTTGCCCGTTGGCTTGATTCATTCTTGACAACTCGCTGCTGGCGGAGCGTGTGGACCATAAACCTTGCCACTCCAAAAGTGCATTGGCAGAGTTCTCCACAGCCTCTTTGGCATTCTCTCCATATGCCGTCAGCGTTACGGTAGTTCCCATCGCAAAAAGTTCTCTTGTGTATTCATTAGCCGACTGTGGCAGACTCTGATGACATCCGCTAAACAGAACCGCCATGATGAAGGCAAGTATAAAAGCCAATCCTTTTTTCATGTCCGTCTCCATTTTATCGGTATGATTTTTGATAAATCGCAACACATTCCTCTTTTGTCAAAGGTTTCCGTTCAAAAGTAACCAATCGTCCCATGGTATCAAGTGCATTTTGAGCAAAGGTTTCCAGTTCATTTTCCGTGATTCCGTAGTCGGACATTTTCAGATTTTCCACACCGCAGGCGGACTGTAAATTCACAAGAGCGGTGATAAAGTCCTCCGGCTGATCTGCATTTTCTATTCCCATCATTCTTGCCATTTCAATAAATCTGTCATCGCAGACATGCAAAGATATAAAATGCTCATAATAGGCTTTAGAGATCATGATCAAACCTGCACCGTGGGGTAAATTCGGATGATATGCACTCATAGCGTGTTCCAATGAATGCTCTCCGGCACAGGCACCATATACCATTGCATATCCCGACATCGTGTTTGCAAAGGCAATATGTGTTCTCGCTTCTATATCACTTCCGTCCTTGACTGCACGGGCAAGATACCTTGCAATATTGGAAATAGCCGTTTTTGCCACCATATCGCTCATCAGATTGGCAGGAGTAGAGTTATAAACCTCTGTGCTGTGAAACAGCGCATCAAATCCTTGATATGCTGTGTATGTGGGCGGTACAGTCAGCATCAGTTCCGGATCAACAACAGCAAGATCAGGAAAACCCGTTCGGATTCCCATTTTTTCATTTGTTTCCTCATTGGTGATCACAGCGGCTGCATCCACCTCCGAACCTGTCCCTGCCGTAGTAGTAATACATACAAGCGGCAATGGGGTGTTGGAAAGAACTTCTCCTTTTCCCGTTCCGCCGCCCATATAATCCCAGAGATCACCGTCATTCGTTGCCATTGCAGAAATTGCTTTTGCCGCATCCATCACAGAGCCTCCGCCGAGCGCCACAACGAAATCGCATTGCTCAATGCGTGCAATTTTTGCACCATGCATGACCGTGCTTTTTATCGGATTTGCCTGAATCTCATCAAAGATAACCCATGTTATCCCCGCTTGTGACAACTGATCTTCGCATCTTTTCAATGCACCGTTTGCTCTTACAGCTCTGCCATTTGATATTACAAGCAAGGCTTTCTTGCCATAATGCAAGGCGGCATTCAGATGGTTGAGCTGTCCCTGACCAAATATCACTTTTGTAGGAGCGAATGCCGTATATCCAGTATTTGTCATGATTGATTTCTCCTGTTATTTCCTTTTTTTATTTCATGTACCGTATAATCAATGCGATCGATCATTTTTTGTTTTTCGTGCGTTTCATCCAACAATCGGCATCGGTATTTCCGCAAAATTGCTACCCGCCTGTCGGCATCCTCATGATCTTTTTCAAGCCGCATATAGATTTTTACTTCCTCTACTGTCAAACCTGCTGCAAAAAGAAACTGGATCAAACTCACATTTTGAATCTCATGTTCATCATAATCTGTAATACCCTCATGCTCCGCACCGCATAATAAACCGTTTTCCTCGTAGTATGCTAATTTTTTCTCATCAAGACCAAATCTTTTGCAAGCCTCGATCAATGTCATATCGTTTCTCCAATCAAAAAAAATATGAGTGTAAATCGGCTTTTTCCCCGATTACACTCATATTATATCACAATTACATTTGTATGTAAAATGCCTATATTTTATATAATTCTATGCCTTCAAGGCAGACTTCACATATTCCAGAAATTTGCTTGCTGCACGGCTGATTGGCTGAAATTTTTTCCACGCAAGAACAACAGTCAATTCCAGTTCCGGGTACAGCGGTTTGAATACCATCGTTGTTGTATCATACAGATTGACTGCTCCCTCTATGGTAAGTGCATTGGCTATTCCGTTCTTTACAAGAGCCGCCGCATTGGCAATCAGATTATAAGTTGCAAAAACATTCAGGTGATTAAACTCTTCGCCCAACCAATTGGAAATTTCTTTCTGGATGGAAAGGCGTCCTGTTGTCATGATCGGCATAGAAAGCAAATCTTCTTTG
>JAMPAI010000039.1 GCA_023667315.1 Ruminococcus flavefaciens
CCTACGAGAAGGACGGCGGAGCACCGGTGGCGGCCGATGCCGAGGCGGAGTATGCCGGCCGCATGGAGTTCCTGCGGCAGATGGACGACAATCTGGTGCTCGACACTCCCGACAAGGTGATCGACACCGAGTTCCGCTATTCGAAGATACGCGCCAGCGAGAGTATATTCAAGACCAAGGGCGGCTACATGCACGGCCCGGGCGGCGAGAGCTACTACGCGGCCATCTGGGCCAACGATCAGGCCGAGTATGTGAATCCGTTCTTCCCCTATCTGGGCTACGGCGTAGGTAACGAGTCGGCCATCAACGCCTACCGTCACTTCGCCCGTTTCATGAACGACGGGTACAAGCCCATCCCCAGCTCGATCATAGCCGAGGGCGACGGCATATGGAACGGCGCCGGCGATCGCGGCGACGGAGCCATGATCGCCTACGGGGCGGCGCGCTACGCGCTCACGCGCAGCGACCGTGCCGAGGCCGAGGAGCTGTGGCCGCTGATCGAGTGGTGTCTGGAGTATTGCAAGCGCCAGATCAACGACAAGGGTGTGGTGAAGTCCGACCGCGACGAGCTGGAGGGCCGTTTCCCGTCGGGCGACGCCAACCTCTGCACCTCGACGCTCTACTACGACGCCCTGCTGTCGGCTGCCTCGCTGGGCGAGTCGCTGGGCAAGAGCCCGGCGCAGACGGCCGACTACCGCCGCCGCGCCAAGGCTATGCGCGCGGCCATCGAGTCGCACTTCGGCGCCAACGTGAAGGGATACGACACCTACCGCTACTACGAGGGCAACGACATACTGCGTTCGTGGATCTGCATGCCGCTCATCGTGGGCATCTACGACCGCGCCGAGGCTACTATCGACGCGCTGTTCCGCTCGGACCTCTACACCAAGGACGGTCTGCTGACGGCGCAGGGCAGCGAGACTTTCTGGGACCGCTCGACGCTCTACGCCCTGCGCGGAGGCTATGCGGCCGGTTATCCCGATTTCATGACCGAGCAGCTGTCGTATTACTCTTCGCGCCGTCTGCTGGGCGATCATGTCCCCTATCCCATCGAGGCGTGGCCCGAGGGCAGCCAGCGCCATCTGTCGGCCGAGAGCGGACTCTACTGCCGCATCATCACCGAGGGCATGTTCGGCATACGTCCCACGGGCATGCGCAGCTTCGAGCTGAAGCCCGAGATCCCCGCGTCGTGGGATCATGCCGACCTGAACCATGTGCGCGCGTTCGGCAGCGACTTCGACATACGCGTGAAGCGTCTGTCGCCCGACAAACTGCGCGTGACCGTGGCCGAGCACGGCGGCCGCGAGCAGACCTTCACGGTGAAGCAGGGCCGCACGATTAACGTCAGGCTCTGACGCAGAACCGTAAGTCCGTCCCGCTCAGGCATGGCCTGCACCGACGGTGTTATGCGCGGCGGAAACGCAACGATAATGAAACCTTAAACTATAGACATTATGAACATTCAGTTAATCAGAGAGAAATTCGCCGAGCATTTCGGTGCCGGCGGCGAGCTGTACACTTCACCCGGCCGTATCAACCTCATCGGCGAGCACACCGACTACAACGGCGGTTTCGTGTTCCCGGGAGCCATCGACAAGGGCATGGTGGCCGAGATCAAACCCAACGGAACGGACAAGATCCGCGCCTATTCGGTCGATCTGCAGGATTACGCCGAGTTCGGCCTTAATGAGGAGGACAAGCCCGCGCAGTCGTGGGCATGCTACATCTTCGGTGTGGCGCGCGAGATAATCAAGCGCGGCGGCAAGGTCGGGGGCTTCGACACCGCCTTCTCGGGCGACGTGCCTCTGGGTGCGGGAATGTCGTCGTCGGCCGCTCTGGAATCGACGTTCGCTTTCGCGCTGAACCACATCTACAACGAGGACAAGATCGACAAGTTCGAGCTGGCGCGCATAGGCCAGTCGACCGAGCACAACTACTGCGGCGTGAACTGCGGCATCATGGACCAGTTCGCCTCGGTGTTCGGCAAGAAGGGCAATCTGATGCGTCTGGACTGCCGCTCGATGGAGTTCGCCTACTTCCCGTTCGATCCCGAGAAGTTCGGCTACCGTCTGGTGCTACTCGATTCGGTGGTGAAGCACGAGTTGGTGGGTTCGCCCTACAACAAGCGCCGCGAGTCGTGCGAGCGCGTGTCGAAGGTGCTGGGTCAGGAGACCCTGCGCGGCGCCACCATGGAGCAGCTGGATGCCGTCAAGGATCAGATTTCGGAGGAGGATTACATGCGTGCCCGTTACGTGATCGGCGAGGAGCGCCGCGTGCTCGACGTGTGCGAGGCGCTGGAGCGCGGCGATCTGGAGACCGTGGGCGCGCGTATGTACGAGACCCATTGGGGCATGTCGAAGGATTACGAGGTGAGCTGCGAGGAGCTCGACCTGCTGGCCACCATAGCCAAGGAGTGCGGCGTAGCCGGCTCGCGCATCATGGGGGGGGGATTCGGCGGTTGCACGATCAACCTCGTGAAGGCCGACCTCTACGACGCGTTCATCGCCACGGCCAAGGAGAAGTTCAACGCCGCCTACGGCCACGAGCCCAAGGTGTACGACGTGGTGATCTCGGACGGCGCGCGTAAACTGGAGATCTAACATGCGCCTGCGATGAGAAGATTATTGCTGTCGATGGTTGCCGCGTGCCTCTTCACAGGTGCGTCGGCAACCGTCGTTTTACCGAAGGTGCTGGGCAGCAACATGGTGCTGCAGCAGCAGAGCGAGGTCAACCTGTGGGGCAAGGCCACGCCTGATAAGAAGATCACGGTGGAGGTGTCGTGGAGCGACGCCAAGGTGCTAACGCGCAGCGACGCCGAGGGCCGCTGGGCCGTCAAGGTGTCCACGCCCGGGGCCTCGTTCGATCCGCAGACCGTCACCATAAGCGACGGCGAGAGTCTCACGCTGGACAACGTGCTCATCGGCGAGGTGTGGATATGCTCGGGCCAGAGCAACATGGAGATGCCCGTCAAGGGTTTCAACAACCAGCCTGTGGAGAACTCGCTCGACTACATCATGGCCGGCGGCAAGGAGGCCGGACGCATACGCATGTTCACCGTGCCGCGCGCCCGTTCGTTCGACGCCGACCGCGAGGATTGCGAGGGCGGCGAATGGCTGTGCGCCTCGCCGCAGAGCGTGGCCGACATGTCGGCCGTGGCCTACTTCTTCGCCTACAATCTCGTCCGTGCAGTCGATGTTCCGGTGGGCATACTCACCACCAACTGGGGCGGCACGCGCGTGGAGTCGTGGATGCCGCTGGCGGCTTTGAAGGATTGCGTGTCGGCCGAGCGCTACGAGCAGAAACTGAACATGGGCGGCATACGTCCCAGCGAGCTCTACTGCGCCATGGTGGCCCCCGTGCGCAACTTCACGGCGCGCGGATTCCTGTGGTATCAGGGCGAGGCCAATCTCGGCGATCCCGATCACTACGACGCCATGATGGCCCGCATGGTCGGGCAGTGGCGCGAGGATTGGGGCGACACGGATGCCTCGATGCCGTTCTACTATGCGCAGATCGCGCCGTTCGTCTACTGGGGACCCAACGGGGTGCGCGACATCGACTATCCGCTGTTCGTCGAGTCGCAGGTGCGTGCGCTGGCGCTGATCCCCAACAGCGGTATGGCCGGTCTTACGGACATAGGCGAGGAGAGGTGCATACACCCCTCGAAGAAGTTCGAGGTGGGGCAGCGTCTGGCGGCGCTGGCTCTGGCCCAGACCTACGGCCAAGGCGGTTTCGAGCCCAAGGCCCCGCAGCTGGAGTCGTATGAGATAGCCGACGGCAAGGTGACGGTGAGGTTGCGTAACGCAGGCGGCGGTCTGGTGCCGTGGACGTCGGAGCCTATCGCCGGATTCGAGATAGCCGGCGCCGACAAGGTGTTTCATTCGGCCAAGGCCTCGACCTCGGACCGCACGCCCAACGCCGTCACGGTGTGGAGCGACGAGGTGAAGGAGCCGGTTGCCGTGCGCTACGCGTTCCGCAACTACGTTCCCTGCAATCTGAAGAACACCTTCGGCATTCCCGCCGTTCCGTTCCGTACGGACGACTGGAACGACGTGAGGTAGCTGTTCGGACGGGATATTCCCGTTGTGGAGACGGAGTGCCTTCGCGGGCGGGCCGTTCCACGAAGAGATAGTTGCCGTTCCCGAATGGAATGTTAACCGGACTGCCGGCTTCAGGCTTGTAGAGTGGGGCGCTTCTCTGGACCGCGCGGGCCGTAGCTTCCGGCGCGCTGAGGCTCGCAATTCGCGTTGCTCATCTGCTCACTACGCAGGCTACGACTCACGCTGTACGAGCCTACTGTAAGTATTATCGCTGCATATCCGGCGGCCTGCGGGTCGCCGGATATGTCGTTTTCGCGGCGGGATGGTTGGCGGGGGCTGGTCCGACCGCGGTATGGCGGCGCGCGATACGCGGAGTCGGTGGTGAGATGGCAGGAGAGCGGCGGTGGGGCAGTGCGGCGGAATACCGGCCGGCGTGGTTTGCAGCTGCGGGGCATACGTCCGCCGGTGCCGCCGTCAGGGGCTGTCGGCGGCGGCAGAAGTGCAATAATGGAGTCGAAAAACATAATAATTCGCTGCCCGTTGTCGTTAAAACAAAAAATATGTGTAATTTTGCACGATTACTACCTGCTTTGCGGCAGTAAAAAAATCGGTATGAAACAGAAGTGGTCTTATGTGGTGGCTCTGGCCGTCGTTATCGCGGCTTTTTGCGGCTGCTCGGGAATACAGAGGGTTATAAATACGGGTGATTCGGAGTTGATGTTCGATCGCGCCATGGTCTATTACGAAGCCGAGAAGTGGACCAAGGCCGCCTCGTTGCTGGAGGCGTGCGAGCACTATTACAAGGGAACGCTCAAGGAGGACTCGGTGTCGTTCTATCTGGCGCGCTGCCGCTTCAAGGAGGGCGACTACGCCACCTCGTCGACCCTGTTCGACGAATTCCGCCGCAGTTTCGGCCGCAGCGAGTTCATGGAGGATGCCGAGGCCATGTATGCCATAAGCATGTACAACATGTGTCCCACTCCCGAGCGCGACCAGTCGACCACCTCGCAGGCCATAATAGCCATTACGGAGTTCATGTCGCACTACCCCGACAGCGCGCAGTACCCGCTGTTTCAGGAGATGCTGGACGACCTCACTTGGCGTTTGCACGAGAAGGCCTACATCAACGCCTACACCTATTACAAGATCGAGCGCTACAACTCGGCCATCATAGCGTTCCGCAATGCGCTGAAGCAGTATCCCGATTCGCATCGCCGCGAGGACGTGATGTACCACATCGTCATGTCGTCGTTCAAGCTGGCCGACAATTCGGTGGCGGCCAAGCAGATGGATCGTTTCATGACCACGCTCGACTCCTACTATTCGTTCATCATGGAGTTCCCCGAATCGAAGTACCGCAAGGATGTGGACCATGCCGCCGACGTGGCCAAGCGTTACATCGAGAAGAACCGCAAGGAAGAGTAACAACGATAAAAATCACGCAATAAAGATGGAGATCAAGAAGAACATTCCCAACAACACGATTACCCGCAAAATCGTCGATCTGGACAAGGACACGGGTAATATTTACGAGAGCATCAATATCATCGCCCGACGGGCCAAC
The DNA here is from genome assembly GCA_023667315.1 of Ruminococcus flavefaciens. Classification (GTDB taxonomy): domain Bacteria; phylum Bacteroidota; class Bacteroidia; order Bacteroidales; family P3; genus Pullibacteroides. The sequence goes on from JAMPAI010000039.1 coordinate 5,605, forward strand.
CAGATCTCGTCGGAACTGAAGGCGGAGCTCAACCGTAAGCTGGCCGATTTCTCATCGCCCACCGATACCATGGAGGAGACTTTCGAGAACCGCGAGCAGATCGAGATCTCGCGTTACTACGAGCGTCTGCCCAAACCGGTGATCATCGCCACGGAGGAGTTCCTCGACGACGAGGTGTACTACCGCAGGGGCGACGAGGCGCAGGCCAAGTAGCCGGAGCCTCCCAATCGCGATCCGGACCGGAGCGGCTGCGACCGAACCCTCTCGGCCGGACTAACTGCACAAAAGATTCCTCGCATGTTGAAGGGTAAACATATTATTCTGGGAATAACGGGTAGCATAGCCGCTTACAAGTCGGCTGTGCTTTGCCGTTTATTTGTCGGCGCGGGTGCCGAGGTGCGGGTGGTGATGACGCCTCTGGCCAAGCAGTTCATCACGCCGCTCACCATGGCCACGCTGTCGAAGCACCCCATTTTGGTGGATTTCTTCAATCCCGAGAACGGCGAGTGGAATTCCCACGTCTCGCTGGGCGAGTGGGCCGACTGCTACGTCGTGGCCCCCGCCACGGCCAACACCATGGCCAAGATGGCTTCGGGCGTGGCCGACAATCTGCTGCTCACCACCTATCTGTCGGCCCGTTGTCCGGTGGCCGTGGCTCCGGCCATGGATCTGGACATGTATGCGCATGCGGCCACGCAGCGTAATCTGCAGCGGTTGCGCGCCGACGGCGTGCATGTGATCGAGCCCGGGTCGGGCGAGTTGGCGAGCGGACTGGTGGGCAAGGGCCGCATGGCCGAGCCGGAGCATATCATGAGGGCCGTGGAGGCCATACTTTCCGAAAAAAAAAAGAGTCTGCGCGGTAGGCGTCTTCTCGTGACGGCGGGCGCCACCATCGAGGCGATAGACCCCGTGCGTTTCATCTCCAACCACTCCTCGGGCAAGATGGGCTACGCCATCGCCGGAGCTCTGGCGGCGCGCGGCGCCGAGGTGGTGCTGGTCAGCGGCCGCACGTCGCTCGCCGTGCCTGCGGGTGTGCGCAGGGTAGATGTGCTGTCGGCCGACGAGATGTACGATGCCTGTATGCGTGAATTCGATGAGTGCGACGGTGCCGTCATGTGCGCCGCTGTGGCCGACTATGCGCCGGCGGCGGTCGCCGTACAGAAGATCAAGAAGAGCGGGGGCGACATGTCCATAGCCTTGCGCCGCACCAAGGACATAGCCGCCGAGCTGGGCCGCCGCAAGGCGGGACGCGTGCTGGCGGGCTTCGCCATGGAGACCGAGAACGAGACGGCGAACGCGCAGGAGAAGCTGCGCCGCAAGAATTTCGACTTCATAGTGCTTAACTCGCTGCGTACCGAGGGTGCGGGGTTCCGCGGCGATACCAACGTTGTGTCGCTCATCGACGCTGCGTCGCGCGAGGACCTGCCTCTGATGAGCAAGGCCGAGGTGGCGGAGCGCATAGCCGATAAGATGGAGAATTGTTTGAACGGATAGAGATTTGATGTTATGTTGCGTCGTCTGACTGTTGAAAATTATGCGTTGATCGAGAAGCTGGATATGGAGCTCGATCCCCGTCTGAACATCATCACGGGCGAGACCGGTGCCGGAAAGTCGATCCTGCTGGGCGCGCTCGGACTGCTGCTCGGCAACAAGAACGAGAGCGGCACGCTGCGCGACGGCTCGCGCAACTGCGTCGTCGAGGGGGTGTTCGATCTGACGGGTTACGGTCTGGAGCCGTTTTTCGACGACAACGATCTCGACTACGAGCCGCAGACGGTGGTGCGCCGCATGATCTCGCCGGCGGGCAAGAGCCGCGCTTTCGTCAACGACATGCCGGTGCAGCTGGCCGTGCTGCGCGAGTTGGGCGGGCGGCTGATCGACATACATTCGCAGCATCAGAATCTGGTCATCTCCGACGCGGCTTTCCGCATGCG
>JAMPAI010000003.1 GCA_023667315.1 Ruminococcus flavefaciens
CCGCCCCGGCGCCTGTTCCCGCGCCCGCGCCCGAACTCCGCCCCGTGGCTCCGGCTCCCGTGGAACGCCCCCGTCCGACGGGCAACGTGCGCCGTCCGCTCAATCCGCCGGTAAAGAAACCGCAGCCTAACATGCAGCCCACCTCTTCGGGCAAGGGTCTGGTGTTGGGCGACCGCAAGAAACCCGCCGCCCCCGCCCCGCGCAGGCCGAACGAACACCCGTTCTACAGCCAGTGGTGGTTTATCCTGGTGTGCGTGCTGGCGGTGCTTTCCATCGTGTTGTTCGGCATCCGGCCGGTGCGCGAGAAGGTAACTTCCGCCTTCAAGCCCAAGACCACCGAAATGCAGGTGGAGGAAAAGATGGAGGAAGCCTTGAACGCGCTCGTTGAAGGCCTGGATATGATGATCGACGAAGAAACCGCGCCCGCCAAGGAGGATGAGCGCGAAAGGCAGGTGGCCGAGGAAAACGCGGAGATTGCCCGTCAGGTAAAGGCCGGACAGGAGCAGAAGCAGCAACAGGAAGCGCAGGTAAAGAAAGCGCAGCAGGCCAAGGAACAGCCTAAGCCTGCCGCCAAGCCTGCCGCCAAACCCGCCCAGCCCAAGGCACAGCCCGCCAAGACACAGCCCAAGGCACAACCCGCCGCCAAGCCCGCGCAGAAGGCCGACGTGCAGAAACCCGTGGCCGGCAAATACTACCTGATCGTGGGCGGATTCGCCGTAGAGAACAACGCCCGCAACAAGTACAACGAAATGCGCGCCAACGGCTACAGCGCCACGCTGCTCTATCTGGAAGCCAAGAACATGTACTACGTGAGCGTGAAGACCTGCGCCGACAAGAACGAGGCCCTCAACGAAAGGGCGGCTTTCCGGAACAGGAACGTGGATTGTTGGATTTTTGCAAACTAAACCGGTTTGGGAAAGAATAAGCTGGCCCGGTTCGAAGAGAACCTGAGCTTCAAGAACCTGTTTCAATTTCCTGCCACGATACAGCCGTGGCAGGCTCCCTTATGGGGCAAGTGGCAGGCGGAATACTACGGGAACGACCACCCGGTGGTGCTGGAGATAGGCTGCGGCAAGGGCGACTACACCGTGGGGCTGGCCCGGCTGCATCCTGAAAAGAACTTCGTGGGGCTCGACATCAAGGGCGCCCGGCTCTGGCGGGGCTGCAAGACGGCCACCGAAGACAATATGCCCAACGTGGCCTTCGTGCGTACCCGCGCCGAGTTCATTGATCGCGTGTTCGCCCAGGGCGAGGTGTCCGAAATCTGGATCACCTTTCCCGACCCCCAGCCCTCCAAGCCCAACAAACGCCTCTGCTCCCCGATGTTCTTAGACCGTTACCGCAAGATCTTTCCGCAGGGCAAGGGCATCGTTCACCTTAAGACCGACGACACCGACCTGTACGAATACTGCCTCAACGAGGTGGTGCTTCCCGCCGCCTATCCGGTGCTCTACAACACGAGCGACCTGTATGCCGAGACCGAGGATATGGGCGAGGCGCCGCAGGTGCAGACCACCTACGAGAAACGCTGGCTCTCCGAAGGCCGCAAGATAAAGTATCTCTGTTTTAAACTCACGTAGTTCCATGCGCGGGTTCGGCATTCCGAAAATAACGTTTATGTGCGCGGCGGTGTTCCTCGTAAGTTTCTCCGCCCTCGCGCAGGAACCCGTTCCCACCCAAGAAACGGAAGCGGCGCCGGTAAGTTCGCTCACGCCCCAGCAGTACCGCGATTCCGTGCGCCGGGCAAAGCTGGCGGGGCTGGCCAAGAACCGGGGCGAGACCGTTTATTTCTACGACCTGCCCATGCAGAGCGGCCTGCCGGTGTTCGACACCATGACCTATCCCTTAGACGGATTCCAGATTTACGACGAGGCCTACCTCCACAACGATTTCCGCGCCAACCGGGGCAATTTCGGCATGCCCGACCAGTTGCTGGAATATATGCCCCACACCGAATCGGGCTTCCGCCTGCGCACCAATCCCTTCTCCTCCTGGTTCTACACGCCGCAGAACACGCCTTTCTTCCAGACCAAGAACCCTTACACCACGCTGTATTTCGTAAACAACTTCGGCAAGGACTTCAATTATTTCAAGGCCACCTATTACCAGAACGTGGCGCGCGGCCTCAACTTGGGCGTGGATTTCCGGGTCTATGACGTTTACGGCAACTACATCAACAGCCGCAGCAACCAGTACAACGTACGCTTTTCGGGCAACTATATAAGCCGCGATTCCAAGTACCGCATTATTTTCGGATACTTCCACAATGTGGCCTCGGTAGGGGAGAACGGCGGGTTGAAGGCCGACTCGCTTTTCTTCAAGAACAGCAACAACAACCGTCTGCGTATGCCCGTGAATATGGAGAAGGCGAGCAACCGCTGGCGCGAGAACAAGTATTTCTTCAAGCAGTCGTATCATTTCTACAAGACCCACAGGGATTCCATTCCCGAAAACAACCGAAGTTACGGATTCCTGACCCACGAGTTCGAGGTGGAAGACCTCTATATGCGTTACCGCGACCAGACTACGGCTTCCGATGGCTTTTACGACAACTTCCTGCTTTCACCAGACCGGAGCGACGACAAGACGAACCTTATGCAGATGACCAACCGCATCTACTACAGCAGCGCCGATATGGAATACATTCCGTTCGGCTACCGCTTCAAGGTGGCGGCGGGCGTCAAGAACGAATACATACGCTGGCACGACCAGATGCAGTTCGAGGAATTCGTGCAGCTCTATCCGTTCGTGCGCCTGCAGTTCGACTTCGCCGACCGGGTGGTGCTGGACGCTTACGCAGACTTTGGTTTAGGCAATTACGGTTTCGGGGATATGGCGGCCTGGGTCAGGCTGAAGTATCTGTTTAAGAACGACCGCGAGCGGAGCCTCTCCAAACGCGACGGCATACAGCTGCATCTGGGCTATAGCGACCGTACCACCGATTTGATTTACGTCTATCACCTTTCGAACCATCATTACTGGGATGATAACGCAGCCGGGCACGACGGGCGGATGGGGTTCGGCTGGAAAAGCATGGACTACAACATGCAGCTCGATTTCTCGTACAAGGGCTGGTGGGCGAGGGCAAAGGCTTCCTGGCTGAACAACTATACGTTTTTCAAGAAGAACGGTCCCGAAGCCGCCTGGGATGATTTTTGGGTCGCCACCGCGGTGTTGGGCAAGAACGCCCATATCGGCAAGTACGTGGGCTTGGACAACCTGCTGATGTTCTCCTATGTTTCGGACGAACGCTATATGCACCTGCCTCTTTTCTCGCTGCAGGAGAACCTTTACGGCATCATTCCCATCAAGAATATCGCCAAGATACAGATCGGGCTGGAGTTTATCTATAACACGAGCTATTACGCCGACGCCTACGACCCTTCCCTGGCCAGCTATTATTGGCAGGATGAGGTGAAGACGGGCAACTTCTTCTTTATGAATGTGTTCCTGAACCTTCAGATAAAGCGCGCCAATTTCTTCGTAAAGGGCGTGAACATCGCCGAGGGGCTGTTTAATCGGAACTATATGCAGACCCCGCATTATCCGCTGCTGGACCGTTGCTTCCGCTTCGGTATTTCGTGGCGGTTTTTCGATTGATTCCGAGATTTTTACGAATAACCTTCCAGTTGTTGATAAATGTTGATAAAATAGGGCGGGAACGGCTTGTAAAAGCGCGTTCCAAAACGTATCTTTGTAGGTTATTTGAATTTATAATTTATTGAAGATGAGTGAGATGGAAAACAACGGAATGGAAAGTCCGGAAATGAAGCAAGGCGAATACACCGCCCAGAACATTCAGGTACTGGAAGGTTTGGAGGCGGTGCGCAAGCGTCCCGCCATGTATATCGGCGACGTGAACGTGCGCGGTCTGCACCATTTGGTGTATGAAGTGGTGGACAACTCGATCGACGAGGCTCTGGCCGGCTACTGTACCCATGTGGAGGTTACCATTCACGAAGACGATTCGATTTCGGTGCGCGACAACGGCCGCGGTATCCCTACCGATATGCACCCCAAGGAAAAGAAAAGCGCCTTGGAAGTGGTTATGACCGTTCTGCACGCCGGGGGTAAGTTCGACAAGGGCACCTACAAGGTTTCCGGCGGTCTGCACGGGGTGGGGGTTTCCTGCGTGAACGCCCTTTCCGACCATATGCAGGTGGATGTATTCCGCGAAGGCAAGCACTTCGTGCAGGAATATTCCAAGGGACGTCCCCAATACGCGGTAAAGGTGGTGGGCGACGCCACCGACGAGGAACGGGGCACGCTGGTTCATTTTCATCCCGATGCCGAGATTTTCTCGGTGTCCGTTTACGACTACAACGTGTTGGCGGCCCGTCTGCGCGAGCTGGCCTTCCTCAACAAGGGCTTGCGTCTGAGCCTTACCGACCGTCGCCAGCAGAATGAAGACGGCACGTACAAGACCGACAGTTTCTATTCGGCCGAAGGCTTGAAAGACTTTATCGCCTACCTGGATGCCACCCGCACCGTGCTGATGCCCGAACCCATCTATATCGAGGGCGAGAAGAACGGCGTTCCGGTGGAACTGTCGATGGAGTATAACGACGGCTTCTCCGAAAACCTGCATTCCTACGTAAACAACATCAACACCATAGAAGGCGGTACCCACCTTACCGGTTTTCGCCTGGGGCTTACCAAGACCTTGGGCGACTATGCCCGCAAGTCGGGCATGCTCGACAAGCTCGACAAGCAGAAGATCGAGATCAAGGGCGACGACTTCCGCGAAGGCCTTACGGCCGTTATCTCGGTAAAGGTGGCCGAACCCCAGTTCGAAGGCCAGACCAAGACCAAGCTCGGCAACAGTGAGGTTTCGGCCGTGGTGTCGCAGCTGGTGAGTGAGAAGCTGGCCTACTTCCTGGAAGAACACCCCAAGGAAGCCAAGATGATCGTGGAAAAGGTGGTGTTGGCCGCCACCGCCCGTCACGCCGCGCGCAAGGCCCGCGAATTGGTGCAGCGCAAGAGCGTGTTCTCCGGCGGCAGCCTGCCCGGAAAGCTGGCCGACTGTTCGGAACGCAATCCCGAAATGTGCGAGCTGTTCCTCGTCGAAGGGGACTCCGCGGGCGGAACCGCCAAGCAGGGCCGCGACCGCAAGATCCAGGCCATCCTGCCTTTGCGCGGTAAGATCCTCAACGTGGAAAAGGCCATGCAGCACAAGGTGTTCGAAAGTGAGGAAATCAAGAACATCTACACCGCCTTGGGCGTGAGTCTGGGCACCGAAGAAGACAGCAAGGCACTCAATATGGAAAAACTCCGATACCACAAGGTGATCATCATGACCGATGCCGATGTGGACGGAAGCCATATCACCACGCTGATCCTTACGTTCTTCTTCCGCCATATGCGCGAGATGATCGAGCAGGGTTACGTCTATATCGCCACGCCGCCTTTGTTTATGGTTAAGAAAGGAAAGACGGAACGCTACTGCTGGACTGACGAGGAACGTGCCGCCCTGGTGGAAGAACTGAGCGAGGGAGGCAAGATAAAGAACATCGCGGTGCAGCGTTACAAAGGTCTCGGTGAAATGAACGACCACCAGCTGTGGAACACCACCATGAACCCGGCCACGCGCACCCTGCGTCAGGTAACGATCGAGAACGCCACCGAAGCCGACCGCGTGTTCTCCATGCTGATGGGCGACGATGTGGAACCCCGCCGCGAGTTTATCCAGCAGAACGCCCGCTACGCCAATATCGATGCGTAGTGCGGTAAAATAAATTTTGGCGAAACATTTGTACGTTCCAAAAAATGTAGTACATTTGCAGCCGCTTTGGTGAAAGCTGGAGCGAGAAGCTTCCTTAGCTCAGCCGGTTAGAGCATCTGACTGTTAATCAGAGGGTCCTAGGTTCAAGTCCTAGAGGGAGCGCGAAAGGGGAAACCGAAAAGGTTTCCCCTTTTTGTTTTTAAGGGAATCCGATGCCGGGGCTAGGGCTAAAAGAAAGGGGCGCAGATGCAATCTGCGCCCCTTTCTGGCATTATCGCGGGTCGGATGGACTATCTTACCACCACGCGCTTAACGATGGAGCCCTTGGCGTTGGAGAGGCGGATAAAGTAGATGCCGCTTTGGTTCAGCATCACTTCGTTCTTGCTGGCGGAAAGTTCGGCGGTGCGGATTACGAGGCCGCCAACCGTGAAGATTTCCATGCGGGCGCTTTCGGTAAGCTCAACATACACCAGACCGTCGGTGGGGTTGGGATAGATGCCGGCCACAATCTGGTCCATGCCTTCGTTGGCCACCTTCTTGATGGTGAAGTTCTGACCCTTGGTCCAGTGGTCGCCGTCTTCGCAAACGGAGGCCACCGCCCAAGCGTATTCCACATTGGGCTTTACGGCCTTGAAGGTGTAGGATTTGGTCTTTACGCTAAGCTGTTCCACCGTGTCCTTGCTGTTGTTTGCAGCCAGCAAGACCACCTTGTATTCGGAAGCGGCACCCTTCCACGAAGCCGTGGCGGTTTCCGCCTCGTTGTCGATCGTTACCTTAAGGCCGGTGGGCGCGGCGCATTCGTCCGGATCATCGCCACCGCCCTGTTTGGCCACGATGTCGGCTTTGGAACGGGGCGATACCTGAACGGTGCCGTTATATGTGCCGGCCACGCATACCAGGTCGAACTCGCCTTGCGGAAGTTTTTCCCCGATAAAGTCGGCATTGCGCAAGAAGGTATGGATGGCGATGGTGTCCGTTCCCTGCAGGGCCTTGTTCGTGGTGTTCGATTTCCACGTGCCTTCGGTTTCCAGAAGTTCCAGTCCCGTAAGTTTCACCACCCGGCTGCAATAGGTGTCGATGCCGGCCTTCAGGCCGGCTACCGTTACCTCGATGGGGGCAATGGCGTTGTCGTGCGAGGTGGCCGCAGGCAGGTCTCCCACCATAACCAGCTGGAGCTGTTTTCCGTATTCATCCAATCGGCCGTAAACCCCTTCGATACCGTCGCCCACGGCGTAGGTGCCGCTTACCAGGTCTGTGGCATCGTCAATCAGGATACCGGCCTTGTCGTCCTGAATATATTTGTAGTTGCGGTTCTTGTCCATGGCCGTCAGCACCACTTTCCCCTTTACCTTGTAGAGGGTTCCCTTTGTGCCGGCCCTGAGGGCGGCAAGGTCTTCCACTTCCACCGCTTCAACCGCCGTGGCCGTTACCTTTACGGTCTTGGTGAGTTCACCGCTGGCAAGGGTAATGTTCACGCTGTCTAAAGCCTTGGTGCCGTTATAGGTAATCGTGAGTTCGGCACCGCCTTCACCCATCACGGCCTCTTTGGCCAAGGTGGCAGGAGATACGCTGAAATTGCCCTCGGGGCAGGTAACGGTTACGTCGGCTTCGAGCAAGCGTCCCTTTACGCTCAGTTTCCGGCTTACGGGCGTTCCTATGGTGGTGCTCATCGTCGAAGATTCAACGGTAAGCGTGGGTTCCTGAGGCATTTCCCTAAGCCTTATATTGTCGAGTACAAAACGGTTGTTCGCGTCCGTGCCCGTAAACTTGATTTTGGTATTTGCCGTGCCGTTGTCGAATTCAAACTCATAGCTCTTCATGTTCGAGCCGCTTCCGTTCGACAGCCCCGTTACTGCAACGGTTTCCTCATTAACGACAATATTGAAGGTTTTGGCGTCGCCGTTCCAGGCATCCGCGTCGAAGGTCAGGATAAAGTTGCCGCCGTCGGCACTCAGGTCGAGGGAGGGGGTTTCGAGCGAACCTAAATTCTTGCTTGTGCCGACCCTCACCTTACCACTCGCGCCATATACATTGGTGGCCGTCCAACCGGGCTTAATGGTATTCTCGTCCATTTTGTCGCTTATGTCGTTCGTGCCCTTTACCTTGTCGAAGGGTTCGTAGAAGATAACGCCGGGTTCGGGCAGCGTAACCGTATAGGTCTTGGAAACGGTGGCACTCGTGTCCATCCTTTCCTTTACGGCAAAGGCCTTGAACGTATAGGTGCCGGATTCATCCAATTTAACGGGTTCGGTATAGCGGGTATAGGCTCCCTCGTTCAGCGAATAGAATACGGTGGCATTTTCGGTTTCGCTGTTGAGGCTTATTTCGATGGCCTCGTAGGCAGTAGCGGCTTCCGGCGTAAAGGCGGGTGCCGCCACATCGGGCAGGTCCACCACGAACGTGCGCGTGGCCACTACCGGTGGATCCAGTTCCCCGTCTATTTTTGTCAATTCGATTTCCGCTTCGTATCTGCCGGAATATTCAAAATCCACCTTGATCGGATTTTCTACCGAGGAACCCGAAACCGAGGTAAAGACGTTGCCGCCCGCAATGGAATAGCGTACAAGGCCGTCGGCATCGATGCCGGGAGTAAAGTTCTGCGTGGTATAGGAAAACTCCACCCTGCTGCCTTCTATCACCTGGTTGTTGTCGGGCGAAAGAATGGTAAGCGAGGCTTCGTCGGTGCGTTTGGTGGTGAACGCGCTGTCTGCCGCCTCACTGTTGCGGTCTTCGGCGCAGCGCGAGGTAATCGAGAAGGTGTATCGGGTGGCGGGCGTCAGGTCGGTGCATTTATACTGGGTTTCGGCAACGGTTTCTTTCGCCACTTGGGTTTCTCCGTTCATCACGCTTATTTCGTAGCCCAAGGCGGGTGCGGTTTCGGGCGCGTTCCAGGTAATGGTGGCGGTGGTCTGCTGGGCATTGATGGAAATGCCGCTTACCGCATCGCACGGCTCGGGGAATGTCGGGGTGGGGCCGGCCTGATAGATTTTAAGGTTTTGAAGGTAAAAACGTTTTGCACCGCTTGCTTCTATTTTAATGGTGGCGTGAACCGTACTTCTGTCCGATTCGGGAATCTTAAACCTGAAGGCGTATTCGGTAAATGCCGAAGGCAAGACAGATTCAGTAGTCTGTGCATAGTTTCCGTTAACCGTTACCTTAAGTTTCGTTTGATCGTTGTTGTATGTCTTGGCAACCAGATAAAGCGTGAATTCATCCATCAGATATTGTTCCGGCAATTGTGCCGAACCGTTTGAGCTTCCAGAGCCAAACCGAATGGCGTTATTCTCGTTCGCAACAAAACTAACCGTCCAGTCTGAGCCGATATTGGTTCCATCCACTTTCGAAAAATCTTTCTCGAATACCACGATGCCGTCGATCTTCATAGGAATTTGCAGGCTGAACTCTTTTAGAACACTCACCGCGGGCGTTAAAGAATTTCCATCATTGTCCACTAATTCGAAACTGGCTATGTAATCGCCTGAAACAAGTTCATGAGTAACCGAGGTTTTATCGGTAACCGTTTCTTCTATTTCTTGATTGTCTCCTAAAATTTCGTACTTAACCTTGCCGTCGGTACCGATCTCGAAATTGCCGGCGATAAACGTAAATGTGGTGGTGCCGTCTTCGGCGATATCCACTGTGACATTAAGCGTTTTTTGGTCGGCTTCGGGGGTCGTGAACGTTCCGGTTGCTTTGTCGCCGGTCGCATCCCCGCAATCGGGTGCGATAAAATAGGTGTATTCGGTATTTGCGGTAAGATTGTTGGCCGTAAATTCAGTGCCGTCAACATTATTGCTGCTTATTAAATCATTACCCGCATAAATTTCCACGTTGTAGCCGTTGGCGGGGGCTTCTTGGGGTGCCGTCCAGTTTAAGAGGACGGAGGTTGAACCAAGTGGCATGGCGGTGACATTTGAAACCTTGCCGCAAGCGTTTTCCTTTTTATAAAGCTGAATGGCCGTTTGACCGCTTTTATAAGATGCAAAAAGTTTACTGCTGGAATTGTAGCGAATGGTTCTGCCTCCCGAAGTTGCGGTAATGACACAATTTCCGGAACTGAACGCAACAGTCCATGTAAAAGGGGTTTCTTGAGACTGTAAATAATTATCGGATCCAGAAGTAGGGCAATTCAGATATAAAGAGGAAACATTATCTACGATAAGCCAATTTTCTCCGGATTTGACAAGATTCACTGCAAAAACCTTGGAATCAGAGGCGTCTGTTGCAAGGTTGGGTGTTATTTTGTTATTGGTGATTGTAATGGCGGCGGCACCTCTATTGTTTTTATTTTGAAGCCCCATCCCCATTTTAGCTGCCTCATTTACGATAATATAGGAGCCTTCTGTCAGTTCATCGGCTGAGGTAACCTTTACGTAGGTGGTTTCTTGTGCCGAAAGCCTGTTGCTTCCGAAAGAGAATAACACGGCGGAGAGTAGGCCTATCGCCCATAACCGCAAGCAATGCTTTGCGTTTTTCATGGTGTTGTTTTTGTTAGGTAGTTGCTATAGTCCGTTAACTGGTTATACAAACGTTTTCTGCCAAAGTGTGCGCTTCGGAGGAAAGCCCTTTTGTAATCCTACAAAAATAACAATATGCCGTAAGGAAAAAAAGAGATAGTTATGAACAGGTACTAAACGTGAGGCTATTTCAATATTTCGGAAAATGCAGGCGATAGGGGGAGCAAAAAAAGGGGAGCATCCTTTCGGAAGCCCCCCTCGATCGGTCTGAGACCGGAAACTGCAAAACCTTACTATCTTACCACCACGCGCTTAACGATGGAGCCCTTGGCGTTGGAGAGGCGGATAAAGTAGATGCCGCTTTGGTTCAGCATCAATTCGTTCTTGCCGGCGGTAAGCTCGGCGGTGCGGACTACGAGGCCGCCAGCCGTGAAGATTTCCATGCGGGCGCTTTCGGTAAGCTCAACATACACCAGGCCGCTGGTGGGGTTGGGATAGATGCCGGCCACCACCTGTTCCATGCCTTCGTTGGCCACCTTCTTGATGGTGAAGTCCTGACCCTTGGTCCAGTGGTCGCCGTCTTCGCAAACGGAAGCCACCGCCCAGGCGTATTCCACATTGGGCTTTACGGCCTTGAAGGTGTAGGACTTGGTCTTTACGCTAAGCTGTTCCACCGTGTCCTTGCTGTTTTTTGCATCCAACAAGACCACCTTGTATTCGGAAGCGGCGCCTTTCCAAGAAGCCGTGGCGGTTTCCGCCTCGTTGTCGATCGTTACCTTAAGGCCGGTGGGCGCGGCACATTCGCTGCCTTCCTGCTCGATGATGTCGGCCTTGGAACGGGGAGCCACACGCACGGTATTGTTTTCTACCGCGGCAAGACCCACCAAGTCGAACACTCCCTGCGGCAAGGCCTCGCCCAGGAAGTCGGCGTTCTCAAGAATCGTACGGACGTTTACATCGGCATCACCCTGCAGAGCCTTGTAGGTGGTGGCCACAGCCCATACACCCTCGGCACTTTCGAGTTCCAGACCCGTCAGTTTCACCACGCGGCTGCAGAGCGTATCGATGCCGGCCTTCAAGTCGGCCGCCGAAACCTCGATGGGCGTAATGGCGTTGCCGTGCGAGGAAGCCTCCGGCAGGTTGCCCACCATGGCAAGCTGCAACTGACCTTTATAGTTGCCCAGTCGGCCGTAAACCCCTTCAATACCGTCGCCCACGGCGTAGGTGTTCTGAACCAGCGCCGTAGCATCGTCGATCATGATACCTGCGTGTTCATCCTGAATCCACTTGTAGTTGCGGTAGTTGTTGTCCATGGCGGTAACCACTACCTTGCCGCTCACCTTGTAGATCTTGCCTTGGGTGCCCTTGCACAGCTCGCTCAAGGAGGCCACGGTAACCACTTCCTCAGCCGAGGCATACACCTTCATCGTTTCGGTCAAGTCGCCCGAAGTAAAGGTGATTTCCGCCGTGTCGAGGGTCTTGTTTCCGTTAAAGGTAACCGTAACGACGGCACCTTCGCCCATCACGTCCGCCTTGGCCAGCGTGGCGGGAGCCACCGTGAAGTTAGGCGCGTTGCAGGCCACCGTCACGTCGGCATCGAGCAGCTTGCCCTTTACTGTCACTTCTTTCGAAACGGATACCCCTTGGAAGGTGGCCACCGTCATGTTGGCGGGAGCCATGATCGTGGGAACCTGCGGCAACACCTGGTAAACACGGATGCTGTCTAAGTAGAATCGGTTGTTGGCTGCGTTGACCGCCTCAAAGGTGATTTTCATGTCGGCCATACCGTTGGTGAACATATAGACATACTCCGACATCTTCGTCTTGTCGAGGCCTTCCACCGAAACGGTGTCTTCTCCGGCAATCAAACGGATTGTAGTGGCATCCTTGGCGTTGTCGAATGCCCGTGCTGTAAAGACTACATAATACTTGCCGTTGTCGTGGCTGAGGTTGAGGGCGGGTGAAACCAACTTGCCGCCCTTGCTGCTCGTACCGCCCTTGATTTCGTTTACTTCGGGATACATATTTGCACCCGACCAGCCCGATACATCCGCAATTTTGTCAAAATCGGTAATGGCCGTAGTAGAGGCGGTCTCGCTCTTGCTGAAGTCTTCGAACAGAACCAAATCGCCTTCAATGGCAATGCCCTCGGCAATCGTGTAGGTGGCCGTAACCGTGGCGCTCGTGTCCATGCGTTCCTTGGTGGCGAAGGCCTTAAGGGTGGCGGTCTCTTTCAGCACGATTTTGGCACCTTCCGTATAGGCAACAAATGCCTCATCGCCCTTGGCGTAGAAAATCGAGGCGCCATCGGTGCCGCAGGCCAAGGTGACTTCCACAGAATCCGTGTAACGACCCGCTCCGGGAGCGAATACAGGAGCCTCTACATCGGGCAGGTTCACGCTGAAACGGCGTTCGGCCTTGTCAACCCCGGGCAAAGCCGTCTCGCCCTTCACCAATTCCGCTTCCACCGTATATTCGCCCGTAGGCAGGGCGTGTTTGGTGAGGGTGTCGGCGGTCTTCACCACCACACCGTTGCTGAACGTGATGCGGATGGCTGTGTCGTTGTCGGAAACGCCCAAGTTCCTTACATTGCGGACATACACCCGCACCGTTACGCTGTCGGTGAATTCCTGCATGCTGGTGGGCAACTCTATCGCGATGGTGGGATCGGTGGCCGCCTTGGTGGTGAATTCCTTCACATCGCTCCATTCGCTTTCCTGCGTGGCGCTGCAAAGGCTCTTTACCTGAAAGTAGTACTTCGTTGCGGGGGTAAGGAGGTTTTCAATGCGATAGGCCTTTTCCACTCCGCTCACCTTTGCCTTAACGGCTTCAGACATATCGACATTGAGGCTGTAGCGGACGGAATCCGCGGCGGCCTTGCTCGTCCAGCGGATGGTGGCGGAATAAGACTGGGCCGTCGCTTCCAAAGGTACAGGTTCCACACAGGGAGCCCCCGCCATATCGGCCTTGTTGCGGGCGGTGATTTGCGCCTTGTCCTTATAGATACCGAGAATACCCGTTACATTCAGGATTTCGGCCGGAATGCTTTGTCCCATATAATCTGCGCCGGTAAAGGTGGTGTAGAAATCCAAGGTATCCCGACCTTGTGCCATGGGATATGTGTAGGTTTTGTTTGCCGTAAACTCTCCGCTTTGCGTGAACGCTACATTTTCCACGCAGACCAGGGCGTTCTGCACCGTGGCGATGCGGGCGTGGCAATCGGCCACGGTAAGCGTATCCACATAAATGGCGTGATTGTGTTCCACGGCAGCCAATGTGCCGACAGGCGTAAATCTGCGAAGATTCTGGCTGGTGATGTCCAGCTTGCCGAGCACATTCTCCAACACATCTTCCACATTGATGGCATCGTATCCGGCGGTAGCGTTAAGGAGCAACATGGAGGCACCGTTATCCTTGTCGATGTCCTGCACCCAGATTCGGTTGTTGTAACTGTCCTTATGGGTTACTACCATCTTGCCTTTTACGCGGTAGTGAACGTTCGTTTCGCTGCTATACAGACCTGCGAGCGTTTCCAGTTCCCGCACCTCGGTAGTGGTGGCCGTTACGGTAAACTTGTCGGTCATTGCGCCGTAGGTCAATGTGATGTCCACCGTTTCGGAGGTCTTGGCGCCGTTGTAGGAAACGGTGATTTCGGCACCGCCATCCGCCATCACCGCATCGCGGGTCAGTTCGGCAGGCGTTACGCTGAAATTACCTTCGGGACAGGCAATCGTTACCTTGTCGGTGGCTTCGGGTAGCGCCCAGCCGATTACCTTCATCTTGCCCTCCACGGACATGCCTTGGTAGGTGCCGGTAAGCGCCAGCGTTTTTTGCTCGAAATAAATGGAGGGATGTTTCACCTCGATGTTACGGTGAACATAGTGTCCCAAGTTAACCACCACCGTGTCATTGCCTTCACCCTCGGTCTTGGCTGTTACGTTCGCCAGATAGAGGTCGATATGATACTGGCCGTCTTCCAAACCGCTTATCACCACGGGAGAAGCCTTGGTGTAGAGGGTCTTGATGGCGGGGGCGGTGGAAGGATTTTCGATGTCGGTCTTCACTTCCACTTTCACTAATTTGCTGTCACCCAACTCGAAGTTGGTGGTGGTGAAGGCAAATTCCACATCGCCCGAAAAAACTGCATCGTTGTCGGGTTCGGTAATGGTGAGCGAAGGCTGGTCGGCGGAAAGGGTGGTGAATGTGGCGCCCACGGGGTCGCTTTCGAAATCTTCTCCGCACAGCGACACAATCGAATATTCATATCTCGTTTCGGGGGTCAGTTCGGATGCCCATACAATCTGCGTGGCATCGGTCACCGTTACCGATTTTTCGTAGCCTTCGCCCTTTACGGTTACCTTGTAGCCGTTGGCGGGAGCCGGGTCCGGAGCGTTCCACACAATCGTAACGTCGTTCTGGCGGGGCGTCACCCCACCGTCGGCCGGCACCGTTACCGCATTGCAGACAGGGGTGGCAGCCTCTTGATAGATTTTTACATCGTCTATGTAATAGCGTTTTTTTGATGCTGCACTAAATTCCACAACCGTAGCCGTGGTTCCGCCATCAAAATCCAACTTATATGTCGTTTTTGTAGTTGTGAGAGTCTGCGTCTTGGAGGCGGTTCCACCCTTGACCGTGGCTGAACTGCCATCACTGCCATATGAATAGGCCGCAAACTCCACGGTATAGAGTCCACCGTTCCCACTTAAATCAAGTGCCGGCGTTTTGATGGAGCCTGCATTATTGCTACTTGCCAAACGGATTTCGCCTTCATTGCAATACACTTGCGTCAGCGTGGTATTCCATTTCGGTAATTGCGTTTTTGTTGCGCTGCCAGTTCCCGTGCAAGCGGTAAAATCGTCTTCAAAAAAGATGGTTTTATTTTCTACGGAGATATTCACCGTAACCGAGGAAAGTACGTCTTCGCCGTGCTTAATGGTGACAACACCGGTATAATTACCCTGTTTCAATGCTTCCTTTTCAGCCAATGTAAGCGTAAAAGCGGTTTCCGTTTGGGCCACCGTTGTGGGTGAAGCCGTAAAGGGAGCATCGGCGTTTACCGAAACGGTCAAGGCTTGTTCAAGGGAACTTGCCTTAAAGGATAATGTTTCATTAAAGAAATTACCCAATAATACAGAATAGTTTTTAGTGCTCGTTTTGGGGCTTACACTCGGAACGTTCGAAGCCGCAGCTTTTTTGTAAAGAAATACACCGTCTCCTGAATTGTCGGTATACATCCTAAAATCCTTATTCTGGTAGCACCTAAGCTTGCGCTTACTCCCTTGAATAACGGCCGCACCATCGTTTCCAATAGTTACCGAAAAATAGTCCGCTGTTTCTGAGGAAGGAGTGTTTGTGCTCGAAGTATTATCAGCCAAATAATTACCATTCACCAAATCGTGAAAAGCAAACTTACCTTCGTCATTTTTTAGAAGCGTGAACTCGCAAGCATTGCCCTTCGATGTGCTTGTTGCTATAGTCGGTTCGGTTATGGTTTCTCCACTAACGGACACCTGCACTGCTGTTCTTTTAGTGGAACTTTCCGTAGCCGTCATGGCATAACCGCCATCACCTACAATCAGCACCACATCATCGGCGCTTAATTCGGCCACGTCTTTCACCAAGGTGTAGGTATCCTGTGCCGCCGCACGTCCGCCTGCAAACAGCAGGAGCGTCGAAGCACAGAGCATTGTTAGCAATGTTCGGAAAAAAACTTGCTTTTTCATGGTATTAGGTTTTGGGGTTAATTACAATAATCCGTCAACTAATGTAAAAGCGTGTTTCGGTCAAAGTTTGTGCTTCGGGGAAGCAGCGCTTTTGTAATCCTACAAAAATAACAATATGAAGCAAGTTAAAAAAGAGATAGTTATTAACAGGCTGTTGATTACGGGAGGAGTGATTTTATTAAATCCTTATATGGTGTAATTCTGTCCTTGCTTAGGTTGAGCGATATTTTACTTTTTGTACAACTCCGCGTGGGTGCCGGTACGAACCAGTCTTACCACTTTTATTTTTGACTCTATATCATAAATCAACAGCCAATCGGGAGATATATGGCAATCCCAAAATCCTTTCCAATTACCGGACAACTTATGAGGGATATATTTCTTGTCAACTTGACCGTTTTGGGCTAACTGTTCAAGCACTTCTTCCAAACGTTTTCGAGGAAGGCCTTGTTTGTCGGCTCTCTTAAGGTCTTTCTTGAACTGTGTGGTATAATCGAGTGCAAACATTAGCCGAGGATTTGTTTTATAAGATCTTTGGGAGATTTCGCATGAAACACCCGTCCGGCCCGTGCATCGGCCATCGCCTTTATTGTGCATGCATTCGGCTTATATTCGCCACCTTTCGCCTTGCTTACCCGCTGTTTTGCAAACCTATTCGTAACCTTTATGGAGGCCGTTGGGCTCACCTTGGCGTTTGCCGATTTGGTCTTGGCAACTTTGAGGGTTGCCAAGTTTTTTTCTTTCTTGATGTCGGGCAGTTCCCAGCCCCGCACCTTGGCCAGGTCCTCCACAAACGACTTATCTTTCGCGGGCACCACATATTGCACCAGGCAACCTCTCGCGATGCCTCTCCGCCCGTAAACAGGTTCCGGCTCCGCCGCTATCATTTTTTTAGTTTTCATCATGATGTGTTTTATCGGGAAAAATCTCAACCCATCTTTGAGCCTCAAATATACACATTCCTCTCCACACCTCCCCAAAAACTTACTGTCAACGGTTGGTTTTCCACGCAACCAGAGTTCACGAGGGACATAAAAAAGGGGCGTCCGGATGGACGCCCCTTTCAGTCGGTCAAAGACCGGAATCTTTACCTTACCACCACGCGCTTAACGATGGAGCCCTTGGCGTTGGAAAGGCGGATAAAGTAGATGCCGCTGTGGTTGAACATCATTTCGTGCTTGCCTGCGGCAAGCTCGGACCTGCGAACGATGGCGCCGGAAACCGTAAAGATTTCCATGCGTACGTTTTCGGTAAGTTCAACGTAAACCAAGCCGCTGGTGGGGTTGGGATAAACTCCGGCTACCACATGGTCCATGGCGCGGTTGGCCGTGGTGTCGGGGGTATCGCCGCCCGGTTCGGTAATGATATCGTCTTTGGTGCGGGGCGAAACCTGAACGGTGCCGTTATACACCCCGGCAAGGGCGATAAGGTCGAATTCGCCTTCGGGCTTGTCTTCGCCCACAAAGTTACCGTAGCGGACAAAGGTGCGGATAATGATGGTGTCTTTGCCGTCGCTGGCGGTGTCGTTGGCGTTACCGGCCCACTGGCCTTCGGCATTGTTCAGCGTCAAGCCATTGATGCGAACCAGACGCGAGCAATATTTTTCGATGCTGTCGTTCAGGTCGGCAATCGTAACCACTTCGGGCGTAACCGTGTTGTTGTGCGAACTGGCGGCGGGGAAATCGCCGATCGGTTCCAGCTGAAGCTGACCACCGTTGTTGCTCAACTTGCCGCAGATGCCGGTAAGGCCGTCGCCCACTTCGTATTGGGTGGTTACCAAACGGTCCTTGTCGAAAATCTGGATACCGGCCTTGTCGTCCTGGAACCATTTGTAGTTGTAGTTCGAATCTTTGGCGGTAAGGATCACTTCGCCCTTGATTCGGTAGATAACGCCCTGTTCGCTTTCGTAAAGGGCGGCCAGGTTGTCGAGTTCCTCAATCGCCGTGGCGGTGGCCTTTACCTTAACCAGCTTCGTTACATTGCCGCTCGAAAGGGTAAGCGGCACGCTGTCGGCAAGTTTGGCACCGTTGTAGGTTACGGTAAGTTCGGCACCGTCGCCCATTACGGCCTCTTTGCTCAGGGTGGCGGGCGTTATGCTGAAGTTGCCTTCGGGATAGGTTACGGCAACGTCGGCGGCCAGCAGTTTACCTTTTACGGTAAGCTTTTGCGTTACGGCTACACCCTGATAGGTGGACAATCTTACGGTGGAAGCCACGTTGATCATGGGTTCGTTGGGCAACACCTGATAGATGCGGATGCTGTCGAGGAAGAAACGGTTGTTGCTGGCCACGCCTGCTTCGAATCTGATTTTGGTTTCTTCCGTGCCGTTCTCAAATTCGAATACAAATTGCTTCAGCGTGGTAACCTCGTCGTTCTGCCCCGTGGTATTGGCAAGCCCCGATACCGTTACGGTTTCATCGCCGGCAATAAGGCGGATATTGTCTTTGTCGTTGTTCCAGGCAGCGGCATAGAACGACACCACATATTTGCCGTTGTTGGCGCTCAAGTCGATGGCCGGGCTTTCGAGAGAGCCGGGATTGTTGCTGGCTACACCCAAGCGGATAACGCCGCCACCGGGATGGCCATAAGCTTTCACGGCCGTCCATCCGGGATTGTCAGTATAATCGTCCAGTTTTTCCGTGATTTCCGTGGCGGTGGCGGGCACCTTGTCGAAGTATTCTTCAAACACGATTTCGCCTTCAATCTTCACGGCAATCTGAATGGTGAGGGTCTTGACATAGCTGTCGCCCATGCCTTCCTTCACGGCAATGGCCTTGACGGTCGAGGTGCGGGCAATGGTGATGGGCGCTTCGTATTTCGTGCTTTCCTTCGTGGGCGTGGAGCCGTCGAGGGTGTAATAAATCTCCGCACCCTCTGTGGCGCTCGTGATGGTAAGCTGCTGGGCATCGGCATACACGATGTCTTCTTCCAGGTTGAACACAGGGTCAGCCACCGCTTCAAGCAAGCGGATGATGTCGGAGAAATAGCGGGGCGATACTTGAACGGTACCCTTGTTGATGCCCACTACGCAGACCAAATCGAAGGAATCGGTGGTCTTGGGCTGACCGATAAAGTCGCCGGTGCTGAGAGACGGATAGATGACGATTTTGTTTCCATCGAGGTCTATGGCCGTGTCGGCTTTGGATTTAGTCCATTTTCCGTCGTTCGCATCCGCCGTCGTCAACATTAGCCTTTGGATTCTAACCAGTCTGGAGCAATAGGTGTTCATGTTGGCGACCGTCAATTGTTCGAGGGTAACCACCGTGGTGTCCACCTTGTTGTCATGCGAAACGGCTTCCGGCTGGGTTTCCGTGAATTTCACCTCGAGCAAGTCGTTGTAATTTTGGAGTTGTCCGTTCACATTGGCCACGGCATCGCCGATTCCATATTTGGGGAGAAGGGTTTTGGAACCATAGAGCAGCATGCCTCCGGTGGCATCCTGAATCCAGATGCTGGCGTTGGTGCTGATCGTGTCCATGGCCGATACAACGGCTTCGCCGGTCAGCTTAAAGTAGCCGTTGACAGCTCCTGCCCTGAGGTCGGCGATGGTGGCCACCTTAACCAATACATTCTTTACGGTGAAGTGGCGGACATCGGTGGCGCCTTCCACGGCGCTGTAGGTCTTGTTGTCGCCCTCGCCGCTCACGTTAACGAGCGAGTAGGTGGCGGTGTAGCTGCCGTTGCCCAATTCCACCGCGATAGAGGCGTCCTTGCTGTAGAGGGTGGTGTCTTTGGTGCCGTTGTTGATGACGAGCCTTACCATTTTGTCATCGCCCAGTTCAAAGTTGGCTACGTTCCAAGAGAAGGTGACGTCGTCGTTGAATACGGCGGCTTCAGCGGGCGCGGTGGCGGTAACCGAAGCGGCGTCGGCGGCCTGGGTGGTGAAGGTGCCGGTTACGGCATCGCCGGCCAGTTCGGCCGAGCAGAGGGCGGTAATCGAATAGGTGTATTCGGTGCCGGCCGTCAGTTGGCTAAGTTGCAGGAAGGTGGTCTTGACCGTGTCGGCCGATACCTCTGCGGTGCCGTTCATAACCTTAACCGCATAGCCAAGGGCGGGTGCGGATTCGGGTGCCGTCCAGGAAAGCATGGCGGTGGTCTGCTGGGCAACCACGGCCGCATCGCTTACCTTGCCGCAAGAGGTAAGCACTTGCTTTTTGTAAATACAAAGGCTGTCTTGATTTGATGAGCTTTTGTAACACGAAAACAATTTTGAAGAAACGTTATGTTTTAATTGATATGCATTTGAGTCGGCTGCCAAATTGATAGAGGCAATTCCACTGGCTTTGATCGAAATGGTCCATTCCGTAAAAACATTCGACAACTTTACATAATTGCTTGACTGATTATTGGAAGTGTTTGCAAGATATGTTTTTTCAGAATCAGAAATCTTATCTTCTATTGTGAAATTGCCATTTTCCAATTTTGTAATGACAAACTCATACGCGCTTTCTTTATCGCCGGCTTCTGTTGCGATATTTATGGAAATACCTCCCGCAACAATTTCTGTTTCAACTTGAGGCCTATTGTTTGTATTTTGATACCCCATGGCATATTTGCCATCTGAGCTTACAATTAAGTACGCCTTGCCCGACTCCAATTGTTCCAGAGATGTTATTTTTTCGTAAATACTCTGCGCTTGGAGCGATCCGCTTCCGAAGGCAAAGAAAACTGCGGGCAGCAGGCACAACGCCAACCTCCACAAGAAGTGTTTTGCACTTTTCATTTTATTGGTTTTGATGTTTTTATCTTATCTTCAATATCTTACAATCTTAAAGAAGACATCCGTATCTCTCCCTGAAGCCCGCTCTGTGGACGACTCTTTTAAAATCCTACAAAAGTAGCGATATAAAACAAGTTGGGAAAGGAATACTTATTAACAGATTCTTGTTTTTGGTGGATAACTCCGGGAGAAGGGGAGGATTTCTTTGCTACTGTTCGAACTTCCCCTCTTTAAAGTATTCGTATAAAAAGAGAGGGAACGAATTTAAGACAGAAACCTGGCAGGGTTGTTTTTCCACATATTTCCGCAATTGATTCGTGTAGATATCCGCTTGGGCTATCAAACGCTTGTCCACGGGAAACTTTTCAGATCCTTGACACAGATAATGGGCTTTCCCGACATTCATGCGCACCAAATGACTCCAATTTTGTTGAACATTATCCATTCGTTCGGAGGGACAATCGGCATTACCTTTCAAACACCGATCGGGAAGTTCGATGTAATCCAAAGACTTATAGAAAGAAAATTCCCGTGCCGACCTTTTGAAGCCACGGCATGCCGACCTTTCAACAACATAGCGGCTATAATCCGTGTCGGGCAATTCTTTCGTATAACATATCGATTCCAGCATCGGGTAATGAATATACAACTTGCCGTTGCCCGTTTCATCGTCAAAATACGCCAACATTTTCCGCACCCGCTCGTTGTTTTCTCTCAAGGTACCGGTCTTTTGTTGAAAATCGTAATCGAAAAACAGGTATATGTCCGAAATATCGGCATCCTGCACGTTCTCCAAAGATGTGTCGTTCCGTTCCTTTAATATATCCTTAAGTACGGCAAGCGTATTGCCGTCGTGCGACGTGTGTCCGAAAGTGTCGTATGCCTCCAGCTTCCGATACAGATCATAGATGTCGCTCCGATAGATACAAATGGACGAATCTTTTCTTCCCTCAAAGAAAAGATTCAGCAAGGTATCGAATATCTTCGAATCTCTTTTGCCTTCAAACACAAATAACGTCATACCCGAAACGCGTTTCCACGAAACAATTTCTCGATATTGTGTCCAAAGCGCAATTCCTTTTCCGTACACTCGTTGAGTGGCTTTATCTTGTTGTCGTCAAGGATAAAGTTGCAGTCGGGACGCAAGAGGTCGTTCGTCATTAAAAATGTGTTGTGCGAACTGGTATAAACCTGACAATCGAGGTTAAATAATCTCTTGCAGACTTCGAGCGACAGTTTGAAATGATAGAAAGCATCGAATTCATCGATAAACACGAACGAGGTTTCACTCATTTTCTTCAACCAATAGTAGAGCAACATCAACGAACGGGTTCCGGTAGAAGCTACATCGTTGAAAGGAATTAATGTCCCTCCAATATTGCAAAGCAATTGTTTATTCACAGCATCGGGTTCGAATTGAAATGTTTGCTCGCTTATATCTTGCAAGAACTTAGAAAAATCGTTCAATAAGTCATTGGAAATGATATATTCGTCTATGATCGTAACTCCTGTTTCAAGTCCGATATATTCGCGTACATCCAGATTCCGAAACCACAGCATGGAACCCACAAATTGCTGGAGTTTCATCAGATAATTGTCTTTGTCCAACGGGTACGAGGTCAGCAGGAAATTCACAATCGAAACGTTGTTGTCGTTGTTCTGCAGGTTCAACTTGACATTCTTGTCCATCGGGAATGTCTTGTTGTTTATTGTAAATGTTTCTGTCTGCCTTTTGAATATATTTTTTCCGTCAACTTGCAACTGTTCGGCAATCAAGGCTCCGTTGTGGTTTTTCGAGTAGTTGTATGCAACTATTTGTTTGCCGAAGCGGAAGGTGTATTCAAAAGCGACAGGCTCTTCTGGATTCCTCGCACAAACGAAGTTTCGATAGTAATCGCCTTTTTTATTCTTTTGACTCAGATGATTCTCGATATCGAAAATCGCCAAACCGAAATTGGTTTTTCCCGAGCCGTTGGGGCCATAGATAATACCGTTTTTAACCACCCCGTCTTTGATGGCATAGGTGTTGAATTCATAATTTCCCGCTTTAGTCAAATCCCATTCGATTCTCTTGGCGAATCCCCGGTAGTTGGTAACGGCAAATTTGATTAACATTGAACCTCCATATTTACGTAAACTCCGCAAATATAGGTAAAAATCCATTATTCCGTAAAAAAATTACGGCAATTAGTGTTGTGTCATCCAAGAATCCTTATTGCCATTTCTCTGATTGCCTATTTATGGCGTATGTCCACGCCCCACATCAGTTTTTCGCGGATGGCGTCGAAGAAGTTGCGGTCGGGTGGGTAGATGGCGATGAACTTGAAGCCCGCCTTGCGGATCTTGAAACTGAACGGGCCGGCAAACTCCACCATGGCCGAGTCAAGCATGACCCGGCATCCCTTGTTGCCCCTTGTCTTTACCATGATTTCCTGATAGCCTTCCAAAATGAGCGGCCGCACGGTAAGGGTATGGGAGGCGATGGGCGTAACCAGCATATTGTCGGCAGAGGGTATCAGGATGGGGCCTCCGCAACTCAGCGAATAGGCGGTGGAGCCGGTGGGGGTCGAGAACAGCACCCCGTCGCCGTAGTAGGTGTTCATGAACTGGCCGTCCACGAACACGTCTAACAGCACCAGCGGCGAGGCGTCGTTCTTATACACCGTCACTTCGTTGAGCGCGTAGGGGAACGCAAAGGGATTCTCGTTTTCCTGCTCGCCGTAAAAATCGAACTCGTCCGCTTCCAGAACCAGGCGGTTCTCGCGGCGGAAATGGTCGAAAAAGCCGGGTTGCAGCTGCGTCTTGATGCCGTCGGCGTTGAGCGCGTTCAAAAAGCCCAGACGGCCGAAGTTGATGCCTAATACGGGAACACTGGTGTCTTTTACGAGATGCAGGGTGTCGAGCATCGTGCCGTCACCGCCCAGGCACACGAGCAGGTCGGTGTCATCGGGCAGCTCGTCGGTGTAGATGCGGTCGGGTTCGTCCAGGTAGCGGGCGGCGAGCGAGGGAAAGTCCCTGCGCATGCGCTCCGACAGGTCTTGGGCGAAGTAGAACCTTGCCGGCTCCTCCCAAGTCTGGTCGAGCACCGAGAGCAGTTCCTCGAACATGCTCAATTCCACCAACTTGGCGGCTATACCGTAAAAGGCGATTTTCTTCATGCTAACGTTTGATGAGTTTGCGCGTGGCTGCCTTGCTGTTGCCGGCACCCCGTACCATATACACGCCCGGCCTCAGATCCTGCAGGGAAAGCCTGATCCTTTCCTGTCTTTGCAGCACCAGATGGCGGCAGACACGTCCCTGCATATCGAAAATATACAGGCTCGTGGCCTGTTCGGGAATCAGGATTTCCACGAAATCGGCGGCCGGGTTGGGCTGGATGCGGAACTCGTTTAGGGCGAACGTGCCGATGCCCGTGGTGTCGGTACCCGTCGTATCCACCGGCTTTTCCTTTATTTTCGCTTCCAGCCAGAGGCTGTCCACACGGAAGGTTCCCCCTACGGGAAGGTTCACGCATTCGATGCCGAACGCATATACTCCCAAGGCGCTGATTTCTATCTCTTTTTCGAGCGTATTCACACCCAGGGCCTCCTGTTCGTCCACCAGGCGCGAGCCTGCGATGCTGTTGTTGCCGTAGGCCAGCAGGTTCAGCTTAACCGTGGCGCCGGCGGCATTGGTGGCGTCGTAACGGTAGCGCAGCAGATAGGTGCCGGTGGAATCCGGCTCAAAGCAGGCGGACATGCGCGGCGAACCCACCACGCTGATGTTCGCGTCCCTGAACGGTACCGTTTGCGGGCTGTGCACGCTGAAACTTGTCCGGACCGTATCATCGCGGCGATCCAATTCCTCCTTAAGACCCAACCAGACTTCAACCGTATGTTCGCCGCCGGAGAACATGGGCATGGGCAGCGAAACGGTGTATTCCTCACCGTCCATCATTTCCTTTTGGAAGGAAATGTCCTGCGCAGGTCCGTTGTCGTAGCGGATATGGGTTGTAACATTTTCCGGCATCGAGAAACCGCCCGCCGTAACCTTAAACGAGAGGCGACCTATCGCCATCGTATCGCATTCCGACATATTGCCCGAAACGTGCAGGTCGGAAACGCGGTAGTCGGTGGAATTGGTCTGCAGGCTGTCCACCAGA
Source organism: Ruminococcus flavefaciens (assembly GCA_023667315.1). Classification (GTDB taxonomy): domain Bacteria; phylum Bacteroidota; class Bacteroidia; order Bacteroidales; family P3; genus Pullibacteroides. Next base: position 24,767 of record JAMPAI010000003.1, read on the forward strand.
ATAAAGTCGTCTATGTACAGCGGCGCCGTATTGCCGCCCAGTTCGGCCTTGAGGCTGAGGAATGCCGCGCCTGTTTCGGGAAACCTTATATAGGCGTAGAGAAAATCGTATTCGGTGGAGGCAGGTTGCGGAAATACGGCGAGTTGATTGAGGAAGCCCGTGTTGTCGTAGCGGTTGTAGGCGTAGAAAAGGCGCAGGCTATCGTTGGTGCCGATATTGTTGGCATCGCGTTTATAGAAGAAAGACACCCGGTAGGTCTTGTCTTTTTCAACCTTCAGCAGGGGCGTTACTAAAAAGTCGGAAATTTCCGAAGAACCCACGTTGCATTTTGCCGCCCATTCGCCCGAATGGGCCGTTTCCGTGCCGAACTGCATCTGCCAAACCCGTCGGGCCGACGGATACGACTGCCAGTCGTCCATCGATTTTTCGGCGAATTTTTCCACGAAAGGCAGTTCCCGTGCCAGAACCTTGGAAACCGTAACGGTTACCGTATCGGGAACTTCGTCCGAACCGGTCTTTTCCGCCCAGAACCTTACCGTCTGCGTGCTTTCGCTGTTAAAGGAGGCTCGCCTGTTGAACGTATAGGTGGAACTTACCTGCGACAAGAGGTTGGATGCGGGCGTTTCCCGGCACACTTCCTCATCATCGATCTGATAGCAGTACCTTATGTCCTTGGCTTCCACGGTATTCGAGGAGAAGTTGCGCACGGTCATTCCGAGGCTTACCGTAAGGCCGAAGCGGGCTTCGTACGGAACGTCGGCATACAGGGCGTGTACGGAGAACCTTTCCCGCGCTCCCAGCGAAACGTTATCTACAAAAACGGTATAGTTTTCCAAGGCCTGCGGGTCGGTTACAATGTCGTTTACCTCCGTTACGTTGCGGATCGAAAGTATATGATAACCGCTTTCTTCCACGGCAAACACGCAACGCACCGTATCGTAAGTGCTGCCGCTAACGGATTTCCTGCCCTTGATCCCTGTCTGTCCCTCATACGCCAGGTCGTAGCGTGGGCCTTCGCGCTGCACATAATATTCCAGGGCTCCGGAATTCGACGAGCTCATCTTGGTACGGAAATTCAGGTAGTAGTCTTTTCCCGATTCAAGGTAGAAGGGCTTGAACACCATCCAGTCGTCGGCTTTTGTCGCGCCCTGCTTGCCGGGAATCCCTATCGAACGGGCGGAATAGATGCTGTTGAAGCCCGAATTCTCGCCGTACAACGCCCAGCCGCCGGGGGTACCGGCCTCCTTGGAAAGGTTACCGTCGTAATCGATAAAGTCGAGGTTCTGTCCCACCAGGTATTGCGGGTCGTCGCTCGAAGTTCCGTCAAAATCGAAGAAGTAATCCATCGTGTTGGTGTCGGCTTGCGAAACGGTTATCCGTTTTATCTGCAGACTGCCTTCGGAAGACGGTCCGTAGGCATGAAAGGCCAATGCGCGATTGGCGTCATCCTTGGCGAGGTAATACACCACCATGCTGCGGTCGCTCCGGTCTTCGAAACGGTCTTGTTTCCAAATCAGTTCCTTAGCCGGGAGGTTATCCCGACCGGCATTCAGGCAGGCATAGAGCGCCAGCGACTTGTAGCCCGCCAACTCAGACCTGAAGGTGAACTCCACACGGTACAGCTTGTCTTTCTTGAACGAAAACTGCGGAGAAACCAGATAGTCGTTGTTATTGTAGCCGTTCTGCCTAACGGTCGAAACCACCGGATAACAGTGGGTACCTTCCTGCACAAAACGCCAGTTCGGTTCGGCATAGAACGAATCACTGATCATCGCCCATGCATACGGCACCGCCTCGGTAAATTCGTACCGGGCAGGCAAGGTGGCGATGCCCGAACTGCCGACCCTTACCCAACACGACACCGTATCGTTGCTCCGATCCAAATCGGCGGCCTCGTCAACCCAGAAACTGAGGCGATGGTCGCCCGGCTGAAGATCGGGTAGGGTCTTGAATGTAATGCGGCTAATCTTGTCTGAGGCGATTTCCTGCGAAAAGCTTTCCTTTACGGCCGTGCCGCCATCCACCGAGTAACAGGCCTCGAAGTTCCTTACCGTACCTCCGCCACGGTTCATCACAAAGGCCGAAAAAGCCTGCGTGCCGGCCTGCGGGTCGGTATAGGGACTTATAATCTGGCCAGCCGCCAGATCCGTGCCTACGATTTCGTCTATCTGCAGCCCGGTAAGGTAGAATTTCTCCCCGTTCTTGGTGTTCTTGGTGTTGGCGTAAAGGTTATCGATAATGATGAACGAGATGCAGTAATCCCCGCTTTCGGGAATCAGGTCGGAGGAAATGTGGTAGGTGTAGGTGGAGTCTCCCGCCTTGGGCATCTTGCCTTCGTTATGAATCAGCACGCTGCGCACCTTGCCGTTGGCGTCTTTTATCGGGTCGGGCGTGTTGTAATACACCCCCCATTTGCCGCCGTAATACGGTTCTCCGTCTATCACCGAATGCAGGCGCACCACCAGATGCTTGCCCGAGGTGAGGTTGATGTTTTTGTAGTCCGCACGGACGGTATAGCTTGTGTTGTCGTCTTTTTCCAAGTGAAAAATCGGGCTGAACGCAGCCGGCTCGATGGTTGCGGCATCATCGTTGTCGGTAAAACATGCGGCCAGATTTTCGCCGGAAACCGCAGAAAATCCCCATCGGTCGGATGCCACCACCACGGATTCGGTACCGCCGCCATCCTGAATAGCCTTGAATTTCCAGTAGTCATTATGCGCGCCGGGCGCTGTTGTCGTGCCGAAATCGGCCGTATAGGGAAATGTGGAGATGGCGGGATTCTGCGCGAACGCACCCCAAATCAAGAGCAAACCTAAACCTAAAACGGTCAAGATTTTTTCTGCTGAATTTTTCATGACTATTTCTGGAAATTAAGTTAATACCGCGCGAAGTTACTAAATTATCGCTACTTGAACCGCATCTGTCAAATATTGAAGAATGATTTTGCGGGAGAACCCCCGCAGTTGGCTGATTCCGGAAACAAAAACGCGTTTTGAATGGCGAGATGCGAGACGAAAGCCTAAGTGGAAGGCGGGAGTTTACTTTAGTACGTGACCGAGATAAACTTTGGCTGACAACGCAGCAGAAGCCCGACCATCATAGAAAGAAAAACGCGTTTTGAATGGCGAGATGCAAGACGAAAGCCTAAGTGGAACGCGGGAGCTTACTTTAGTAAGTGACCAAGTGCCACTTAGGCTTTCGGCGAAGCAGATCGCCGTTCAAAACGCGTTTTTGCGGAAAGAGGGGGATTCGAACCCCCGGTAGGGAAACCCCTACGACAGTTTAGCAAACTGTTGGTTTAAGCCACTCACCCATCTTTCCAATGAGAACGTTCCTTGCGAAACGTTTCGGCTTCCCCGCAGAGAATCTGCACATTCCCAGCAAAGGAGCACAAAGGTACGAAAAAATTAAGAATTTTTAAATATTTTTTCTTCGATAAAATCCGATTTCTGGATTCTATACATAGGATAACTAGAAATAATCGGATATGAAACACCTATCGTTGCACCTCAATGCACGGCAAATTCTGCTGTGTCTGAGTAAGTTGATTTTTGTCGGAATCGGATTCGCCGCCGGCCTTGCGCCGCTGCCCGCCCAGGATTTTACGGGTATCGGCAAGCGTAAACCCTTTTCTTTTTCGGGAACGGCGGGGGCGCAGGCCTCTACCCGCCTGAATTCGGACGGCAGTTCGGATCCGTTCGCCTACATTCTTTCGGCCCAGCTCAACCCGGTGGTGTATGGCTTTTCGCTGCCGCTCTCGTTGAGTTTCGCCGACAGCCGCTTTTCTTACGCGCAGCCCTTCTCGCGCATCTCGTTTACGCCTTCCTACAAATGGATCAAGGCCTATCTGGGGCGCACCTCGATGGATATGCACCCCTACGGCCTGGCCGGCCACCAGTTCGACGGGGCGGGCATCCAACTGGAGTCGGCCTCGTTTCCGGTGCATTTCTCGGCCATGTACGGCCGATTGCTCAAGGCGCGCCATGCCGACACCCTGCAACGGAGCGGGGAGAACCTGTTGCCGGCCTATATCCCGGCCAACTATGCCCGCACGGGCTTCGCGTTCAAGCTCGGCTTCACGCATAAGAAGCAGCAGCTCGACCTGCATTTCTTCCGGGCGGGCGACCGTTATAGATCCTTGCCCGAAGACTGGCGGAGGCAGGTGGCGCCGCAGCAGAACGCCGTGCTCGCGCTGGATTTTGCGTTCGAGCTCTACAAGGGTCTGACCCTGAAAGGACAGGCGGGGGTAAGCGCCCATACCTCCGACACCCGTGCCCAAAAAGAGAAGAAAAAGGGCTTGTGGGGCGGCTTGATGCGGCCTTTCCTGCCCCAATATGCCTCCACCTCGTTGAGCACGGCCTATAAGGTACAGTTGGCCTACAAGGGCATCAGCGTGGCCTACGAGCGCGTGGGACCCGAGTACGCCAGCCTGGGGGCGGCCTATTTCAACCGCGATTTCGAGAACGCGGTGGTGGCCTTTACCCATGCCTTTAAGAAAGTGGCGGTGAACGCCGAGTTGGGATGGCAGCGCGACGACCTCAAGAATACCAAATCGAGCCGAATGAACCGCATCGTGGGTTCGGCCTATGTCAATTACAAGATAGACGAACGTTTCGCGCTTACGGCCTCGTATTCGAACTTTACGATGCACACCCAGCTTAAGCCGGTGGATCTGGGGCGGCCCGACGACCCGCTGGTCTATGATCCCGACACGGTGTCGTACCGTCAGATAGCGCAGCAGGCCTCGTTCGGTCTCGATTTCCACACCCGGCCCACGGCGCGTTACAGACAGCAGGGCGGCCTGGAGTTCTCCTACCAGAGTTCGCGCGAGAAAACGCAGCAGGTGTTCAGCGATTATTTCTATGCCGCCGCCCGGCACGGCATAGAGCTTACGGGCGAATACCGCCTCAATACGGCGCTCAATTTCAGCACCCGTATCGATAGGATGGGCGAACGCAAGACCACCTTCAACTACCATATCGGCCCGTCGGCGACCCTTGCCAAGGCCTTGTTCGACAAGACCCTGAACCTGTCGGCGGGATTGAGCTATTATTTCGAGATGAACGGATCCAAGGCGGCCGGCGGCATCGCCGACTTGCGGCTGCGGGCGGCCTACACGCTCAAGAAAGCTCACGAGTTCGAGCTGCAGGTAAGCGGCAAGCTCCGTTCGGCCTTCGCCGCGGCCACCTATAGGAAAGGGCAGGAGTTCTTCGCCCAGGTTTCGTACCGCTACCGTTTCTCCATCAATCCTTTCGAAAAGAAAAAAGAAAAGGCCGCGAAAGCCCCCGTGGGCAAGAAGCAGGAAAACAAGGAGAACGATGGGGAATAAAAAAAGAAAAGTGTTACCCAAAACCGCGATCGAAGAGGGGATAACGAAAAAAGGGAAGCCATGCGGCTTCCCTTTTTGCGTTTGTGTCGGCAACGATTAATACTCCCAGAGGTCGTGCTCTATTTCGAAGAGCTTTTCCTCGATGCGTTCGGCTTCCCTCATGATGTTGGCACCCTGCGCGTATTGCTGGATCTGACGGTCCTGCTGGTTGTCGATCTTGGTGATGTAGCTCTGGAACCAGCGGTCCCAGGCGAATACATCGTCGTACGACTTGCGCATCGCGCTGTTGTGACGGTTAAAGGACTCGGTCTTGGCAAAGAGCGGACGGATCGAGGGGTAGTAGAGCCAGAACAAGGTCTGGTTTCCCTTGAACTGACCGCTTTCCTCATCGAACACCTGGATCACCGGTGCGATGCCCAGCACGCGGATGTCGCGTCTGGAACGCTGCTTGTCGATAAACCAGTCTTCCTTAAGACGGATCATCTTTACGTTGTGAATCTGGAACGAAGAAGTATCCATCGAGGTGATGAACTGGCCGGGATTGTCCAGGTCTTCTTTCTGCAACTCGGAAATCTGCGTGTTCTGACGGATGAATTCCTCGTAGGTAAGCTGCTTGCGGAAGTCGTCGGTAAGGGCATCGTAAGCCACGATGCTGCCGTCCTCCATACCTTTCATGATCAGGCTCATCAGGCTGATACGGTCTTGAACCGGCGTAACGGGATAGTACAGGTACTGGTTCATCTTCATGCGGAAATCCACCATGCGCCATACACGCCATTTGATATACACGTCGGCTTCGCGTACATAGACGTATTCGCGCGGCAGACGGTCGGCGGTGTTTTCCTTTATGAAGAAGTTGTCCAAAGGAGGAGTGTCTTCTAGAACCTGAGCCTTGAGCGAGCCTGTGGAAACGGCGGTCAAGGCGACCATCAGAATGGAAAGGGCAAATCGTTTCATAATCGTTTATTTTTTCTCTCGGGGAGAGAATATGCTATTTAATGGTTAGAATCATGTCCCCCAACATACGGTTGCCTTCCGGCATGGCGGCGTAGATGTCGGTGAAGAATATCTTGTCGCCGCGCTTGCAACGCTTGAAGTTGTCGATCATTCCCTGGGTGAACTTGTTGCCGTTGGAGTTCATCATAGGGGACAACTCGCCGTCTCTCGACACCTGAACGTTGAAGGCCGCGATCTTGAGGTTCAACTCGAATTCGAAGTCCTTCATCGACACCAAGAGGCCTCCGGCATTGGCCAGCGTGTTCTTGTCGATACGTTTCACGCCCTCTTCCTGGCCGTTGATGCGGGCCACGGGGTCGGGAACACGCTTCACGCGGAAGGTCTTGCTGCCCATCAGGGTCCTTTTGCCGTGATCTTCCTTCGCGTAGACGTTCACCGTGGCCTCCACCCCGGGTTTGCTGACCCGTACCACGTATTCACCGGGTTTCACCTTGCTGATCGTGCCGTTGGTTATCTCCACCTGCGTATTCTCATCGGTAATTCCGCCGGCGATGGCCGAAACGGGATTGTCAACCCCCACGTAGAACACGTTCATCTTGTCCGCGCTCACGGTGGCGGTGGACTGCCGCACATCGTACTCAAACTGGAAAGGATAGGACTTGACCCCGAAAGAGGCCGGTACATGAATCGTGCCGTTTACCTTTTTCTTGCCGATGGTGTTGGCCGCCGCCTTGTACTGAATGGAACCTCCCGCACCTTCGTATTCCCGGCCGTCGATGGTGGCGGTTATCTTGGCCTTGGAGTCGAAGGCGGCCACGAAAACGCTGGCCTCGAAGCTCGATCCCACCAGCACACTGTTGGAAACGGGCACAACGCGGGCGGAGATGGTGTCGAACTTGAAGTCTTCATCGCTCACGGAAGAATAGAGGTAGGAGATGATGTCGTTCTCGGAGTTCAGCACATCGTTCTGGATTTTGTTGAGCAGGGCCAGGTCGGCCACGATAATCGTGTGCGAGAAGTGGAACACCTCCCAACTCTGTTCCTCTCCGTTGGCATTGTGGTATTTTGTTCCCGACACGTGCAGGGAACGCAGCGGAATGTTCGGGCGATCCCTTTCCTCCACCTGCTCTAAAAGGAAGTCACGGTATTCGTGCAGCTTCTCGTGAAGTTCGTAGGCCCGGCCGCTTTTGCTGTTGTCTAAGCCCAGAAAGAACCGGGTCGGGTCATCGTAGTTGTCCTGCCTGCCTATGTTTCTCGGGTTGAGCTGCTCGGCTTCCTCGTAGGGAATCTGTTCGGTAAAGGCGATAAGGTCGATCTTTGTGCGCTGAAGGTATTCGTAGAATTCCTTGGTCTTTTCCTGGACTTTTTTCGCTTTTTCCCAATACTTGCCCACTTTCGCCTCGTTGGCGGTGTAGGCGGACATAAAACGCTGGTACAGGTCGGCGTTTTTCTGCACGTAATTGCTGTTGGTCGTTTCCATGGATTCGTTGATCGTAAGGAACGAGTCCAATACGGCCACCGACACGTTCAATGCCAGCAGGGCGGTGTACACGAGGTACATCATCCCGATCATCTTTTGCCTTGGCGTCTCTTTTGCTCCTGACATGGTGGAAAAACTGGTTTTTGAGTGTTCTTAAAGGTCGCGGAATTAATTCTTGTCCGGTTGAGCCATCTGCATGGCCGAGAGCATCTGGCCGTACATCTTGTTCAGGGTCGCGACCTTCTGCGAGAGGTCATCGATTTCCTGACGGTATTTCTGCGAGCTTTCGAGCGAACTGCTCAAAGTTTCCATAATCCTGTTCACGTCTTCCTGCAGCTTCACCCCGGCTTCGGTCTGCGCCTTGGACACCTGCAGCTGGTTCACGTAGAACTGGTTGAGCTGGTTTATGTTGGCGGTCATCTGCGTCATCTCCTCGGCATAGGTCTTGTTGATGCTGACCACACTGGTAAGGTTGCTGAGGTTGGCGGTGGTTTCGGTGAGTTTTTCCAATCCGCTGCTCAAACGGTCGAACACTTCGGGGGTTACGTTGGCCTTTTCCAGCATTTCCTGCAGTTTGTCGGCCAGCACATTGTCCGAACCCAGGCCGGAACCGCCGCCGGCATAGCAGGGAGCCTGCCCTTCTTCGTACATGGGCGAACCGTCGGGATTGTTCTTCAGGGCGGGATAGACACGGTCCCACTCGAATTCGGCGTGCTGCTTCTCGAACGTGGAGAAGATAAAGATGATGGCTTCGATACTCATACCCACGATAAGCATCAGGTTGGCGCCGGGGTAGTGGTTGATCTTGAAAAGCGCACCTACGATAACGATGGCCGCACCCCAACCGTAAAGGTTGCCCATGAACTTCTTGAATGCGGGTTTATCTGCGAAACTTGCCATTTCTACTGTTTGGTTTTGAGATTGAGTGTTTTAGTTTTGAGATTGGATGTTTTGGAACGGTTGGGTCTTTCCGTTAATACACGTTGGAGCCGCTGCCGCCGGTCATCATTCCGCTGGCCAGCAGGGGCTGGATGCAGCGGAAGCCCACGTAAGACTTGCAGGTGTCCTGGTATTCGAACGAACGGTAATAGACCTTGCAGATGTCTGCGAAATCCTTGAACGAACCGCCGCGCACAACCTTGCGTTTCAGTCCCACGCCGTCTTCGGGCCTGGCATCGTAGGTAAAGACGGGGTTGAAGTCGTGGTTGTTGGCGATCGATTCATCGTAGGCGTCGATACACCATTCGGCCACGTTGCCCATCATGTCGTACAGGCCGTAGTCGTTGGGCGCGTAGTGTCCCACGACGCAGGGATAGAGCGATCCGTCGGCGGAGTAGTCGCCGCGCCCGGGCTTGAAGTTACCCAGCAGGCATCCGTTGATGTTGCGGGCATAGTTGCCGCCCCAGGGATAGGGGCTGGCGTCGAGGCCGCCGCGGGCGGCATATTCCCACTGGGCTTCGGTGGGCAGGCGGAATTCCTGGGTTTCGGGATAGCCCTTGGCCATCATGGCGTCGTTGTAGATCTTGCTGCGCCATTTGCAGAAGGCCTCGGCCTGTTTCCAGTTTACGCCTACCACGGGATAGTTGTCATACAGGGGGCTTGAGAAGTAGCCGGCAACCATGGGGTCGTTGTACGAATACGACCAGTCGAAGATCCAGCAGAGCGTGTCGGGATAAACGTTCACCACGTGCTTCTGCATGAATTGCTGGCGCGAACGCATCGATTGCGGGCGGCTCACGAACGAACCGTAATAGACGCCGTCGTCGGGCATCTCGTTGTCGTCCTTGTTCCACGACTTACGCGAGGCCGAGTAGAAGTCGTACGACCAGTACTCGTAGTTTAGCTTGCGCACGTCGATTTCCTTGCGGTGGGCGAAGCGTTCCTCAACGGGCAGGTAGAGGTCCGCCAGGGCTTCTTCCACTTCGGGCGTACGCTTGATCTTGGTCTTCCAGTTGATTTCCGGTTCGGCGTCTTCGTCCTCGCTTTCAATCTGGAAGCCTTCGATGCCGTTCTCGGCCAACAGGCGACGGGTGTGGTATTCCTTTACGTATTCCACAAACTGACGGTACTCGTTGTTGGTGATTTCCGTTTCATCCATGAAAAAATCGCTGATGGTCACCGTGCGGATATTGAGCATCTGGTAGGAGGGGTCGAAACCGCCCGCACCCCAGACGAAACTGCCGCCGGGAACATACACCATCCCGAAAGGAACCTGTACGCCGGGTGCCTTGCGTCCGGCCACCCCGACCAGTTCACCGCTGCCCGCGTTGCCGCATCCCCACAGGAGGATGGCCGCGAAAACGGCCACGGTCAAATTCCGAACATCCCATAAATTCGCTACTCTTCTCATTATATGTATGGTTAATGTTTTCGTTTTATGCAAGACCCTTACAGGTATCTCGCGTTCTTGTATTCCGTGTTCACCTGTTCGCCTTCCAGGCCGAAGCAGTACTTCACGGAAATCTCGAAGGCCCCGCCTATGGTGGAGGCCTTGATGAACCGGGAAGCCGTGATGTCGTAAGACGCCCCGATCTGCAGTTTGGCGATGTTTATGCCCGCCAAAATGGAGACGGCGTCCTGAAACCGATAGGAAAGCCCCGCCCAAAAGCGCTTGTTGAACGTTCCCGTCACGGCCAAACTCCAACTTACCGTAGTGAAGTCCGTTTCAAGGTATGCCGTAGGGGTGAACTCCACTTTCGGCAGCGAGCTGAAACTGAACGAATAGCCCCCGTTTACCGCGATGTGCCGCGACGGCCGGAAGCTTATCTTTTCACTTTTGTGAGCCACGAGGTTGTTGGCCGCGATGCCCACGAAGTAGTTGGCGTTTCCCAAAAGGTAGAACCCCACGCTCACGTCGCCGTACATGCCGTTTTCCTTCTGTTTTCCGGTAAGGATACGGTCGGAAGCGTTTTCGGGATCGAACTTGCTGAAATCGAGGCCTTTCGACTCCAGCTGGGCGCGCACGCCCATGCCGATGGTTCCGAAAGAGGTCTGCAGGTGGTACGAATACCCGATCTTTACGTGTATATCCTTGAAATAAGCCGCGTTGAACGAGGCCACTTCCAAGCCCACCCCGCCTTTAAGTATCTTTAAAGGCATGTCGGCCAGCAGGATCGTGGAATTTGGGGCGACCCCCTTCTGGCCGCTGCCTCCCCGTCCCATGCCTAGCCATTGCTGGCGGTGCAGGGCCGAAACGGCGATACCGTTCGACAGACCCGCATAACCTGCGTTATACGCATAGGTGTTGAGCATGAACTGTGTCAACTGGTTGCCTTCCTGCTGGGCAGGAAGAGAACCGCTGCACAGGACGCAGGCGAGCAGGCAGGCCACCCGCGTCCGCTTCCGGCAAAAAGTTGTTGAAAACTTTTTGCCGATAAGGTTGATAACGGTAAGGTGATTCCTATCTACCTGGCTTACTGGCATATATGCTTTAAATCCTCTTGCTGGAAATGCACAAAACCATGCATTTTAACTGGCAAAGGTAATTAAAAGTTGGCGTAAATCAAATTCACGAAGTTCCGCATCTGGTCCACGTTGTCCAGATCGGGCTTCTGTTCTTCGATGTATCGGTTAATGTAATTGGCCGCCGCCGGGAAATGCTTGAGCAGGCTTTTCTTGGTGAGCGGGGTGACCTTTCCGTCCTTGAGCAGGAAAAGGCGGTCGTCGATGCTCAGTTCGGAGTTGGCGGCGAAGTCGTAGTTCACATTGGTAAAGGTGGTTTGCCCGCTGTAGGAGCCGGAGGAGGTTCCGTTGTTGCTGCTGAAGCCCGACACGGCGCGGATGGAGGAGGTGGAGCCGCCCGTGCCGTAGGCGCCCGTTTTCTTTTCCTCGATGTTTACCTTGCGTGAGAGGATCAGGCTTACCTTGTTGTTGAGGACGATCTCGCCCAGGCCGGAGAGCACGGGCACGAACTGGCGGTCGCCGATCTGGATCATCAGCACGTCGGCCAGGTTGTCGAGGCGGCGCAGGGTGTCTTCGGGGCTTTCGGGCTTGTCGTTGCGGAAAAGCACCTGGGGCTCGTAGTGGTTGTAGTTGAGCCTACCGTTGTAAACGCTTCCGTTTTTGAAGTAAACGGTGCCCTTGGTGCAGTGGGGAAACGCGAAGAGGATGCTGTCCTGCTGTTGCTTGGTCAGGTCTCCCATGGTGATCTTTTTCTGTCCTTGGGCGGTGAAGCATACGCAGAGGGCGAATGCAAGAAAGAACAAAACTTTTGTTTTCATGTCTATGCGGTGTTGAGTGGTTGTTTAGTTTGAAACCTGAAAGGTTCTGTCGGTCATGTAGGTGATGTGGTATTTGCGCAGGGCGTAGCGGGACACGATGCCGCTGCCGAAGCCGCTGAAACTGCTGTATTCCCCTCCGCAGTCCCTGCCCGTCAGACGGTCTTTGCTCTTGTCGTACCGCACGTGGCAGCCCGATTCCCAGTCCAGGGGGCAGGCCTGCTCGAAGGCCACGTATTCTTCTTCCATGTCGCCGATGTGATAGACGACCACGCCGCTGTAGCCGTAGGGAAAGTACTTGAAGCTTCCCACGGACAGCAGGGTGTTGTCTAGATCGTACGGACGTACGGTAAAGTTCACGGTGGTGTCGGGAATGTTCCCGTGGCTTATCTGATGCCCGCAGGAGTGCAGGCAGAGGCCGGAAACAAGCAGTATGGGGACGAAAAAAAATCGTGCGCGCATGACGGCAAAGATACACATTGTTTAAAAATATCGTAATTTCGTGCCCCGATAACGGAGGATTTGATTATGGGTGTCATTTTCTTTACGCTCCTTGCCGTGGCGCTGGGTTGCGGGGTGGGCTCGAAGGCGGGGAAAGATAAAAGACGGTACGAAAGGAGGCGTCGGCAGGGCACGGTTCCCGCCGGAGAGGATCTTTTGACGCAGAAAGATGTGCCGCCCGTTCCAGCTCAGGCTTTGTCCGACACCTTTTGGAACGTGCCGGAGGAATCGCTGGAAAGGTTGGAGGAAGAGTTTTCCCTTGAATCCCCTTCCGGTGAAGAGGCGTTCGAGGCAGGCCGTTACGAAGAGGCGATGACCCGGGAAGATGAGGAATGCAGAGAGGCGGACTTGAACGCTTCGCGGCAGTCGGGTGCAGAAGCCAATCCTGCATGGCGCGAAGCAGACCGGTCGGGAAACAGCGGCTTTTCGCTGCGCGAGGCCGTTATCGCCCAGACCGTTTTGGAGCGCAAATACCATTAGGATATGCCGGTCGGTTAGCGGAACGAAAAAAAAATTCATACCTTTGCCGCTGTCTTTTGAACCACGGGAATATTGCACGACCCTTAACGCCAAGGGTCTTTTTGTTTATTAAGCCCAGGCGTTTTGACCGTTTTCCGGCGGGAAAAACTCCGAAAAAAACAAGCATTATGGGAGAGATTAAGTATTACAGCAAGGAAGGCTTGCAGAAACTTAGGGACGAACTGGAACGCCTCATCAAGGTGGAGCGTCCCAAAATCTCGCAGCAGATAGCCGAAGCCCGCGACAAGGGCGACCTGTCGGAAAATGCCGAATACGATGCGGCCAAGGAAGCCCAGGGGCTGTGCGAGCTCAAGATTTCCAAGCTGCAGATGGAGTTGGCCAACGCCCGTATCCTGGACGAATCGAAGATGGATACCTCCAAGGTGCTGCTGCTCTCCACGGTAACCATCCGCAACGCCAAGACCAAGGCGCAGATGAAATATACCCTGGTGTCCGAAAACGAGGCCGACTTGAAGTCGGGCAAGATTTCCATCAGCTCGCCCATCGCGCAAGGGCTGTTGGGCAAGAAAGTGGGCGACAAGGTGGAAGTGAAGGTTCCGGCGGGTGTCATCGAATTTGAAATCACCGAAATAACGCGATAGTCATGGCGAGCATCTTTTCTAAGATCGTAGCGGGCGAGATACCCTGCTACAAGGTGGCCGAAGACGGCAAGCACCTGGCTTTTCTCGATATCGCACCCGTTACCAAGGGGCATGTGCTGGTGATTCCCAAGAAGGAAACCGACTATATCTTCGATCTGGAAGACGCGGAACTGGCCGAACTCATGGTGTTCGCCAAGAAGGTGGCCAAGGCCTTGATCAAGGTGTTTCCCGCGCCCAGGATCGGCATGTCGGTAATCGGCCTGGACGTGCCGCACACTCATGTGCACCTTATGCCGATACACGGGGGCAACGACATCGATTTCGGAAAGGAGAAGCTTAAGCTCGAAGCCTCCGAAATGCAGGCGATCGCCGATGCGGTTCTAAAGGAATTCGTGGGATAGCGCTTGCTACTTTACCCGGTCGGGATGTTGTTCGAGGAAAGAGGCCCAGTCGGTCTTTTTCCTCGAATTTTTTTTGATGCCGGCCAGGGGGGGGGCTTTGGCCAATCCCTCGAATTTGCTGTGTATTCCGTGGCAGATGGCGGCGGCCATCGCGTCGGTGGCGTCTAGGAAACGCGGCTGGTCGGCCTGCATGCCCAACACGCGGAACACCATGGCGCACACCTGCTCCTTGGAGGCGTTGCCGTTGCCGGTAAGCGACTGCTTTATCTTTAACGGTGCGTATTCATATACCTGCACGCCTTTCGACATGGCGGCGGCGATGGCCACCCCCTGCGCCCGTCCCAACTTGATGAGCGACTGCACGTTCTTGCCGTAAAAGGGGGTTTCGATCGACATGCAGTCGGGCGAAAAGGCATCGATGATACGCACCACCTCTTCGTGGATTTTTTCAAGCCGTACCAACGGGTCTTCCGTTTTGGTAAGGTTCAGCACCCCCATCTCGATGTAGGAGAACTTCTGCCCCTCGGCGCGGATCAGGCCGTAGCCCATGATGCGCGTGCCGGGGTCGATGCCCAGGATGGTTTTAGAGGATGAGCATGGCATCGCCGAACGTAAGGAATCGGTATTCTTTCTTGATGGCTTCCTCGTAGGCCTTCATGATAAGCTCGAAGCCTCCGAAGGCGCACACCGACATGAAGAGCGACGAAAGCGGGGCGTGGAAATTGCTTATCATGCAGTTGGGAATCGTAAAGTCGTAGGGAGGGAAGATGAACTTGTTGGTCCAGCCGTCGTAGGGCTTGAGTTTGCCGCCGAACGAAACCGACGATTCGATGCCCTTGAGCGCCGACGTGCCCACGGCGCAGATTTTCTTGCGCGCGTCGATGCCCCGGTTCACGATGTCGGCTGCTTTCTCGGTAATGATGAGCTTTTCGGAATCCATGCGGTGCTTGGTAAGGTCTTCCACATCGATCTCGCGCACGTTGCCCAGACCGCAGTGCAGGGTCAGGAAAGCCGTGTCGATTCCTTTGATTTCCATACGCTTGAGTAGCGAACGACTGAAGTGCAGGCCGGCCGTGGGTGCCATGACTGCGCCTTCTTCGGTGGCGAATACGGTCTGGTATCGTTCCTCATCTTCGGGTTCCACGCTGCGAACCTGCAGGATATGGTCGGGAATGGGGGGCTGCCCCAGGTGGTAGATGAGCGCCTTGAAGTCTTCGTAGGTGCCGTCGTACAGAAAACGGAGCGTACGTCCGCGCGAGGTGGTGTTGTCGATTACCTCGGCCACCAGTTCGTCGTTTTGTCCGAAATAAAGCTTGTTGCCGATACGTATCTTGCGTGCAGGATCCACATAGACATCCCACAGCAGCGATTCGCGGTTCAGCTCTCGCAACAGGAAAACGGTGATCATGGCACCCGTCTTTTCCTTCTCGCCCGAAAGGCGGGCCGGGAAAACGCGGGTGTTGTTCATCACCAATACATCGCCTTCGTCGAAATATTTCAGGATGTCTTTGAAAACCTTATGCTCGATTTTCTGCTTCTTGCGGTCCACCACCATCAGCTTGCAGTCGTCGCGGTCGGGCGTGGGATGGGTGGCCACCAATTTGGCAGGCAGGTTATAGTTGAATTGAGAGAGTTTCATTGCCAAAGACTTATAGTTGTCGATAAAGGCTTTTGGACAGGGCATACCTATCCAAAAAGGGCGCGAAATTACTGAAAAGTTGGGAAAAAGTCAATTTTTGGCGTTACTTTGCGCCCGTGAACACAACGCAAAAGCAGGGAAGAGCCATGAAAAAGAACTTGGGTCATTACGGACTGGTGGCGCTGAAGGGAATCGCCATGGGGGCCGCCGACGTGGTGCCGGGCGTGTCGGGCGGCACGATCGCCTTTATCGCAGGCATTTACGACGAGCTGATCGATTCGATCAAGAGCGTCAACCTCGCCAATCTCAAGCTGCTGTTTACCGGAGAGTTCCGCGCGTTCTGGAAGGCCGTGAACGGTAACTTCCTGTTGAGTCTGATTGTTGGTATCGGCATCAGTATCTTTTCGTTGGCGCGGGTCATCACGGTGCTTCTGCGCGAATATCCGGTATTGGTGTTCGCCTTTTTCTTCGGATTGATCGTGGCTTCGGCCTGGTTCGTGTCGAGAGACATACGGGAATGGAACTGGAAAACGGTGCTGGGGATGATTGTGGGCATCGTCCTGGCGGTGTGGGTTACCTCGGTAACCGCCGCCCAGACGCCCGAATCCCTTTGGTTCGTGTTCCTGTGCGGCTTCGTGGCCATCTGCGCGATGATTCTGCCGGGCATTTCGGGCAGCTTCATCCTGCTGTTGATGGGCAAGTACGAGTATATCATGGAGGCGGTAAAGAACCTGGACGCCTCGGTCTTGGGCGTGTTCGCGGTGGGGGCGGTGGTGGGCATCGCCAGTTTCGCCCGCCTGCTTTCGTTCGCCTTGCGCCGTTTCCGCGCCATGACCTTGGCAGTGCTTACCGGCTTTATCATCGGCTCGCTCAACAAGGTGTGGCCGTGGAAGGAAACTGTGCAGAGTTATGTGGACAGCCACGGAGTGGAGAAACCGCTGGTGGAGAGCAATATATTGCCCGATGCCTTTGTTTGGCAGGCGGTGCTGCTGATGCTGGCCGGATTCTTCCTGGTGTGGGGAATGGAAAGGCTGTCGGGACGCAAGCCGGCTGAACGGAAATAACGGATTAGGAAACCTTAGAGCGTTTCGATAAAGGCCGCCAGATCGGTGTTGGTGGTGTGCAGCCCTAATTTCTTGCGCAGGCGGAAACGCGCCTGTTCCACGCTGCCCACCGTGGTGTGGGTCAGGTTGGCTATTTCCTTGGAGGTCATGCCCAGTTTAAGGTAGGCGCAGAGTTTCTTCTCGTTGGGGCTCAGGTTGGGGAATTTCTCGTTGAGGCTCTTGAAAAAGCCCGTGTGCACCTGCTCGAAACGCAGTTCGAACTCGTTCCAGGCGTTGTCGTTTATCGAGGTGGACAATTTGCGGATAACGTTGTTGATAACCGACTGGTCGTTTTTCTTTAGCCCGTGCCTGGACTGCGAGAGTTCGGCGATGCTGTCGGAAATGGCCTTGTTCTTCTGCTGTATCTGGATGGCCTTGGAGGTGATTTCCCGGTTGCGCTGGTCTAAGGTTAGCAGGATGTTCTGCTGCTGCAGCCTGGCATTGTTCAGCTTGAAGCGCTGGCGGGAAAGGAACAGCCACAGCAGCGCGGACACCACAACCAGACATAAGGCACCGATACTCCATGAGATGTTGCGTTTGCGGCTGGCGGCCTGCAGCTGCTCCATCTGTTGCCCGTATTGGAATTCGAGGTTGAGGCGGTAAAGGTCGTTCCGGGTGTTCTTTCTGTTGAACGAGTCGGTAAGTTCGTTCTGAAGTCTGGCATAGTTGTATGCCTGGCGGAAGTCGCCTTGCCGTTCGTAAATCAAAGACAGGTGTTCGGCCACGTAAAGCCTGATTTCCAATAGGTCGAGATTGGAAGCGATGGTGTCGACCTCTTTGAATATCGATAGTGCCGTATCGTAGGTTTCGGAGGTCAGGTAGATGTATCCGGTGTAGTAAAGGGCTTGCGCGATGGATATCTGGTTGTTGCGCTCCAAGGCGGAGGTCAGTGCCTCCCGGCCGTAATGCAGGGCCTGGCGATAGTTGCCGAGTTCGATATTGATGCGGCAGAGGTTTTGGTAGATGACGGCGGTGCTATACGGAATATTTTGTTCTTCAATTAGTCTAATTTGGTTATGCAGCAGTTGCTCGCCTTCTTCCGACTTGTTGTCGTACAGAAGGCAGAGTGCCATGTTGCCGTTGAGCAGGATCCGTTCCCGCATATCTACGGTGTCGGCTACCTTAAGGCCTTTCTGTAGGTATTCCTGTGCCTTTTCGATGTTGGATTGTTTGGCGTACAGCACGGCCAGTGCGTTATAGAAGGCGGCCGTAGGCGTTTTGTCGGACAGGTTCTCGTAAATGCGGAGGGCATCGGTAAGGTTGGTGTAGGCGGCATCGAAAATACCCATCTCCATATAGGTGACGCCGGTAAGGTGCAGGGATTTGGCGAACAATTGCCTGTCGTCTATGCGCTGGGCCAGTTCCCGGATGTTCCTGCACAGATCCAGCGAGGTTTCGTAATTGCCCTTGTTGCGGTTTACATGGGCAATATATGTGAGCGCAAGTGCTTGGTTGTAAAGATCTTTCTTGGTCAGTCCGATACGGTAGACCTCGTTGGCGAAATACAGGCAGGAGTCTTCATTGATAAATTTGTAGTAATCGGCTGATTTTATGAAATTTTCGGCTGTTTTCTTTTGCGCGCGGGCATTCCATGCAAGCCCTGTAGTCAAGAACAAGGCTAAAAAAGAGCGGATAACGGCCTTTCCAATCATGCCGCAAAGATAAACATTATCTTAAAAGAGCCGCTGCAGGGGTGTGTTTTTTTGTGCTTCCGAACAGTTTTTATATACGTTATTTTATTGTTCCGATTCGTTTTGGCGATATGTTAGATTGTTGTTTTATTTTGTATTGGGCGTAATCGCTAAGGTAAAGTAAGGTACGTTTTTCGTTGTTGCTAATGGTTTGTCGTGGAAGCTTTTTCAGACCTTTGGAAAATATTATAATAACTTTACAATCCTGACAAAGAGACTCTAAAGAGTTTTTAAAGGTGGAAGACAAAGAAAGGGATTAATTACTAACAAACAAAATTCAAAACAATGAAGAAGACATTTTTCTTTTTGTTGACGCTGCTGTTGGCCTGCGGCTTCGCCTGGGCGGACGGCGTGAGCGTGTCGGGTAAGGTTACCGTAACGGCGCGAGGAACGCAAACCACCCCTAACATGGGCGATTCGGTGCTGTTGCGCAACGAATCGATAACCAAGGTGGCGAAATTGGTGGAGGATGAAGCGACCAGGAGTTACGGTTATGAGTTTTCCGATGTCGCTGCCGGTAAATATGCATTGGTTTACAATGGATTTGTTCATGGATTGTACGTGGCGGCCATCGACACCATTACAGTGGAAAATGCCGATATTGTACACGATATTGCAGCGGTTGCGGACCCTTCTCGTGTTGATCTTACGATAATTCCGCAAATTCTCGTTAATCAATATGGAGGTATGTATCCTTCAACGCTGCAAGGTATATCTGTCAATTGCAAGATAAAGGGGGAAGCAGGGGAAGGAACAACTGTTGTCTCGGACTATAGTGGAGCCAAGTTTGCCTATCTTGACACAGCCTATACATATGCCATTACATTGCAAAAAGAAGGTTATAAGGATTCTGTTTTTGATACTAAGGCGTTTGAAATACAGGGAAGTGATGTTGTTGGAAAAACGATAAATGTTCTAATGCAGGAAGACCTGGGCAATCAGGTAACGCTTAAGGGGACGGTTTCCGTAGATGGATATAACGGTGTTCCCAAGTTACCCGAACTCTATCTGGCGCTTATGTGGGGCGATAAAACCTACACCACCAAAATCGAGAACGGGGCATACGAGTTTGGCGATAAAATCCCCGTAGGCGAAGTGACGTATTATTTAACCGCCTCTACTTATGAACCCACCCGTAATTTGTCGAAGAATTGGGTATTCAAGGGGGATTCCAAGGACACGAACGTAATGGAATATACCTTGGAGGGAGCTGACAACGCCACGGTTACCAACAACCTTACGCTTAAGCGTATCAAGGTGGAACTTACCGGGAAAGTGGTGGACACGATGACGAATCCCGGTAGAACGCAGGGGATAAATAACGCTTCTGTAAAATTGGGGGAAATTACGGCCACTACCAATTACAACGGCGAATATACCTTTAACGGTTTAACGGACGGTACCTATACCATCGAGTATTCCAGCGCAGGATATGCCGGCTTTAGTCAAGAGGTGACCATCAATATGAGCCAGATGGCCCTTGACAGTACGGTTACCTTGCCTAATGTTTCATTGAAACCGCAGGAAGGCGAATATGTGTTTAGTGGTAACTTAAGTTACTATGATGCCAGCCACGCTTCTGTGCCATTGCAAAATGCAAAAGTGATATGTTATGAAGATTATACCTGCAATACCAAATTGGATAGCACGTATAGCGATGAGAACGGGAATTGGTCTCTCAAGGTAACGAGTTTCGCCAATAAAACGTTCTATTTCCGTGCATTCCACGAAGATATTGAAGTGGCTGACTATCCTTCATCAGGAAACACTTACCAAGAGCAGGTTCCTGTAAGCATTTCTTGTACCGCCAAAACCCCCGACCTGTTGGGTATGGAAAACGCTCATGCCGAACAGATCGGTCTCGAAGCGAAAGTAAGGCTTTCGTGGGACTGGCCGGAAGAATTGAGAAACGGCTATAAGGATCAAAACGGTAACGGAACCTATATGATTTCCAGGATTACGGTGCACCGTCGACTGGAAAACGGTTCGGGTGCGGAACAGATCGGTATTGTAACGCCGGATCCGTATTATGCCTTGCCTCCCACCGAATATATCGATTCCACCACCGCGTTGGCAATAGGACAGGGTTATGTATATCATTTTGAAATCATGTACAGCAGCCCCTCCTATAAATCCATTGAGGTTACCGATCCCGACAACCTTACGCTTACCTTGCGTGACAGGCTTCCGGATTCGAATACGGTGACACTGGTTTCCGAACCTGTCAAATGGGGTACGGTTGCCGGCGCCGGCAAATATGTGGAAGACCGTATGGTGAAGGTTACGGCCACGCCCAACGAGAACTGCGAGTTCAAGGGATGGCTGGATAAAAACGGCGATACCGTCAATAAGGGGATGGAATTTTCCTTCCGTCTGGTTTGCGACACCGTGCTTACCGCCGTGTTCGACACCGTGATTCCCACGGCAACCGTAAGCCTGAGTCTCAACAAAGCCAACTGGGGCACGATTGCCGGCGCCGGCGAATTTCCGGTGGGCAGTGCGGTGACGGTTAACGCCCTGCCCAAGAAAAACTGCACGTTCAAGGGCTGGGTGAGCGCCGAAGACACCGTTTCGCGCGAAAAGGACTTTACCTTTACCCTTGTTTCCGACACCACGCTTACCGCCATTTTCGACACGGTGATTTCCGGAGATGATCCTGTGGTGGTTCCCGACTCGGTTACCCTGACCCTGAACGTGAACGATGCCGCGTTCGGCGAAGTTCTCGGTGCCGGCAAATACGAAAAGGGCGAAGAAGTTACCGTCAAGGCTACCGCCAATACCGGCTACGAGTTCGTGGCCTGGATGAGTGGCGAGGATACGGTGGCCCGCACCGCCGAGTTCAAGCTTACCCTGAACAGCGACAGCACGCTTACCGCCGTATTCGCCAAGACCACGGTGGCCAACGGCAAGGAAGAACTGGCGCAGTGGAACGCCTATGCCGAAAACGGCCAGATCGTTCTGCGCGGCAATGTTCCCGGCCGCTACGAAGTGTATTCGGTGGCCGGCGTTCAGGTAAGCCGGGGCATCCTGAACGGAGAATGCCGCGTGGATGTACGCGGCAGCGGCCTGTATATGATCCGCCGCATTTCCTCCACCGGCATTTCGGTCAAGAAAGTAATGGTGCGCTAACCACTTACAGGGGACGGAAGGCCCTTACGCCTTCCGCCCCCTCTTTATTTCTTCTGCGACGTAAAGACTAAAATATGAAGACTCTAAGTAAAGTATTGGCTGCCGGAATCTTATTTGCCGGTGCATTATGTTTCGGCCGGGCGCAGAACGGACTGATCGAGTGGTGCCAGCCCGACACAATTACCAAGGTTTCCACCGCCAACACGGGCGGAATCTATGTCTATACCTACGATGACCGGGGCAACGCCCTCGTTACCGAATATTTCGAGACAAACGCAAACGGGGAGGTCCCCCAACAGAAAATAACGGCGGTATATAACCGCTTCGACCTGGTCGATACCACCGTAAGCTACAGTTACCGCAACGGTGCGTATATGGCGGCGGCCCGCAAGATTTCCACCTACGACAAGCGTGGCAACCACATCACCCTGACTAACGAAAACAGCGGCGACGGCACAATCTGGGTCAACGCCAGCCGCTACACTTACACATACAACGAACAGGGCCTTAAGACGGCCACGCTGGTGGAAGTTCCCGCTTCGGGCTTTCCCGACAAATGGGTCAACTCGCAGAAAGCCGATTACGCCTACGACGCGCAGGGACGGGAGATCTCGTACGAACAATACGTATGGAACGGAACGGACTGGGCGCATTACCGCAGCACCTTCAATGTATATGAAGGCGATTTACTGAAGGAAGAATCGGGCAAGGGGCTTACCGACGAGGGCGTGTTTACGGATACATACAAGATTCAATATACCTACAATGCGGCCGGCAGCGAAACCGAATGGCTCTACCTTGTCTTTGAAGACGGAGGCTGGACAAACGCCTACCGCCGCGATTTTTCCTACGATGAAACTACGGGACGCCGCACCGAGTATGTTTCCTATGAATGGAATACCGCACTGAGTGAACCCCGATGGACGGGAACTACCAGGGAAACCTATTTCTACAATGAGAAAGGTCTGCGTTACAAGGTGGATCAGTACGCCAAGGTGGAAAATGCCGAAGAGTGGAGCAAGACGATTTCGGTCGAATATACGTTTAGCGCGTTCGGTCGCCGTACATCCATGTTGCGCAGCGACTACCGCGATGAAGGCGGGGTGTCGAGATACGAGTTCGAACTCAACGGGAAGGATGATGATGTCCGTGCCTCGTGTTTCGAAAAGAAAGGCGAGGAATGGATTCCCGCCGATAGATATGATCTGCAGCTGCAATGGCACGACGGCACGGAAATACTCTACGCCAACAGCCCCGCCATGCACGAACTTACGGTACACTATGCCTCGGGTATCAAAACACCTGTAAACTACGGTGATCTGGCCAACGAAACGCGGCGCGGCGCGGTTTTCGCAATCAGGGTATATCCCAATCCCGCCCGCGACGTACTGCGCGTGGAAACGGAAGAAGACGGGATGTACGATATCGAGCTGTTCGATATTTCGGGACGCAGGCTTTCGGCACGTTATGCCGTTTCGCAGGCCGAGTTCAACGTGGAACGTTTTTCGGGCATGTGCTTTGTGCGCGTAAGCAAGGACGGCCAGGCCGTTTCGCGTAAAGTGGTCGTATTATAGATTGGTATTCAACAAGAAAGAACATCGATATGAAAAATTGGATGTCAGGCTTTTTGCTTGCGTTGGCTTTCGCAGGCATGGCCGCTTCGGTCTGCGCGCAGAATGTGGCGCCCGCCAAACCGGAGGTTAAGTCGATTAGGGATGATAAGGTGTCGTTGGCTTGGGGAAATACCGAACAAATCTACGGTATTCTCGACGGCTTCGAAGACCATAAGGATTTCGCCGTCAACTCGCCGGGCAAGTTGGGCTGGAGCTATTGGGATATGGATAACGACAGGACGTATGCCATAGGTTCGTATGTGTATGAAAACGTGGGGGCGGCCATGGCGTTTCAGGTTTGGGTGCCCTCCAAGGCCATTCCGGCCTATACGGACGAAAAGGGTTTGCCTCATTCGGGCGACAGGTGTCTGATCTCGATGGGGGTGTACGGGGATCAACGGAACGACTGGCTGATCAGCCCCGATCTGGAGACCTGCCGTTTCGGGGAAAACCCGACCCTGTCTTTCTGGGCCAGGTCGTTGAGCGGCAGTTATGGCCTGGAGTCCATAAAGATTGCTTATTCCACCACGGATATGGCGGTGTCTTCGTTTACTTTCCTCAATAACGGTGAGTCCATCGAGATTCCGGAAAGTTCGGCGGATCATCCGGACATGTACTATTTTTCGTACACGATACCCAAGGAAGCCCGTTACGTGGCCATCAACTGTGTGACGAACGGAGGTCAGGCGCTGTTGATCGACGATATCGCCATCGCCACCAACAAGTTGATGCCCAACAAGGCGGCCAATTACCTTACAGGCTTCAACCTGTACCGCGACGGCGTGAAGGTGAACGGCGCACTGATAGACGGACATGCCTACGAAGACGTGGTTCCCGCCTACGGCAGGCACGAATATCAACTGGAAGCCGTCTATCAGGGCGGAGAGCCCGTAAAGGGCGAAGTGCTGGAAGTGGATGTGCCCAACATTCACCTGCTTCCGTTTATCGAGACCTTCAACACCTATAGCTTCGAGACCAATTTCTGGGAAGTGAGCTGTCCGGAGGGGGAGGCCGATTGCGGTTGGAAACCGGGTTACCGTTCGTATGGATTGGTGGATAACGCTGCCGAATTCTATCCCTATCCGAGCTGGAAGGACTATGGCGGATTCTGCCTGACAAGCATGGAATTGGATGCTGCCGGCATGGAAGGCGTCATGATGTGCTATGATTTGGCCTTGGTCGCCTATACCGGTGCCATGCCCACCGGAGAGGAGCGTACCGTCGAAAGTCTGTCGGTGGAGGTGTTCGACGGCACCCAATGGCAGGAAGTGGCCAAACACACCAGCGAGAAGGGCAGTTTCGGCTACGACCGTTTTTATGTGGATCTGTCGCGGGTGGCGGCGAACAGGAAGTTCAATATCCGTTTCAATGCCACGGGTAAGAACGCCCGCAGCATCATTTCGTGGTTCGTGGCCTATGTAAGGGTTTACGAAAAGGCGAAGGCCCGGGTTTCGGGTACGGTTGCCTGTGCCGGAACGCCGGTGGAGGGAGCACAGGTTCAGATTACCGGTTCGGAAAACGATGTCTATACGGCCGTCACGAACGCGCAAGGCATTTATTCGATGCCCGATGTGGATGCCGATACCTATACGCTGAAGGCAAGCCTCACCGGTTACAATTCCTATACCGAGGAAAACATCAAGATAGAGAAGGGCGGTAAAACGCTCGATATCGCGATGACCAAGCCCGTCATCTCGCTGGCGTCCGCCTCGCAGACGCATACCCTGGTGGCCGAAGCCTCGGCGGAAGGCACGATGAACCTGCGGAATGGGGGCAACGGAGCGGCGCGCGCAAGCCTCTGGGTGGATTACGGAACGAATCCCGTAAGGGTGGGGCCTGCGTTCGAGGCGATAAAAACCTTTAACACCTCCACCATCCTTCAGGCGGCCATCGGTTTCGACGGCGATTATTTCTATCTGGCGCGCAGCGATGAATACGGCGATGCGCTGATCCATAGGTACGATAGGGATAACTCGTATGTGGGTTCGTTTACGCCCGACATCAACGTGCGCCGTTATTTCGGCATGGCGTTCGACGGCCAGTATTTCTTTACGGCCAACGGCGACAGCATTGTGCGCATCTTCGATTTCGTGAGGGAAGAGCCGGTAGGGCGGATCGTTACCCATATCGAGGGCATCTGCCATATCACCTACGACGAAGTGCGCGATGCCTTCTGGGTGGGCTCGCTGAATACCCTGGCCTTGGTGGATAGAAACGGAAATACGCTGGAGGATGAAATCATATACAATTCCGAAGAAGTGCTGTTCTCCGGCGTGGCCTACGACCGCTACTTTAAGGACGGCCCCTGCCTGTGGATCATGGACCGCTCGCGCGGCAACCACCCCCTGAGTTCCTTGACCAAGGCGGTGATCCGTCGTATCGACCTGAACGACATGGAGATTAAAGACGATTACGCCTATCCCTGCAACCTCTTGCCCGGCTTTAAGTACGGCAACGCTACCGACGGGCAGTTCTGGGGCGAAGGGCTGTTCGGCACCACCCGTTACAAAGACGGGCATTTCGTGCTGATGGGCGTGATTGCCTCCAATCCCGGCCTGGTGGGCGTTATCGATATGTATCCGGTAACGGACTGGCTCGAAATAGACGAATACGCTTTCGATGTGGAGGCTTCCGGCAGCAAGGCGCTCGTCTATACGGTAAATGCCGCCGATATGCTGGAAAACCAAACGAACAAGGCAACGGTAACCGTTCGCATGAATCCTTACGCCCAACCGCTTACCTACGAGGTTACGGCACAGGTGAACGCCAAGGCGGCCGCCGCCAGGCCGCTTGAGTTGAAAGCCACGGCGCAGAACGATGTGGCTGCCAGGTTGGATTGGAACGCACCTGCCTCGGCCACTGTTCCGGCCAGCTACAATATCTACCGCAACGGCCAGAAGATCGGCAGTTCCACCGAACGCAGCTATACCGACAACAACCTCAAATACGGCACGCACGTGTATGCGGTGTCGGCGGTGTATGCGGGCGATAAGGAATCGGCCCTGAGCAACGAGGTGAAAGTGGAAATTGAAGCGGGTGTTCCTTGTTATGCTCCTTATGGCTTAACGGCGCAGAACGTGCGCAACCGGGAAATATCCCTTACGTGGAAAGATCCTTCCACGCTCGGCATGCAGCCGGTTACCCTGCGTTGGGATAACGGCCGTAACGCTACCGGAATAGCGGGCACCACCGGCACCCCCTTTATCGCGGCCGTTTCGTGGAGCCCGCAAGACCTTGCCGATTACCGCAACATGACCTTGGCTTCGGTAAGCTTTGTACCCTCCACGACCCAGGCCACGTTTACCTTGCTGTTGTACGAAAACGATGTGGAGGTTTACCGTCAGCCGGTAAAGGAAACCCTCGTGGTGGATCAGCCGCTTAAGGTGGCCTTGACCACGCCTTATAAGATCAGCGACCGAAAGGAACTGAAGGTGGGATTCGAGGTGAACGTTACCGGGGATGGCGAGCTGGGTATCGGTGTGGACGACGGCCCGGCCGTGGATTTCAAGGGCAATTGGCTCTATATGGAAGACTATGGCTGGTTCACGCTCTCCCTAATAGGAATGCCCGAACGGAATTTCAATATTGCCATGGAACTTACGCCTAAAACCGGCGATGCAGAAGCGGCCGCCAATAGCTACAATGTGTATCGCAACGGAGACAAGATAAACCAAAGCCCGGTAACCGCCTGCGCGTACACAGACCCCGTTACCACACCGGGTGTCTATACCTATACGGTGACGGCCGTTCACGACAACGGAGAATCGTATGCGTCGAAATCGGCACGCGCCCAGATCGTGGATGTTTCCTCGCACGATATACCCGAAGACCTTGCGGCCAGCGTTTCGATGAACCGCTATGTGAACCTGCACTGGAACTATCCCAATATGCACGAAGGACTGAGCAAGGCTCCCGCCTACAGGCCTTTCGGCTATATCCTCGATTTCGAACTGGCCAACAGTGCCGAAGCGGCGGTGGTTACCGACGGGCAGTATATCTACACCGCCATGCGTAACAAGAACGGGGAGTTCAACAAGTACAGCATGGCCGGCGACTTTATCGAAAGCTTTACGATAGAAAACGTCGGTTCGGTAATCAACATAGCCTACGACGGCCGGTATTTCTACACCAGCGGCAACAGCGCCACAATGTATTGCCTCGACTTTGAAAGCCGCCGTATCGTGGAAGAAATAAGCCTTGCCTATACCGCGCGCCACTGTGCCTACATTCCCGAACTGGATAATGGCAAGGGCGGTTTCGAAGTGGGAGATTGGACAACCTCTTATCTGGTAAATAAATCGGGGGCCTTTATCGGACAGGGTTATTCGGGGCTGGACGGTGCTTACGGCGCCGCTTACCACAACGGCAAGATTTACTACGCGCAGCAGGGTGAAGCCGGTCTTTGCGAGATTATGGAAGTGGATCTTGAAACGCTCCAGCCTACGGGCAACAGCGTGGATCTGCGGAACTACACGCAGATCGGGCTACCCTCGGATGCCCGTTCCGGCGGTTTGACTTCCTTTGAGGTCGCCAACGGAACCGCCGTGTTGATCGTGAATATCCAGCTGCCGGACGCGAACAACCGCCTGGTGTTTATAGAATCCGAGAAGAATGCCTACATCTCCGGCTTTAATGTTTACCGTGGCGGAGAAAAGGTGAATAAGGAACTTGTTCCGGTACGCGAATACACCGATACGGTGATGGATGCAGGTACTTATAATTACACGGTTTCGGCAGTCTATGTGGATGAGGAGGAAAGCGACAAGAGCGATGCCGTGGCGGTAAAGATTTACGAGCCGCAGCATTGTGAGGCTCCCGTTGATGCACGTGGTACGGTACGGGGGCGCAACGTAAGGTTGCAGTGGGCTTCGGTTATCGACCAG
Organism: Ruminococcus flavefaciens; assembly: GCA_023667315.1. Classification (GTDB taxonomy): domain Bacteria; phylum Bacteroidota; class Bacteroidia; order Bacteroidales; family P3; genus Pullibacteroides. The sequence goes on from JAMPAI010000003.1 coordinate 52,831, forward strand.
ACGGTTCCCGCCGATGATATGGAATCCTATACGCATCTGGCTACGGGAAATGTGGGGGCTTGGAAAACCATAGACGGAGATGGTGAAAATATCTATATGTCTGAAGATCTTTCGTTTGCTGGAATGGATCGGGCCAAGACCTTTTTTGTCATAGACATGGATCAAATAGGGGAATCATCGTCTTCGTATGTGTATTCGGGTAAGAAAACTTTTGTTTCGTTTGGAGCATGGGATAGTGAGAATGTGTCGAAAACGGACGACTGGTTGATAACCGATGCCAGAACAACGGGAGGTACGGCGGTTGCCGAGTGGATTTCGTTTTTGGCGCGAGGCCTGGATGCCGGATATAAGGAAAGTTTCTATGTGGCATATAGTTCAACGACTGCCGATGTGGCCGATTTCTTACCGTTAAAGACCACGGCCGAGCGAGTGGATTACTTATGGACACGTTACACTTACAACCTGCCTGCCGATGCGAAATACGTGGCAATTCACTATACTTCGTTGGAAGGCCGGGCGTTGTTTATCGATGATGTCAGCTTAGGTGTTGGAACCTGCCCGTTTACGGTGGGCAGTGAATTCGGCATAGGAGAAGAGTTTACCGAAGCGGTGGCGGGTTACTATGTTTACCGCAACGGTCAGCAGATTACACCCGAACCGATTAGGGCGAATGCTTTCTTCGACGGGAACTTAGCCAACGGGGAATATTCCTACGAAGTAAAGGCGTTGTACAATACTTCCTGCGAAAGCCCCAAGAGCGAATCCGTAAAGGTAAAGGTGGAATATCAGAATCCATGCAATGCCCCTGAAGGCCTTGTGGCCGATGTCGTGGGCACGGATGTGTTGATGAGTTGGCTGGAGCCTTTTTATGACGAATCCCTCGATTTAACGTATGTAAAGAGTGCGGATATGGCAGGATCCACCGGTTGGACCACCGCCACTACTTATTATGTAGCCTGCAAATGGGAGCCGTCAGACCTGATGGGTGTTTACGGTTACCGGCTCGATGCGGTGGCGGCTTTATTCTATGACGCGCCTACATCGCTCGACCTGTTGATTTATCAGGGGGGAGAATTGATGTACGAACAGACCGTAACCCGAGAATGTGCCTCAATGGAAGTTTCGGTATTTACGCTGGCCACCCCGTATCAAATCGACTTTACGAAAGATTTGATGATTGGTTTCCGGATTGAGGCTGAAGCCGGAGACTACGGCATCATTTATGTTTCAGGCGAAGCTGACGAAGGTTACGGTAACCTTTATTCCGACGATGGTACGACTTGGTATTCTGCGTATTCTTATACCGGACAATGGAAAGGCAACTGGTTCCTGATTGCGGCATTGGATATGGCCTTGCCGGCTACGGGCAGCGATCTGCAGGGCTACCGTGTTTACCGGGATGGATCTGCCCTGAACACCGACCTGATTTCGGAACGGATCTATACCGATAAGAATGTTATGGGCGGAACACATACGTATCGGGTAGCCGCTGTTTACGGTTCCTGCGGCGAAAAGCAGAGCAAACAAGTGATGGTGGTCGTTGCGGGCAACGAAGGCCAAGACAAGGCTATGGTTGTCGTTTCACCGAATCCCGCCCACGAAACGGTAAAGGTTTCAGGTCAGTACACCAGACTCGAGATCTTGGATCTGCAGGGAAAGGTGCTCTTGATCCGCGCTGCGGGAAATGACGAAACCCTCGATATCAGCGGTCTTGCCGCCGGTATCTATATGGTGCGGATTTCTACTGTATCGGGTACACAGGTTCAGAAACTAGTGGTTTGGTAGTTAGTCGGTTTCCGACATCTTTATGGCGGGGGAGGCTTCATGCGGAGTCTCCCCCGTTTGTTTTATGAGGCTTGGTGTTGGTTAAATGCTGTAATTATGTATATCTTTACAAAACAACCAACACAAAACAAAAATGAAGAATGCATTAAAGTTAAGCATGATAGGCGCACTGTTATGCTTTTTGACCGCTTCTTGCGACAACGACAAGGGGGGCGGCGATGGAAACGGGAACGGCGACACACCGAAAAATTACACGGAAACGGCCTTCGGGATGAATTTGCAGATGGTGTATGTGGCAGGCGGAGAATTCGAAATGGGCAGCACGGTGGAACAGGATGTGGAAGCCGCCTCGAACGAAGCTCCGGTCCGTACCGTAAGCCTGGATCCGTATTATATCGGCAAGTTCGAGATAACGCAATCCCAGTGGGAAGCCGTAATGGGAACCACGATACGGGAGCAGATGGAACTTACGGGCTGGGAAGAACTTTACGGAGAGGGGATCGATTATCCGATGTATTATGTAAACTGGCAGGAGGCCAAGGCCTTTTGCGATAGTTTGAGCAAGAAAACCGGCAAAAGATACGCGCTCCCTACCGAGGCACAATGGGAATACGCGGCCAAAGGCGGCCAGAAAAGCGAGGGATATAAGTACAGCGGCGGAGACAATATCGAAGAGGTGGCCTGGTACGAAGAAAACAGCGAGGAAACTACACATCCGGTGGGATTGAAGAAGGCAAACGAACTGGGTATTTTCGATATGAGCGGCAATGTAAGGGAATGGTGTTCGGATTGGTACGATATTTATGATGAGGCCGACACCGAAAATCCCCAAGGCCCCGAATTGAGCGAAGTGCGGGTGGAACGTAGCGGAAGTTTCGGCAGCGATGCCCGGCGTTGCCGGTCCACAGACCGTCGTAGCTTTAAGCCTACCTACAGAAGTTTCTACCTTGGCTTCAGGGTGGTGCAGATTCTGTAGCCGAGAAACGCGAAAGGGCTTCCATACGGAAGCCCTTTCGCGTTTTTTCATTATCTTCGCAGGTTAAATAAAATCACAACAGACAAATGGAACTGACCGATCAGGAGATATTCAGGCGCAAGGCCAAGGAAGAGCTGGAGAATATGGGCATCAGCCCTTATCCCGCCCCCACATTCGAAGTGAACGCCAACGCGCAGGAAATCCTTGCCAAATTTCCGCAAGACAATTCCCTGTTTCAGAATGTAAGCATTGCCGGACGTATCATGAGCCGCCGCGTCATGGGGGCGGCCTCGTTCGTGGAGCTGCAGGACGAAACGGGACGTATCCAGCTATACGTAAAGCGCGACGAAATCTGTCCCGGCGAAGACAAGAGCCTCTACAATACCGTATTCAAGAAACTTACCGACATCGGCGACATCGTGGGCGTGAAGGGCTTCGTGTTCACCACCCAGATGGGCACCACCAGCATTCACGTAACCTCGTTTACGATGCTCAGCAAGTCGCTCAGGCCGCTGCCCATCGTCAAGGAAAAAGACGGACAGACCTTCGACGCCTTTACCGACCCCGAACAGCGCTACCGCCAGCGTTATGTGGATTTGATCGTGAACCCGCAGGTGCGCAAGGTGTTCGTGCAGCGCACCCAGTTGGTGAACACCATGCGGCAGTTTCTGGCCGAAAAGGGCTATCTGGAAGTGGAAACGCCCATTCTGCAGCCTTTGTACGGAGGCGCCGCCGCCCGTCCTTTCAAGACACATCACAACACCCTCGACACCACGCTCTACCTGCGTATCGCCAACGAGCTTTACCTCAAGCGCCTGGTGGTGGGCGGCTACAACGGCGTGTTCGAGTTCTCCAAAGACTTCCGCAACGAGGGCATGGACCGCTTCCACAACCCCGAGTTCACCCAGATGGAACTGTACGTGGCCTACAAAGACTACGAATGGATGATGAACCTCGTGGAAGAAATGGTGGAACGGGTGGCCATGGCCCTGCACGGCACCACGAAAGTGCAGGTAGGCGAGAACGTAATCGACTTCAAGCGCCCCTGGAAACGTTACACGATGTTCGAGGCCATCGAACACTTTACGGGCATCGATGTTTCGCAGATGGACGAAGCCCAGTTGCGGCAGACCGCGCGTAGCCTGGGCGTTCCGGTGGATGACACGATGGGCAAGGGCAAGCTGATCGACGAGATTTTCGGCGAGACCTGCGAATCCAAGCTGATTCAGCCCACCTTTATCTACGACTATCCCATCGAGATGTCGCCCCTTACCAAGAAACACCGCTCCAAGGAAGGCCTTACCGAACGGTTCGAGGCCATGTGCAACGGCAAGGAACTTTGCAACGCCTATTCGGAGCTGAACGATCCCATCGACCAGCGGGAACGTTTTCAGGCGCAGCTCGAACTGGGCAAGCGGGGCGACGAGGAAAGCATGGTCCTGGACGAAGACTTCCTGCGCGCCCTCGAGTTCGGTATGCCGCCCACCGCGGGTCTGGGCATCGGCATCGACCGCCTGAGCATGATCATGACCAACTCCAATTCGATTCAGGACGTGTTGTTCTTTCCGCAGATGAAGCCGGAGGCAAAGGCCGACAGTGCGGAAAAGGCAGCCGAAAAGGAATAGCGTTCGGACCTTTTGCCCGTGGCGATGGAAAAAAAGAAAGTTCAGCTTTTCGTGCCGTGCTGCATAGACCAGCTCTATCCGCAAACGGCCTTCAACACCATCAAGGTGCTGGAGCATCTGGGGGTGGAGGTGGTCTATAACCCGGAGCAGATCTGCTGCGGGCAGACGGCCTTCAAGAACGGCTACTGGGACGAGGCCAAGGAGATAGGCGAGAAGTTCCTCAACGATTTCGGCTCGGGGCTTCCGGTGGTCTGCCCCTCGGCTTCCTGCGTGGGCTATATCAAGAACTATTACTGGAAACTGTTCTTCAATACAGGCCTGCACCTCGAATACCGCAAGCTGCGCGAGAACATCTACGAATTTACCGACTATATCGTGAACGTGCTGCGGGTGTCGGACACGGGCAGCCGCTTCGCGCACAAGGTTACCTATCACGATTCGTGCAGCGCCTTGCGCGAGTACGGACTGGTGGAGGAACCCCGGATACTGCTGCAGAACGTAAGGGAACTGGAACTGGTGGAGATGGACAAGACGGAGCAGTGCTGCGGTTTCGGCGGTATGTTCTCGATGGGCTTCGAACCGGTTTCGGTGGCCATGACCGAGCAGAAGGTAAACAACGCCCTGGCCACGGAGGCCGAATACATCGTTTCGACCGATGCCACCTGCCTCGGCAATATGGAGGCGTACATTAAAAAGCAAAAACTGCCCGTCAAGTGCATGCACATCGCCGATGTGCTCGCCCAGGGCCTGGAAAAGAAATGAGCGACGCGATAAAACACGAATGCGGCATCGCCCTGTTGCGGCTGCGCAAACCCATCGAGTACTACAAGCAGAAATACGGCGACAGCCTCTACGGCCTGGGCAAGATGTACCTGCTTATGGAGAAGCAGCACAACCGGGGGCAGGACGGCGCGGGTATGGCGGGCATCAAGTTCGGCATGCCGCCGGGAAGCACCTACACCGATGTGGTGCGCAGCAATTCGGCCACGCCCATCAAGGAGATCTTCCAGCAGACCTACGCACAGATAGAAAAAGCCGTGGGCTCCGACGAACGCCGCTATTCCGACATGGACTGGGTAAAGCAGAACCTGCCTTTCAGCGGCGAGCTGTTTCTGGGACACCTGCGCTACGGCACCTTCGGCAAGAACGACATCCGCAACATCCATCCCTTTATACGTCAGAGCAACTGGAAGACCCGCAACCTGATCATCGCGGGCAACTTCAACCTTACCAATATCGGCGAGCTGTTCGACGATTTGGTGGATTCGGGGCAGCACCCGGTGATGCTGGGCGACACGATTACGGTGCTTGAGAAACTGGCCAAGTTCCTCGACCACGAGAACCAGCGTCTCTACGACCAGTACAAGGCGCAGGGGCTCAGCAAGGTGGAGATTTCGGCCATCATGCCCAAGGCACTCGACATGAAGGCCATCGTGCAGAAAGTGGCTTCCTCCTGGGACGGCGGCTTCGTGTTCGGCGGCATGGTGGGCTACGGCGACGCCTTCGTGATCCGCGACCCCAAGGGTATCCGCCCCGCCTTCTACTATTTAGACGATGAGGTACTGGTGGTGGCCTCCGAACGCCCGGCCATACAGACGGTGTTCAACGTGCCCTTTACCGAAATAAAGGAACTGCCGGCGGGACACATCATCCTGTCGCACTACGGCGGCGAGGTGGAAATCTCGCCCTGCCTTGCGACCGACGGAAACCTGACCCCCTGCTCGTTCGAGCATATCTATTTCTCGCGCGGCACGGACGCCGAGATTTACCGCGAGCGCAAGCGCTTGGGCGCGCTCCTGGTGCCCGATGTGCTGAAAGCCATAGATCACGACCTGGAAAACACCGTGTTCACCTCCATTCCCAACACCGCGCAGGTGGCCTATACGGGCATGCGCGAGGGGCTGTACGAATACAACGAGCGGCAGAAAGTGGAGGCGGTGATGCGCCTGGGAGCGAACCCGAAGCGGGAAGAGGTGGAAAAGATTCTGATGTTCAGCCCGCGCATGGAACAGATTGTGGTGAAGGACGCCAAGATGCGCACCTTCATTACGGGCGACGACCAGCGCAAGAATCTGGTGAACCATATCTACGACGTTACCTACGGGCAGGTGCGCGAGTACCGCGACAACCTGGTGGCCATCGACGATTCGATCGTGCGGGGCACGACCCTGCGCGAGAGCATCTTGCAGATGCTGAACCGGCTTTGCCCGAAGAAGATCGTTATCGTGTCTTCGGCGCCGCAGATACGCTATCCCGACTGCTACGGCATCGACATGGCTAAACTGGGCGACTTTATCGCGTTCCAGGCCACGATAGCCCTGCTTAAGGAACGCGGCATGGAGGACATTCTCACCGATACCTACCGCAAGTGCAAGGAACAGCTCGAAAGGCCGAGGAGCGAGGCGGTGAACCACGTAAAGGCCATCTATGCGCCCTTTACCGACGTGGAGATTTCGGCCAAGATAGCGCAGATGCTCAAGACCGAAACGATCCAGGCCGAAGTGGAAGTGATCTATCAGACGGTGGAGAACCTGCACAAGGCATGCCCCAACTCGCAGGGCGATTGGTATTTTACGGGAAATTACCCCACGCCGGGCGGCAACGCGGTGGCCTGCCGCGCCTTTGTGAACTACATGGAAAATAAAAATACGAGAGCATACTAAGATGAAAACGATTCTTGTTACCGGCGGCGCCGGTTTTATCGGGTCCCATTTGGTTCGCCACTGGGTAAGGAAGTACCCGGACACGAAGGTGGTGAACCTCGACAAGCTTACCTATGCGGGCAACCTCGAGAACCTCAAAGACATCGAGGATATGCCCAACTATGTGTTCGAAAAGGGCGATATCGTGGATTCGGACTTCGTTACGGCACTGTTTGAGAAATACCGTTTCGACGGGGTGATCCACCTGGCGGCCGAATCGCATGTGGACAGGTCGATCTCGAACCCGATGGAGTTTATCCGCACCAATATCGTGGGCACGGTAACGCTGCTCAACGCGGCGCGGGCGGCCTGGAACGGCCATTTCGAGGGCAAGCGTTTCTACCACGTGAGCACCGACGAGGTGTATGGTTCCTTGGGTGAGGAGGGCTATTTCGCGGAAACCACGCGCTACGATCCGCGCAGCCCATATTCGGCATCCAAGGCCAGTTCCGACCACTTGGTGCGCGCCTACCACCATACCTACGGCCTGCCGGTGGTCATTTCCAACTGCTCGAACAACTACGGCGGCTTCCAGTTTCCCGAAAAACTGATACCGCTGGTCATCAACAATATCCGAAACCACAAGCCCTTGCCTATCTACGGCAAGGGGCAGAACGTGCGCGACTGGCTGTATGTGGTGGACCACGTGCAGGCCATCGACCTTATCTTCCATAAGGGGCAGGTGGGCGAGACCTACAATGTGGGCGGCCACAACGAAAAGCAGAATATCGAGTTGGTAAAGTTGCTCTGCCGTATGGTGGACAAGAAATTGGGACGCAAGGAAGGCGAGGCCGAATCGCTGATCACCTACGTGCAGGACCGCGCGGGTCACGACCTGCGCTACGCCATCGACTCCTCCAAATTGGTAAGCCAATTGGGCTGGAAACCCTCGGTAACCTTCGAGCAAGGCATGGAAATCACGGTGGATTGGTATCTCTCCAACGAAGAGTGGTTGAAGAATGTAACCTCGGGGGATTACCAGAACTATTATCAAAAGCAATACGCAAGGGCTTAAAACGCCTAATCTGCGCGCTAACCAACCGCCGGAGGCACCGACCGCAGCGATGGGTGCGGGTTCTTTCGAGGCGCAGCCTCGGAAGTTATTCCATAGCGTGGGCCAAGCGCGCTGGGTGCGGGAGCGGCCGAAGCCTTGGCAAGCACCAATTGCCCTCAGCCATAGGAGCGCCGTCCGCGCAGGACGCGCTTTTCTTTTGGCTACTTTTCTTTGGCAAGACAAAGAAAAGTAGCATCGTTATTTAGAAAAAAAATTATTTTTTGGAGCGGAGTTTGCCGCTGAGGAGGGCGATGCAGGCCGCCAAGGCTGCTATCAACAGGAAGGTGGCGCGCAGCCCGATCCACTGGGCGAGATGCCCGATTACGGGCGGGCCGGCCACGAATCCGAAGAACCCTATCGTGGAAACGGCATTGATGGCGCGCCCCGCCACCACGCCCTGATGTTTGGAAACGGCACTGTAGCAGATGGGCACGATGGCCGAAACCCCCAGCCCCACAAGCGCGGAACCGATAACGGCGAGCGCGAAGTTAGACCAGACTGAAATCATCACGAAACCGAGCATGGTCGTCAATCCGCAAATCAGCATCACCTTGGCCTGGCCGAGACGGTTCACGATGCCGTCGGCCAAAAAGCGGCACGAGGCCATGGCCAGCATGCAGGCCGTGTAACCGGCACGGATATAGCCTTCGGACACGCCGATCACCTGCTTGAAATAAACCGCGCTCCAGTCATAGACCGTGCCTTCGCACACCATGCCGGCGCCCGCCAGGAATCCCAACAGCAGCACGAATCCGTCCATGCCCTTAAAGATATTGAAGGTGGGCTTCTCGTCTTTGGCGGTTTCGGAAACCACGTCCTGCCGCATCGTGTAGCGGTGCAGGAACACCACCGTCAGGATGCCGAACAGCAGTATCAAGGTGTAGTGATGGAAGGGCACGATATGGCGCGCGGCCATGAACGAGCCCACGATGCCGGCCGCGAATCCGGCCAGGCTCCACAGCCCGTGAAAGGTGGCCATGATGCTGCGTCCATAGACCTTCTCGACCGCCACGGCCTGCGTGTTCACCGACAGGTTGTGCAGGTTGGCCACCATGCCCAGAATGAAAAGCACCAGCGCGAAAATCCAGACACCGTAGGCGGGGAGGTTCCCCGAAAGCGAGAACACGAAAGGGATAAAGCCGAGGCAGCAGAGTGTAAAGGGGTAGAGCAGGGCGGCGCAAAACAGGGTGCGGCGGCTGGTAAAGCGTTCCACCAAGTAACCGGCAATGGGAACGCCCAGCAACTGCCCGAACGGAAAGGCAAAGAGCAGCGTGCCCAAAGCCCCGTCGCTCAACGAAAAAATGGCCTTGAAGTCGGGAATCCGCGCCGCCCAGCTGGCGAACGTGAACCCCTGAAGGAAAAAGAAAACGCCAATGGCGATACGGTAGTATCTCTTGGGGGCGGTGAGTTGGGTTGCTTCGGTATCCATAATGCAGTTCCGTAGGAGCCTTTTTCTCGGCTCGATTTTCGGCGCGAAGATACGGAAAGATATGTTTCGGGAAAGGGGGCGTTTATTTGCAACCGTGGTTGAATCAACCACGGTTGCAAATATTCTATTAGGAATATTCGATTGAGAACAATGTAGTTATATCCGGATAATCGTGGCGCTCATGCCCTTGAACTGGGGCATGCACTCGCCCACGCCGGCATGGATATAGGTGGGGTCGCAGATTACGTAGCTGCCGTCCTGTAAGGGAAAATAACTGCCCGGAGGTGTTGCTGAGGTGAACTTCACTGCCGTGGCCAAATGCCCCGGATAGTTCAGCAATACCACGTTCAAGCCCACCAGTTCACGTACCAAGATGGCGAACAGGATGGAGCGGTCCTCGCAGTCACTGTACGGATAAAAAAAGGTTTCGTCTCCGAACAAGGGGCGTTCGTAGCCGAACTGTTGGTCATCGGTCTGGTATTCGAAGGCGGTCTGCACGAAATCCAACAACAAGGCTACGGCTTCTGTCTGACTCTTTCCGCCGATTTGGACGCGCAGGGCAGGGTAAAGTACTTCTTTCACTTCATCGCTCAAGGACGCGGACACGTAATGCTGCCATTGGCTGCACAGGGGGTAATGGTTGTAAAAATCCATCAGATTGCGGTTGGTGGCCAGGCTCACTTGCACGGAGGGATATTTATCCGAACGGAAGGTACGGCTTTCCGTGGCATGGAACACCAAGGCAGGAATCTCCTCTTGGCGCAAGGAAGGCAGCTGTTCTTCAGGAAAAGCGTAATCGAACAGATGATAGCCGCCATGAGGCGCAAGGGTATCCATGATAAAGAACCTGTCTGATCCCTTGGATATATAACGGTATTGATAGAGCGTTTCCGAGAATGCAACCAGCAGCACCAAACGTTCTTCGACACGCGCCAGACGGACTTTGTAACCCGATTGCGTAAGCAGGTACATTTGCAGCAGCGTGGCTTCGGAACAGGGCTTCCCGAAAAACGATTCCGTGAGCGTTTGCAAGAGGTTGATATACCCCCAGTCGCCGAGCAGGAGGTTGTTGCGTAGCACCAGGCAGTCTAAGAGGGTCATGTCCGTTTGGTCTGAGGCTAACGAACGCCAAACATCCGCCACTGTTTTCTCGCTAACGTCGGGCAGGGAGAAGCGTTGCGAGGCATCGAGCCGCACCTCACAAGGGGTATTGTAAAACTTGAAGGCGAAAGTGGAAGCACGGCGTGGAGCGGGTTCTATAATGGGTACGGGCGGGGTGGGTTGAGGTATGGTCGGAGCCAAAGGGGAAATATTGGCGAACGGCAGACGCTCTACCGGCACGGGCGATCTGTCTTCGGGATCCTTTATCACCGGCTCAGGCGGCTCAGGCAGTGGCGGCACGGGAACAGCCGGTTCCGTTTTTACCGCAATCCACTTACGCTGCATAAAGTCCGCATAGTCGGCATTGGCCTTATTCCTGAACGCCTCATACCGTTGCCGCGCCTCCGATTCGAACTCGGCGAGATCTTGTTTTTGCTTCTCCGCGGACCTGTCGAAACCTTGTTTGCGTTGCTCCACAAACTTGTCGAAGTCGCTTTGGGGTGGCTGGGCATGGAGTGAAGCGAAATTGAACAATCTACCCAAAAATACAGTTTGCAACAAGAATATGATATAGTGAATAGTTTGTTTATAGAACATTGTGAAATGTGTTTAAAAGTAATTATGGTGTAACGGTTTCCTATTACGCTGGAAAATGACGTTATTTTGCCTTTTGGGTGAATTTCAAAACCCCAATACTTACTTCGTAAAGTCCATATAGAGGAATTGTCATCAGTATCAAGGAGAAAATGTCTGGCGGCGTGATCAATGCTGCAACCACCATAATGCCGACAAACGCAAAATGTCGGTACTTTGATAACATTTTAGCGGTAATCAAGCCCATTTTCCCTAATATAGAAGCCAGAATAGGTATTTCAAAAACAAGCCCCATTGTTAGAGACAGCAAGGTGAAAGAAGAAATATAAGAAGAGAGCGAAATCGTATTGATTACCATAGAATCTACTTGGTAGGTTCCAAGGAATCGGAATGAAATTGGAAAGATAACAAAATAGTTCATCAATAAACCGATGAGAAATAGAAAATAGATAGTCAATACAATAGGAATAGCATGTCTCTTTTCTTTTTCATACAGGGCAGGCCTAACAAATCCGAAAAGTTTATAGATAACATAAGGTGATGCGGCTAATAGTCCAAAATAAAAGGACATTGAGATATGGGTCATGAATTGAGAAGAGAGTTCTGTATTTATCATCTGGATAGAAAATTTATCTATCCATAAGGAAGAAAATCCAAATGTGTCCAAAATTGAGTTTATCCATCGGTAGAGGATAAAATCTGATTGAGCTGGGGCAAATACAACCCTAAAAACCCATTCTTTTCCAATGAAGGCGGATATTGCGAAGCAAAGGACAATGACGAAGATGTGAATAATGGTTTTCCTCAATTCTGACAGATGTTCGTCAATGGTCATTAAAGATTTCTCGGATGCATTGATATCAGAAATCTCATCCATCGCAGGTTGCTCGGCAATCTCTTCTCCAAGATACATCGTGTCTAATCTTTGATTTTCGGAATATGATATGTCCGATTTTTCAACCTTGGGATGCATCGTGCTTTTTGTTTATTCTATCAGTGTTTTCAGACTCTTTCTTTTCTGTTTCGGGTATCTCGTGCATACCCTCCTTAAAATTACGAACACCTTTCCCCAGTCCGCGCATCAACTCAGGAATCTTCTTGCCACCAAAAAGCAATAAAACTGCCACAATAATAAGTATCAGTTCCGTAGAACCTATCATCAATAATTTCATGATTCACAGATTAAATAGATTATACATGTATCAAAATCGATTTCCCAATGACCATTATCGCTACGTTCCCATTGGTATTTGCCTGCCATTTCGTCCCACCATTTTTGAAATTTGGTGCTTGTAGCCCCCATATCGGCGACCAAGCGCTCATATAAATCATTATCATCCTTGATGATTTTGGCGAGTTCTGTCAAACCGTTACGATGTTCAAACAATGTTTGAATGGTGTTACGTTCCTCTTCCGTAACTTTTCCTACCTGTTTTTTCATCTTACCAATCTTTGCGTTTTTCAAAAGGATCCATATAATCTATTTTGGGGATAGATATATCTGGCATAAATTCTCCTATTTTTCGAATGTTCTGCAGCAACCGTCTACTCTCATTTCTTTCCAGATGTGCCATGACGCATTGTTCATGCGAAGGGGTGTTGACTTCGAGTGTCGTTTTTTTGTTCATCCATACGCAACGCTTGCATTGATAAGCATCACAGTGACGACAAATGGGAGCAAAGGAAAGTTTATACAATTGTGGATTCTTAATATCCAGTCCGCCAGTGGGAGTTCCGATACTTTCCTCTTGTTCATAATAGAATGCCGGGCACGCATAAAGACATCCATTGGGTGCGAGTGTTATCGTTTCATTACCCGCATTGCAATTATTCATCTCTTTTAACATCATGCGATCGGTAAGCAGATTCAACTGTGGCGTTTGTTTGTTGACGTATAGTTTTTCAATATTGCTTGACAATGTAGACAATACTCGCCTATAAATATCAAAATCCTTGTCTTTTAACGTCTCAACATCGGTAAGGACAACATTCAGGCGGCCTACCTTTGTAAGAATCGAATTAAGAATTTCATGTTTCTCAAACAATTCCGTTTTAGAAGTACGCAGAACATATGCTTTTTTTGCATCCCAATTATAGGCAACTATATCACCCCAACCATTAAAAACGACTATATTGGCCACATCTTTTAATGCAACATCATCACAGCAAGAAGAAATGATTTTAACATGATCGATACTTTCGATAACATTTTCATACGTTTTTGGTAATGAATAATCGGGATATATGAACTGTACGTTCAAATTTTCCTTCATTGCAAACAGAATGCCTTTGCGAAGATCTTCCAACGCAATAGGCTTTCGTTCAGTTTTCGATACCGTATAATGGCAAAACGATGTTGCTACATCATCTAATTGTACAACAAGATATTTCAGCATAGCATTAATATGTCGGATTAAGTTTTCTGTCCTGATTGTTTCCTCCCGTCAATTCAATCTTTCGATAGAGTTTGTTCCAATAGTAATTATTGGCTCGCACACGTGCTTTATGCATCTTGCATATTGCTGTTGCCCGCTGATAGATGGTTGACGTATCTGCGGCATCATAGTTTTCCCCTTGACACCACGCGCAACCGCTTGCGACCTCACAATCGATACACTCTTGAGGCGATTGAGTGCATCGATCCAACGCTAGAAAGGGACGTAATTTATTCTTGTCGATGCCATCCTGAACATTTCCGATAATCCATGCTTTTTTCTCCCGAAGTGAGTATTGAGCAAAACGTGTACACGGATAAAAATTGCCAGTTGCATCTATTGACAACATCCGTCCTGCACCGCACCAATTCTGGTTCTCCAACTGTTTGTCCATAGGCTTCCCTATCAACTCCGAGAAGAACGAACAAGCATAATCCTGATAATAGCCGTTTTCTATAATAGCATCGGCCAGTTGCATCAATTGCTCCTCAAACAATTTGTCATCCACCGCAGTCCATACTGCCTCGAATACACAATTGATATTTACCTCGTGAATTCCAAGAGAGTATAAATGCAATACACTCTCTTTGATATAAGGAATATCAGCACTGCTAACTGTCACTTTGGTGCTGGCATTGGGAAATTGAGATAGCCATAACGGAATATTCCGCACAACATCACCATAGGATCCTTTTTCCGGCCCATCTCCTTTCCATATACGATTTAAGTCGTGCTTGCGTTTCGTTCCATCAATAGTGATGCCGATAGACAGATGAGAATGGTTCTTTTTGATGAATTGTTGCACTCTTTCACTATCGTAATTGATTCCATTTGTCGAAAAACTAAATCGATAAGAATCGAACCAATGGTGATTTCGCCTAAATAATTCGGATTTGATATAGTCGCAAATCTTGTCAATAAGTTCTATTTCAAGGAAAGGTTCTCCTCCAATAAAATCCCAAATGACTGACGCTTCCAAAAAATCCTTCTCATGGTCAAGAATATAATCGATAGAACGCTTCGCAATATCCCACGACATCCGTTCCTTTTCGTTTTTCCCAACCAAATAACAATACTTACATGCTAATTGGCAGTCTTTAGTAACAATGAACGTAATGTTCTTCGCCCCCCCAGACTGCCAGCTTGTCGAACTATTTTTTACCATTCAATGATAAAATAAACTAACATTATTTCGTACACTGAGCACTAGATCCTGTACAATTCCCAGAACATCCTTGACAAAAACCAGAGCACGTATATGTACACTTACCGTAACACGAGGAGTTACAGGTCCCCGAGCAATCACCGCTACAATAGCCAATGCATGAACCTTGACAATCTGAAGCAGATTTTTTTGCATGTGTTTGATTAATTGTTAATGTCGGTAATATTAACAACGCCATGATTGGCAAAACTTTTTCTGCCGACTTGGCAAAAAGTTCTCTTCTCGATATCTTCTTCATAATTGTAATGATTATTACTTGCACATATCACCACAAGAAGATTTACACCCTGTGGCACAAGCACCTTGACAAGTATAATTGCAACCGCCTTTACAATCTCCAGCGCAATTTCCAGCACATGACCCTAAACATCCCCCTGTACACCCATTGCATTCCATTGCCGCTAAAGCTTTATGTGTCGGAAGTGCAAAACAAGCTATCACTCCTAATACTGGTAATGTGGCTTTTGCTGCCTTTTTGAAGAAATCTCTACGAGACTGAACTTCTAATTTCCTTTTTTCCATATCTCCTATAATTTTCCAGGATTAGTTCTTAATAACTACAGACACAGAATACCTGCGACCATTATCAAGATTTTCAAAATCGACATATCCCATAGTTTTTCCAGCATCAATAAAAAGAGGCTTGCTTTGTCCTCCAACGGTTACTGTCCCCCATACGTTAAAATCACATTTTTTAGATAACTGAACTTCAATCCGATAACTGTTGTATTCAATAACACTTGTCTGATCTTGCCAAAAAGCGACTGCACCATTAGGGAGACTTTTTTGGCCTGCAAATGCTACCATCCAAACAAAAATAGTCATGGTGACAACAATGATTTTTTTCATGTTTTTATAGTTTATTGATTAGTTCTGCAAAAATATATCGGTGCCAATAACACTACAACCGCATTTATGCGAACTGCTTTTACGAAACGATATGTTTGTTTCCCCAATCATACACATCGATTTTGGGTGTTGGCTTCCGTGACTTCTGAATTATTCTTCGTGAAAGTTGGAAGCAAACACGTCTTCACCTTAAGGTTCACAGACCACACGGAAGCCAAGACAATGAGTATGGCCATAAGGCCCCAAACTATGACAAGAGTTACGGTTCGTAACGCTACATAGAAACGTGAAACACGTACAGCAACCACCCCGCCTCACGTGGTGTTTCCCGCTTGAAGGACCTTGAGGATTACTAACCTCGGTATCAGAATAGTATTCTTCATATCAATCTCTACACCATTCACATGCATTACCGCTCATATCATAAATGCCCAACAGATTGTCCCGTTTCTTTCCGATTGGATGCAGAAAACCTCCACTATTATCTTTATGCCATGCCACCATATCCACCAATGAACTGCCGCTGTATTTTGAACTGCCGTTTTTATTTCCGTCCCGGGCTGCATATTCCCACTGCGCCTCTGTCGGTAAGCGATACTTCTTGCCCGTCCGGCGACTCAATTCCTCACAGAACGCCGTCGCTTCTTCCCACGAAACGTAAGTCATCGGATAATCCAATCCTGCAGCATCCACCCTCATATTTGTTCCGGCTTGTGCATTAATCTTGTCAAGATGCTGATATATCGATGTCCCCATTACTTTCTCCCATTGCCCCCGTGTCACTTCGAACTTGCCGATATAATAACTATCCAACGTCACCCGATGTACATTTCTTTCATTCCAAGCACAATCATCACCCGTACATCCCATCATAAAAGAACCACCCTCCACGTACACCATCTGCATATCAATACCGAACACCTTTTCCGTATAATCGCCAAATTGGGGTTTTGAATAAGAAGGATCTTCGGCCCAAGCCGTCGTCGACTGAAATTTCAATAATTTGGCAATCAAACTCCGACAACTCTGTTCCATTTTATCGGGACTTATACCTGCGATTTCTTCCGCCGAATTCATTAATCGGACGGTTACCACATCAATAATCCTAGCCGATAATATCACATTCGACATATCATAGTTCGCAACCTCTATGATGATGAGATAGGAAACGCCTCCCATCTTACCAATCTCACGAATTTGATTATTGTCCACCACTCCTGTTCTCTGAAACTCATGTTCAGACAATATTTTGACAAATCCAATCGATCATAAACGCCATAACCCGGTGTTGTCATAATAGCCGTCGTCACCTTGCTTCGCAAAAGAAGTTTGATACCGTCATTGACATTGCCTTTGGCATCCACCGGATTCAATACCGCCACCTGCTTGAACCCCACCTGCCCATAAACTAAACAAGCATTCATCACCAGCCATACAAGTATGATGCTTTTGTAAAAACCATTCTTTTTCATATTGATATTTGTTTATTAGTTGCATTTTCTTGATACCTTTACCCCATTAGACCAATATCCTGCTTTTTCTTTACCCTTTGGTGAAACCATTTTCCCACATCCATGCATCACATCATCTTTCCAATGACCTTCATATCGCGAGCCATCACTCCATATCATAACGCCCTCCCCATCTCTTTTATCATTCTTCCAATATCCTTTATATGTGTCGCCATTGGGGTAATACATCGTCGCCGGGCTATTGTCGTAATAATAACTAACACCTCCATCTATGTCCCACTCCCTTTGATAATGAACCCTCCTATCATTAACGAGGTTGCCTTCATAACGGCCTCCATCTAGATAAAACATTACTCCACAGCGCAGTCCGCTTGGGTAAAAACGACCTTCAAATCTATTGCCATTGACGTACTTCATGACACCAACATTGCCTCTTTCTTTTGGGAAGGTTCCATCAAATTCATTAAAAGTCCCTTCATATCTATTACCATTTGGCAATATAAGCTCCCCCCTTACCGGTTTACCATTCAAAAACTCGCCTTCAAAACGATTTCCATTTTTATATGATAAAACTCCTCTGCCTGATTCCTTTCCATGTTCCCATTCTCCATTATATTCGTTGCCATTGCCATAACGCTTAACCCCGTTTCCATGCTCTTTATCATTAAACCAATCTCCTTCATAATATCGGGATCCCCAGTCCATCTTTCCCCTGCCATGTCTTAAACCATTTACCCAAGTTCCACTATAAACACCTTCTTTGTTTTTCATCACGCCCTGACCATGTGGTTTCCCATTTTTCTCTTCCCCTTCATATAGGTCAATTGCATTACAGAATTTCGATATCATTGCTTGAAGATTTTTCATCAAGTCTGTTATATCCCTTGCATAATAAACTTGTTGATACTCTACGCTAGAGGTTTCAATATTCAGCAATTTTACAGTAAACAATATCTTTTCAATCTTTTCAGAAGATGGAGTCAGTACAGAGAGTAACACCTTTTCTGCGCCTGCTAACTTGCCTATAGCTACTGCATCTTTGTCATCCACCATGCTGGAATGTGAAAACGCTTGTTCTTGCAATATCTTTTCCAGAAAAACACGTTCCAATACCGTGTACCGTTTTGAGTTCACAACGGTTGAACTTATAAGCTCCCTTATCGCATCTTTCGCGCCACTTCCCAACGACACAGAAACTGCCGTAGGGTCAAAAATCGCAATCTTAGGATTTGTCTGAGTATTTCCTATGCAAACCAAACAGCATGCCAATAAGGGTGTCAGGATTCTATTCATTGTATGGTTTGTTTTAAACGTTCCACCAATATCTCTTTTATCTGCCTATAGGCGGCCTCGGCTGCTGCGTGATAACTGCGTGTATCACCGCCTTTTTCGGAAACAGCATCTTCCATAACACGTTGCGACCTTATGCCCCAATCCAGGGTAATAACAGCATCTACATAAGCAAAATATGCATGCATATTACCCATAATGATATGATTGGATTCTCTCGCCGAACAATAAACGGTTATAGCCCAATCGGCCGAAGACGCTTCTTGAGTGAAACTGCAACCTATTTTTGATAAAAGTCCTTTCAATTCTTTCTCCAACAGGGGGTACGGAGTATCAAACAAATCCGCTTTACATTCAAGGTAAATTCGTGTGCCGTATTGTTGCTCCGCTAATAATTGTTTTATCTTCCGTTCATTATTGTTCAACTTGCTCTGCCATTGATTCAATTCGGAAGATGACGAACCAAAAATATTCATCCATCCTAAAGGTTCTTCCATGTCGGAAAAATATAGTTGTGCTGTTTTCAATTCGGTTACAACTTGAGACTTAAGGCCCTCCGATATATAGTTCTCGGCATTCGTAATTGCACTTTCAATTTTATTGTTCAACAATAAGAGCTCGTTTGAGTAGAAGTTTCGTATCCTTTCTTTACTGATGTAGGCTACTACAGCACCTTCTTTCTTACTCGCATCATAGAAAGTTTGTGTTTCCACAAACCTTAAGTTGGCTTTAGTGTTGAATTTTGTTTCCGAACCATAATCCTCACGACTACGACCATCCACTACAGATGTCTTCATCCGTGCATAGTCCTGTATTTTTAACTCTATCTGTTTGGCTATATTGGCACGGGCAACATCAAGCAGTTGGTCTTTGAAAAACACCTCGGATTGATTTCTACTGTTTGAATCACTTTGTATGTCATACAAGTATCCGCCAAGAGTATATTCTTTCCACTCTGGCGGATACCCATATTCTCCCCTCGCATAATCATACTGTCCAAATATGCAAAACAAAAGCAATAATATAAGACAGATCTTTCTCACGATTATAGGGTATGATTTTTCTTTTAGTTGAAGGAACTTTTTACCGCGTCAATAATCGCATTATTCACATCGATAAAATTCTTTAATTCTTCCCCTTGAAGATCTGCCGGCCTAAATGCTCCCGCATTATCTAACAATTTATTGAAGCGGTCTCCCCTCGTACCCACTTTTGCAGTAACATCATACATTTTTGTTGTAGGATTATACTCAATTATACCATCGCCCAATGGCATACAGGCCTTGGTTAAACTGATGCTTACTTGATTCCAGTATTCTTTTACCGCCTCTTGTGTCTTACCATTATTTATCAATGTTCCTTGCTCGGCTTGTGCTTTCACAGCATTTTGTAATACAAGCGAGATTGTTGAATAAGCATTCCTTTGGGCAAGGCTAATCGCAGCTCGTTTATTATCCGCTTTGGCCGTACCGACAAAATACACATGAGGCATTTTTATCATACCTGTACCCTCATCATTTAATGTTTCTATTTCTTCGAAACCTTGCAACTTTATTTGCTGCTTTCTCACATTGTCCCCTTCCAAACTTTCTTCTTTATGTGGCTTCTCTGAAGCCGTTTTTGAACTCGAGCACGCAGTGAACATGCATGCCATCACTCCGATAGCAATGCACAAGATGAATTTAAATGTTTTCATTTTAAGTGTTTTTTTTGTTAGTAATTAAATGTATGTTTATTAGTTGTATTTCGTCGAAGGTTCATACTCATTATCATGTACATCGGAATCTTGTAGAAACCATACAAAAAAACATAATCCAGCCAACAATAGGTACTAATGACCAAAAAAGATTGGCTCCACTCTTTCCGATGTCATGTAATCGACGGACAGATACAGATAAGCCAGGAAGAAAAACAGCAAGTCTATAGATGGCTGTAATTACAATGATCCCGATGGCGATTCCATCTTCATCTCCTAAGAATATACCTAAAAAGCACCATAGGATGAAGTTTATTAGCGTATTAAACAGATAGAAAAACCAGTATTCAGAACGTCGGGCTCGACCTGAAAAAGTGACATAGTTATTGAAGCATTCAGCTATGGCTTCTCCAAAGGTTAGCTTGGGGTATTCAAGGCAATATTGCTTTGGATGAGGACGATAAGAAAATTCTGCTTGTCCATAGGAATTTGGACCATAGTGGCAACTATGATTCGATGTATATTGTTGGTAGGACTCGCTCCCTGTATAAAGATGGCTGTGCTGTCTATTTTGAGTCCTTTCATTTTTAAGAGGAACTCCGCATTGAGGACAGTTTTTCGCTAAGTCTGAAACTTGTGCCCCACATTCGGAGCATTGAATTAAAGCCATGGTATTTATTGGTTATTGTAATAATAGTCTATTACTTTCCAATTGTCATTTTCTTCTTCATCTAGAAGTTGAATTGAATATGTTTTTCCTGTTCTTTGGTTGGTAAAGACTACGGTAACTACATATCCATCTCTACTTCTTAATGTTGAAACAGACGAATGATAAAGTATATCGTTGATTAATATGTCTCTTTTCTCTTTAGGAACACTTAAGAGTATATCCTTGATTTCATAGTCGCTATAGGGAAAATTTTCCACATAAAAGTCGGGGTGGCAGAAAGATTTTAATGTGGACACATCTCCTTTCGCAACAGCTATAAATACTGCTTTTGCTCTATATACGGCAGTTGAATATCTTTCTTGTGCAAATAAAGAAATGGAATAACTATATATAAAAAAGATAATCAAAAGAGTTATTCGTTTCATTTCTTTTCCTATTTTATGGTTGTTAAATATTACAATGTTTCTGCTTTATGCAGAAAGCATTATATAGTTTGCAAGTTTAGTCTTCCATTATTGGATATTCAACCCAACATATGCAGTCCTAATAAATTATGTTTACATAATTGCGGTTTATACACTTGATGGTACATGGTACTTTTGTCCTCTGAAATCGAATGAATGAAATCTGCGGTAATGGATATGAGTCCTGTTTCAGAACAGATAAGCCTGCAACAACAGCCCGTTTTACGGCAAAGAGTTGCTGTAATGAATGAGAAAGGTTCTAAATGTCATCAACAATCTGAGCAAGAAGTTTTGCGCATTGCTCAAATCGGTGCCCATATCAAAGATCTGCGTATCCAAAAGGGTTACACTAGCGCGGAAATTTTTGCGTACGACCATGAATTAAACCGTATTAGTTATTGGCGCATGGAAAAGGGCAGTAATATCACAATGGCATCGCTGTTCCGTATCCTGGACATACATCAAATCACCCTCAGCGAATTTTTCAAGGATATAGATTAAGGTAGTTTATCGTTGGATTTCATCCGACCTTTATGAACGTAGTGTTTATATCGTCGATGTTTATGACTCCGCTATACTTTTACGTCATGGCAGAGTTCGAACCGTCCTCCGAACCTATCTATATCGCGTTGGGAGAGCCCCAATTTCCGAGCCTCTCTCTGCCATGTGGCCATGGCGTCCTTTACTTCGTTGAGGATGGCGGAGCCTCTTTCTTGGCTGAGCATATATTCGCTTGCGGCGTTCAATAGAATATCGGTATCGGATTCGTTGGAAGCGCGGCTAATCAGCAGACTTTGGTGTCTTACTCCTTTTTCGAGGCCCGTTGCCGGTGTTTCAGGCTTAGGTCTTGTAGCGTCCGGCCCAATTTGTCTTCTTGGGCGAGCAGCAACAGGTCGTATTCCAATTGCAGGGCGTAGAGCACGCGGGCGTAGATGCCGATGGCCACGGTGGGGGCGCCTTTTTCGATGCGTGCCACCGTGAGCGGGGAACAAGTGGCGCGTTCGGCCACCTGCGCGATGCTGAGGTTCCGGCGCAATCGGGCCAGGCGTATCTGTTTGCCCATCAGGCTCATCTTCTGTTCTAATTTACGGGGCAGTTTCGTGCCCATCGTATTCTTCGCCATGTCGCTTTCAATACATCATATAATATGCAAAAATAGTATAAATATTTATTATATGATAGGTTGATTGAATGTTTTATCGCAAGGAATCTGCCTGCGGGTCGGCTCTCCGTAAAATTTGAGATCAAAATCGACCGACAAAAATCATCAAAATCGACCGATGAAAACTGTCAAAATCGACTGATAGAATTAATCAAAATCGACCGACAAAAACTATCAAAAACGACCGATAAATTTTGTAAATCGAAATAAATCACTAATTTTGCATTTTGTAAAAGGAGGCGTTATATGGACTACTTTAAACGTATTGCGGATGGTCTGCTTGAGACGCGCTTGGAAGCTTTTGGTGCGGTGCAGATAAAGGGGCCTAAATGGTGTGGTAAAACCACTACGGCGGCCATGCAGGCCAGGAGCGTGCTTAAGATGCAGGATCCGGACAATCGGGAAAGCTATCTGGCCACCGCCCGAATCAAGCCTTCGTTGCTGCTTAAGGGCGACACGCCCCGGCTGATCGACGAATGGCAGGTGGCGCCGGTGCTGTGGGACTCGGTGCGTCATGCGGTGGACGAGCGGCAGGAAAGGGGGCAGTTTATTCTTACCGGTTCCACCGTAATCGACAGCAGCGCCATCATGCATACCGGCACTGGGCGTATCTCGCAGATGCAGATGTATCCCATGAGCCTTTA
The DNA here is from genome assembly GCA_023667315.1 of Ruminococcus flavefaciens. Classification (GTDB taxonomy): domain Bacteria; phylum Bacteroidota; class Bacteroidia; order Bacteroidales; family P3; genus Pullibacteroides. The sequence continues at coordinate 76,004 of JAMPAI010000003.1, forward strand.
CGAATCGCGGGAATCGAACGGAAAAATCTCGCTGCAGGAACTTTTCGACGATAAAAAACTCGATATTGACGGCGTTACGTCCGATCTGTCGGTGGAAAAACTGATTTTTGCCGCCTGCAGGGGCGGGTGGCCGGCATCGCTCGGCAAGATGAGCGACAGGGGCAAGCTTATGATAGCCAAGGATTACGTTAACATCATCTGCGAAGAAGATATTTCGCGGGTGGACGATCGGAAACGGAATCCGGCCTTGGCGCGTCTGATTATGCGATCCTATGCCCGCAACATCTGCTCCTTGGCCAAGAAAACGCAGATGCTGGCCGATGTGGAGGCCGAAATGGAGAACACGGCCTTATCAACCTTTAACGACTATGTGGGCGCGTTGGAAAAACTGTTCGTGATAGACGATATCGAGGCCTGGAGCCCCTCCATCCGTTCCAAGACCACCATTCGGACGGGCAAGAAGCGTTGCTTTTCGGATCCCTCCATGGCTGTGGCCGCCACCGGAGCCTCGCCGCAGAGCCTCGAGCAGGATTTGTTGGCCTTCGGCTTTATCTACGAATGCCTGTGCATGCGCGATCTGAAGGTGTACTCCCAGGGTATGGGTGGGCGCCTGTCGTATTATCGGGATCGCAGTGGATTGGAGGCGGATGCCGTGCTGCATTTGGAAGACGGTCGTTATGCCTTGATAGAATGTAAGTTGGGTAGCAGGGATATCGACGAGGGGGCAAGCCATCTTCTGGAATTGAAACACCTGGTAGAACTGCGGAACGCGGCGGATAGAAAACATGCCATAAGGATTCCCGACCTGCTGCTGGTGCTTACCGGCGGCGAAATGGCCTACACCCGCGAGGACGGCGTAAAGGTGATACCCGTCGGCTGCCTGAAAGATTGATCAAAATCGACCGATGGAATTAATCAAAATCGACCGATGAAAACTGTCAAAAACGACCGATGGAAACTGTCAAAAACGACCGATGAGGGTGTGAATGATACTCCGTCTCGGCAAAATCAAAGCAAGCTTTGCTTTTGCACTCGACTTATTCGTATCTTTGCAACCTTTATACAGAGGTATAGTTTGTACGATGAGCAAATACAACGAATACAGGCAGCTCAACCTCCCGCAGATCGGAGAGAGCGTGCAGAAGTATTGGGAAGAAAACCATTGCTTTGAACAAAGTCTCAAGAACCGTGAGGGGCATCCCGATTTCGTGTTCTACGAAGGCCCTCCCTCCGCCAACGGCGTACCCGGCATCCACCATGTGATGGCGCGCACCATCAAGGATATATTCTGCCGCTACAAGACCCTCAAGGGCTTCAACGTGCAGCGCAAGGCCGGCTGGGACACCCACGGCCTGCCTGTGGAACTGGGCGTGGAAAAGAATCTCGGCATCACCAAAGAAGACATCGGCAAGAAAATAAGCGTAGAAGAATACAACGCCGCCTGCCGCAAGGAGGTGATGAAATACAAGGATCTGTGGGACGACCTGACCCGCCGCATGGGCTACTGGGTCGATCTGGAGCATCCCTACATCACCTTTACCAATAAGTATATCGAGAGCGTCTGGTATCTGCTCAAGGAACTGTATCAGAAAGACCTGCTCTACAAGGGCTACTCGATCCAGCCCTTTTCGCCCGCGGCCGGCACGGGGCTCAGCACCCACGAATTGAACCAGCCCGGCTGCTACCGCGACGTAAAGGACACAACCTGCGTGGCCATGTTCCGGTTGCTCCCCGGCCAGAAACTGCCTTTTGAAGCCGATGTAAAGAGCGAGGAAGTGTGCGCCCTGGCCTGGACGACGACCCCTTGGACCCTGCCGTCCAATACCGCGCTTTGCGTGGGCCCCTCCTTCGACTATAACCTGGTGAAGACCGTAAATCCCTATTCGGGCGAGGCCTGCACGGTGATTCTGGCCGATGCGCTGATGGGTTCGTTCTTCAAGAACTCCGACCTCAAGTTCGAGGACTATAAACAAGGCGACAAGGAGTTGCCCTATCAGGTGCTGGGCACGGTGAAAGGCACCGCGCTCGAAGGCCTGCGCTACGAGCAGCTTATTCCCTGGGTGAAGCCCACTGCCGTGGGTGGAGGCGGCAAGACCGACGACTGGAGCCGCCCCGACGACAGTTTCCGCTTTATCTTGGGCGACTACGTGACTACCGAAGACGGTACGGGTATCGTGCATATCGCGCCCACTTTCGGGGCCGACGACGCGCGCGTGGGGCAGAAGGCGGGTATAGGTTCGCTTTTGATGTTCGACCGAAACGGCCGTCAGATGCCGATGGTGGACCGTCAGGGGCGTTTCTGCCTGCTCGACAGCCTCAGCCCCGAGTTCGTGAAGGCCAAGGTGGATGTGGACGCCTACCGCGCCTACGAAGGCAAGTTCGTGAAGAACGCCTACGACCCCGCCAAGACCGACAAGGACATGAGCCTCGACGTGGAAATCGTGATCATGCTCAAGGAACAGGGCAAACTCTTCAAGAGCGAGAAACACACCCACAACTACCCGCATTGCTGGCGCACCGACAAGCCCGTGCTCTACTATCCGCTCGATTCGTGGTTCATCCGCACCACCGCCTGCAAGGACAAGATGATAGATCTCAACAAGACCATCGGCTGGAAGCCCGAGGCCACCGGCACGGGGCGTTTCGGCAACTGGCTCGAAAACCTCGTGGACTGGAACCTCTCGCGCTCCCGCTATTGGGGAACGCCGCTTCCCATCTGGGTTTCGGAAGACCGCAGCGAGCAGATCTGCATCGGCTCGGTGGCCGAACTCAAGGCCGAGATCGCCAAGTCGGTGCAGGCCGGATTCATGGCCAAGAACCCCTTCGATGCCTACAAGGACGGCGATATGAGCGAGGCCAACTACGAAAGCTTCGATCTGCACCGCCCCTATGTGGACGAAATCGTGCTCGTCTCGCCCTCCGGCAAGAAGATGTTCCGCGAACCCGACCTGATCGACGTGTGGTTCGACAGCGGCTCCATGCCTTATGCCCAGTTGCACTATCCGTTCGAGAACAAGGACAGGTTCACCCATAACTTCCCTGCCGACTTTATCGCCGAGGGCGTTGACCAGACCCGCGGATGGTTCTTCACCCTGCATGCCATCGCGAGCATGGTGTTCGATTCGGTGGCTTACAAGAATGTGGTTTCCAACGGCCTGGTGCTCGACAAGAACGGCAACAAGATGTCCAAGCGTCTGGGCAATGCCGTGGATCCGTTCAAGACCATCGAGAAATACGGCCCCGACGCCACGCGCTGGTACATGATTACCAACTCCCAGCCTTGGGACAACCTTAAGTTCGACGAGGAAGGCATCGCCGAGGTGCAGCGCAAGTTCTTCGGAACGCTCTACAACACCTACAGTTTCTTTGCCCTCTATGCCAATATCGACGGTTTCTCGTACAAGGAACCCGACATGGCCTACGCCTCCCGCCCCGAAATAGACCGCTGGATCCTTTCGGAACTCAACACGCTGGTGGCCGGGGTCGACAAGGCTTTGGAAGAATACGAGCCCACCCGTGCCGGCCGCCTGGTGCAGACCTTTGTGGATGAACGCCTCAGCAACTGGTACGTGCGCCTGAGCCGCCGCCGTTTCTGGAAGGGCGGTCAGGGCGAAGACAAGGTTTCGGCCTATCAGACTCTCTACACCTGTCTGGAAACGCTTTCCAAACTGATTGCGCCCATCGCGCCTTTCTTTGCCGAAAGGCTGTATAACGACCTGAACGCGGTAACGGGACGCGACAAGCACGCCTCGGTGCACTTCTGCGATTTCCCCGCCCTGCATCCCGAATGGGAAGACAAGGCGCTGGAAGAACGCATGCAGTTGGCGCAGAAAATCTGTTCCCTGGTGCTTTCGTTGCGTAAGAAACAGAACCTTAAGGTGCGTCAGCCCCTGCAAAAGGTAATGATTCCCGCCCTGGACGCCCGTTTCAAGGAACAGGTGGAAAAGGTTCAGGCGCTCATCCTCTCGGAAGTGAACGTAAAGGAACTGGAATTCATCACCGACCCGCGCTTCCTGAGCAAGACCATCAAGCCCAACTTCAAGGTGCTCGGGCCCAAGTACGGCAAGCTGATGAAGGCCATCGCCGCGTTCATCACCGCCATGGACACCGATGCCATCAACAATCTGGAGCAGAACGGCCGGATGGCCGCGCAGATCGAGGGGCAGCCGGTGGAAATCGCGCTCGAGGATGTTGATATCTTTACCGAAGATATTCCCGGCTGGGCGGTGACCAACGAAGGCACCCTGACCGTGGCGCTCGACATAGCCTTGACAGACAGTCTGATAGAAGAAGGCTTGGCGCGCGAGATCGTGAACCGCATTCAGAATATGCGCAAGGACAGCGGCCTGGACGTTACCGACAAGATTCGTGTGACGGTTGAAAACAATGCTGCGCTGGCTCCCGCATTGCAGCACTATAATGCGTATATTTGCTCCGAAACCTTGGCTTGCAGCCTGGATGTTGCCGACGGCAGCGGGATGCAGGCAGAAACCACACATGAACTGGCTCCCGGAATCACGGTGCGTATCTGCATCGAAAAAGTTTCTTAAGGGCTTGTTCTACAAACAAAACCGAAACTATGAAACCAAAGGAAAACGGCGAGAAGAATCGCTATTCCGACCAAGAGTTGGCGGAATTCAAACAGATTATTTTGGACAAGCTTGAAAAGGCTAAGTTGGACTTGGATTCCTTGATGGAGGCTTATACCAATAACGGGGAGAACGATATCAACGACACTTCGCCCACCTTTAAGGTGCTGGAAGAAGGTTACCAGGTGCTGTCCAAAGAAGAGAACGCAAGGCTGGCGAACCGTCAGCAGAAGTTTATCGCTTCGCTGGAGGCGGCCTTGGTGCGTATCGAGAACAAGACCTACGGCATTTGCCGTGAAACGGGAAAACTGATAGATAAGGAACGTCTTAAAGTGGTTCCTCACGCAACCTTGAGCGTGGATGCCAAAAACGACCGGCACAAGCGCCCCATGGCGGCGGAGGGCAACGAAGACTAAAATCTGATTACGCGCATGAAGAAATTTACGGCCTGGTGCGGACGGCATTTACCGGTTTGTGTGGTGGTACTTGTCTTGCTTGTGGATCAGGCGAGTAAGTTTTGGATTAAACTGAGCATGCGCATAGGCGACGAGATCGACGTTTTCGGTTGGTTCAAGATTCATTTCCTGGAGAACGAGGGCATGGCGTTCGGGTTTAGCTTCGGCGGAAACGGCGGCAAGCTGCTCCTGAGCCTGATACGTTTGGCGGCCATCGTGTTTTTGGTCTGGTATCTGGCGAAGATCAACCGGAAACGCAACCTCGCCTTGGCCGAAACCCCGCTTTCGAAAAAGGAGAGGCGAACGGGTGGAGGCCTTATCGTCTCGCTCTCGCTTATTTTGGCCGGCGCCATCGGCAACATGATAGACAGCGCCTTTTACGGCCTGATTTTTTCCGACAGCTATTTTCATGTGGCGCAGCTCTTTCCGGCAGGCGGCGGTTACGCTCCCTTTCTGCACGGCAGGGTGGTGGACATGCTGTATTTTCCGCTGGTTCACGGCTTCTGGCCAAGCTGGATGCCCTGGGTGGGCGGTCACGAACTGCTGTTTTTCCGCCCGGTGTTCAATATCGCCGATTCGGCCATCACGGTAGGTTTTGTCGTGTTTTTCATCACGCAACGCGATTTCTGGTTTCCTAAGAAAAAATCTCCGGCTGTTTCATGATTTCCATCAATTCGCTTTCGGTATCCTTTTCGGGCAAGACCCTTTTCGACAACGTTTCCTTTATCATCAAAGACAAGGACAGGATAGGGCTTACGGGCAAGAACGGCGCGGGCAAGTCCACGCTGCTCAAGATCTTGTCGAAGCATCAGGCGTCCGATACGGGCAGCATCGTGCTTACTTCAGGGCATGAGGTGGGGTATCTGCCGCAGGAAATGATACCCGATTCCACCAAGACGGTGATGGACGAGACGCTTACGGCTTTCGACAAGACTAACGAGCTCGAACGGGAAATCGAGAAGCTGAACACCCAGTTGGCCGAACGCACCGACTACGAGTCGGCGGAGTACCATAAGTTGATAGAACGTCTTTCGGAAGCCAACGAACGCTTTCACTTAATCGGCGGCAGCGACCGCATGGGCATGGCCGAGAAAGTGTTGCTCGGGCTGGGTTTCAAGCGCAGCGACTTTACGCGCAGCATCACCGAGTTCAGCTCCGGCTGGCAGATGCGGGTGGAACTGGCCAAGATACTGCTGCGCAATCCGGATGTGATGCTTCTGGACGAACCCACCAACCACCTCGACATCGAGTCGATTTCTTGGCTGGAGGATTTCCTGCAGGGCTACCGGGGTGCGGTGGTGCTGGTGAGCCACGACCGCAAATTCCTGGACAAGGTGACCACGCGCACGATCGAAATCGTATTAGGCAAGATAGAAGACTACAACGTGCCTTATTCGCAGTACGTGGAACAGCGCGCCGAACGCCGCCAGATACAGCAGAACGCCTACGACAACCAGCAGAAAGAGATAGAAAATATAGAACGTTTCATCGAACGTTTCCGCTATAAGGCCACCAAGGCCCGGCAGGCACAGTCGCGCCTGAAGATGCTCGACAAGATGGAGCGCGTGGAGGTGGATCAGACCGACAACACGGCCATTTCGTTCCGTTTTCCGCCGGCGCCCCATTGCGGCAAGATCGTGCTTAGGGCGCAGGACGCGGGCAAGCGCTACGGTGAGAAACAGATTTTCTCGCACTTCGATTTCGTGCTGGAAAAAGGCGAGAAAGTGGCGCTGGTGGGGCGTAACGGCGAGGGAAAATCCACCTTCTCGAAAATGGTGGTGGGCGACATTACCGAACACGACGGCGTGGTGGAATTGGGCGCGGGCGTGAAGATTGGTTATTTCGCACAGAATCAGGCCGCGCTCTTGGACGGCAACAAGACGGTGTTCGAAACCATCGATGACATCGCTGTGGGCGAGGTGCGCACGCGCATCCGCAATATCTTGGGCTGTTTCCTGTTTTCGGGCGAAGACATCGAGAAAAAGGTAAAGGTGCTTTCGGGCGGCGAGAAAGGGCGTCTGGCCCTGGCCAAGCTGCTCTTGGAGCCGGTGAACCTCTTGGTGTTGGACGAACCCACCAACCACCTGGACATGCGCTCCAAGGACATCCTCAAGATGGCTTTGCTGCAATACGACGGCAGCCTGATCGTGGTGAGCCACGACCGCGACTTCCTTGAAGGCCTCACCACCAAGACCTATGAGTTCCGCGACGGCAAGGTGAAGCCGCATATCGGCGACGTGTCCGTATTCCTGTCCGACCGCAAGATGGAGCGTCTGCAGGAATTGGAAAAGAGTGCCGGCAAGCCGGGCGGGAAACCCGTGGAAAAGGCCAAGGAACAGGTGGCGGTTCCCACGCCCAAGGTAGATGCAGCCGCTGAACGCGAACGCAAGAAACAGCGTGAACGTGAACAGCGCAAGATCGCCAACGCCATCGAGAAATTGGAGGCGGAAATCACCGCGCTCGAGGCCGAACTGGCCGAAATGGACAAGCTCTTTATTGCCGATGCTTCTCAGTGCACCGTGGAGAACTGCAACAAATACGAAGAAAAGAAACGGTTGGCGGCGGCCAAGACGGATGAGTGGGCGGCCTTGCAGGAGCAATTATCCTCTCAGATCATCTAAAGTGGCATTCGGTCGTTTCTAAGGGCGAGATGCTTCCTTGCTTCGGGGGTCGCACTTCGGTCACGTACAAGAGTACGCTTAACTTGTAGGTTCCCAAATTTGTAAAAAAAATATCTTGCATCGCTGAAAATATTATTATATCTTTACCATTGTGAGGTTGTGATCGAATTGCTCTTTACTGCCAAAGATTGACTGCATTTATACGGTTTATTTGATTGGACAAGTGATTGCAAGGAATCATAAGCCGATAAACAAACATTAACTAACCAACAAAATTCAAACAATGAAGAAATTTTTTTTCTTTTTGATGACCTTGATGCTTGCCTGCGGTTTCGTATGGGCGACAGAAGGCGATGAACCAGCCACTGGCGTAACGGTTTCCGGAAATGTTGCCTTTTTGCAAAAAGGGGCATTAAAAAATAAAACCCCAAATAGAAATGGAACGGATACGGTTGTTCTGACAAAAGAGGGCATTAGCCTAAAGGCGTTGGTTGAAAGTAAGAGTGGAAAATACGTGTATTCTTTTGACAATGTGGAATCCGGAATATACACTGTTTCGTATCTCACCCGGTATGAAACGGCAGTAGTTTCCTATTCGGGAACCATTACAGTTGAAACGACCGATATAACCCACGATATCGAGGCGGCGAATGATCCGGCTCATGTTTGGTTGAGCGTGCTCGCACAGCTTGACGATGGGAGCTATTGGCTTTCCACGTTGGATGGGGTTAAATTTACCTGTACCCCAAAAGATGGAGAATCTGAAATCAAATACACTGAAAAAAACTCTTGGGGTAGCCCTTCTGCGACGTACTTTTTATGTGATACATTGAACGAATACACCATAAAGGCACAGAAAGAAGGATTCAAAGAAGCTACGGTCACGGTAACGAAAACAGGTTCGTACAACCTTAGGGATAGCCTTACGCTGGGTGTCGAGGTGAAAATGCCGATGAAAGAAGACTTGGGCAATTTGGTAACACTTAAGGGGACGATTGCTGCGGCGGGTTTGACTATGCCGGAGGCTAAATTGAACACCCTGTATCTGGTTCTTTCCTCGAAAGGAAAACTGTTTAATTCGGAAATCAGGAACGGAGCCTACGAATTTAAAGACGTTCCAGTGGGAAAGGTTTCCTGTTATTTAACGACCACCGATGGAAAAAGCCTTTCATACCGTTCCAGAAACTGGCAGTTTACGGACAACAATAGGGACTCGCTCGAATTTGATTTGGCGGGAGAGGACGGGGATATGGTAAGTAAAAACCTGAACGTGAAGCGTGTGGGGGTGGACGTTACCGGTTTGGTGGCAAACGGAGAAGGGGGATATCCTGCATATTTGAGTTATGTAAAGGTTAAGCTAAGCAACGAAACCTATAGTGATAGCGCGGAAACCTACGGGTATGACGGGTTTTTGATTTCCGGTGTTGAAGATGGGGTTTATAAACTCGAATACACCAAGGTCGGCTATATAACGGTTCGCAAGGATATTACCGTCGATATGTCGAAAATGGCGGTTGACAGTGTAGCCACCGTACAAGAAGTAACGCTGCATCCGAGCGTGGAGGCCGATTATATTTTCTCAGGACGGATTCAGTATCCGACGGCTGAAGCTCAAATGGTTAAGGTGGAAAACGCTACCGTGGAAATGTACGGTATGGATGGCGCCCTGTTGGCGGACACCGTAACGGATACAGTCGGTATGTTCAGCTTTAAGGTAAGGTGTCTGATCGGAACCGAGTTTAGGTTCATGGTGTTCCATGAATCCATCGATACCGCCACGACAACGGCCATCGTTGAGGGAGAAGAAAATACCGTTGACTTTTCTATTTTCGCCAAAATACCTGAATTATTCGGCATGATCAATGCCAAGGCCGCCCAAATAGAGTTCGATCCGAAAGCAAGGCTTACCTGGGAATGGCCGCAGGCGCTGAAGGATGCCTATGTGGATGAAAATGGTGAAGGCGTTTACCAGATCTCGCAGGTCTTGGTTTTCCGACAGGAGGAAAACGAAACGGGTTATGCCCAGATCGGAACTATCGACACCGATTTCTTGGCTAACACTGTATTTGTAGATTCTACGGCGGCCTTGGAAAAGGCTTCTTCGCTGCAGATTGGGGCAACGTATAATTATTACCTGCAGGTAAGGTATTCGAAACCTTTTGCGTTCGGCAAGCCAGACAATGTAGTGGTGAGGGATGCCGAAAACCTGACGGTTACGCTGAGAGACAAGCTTCCCGATTCGGTCAGCTTGGTCTTGAATGTGAATGACGCCTCCTATGGTGAAGTGAGCGGAGCGGGAAAATACGTTAAGGGTTCGGCAGTGAACATCAATGCCACGGCCAAGACCGGTTACGAATTTGTGGCCTGGATGAGCGGAACCGATACCGTGGCCTGTACCGCTGCATATAAGCTTGTATTGGATCAAGACAGCACGCTTACCGCCGTGTTCGCTAAAACTACGGTGGCTAACGATAAGCGTGAGATGGCGCAATGGAGTGTATATGCCGAAAACGGTTGTTTGGTGATTTGCAGCAATACGGCCTGTCGTTATGAAGTGTATTCGGTGTCGGGCGTTTTGGTTAGACAAGGTGCTTTGAACGGCGAATGCCGTGTGGACGTGGGTGGGGCAGGCTTGTATATGGTTCGCCGAATTTCTCCTACCGGAATTTCTGTTAAAAAGTTGATAGTTAGATAGACATTCGCTGAGTTGATTGTGGCGGCGGAAAAAGGGGAACTCTTTCCGTCGCCATTCATCAAGACAATTTTTAAACTAATCATATCCCTAAAAAATGAAAAAAAATCTTTTGAGCCGATGGCTTTACTGCACGGCCGTTGCTATGTTTTCGGTCTTGACCATGACATTTACTTCATGCAAGGAAGAAGATCCTGTTCCGAATCCCGATCCCGATGCTCCCGAAACCCCGGTGGATCCTACAATTACTGCCGTGACGATGAATAAGGCTTGGGAGTGCTACTATTTTGTTACGTTCGAAAAAGATTTCGGTAACTATTACTTTGAGTTGGCCACCGGTGAAGTGGGAATGAGCGGTTTTCAGTCCTTCCCCCTCAAACCGGGCGATTATATACTTGATGTGGATATCTTTACCAATCTTGACCCGGATCATGCCAATCCCGTGCTTCCTGAAGGTACCTACCGTCCCGGCGAGAAGGGAGGGGTCAATGTGTTTACGCTCGAAAACACGATGGCCCTGTATAATGTGGCGACGGAAGACGACACCTTGTCCCGTATCCGCTTTATCCGTTTCTCGGACGGTACGATTACCGTAACGCATACAGCCGACAAGGGGTATAAGATTGTTTGCGACTTTATCGCCAAAGAAGACGGTTCCAAATGGAAATTCACCTACGAGGGAAAAATTCCTTTCGAAGACCAGAGCGGATGGGAAGATGAAGACTGGTGGGGATTCCAGGCCGATTTGGATATTGAAGCGGTTCGTGCCAATCTCGCGAAATACGATGATTCCGAAACGACGGGATGCGACAACTACATTCTCCGTTTCTTCGATGTCGATAAGATCACGGCCGATTACATCCATCCCAATGAAATAGGCCATAAAATACAGTTCTCCATCAATACCGAACCTGGAAAAGGTATAGCGGGAACCTATACGGCATCTTCTACGGCTAAAGCGGGCACATTCCGTATCGGTGAACGCATGGGGGGAACCGCCGCCGAATCGTATGTTGAAAAAGTGCGCGACGACTATAAGATACGCTACGCTTTGATCAATGCCGGTACGCTTACGATTACCGACAACGGTGATGGCAATTATACAGTAACGGTGGATTGCACCACACCGGACAACTACAAGGTAAAGATGCGGTACACCGGAAAGATTCAGGATATTTCCGGCCTGAAACCCGTGTATTCGACGCTTACGTCAGACATTATCGTTACGCCCACGGCCTGCACTTATGCCGATTATTACGGCGATTTCTATCTTAACGGAACGGTGAACTACGGAGTAACCATTGCCAACGAAACCGAAATACTTACCTTCGAATTTATTTCGGCTACGGGCGATGCCTCCGAGCTGCCTACGGGTACGTTTACGGTAAAGACCGATGATGAAGAAGGCAATCCGTCGGCGGGTGCGCTGATTCCCGGAGCTATCAATGAATCGGAAGGCGAAGTTATTCCGTCAGCATACATTAAATATAACGATGCCCAAAACAAGGTGATCGGTTACGCACCTGTGGCAGGAGGTTCGCTTACGATTTCGAAAGAAGGAAATAACTATAAGTTTACCTACGATCTCGAAGATGACGCTACCCCGGCTCACCATATCACAGGAGCTTGTATCGCTGCCGTACCGGATCTTAAGGACTGGACGCAAGAACTTGCCTCCGCACGTAAGATGGCGAAACGTGCCGTTAGGAAATAGATTATTAATCATAAATTAAGCGAAGATGAAAAAGTTATGGTTGCTGATGGCTTTTCCTTTGGCATTGGCCTTCACCGCGTGTTCCGAAGAAAAAGACCCTGATCCCGATCCGACACCCGGAACGGAAGAACCTGTAAATCCCAAACCCGATGATCCGGAAAAACCTGATGAACCTCAGGATCCTAAATACGATATCATTACGTTCGAAAGTTGTGTTTTCCCGACAGGACAGCAGACCAATGTGATTACCGGAGATGAATTTTTCTACGAAGAATCGGGGGTTCGTTTTGCCGGCGTTGAATATTACACGATGTATTGCGGATCCTTGGTGTCCGGTATGGCGAGGATTGCGGAAAGCAGGGAAGGAACTCCGCTGCCTTATTGCGTGGCCTTGCCCAAAGGCACCGAACATCCCGGTGCCAACGGTTCGGATAAATTCGGCATATTGCTGAACATCGACGCCATCGAAGACAATGAACCCGAATTTGGATTTGAAGTTGGCGTGGAACGCGAAATCGTTTCTCTCGATGTAATGAATTCCATGGATATGCACCAATATATGGCATATGGTTTTTACAGCTACGACTCATTGATGGACGGTCAATGGGTCAAGGCCACGTTTACCGGCTACAATGCCAATGGCGATGAAACCGGCAAGGTAGATGTCTATCTCGGTGATTTCCGCAACGGCAAGACGTTCATTATGCAAGAATGGACTTCCGTAGATGTTTCCGCTCTTGGAAAGGTCAATAAGGTAAGGGCCGATATGTCTTGGTCTGAATCGTGGAAGAAACCCGCCACCCCCACAACTTACACTGTCTGTATCGACAACATCAAGTTTGTCAAGGAAGAAAAATAACATTTCTTTCAACCGAATAAAAAAGGGAAGCCATCAGGCTTCCCTTTTTCGTTGTAGGCAACAAACTTCTTAGTATTCCCGCCCTAAGAGCCGGCTTACGAAATCCCGCAGCGTTTTCTTGGCCTCGGGGTCGATGTGGGCGGCGGGAATGCAGTCCAACTGGGCGTCGGCCTGCTCGAACAGGGCTTCGATATCTTTGTTTACAATCGATTGCAGATTGATCTTTTGATAGAGCGCCTTTACCTCCGCCACCTTCTCATCTTCGTTGAGCGGCGTGGTAGGTGTGGCAAAGATCTTCTGCAGTTTCTCGCCCTCGGCTTCGTTGAGGAATTCCAATCCCTTGATAAAAAGATAGGTCTTCTTGTTCTCGCGTATATCGCCGCCTATCTTCTTGCCGAACTTGCTTTCGTCGGCGTAGAGGTCAAGCAGGTCGTCCTGCAGCTGGAAGGCCAGGCCGATCTTGTTGCCGTAGCTGTACAGGTGCTGCAGGTCCTGGGCGTCGGCACCTCCTATGATCGCGCCTATCTGCAAGGCACCGGCAATCAGCACGGCGGTCTTGAGGCGTATCATCTCCATATATTCGGCCAGGGCCACGGTGGCATGGCTTTCGAAGTCCATGTCGTACTGCTGCCCCTCGCACACACCCAAGGCCAACGCATTGAAGGCATCCAGCACTTCGGCCAGGCAGGCTTTGGGAGCCTTGGCAATCAGCGAGCCGGCGGCGGCAAACATGGCGTCGCCGGAGAGGATGGCCGTGTTCGCGTTCCATTTTACGTGCACGGTGGGCATGCCGTGACGCATGGAGGCCTTGTCCATCACGTCGTCGTGCAGAAGCGTGAAGTTGTGGAACACTTCCAGTCCCAAAGCGGGCTGGAGCGCAGTCTGCGGATCCTTGCCGAACAGTTGGCATGCCATCAAAGCCAGTACGGGGCGTATGCGCTTGCCGCCCTGCTGCAATACATAGACGGCGGGCGTGTACAGAGACTGGGGCGCCGCCCGGCGAATTTCCAGATTGGCCAGTCCTTCTTCTATCATCTGCCGCAGTTGGTTGAAGTCTTTCATGGCATATTGGGATTAGAGGGTGTTCAGGAGGTTCAACAGGTATTTGCCGTAGCCGCTCTTGAGCAGGGGTTCGGCCAGGCGGCGCAACTGGTCGGCGTCGATAAACTTCATACGGTAGGCCACTTCCTCGATGCAGCCGATCTTCAGGCCCTGGCGCTGCTCGATTGTGCCCACGAACTGTCCGGCCTGCATCAGCGATTCGAAGGTGCCGGTATCCAGCCAGGCCGTGCCGCGCCCCAGCAGCCCCACCTTAAGCTTGCCTTGCGCGAGGTAGTGGCGGTTCACATCGGTAATCTCGTATTCGCCGCGTGCGCTGGGTTTCAGGTTCTTGGCGATTTCCACCACCGAGTTGTCGTAGTAGTAGAGCCCCGGCACCGCGTAGTTCGACTTGGGTTTGGCCGGTTTTTCCTCAATCGAGATGGCGTTCATGTCCTTGTCGAATTCCACCACGCCGTAGCGTTCGGGATCGGCCACGTGATAGGCGAACACCACGCCCCCGTCTGGGTCGGTGTTGGATTGCAGCAAGGCCTGCATGCTGGTGCCGTAAAATATGTTGTCGCCCAATACGAGCGCCACCTTGTCGTTGCCGATAAATTTCTCACCCAGCACGAAAGCCTGCGCCAGGCCGTTGGGCACTTCCTGCACCTTATAGGAAAATTTGCATCCGAGGCTGCTTCCGTCGCCCAAAAGGCGTTCGAAGTTGGGCAGATCCTGAGGCGTGGAGATGATCAGTATCTCGCGGATGCCCGACAGCATGAGGGTCGAAAGCGGATAGTAGATCATCGGCTTGTCGTAAACGGGCATCATCTGTTTGCTCATGGCCAGGGTGAGCGGGTGCAGGCGCGTTCCGGCGCCGCCGGCCAAAATTATACCTTTCATGGTCGCGAAGTTACGATATTTTAGCTATTATCCTCTCGGCGCAGTTTATGCCGTCGATGGCCGAGGAGGTGATGCCGCCCGCGTATCCGGCGCCCTCGCCGCAGGGGTAGAGCCCCGGCATGTCGGGATGCTCTAAGGTCTCGGCATCGCGCACGATGCGCACGGGCGAGGAGGTGCGCGACTCCAACCCCAACAGTATGGCTTCCTGCGTAAGGAATCCCCGTTTCTTGCGGGCAATCCGTTCCCATGCCTCGCGCAGGGCTTCGGCGATGAAGCCGGGCAGGTATTGCCCCATGTCGGCGGTAAAGACGCCGGGCGGATAGGAGGAACGGGGCAGGGTGGAGGAGGTTTTGCGGTTCAGGAAATCGGGAAGCCGTTGGGCGGGAGCGGCCAGCCCCTTGCCGGGCGTAAAGAAATGACGTTCGGTCTGCTGCTGGAATTCCAGCAAGGCCAAGGGCGAATCGGATAGTTTGTAGCCGTTCTGCTGCAAGAGCGCGCGGTTCACGCCCGCCACCCAGCCGGCGTTGGCCCAGGGGGAACGCCGCCCCGAATCCGACATGCCGTTCACCACCAAGGTGTCGGGCACCGTGCTTGCCGGCACCACCACGCCCCCCGGACACATGCAGAACGAGAACACGCCCGTGCCGGCGCATTGTTCGGCAAACGCATATTCGGCCGGTGGCAGGTTGTAGCGCCTTTCCGCGCCCTTGTACTGCATGGCGTCGATTGTTTCCTGGGGGTGTTCGAGGCGCACGCCCATCGCGAAAGGCTTTTCCTGCAGCAGGATGTTTTGACCGTGCAGGTAACGGTACAGGTCGCAGGCCGAGTTGCCGCAGGCCAGAATCAGGTAATCGGCCTTGTATTCGGTGCCGTTCTGGTCGGTTACGGCGGCAAAGCGCCCCTTCTTGTCGGCATGGATGCCGGTGATGCGGGTGTTGAAGTGGATCTCGGCACCGGCCTGCAACAGGCTCTCGCGCATCTTCTCCACCATGGCGGGCATGCGGTCGCTTCCTAAGTGGGGATGTGCCTGATAGAGAATCTCCTCTTTGGCGCCGAAATGCACGAAGGTGCGCAGCACGCGGTGAATGTCGCCCCGTTTGTTGGAGCGCGTGTATAGCTTGCCGTCCGAAAAACAGCCCGCGCCGCCCTCGCCGAAACTGTAGTTCGAGTCGGGATCCGGCAGGCCTCCCCGGCCTATGTGCGCCACATCGCGCTTGCGTTCACGCACCGGCTTGCCGCGTTCAAAAATCACCGGCCTGATGCCGGCGGCGGCCAGGGTGAGGGCGGCGAACAGCCCGGCCGGCCCCATGCCCACAATCAGCACCCTGGGCGCGCCCTTGGCCAGGGAGGGCAGGGGAAATCCGCGCAGGGGTTCATCCGCATATCGTTCGGGTTGCACGAACACCTGTACCGTGGCGCGGTACAGCGGAACGCGCCCCCGGGCATCCAGCGAAAGTTTCTGTATCTGGATATGGGATATGTCTTTTTTCGGAATCCTCAGTGTGGCCGCAGCCTGTGCGTAAAGCGTTTCCTTGCTGCCCCAGGCTTCGGGCGTAAAATCCAACGAAAGAAGCTGCGGCATGGCTTATTCGAACGTGAGGTTGATCTGCAGCATACGGCTGGTAAGGCTGTTGATGCGGTCGGTGTAGATATTGTTGTCGGGAATCAGCAGGTTCAGTAGTCCGAAATAGAGTTTCAGTTCGAGCGCGAGCTTGTTGTTGTAGGGCAGGAAGAAGTCCCAGCCCACGCCCACGGTAACGCCTATGTCGTGCCGGTCTAACTTGAGCTTGTATTCGTCGGGCTCGTCGTCGGCCGATTTCT
The DNA here is from genome assembly GCA_023667315.1 of Ruminococcus flavefaciens. Classification (GTDB taxonomy): domain Bacteria; phylum Bacteroidota; class Bacteroidia; order Bacteroidales; family P3; genus Pullibacteroides. The sequence continues at coordinate 92,696 of JAMPAI010000003.1, forward strand.
TCTTGATCTTGCGCGAGGCCATGTCGAGCGTGTATTGGAATCCCGCCGTTACATAGGGGCGGTTGTTCACCATGCGCGCCGCCTTCCACTTCACTTCCAGCGGCAGGAACACCATGATGCTCTCCATCTGCTTGCTTTCCTTCTTGATGCCTTGGCCGGGCAGGTCGGTCTTGTAGGTGATGGAGCGCTGCCCCATGCTGAAGGTGGGGATGAACCGCAGGTTGAAGTATTTGCCCATGCGCAGGTCTGTAACCACGCCCACCGAGAAACCGGGCTGAAAGCTGTGGGTCATGCCCAGGAGCGTATCGCCGTCGAAGCCTAAGTTCTTGTCGGTCTTCATCGAGAAGTTCATCATATTGATGCCCAACGAGAAGCCGAAGTGAAAGAGGCGGCTGTCGTACAGCGGCGTGTTGGGAATCTTGGGTCCCCGGAAACTGATGGCGTACAGCGGACGGCAGGCCACCGTGGCGAGCACGCTAAGTATCAGGATGGTTTTGAGGATTCTGTTGCTCACTTGTATGCTTTTGGCGTGGGGCTAATCGCGGATAACGCGGAACATACCGTTTTTCTCTAACTTTATGATGCGCGAGGGCCGAAGTTCCCTATTGGGCGAGTCTTCCACGATGGCCACGTGATCCACGTTGTTGATCAGTTGTTCGGAGATGTCCGCCAGACAGAGCGGGGAGGGCTCTCCTGAAAGGTTTGCCGAGGTGGACACGACGGGCTTCCCGAAGCGTTCGATCATCTGGGCGCAGAAGATGTTGCGCACCAGGCGGATGGCGATGCTGCCGTCGTCGGCGTGCACGTTGGAGGGCAGGTTGGCGCTTTGGGGATAGATAACGGTAAGGGGGGTGTCGCTCATGGCTTGCAGGAGGTCGCAGGCCATGGGTGGCAGTTCCGTTACATAACGCTGAAGCATCTCCACCGACGATACGAGAATGATAAAGCTCTTGTCTTCGCTCCGTCCCTTGATGCGGTAGATCTTGGAAACGGCCTCCTCGTTGGTGGCGTCGCAGCCCAATCCCCAGATGGTGTCGGTGGGGTAGAGCAGGGTCTCGCCCCGTTCCAGAACCTTTACGCAGTTGAGCAGCTGAAGCTCTTGCAGTGACTTGCCCGATTTCATAGCCAATGGATTTGTCCGCGCCCGCAGGCGAGGAACACAAGGTAGCAAATTTACAAAAAAAAGGCGGTCAAGCATACGCCGACCGCCTTTTTGTGTAATGCGCGTTGAAACTAAGCCAAAGCGATAGCTTCGTTGGGGCAAACACCGGCGCAGGTACCGCATTCGGTGCACTTGTCCGGATCTATGGAGTAGATGTCCCCGGCGCTAATAGCTTCCATAGGGCATTCATCGATGCAAGACCCACAAGCTACGCAGCTGTCAGAAATTTTGTAAGCCATTTTTTTAAGTTTTTAAGGGTTTGTGAGGGCAAAAGTATAAAAACAAAACGAGCCGAGCAACAATTCACCCCCGCTTTATGCACACCCCCTCGTTGAAAAGGAGGAGGCGGCTTGTACGCGCCGTTCTTTTTATAGGCGATAAAATCGAATTTTTGCTATCTTGTGCCATATTTCATAAGCCAAGGAAATGAGAAGATTTCTTTTAATCGGGATAACGGCTTGTTTGAGTATGTTTTCGTTGCTTTCTGCGCAGACCGAAAGCGTGTATCGCGCCTGGGGCAAGAGCATAGGCAAGGCGCAGACCGACCGCGACTTCCTGATTTATGATGCCACCTGCTTCGATAATAAGTTGTTTATCGTGGGCAAAGCCGGTACTGGCACCGGCTTTGAACTCAAACGGGGAGAAAACAGTTACTTCTACGAAAAAGACGGGTACACCGATGCATTCCTGGCGTGCTATTCGTTAGAGGGAGAACTGCAGTGGAGCACTTATCTTCCGGCCTTGGAGGAAGGTTACTACAATGCCTTCGCCACCACAGTAAAATGTACAGAACGACATACCCTGATGGTGATAGGAAACGCCTACCAAATATGGAAGAACGTTGAAGAAACCAAAACCTTGATTCCCCGTCGTAACGGAAAGACCTTCTTTTTCGAATTCGACCTACAGGGCCTCCCCTTACACCAAGGAATGCTTTCTTATGAAGGATATCCTCAAAATCCTATCGCTTACTATCCCCCCAAAATAGATCTTCTCCTCGAGTTTATCAGATTGAATCCTGACCTGCCACAAACTACCGAAGAGAATCCCGAAAACGTAAGTTTCGCCGCATACGGAACGGTTTTAGGCTATTATACACACGAGGAGTATGAAGATACAGTAAGGCACTACATTTATTCCTACCCTTTTCAGGGGATTTTTTTACATTATGCAAGCGATGCAGCCATCACGCCTTCGTATTGGAATATACTTTCCAACAAACCCTACCAATCTTCTCCCCGCCTACTGTCTTTCACTGAATGGCTACTTTTAACCAAAGATCCGGCCGACAACTACTTGCCCTTGGAGCCTTCCATTTTTAATTCAAGTCTGGTAAATAAAAATACCGAAAAAGCCTCTACATCCATTATCCTTCCCGCACAAGGCGTTGACAAGGTTTCCTTATCCCAAATTATCGAAGAGTGGATGTTGGTTGTAACAAGTTCCGCCGATCAGGCTGAAGGATACGAATGGTATGCTGTCCCCCAAATCACAAAAAACGATATTAGCGGGATAACCATTTTTCCCGGCACGGTTCAAAAAGTCCATGCCTTTAACGGAAAATACCTGATACAGGGCGTTCATTGCCGCAACTACAGCAACGGTGTCTTTAAAAATGCGGGGGAAGATTATGCTTACAGCCACGACGACACGCATCCTATCCCCACACCTGCAGGGGGATTGTATCAAGCCCGAAACAACGCCTATACAGCCGTGCCTTATCTGCTGCTCTACGATTCGGCCACTTTCTTCGCTGATATTCCCCTGCCGGAAATCCCCGACAACGAAGATCTTCCGACGCACGGACCGGGAGATTTCAGCGCCCCGCTTTGGGGTTCCTACCTGAACGCGGACTGGCTCTACGAAGATGTTTTCCACATTTCCGACAGCACTTATCTAAAAGACCTTTACCAGCCCTACGAACCCATCCTCTGCTCCTATGGCGACCGATTTTTCTTAATCGGCAACGCGAGAACCATCGGACTCGATTTAATCGACAATGCCGCGATGACCGAGGCGGTGAACCACCATCAGGGCGTGATCCTTGCCTTCTCCATGGGTTGCCCCGCCGAGAAAACCACGTTTCGGGACGTACGTTTCCTCTGCCCCGGTGATTCGGTGGAATTAAAAGTTTCTCCGGAATACGTCGGCTTTAAGTTTCGGTTTAAGGAAGAGTGGCTCAAAAATAATTCCATTGTGCTGAACGCCGACAATAGCCGCGCCTGGGCGAAAAAAGAAGGGCTTTACCACGCCGTTTTGGACGGTTCCGCCCTCGGCTGCCCCGATGCCCGAACCGACACGATCCAGATTAAAGACAGTCCTTATCCCGAACCGCAGACCGGCCTTACACTCGACACCATAGCTTCTTGCGCGGCCGCCGAAGCGCTATTGAGTGCCGTAAGCGCCCCCGACACAACTTTCTCTTATCTGTGGAGCGATGGCGACACTTCCTCATTGAGAACCATCCGTTTTTCAGGCGACAGTATCCCCTCCTTTTCCGTGGAAGTGAACGGCTACTGTACCTCGTTCCGCGACTCCACTTTCGTACGTTTTCTGCCGCCCTACGTCAATCTGGGAAGAGACAGCGTTTTCTGTATCTCCAACGCCTCCCTGCCTGCCGATACAAGCGTTCTGTTGCACCTCAACGCCCGGCAGGGATACTTCCCCGATGCCGACTGGTTGTTCCGATGGAAAATAAACGGAAAGGATGCCGGCACTGCGGATTCCCTATCGCTCAAGTTCTCCGACTTAGAAAGCACCGGCGGCAACCGCATGCAGGCCGCCGTCTCCGTATTCGTGTCGCTCTCCGACACCAACACCGAAGGCTGCACCGCCGGCGATACCCTGCTCGTTACGCTGTATGCGCTGCCCGATTTCGCTCCCAACCGCTTCCTGCCGCAGGATTCCGTGCTCTGCGCCCATCTCGACCTCGACCTGCAACTGCCCGAGGAAGCCAGTGGATTTTACCGCTGCTTCTGGCTCGACCAAGACAGCGTGGAACTGCCTTACGGCCACGACACCAACCGCTTTACCATTCAGGGCATGCGCGGCACCGACGGATTCGGTGCCGGCACCGACACCCGCGAGCCCCGTTTCTTCCAGCTCAAACTCGAACACAAGGCTTGCGGCCTCGATTTCTTCGACACCCTGCGGGTCTATGACCAGGTGAAACCCACCCTCGAACTGCCCTTCCACGACACAATCATCTGTCTGAACGAGTCCGTGGTGCTGGACAGCCTCTCGCCCCTTGTCTATCGCCCGTTCTACGGCTTCGAGTGGAACACCGGCGAGAAAACCTCCGCCTACTCCTTTACCGATTCCAGCACATACGAGCTTACGTTCTCCGTGCTGAAAGACTTCGCTTTCTGCGGCTACGAACCCGCCACCGACACGGTTCACACGCTTTGGTCAGATCCCACCCTCACCCTGATTTCCATTCCCGAAGACACCGCCTTCTGCGAGAAACTTTCCGTTACCCTCGATGCCTCCGTGCCCTTCCCCTCCACGCGCTACAGCTGGCAGGAAGGCAACCTCGAAGACCTTTTCTCCCCCCTCGACGACTCCACGCTCTTTACCGACCCTGTCATCAAGGTCGATAGGGAGGTTACGCTCGCCCTGTTCGTGGTCGATACCATGGGCTGTGTCAACACCTTGCAGGTTAACGTATCCGAGGAGGACTGCACGCCGCAGCTGTCCATCCCCAACGTGTTCACCCCCAACGGCGACGGCATCAACGACGTGCTTAAGTTCAAGCAGGTGGAGAAGTGCTTCGACGTGGACATCCTGATTGTGGATAGAAAGGGGGCTCACGTGCTGCACGAGAAGGTGCGCGACGCCGACGATTTCTCCTGGAACGGCTGCTATAAGAACGGTTCCAAAAAACTGCCCGACGGCGCCTATTTCTATATGGTTTCCTACAAGGATGCCTACGGAAAGAAGAAGGTGCAGAGCGGTTCCATAACCATTTTGGGCACGGCGGAATAAAAAAGCCCGGAAAGGGCTTTATGCACACCCCCTCGTTGAAAAGAAGGCGGCTGCTTATACGCACCGCCTTTTTTTATAGGCTATTTTTGCCGACCGATGATGAAAATTGCCCTTCTTGCCGCCGATTACGAGTTGCGCAACTATGCGCAAAGCCTTTCCCATCTTAACGGGATGGACTGGGTGGGCTATTGCCTCACCTCCGATTCGGGTGTTCTGCAACACGAGGAAGAATGGGCTACGGAGCATCTGCCCAAGGTCTATCAGACCCCCCAGCAACTGGCCAGCGATGCCGACCTGGTGGTGGTGGGCGGCAAGCCCGAACAGCGGTTCGACTATATCTCCTCCCTGCTGCGGCAGGGCAAGTCGGTGTGGAGCGACTGGCCGCTGAGTACTACGGGCGCGAAGGTGCGCAAACTGGCCGCCCTGGCCGAAGAAGCCCGTGTCTGCACGCAGGTGGCTCATGCCGGGCGCAAGCATCCGGTGTGGCTGTCGGCCTTGCCCTATCTGCACGACGTGCGCATGATACGCTCCGAACTCTCCGTTCCCTCTTCTCCAGGACTGGAACATTCGCTGGACTACGACCTGTTTCCCTATATAGACCGGGTGCTGGCTCTGGAACAGACCGAGGTAAAGTCGGTACGGGCGCGCAAGGTGGATGCGCAGGGCGGCGAAGGCTTCTCGGCGCAGATGGAGATAGAGTTCTTTTCGGGTCTGCTGGCCGAATTCTGGCTCAGCAATGTGATGCCCGTGGAAAAAGGCAAGATGCGTTTCATCAACGCCGAAGCCATCGTGGACTTGGATTTCGTGGGCTTTGAACTGGCCTGGCAGGACGCCCGGCAGATCTCGAACAGTAGGAAAATCACCGTGAACCGCAGTTTCGGCAAGGGGGAGGAAACCTTTCTGACCCACGACCTGCAGTTCTTTACCCATGCCTGCCAAAGCGGAAAGCAAGGCAGCCTTAATTTTTCCGAGAGCGGGCAGGTGCAGGAAGTGTTGTTTCAGATAAAGCGCATATTGCTGTGATGAGCGAGGCGGTTTGGATATGGGGAAAGGCGCATGCGGCGCTCGATTTCTTTTGCCGGATGCAGCTTAAATGCGGAGACTCCGTTTTTTATGCCGAGACCTGGGCGGAATGCCTGCGCGACATGAACGACCGCAGGGGCGTGATGTATGCCTTTCCCGACGAAAGCCAGTGTTCCCAGCTGCCCCGTTTTTTCCGCACCCTGTCTTCGCTTGCGCACTACGAGCTGAGGATTTGCTGCCCCGAAGCCCGTTACTGGCATTTGCCCGAAAGCCGTTTCATCCAGGAAGAAGGCTTTGACTTCGCCTGTTTTTCTTTCCGGCAGATGCCGTTCGGCCAAAGGCTGTTGAAGCGGGCTTTCGACATAACGGCCAGTGCGCTGGGCATGGTTTCGCTCTCGCCCCTCTTCCTATTGTGCGCCGTGTTGGTGAAGGCCGGTTCGAAAGGCCCGGTCTTTTACGCACAGGAGCGTATCGGCAAGGGCGGCGCGCCGTTCAAGATCTATAAGTTCCGCTCCATGCGCGTGGATGCCGAAGATTCCGTGCCTCAGCTCTCGCACGCCGGCGACGAACGCATCACCCGCTGGGGTGGGCTGATGCGCCGCTACCGGCTGGATGAACTCCCGCAGTTGTTCAACGCCTTGAAGGGCGATATGTCGGTGGTGGGCTACCGCCCCGAACGCGATTACTTTATCGGCAAGATCGAAAGGCAGGCACCGTATTATCCGCTTCTGTTCGCGATACGGCCCGGCATCAGCTCGCTCGGCATCACCACTTTCGGCTATGCCGAGGACGTGGCGCAGATGGTGGTGCGGCTCTCCTGCGACATCGAGTACCTGCAGCGGCTTTCGCTGCGCGAAGACGGGCGCATATTGGGACGCACCTGCCGCGTGGTCTTACATGGAATAGGAAAATAATGCAACAGGATACATTTCGACATAAGGGCATGCGGCAGCGTCTGGTGGATGAGTTGCGCCGGAAAGGCGCCGACGACCAGGCCGTGCTGGATGCCATAGGCGCCGTTCCCCGCCATTGTTTCTTGGACTCGGTGTTCGATGCGCGCGCCTATCAGGACATCGCCATTCCCATCGGCGAGGGGCAGACCATCTCGCGTCCGCTTACCGTGGCCAGTCAGAGTTCGCTGCTGGAAGTCTTTCCGGGCGCGCGGATTCTGGAAGTGGGCACGGGTTCGGGCTATCAGTCCATGATTTTGGATAAGCTGGGCGCGGAAGTCTATACGATAGAACGTCAGCGCAATCTCTATATCAAGACCAAGGCGCTGTTCGAGGCGTTCAAGAGCCGGATCCACTGCTTTTACGGCGACGGATACAAGGGGCTGCCGCAATTCGCGCCCTTCGACCGCATTCTGGTTACCTGCGGCGCGGCCGAATTTCCCAACGAACTGTTGGCGCAGCTGAGCGTGGGCGGCATCATGGTGATTCCCTTGGGTTCGCCCAATCAGATCATGACCAAGGTGGTGCGCACCTCCGAAACCGAAACAGAGATAAGCGAACACGGCGATTTTACCTTCGTGCCGATGTTGAGCCAAAAATCGGAATAGTCTTGATACGCTACCATTATCATTCCCGTACGGAAATATCCACGCAGGATATAGGCAAGGCATTGCCCGCGATGGCCAACGATGCCGGCATGGAGGTGGTCTATACCTTCTGCCAGCAACAGGGGCGGGGGCAGAAAGGGAATGTGTGGTTCGGCGGGCAGGACAGCAATATCTGCGCCACGTTCGTTCTCTCGCCCCGTTTCTTAGCGGCTCCCCATCTGTTTTTTCTCGATATGGCGCTCAGTACAGGCGTGCTGCGGTATGTGGAAGCGCAAACGGAGCGCGTTTTTCTCAAATGGCCCAACGACCTGTATGTCGGCCAGAAGAAACTGGCGGGCTTGCTATTGGAATCATCCATTCAGGCCGGCAAGTTGGAAAGGGTATGTTTCGGCGTGGGCTTGAATGTGAACCAGCGCGAATTTCCGGCTCATTTGCCGCGTGCGGTATCCTTGTTTCAGACGGACGGGAAGATGCGGAACCTGCCGGAGGAAGTCCGGCAACTCGCGGAAACCCTGTACGCCATCTATGCGGAATTCCGCGCCTCGTATGCACAAGGCACATGGAGAAACTGGAAAGAACGCTATCTCGAACACCTGTTGTTTAAAGACCAGTGGCGGGAGTTCCTCTATCTGGGTGAACCCCTTGCGGCCTGCATCCGGAATGTGGACGATTACGGGCATCTGGAACTGGAAAGGCGCAACGGTTCGATAATCCGCGCCGACCTTAAAGAATTGGAATATCGCTTTGATGGATAAAGTAGGAATCGGGAAACTCGAACACGAGGGAATGTCTCTGCAAATCGAAGATTCCGAAAACCGCGCTTCCGCTTCCGCTCAACGAGGCGTACAACGCACCTTTCCGGTATAACTGTTCCTTAATCGAATCGATCTGCGGGTAAAGGGGGCGGAGCGTTTTCTCGAAATCGTTTTCTACGGTCGCTCTCCATGTTGAAATATCCGCAGACAATAATCCGGCCAAGGGAGGCCTGTGTTCCTGTGGCTGTGAACCTTTGTAGGCCTGGGCGGTGGAGATGCCGAAATCGGGCACCACGATCACCAAGGTATAGCGTCGGTTATGGCCTGTCTGCAGGGGGTGCAGCTCATCGCCCTTGCCGTAGCCGATGCAGGCCTGTCTTTGCGTAAAGAAGGCGCAGTCGGCGCCTAAGGTGCCGGCCATCTCAGACAGTTCGGCTTGCGAAAATCCCAGCTTGAATTCCTTGTTGAGGCCTATCAGCGTATAGGTGGCGTCGGAAGAGCCTCCGCCCAGCCCCGAACCCATCGGGATCTTCTTGAGCAGGTGGATGCGGCAGGGCGGCAGTTTGGACGAAAGCCTGCGGTCGATTAGGTTGCGGGCTTTCAGCACTAAGTTGTCGTCGGGATTGCCGGCAACGGGCAGGCCTTCGCACAGAAACACATTTTCGGCGGCGGGCGTTATCTCCAATACGTCGCACAGTTCCGGAACGGCAAAAAAGGAAAGCTCCAGATCGTGGTAAGCGTCGGCACGCTTACGCAGGATCCGGAGCCCGATATTGATTTTGGCAGGAGGAAAAAACAGCATGCCTAACTGTTCATCGAGGCCAGGAACTCTTCGTTGTCGGTGGTTTGCGGCAGACGGGTGTTCATGAATTCCATCGTTTCCACCGGGGTCATGTCGGCGAAGTGGTTGCGCAGGATCCAGATCTTCTGACGGATGTCCTTGTCTTGCAGCAGGTCGTCGCGACGGGTGCTGGAGGCCACGATGTCGATGGCCGGGAAAATGCGGCGGTTGGCAATCTTGCGGTCCAGCTGGATTTCCATGTTGCCCGTACCCTTGAATTCCTCGAAGATCACTTCGTCCATACGCGAGTTGGTTTCGGTAAGGGCGGTGGCGAGGATGGTGAGCGAGCCTCCGTTCTCTATCTTGCGCGCCGCACCGAAAAAGCGTTTGGGCTTCTGCAGGGCGTTGGCTTCCACACCGCCGGAAAGCACCTTGCCCGAAGCGGGGCTAACCGTGTTGTAGGCACGCGCCAGACGGGTAATGGAGTCTAACACGATAAGCACGTCGTGCTTGCATTCCACCAGGCGCTTGGCCTTCTCAAGCACGATGTTGGCGATCTTTACATGACGCTCGGCCGGTTCGTCGAAGGTGGAGGCGATTACCTCGGCCTTTACGCTGCGCTGCATGTCGGTAACTTCTTCGGGACGTTCGTCGATCAGCAGCACGATAATATAGACCTCAGGATGATTGTGGGCGATGGCGTTCGCCAGCTGCTTCAGCAATACCGTCTTACCGGCCTTGGGAGGCGCCACGATAAGCCCGCGCTGCCCCTTGCCGATAGGTGTGAACATATCCATGAGGCGCATCGACATCGAGTTTTCGGGCGCGTCGGTAAGCTTGAACTTCTGATTCGGGAAGAGGGGGGTAAGGTAGTCGAAGGCCACGCGGTCGCGGATTTCCTCGGGCGTGCAGCCGTTTACCGAAAGTATCTTTCCGAGCGGGAAATATTTCTCGCCTTCGCGGGGTGGACGTACCGTGCATTGCACCGTGTCGCCCGTCTTGAGGCCCAGGTTGCGGATCTGCTGGGGCGAGACATACACGTCGTCGGGCGAGCTGAGGTAGTTATAGTCGGAGGAACGCAGGAAGCCGAAGCCGTCGGGCATGGTTTCCAGCACGCCTTCGTAGGTAACGAAGTCCTCGAAGTTGTAGGCGGGCGAATCCACGCTCTTTCCAGCGCCCTTGCTGGTCTGCAGGGCCTTGTACATCTGCTCCTCGTCGATGCGGTTCAGGCGTTCGTTCTCTATTTCCTTGGCGTTTACGGGAGCGGCCTGTACCTGCGGCTCCTGTGCTGCGGGTTCGGCCTGCGCTGCTTGATAGCGGTTTTCCTGATATTCTTCGTAGGCGGCCGGTGTGGTTTCCTGGCGGTTCTTGAGCACGGGCGGCTGCACGGTGTTGCGGTCGTAGCCGTTGCTGTATCCGCTGCCGTTATTGCTGTAGCCATTGTTGTTATTGTACCGGCTGTTGTAACCGTTGTTATTGTAGCGGCTGTTGTAGCCGGTGTTGCCGTAGCGGCTGCCGTATCCGGTTCCGGATGCCTCGGTGCCGTAGTTGTTATTGTTGTAACGGTTGTTGTAGGGAGTGCGGCTGCTGTAGCGGGGAATCGGGGCGGAAACCGGAGCGGGCGCAGGTGTCGCGGCGGCTGCCGGAACGGGCGCGGATACGGGGCTTTCGGCTTGTACGGCCTCCGAAACGGTGGTTTGCGGCGCTTCTTCCTCGCGTACTTTCTTTGGCCTGCCGCGTTTTTTGGGCACCGGCAGGCCGTCGGGGCCGATTACAGGCGCGGGAGCCGGCACTTCAGGGTGAAGGCGGGGACGTCCGCGCTTGCGCTTTACGGGTTCTTCGGTAGCGCTTTCCACAGGGCTTTCCTGGTCGGCGGCGCTTGCCTGCGTTTCCTGGGTGGCTTTGGCCTTGGCGGCAACCTGCTTCAGGGCCTGGGCGTCCAAAATGCGGTAAATGAGTTCCTGCCGTGCTAATTTGTCAAAACGTTTAACGGCAAATTCTTCGGCCATCTTACGCAAACTTGCGTCGTCCATGCCATTGAGATCGAGAATGTTGAGCATAGGAAAAATTAAAGGGGAATTAAAATCGGAAACCGTTCTGAAATCTTTCGAAGTCCTACCGGGCGAGAATCAAACCGGCTTCCAAGATGCGATTCGTGGGAAAAGCGTTGCAAATATAAATTCTTTACGGGAAAAAACAAAAAATGATTTTTGGGATAATGGGATTAATGGAAAATAAATCGAAGGCGAAAGCGGATTTCCGCTTTCGCCTGAGGTGCGGGATTAACGGGCGGGAATATATTCCTGCAGCGTGAATACGGCTTTTCCGTCTTTTTTCATTTGCAAGACACCGTGGGTTTTGTTGTAATAGGACTGATATGGTGAAGAGGTATTATCCTCGGATACATCGTAATAGGTATGCCCGTCAATAGATATGCTATCGTAAAGGACCCATAGATGTTTATAAATTATCAGATTTCCTTTCGAATCATAGGCTATGTCCCCTTGAACATGGGGAGAATTCAGTACCACGGCTATACAACGATATGCGTATCCATACTCACCCCACGCCAGCATTGTTAAAAAAAGTTTATATGCCTTGGATTCCGATTGTAAGGTTATGGATCTATGCTCTTCCAGCATATTGTCTTCTTTGAGATCCCACTTGGATGTCTCTTGCGCAAAAGTTAGCGTAATGGTTTCCCCATGTTCATTTCTAAACCGTACGGTATCACCTATTTGATACGGTATCATCTGCCGTTCCAATACTGTGACGGAATATCGTCCAGGACTGGGTTTGCATGAAGAAAGCATTCCTGTCAAAACTATCAGCAGTATCCAATGTATCTTTTTCATGGCTATTTCACTTTAACTTTTACAAAATAGGGTAGGAGGTCGGGGGGTACCCCAGGCGAAAGCGGAAATCCGCTTTCGCCCTGAGGTGCGGGATTAACGGGCGGGAATGTATTCCTGCAGCGTGAACACAGCTTTTCCGTCTTTTTTCATTTGCAAGACACCGTGGGTTTTATTGTAGTAAAGTTCAGGTGTACCCGTTACGTCATAGTAAACTTGACTACTTATAAGCACACTATCATAGGTGTTTTCTATGAAATTTCCTGCTGCATCATAAGGTAAATCTTTCTGAAATTCACTCGCATTGTCTTGGATGACCATATGATACCTGCTACTAATTCCTCCCCAGTTACCAGAAACTAATATGGTAAAACCACTATTCCCCGACTCCGACAATACCTCCGTTCTGAGAATTTGCGTCATCATATTCCCTTCCCATGACTCCCATCTTATTGTAGAACCTTTACAAATTAGTGCAAGAGGATTTCCTTTTTCATCCATATACCGAATCGTATCCCCTAATTTGTATGGAACCATTTGTTTATCTGTCTCTGTAAGATAATAACGATCCGGTTTCGAACAAGAAACCAAGATGGTCGATATTAACAGTATGTTGCTGAATAGCTTGATGGTTTTCATGACTATTTTACTTTAACTTTTACAAAATAGGGGAAGTGGTCGGATATCTTATCCTCGTTATACCATTTATCCCGTTGGTTTTCTGGAATCGGTATGCCGCAATCTATTTTCTTATGATATTGATTTGTATTATGCTCAAGTATCAAGTCAATATGAGCACCAGATTCAGGTCGGGTAGAATGGCTTTTAGCGGTATCATTCAGCACTGTATATCCGTTATTTTGTAACATCACAATGGGGTTTTCGTGTGGTTGGGCATTCATATCCCCAGCTATATAAACGGGTTTCCTCGAAGCGTTGCATTTATGAACCAACGGATTCGACAAGATATTGTTGACCATTTCTATTCGATGGGTTTCATTCTTGCTGAGGTGGGTCGCTACAAAGCAGAAATCTTTAAATTCCGCGACCATATAACCTCGCTTATCATCACTTCCGTCATGCGGAGTGCTTAGCCGTTTGTAACTTTTTTCGATGGGCATACCCACAACATCAGGATTCCACAACAGCCCGATGCCGTACTGAAATTCCGCCCACTTGAGGGTGACGAACATATTGCCGTTTAGGCCGCATGCCTTTTTTAAGTTGATGAATTTGGTGCGCAGCATCACTTCCTGAAGGGCAACTATATCCGCCTTGCTGTCCTTGATATATTCGGCATGTTTGGTATAAAAGGTCTGAATGCCGGCCAGATTATAGGTGAGCATCCCTACATGGTGGAATTTATCCCTATCCATCACGGCATGGAATTCCGCCCCGTCCCTCACCGCGAAGCCGGGAGAAAGTATGATTTCATCGCCGGCCATGTAGGTGGTCGTTCCTCCTGCAATCACTTGGTTGGATTCTATGCCCGGCGCCTCCTTGTATTGGTCTTTTGTTATCGTCCCCGAGATACTTACAGGAGGGTCATCGGGAACCGAAGCGGAGGATGCATAGGTGAAACCGTCCGGAAGGAAATTATATAACTGTACGGGGTTTCTATAAGCCGATGTATAATAGTCCGCACGGGATATGACATGGGTATTTCCGTTCAGTTTGATGCTCTCGCGTTGAATCGAGGCCGTTTCTTTCAGGGGGCGGTTCGGATTCACCGCATTCTCCGCCCGCAGAAGCGATTCGTTGGCAAGCGTACTGGAATTTCCATTGTACGTCAATTCATCCTGAATTCGATTTTGGGCATCGTACACCCGGATTCGGCTTCTCGTGTCAGGAAATGCCAAACTGGACGTATAGTGTACAATATGTCCGGTATATGATTCGGGATTTTCCAAACCATAGTATTGCAATACATTAAAAACACTGTTGTCGGGTCGGGAAGCGACAACCACGGTGGCAAGATCGGAGAGTTTGGTATTGGTCGGAAAGGTATAAGTGTATTGTTTGTTCGGCGAGACTGTTAAATCGGTAATCTCGATACGCCAGCCGTCGATGTTCACTTCATCTTCTCCGTAATTGTACAGGGACATGAACTCGCCCATGTGCGCTGTTCGGGTTCCTTCGTTGTCGTATAGCGGGTGGTCGTACATTACTTCGGCAATTACTACGGTGGAGGTCTGAGCCCCTGAAAAAAGGTTCAACAAGAGGAACAGGCATGCCGTTAGCCCTGGTAGGGTTAGGTGTTTCAATATCGTTCTCATGGCTAAATCCTCCTTATTGCGTAACCACCATGCGTTTGCTGTCGATTACCTTGCCGGACACCACAAGGCTGTAGGTGTAGGCGCCGGGCGTCAGTTCTCCGGCGGAGATTTCCACCTGACCCGTTTCCTGCGTGGCGGAAAGCGGCTGGTTCCTTACCATGAAACCCGCCATGTCGAACACCTGCAGGTAGGCGTTGCCCGCCGTCTTAGGCAGTTCGTAGCGGATAAGCGTCCTTTCGGAGAACGGGTTGGGAAGGTTCTGGAACAGTTTGGCTTCCTTTACTGTGTTCTTAGGGCTGTTTTGGGGTGCGTTGCCCTTGGGGGCGGGAGCGGCGGCATTGTTGTTCTGTGCCAGCAGGCTTTGCACGATTTCCTGCAGGGAGGCCAATTGCTCCTGCAAGTCCGAGACCTGCGCATCCAATTCGGAAACCTGTTCCTTCAATTCAGATTTCTCGGCTTCCGATTCCTGAAAGGCCTTTACCAAATAAGGTATCACCGAAGAGTAGTCAACCGTAAGGATGTCGGTGTCCGGAAGGTGGCCTACCGAATGGGGCAGTACAGTCATCATTTCCTGCGCAAGGAATCCTACCTTGTTTTTAAGGGAGGCCGTATCTTCGTTGGGTTCCGTCCGCTTAAAGTCGAAACTTACGGGGTGGAGCTGTTGAATGATTTTCGAGGCATCCGTCAAATCCTTGATGTTTTCCTTGAAACGGGCATCGGAAAGGCTTTGAGAAAAGGACTTGTAGTAAACTTGAGCGATATAACCGGAACGGAAATACTTGTCCTTGCTTCCAAGATCCATACGGTTGGCCATTCCAGGCAGTACGGCACCGAAATCGTATTGCGTCACCCCTGGGCTCGTCATGATTCCATCTGCGCCTGCGGAGTTCGCAGGCCCCACGATAATCGTTCCGCCTCCACTGCTGGAACTTGAACTGCTGTTGATGATGCTCAAGCCGATTTTGGGTAGATTGAAAACAATCTCATTCGATTTGATAGGCTTGCTGATAACGATTTCTGCGTTGGTAATCTTCAACGCATCCGTTTGCGCGGACAACATACCGATACCCGACAGGGCGGCAATGGTCAATGTGCAGAATAACTTTTTCATGACACTATAATTTTATGGTTAAACAATAAGTGTTTTCAGATTTCGCTGTTTTATGCGTTCGTGTCGTTTAGTCAATAACTCTATTTATTCCGATGTTCCGGTGTGGCTGGAAACCGAGGGCAAGTATATGTTTATATTTCTGGAAAAACAATAGCCTGCAATTCAAAAGATTTTCGTACCTTTATAAGTTTGTTGTCCAACTTTCGGGGTTCACTTCAAAGCAGCCGCCTTCTTTTCAACGAGAGTGTGTGCATAAAGCCCTTTTGGGGACTTTTTTATTCCGCCGTGCCCAAAATGGTGATGGAGCCGCTCTGCACCTTCTTCTTTCCGTAGGCATCCTTGTAGGAAACGAGGTAGAAATAAGGGCCGTCGGGCAGTTTCTTGCTACCGTTCTTATAGCAGCCGTTCCAGGAGAAATCGTCGGCATTGCGCACCTTCTCGTGCAGCACGTGCGAGCCCTTTCTATCCACAATCAGTATGTCCACATCGAAGCACTTCTCGATTTGCTTGAACTTAAGCACGTCGTTGATGCCGTCGCCGTTGGGGGTGAACACGTTGGGAATGGACAGCTGCGGCTTGCAGTCGTCTTCGGTAACGTTCACCTGCCGGGTGTTGACGCAGCCCATGGTATCGACCACGAAAAGGGCGAGCGTGTTCTCCTTATCGACCTTGAAGATTGGGTCGGTAAAGCGCGTGGAGTCTTCGAGGGGGGAGAACAGGTCGTCGAGACTGCCTTCCTGCCAGCTGTAGCGCGTGGAGGGGAAGGGCACGGAGGCGTCGAGGGTGATGCTCAGTTTCTTGCAGAAAGAGGTATCCTCGGGAATGGAAATCAGCGTGAGCGCGGGGTCGGACCAAAGCGCGTGCACCGTGTCGGTGGCGGGTTTATAGCCGCAGAAATCGAAGTCTTTCAGCACGGAGAACGCAAGCACGTAGGTGCCGGAATCGGTAAAGGAGTATTCCGGATGCTTTTCGCCGGTGTTCCACTCAAAGCCGTAAAAAGGCCGATAAACGAGGGGCGAGAGGCTGTCCAGTTCCACGGGCTCGTTCAGGCAGATGACGGTGTCGTGGAAAGGCAGTTCCAAAACGGGTTTCACCTGGTCGTAGACCAGCAGGGTGTCGAAGAAAGATACATCGCAGGCCTTGTGTTCGAGTTTGAGCTGGAAGAAACGGGGTTCGCGGGTATCGGTGCCGGCGCCGAAGCTGTCGGTGCCGCGCATGCCCTGAATGGTAAAGCGGCTTGTGTCGTTTCCGTAGGGTAACAGGACGCTGTCCTGGTCGAGCCAGAAGCAGCGGTAATTGTTGGAGGCGACAGGCAATTGCAGGTCGAGGTCGAGATGGGCGCAGAGCACGGAATCCTGCGGCAGGTAGCGGTTGGGCGAGAAATCGGGCAGGGAATACAGCGTAACGAGCAGGGTGTCACCGGCGGTGCAGCCCTCGGTATCGGTGTCAGAGAGCGACACGAACACGGTGATTTCCGCTTGTCGGTTCGGCGCGTTCCGCAAGTCGGCGGCGGAGAGCCACAGGGAGTCCCGGCTTCCGGCATCCTGGCCGTTCACCTTCCATCGGAAAATCCAGTCTGCATCGGGGAAATAGCCCTGCCTGCCGTAGAGTTTCAGCAGTACGGCGGTGTCGGCGATGGTGTCGGCACGAAAATAACAGAGCGCGGTATCCCTGCCTAAGTTTACGTAGGGCGGCAGGAAGCGTACGAAAGTGGAGTCACGGAACGAAGTGCAGTAGCCGTTTACATCCACGGTGGCGTGGAAAATGCTGTCGCCCGCAAAGGCCACGTCTTTTACGCCCGCCGTATCGCCGTCGTACCACAGATAGGAAAAGGTGGTGTCGGGATTCGAGGCTGCCTGCAGCGGAATCTCGAGGGCGGCACAGGAAACGGCGGTGTCGGGCATGCCGGGGACGGGTTCGGGATAGAGGCTCAACGAAATCTGCACGGTGTCGGTGCGGGCATCGGGGCAACCGAGGGCGGAACCGTCCAGAATGGCGTGGTAAAGACCTTCTTTCTTGACCCAGGCGTGGGTGCTGTCGGCATTCAGCACAATGGAGCCGTTGTTGAACCAGTCTTCCTCAAAACGGAATCTGAAGCCGGCGTATTCCGGAGCAAGTTTCAGTTCCACCGAATCATCGGGACAGAGGAAACGCACGTCCTGGAAGGCAGTTTGTTCGGCAGGGCAGCCTACGTTAAAGGCCAGGATAACCCCCTGATGGTGGTTCACCTCAAGTATTGTCGGGTTGTCGATTAAATAGAGATCGATGTTGCGAACGTTGCCGATCAAGAAAAACTTATCGCCATAGGAGCAGAGAATGGGTTCGTAGGGCTGGTAAATGTCTTTCTTATGTCCGCTGTCGGTAACGTGAAATATGTCTTCGTAGTACCAGTCCGCGTTCAGGTACGATCCCCAGCAAGGCGAATCGTAACCTACATAATCTTTGGCTGTTTTATCTTCTCCGGGCACGGGCATCGGGGGCGTGCCGAAGAAAGTGGCCGAATCGTAGAGTAACAGATAAGGCACTGTTGTGTGATTGTAGTTTCGGCTTTGATAGAAACTATTGGAATATTTGGGAATAGTATGTGATTTGTCGTGACTGTAAGCATAGGGTTGTCCTTCTTTTGAAAAGAAACCGTTGTAATAATTGCTGCAATGGATGCCTTGCACGAGGAATTTCCCTTTATATGCATGTATGTTTTGAACCGTGCCGGGAAAGAGATTTATCGCGTTTATGTTGAAAGTCGCTAAGGGGGCGCCATAGTATTCGAAATCGTCATGGTTAGGGTATGCCGAAGTGGCTATATTCCAACCTTCCATAATCTGGACATCCGTAAGCCGATCAATGCCTTTTGCACATAAGTACATATCATAGGTCGTGTCGGATTCTTTTGCTGCGTTGTCCTGAGGTATCTCCTTGCTGGTATTGGGCATTAGATAACCGAGGAACAATACATCTTTTTCACCGTATTTTTTCTGTTCAACAAACCCCCACCCATTAGGTGTAAGCATGTCTATCGTTGAAACATATCGGTCATCGCCCCACGAATAGAACAGAAAATACGAATACTCTATGAAAGGATCGTTCTGTTGGGGAAAAAATGCAAAAAATGGATGGGAATAAACATACTGAGGATTTTTGTTGACAGTTGTTTGGAAATAATCGCCTATGGTGAATCCGCCCAAAAGAGAAGAGAATACAGGAGGATCTTCTTCCACGAGAACACTGTCGACAATCGAAGTTACCTTAGGTGGGTAGTTTTTGAGAGGAGCAGGGTCAACATCGGATTGTATTTCGAAAGAATTGCTGTTACGTAGAGAACCGTTTAGGTTGAATTCAAAAAAGAATAATCTTCCGGGCGTGTAGGGCACCAAATCTTTCGTCCTTCCTATACTGCCCTGTATTTGATAAGTATTTCCTATCACGATAATGGTGTTGTCTTTCCTGCAATGAATCGTGGTGGCAAAGGCGTTGTAATACCCCTCCTCCAATGTGGGCAGATAGGTGCTCCACTGTAATTCGCCCTCTAAGGAGTAGCAGGCCAGAAACGCGTCGGTGTACTCGTCTTTTTCGTGAAAGTAACTGTTTTCACCCCGTTTAAGTTCAAAGCTGGTGCCGTCCTCGGCTTTGCCCACTATAAACAACTTATTATCGAAGCAGGAAGCATCGTAAATCAGGAAGTCGCGGTCGGTCTGTGCCTTGCCGATAGCCTTGCCCCAGGCGCGATACACGCTTTCGGGCTGCGCAGAAAGCAACGAAAACATACTCAAACAGGTCGTTATCCCGATTAAAAGAAATCTTCTCATTTCCTTGGCTTATGAAATATGGCACAAGATAGCAAAAATCCAGTATTTAGAGATTTCAGAATCGGGCGAAAACCGTATTTTTGCGCAATACGTTCCGTAAGAAATTAGAAGAATGATATACTTTAAAATCGTGGAGGGTAAGCCGTTCGGGTATTACTTCCTGCGCAAGTGGTTCGGCTGGATTTTCTCGTATGCCTACTACAAGAGGTTTTATGTGTTCGGCAAGCAGAACCTGCCGGCAACCGGCACGCCCTTCATGATGGTGAGCAACCATCAGAACGGCTTGCTCGACGCCTTGGCGATTCTCTTCGCGCTGCCCTTGCGCTATACGGTGGTGTTCCTGGCAAGGGCCGACATCTTCAAGAAGAAGTTCACCGCCAAACTCCTCAACTTCTGCAAGATCATGCCCGTGTATCGCCAGCGCGACGGCCGGGAAACCTTGGGCGAGAACGCCGCCATCTTCGACGAGTCGGCCAAGTTGGTGGGGCTGGGCTATCCGGTAACGCTCTTTCCCGAAGGCAGGCATCAGGAAGGCCATTACCTGGGGCCGGTAAAGAAAGGCTTTGCCCGTATCGCGTTCGAGGCCGCCGAACGCAACGGCTATCCCGACAATATGGTGATCGTGCCGGTGGGTAACCATTATTCGGATTATTTCGCCAAGCGTGCCAAACTGTGCGTAAGGTTCG
The DNA here is from genome assembly GCA_023667315.1 of Ruminococcus flavefaciens. GTDB lineage: Bacteria > Bacteroidota > Bacteroidia > Bacteroidales > P3 > Pullibacteroides. The sequence continues at coordinate 112,690 of JAMPAI010000003.1, forward strand.
GTGAACCGATCCGCCTGAGCCTGTATTACGGCCTGTATAGGGAGAATCCGCCCAGGGCTATGAGCCAACTGGCGCAAGACGTGCGCGCGGCCATCCGTGCCCTGATGGTGGATATTCCCGATCCGGAACATTACGGAACCTACGATTTCCTGCGCGAGGCGGTTCGCCCCGAAATATGCAGGCAAGAGGCCTTGTGCAAACGCTACCTGCCGCACCAATGGCAGGCCGACCGCCTTTTTGCCGACCGCTTGGCGGCCATGGCCGAAAATTCTGTTCCGCAGGCGGATGCAATAGACACGTGTCCCGCAGGGGAAATGCCGGAAGCCGCCCGAAACGGCTTCGATACGGAAAGGCTGCGGCTTCTCCGAGAAAAGACCGAAACATACCGTAATGCGTTGGATAAACTGAACGTAAGCACGCAAGAAGTGGAAAACCCGGCATCATTCCCCGAAGTGGCCGGGCGTTTCCTCTTGCTGCTGCTCGGCCTCCCCTTTGCCCTCTACGGGATTTGCTTTACTGGGCTGCCCGTGCTGCTGGGACGGCGCAAGGCTGCCGGGATAGCCCTGCGCATCAAGAACAGGATGCTGCGCTCCAGTTTCGATTTCGTGCTTACCCAGCTGCTGTTTACCGGAGCTTTCTATCTCGTTTACATCATCGCTTATTGGGTGATTGTTTCGTGTATGGGCGTGGCAACGGCTTGGGCCTGGACTTGCTTCGCGCTGCTGTTGGCCAGCTGGATGCTTACCCGCGCCTTCTGGCAGGATTATATGCGCTACGCCTGCCGTACGTTCGGGCGTGGGCGCGGCCTGCTGCGTAAGAAAGGCTGCCGTGCGCTGCAAGGGCTCAGGGCGGAACTTTGTGCGGATTTCCGTTCATAGATAAATGGATTTCTGTTTCAGTTAAAGGCTTTTGGTGTCGCTTTCGGCGGTGAACACGCCCGAAACGAGTTCGTAGTTCTTGTTTACGAAGATATTCTTGAACTTTACCTTTACGCCCGTATTGGCTAAAAGCGGGATATGCGTGTAGCCCGTGCCGCTGAATACGCCTTCCTGCCCCTCGGCTTCCTCGATCTCGAACACGAAGCCGTTGGCGGCGTGCACCTGGTCGAAGCGCAGCAGTTGCTTGAGCGGGGTTTGGTCTTTGGGTTCGGTTTCCTTGGATTCGTGCTTGCCGCATTTAAGCCCGGCATTGTCGTCCGACAGCGTGGTGAACCGGTACACGGCGTCGTTCTCGCTCTGCGAATAGGTGCATTGAACCGTAAGCTTGCATTCGTAGCCGGTGGCGGGCGCAAGGTCCGTTAGCCGGTAAATCGTGGTGCCTGCGGGCAGTTCCTCCTTTACCTTGAACCAGCGGGCGTCGGGCTTGCCGTTCTTGCGGTATTGCAGCGTATAGGACCGGGCCTCCACCGGTTCGCTCCAGGCGATGGTGGCGGTGGTGGAGCGTACGTCGGTAATGCGCAGCTGCGGCACGATGGGGCAGTCTTCCTCGTAGTGAAGCAGGAACACCTCGCTGTAGCCGTCGTTCTTGATGTAGAGCTGCTCGCTCTCGGCATTGGAGCAGGCGGCGCGCACCCGGAAGGCGTAGCGTTTGCCGGGAATCAGCTGCGGGCTCTCGGGGCCGTAGTCGTAAAAGGGCCGGGAGGTGGTGGTCTTGAGGATAAGGGGCAGGGTGTAGAAGTACTCCTTCCAGTTTTCGGCGCCTTCGGGAATCTCGGCCAGTTCGAAGGTGTATTCGGTCTGGAAGAATCCCGCCACGTGCAGGTGGCGCGGCGTCCACTGAAAGCGGATGGCGCTCTGTTTGCCGTAATACTGCGTGCTGCCGTACTGGGGCGTGTTGATGAGCGGCGGCTCGCCCGCCACTAATTTAAAGATGGCGGGGCTTTCCTGAATCGACACCTTGTTGCCCGACCGGGCTTCATAGACTTCGAAATAAAGGCGGTAAACCCCGTCGGGCAGCATGCCGCCCGATTGTAGGAAGGCCTGTTTTCCGTTGCCGGCGTAGCTCAGGTTGGCCGGCAGGAAATGGGTGCGCAGGTCGTAGGTGCCCAGTTCCACTTCGCCGCCGCCGGCCAGCGATACGGGCACGGGCAGCGGCATGGCGTTCTCTACCGACAGGTTCTCGCTTACCATGCGCATCCTGAGCAGCAGGGTGGCGTTCTCCACGCGCGTGTCGAGCAGCCGCAGCCGCAAGCGCAGCCGGTTGTCCGGCATATTGGCCCAGTTGTTGATGTTGTATTGATAGGGCGCGTGCAGGAAAGTCTGCGAGCTTACGGGCGAAACGGTCTGCCCGTAGGTGCCGCCCGCCGAGAGGGCGGGCAGCAGGAAGAACAGCGTGATAAGCTTGCGGGGAATGTTGATTCTGTTCATGACGGTGTTTTTTAGAGTTTAACGATCTTGAAGCTTTTGTTTTGGTTGCCGTATTCCAGCAGCAGGATATACATGCCGGCGGTTTCGTGTCCCTTGAAGATGGTTTGCGAAACGGTGCCGTCTTTCTCCATGCTGAAGTTTCCGTGTTCGATCACCTGTCCGGTGGCGGCGCGTACCAGGCGGTAGCGCACCAGGAGCTTGCGGTCGCTTTGGCCGGTAAGCAGGCAGTTGGTGCGGGTCGGATTGGGTGCCAGTTGCCAGCGCAGGCGCGGAGTGGCGGCATTTTCCGACATCCGGTATTGTTCGGCCATCACTTCCACCTGGCGGAAGGTGGATTCCGAGCAGGCGCCCTTGTAGGAGGTCATGCCCACCGTGTAGGCACCCTCGGCGGGGAACTGCACCTCTAGGTAATTGCCCTCGCGGCTCAGGATCTTTACGTGTTCCGGAACGTGCCAGGCAATGCTGTCGGGATGGTGTTCGGAAAGGTTCACCAGCAGGCAGCTCTGACGCGCGGTAATGCTGCTGCTTACCCAGAATTCGGCGTGTATGCTGTCGTTGAAGGCCTCCACCAGCACGCTGTCGTGATATACGCAGCGGTGGTTCTGTATCAGGGTGAGCTTGTGCAGCCCGGCCATCTGCGTCTGTATCTCGAGGCGGTCGGAAATCTTTCCGTCGGGATAGACCCATAGGTATTCCATGTTGGCGAGCGTGTCGCATCCATCAGGTTTCAGGCTTAGGGTCTGGTTCAGGCACAGGCTTTGGGTGTCTTGTATGCGGTAGGCGGGCGGAACGGGGTTCAGCAACAGCATGCCCGTGTCGAAAGCGCAGCGGTTGCGGTCGGTAACCATCAGGCTGTACCAGCCCGCTTCGGCCGGGTCTATCAGGGCTTGCGAACCGCTTTGCGCCACTTCACCGTCCCGCTTCTTCTGCATGCTCCAGCGGTAAAGGTAGGGTTCGGTGCCGCCCTGGGCGTGGTAGTCGATGCGGCCGCTCTCGTCGGGACACACGATCGAGTCGATCTGCAGGGCGCAGTGCAGCCTTCGGGGTTCTGTAAGCACCACGGTATCGGTGCGGGTGCATTGCAGGCGGTCGGCGGTGCGCACGATGTAGGTGCCTTGCCTAAGCTTCGATAGTCCGGCGGTGTATTCGCCCGTGTTCCAGGCATAGGTGTAGTACCCGTTGCCGCCTTCGGTCTCGAGTTGTATCGAGCCGTCGGAAAATCCTTGGCAGGAAGGCCTTTCCACCGTGATTCCGTTGTGAAGTTCCTCGGGCTGTCGGATCAGGAAACGGGCCGAATCCGTTCTGCCGTAGGCATCGCTTACCCTTACGGTGTACAGGCCTGCGGCCAGGTTCGCGATACTGTCTTGGGTGGCGCCGTTCGACCACAGGATGGCGAAGGGCGGCTTGCCGTTGGAAATCTCCATGCGAAGGGCGCCGGTCTCCTCGCCGAAGCAGAGAATATCGGCGGTTTGGGTCAGCTGCAGCTGGATGTTGTTGGAAACCACCGAATCCAGGTCGATAAGGGCGGTGCAGCCTTCGGCATCCGTAACCATGGCCTCATACCGCGTGTTCCGCGAGAAATCCTGCCTTGCCGAGGTGTTGCCGGTATTCCACAGGTAGCGGTAGGGCGGCCGTCCGCCCTGCGGGCGGAGCACGAGACAGCCGTCGTTCACGGTATCGGAGTCAGGGGCGGGATATACGTCGGCGAGCACGTCCAAGGCCGGCGCCTGCGTTACGGCAAGCGTTCGGGAACAGGTGTCTCCGGCGGCATCCCTTACCAAAAGCCGGTAGGTGCCCGCCGGCAGGTTCTCCAGCCGTGTGTTGTCGTTTTGGGGAACGATATAGGCTTGCAGGCTGTCGGGAATGGCGCGCCAGGTGCAGGAGTAGGGCTCTTTGCCGCCCCGGATCCAGGCCTGTATGGCGGCGGTCGCCTCCCCGTGGCAGTGGATGGGGCTTTCGAGCAACAGGGCGGCTTCCAGTCGGCGGAGCATGGAGATTTCGAACAACCGGTCGATGACCGCCCCGCCCGAATCTACAAGGTAGAAACGGTGGAATCCAGGTTCAAGGTGTTCTATGCTTAACAGGCGTGCGTTTCCGGAATCGGCATGGATAAGATTTCCTGCATTGTCTTTCCATTCGTAACGGAAGGGTGGCAGTCCTCCCTGCAGGCTTAGCCGTACCTCACCGTCCTGCTTGCCGTCGCGGCAATGCTGTATGGCCAGGGAGGAAATGAACAGCGAATCGGGACTGTTCACCATATACCGGTGTTCCGAATGGCAGCGGTTGGCGTCGTAAACCTCCAGGCGGTAGCCGCCCCGTTTCAGACGGTGGATGGCGTTCTCCTTGCTGCCGTTGCTCCAGAAGAGCGAGTAGGGAGGGATGCCGCCGGCAATCTCGGTGGAGATGCTGCCGTTGGCGATGGTCCAGGCGGTGGCGTCCTCTATCTGTGCCCTTACAAGCACCCGTTCCGGTTCGTGGATCACGAGGCTGTCGCGGCTGCTGATTCCGTTGGCGTCGCGCACAGATACCTTGTAGGTGCCGGCTCCCATGTGCTCGCGCAGGTAGAGCGAATCATCGCCGATCCACTTGCCGTTTTTGTACCAATCGAAGGTGTAGGGCGGCAGGCCTCCCTGTACCGAGAGCCTGAACGCGCCGGTAAGCGAGTCGGCGCATAGCGGTTCCTGCACGCTTGCAAGTTCCGTAAGCAGGTTGGGCGTGCGGTTCAGCCGAACGGTCTTGTCGAGACGGCAGCGGTGGGCGTCTATTACGGAAAGGCGGTAGGAACCGCTGTCCAGGCTCTCTTTCTTGTTCCCGCCTTCCTCCCCGTTCCAAAGGAAGAGGTAAGGGGCGGTGCCGCCTTGGGCAAAGAGTTCTATGGCGCCGTCTTGGGCTACGGGCACGTGTTGCCGCCACTGGCTGCCTTCGTAGGTGGGGTCGGCGGCGGTATGTTCCAGCACCAGGGCTTCCGGTGCGGTAACGGTGGCGGATGCCGAGGCGGTGCAGCCCCGGAGGTCGCTTACCGTAAGGCGGATGTCGGCGTTTTCGAGACGGGTAAGCAGGGAATCTTCCGAAATCCATTCGTGGCCGTTCGTGTTCCAGCGGTAGGTGTAGGGCAGGGTGCCGCCTTGCACGAGCGCCACGGCATTCCCGCTCGAATCGTTGTGGCAAAGCCCGTTGGCGGCAGCTAAGGCCACTTGTAGGCTGTCGGGCTGGGGCAGGTAAAGCGCGAAAGATGCCTGCACGCCCAGACTGTCGGTAACCCGCAGCGTATAGTTGGCGCACGCGCGGTTTTCCAAAAGCGCCAGATTCCCCACAGGCTCGATTCCGTCTTGCAGCCATTCGATTGCGTAGGGTGGTTTTCCGCCCTGGATATGGGTTTGCAGCACGGCATCGGCCATGCCGAAGCAGGATACCGGTCTTTCGATGCTCGCCGAACACAGCAGGGCTTCCACAAAAGGCAGTTCAAGGCCGGTGTCGGCAAGGCATCCGGCCTGGTCGCGCAGGCTCAAACGGTACGTTCCAGCCGAAAGACCCGTTATGCCGGCCTGCTTCCCGATTATGTCGTCGGCCTCGTTTTTCCAGGTAAATTGGTAGGGTTCCGTACCGCCCTGCGCCGAAGTGTGGATCTCTCCGTCGGCCTGGCGTTCAAGGGCGATGCCGTCCCTGCTGCCGGGATAGGAGGGTTGGATTACCGAGTCCACGAGAATCCGCAGCACTTCGGGCTCATCGAGCAACAGGCCCGCGCTGGCCTGCACGCCTAAGGAATCCGTTACGAATACCTGATAGGTGCCCGTTGCCAGGCCTTCTACCGTGGCGTTGGTGTCTTGCCGGTTCGCCCATGTGTAACGGTAGGGCGGTGTGCCGCCCGTAACATTGGCTTTGACAACACCGCTGTGGTTGCCGTGGCAGTCGATGGGCCGCACAATCTCTATCTGCGCGTGCAGGGGCGGAATGTCGGCCAGGATAAAGTTTCGGTTCGCCTCGCAGCCGTTTTGGTCGGTAAGCTGCAGTCCGTAAGTTCCGGCGGTTAAATTGGTCTCGCCCGACCGTACGGCCTCTATGCCGAAGCCGTCTTTGGTCCAATGCTGCGTGTAGGGCACGGTGCCGCCCTTTAGTGCAAATTCTATCTTTCCGTCGGCCTCGTTGGGCGGACAGGCGTTGTCGGTGCAGCCGTAGTAGGTGGGATTGGTGGTGCCGAGCGAATCGATTGTCAGGCGGGCGGGGGTGAAGATACTGAGAAGCGAACTTTTCGTTACACCGGCGGCATCGGTTACCCTTACGTTGTAAAGACCGGCTTTCAGGCTGTCGATGGAAGCCTGGGTCTTCCCGTTGTTCCATCTGATGTCGAAAGGTGGCACCCCGCCGGTAATTTCCACATGGCAGGCGGCGATCTTGTCTCCGAAACACAGGTTCTTCCGGTCTTGCACAACCTTGATCTCCAGTTTGTCGTAAAAGTTTACGGTGGCCGTTGTTTCGGCGCGGCATTGCTTGGCGTCGTATTGTTCAAAACGATAGGTTCCGGCTTCGAGATTGTTCAGATCCGCGGCATCGGTTTCCAATGTCTTGTAAGGTGTCGTGCCGCCTTGCGAATGCAGCATGATGCGCCCGGGAATGAATTCACCTCCTGTGCCGTAATGCGCGTGGATTACCGAATCGATCACGATTTCGAATTTTTGGGGTTGCGTTATCGTATAGGTTGCGTTGAGTTCGCAGCTGTTGTGGTCTATCAGCTTTACCCGATAGGTGCCTGCGCTCAGGTTACGGCGCAGACTGCCGTAATCCACCCCGTCCCACAGATACAGGTAGGGCGATACCCCGCCCGAGCCTTTCAGAGCCAGGACGCCCGTGTTGTCGCCGAAACAATCCACGTCGGTATGCTGTTGCACGCTCAATTTGAGCTGGGTGGGCTGGGAAAGGGTGATTTCATCGCTCGAGGCCATGCCGGTCTTGGTGTCGGTCATCACCACCTTGTAGGTTCCCGGCCCCAGGTCGTAGAGCATGGGGGATGTCTTGCCCGGCATCAGCGTTCCGTTCTTGTACCAGGAAAAGATAAGCGGGTTGTTGGTCTTTTTCTCGATAGTTGCCTTCAAGATGCCGTCGTTGGCGTTGTAGCAGCTTATGTCGCGTTCGGCATCGAGTTTTACGAAAAGTTCCCCGTTGAGGTTGCCTACCGCCACGGTTTTGGTCAGGGAGCAGCCCTTGCTGTCTTTTATCGTGATATAGCGATTGCCGATATTGGGCGTGGAGATCACGTCGCCGGTAAGCGCCTTGTCGGTAAGGTTGGCGAAGTCGTCGCGGAAAAAGAACGAATAGGCCGGTGTGCCGCCGCTCGCCTGGCTGCGCGAAACGGTAATCTTTCCGTCGTCGGCCATCTTCAGTTGACGGTTCACGTAATAGTAGCCGCTGTTGTGCTTTACCTCCACTGGAAAATCGAGTGCGTCGGGCTGGCTGAAGTCTATCTGGAAATAGGCTTCTTTGTTTGAGTATGTGTTTGAAGCAGTAGCGGAACTTGTTTCCCTGTTTGTTGAAACGGATGGCACGGAAAGGGGTTGAATCATACTACCTCCCGATGATGTTACTGTTGGAGGAATGACGATTTTTAAATGGGCCTGATGAGCTCGTATGTGATCGCACTCGAATGTGGCATGCTGATCGTTTTGAAGCCCGGAATATGTACAGCGAAAATTGATGGTGTCGTATTCAAATTCGCCGTTCGTTTTTTCTTTTCGATAATAGAAAACCGGATATTTGGAGACCAAAGGCATGAACCATTCACCTAATGTAACTTTTAACTTTCCGTTTTCTCCATGGCATGCAGGAGGGGTGAATTCAACCTTTTCAACGTCGATGTCGTTATATCCTACGATAATTGGAACAATCTGGAACATGGCCGATTTTATATTGGCGGGCAGTGTTCCGTTTTGATTTGGATTGTTGCTTTTGTTCCGCGCCGTACCTTCTACAGTAACGTAATAGGTTCCTTCCGTCATGGCGTAGCCGGCCACGGAAGTGGTATAGACAAGACCGTCGAATTTCGCCATATCGAAGGATTCCTGAAACAACACGGTGGATTCGCTTACGTTGATTGTGCCGTCGAATTTGCTGCCGACTTTGGAATAAACGGTAAGCAGCGTGGCTTTCTCGTCCATGCCGGCAAGAAAATCCCGGTTGAATTTCAGTTTGAGTTCCAATAGGCGGGTTTGCCCTTCAGGAATACGTTGAAATCCGGTTTTGGAGGGTTGCGGGATATCGGGGTAGAAACAGATGGTTTTTTTGTTTGCAGAAGACTCGGTTCGGCCATCCAAAACTTTCAGAAAAATATTTTCGCCGACAGGCAGTTGGGGAAAAGTGGCTGCGTTTAGCGCTAATGTCTTTCCCCGTTTATTTAGGGATGTGTATGTCCTGTTGGATTCACAGGCATACTCCCAATGAAATATCTTGCTTGAATAATTGAATGCCAAGGCCGGGGTATAGGTGTCGGGAGTGGCGTTAAAAATGGAAGAATTACATTGGGTTTCGACTCTGATATTGATGGTGTAGGGAAATCCACGATAGGTAACGGTGGGGTCATTGATAACGAATCCGCATTTCGATTGCATGTTGAACTCTACCTGTTCGCAGTTGGGGTTCATGGAAGTGATGGTTATTTTGCTTTTTAGCATATCGGTCAATTTAATCAACACTGGTTGATTGGGAGGGCATTGAACGGTGCCGCCGATAGGTACCACTAAAGAGGGAGACTTGATGAATTGTTGAAGTTGCTCTGTCAACAACGGAGTGGATGAATGGGCACGTTGAACCTGCTGCATCCAGAACATGAGGTAGTAGTCGTCGATATCACCGTCGTAGTCTGGAGTGTCGAGCAGTAGCATGGCGGTTTTACAGACCAGGGGGAGATCCAGGCTCGAAGTCTGGCCTTCCGTCAGTTTTGCAGAAAAGGCCAAGTCCTCCGGACTGAATGTGCCATACGCTTTGAGAAAATCGAGGCATTTTTGCGACATAATGGCGGCGGAATATCCCGTAAAGTGGTGTGGCGTTTTTTCGTAGGATAGCGAACAATTTGGCGTGTGTGTTAATTTGGAGGTTAGCGTAAAGACATTTTGGTGGTTGCAGGGTTCGCTTCCATAGGGATTGCCAAATGCTGCATGCCCTCCGGCAAGGAATAAAAAGAGCATCATCGCCCGCCAGAGGCGGATTTTCTTGAATGGATTCGTTTTCATGTTCCGTGTGTTTTGATTAAACATATTCCGTTGTTTTCTGTGGTTGCAAAATTAAGAATGCAATCAATTGAAAAAGTGTGTATTATGTTAAAAATTCTTAATTTTAACACGATTTAACTTAATGCCGTAACCGCTTTTTGTTTAGCGTTTTGAAATCTTTTACTTAAATTCGCAGCGCGCTCTTTTAAGAAAACGGGATTGTAAAATGAGAGGCTTGTTGTTGAAATTGCTTTTGATTTGTTGTTCCGCCTTGGCGGGCGTATGCCCTGCCGTGGCGCAGGAACAGGCCTCTGAGCCTGCCCCCGCCCAAGAAAGCTTTAACGCGGGCGAGCTTATCTTGGATCACGTAACCGACAAGCATTCCTGGCATATCTGCGATTGGAACGGCAGGAAGGTGGAACTGCATCTGCCTGTGATCCTGCTTTATAACGGCGAGCTGCATACGTTTTCCTCCGCCCGCTTCGAGAATCCGCAACATACGTACAAAAACTTCCAGCTCCGCAAGGACAACCCCCACAAGGGCAAGATCGTGGCCCTGGAAGCCGCCGAAGACGGCAGCCTGCGCATCGCCGCCAAGAAACCTTTGGATTTTTCCATCACCAAGACCGTTTTCGGACTGATGGTTTCGGTAGCCATTATCCTGATACTGTTCTTCTTTATCGTACGTTCCTACAAGAAAAACGAAGAAAGGGCGCCCAAGGGCGTGGCCGCCTTGTTCGAACCGATATTCCTGTTCGTGCGCGACGACGTGGTGTATGCGAGCCTCGGCAAGAAGCAGGGCGACAGGTTCCTGCCCTATATGGCGACCCTGTTTTTCTTTATCCTGCTGGGCAACCTGCTGGGCATCGTGCCGTTCTTCCCGTTCGGGGCGAATGTAACGGGCAACATCTCGGTAACCTTCGTGCTGGCATTCCTTACCTACCTGATTACGATGGCGCACTCCACCAAGCATTTCTGGGCGCACACCTTCAACAACCCCGGGGTGCCGATGTGGATGAAGTTCCCCTTGCCCCTGATGCCGCTTATCGAGGCCATGGAGTTGATAACGAAGCCTTTCGTACTTATGATACGACTGTTCGCGAACATGACCGCCGGGCATATCATCATCTTGGGATTTGTCTCGCTGGTGCTGATTTTCGGAGCCACCAGCACGGCCATGGGCTTCGTGGTGTCGCCGCTCACCATATTGTTCGGACTTTTCGCCGATGCTTTGGAACTCTTGGTTTCGTTTATCCAGGCATATATCTTCACCACCTTGTCCTGTACCTACCTGGCGGATGCCTTGGGGAACCCCGCCGCGGCGGAACACCATAAATAAATTTGTAAACACATCAAAACCATAAAATTATGTTGTCCTTATCCATTCTTTTAGATGCAGTGAACAATGCCTTGCCTACGGTTACCGATTTGAGCGCGTTAGGCAAGATGGGCGGTGCCATCGGCGCCGGCCTGGCCGCCATCGCCGCCGCCATCGGTATCGGCAATATCGGTAAGGGAGCCGTGGAATCCATTGCCCGTCAACCCGAAGCGAGCAACGATATCCGTACCAACATGATCCTTACCGCCGCCTTTGTGGAAGGGGTTGCCCTTTTTGCGGTCGTGGTGGGTCTGTTGGCCGTGGTTATGTAGGCATTAAACCTTTGCTGCTATGGAATTGGTAATGCCGGGAATCGGCGTGCTGTTTTGGACGTGCCTGATTTTCCTCATCCTCTTCTTCATCCTTAAGAAATGGGCCTTCCCCGTTATCAACGGAATGATCAAGAAGCGGGAGGAAAAGATAAGCACGGCTTTGAACCAGGCGGAGGCCACGCGCGAGGAAATGGAGCGCATCCAGTCGGAAAACAAGACGATGATGGCCCAGGCGCGTAGCGAACGCGAGAAGATTCTGGAAGAAGCCACCCAGATAAGGCGCCGCATCGAAGACGAAAGCCGTGAGAAGGCCAAGGCCGAGTACGACCGCCTGATGGTTTCGGCCAGGAACGACATCGAGCGCGAAAAGCGTATGGCCCTGGAAGACATAAAGAACCATGTGGCCTCGGTTTCGCTGGATGTGGCCGAAAAGGTGCTGGGCAGGGAACTGTCCGACCGCGACCGCCAGCAGGCTTTGGTGGAACAGGAGTTAAAGAATGTGAATCTGTAAGCCATGCAACATTCGAAGGCGAACATACGCTATGCCCGCGCCCTTTACGACTTGGCGGAAGAACAGCATCAGAACGAGGCGGTCTATCAGGAAATGGTGGCCTTGCGGATGTTTTTCGCGCAAGACCGGCAGATCAGGGCATGGATGTCGAACCCGGTGGTGTCGGTTAAATTAAAGAAGCAGACGCTGGCCGACCTATTTCAAGGCAGGTTGGACGGGCTTGCGGTGCGTTTCCTCAATCTGATTGTGGAAAAGAACCGGAGCGCCGACGTGGACGGAATCATTCACGATTACGTGGATCTGTACCGCCGCAGGAAAGGCATCGCCCATGCGGTGATAGGCACGCCGCAGCCGCTCAACAAGACCGAGCTCAAGGCTTTTGAGGATTGGTGCGCCAGGAATTTTCCCGGCGTCAAGGTGGAGATAACCAATAAGGTGGCTCCGCGGCTTATCGGTGGGTTCACGTTCCGGGTGGGCTGGCAGTTCGTGGACTGCAGCGTGGCCGGACGCTTGCACAGGCTCCGCAAGGAAATGCTTTCGGGCGACACCCTTACGCGGACTTTTTAGATTTATTAAGAATTATACAAAAACGACAAGATGACAGGTATCAAGGCATCGGAAGTAACGGATATTTTAAAGCGCCAGCTGGCGGGTCTGAACCTGAACGAGGATATGCAGGAAGTGGGTACCGTGCTCAAGGCAGGCGACGGCATCGCCCGTGTGTTCGGCTTGGAAAACGCCGAGGCAGGGGAGTTGGTGGAATTTACCGCCGCCGGCGTGAACGGTATCGTGCTCAACCTTGAGGAAGACAATGTGGGGGTGGTGATGTTGGGCAATTCTTCGGAAGTGCAGGAAGGCGACAAGGTGAAAAGGACGCACCGCATCGCCTCCATCGGCGTGGGCGAAGGCATGCTGGGGCGTGTGGTCAACACCCTGGGGCAGCCCATCGACGGCAAGGGGCCTATCGAGGGCGAGCTCTTGGAGATGCCCTTGGAACGCAAGGCGCCCGGCGTGATCTACCGTGAACCGGTGGCGCAGCCCTTGCAGACCGGCCTTAAGAGCGTGGACGCGATGATTCCCATCGGACGCGGCCAGCGCGAGCTGATTATCGGCGACCGTCAGACGGGCAAGACCGCCATCGCCATCGATACCATCCTGAACCAGAAAGCCCGCTACGAGGCGGGAGACCCCATCTATTGCGTGTATGTGGCCATCAGCCAGAAAGGCTCCACGGTGGCTTCGGTGGTAAAGACGCTGCAAGACAATGGCGCCATGCCCTATACGATTGTGGTGGCTTCCATGGCGGCCGACCCGGCGGCCATGCAGTTCTACGCGCCCTTTGCGGGTGCGGCCATCGGCGAGTATTTCCGCGACACGGGTCGCCATGCCCTGGTGGTTTACGACGACCTGTCGAAACAGGCGGTGGCCTACCGCGAAGTGTCGCTGCTGCTGCGCCGTCCGCCTGGACGCGAGGCCTATCCCGGCGATGTGTTCTACCTGCACTCCCGCTTGCTGGAACGTGCGGCCAAGATTATCCGCTCCGACGAGGTGGCGCAGAAGATGAACGATGTGCCCGAATGCCTGCAAGGCAAGGTGAAGGGGGGGGGCTCGTTGACGGCGCTGCCCATTATCGAGACCCAGGAAGGCGACGTCTCGGCCTACATCCCCACCAATGTCATTTCGATTACCGACGGACAGATTTTCTTGGAAACGGGGCTGTTCAACGCCGGTATCCGTCCGGCCATCAATGTGGGTATCTCGGTATCGCGCGTGGGCGGTTCGGCGCAGATCAAGTCGATGAAGAAGGTGGCGGGAACGCTGAAGCTCGACCAGGCGCAGTTCCGCGAACTGGAATCGTTCTCCAAGTTCGGTTCCGACCTGGATCCGGCCACTAAACTGGCGCTGGACAAGGGGCACCGCAATGTGGAACTGCTCAAGCAGCAGCAATATTCGCCCATGAAGGTGGAGGAACAGGTGGCCGTGCTCTATTGCGGGGTAAAGGGCTTGTTGCTGAAGTTGCCGGTGGATAAGGTGGAGGATTTTCAGGAAGACTACCTGCGCTTGCTCAGGAGGGATCATGCCGAAGTGCTGGCCCGTATCGCGGCAGGCGAGATCGACGATAAGATAGAGGCGGTGCTTAAGGAAACGGCCGCCCGCTCGATAGAGAATGTGGCTCCGGTAAACGCAGAATAAAGAGGCATGGCTGGCTTAAAGGAACTCAGGACCCGTCTGGAATCGGCTCGCTCCACGCAGCAGCTTACCTCGGCCATGAAGATGGTGTCGGTGTCGAAGTTGCGTAAGGCGCAGCAGAAGACCGCCCATGTGCGCGCCTTGTGCTTCCGCCTGCTGGAACTTTACCGCAACGTGGCCGACAGCGCGGATTGCACCGAACATAACTGTCTGTTGCAACAGGGACACGGCAAGGTGAGCCGGGCTTTGGTTATCGTGCTGGCGTCCGACAAGGGAATGTGCGGAAGTTTCAATTCCAATGTGTGCAAGGAGGCCGAGCAGTATATCCAGCGTACGTACGGGCATTTGCCGCCGCAGGACGTGGAAGTGCTGCCGGTGGGGAACCGTGCGGTGGCCTACTTCGCGGGCAAGGACCATGTGATTTCCGAGATACCGGGTTTTTCGCCCACCGATGCCGAGTATGGGGATGTGGCCGCCTTTATGCGGCAGGTTTCCGAACAATACCATCAGGGAGTGTTCCACCGGGTCGATCTGGTGTGCGAGAAACCGGTCAATGCGGCCACGCAGGTGGTCAAGGCAAGACAGGTATTGCCCATCGACTATATCCTGGATGCGGGGGTGCGTCTGCTGGACGAGGAACGCCGTAAGGCCGCCTCGGCCGCCGCGCTCGAAGACGCTTCGTCGGCGGTGGATTTCGGATTGCATTTCTCGAACAAGGTGGATATCCTGCCCGATGCCCGGATGGTTATCGATACGATGTTGCCCATGGTGTCGGTGTTGTATTTCTATCTGGTGCTGTGCCAGTCGCTGGTGGCGGAACACGGGGCGCGCATGACGGCCATGAGCAAGGCTTCCGAAAACGCCGATGCGCTGATCAAGGAACTCAATCTGAAGTATAACAAGCTGAGGCAGTCGGCCATTACGAACGAATTGCTGGAAATCGTAAGCGGGGCGAACGCTTTGGCCGAAGACGCATAGAAAAATATTGAGGCCTGATGCGTATCTTTTGTTTGGAGATTTAAAAAATATGCGTATCTTTGCAGCCTCAATTGAGCAGGTCCGGTAGTTCAGTTGGTTAGAATACATGCCTGTCACGCATGGGGTCGCGAGTTCGAGTCTCGTCCGGACCGCAAGAGGGAAGTCTGAAAGGCTTCCTTTAAATGAAAAAGCATCGCCATACTTTCTTGTATGGTTTAAGCCGCTCCAGAAGCGGCTTTTTTTAATTCGAGTACTTATGAACACAAGGGTTACGTTCTACGTGGATGGATTTAATTTTTACTATGGATTGAGAAGGATGTCCAGGGTAGATAAGAAATGGCATCGCTACTATTGGCTTGATGTGGTCAAGTTTTTTAAGCAGTTTATTGGGGCTGGGCAGGAATTGTCTAAAGTGGTTTATTTTACAGCCTCGCCATTGGATCCTGTTAAAAGTGGTAAGCAGAGTGCCTTTCTGAATGCAAACAAACTGAGAAATCCCGATAAGTTTGAGGTTGTACGAGGAAAGTACATCAATAAGACAATTAAATGTCCTCATTGCAAAGTTTCAATCAATAGACCGGAAGAAAAGAAAACGGATGTAAATCTTTCTGTCAGAATGATGGGGGATTGTTTTAAAAATGAAACAGATGTAGTTGTACTTGTTAGTGCCGATACGGATTTGATACCTCCCATTGATTTTATCTTGAAAAATTTTAGCGATAAGAGAGTGAAAGTTTACTTTCCTCCATCAAATAGTAGTTTCGATATAAACGAGTATATGAAGGCTCATAAGAGTGATATTGTTAAATTGGAGTTTAATGAGAGGAAATTTAGCAATGCCATTATGCCGGATATTGTTACAGATGGCTCAAAGTCGTATACTGTTCCGGAAAATTGGAAATAGTGAAATTGTAAATTTTTCGGAAACGTTCAAATTTGGAATTAAACGCAAGGTTAAAATAAAAGTTTAGTTTTATTTTGAGATTGCGATTGTTTATTTTATTATATTTGCAACACAAAACAAAGATATAGGTCAGGGAAATATGGTTCGGGATGGTGAAATCCATACCCAAATCGGAGGAACACGATAGACAGAAACCCTAATACAACCGAGGTATAACAACTCAAATGGGATTAAGGCTCGATTGAAAGATAAGGAAGAGATTATTAACCTTAAAAAAACAATAAGTAAGATGAAAAAGTTTTTGTTACTCTTTTTACCGGTGTTTTTTATCACTGGAACGTTCACGTCTTGCAGTTCGGACGAAGACAGTGCAGCAGACAAAATTGTTGGTACCTATTCGGGTACCAGAACAGGAAACCTTACGGTTATTGTCAACGGACAAAGTGGTACGGTTCCTATGAATGGTAGCGGCACCGCCACCATCTCAAAATTGAGCGACAAGCGCATTCGTTTGAATTATGGTGGAGATGTTTTTGAGGGAACCGTTGCGGATAATCATATTTCGTTTGAAACTATAACTACAACCGCTTCGGATCAATCGGCTACTATGACCTTGAATATTGCAGCCTCTGGGAATATTGCCGGAAGCACTATAACGATACGGGAAACTTATTCTGGATCCTATTTTGTGCAAGGTTCATCGTTTCCAATAACGGGTTCCGGTTCTGTTGTGCTGAATAAGCAATAGATTGCAGTATCTGAATTTTCATATAAAAAAGGAGGCGGCTCGTATGAGCCGCCTCCTTGCGTAATGAGGAAAACAGGACGTTTACCTCTTGATAACGCGAACTACCGTGCTGCGGTTGCCCGAAGACACGCGGATAAAGTAGAGGCCGCCGGTTTCAAGACGGATGGTCTGGATGCCGGCGGGAACTTGCTTGCGGAGCATCAGGCGGCCGTTGGAGGCGAATACTTCCAAGAGAGCCGTTTCATCCAATTTCACGTTTACATCCGAAGCCGTGGGGTTCGGGTAAACAGAAATGGCAAGCGTCTGCGCGTCTTGGTTGGCCACATCATTCTTCACAACCGTAATGGTGCAGGTGTCGGCAAAACCGCCGTTCACGGTGGTAACGATAATCAAGGCCTTGCCTTCGGCAATCGCTTTCACCATGCCTTGGGCGTTCACGGTGGCCACCGTTTCATCGGTGCTTCTCCATGTTAGGCTCTTATCGGTGGCGGTGTCGGGAAGCACGGTGGCGGTCAAGGCCAAGGATTCTCCGATATTCAAGGTGGAATCTGCGATATCGATCCTTACGCCCGTAGCCGGAATAATGGAAATGGGGGTCACCGCCTCATAAGGCATGCGCGGTTCGGTGGAAGAAGGATAGGAATCCCAGTTCCATACATCCATGCATCCGTCGGTCAGCTTGCGGTCGGAGGCACCCGTAGAGGCCGAGATCAACTCGTCCGCGGCATCGTCCGCAACCAGATAAGCCCAGAAATAATCGGTGTTCCAGCCCGATCTCCACAAGGCGTCTTCGGAAGCCGACCACGAATCATAATCGCTGTTGTCGGTAATCACGATACCGTTTTCGGGCACCACGACACGGGCTTCCTCTCCCTCGGGAGCAAAGGTCAGCGTCATTTCGCCCGGCGCGTTCCGCTTGAATCCGATGCCGGCCACCGTATTGCCGTATTGCGTTTCGTGCGTGAGCAAGGTGAGGCGCGGGTCGGCTTGGGCAATGGCGATAATCATGTCCGTGCCGGTGGCCTCGCCGTTCCAGCGGTAGCCCCATACGAGGGCGTGATCCAATCTTTCATCCTGCCAGTCGATGACCAAGGCGGCCTGGTTGCTGCCTTCGCCCACCCAAAAGTTGATGTCGTCGAATGTAAAGGCGGGCTCGGTGTTTCCGTTCTTTTTCTTCACCGTAAGGGTGCAGGTGTCGGAAAAACCGCCGTCCACGGTGGTAACGATAATCAAGGCCTGGCCTTCGGCAATCGCTTTCACCATGCCTTGGGCGTTCACGGTGGCCACGGCTTCATCGGTGCTTCTCCACGTTATATCCTTGTTGGTGGCGGTGTCGGGAAGCACGGTGGCGGTCAAGGCCAAGGTGCCGTCGATATACAGGGTGGAATCGGCAATGTCGAGGCGTACTTCCGTAACCGCAATCGGTTCGGGTTCTACGGGTATCACCTGCTTGGCTTTCACCGTAAGGGTGCAGGTGGCGGCAAAGCCGCCGTCCACGGTGGTAACGATAATCAAGGCTTCGCCTTCGGCAATCGCTTTCACCGTACCCATCGCGCTCACGGTGGCCACGGTTTCATCGGTGCTTCTCCACGTTATATTCTTGTTGGTGGCCGTGTCGGGAAGCACGGTGGCCGTCAGCATCCGACCCGAGCCTCCCAGCGTGAGCGTAAGGGTCTTGTTGCTCACCACCACGCCCGTTGCCGGGTTCACCACCATATTGGAAACCAAGACCACGCAGGTGTCGGTAAAGCCGCCGTCCTCGCTTCGGGCGATAATCAAGGTCTCTCCGTTGCCCGCAGGTTTTACCGATGCCCCGTTATAGCTGGCGGTTACGGTGGCCACCGTCTCGTCGGTGGAAAGCCAGCTTACGTTTTTATTCGACACGGTGGCCGGGGTGAACGTCACGCCCAGCGACTTGTTCCTGCCGTCGGTTATGCGGAGCGTGTCATTGGCCAACGCGATGCCGGCCACGTGCACTTCCTCCACCTTCACCACGCAGGTATCGGTAGGGCCGCCGTTGGCCGTGCGTGCAATCACTCTGGCCTCGCCGATGTTCTGCGGCCATACCCAACCGTATTCGTTCACGGTGGCCACGCTTTCGTCTGAACTTTCGAAGGATACGGTCTTAATGGAGGCACTGGAGGGCGATACCGTGGCGGTCAGCCTGAAGTTGCTGCCATTATACACCAAAGACAAGGTGTCCAGACTGAGTTTCACGCTTTCTACAGGCACGATATCGACCGTTACCGTATGGGTGTCGCTGAAGCCGCCTTCCTGAGTCGTGACGGTGATGGTGGCCTCTCCGGGCTTCAAGGGGGTTACGAAACCCGTCTCACTCACCGAGGCCACGGTTTCGTCGGAAGATTTCCATGTTACGTTCTGGTTCGTGGCATTTTCGGGAAGTACGGAAGCGGTTACTTGCAGTCCTCCGGCACCGACGGTGGTTTCCACAGTGGCAATCTCCACACCTGTTACGGCCACCGGCACCGTCTTGACGAGGCAGGTATCAGACAGGCGGCCGTCTTTCGTGGCCACGATAATCCTCGCCTCTCCCGCTGCCACTGCCTTTACAGAACCCGATTCATCCACCGTGCAGACGGCGGGAGCGGACGATGTCCATACAAGGTCCTCTTCCGAGTTTCCGGGCTGTATAACTGCGTTAAGGGCAGCAACATCGCCCACACTCATCTCTTTCTTTTTACTGTCAAGGGCAAGAACCGTCAAGGGCGTATATACGTTTACCGTGCAGGTGTCCGTAAAGCCGCCTTCGCGGGTATCGACCACAATCCTGGCCTGTCCGGCCGCCAGTCCTTTCACAAGTCCGGAGGCATCCACCGTGGCTACATCTTCGTTCGTGGAAGTCCAGCTTACCTCCTTATTGGATTTCATCGTAACCACGTGCGCCTGTAAGGTCAATTCTTCGTCTATACCTATCTTGGCCATAGGTTGGCTCAACAAAACGCCCTTGCTTTCCAAGGCCCAGAAACCCCTGGAGTCGTTCTTGTAATACATCGTGCCGTATTGATCCACCACCATCGAATGGGTGCAATACTGTGTCTTGGGAGCCTGCCATTTATATTGGACAATCGGTTCGGTATTGCCTTCAAAATCCTTTATGCAGACCAAATCGCCCGTATTATTGTTCAGGCATACGTAGATATACACCTCGTGCCGGTTTCCCTCATTGGCGAAAGCGGTGCAGACCACCGGCGTCGACTGCGAGATGCCGCCCATATCCACGGTATAGATTCTTTCCAAGGTTTCGGCATCCAACACATCGAAACCGCCGCCGCTGGTCATCGTGCCCGAAGTGGCATAGACCCTGCCGTTATACACGGTAGGGGTGGTGGTGGGTTGTCCCGAAATTTCGGTGGATAGTTTTGAGGCATTGTCGAAAGTGCCGTCGGGATTGATCTTTACCGAACAGATCTTGAGGGCTTCCTTGGCGGTGAAGAACAGGCGTTGCGTCTTCTCATCGTAGGAAGTGCCGCTGCGGATGGTGGATCCCTCCACATCGGGAGCCACCACCCATTCATCGATAACCTCTCCCGTGAGGCGGTTGTAGGAGCGCATCACACCGTCGTCGCCGCCCACGAAAATGCAGTCGCCCACAATGGAACCGCCGCTCCAGTAGAAGCCCGTATTGTCCGATTGCCATACGGGGGTCTTGATTTCATCCTCGACTTCTGGGTCGTCGTCTTCGGTGGAGAGGCAGTAGTAAACACCGGTGGCGGGACTTCCGCCGTTCCATGTGCCGGTGTAGATGTGACCGTCGTGATAGACAATCGGGCAGAGCTGCTGGCCGCCCACTTCCACTTTCGACTGCCAGAGCGGTTTAAGCGTTACCGCGTCGAATGCCTGGGTTACGCCGCTGCCGAGGGTGACGAAAATCTTGCCGTCACCGTAGGCTATCATCGAGAAGAAGCCGATGGAGGCAATCATATCGTGTTCGGCCACCAAAGAGCCGTCGTGCAGCGAAATCTTGATGATTTTTTTGCCGGTGGTGTTGTACATGTAATCGCCCACCACAATCGGCTGGCCGCTGTATCCGCTGAACGGATATTCCCATTTCACCGACAGTTGGTTTGGGGCGATGGCCAGGGGTAAGTCCACAATCGACTGGTGTTCGGCGTTCTTGTACATCTGCCCCCAGTAGGCGTTGGCATCGGTGGGCTCGGCCGGAGAAGCCGCCTCGAAGGGCATGCGCGGCAAGGTGCCTTCGGTGGTTCCCGCGATAAGGGCGAACGACCATCCATCGACGCAACCGTCGGTCAGCTTGCGGGAAGAGGCCCCTAATCCGGAGTAGGTAAAGTCTTCCGAGACATTGTCCTTTACCTGATAGGACCAATAGCCGTCATACCAGCCTGCCCGCCACAGGGCAATGGGATCGGAACACTGCCAGTTGTCGTAGTTGTAGGCATCGGCGGTCACCACGCCACCTTGGGGCGTGTGCCAGGTTGTGTCGTTGTCCTTTATGTAAAGCAGTTTGGTTTGGTAGGGAGAGTGGCTGTTGAACCCCAGGCCGGCCACCGTATTGCCCAGGTTGGTTTCGTGGGTCAACAAGGTGAAGCGGGAATCGGCCGCGGCCACCGCCATCAGCATATCGATACCCGTGGCCTCGCCGTTCCATCGGTAGCCCCATACCAAGGCGTGGTCCAGGCTTTCGTCCTGCCAGTCGATGACCAGAGCCGCCTGGTTGGTGCCTTCGCCCACCCAGAAGTTGATGTCGGAAAACGAGAAGGTGTTGTCGTCCGTTGCCTTGGCCGTAGGACGAGCCATGGAGGAAACCTTGTCCTGCAAGTCGGGGCGTCCGATGCCCTGCACCTTGAAGGTGGCTTTCTGCGCGAAAGCCGTGGATACCGTCAATATCATGACGGCAAACCACATCAGTTTGTTTTTCATCATAGTATTGAATTTAAATTGTTATCGAATCATAATCTTGTAAACCGCCGTACTTCCGCGCTTGTCGGTGGCGCGGAAGAAATAGACGCCCGGTTTCCAATCCCGCACATCAATCCGCTTTTCACCACGGAAGGTGTTCTGCAGACGCCCCGTCAGGTCATACACCTGCAAGAGTTCGTATTCACCCTTGGCAAACACCGCATCCTTGGCCGGGTTGGGATAGAAGCTCACCCCGCAGCGTACGTGGGTTTCGTTGGATAGGGTATCGCCGGGGTTAATGGGTTCATCGGGATTTTCAGGCTCTTCGGGAATGCTGTCGGAGGCCGCCGGGAAAATGGTGAGGGCGGGGAACCAGTAGTTGTCTATCATCTCGTAGGTGGCCAGCACCTCGCCCTTGTTGTTCAGCCTGAGGGTCTGATAGGTCTGCTTGAGGTTGTCCAGATAGAGCGAGACATACATCTCGTCGGTCTGCGGGTGAACGCGGAAGCCCGCGCCGCAGTAGATATACCAGCCCAGTTCCCGGGTGTCGAAAAAGAGGGAGGCCTCGTTCCTGTCGATGTCGTAGCAGACAATCTCGCTGTTGGTGAACCAGCCGCCGTTGGCTTTCTTCCAATAGAGCTTGTTCTGCTGTCCGGAGGCGCAGAAGGCGTCCGCCGTCCACGCATACCAGGAGGAAGGCAGGCCGTAGCCCTCGGGCAGGGCGATGCGCGTGGTGTCGAAGGTTGCGGGGTCGAACTTGAAGAAATAATCCACGGTGGAACCCCGGCCGCTTACGTCGGCGGCCACGCTGAGCCACATCATGCCGTCTTTGGAACGCACGATGGAACCGAAGCCGCGCCTGGTGGCCTTGCCGTTCACTTCCTCCACCGGCGCGCCGATAACGCGCACCACCGAGTCTTTCTCTATATCGATAACCAGCAGGCCTTTGGTCTGGTGGATGGCGAACACATACTGGCTGTCGGCAAGCATGGTGCCGCACTGGTTCGAATACAGGCCGCCGTCGGCACTGCCGGTGCTGTCTATCATCTTGTCCACCTCGAGGTTCTCGAGGTCGAACACATAGATGCCGTTGTTGGTGGAAACGTAGCCTTTCTGCGGGTTCACGCCCACAAAGGCGCGGCCGTCGGCTATCGAATTGCCCCCGGCATCGGTGGCGATGTTCTCGATCTGCTTGAGGCATTGCATCGTCTTGGCATCGCAGACGGTGATGCGGCCGCCGGCAACATCGGCCCCCATGTCGCGTGCCTGCTTGGAGATGATGACGAACAGGCGGTTGTCGAAGATGACCCCGAACTGGCTGGTGCAGCCTAATTCCTTGCCCGGATTCTCCTTCTGGAACACGCGGTATTCCCATTCGCCGTTATCCCTCAAGAAGTTGATGGTGGAGTTCTGATGTCCGTACCAGCCTTCGTTGAGGATGAACACGCCCTTGGTGTAGTCGGGCTTCTCCTCCGCCCGCAGGCAGAACGCGCCCATCAGGCTCAAAACGATAGACAATATCTTTTTCATATCTTCTTTATTTGCGTTTGCTGTTATCGCTTACATGCAGGTCCTCGGCTTTCGAAAGCTCGGTGGAGGTCTCGCCCAGCCAGCCGCAGCTTTGGCTCACGCCCGTATAGACCCGCACGAAATCGATGCAGGGCAGGTGCACGGCCTTTCCGTTTCCGTCCACCGCCCACTCTATGTTGAAGCTCGATTTGTCTTCGGCCTCGTTGGGATGGTTGTCCACATAGCCCCAGTCGTAGGGGTAAAGCACGTAATAAGTGCCCTCGCCGCTTTCGTCCACGGCGTTGTCGGCCAGGCGGGTGCCGCCGAACGTAAGGCTTTGCTCCGAGAGCCACTGCGGAAAATAATCCTGGTTGTGGAAGGCGTTCCTGGGCACGTAGCCGGTCTTGCCCTCGCTGTCGGTAAAGCGGATGTAGGCCGTGTCGGAAATGCCCGGCAGGGTAGGGTGCGGCACGGGCGTGTGCGTCGCCTCGGGGCGGTGGTAGGTAATCTCGTAATGATGCAGGGTTTCGGGCTTAAAATATTCGCTTCCCGCCAGTTCATACCATTCGTCGTCGGGCAGGCCGTTCTGGTTGCGGTCGAACGACACCATCACGATGCCCGGCTCGCTGCTGCCGCCCGCATCGGGATTGGAGGGGTTGGGATTTTCCGCCGCATAGAACGCATTGCCGTAAATCTTGAAGTCGTACCGCCCCGGCACGTTCACCACGCTGTGGTCGAAGCCGAAGGTTACGTAGCCGCCGTAGGCGCCCAAGGAAATCATCACGTCGTTGGTGCCCCCGATCGATTCCTCGGCTTTCCTGAGCATGTCGGCATAGGTGTTTCCCGTTTCGTATTCGGGCATCATGTTGATGAACTGCCCCGGGGCGGGACAGTATTCATACACCTTGGCGATGTAGGGGCTGTAGGCCACTTCCTCTTCCCACACGCTCACCGAAAACTCGTGGGTGTAGGGGTTCGCGGGGTCTTCGATATGCAGGCGGAAGTTGAACACGCCCGGTTTCCCGGAGCAGAACACGAAATCGCGCTCGGTGGAGACCACGGTGTCGCGCCCCGCGCTGTCAATCTGATGCCACAGGTAGCGGTCGCCGCTGAATTCGGGGTGCAGCACGAGGGCCTTCATGCGGGGAACGGCGTAGGTGTCGTCGATGCCGAGGCTCACCATCGGAATCTCCCGATGGCAGGCGCAGAGCAGAAGCGCCGCCGCAACGAGGCATAACCCGTATGTATTTGCAATTCTTTTCACGCTCAATTGTTTTTATAGACAAACGCCATGTGTGCCGGAATGTCGCCCGTGCGCACGCTCCATTTCTTCTTGCCGTCTTTGCCGTAGCAGTGCAGCACCCCGCTCGACACATAGTTCTTGGCATCCGTCACATACACATCGCCGTTGTAGGGATTGAGGGCGATGCCGTAGGGAATCTTGATTTCCTTCTCGGTGCCGTCGGTGATGAACGAGGAGGAGGCCAGGGTTTTGGCGGCGATGTTCAGGATGCCGTAGGAAACCTGGTTCACCTCGCTCTGTTCGTTCCAGTTCACGCTGTAGAAATAGAGCGAGTCGCCCTGGATGATGAATTCCGAGCAGGGGATGTCGAAGGTGTCGGTGACCGCCATTTCCTTGGTGGTGCTGTTCTTGCGCGCCAAAAGGTGAAGGCGGGAAGGTGCGTCCTTGTAGTTGCCCCGCGAGCTTACCCAAAGGCGGTCGTAACGGTCTTTGCGCAGGCGGTGCAGGTTCAGCCCCACGGGAATCTTCTGCACCTGCTTCATGCCGTAGCGTTCCACCACCGACACCGTGTAGTCGTAGTCGGGCACGCGGTAGCCGCCCGAATTGGCCACGTAGATGTACTCGCCCAAGATGTCCAGTTCATCGGGCTGGTAGCCCACCGTTACCTGCCGGGTAACCTGCAGGGTGGCGGTGTCGATTTCGAAGACCGCGCCCAACTGGGCGTCCGGGTCGATGGAAACGGGCCCCACATAGGCCGACACATAGGCCTTGCCGTTGTAGAAACGGATATAACGGCAGTTGGGAATGTCGATCTGACTGATGCGCACGCAGGAGCGGGCATCCATCACCTCCACCTTGTGCGAACAGTTGATGACCGCGTAGAGCTTGCTTCCGTACACCTGAATGTCGTTGCCCACGTCGCCCAGTTCCTTGATGACGGTGGGGTTGCGTTCGGCGTAGATGTTGCGGATGTAGTAGCCGTTCACGAAGTCGAGGTAGTCGATGGAAGCCTTGTTGCTGCCCATATTGCCCTCGTTGAGCAGATACATGCCGATGGGCTCGTTGTCGGCGAAAGAGGCTTCGGTGCGCACGGGAATCGGCAACAGCTCGTATTCGGAAGGCACCACGATTTCGTCCTTGCGGCAGGCGGCAAAGCACAGCAGAACCGCCGGCAGCAGTACCGTCCAGCCAAGTGAGGTTCGTATGTGGCGTGTTGTCTTCATTCCTTTCCGCCTTTAAAATTCCACCGTGAGCGACACCCGGTAGTTGCGTTTGGGCATCGGGTAGTTCAGGATCACGTCATAGTCCTGCCCCAGCAGGTTGTTCACTTCCACCATCGCCTTAAGGCGTATCTTCTTGATGTTCCACGCGCCCGAAACGGAGAGGTCGTGGGTGTACCAGGGCTGGGTGTAGTTGTAGATGATGTTCTCCTGCTGGTTGTAGCGTTCACCCACGTAGATGAAGCTGTAGTTGAGCGCGTAGTTGCGCCACGAGAGCATGCCCACCACCGAGCCGCTGTGCCGGGGAATGTAGGGGATTTGGTCGCCGTAGTAGGTGTCGGAGGGGTCGGTCAGGTCGATGGCGGTCTGATAGGTATATTGCAGCTTGCCGGTAAGCGACCACTGG
Source organism: Ruminococcus flavefaciens (assembly GCA_023667315.1). Classification (GTDB taxonomy): domain Bacteria; phylum Bacteroidota; class Bacteroidia; order Bacteroidales; family P3; genus Pullibacteroides. Next base: position 138,495 of record JAMPAI010000003.1, read on the forward strand.
TGCGGGAATTGCAGGGTGAACTGCGCGTTGGCGTCCACCCCGTTTATCTTGACGCGCCCGAGGTTGAGCATCGTCCAGCGGAACTGCTGCCCCTTGGGATAGGCGATGATTTTGTCTTTCACGCGGTTGTAGTAGTAGTCCACCTTGATTTCGAAACTGTGGAACACCTTGTCTTTGCGCTCGAGGTTGTAGGTGATGCCCACATCGTGCTGCACGGCCAGTTCGGGCTTGAGGTAGGCGTTGCCCATATCGGTGTAGTACAGGTCGTTGAAAGTGGGGTAGCGGTAGGCCTGCTTATAGAAGGCGTTGAGGGTGAGGCCGATTTTCCTGAATGGCTGGTAGGAGAGGAAAAGCCCCGGTGTCACCTTGTATTTCTTGGGCACGTCGTCCCGTCCGCGGGATTCCTCGTTGATGAAGGTTCCCAAAACAGAGGCCTGCACCTTGACGTGGCCGAAGAGGTCCATGGCCGTGGCCGCCGCCAGCCAGTGGGAGTTGCGGCTCACGTCGATGTATTCCTCCATGCCGTTCCACTGGAAGTCGTAGGAGAGCGACACATCCCACCACTTGAAGATCTCCACCTTGTTGGCCAGCGAGAGGTAGGCTTCGCGCTGCACGTAGATGTTGTCCACGTGAATCAGTTTGTCGTCGTTGTTCACGTAGCGGGTGTAGTCGTAGGCGTACTTGGCGTTGACGCGCAGGGTCCACAGGTCGAAGAACTTGTCTTGCAGCGAGGCCTGCACGAAAGTGTTCCTGTCCCAAAGGCGTTCCCCGCGCCGCCACACGTTGTTCACGATGGCGCCCGGCACGCCGCGTTCGGAATTGTAGTAGTAGGCGTTGAATTTCCAGAAGCCGGTGTGGGAGTAGTAGTGGTTCAGACCCGCTTCCACGCGCACGGCGTTGATGTCGCCGTTCTGCCGCACGGCGGTGGTGTCGTAGGCCACCTGGCCCGAAGGGGTCACGCGGCGGTAGCGGAACTTGTACTTGCCGTTGGAGTTCAGCACTTCGGCGTTCATCGACACGTTGATCTTGTCGTTGATCTTGTACTCCATCAGCAGGGAAGGGTTCACAAGGGCGAAAGACCCGGCCTTCATGCCTGCCCGCAGGTGGAAGTTCTTGCCGTCCTCGAACTTGGGGCGGCGGCTGTTGAGGTAGATGCTGCCCGAGGAGCCGAATTCGCGCGCGCTTTGCAGGATGTCGCTTTTCTGCCCGTTGTAGAGCGCGATTTCGTCGATGTTCTCGAGCGAGAACTTGCCTAAGTCGATCTGTCCGTTCTGGGCGTTGCCCAGCTGGATGCCGTTGTAATACACGCCCATCTGGTTGGTACCCATGCTGCGGATATTCACGGTCTTGACGCCGCCCACGCCGCCGTAGTCCTTGATCTGCACGCCGGAGAAAAAGCGGATGGCGTCGGCCACCGAAAGGCTGTTGAGGCGTTCCAAGGTCTTGCCTTCCAGTTTTTGAGGCGCGATGATTTCCTTGGAGGGTGCCTTGATGACCACCTCGTCCAGATAGTAGTGCCGGCTGATGCTGTCGTCGCCGGCAGGTTCGGAATGTATGCAAAAGCTCTTGGCCTGCACGGTCGGAACGACGGCAGGCAGACAGAGGGAAAACAGGATGTGTTGTTTCAGCTTTCGCAACATGGGTGGCCTTGTATCCGGCTTTCAGCCCCATATAGACATAGTAAAGGAAATCAGATGAGCGAGAACCGCTGTCCTCCCCGCCTTTATCCCCAAGGCAAAGAATCTTCCGACTTCTTTTTGGCTAGTCTCCTGACTTATCTTTCCCCCGGACGCCTTCCCACACCTTGCGGCACAGTGACGTGTTGTCCGGCTTCAACAAGAATCACAGTAGAGGGTACTGTTGCGGATTCGCACCGCATTCCTAAATTATCGGAAAGGAAAATCGCACCTGTGAATCAATGCGTTTTCTTTGCTTTCCGACCAAAAAGCCGCTGCAAAGGTACATCTTTGGGCGTGAATTGCAAAAATTTTATCCCGCCTCCGGCAGCGACAGCCGATAACCCCAATTCCCGAAGCATGACCCCGATTGAGGTTTGTGCGGGCGGGGGTGTGGGGTTCTGCCCGCAATATCCTATTTTTGTGGCGTAAACGCATACGACACAGCGATGAATGAAATCGTGAACCTCAATATCGACACCTACAACAAGCTCTACGGCCTGCCCACGCAACACCCTTTGGTGGCGGTGATAGACCTGAACAAGGCCACCAAGTCGGTGAACCATATCCGCATGCACTACGAGGTGTACGCGCTCTACCTCAAGAACGACGCCAACTGCAAGATAAAATACGGTCGTCAGTACTACGACTATCAGGAAGGCACCATCGTGAGCTTCGCCCCCGGTCAGATTGTGGGTGTGGACCACGAAACCGATGTGGTTCGCCACGATGTCTATGGGCTGCTGTTTCACCCCGACCTGATTTACGGCACATCCTTGGGCAAGAAGATAAGCCGCTATACATTCCTGGACTATGCACAGAACGAGGCCCTTCACCTTTCCGAACAGGAACGCGGCATCATCATGGATTGCCTGCGCAAGATAGAATATGAACTGAGTTATCCGGTGGACAAGCACAGCCGCGAACTGCTTTCGGTGCAGATAGAACTGATATTGGATTACTGTCTGCGGTTCTACGACCGCCAGTTCTGCACCCGCGCCAAGGTGAACAGCGATACGCTGGCCCGTTTCGAGGAATTGCTCGGCGAGTATTTCGGCAGCACGATGCCCGTGCAGAACGGCCTGCCCTCGGTAAAGTATTTCGCCGACCAGATCTGCCTTTCGTCGGGTTATTTCGGCGACTTGGTGAAGAAGGAAACCGGCCGCACGGCGCAGGAATACATACAGCGCAAGGTAATCGAACTCTCCAAGCAGCGTCTGCAGGATCCGCGCAAGAATGTCAGCGAGGTGGCCTATTCCTTAGGCTTCCAATATCCCCAGCACTTTATCCGCCTCTTTAAACGCGAAACCGGCCTCACCCCCGGCCAATGGCGCGAAGAACAGGCGGTGTAGGTAAAAATAGGTTTGGTTTTATGGTGAAAGTGTATCTTTGTCGCACTTTTGTTTATTTTAATGTGCGTATCATGCCGACAAGCAAGAAACAAAGATATACCATGAAAGCCAATTCGGGTAGGGGCTTGGTTGCCAGGAAAAAAGAACCATCGGACAATAACAGCGAAAATATTCCTCGATTACAGAATCCCGCCGAACGACAATATATGTTGGCGGAAACGGCGCGGCTGTTGCTTTGCGTTTTGGTTTCCGCGCTTGGCTTTTATGTGATCGCGTTACTTTGTCATCATTTTTACCATCCCGATATCACCGCGTTTATAGAATCAAGCAAGAACGTGTTGCCGGCACATCTTGTAAACAGTGTTAAACCGGAGCCTTTGGAAAATCTGCTTTATAATATCGGATTGTTGTATTTCCCGCTCTCTTTGCTTGGACTTTATGCCTTGAGCGTGCGCAAAAAAGTGAACCGCTTGCTTTCTTCGCCCGGAATCGCCACGATAAGTATCTATTTTGTATGCGCGTCCTTGCTGTGCTTAGGCGTGTTTACGCTCAGTCAACCCAATCCATTTGCCGGTGCGGGACTTACCGTTACCGACAAATTCAACACCAATTTCAAGGTTTTTTTCGGAGCCTTTCTTATCGTGCGTAAACCGTTGCTATATATAGTTTTCATTCCAACTATACTTGGATTGTTTTTTTTGCTGAATAAACTTAAGCCCAAAGCCTATAAATGGGTCGACCTTACATTGGGCGTATTGGTAAGCGTTTGGGTACTGTGGTTGCTGACGGTGATTTTCCGTATGCAGAATTATTCGTTTCCGGAAACATGGCAGGGACAGTACGATTTGAATGCTGTTTATTATTCGCAGACCCAAACCATGGCGGGGCAGCCGGTGCTGATTAACGGAGTGTCGAACACCTATGGCGGTTATCCACTGTTTCTTGCCCCTATTTTTAAACTTATTGGTTTCGATGTGGCTCATTTTACATTAGTGATGAGCCTGTTGATTGTCGGCGCGGTGCTCTGTTGGGGTGTTTTCCTGAACCGATTCAGCCGGAGCCGCGTTATAGTCTCTGCAGGTATGGTTACGCTGTTGTTTTTTGGATATTTGACCCCTTATCTGTATGATAATTTGTTTGACAGCAATACTTTCGATTCGTATTTTGCCAATGCGCCCATTCGTTGGGTCAGTCCCGCGCTCACCTTATTATTGGCAACACTTTACGGGAGCCATAAACGGAACCTTCGGCGGGTGGTTTATTATGTGGCGGTGCTTATTCTGCCGCTCGGTATAGTCTGGTGTCCCGATTTCGGTCTTATCAGTTATGTGGCCTGGCTGCTTTTTCTGTTGTTTCAAGACTTTTGGGTTTCCGGCGAATCCCTTCCTCGCGTGGCTTGGCGTACAGAAGGGCGCCATATCGCGGTTTGGTTTTGCGGCCTGTTGGTTTCTTTCGGTTTACTCTCGTTGATTCTGCATTTTGCTTACGGTGCATGGCCCGATTACAGGCTATTGTTCCGCACGGCTGCCGTTTTTGGAAAGATAGGTTTCTTTACGCTGCCGATGCAGGCCTGTCATCCATGGATACTGGTGGTCTTGGTTTTTTGCATGGGTTTGGTTTACAGTATGTCGGCGTTCTATCGCCGTAGGGTGACTTCACATACGGCTGCTGTTTTTTTGCTCAGTGTCATGGGGTGTGGCATGTTCGCATACTTCAAGGCGAGGAGTTATCATAATAATTTATTCCAGCCTGCTCTTTACGCCATAATGATTGGAGTGATGTTTACCGATATGCTTTGGGAACAGGTGCGGGAAAAAGGAGTGCGGCAGCTTTGGTGTCCTTGCGCCATCGGTTTGCTGTTAACGTGTGTTTTCGTTCCCGAAAGTCTGGCGGCGGTCAAGACCCTGCAGAGACTTACCCGTCCTTACCATGGATTTGCTAAAGCGGCGGATGGACCGCGTATTTACGAAAATAAGTCGTTTATACGCCAGTATGCGGACAAGACAGATAAGGTATGGGTGCTGACCAGTAATAAATACCAAAGCCTTTATTTTGACAAGCCGATACTTCAATCGGCATTTAATCCTGGATTCTTGGATTTAAATATGCTGGAAGATTTTAATCGGGCCAAGCATACGATGCGCGATTCCTCGTTTACAGTGTTTTTGGATGGAGGTTCATTTTATTATGGAGAATGGAAAGATTTGAGGGCTATGCTGGCTGCTCGCTATACCATCGACCGGCAACTTCTCCAGTCGAATCAAATGTTTTTCTCGGCGCTCAATCCCCGTAGGGCAGAAATTCCCTTAACCCGGGTATTGGAACGTCAAGGCGAAAATTCGTTGCTGTACCGTAAGTACAAGGATACGACTACAGACTACGAGCTCCGTGTGAAAGATGTCGAGGGTATTCCACTAGATTTAAGCGGCAAGACGTTTTCAGTGGAAGCCATCTTTTATACTTCGCCGCAACATTACCCAAACAGCGTGCTGTTCGCCCAGGATCCGAATGGGCAAGGTTTCGGATTTTTCCATACGAACGGTAATGCAGGCCAAAATAACCTTTTCGTGTTGGTTTGCAATTCATCTCAGATAGCATTGCGCTTGCCGATGTCGGCATGGCACTATCTGAACCTTAATTTCTTATCGGACGCAGTGGATATATACCTGAACGGTAAATATGCTGGCCGCATTCCTATGAAAGAACCCTGCCGTACCGCTTCCGATAAATTCTTTATCGGTGCATATGAGGGTGGAGCGAATTATTTCGGAGCCATCAGCGAAGTGGCCGTTTACGGCAGGCCAAAAACCGCTGGCGAAATCAAAGAGACTTTCGAAATCATGAAGGGCAGCCTAAAATAATCGTCTCATACAGCAAGCCCCCGACAGATACTCTGCCGGGGGCTTCGTTTTGGCAAGGCTGACCTTTATTTCAAGTTGGCGTTAAAGAAATCGGCCAGCGTGTCCCAGGGAATCACCTGATCCTTGCCGCCATCGTAGAGGTCGGTGTGGCTGGCGCCGGGAATGATGAGCAACTCCTTGTTGTCGCCCTTCAACTTCTTGTAGGTGTCTTCGCCGAAGTAGCGCGAGTGTGCTTTCTCTCCGTGCATGATCAGTACGGCGTTCTCCAGTTCGTCGGCGTATTCAAAGAACTTGAAGTTGAGTGCGGGCAGGGCGGCCGTGGCGTTCCAGCCCTCGTTCGAGTTGAGCGAGCGTTTGTGGTAGCCGCGAGGCGTCTTGTAGTAATCGTAGTAATCCTTTACGAACTGGGGCGCGTCTGCGGGCAGGGGATCCACCACGCCGCCGGCACGTTGGTAAGCGCCGTTCTTGTAGTCCACGGTGCGTTGAGCGGCCATGGCGGCGCGCTTGGCGTTGCGCTCTTTCGCCGAATTTTCGGCATCGAAATAGCCGTTGGCCGTAACGCGGGTCATGTCGTACATGGTGGAAGCCACCGTGGCCTTGATGCGCGGGTCGTTGATGGCCGCCTGGATGGCGATGCCGCCCCAGCCGCAGATACCCAGGATGCCCACGCGGTTTTCATCCACGTCTTCACGGCTCAGCAGGTAATCGACCGCCGCGCTGAAGTCTTCGGTATTGATGTCGGGAGAGGAAACATAGCGCGGTTCACCGCCGCTCTCGCCCGTATAGGAGGGGTCGAAGGCGAGGGTGAGGAAGCCCCGTTCGGCCAGTTGTTGCGCATACAGTCCCGACACCTGTTCCTTTACCGCGCCGAAAGGGCCGCTCACGGCAATGGCCGGCAGTTTTCCCTGCGCCCCCTTGGGAATGAAGAGGTCGGCGGCCAGCGTGATGCCGTAACGGTTGTGAAAGGTGATCTTAGAATGCGCCACCTTGTCGCTTTGGGCAAAAGTCTTGTCCCATTCCTGCGTCATGTTCAATGTAGTCGTCATATTGTTTGTCTTGTTTTGATTCGGCTTGCAGCCCGTCAGCAGCAAGATGCCGAGGGCAATCGCGAATATGGATTTAATCTGTTGCATGGTCTGAAGATTTTGTAATGCAAACATATAACAAGCCCCGCAACCGCCGCTAACCCCAATTACAGATTTCGTAACCCGATTTACGGATAAATGAAAGGGAGCCATGCAAACATGGCTCCCTTCAACAATGAAAACAAAAACAAAACGAAAGAGCGGCAAACGGGCCTCGAACCCGCGACCTCAAGCTTGGGAAGCTTGCACTCTACCGACTGAGCTACTGCCGCAATAACGAGGCGCGAAGATACAAATAAATCGGGAGTATCTCCGCGCCCCGAAAATTTTATCGGATAATCATCAGTTTTTGAACCAAGTTCAGGTTCCTGCCCGATACCTGAACGAAGTACAGCCCTTCGGCCAGTTTGCTTACGGGCAGTTCGATGTTTTGTTTTCCTGCGCTCAGGTTCATGCTGCCCAGATCGAGTGCGCAGGCACCGTTGCTGCCCATAATGTGCACGCGAACGTTTTGGGCGGCGGTCAGTTCGAACGACAGAACGCTCTGATCGTTGGCGGGGTTGGGCAACAACTGTACGTCGGAACGGTTCGCCAGGGCTTCGTTGGCTACTCTCGACCTGCCGACATAGGCGCGCCAGGAAGATTTGTATTTTCCGTCATTTGAGATTACGGTGGTGTTGTTTCCGTCGATAATGCTCAAATGCCCTTCGCCATAGATATTGTTGATGCCGTCGCCGCTTACGTCGTAGATGTTGAAGATATAGCAGGAAGCAGTCAGTGTGGCCTGGGCTTTCTGTTCAAAAACCGTCGGTCGCTGAAAATCAATATAGGGCCCGCCTTTTACGAGAACCTCTTTATTGTCTGCCTGAACCAGTTCCCAGGTAATGTCTTTTCCGTATTGGTCTTGCCAGATATGAACGGTTATGTTGTCGTTGGTAGATAAACCGATTGTCTTGGTGACTTCAGTTTTAACCGTTTGGGAGGAGTAGGGAGCCTCGCCATTGATTTTGGTGATACGGGCCGTTACTTCTTCGGTTTTCCCATTGGCGGAAATCTTGATCGGTGAGCTGATTATCGTGTCGGGTTGGTCCTGTATCGGGGTGGATTCGGGTTTATATTCGAATTCCGTGATACCGGCGGCCGATTCGAATTCAAAAGTAATGGAAGTGATGGGCGTCGCCACGATGCGGGGTTCTAACCGTATAGCGAACCGTGTTGCGGGCGAACACGCCTGGTCTTCATCTTCTGCATGGACTATGCTTCTTAGCGTTACAATATGGTCGGGTGAATTTTTGTGCTCCAGTTCCACTTGACAGGCATTCATGATTTCATTTTCGCCTTCGGTAACGAAAGCAACGAAATGCAGGTTTACGAGTTCTACGGGAATACTTCTGATTGAATCGGGAATCGTATAGGAAAAGGTTTTTTCTATGAAACTGCCTTTGGAAGTCGATGTTATGGATACACCCCATTGACCGGTAATCAAATCCCTAAGGGCGTGGTGGTGTAAATAATGGCCGTCTTCCGTAACTTGTGCAGGATTGGCGCTGGCTCCGGCTTGAAGGCCTATGATATTGTCTTGCAATACTGCTACATTCAGATAATTGGTGGAAGCGGGAGAACTTTCCGTATAGTAAATCTGTACGGTAAGTTCCAGTTTGCGAGTGTTCCAGTCCAACACTCCTTTGGCTGCCACGTTTACGTAGCTCGACATTTCGAGAACGGCACTTGCATATCGATCCCAGCTGGTACGGTCGAGTGCCGTAACTTTACCCGTAAATATATGGCGGTTTATCGATCCGGAGGGAAAGCCGGAAACACCTGCATTTGTACACAAGGCTTCTCCGTAGTTGGTGCGCAAGTCCGGTGCATTGGCGGATGCAGGTGTTCCATATGTGTTTGTATGTACGTTGATGGCGAACATTTTTCCTGCATGTTTTTCCATCAAGGCGTTGGCTCTTTTATGTCCGTCGGGGCACTTGCTGCAGAGGTATCCGGTGTATTCTTCCAGAACCACCTTGCGGTTCTGCGCTTCTTCGCTAACAAAGCGTTCTTGGGCGAAAGCGGTGCCGAAGCAGGCGGCTGCGGCTACCAAAGACGAAACGATTTTTTTCATGTTGATAAGCGTTTTTCTATTGAGGCTTGCGCGCGGGCGTTCGGTGGGGCCGCGACAAAAGCCATCAAAGATAACAAAAAAAGATAAAAGCGATTATATTTGCAGTTTGAAACTTCATAGATAAAGAGTTATGCAGACTTCAACGGTTAATCTCCACGAATTGGGCTACAGGCGGGTTCAGACCTACGGAATAGCCGCCCTGTTTGTGCTGGGCAACATCGTGTTGCCCCAACTCTGCCACTTGGCGCCGCAGGGCGGCATTACCTGGCTGCCCATCTATTTCTTTACCTTGATAGGTGCCTACAGGTACGGCTGGAAAGTGGGTCTGCTGGTGGCCTTGGCCTCTCCGCTGGTGAATTCCGCCCTGTTCGGCATGCCCGCCGTGGCGGCCTTGCCCTCCATACTGCTTAAGTCGGTGCTGCTGGCCGTGGCCGCCGGCTATGCCGCCAAACGCTTTCAAAAGGTGTCGCTGCTTCTGCTCATAGGCGTGGTGCTTTTCTATCAGGTGCTCGGAACCTTAGGCGAGTGGGCGATGAAAGGCGATTTTTACCTTGCCGTGCAGGATTTCCGCGTGGGCGTGCCCGGCATATTGGTGCAGGTTGTGGGCGGATGGCTCGTTATCAAGTTTCTAATGCGTAGATAATCATGACGAATATGGTGTTGCTCGGTATTTTGGGCTGGCCGGAGCTGTTGGCTCTGGCCGTATTGGTGCTGCTGCTGTTCGGAGGCAAGAAGATTCCCGAACTTATGAAAGGTCTTGGAAAAGGCGTGCGCTCGTTTAAAGACGGCGTGAACGGCGTGGAAAAAGACCTCGACGTAAAAGAGCCCGAAAGTCCTTCCAAATCCGAAAACAAGGAATAATAATGGATTCCGGCGGGAAAACGCAGTCTTTCTGGGAGCATCTCGACGACTTGCGCCACAGCCTGATCCGTATCGTGGTGGCGGCGGTGGTGCTGGCGGTGGCGGCGTTCTGCTTTAAGGAAACGCTGTTTTCGGTGGTGCTCGCCCCGCAAAAGGGAGGTTTTGTAACCTACCGCCTGTTGGCGCGCCTTTCCGCATGGATGGGCTCGCCGATGGGCGATTTCTCGGTTCCGCTCATCAACACCGGTCTGGCGCGGCAGTTCGTGATCCACATGAAGACCGCGCTCTGGGCGGGTGTGATCCTCTCTTCCCCCTATATCCTCTACCAGGTTTTCCGCTTCGTCTCGCCGGCCTTGTACGCCAACGAGAAACACTATGCCGTGCGTGTGGCCGGCAGCGGCTACGTGCTGTTCCTTGTGGGCGTGGCTGTCGGCTACTTCCTTATCTTCCCGCTCACCTTCCGCTTTTTAGGCACCTATACGGTAAGCGGCGACATCGCCAACCTCATAAGCCTCGATTCGTATATCTCCACCCTGATGAGCATGTGCCTCACGATGGGCATCGTGTTCGAGATACCCGTGCTGTGCTGGCTGTTCGGTAAATTAGGATTCCTTTCGGTAAGTTTCATGAAAAGATACCGCAGGCACGCCATCGTGATCATCGTGTTCGCGGCCGCCATCATCACGCCCACTTCCGACGTGTTTACGCTGGCCGTGGTTTCGCTGCCCATGTACCTGCTCTACGAGGCGGGCATCTTCTTGGTAAGGCGCGCCGGGCGGAAAAGGCCGGCGGAACTTCCGGTCCGGGAATAGACCGCCTACGCCTTGGGCGCGTCCTCGTCTTTGTGTTCGTAGAAAAACTCCTCGATCTTGGCGCGCAACTGCGTGGGGGATACGTTGTAGGTGACGTTGCCGAAAAGGCAGAACGAAATGGAGCCCGTTTCTTCCGAAACCACGATGGCCAGCGCGTCCGACTGTTCGGTGATGCCGATGGCCGAGCGGTGGCGCAAGCCTAATGAGGCCGACACGTTCTTGTTGGTCGTTACCGGCAGGATGCAGCGGGCGGCGATGAGCTTGTTGCGTTCTATGATCAAGGCCCCGTCGTGCAGCGGGCTGTTCTTAAAGAAGATGTTCTCGATAAGCGCGCTCGAGATCAGGGCGTCCACCTTCTCGCCGGTGGCCACCGTGCCGGGCAGGCGGTTCAGCTGTGTCAGGATAATCAGCGCCCCGGTCTTTTCCTGGCTCATGTGCATGCATGCCTGGACAATCGGGGTGATGCTCAGTTCCCGCCGCCGGATCCGCCGCGTGTTGATCTTTCCGAAAAGCCACCATTTGCGCCGTTGCTCGATGGCTCCCGGCGTGCTGAGCATGAACAGCGCGCGCCGTATCTCGGGCTGGAACACGATGACCAGGGCCAGGAATCCCATGCTGATGACCCGGTCGAGGATCTCGGTGGTGAGGCTCAGCTCGAACTGCTGGGCTATTTTCCAGAAGATGTAGATGCCGATGATGCTCAACACCACGTTAAGAGCCGACGTACCCTTCACGATCTTGTAGAACTGGTAAACGAGGAATCCCACGATGGTCAGATCGATGATCTGGATAAAGTCGAGGTTCATGAACCATTGGGTGATAGTTTCCATATCGGGTCGGGCTTAGGGGTTTTTACGGTCGGGGTTTCCCTTTCCGTTTCGGCGGCATTGGCAAAAGATCCTCACGCACTGGGCGGCTTCCTTCACGTCGTGAACGCGCAGTATGTCCGCTCCGTTCTGCAGGGCGATCATATTGGCGGCGGTGGTGGCGTTCAGGGCCTCCTGCGGTGAGCAGTCGAGCAGCCTGTACAGCATCGACTTGCGCGACATGCCCGCCAGCAGAGGGGCGCGCAGCATCTGGAAGTCGCGCAGGTGCGCCAACAGCCGGTAGTTGTGCTCCAGCGTTTTGGCAAAGCCGAAGCCGGGGTCGAGAATCACATCGTGGATGCCCGCCTCGTGCGCCGCCTGCAGTTTCTGCGAGAAGTAGAGGATCAGGTCGGTCACCACGTCGTTGTAACGCGGGTCGTCCTGCATGTTCTTCGGTTTCTCCTTAAGGTGCATCAGCACGTAGGGCAGTTGCAGCATTCCCACGGTCGCGAACATATCCGGGTCGTACATCCCTCCCGAGATGTCGTTGATGATGTGCGCCCCGCACTCGGCCGCCATGCGGGCGATGCCGGAACGGAACGTATCCACCGAAACGATGAGGTCGGGAAAACGGGCGGTAACGGCCTTGAGGGTCCCTTCCAGACGGCGGCGTTCCTCGGCCTCGTCGGGCAGTTCCGCGCCCGGCCGCGACGAAACGGCGCCTATGTCCAGCATGTCCATACCGTCTTTCAGCATCTGTTCCACCTTGCGCAGGGCGGTGTCGGTGTCGGGCACACGGCTTTGGGCGTAGAAAGAGTCGGGGGTAAGGTTCAGGATTCCCATGACCATGGGTCGGTCCAAGACCAGAAGGTTGCCCCGTACATTGAGCGAATAAGCCATCCTCAAAACCGAATTATGATGAGCCGGAATCCGAAAAAAAGGCGTTCCGGATACCGTTGCAAAAGTACCTAAACATACGTACTTTTGCAAGATAGCGCATAAGCAAATCCGTTATGAAAGCAACGCAGACCAATAAGGAATTCAAGCAGGTGATCGACGAATGCCGCAGCCTTTATGTGGCCAAACTGGGCGATTACGGCGCGGCCTGGCACGTATTGCGCCCCGCCTCGCTCACCGACCAGATCTTCATCAAGGCCAAACGCATCCGCACCATTCAGATAACCGGCACCCAGCTGGTGGGCGAGGATATCCGCGACGCTTTCATGGCCATCGTCAACTATTCGGTCATGGCGCTTATCCAGGCCGAACTGGGCTTCGAGGACACGCCTCTGTCCAGACAGGCCGCCATCGAGGCCTACGACCGTCACGCCACCCAGACCTACGGGCTCATGGTAAAGAAGAACCACGACTACGGCGAGGCCTGGCGCAGCATGCGCGTAAGTTCCCTTACCGACATCATCCTGATGAAGCTCCTGCGCGTAAAGCAGATCGAAGACGCCAACGGCGTCACCTCCGTTTCAGAGGGCGTGGAGGGCAACTACTGCGACATGATCAATTACGCCGTTTTCGCGCTCATCAAGCTTAACGAAGAAGAGGGACGCGAACAAGAAAAGGCGAACCTGAAAAATACCAAACAGCATGAATAAACAGATTGTTTCCCAAGCATTCCCTTCGTACGCCATATTGGCGCTCACCCTGCTGCTGGCCATCGGCATCGCCTTCGTGCCCGGCCTGAACTGGCTCTTTTTGCTCCTGCTGTGCGCCAACATCGTTTTCTGCGTGCTCAACCGCAAACGTTTCTGCCGTTCGGCGGCGGTGCTTTTCCGCGTGTTGCTGGGGGCGGTGTTCGTGTATTCGGGCTTTTCCAAGGGCGTTGACCCTCTGGGTACCCAGTACATGATGCACGATTACTTGGAAGCCTTCAACATGTCCTGGCTCAACGGGCTTACCCTGTTCGGCTCGTTCTTCCTCAACGTGTTCGAGTTCACCTTGGGCGTGCTGATGATCTGCAACGTCAAGATCAAGTACACCGCCTGGCTCGTGGCGGCGATGATGGCCTTCTTTACCCTGCTCACGCTCAACGACGCCATTGCCGAGCCCGTGCCCGACTGCGGCTGTTTCGGCAAGGCCCTGGTGATCACCAACTGGCAGACTTTCTACAAGAACCTGGTGCTGGATGCCGGCGTGCTGGTGATGCTCTTTTCGCTGCCGCTCTATACAAGCCGCAAGTCCTGCAAGGTGGAGTGGTCGGTTATCGGCATCACGGCCTTGATTTTTGTAGGCTTCGAATACTACAACTACCGCTACCTGCCGGTGGTCAACTTTCTGGATTGGAAAGAGGGGGTAAGGCTGTTTCCCGAGAACCCGATTCCCGTTCGGCACTACCTTACATACAGGAACATACAGACGGGCGAGGAAAGGGAGTTCCTGATGTCCGAATGTCCGTTCAGCGACCCCGACTGGGTGGAAAGCTGGGAGTTTGTGGACCGCCGCGACGAAGACCTCAATCCGCGTACGGCCAACATCAATATCCTGGAGAAGATAGACGACGAAGACCCCGGCTACGATGTAACCAAGAGTCTTCTGGAACAGGAAAACGCCCTGGTGCTGGTGGCGGTGTACGATCTGGATGCCGCCGATAAGAAAGGCGTTCAAAAGACGGCGAAGTTCGTAAGGCAGGCGCACGAAGCCGGCATCGACTGCTGTTTCCTTACGGCCTCCACCGTGGCCGAGGCCGAGGCTTTCAAGCAGGTATACGGCCTGGAAGACTTTCCGTTCTATTATGCGGACAACACCTCCATCAAGGCGGTGATCCGTTCCAATCCGGGCATCGTGCTGGTAAAGGGTGCCTATGTATTGAAATTGTGGGATTGGCGGCGTCTGCCCTCGTTCGAGAAGGCAGAAATCCCCGCCGACTAAAAAGATATACGCATGAGAAGAAAAATTGTGGCGGGAAACTGGAAGATGAACCTCCGCTTTTCCGAAGCCGAAGAATTGCTGGACGAACTGGCCGCGCGCCTCGAAAAGGAACAGCAAAGCCGGGATGTGGACGTGATCGTGTGTCCGCCCTTTCCGTATCTGGAAATGGCCTACGACTTAGGCACCGACGAAGAAGACGAGAACACGGTGTATTTCGCCGTGGGCGCGCAGGATGTGAGCGAACGCGAGAAAGGCGCCTATACGGGCGAGATCTCGGCCTCCATGCTGGCGTCTATGAATGTGGAATACTGCATCGTGGGGCATTCCGAACGCCGCAAGTACCATGGCGAGACCGACGGGCAGGTGGCGGCAAAGGTGGAGAAACTGCTGCAGAACAACCTGGTGCCCATTGTCTGCTGCGGGGAGTCCTTGGAGGAACGCGAGGCCGGCAAGCATTTCGAGGTAATCGAAGCCCAGCTCGAAAAAGGGCTTTTCGGACTGGAGCCTCTCGATTTCTCGCGGGTCATCATAGCCTATGAACCTGTGTGGGCCATCGGCACGGGCAAGACCGCCACGCCGGTGCAGGCGCAGGAAGTGCATGCCTATATCCGCAATCTCGTGGAAGAGACCTACGGCAAGGAAATAGCCCGGCAGTTGCCCATCCTGTACGGCGGCAGCTGCAATCCGGCCACGGCGCCCGAACTGTTCGCCATGCCCGATATCGACGGCGGCCTGATCGGCGGCGCTTCCCTGAAGGCCGACGACTTTATCTCCATCATCAATTCGTTCGAATAGAAGCGTTATGAATTACGTGTCGGTCTGCCTGCACCACGCCTTGGACGAAGTGCGGCTCGATTTATTGGTGGATGCCCTGGGCGAGGCGGGGTTCGAGAGTTTCGAAACTGAAGAAGGCGTGCTTACCGCCTATATCCCGCAGCCCGGCTATCAAGACAACAGGGAAAGCATCGAGGCGGTCTTGGGCGAATACGGTTCGTTCGGACAGCGCACCGACACGGTGATCGAAGACCAAGACTGGAACGCCGTCTGGGAGAGTTCCTACCGGCCCGTGCGTTTCGGCGATTTCTGCTTCGTGCACGCGCCCTTCCACGAACCGCTTGAAGAGGTAAGGTACAATATCCGCATCGAGCCCAAGATGTCGTTCGGCACGGCGCATCATCCCACCACGGCGCTTATGATTCAGTTCCTGCAAGACTTTCCGCCGGTAGGGGAGCATGTGCTGGATATGGGCTGCGGCACGGGCGTGTTGGGCATTCTGGCTGCCATGCAGGGCGCAGGGAGCGTAACCGGCATCGACGTGGACGAATGGGCTTACCGCAACGCTCTGGAAAACGTGCAGGCCAACGGCTTTTCCGAACAGGGCGCATGCCCGTTCCGCATCTTGTTGGGCGATGCCAAGTCGCTTTCCGGCAAGAGATTCAACCGCATTATCGCCAATATAAACCGCAATATCCTGGTAAACGACATGGCAGCCTACGCTTCGGCTCTGGAAACGGGCGGAAGCCTCTATCTGAGCGGTTTCTACGAGCAGGATATGGAAATTCTCGAACGTGCCTGCAACGCGAACAGACTGTTCTATAAACAACATCGCAGCCAAGACAACTGGGCTGCGATGCGGTTCGTCAAGAAATGAACGACGGCTTATTTGGGCGCGACGGGAATGGTGAAGCAGAACCTCGCCCCGTCGGTGTAGTTCCTGTCTACATAGAGTTCCCCGCCTAAATGCAGGGCGAGCTGGCGGCTCAGGTACAGTCCCAGACCCGATCCCTGCGAGAAGGAGTCCAATTTCACGAAACGGTCGAAGATCACCTCTTCCTTTCCGGCGGGAATCCCGATACCGGTGTCCGTTATCTCGAAAGCGAGTTTCCTAAGGCCTATGAAATGGTAGCCGAGCGTGATGCGGCCCTGTCTTGTGAATTTGGCGGCGTTGCTGAGCAGGTTCACGAGTACCTGTTCCACGTGCTCGCGGTCGGTGGTTATCTCGATGTCGGGGGCCGAGGTGTCGAAATGCAGTTCCACACCGTCCCTGACCCGTTCCCGTATCTCGTCCAGGACATGCAGGCAGAGTTTGTGTATGGCCACGTGGTGCGTCTGGGAAAAGGCCATCTCGTCGCTCTCGATGGAGGAGATGTCGAGTATGTCGTTGATAAGCGTGGCCAGATAGTTCACGTTCACCTTCACCATATTGGCGTAACTGTCCAACTGTCCGCGCAGGTCTTCGGGAATCTTCTTGACGATAAGCTGCGAGAATCCCAGGATGGAGTTGAGCGGGGTGCGCACCTCGTGGCTCATGCTGTGCAGGAACTCGCTCTTGGCCCGGTTTGCTTCCTCGGCTTTCTTGTAGGCCACCACCAATTCGGTCTGGGTCTGGTTCAGCGTGTCCCGTTCCCGGGTGAGGGTCTCGTTCGACTGGGCCAGGTGTCCGGCAAGCTTGCGCGACCTGTAGTAGAGTATGGCCGCGAGGATGAGCAGCAGCAGGATAAGCCCGGTGGCCGGCAGGATGACTCGGATAAAGCGGCGGTTGCTCTTGAGTTCGGACTGCTGTTGCTGTATCTTCAGGCGGGCGTTGTCCGACTGGAGAGTCTCCACGTCGTAGCGTATCTGCAGTTCGTGGAAAAATTCGTCCGACTTTTTGTGTATGTAGTCTTCGAGCAGGATGTTGTACTCGCTTAACGCCTGCAGGAGCAGGTCTTCGTCGCCGGTAACGGAGGCGGCGTCCCGGAGCATCTGCAGCATCTTGCGGCGGAGGGTCGAGGAAAGGTCGCCCGCAAGGCATTTCCGGATATGCGGGATGGCCTCACTGTATCGTTTTGAGGCGTACAGGTAGAAAGCGTCTATCCGGGGAGTCTTCTCGCGGTCGCCCCGCGCATCGGGGTTCCTCCGGCACACCTCGACGCACTTGCGGTAGTATTCATCGAGTTCCTTGCGGGACAGGGCGGGGAAGTTGCTCAGGATGCGGCGGTAGCAGATGTAGTAGTTTACGTCGTAGTTCCGGTGGATGCGGCCCGAATGCCTGTATTTCTGTTCCAACCTGCCGATAATGGCAAGCAGTTCCTTGTCGGCGTCGATGGCTTTCCTGTAATTGTCTTCGGCGGTATATACGATGGCCGATCGGGTGTAGTAGAGGTTCCTCAGCGCGTAAAGCTGCGGCGGCAGCCTCTTCACATATTCGCCCAACCGCTCCAGGTATTCGGTGTAGAGGATTCCCGTGGTGGTGTTTCCCAGATAGATGCAGAGCGTGTTGAGCCTCAGGATCTCCTCGAAGATGTCTTCTTCCTTGTTGTTGTTGTTGTTGTTGTTGTTGTTGTTGTTGTTGTTGTTGTTGTTGTTGTTGTTGTCCGCCACCTCGTTCATGAAGTCGGTGGCCTGCTGCTGCTTTTGATCCGATTCCTTGGCCTGCAGGCTCACTGTCTGCAGCTTGAGGAAAACCTCGCATTCCTTTTTCTCGTCCGAGTCGGGAAGGTCGTGCGCGACCCCGAGCATATACCTGAGGGTGCTGTCGTTGTTGGCGTAGAGGATGGACAGCTGCATGAGCATGTCTGCCACCACCGTGTAGACCCCGGCGTTCCTGGCCGTGAGCACAAGCTGCATGCCGTACACCGACTGCATGCGGCGGGGCGAGGCATCGTAGAGGTTGTAGAGCGCCGCGATGCTGTCCCGTGCGTTGTCCGCCCTTGCCAAGGCCGCCGAGAGTTCCTTCACGAGTGCCTCATCCGCCCTGACGGACAGGAGGCAGACGGAGAATATGCAGAGGGAGAGAAGAGGTTTCTTTATGCCCATGGCGGCCTTGTGTTCGGGAGTCTATAGGTGGTTGGTGATTTCGTTCTCCAGTTTCACGGGATTGATCGGTTTGGAGATATACCCGTTGAAGCCGATGCTCATGATCCTCTCCTTGTCGGAGGCGAAAGCGTAGGCCGTTACCGCGATGATGGGAACGTTTTCCGACACCTTGCGTATTTCCTTGGTGGCCTCGTAGCCGTCCATGTTGGGCATGCTGATGTCCATCAGGATAAGGCGCGGGTTGTGGGTCTTGAACATCTCCACCGCCTCTATCCCGTCGTGGGCGTGCAGCAGTTCGTAATCGTCCTCCAGCATGGCGTGCAGCAGGAAGTAGTTGTTGTCGTTGTCTTCGGCCACCAGGATAAGGGGCTTTTCTTCCGTGCCTGCGTGGCGGGGATTGGGGCGCGGTGCCGGTTCAGAAACCGGCTCGGGCTTCGGTCCGGAAACGGGGGCAGGGGCGGAAACGGGCACCGGAGCGGAGGCCGGCACTGCCGGAGCAGGCGATCCTCCGCCCGTGTTCATATCCAGCTGCGACTGGAACATCTGCAGCATCTGCCGGATGAGCCTGCTGTTGTTCTCTATGGTTTCGGCATAGAGTTTCCGCATATTCACGTCGTCGGTACCGGCGATGCGTTTGGAATAATCCACCAGCATCTCGATGGGTGTGCGGATGTTGTCGAAGAAAGATCTCAGTTGTTCGCTATTCATTGTCGTTCGTTTTTTCGTGTGGTTGGATGCCCCTCTTGCCCAACACCGACTCCAGTTCCCTCAGCAGGATGTCGGCGTTGATGGGCTTTGAGACGTAACTGTTGAATCCGTTGGAGAGGATGCGTGTCTTGTCGGAGGCGAAGGCGTAGGCGGTAACGGCGATGATTGGCACGCTGTCCGATACCTTGCGTATCTCCCTTGCGGCTTCGTATCCGTCCATCTTTGGCATGCCTATGTCCATGAGGATGGCGTCCGGGCGGTGTTCCTTATACATGGCCACCGCTTCCTCGCCGTCCCAGGCGTGGAGCAGCCGGTAGTCGGATTCGAGGATGGACTGGAAGAGCATGAAGTTGCTCTCGTTGTCCTCGGCCACCAGGACGGTCGCCCCCTCGGGCCGAACGGACGTTTCCTCCGGGGAGGCCTTCCTTTGCGGGAATCCCTCTTCCGCGTGTTCTCCGGCCGGGGTGAAGGGAATGGTGAACCAGAACTTGCTGCCGCACCCTTCCCCGTCGGAGACCATCCCGATGCAGCCTCCCATCTTCTCCACGATGCCCTTGCAGATGGACAGTCCAAGCCCCGTGCCCTGGGCGAAGTTGTTGAGTTTCGAGAAACGCTGGAAAAGCTTCTGCTGGTTTTCGAACGAGATGCCGATGCCCGTGTCCTTCACGAAGAAATACAGGCTGTTCCCCTGGATTTCGTACCCGAAGTCGATGCTTCCCCGGACGGTGAACTTGCAGGCGTTGGTGAGCAGGTTGTTGACGAGCTGGGCGAGACGGTTCGGCTCGGTCTTTATGACGCACCGGTCCGCCCCCGTGCTGCACCGCAGCTCCACGCCCGGCTTTACCTTGAACCGGATCGACTGCTCGATGGTGTTCATCAGCTCGTTCAGATCCACGGTCTGGTAGCTGAACTCGAGCGTGTTCGACTCCACCTTGGCCAGGTCGAGTACGTCGCTGATGAGCTGCAGCAGCAGGTTGTTGTTGCTTTCGATGAGTTCCACGAACTTCTGCTTCTTGGCCGGATCCTCGGTCTTGCTCAACAGTCCCGAGAAGCCCACGATGGCGTTGAGCGGCGTGCGTATCTCGTGGCTCATGTTGGCCAGGAAGGCCGACTTCATGCGGTCCGACTCCTTGGCCTGCTCGCGGGCCTCGATCAGCGCCTGTTCCTGCCGCTTGCGCTCGGTTATCAGCAACAGGGAGCCCGAGAGCGCCAACGGCCTTCCGCCCTCGTCGGTTTCGGTAACGATGGCGTTTATCTCGAACCATTCCGTCTTCTTCCTGCTGCCGGCGTTGCCGTAGGTGCGGAACTCGGTCTTTATGTAGGTGCTTTCCCCCGAGACGAGATCCGCGTAGCAGGAACGGACCTTGTTCCTGTCGTCGGGGTGTACGCGGTTAAAGAAGTCGTCTTCCCTGAGCACGGTCTGGAAACTGGAATTGTCCCGGTGCCGGTTCCCGGTGTCGGGAAGGATGGAGGACGTGTCGCAGACGATCTCGCCCTTGTCGAAATTCCAGTACCAGGGGATGATGCGCGTGAGCCGGAGGGTGAGCTTCAGTTTTTCCGTAATCTTGTGTATGTCCCTTTCCGCCCGGCTCCGGTCGGTAACGTCGATGGCGAAGAGATCCACGTCGGAAGTCTTGTTCCTTTGGATGAAACCCTCGCCAGGCTCCTTATTCACCAGGCAGAGCATGAAGCTGAAGAAATGGTCGGTCCGCCTGAAGTGGTAGGTGAAGAGGATGGGCTGCCTGTCCTTGAGCAGCCGGGTTACATGGGCCGCGATATAGGGCTCGGGAAAGAGCTTGCCGGGCTTCCCCGGAATGGCGTCCCGTTCGAGCAGGTTCAGGAAGGACTGGTTGCCGGAGTGGTATTCGAGGTCTGCCACCGAGCCGTTGCCCGTAAAGATGATCCGCCCCTGGGTGTAGCCGATCGGCATGTTGGAAAGCAGGGTGTCGTACCTTTGGAGATCCTTGAGCCTTCTCCGTTGGAAAGAGATGCGGAAGGTGATGATGAAAACGGCCACGAGCAGCCCCATGACCGTCACGATGCACGGCCACTTGTATCTGTCCCAGAAAGAGAGCGGCCTGTTGATGAACACGGTGTCTTCGGGGCAGAGCCTTTCCGAGAGGTGGTTGGATTCAAGCAGGGAGTAGTCCACGATGGGCGATGAGTCCAGATCCTTCCCGAAAACGAAAGGTATCTGCTGCACCGGCGTGCCGTCTATCATCTGGAGCACCGCCGACAGGAGGCATTCCTTGGTCTGCGTGGAACTGGGGAAATAACCGCCCACCGCGCCCTCGCGCAGGTAGTATTCGCGCAGGGAGAACACGGGCTGCTCCACGGCGGGGATCAGTCCCAACCCGCCCGCGAGTATCTCCCGGTTGCCGAGCGTGCCCCTGCGTCCGTAGAACCACGAGCACAGCAGCAGCCCGATTTCGGGGTTGTAGTTGGTGAGCAGGCTCTGCAGGGCGGGCAGGTTCTCGTCCTTGCTGATGAGCCACTCGTATTCGATGCCGGGGTATTTCCGGCTTATGTATTCCTTGGCGTCCAAGGCCATGTGTCGGTTGTGGTAGCTGGCGTCGGCCAGCACGACGAGCTTGCGGATCTCAGGCTGCATCCGCAGCATCATCTCTATGGTGGCGCCCACCAGGTCGGGGTTCTCGATGAAGGTGAAGTTGTATCTGCCCCGGAGTTCCTCGATGGGGCTCAGCTTCTCGAGGGGAAAGCGGAGGGTGTCGCCCGTGATGTAATAGTCGGGGGAACCGAAGCGGTCGGTCCTCGAGACGAAGATGAAGGGGATGTCGCCCCATTCTTCCCTGATGCGGTCTCTCAGGGTGATTCCCATGCCGCCGAACAGAACCGCGTAGTCCGGCCTGTGTTTCTGGAAATGCCTGAACACGCCGTCCACGGTGCGGTTGTACAGCATGGTGTCCGTGATCAGCGTGGTGTTCATATAGACGGGGTCGATAAGGATATCGGACCTCTTGGAGAGGTTTATGGTAAGGGTGTTCAGGAGGTCATGCGCCCAGGGGGCCGATTCGTGATAGGCGCTGATGACCGCCAGCCGCTTGCGCGGACGGTGCTGCCCCATGGCGGGCTGGAAAGTGAGGGAACTAAGGAACAGGACGCAGGCCAGAATCGCGGAGACCCGGTTCAGTCGGTTGAAAGTGATGCGTGTCATATCCAAAGTCGATAGCGTGCGCCGGCCCGCGCGGAAACCGTCCCGTGTCCGGCCGGCTTCCGCGCTTCCGACAGTAAAAGCGCACAATTGAGGTGCAAAGATAATAAATTTGTTATTTGTCCTTTACGGGACGTATCTTCATACCGTAGCAACGGTCAAAGCCATTGAGTTCTCCGGCACCGGTCATTTCGACCTGAAGCGCACCGTAGTAGTATTCCGCCGAGAAGCCGCAGGCCAGGGACTCGGTGCACCAGGCACGCTCCAGCGAACCTCCCGAGATGAATCCTCCGGGAACATTCTGCCTGTCGTCGTTTCTGTTAGTCTGCTTGCTCAGGGAGGACGACCAGTACCTGTATTGGGTCATTCCCGAAAGCTCGTTCCTGTAGTTGTAGTAGCCGGTGCGGGGCAAAACAAGCTTGTTCCCGTTGGCGGCAGTCAGGCACAGCACGGTGGAGCCGTCCTGCGTCACTTCCTCGATGGAGCCGTTCTTGCGGCAATCCTGAACCAGTTCCGTCCATTCTTCGGCGGTGGGCATACGCCAGCCCTTGCCTAAGCGCACGGCGGCGGCGTCGTCCTCCGGATCCAGGCCGGTCTTCCCGTCTTCCGATTCGGCCACGTCTTTCGCAAGCCATGTGTATTTGGTGAGTTTGGCCGTGCCGTCGAAGAAACGGTAGTTGGTGTAGTCGGCGTACGATGTCTTGCCGCTATTGGCAAAGGTATAGTAACTGCCGTCGTTGGTGTATGTACTGCCGTTGTATTCGAGGGTCTTGCCGGCCTCGTCGCCGATGTTGAAGATCTCGCCCCATGCATAGTAGCCTTCCAGGTCTTCGCTTGCCCAGAGGATATTGCCTCCCATGTCGATGCCCTCTTCAGCCGGTGTGTCGCCGTCTTCGGGGGTGAACCTGTACACGCGCACGCCGCTCTGTCCGTAGGCCACGTAGATGTAGCCGGAGGCGGGGTCGTAGGTTACGAAGTTGGGCGAGTGGCGCTTCGCGGTCTCGATGGTGGCGGGGTAGTCCGAGGTCGGCTCGCCGGTGGTTTCGTCGTAGCTTTCCACTTCGAAGGCGTAGAGGGTCAGGTCGCCGCTTTCCTCAATGGTATATATGCGCAGGCCCTGCGCGGTGGCGGCGAAAAGTCGGTTCCCGTAAACGTGCAGCCCCACGGTCATGGTGCCGTTGGTGTAGATTTCGGCGCCGGTTTCAAGGTTGAGGCCCTTGAGTCCGTTGTTGCCGCAGGCCACGTAGGCGTAGTCGCCCGTCACGGCCATGGTGTGCTTGCCGTAGTAGTTCTGTTCGTCGCCGGTAACCGTCCAGGTCTTGGTTTCGTCGTCGTAGAACTCGATCTTCTTCTTGGCCGAGGTGAGGCGGACTCCCACGTTGGTTTCCTTGCCGTCCATATCGACGATCCGGGCGCCGCCTTCGGCGTCATAGAGCACGTAGGCGTTGTCGTCGGTGGCCACCGCGTACTTGCCGCCGAAAACGCCGATGGTCTCGGTTTTCGGGGTGATCACGTTGTTTTTGTCATTCACGTAGTTGTAGGCCTGGGCCTTCACGTTGGGGTCGAACTCGGCGTAGGTACCCTTGTTGTAGCCCGACACGGCGAGCAGCTTGCCGTTGCGGTAGGCCACGGCGTTCACCGAAGCCCCCGGGAAACCGATGTTGTCGGCCTCGGTCGAGGCGGCGTCGCCCTCAACGTTCAGGTTGACGCGGGCCACGGCCCCGCCCAGCTTGGCGTGGGTGGCCGAGAGGAAGAGGCGGTTGCCGTCCACCAGCGCGTGGTTGAACTTTGCCTCCGTGCTTTCGTAGGTGTTCACCAGTTCCTTCCTGTTCATGTCGATCACGTCCAGCGCGCCGCCCCATACGGTGGCGGGGTCGGAGGCCTGGAAATTGGAATGCCAGGTAACGTACACGATGTTGCTTTCGGCATCGTTGTCGGGACTCACCGTTACCGAACTGGCCGACCAGATCCAGTCCTTGCGGTCGTCGAGGGGGTTGATGGTGGCCACATAGGTGAGCCGCTTGCGTTTCTGCAGCTTGGCCTGTTTGCCGGGATCGACGGAACTTATGCGGCCTTTCTGTCCGCTTACCTTCCGCAACGGGAGTACGGAGTCTCCGCCGTTTTCTTTCTTCCCCGTGTTTTCGCGTTCGCAACCGCCGGCCAGCAGACCCACGGAAGCCAGCATTGCCGCAAGGGCAAGGCTCTTTAAAAATAATCGTTTCATATCGGTTTGATTTTAGGGTTATTTATTGTGATTGTTTTATTTGCTCGCGCCCTGGCTCTCCTCGGCGGAGGGCTTGTCCTTGACCGGCCAGATGCCCATGGCGCAGCAGCGGTCGTGCAGGTGCATGTAGGGCTTCTTGCCGAACTTCTGCTGGTTGGGGGCCACTACACACACACCCTTGCATTCCAGACTCCAGAGGTTTACGTTTGTACTGAGGCCGTACTTCTTGCTGAAGGATGCGGCCTGCATGTAGTTGCCGGGCATCAGTCTCTTCTCTTCGTTGTTGAAGTTGACCGTGGTGGACAGGGAGGCCGACCAGTAGAAGCAGGAGTCGTCGAAGCGGTGCGGGTTGGTCTTGTCGGTGTTCCAGCCACGGTAGCCGTTCTGCGGCAGGGTAATCTCGTTGCCGTTCTCCGCCTTGAAACGGACACCGCCCTGTTGTCCCATATATACCGTTTCGCTCTGCAGGGAAAGCAGTTCCTCCCATTCTTCCTTGGTGGGCATGCGCCAGCCCTTGCCTAAGCGCACGGTGGCCGCGTCGTCCATGGGCTGCAGTACGGTGTATCCGTCTCTCGAGACTGGTTTCCCGTCGGCGTCAAGTCCTTCCTCCCACTGGTATCTGGTCAGGCGCACGCCTTTCCTTTTCCATGGCACATAGCTGTTGACATCGAAGAACCTGTATTGGTCGAAATCGCCGTAACTCTTGATGTTCTTGGCATGCTTGAAGCTGTAGTAGGAGCCGTCGTTGTTGCGGTAGGTCTTGCCGTCGTATTCCAGTTCCTTGCCGTCCTCATCGTCCAGGCAGAAGATCTCGCCCCAGGCGAAGTATCCCGGCAATGATACAGGACTCCAAAGCACGGTGCCGCCCATATCCACGCCGGTTTCGAACTTATACACGCGGACCCCGCTCTGTCCGTAGGCCACGTATATGTAGCCGTTCAGCTCGTCCACGGTCACGAAGTTGGGCGAATGGCGTCTGGATGTGCCGATTGTGGCCGGGTCGTCCGAGGTGGGCGCGCCGGTGCCGGTCTCGTCGTAGGTCTCCACCTCGAAGGCATACAGTTCAAGCGAGCCGTCCTCGTTGATGTCGTAGATACGCAAGCCCTTCGAGGTGGCGGCGAAAAGGCGGTTTCCGGAAACGGCCAGCCCCACCGTCATCAGGTTCTGTTCGTGTACCTTGGCTCCGGTGCTCAGGTTCACCCCGAGCATGCCGCTGTAGCCGCAGGCCACGTAGGCGATGCCGTTGCGCACCACCATGGTGTGCTTGCCGTAATAGGTCTGCTCCTCGCCCGTAAGTTCCCATTCGCCGGTTTCATCATTGTAGATCTCCACCTTCTTGGGAGCCGAGGTAAGGCGTACGCCCAGTTCTGTGATATGGCCGTACATATCGATAATCTTGGCGCCGTCTTCGGCATCGTAGAGCACGTAGGCGTTGTTGCCCTCGCTCACCGCATACTTGCCGCCGAAACCGTCGAGGCTTTCGGTCATGGGCTTGATGGCGTTGCCGGCGGTGTTCACGTAGTCGTAGGGTCTGGCCGCCACGTCGGGGCTAAAGGTGGCGTAGGTGCCCTTGTTGTATCCCGATACGGCCACCAACCGGTCGTTGTATCTGGCAATGGCGTTTACCGAGGCTCCGGGAAAGCCGATGCATTCCACGTTCCTGCCGCTCAGGTCGCCGTCGGGCTGCATGCCCACGCGGGCCACCGCGCCGCCCAAGTCGTAGTGGGTGGCCGCCAGGAAGAAGGTGTTGTCGGAAACCAGCAGGTTGTTGAACTTCATCTTGCCCGTGCTCAGGTAGGAGTTCACGAACTTGAAGTTGTCGATGTCCACCACGTCCAGCGCGCCGCCCCAGACGGTCACCTTGTTTCCGGTCTCGGTGGTCTGGAGGTTGGAATGCCAGGTGATGTATGCTTTTTTGCCGGGATCGACCGTCACCGAGGTGGCCGACCACTTCCAGTCTCGGTGTTCCTGCGGGGCCTCGATGGTGGCCACGTAGTTGAGCCGGTAACGCTTGGGCAGCTTGGGCTGCTTGCTGAAATCGATGTGCTGTATACGTCCTTTCTGGGAAACGCCGCTCACACGTTGCAATGAAACGGTGCCTTCCGCACCCCCACTGCTACCGGGTTCGCGCTCGCAGCTGCTTGCCAAAAAACCGGTTGAAACGAGAACGGCCAAGGCAGCCAGTCCTCCTGCAAATACCCTTTTCATGATTTTTTGTTTTGTGTGTTTATTTTTTTTCTTGCCTTTCATTGTTTAAGCGGGCTACAGCCCTTCCTCCCGTGCCACCAGCGACACCTTGCGCGGGTTCCAGCTGTCCTTGTAGGACGAGAAGAAGAAAAGTTCCTCCATGTGTCCGCAAAGACGGGCTATGCGCAGGAAATAGCCCATGTAGAAGGTGTGCAGCGGCAGGTAGGCCAGCATGTACCTCTCCTCGCGCGAGCGTTCCGACACGCACTGGTTCACGATGAACGTGCTCAGCGAGAAGGTGAGCCGGATCAGCCATCCCATCACCACGATTTCCAGCAGCCTGTCCACATTGCCCACCAGCAGCCCGATGATGTAGAACACCCACACGCAGTTGAGCACGAAGTCGAAGGCGATGCTCTCCATATTGGAGAACAGGTTGCTGAACGAGAAGTTCCTTCCCGTCCACAGAATGTCCCGGTGCTTGCGTACCCGGAAGCGGATCAGCGACTTGGACCAACGCTTGCGCTGGCGGAAAAGGGCGTGCCACTTGCTCGGCACGCTGGTCATGCAGATCGCGTCCGGCACGAACTTCACCTTGTAACCCGCCTTGCGCAGCTTCTGGGTGATGTCTCCGTCCAGCCCGGGGCCTATGTCCCAGCAGCCCACCTGACGTATGGCGTCGAGCTCGAACGCGCCGAACGCGCCCGAGATGATGTGGTAGATGCCCAGCATGTCGGTAACCATACGTCCCACCTGTATGGTTCGCAGGTACTCCTGCGCCTGCATGGCGGTGCAGAGCGACTCGCGGTCGTTCCTCACCTTGATGCAGCCGCCCACGCCCTTGATGTTGCGGTCGTAGTAGAAGGGCAGCAGTATCTTCTCGATGGCGTCGCGGTCGAGCGAGCTGTCGGCGTCCAAGTGCACTAAGTACTTGCCCGAGGCGTGCCGCACCCCGTAGTTGGCCGCGGCCGCCTTGCCGCAGCGGTCGTGCATGCGGAAGAACATATCGATGTAGCCGGCACGCTTCAGGTCGGCGCATATCTGCGGGGTGGCGTCGTCCGAACCGTCGTCGATAATGATGATCTCGAAGTTCCGGTACGTCTGCTCCCGCAGTGATTCCACCAGTTTGTAGATGTTCGCGCCTTCGTTCTTGCCGGGGGCCAGCACGGTGACGAGCGGCTGCTCGATAAAGAGCATGCGGCGGGCGATGGCCTGCCTGACCTGCCTCTTCCGCCATGTGATTCCGTAGCGTACGGCGGCCACGATATCCAAGGCGTAGTACCGGGGAAACTCGATGAAAAACAGAAACCAATACACGTCCACCACCAAATTCCAGGAGAGATTGACGGTAAGGCAGGCCAGAAGGCCGTCCATGAGTCTGAATGCGAAGTCAATCATGGCGTGTTCATATATTTACTGTCTGTCTTCTTCCAGCCGCTTGATGAATTTCTCCACATCGTCTCCGGGATGGAAGATGTAGGTGTTCACCAGCTCGAACTGGAATCCGTCGCGCATCTTCCTGAAATCCTCCAGCTCGGATTTCAGCTCGTATTCCATCTGGTTCTGCGTGTGCGCCAGGTTTCCGTCGTCGGCGGTCCCCAGAAAGTAATAGTTGTTGCCCCAAAGGGCGCTTTTGTACTTGAAGAAGCGTATCATGGCCTGCACCACGGGGGGAGTGGCTTCCTGCTGCACGTTATTGTCGAACGCAGGGTCGAATACGTAGAACCGGGATATCACCAGCATGTGTGTCTTTCCTGATTCGGGCTTGGCGTAGGCGCGCAGGTATTCCACGAAGTCGCCCATGGAGGAATAGCCGTAGAACCCCACCTGACTCAGCGTATAGCGTATGTCGTAGGTGGCGAACGCCTTGATGCCCTCGGGCGTGAACTCGTATTCCATCACATCCACGGGCAGCAGGTCGTCGGGAACGAATGTCTTGCGGCTGGTGGGGCAGAGAACGCGCATGTCGGGGTACATGAACGTGTTGTCGCACTGCCTGCATGTAAAGATGGAAGACGGCTTGTCGTAATCCACCCCGATGTGCCGCAGTGTGTGGTGGCACTTGGGGCAGCGGAGCTCCCCGTCCCACTGGTAGGTGGACTCCGGCGACACGTTGGCGCACCGGAAGTGGTGCAGCATCGGTTCCTCGCGTATGTCGGAACTGCCGCATTTGGGGCAGCATTCGAAAAACAGCAGGTGGCTCTGGCGGCACTCGGGGCAGACGTGCGCCTTGTCGATGAAGCGCGTGGGACGGATATAGCCCAGACGGAGCAGCTGTGAGTGGAAGAAGTCGCGTTCTTCCATCTGCAAGGTTTCCTGTCCCTCGAAATTCAGCGTGTAGTAGTACAGTTCCATGTATCCCTCGCTCAGCCCAGGCGTGGGTTGGGAGGAAAAGGTGAACTGTCCCCTTGAGATGGCGTAGCGGCAAAGCCTGAAAATCTCTTCGGCGTGCGTTACCACAGGTTCTGTTCCCAAGAGGAAGTGGACCCGGTTCAGGTTGGCGTATATTTCCTCGATGCCCTGTGTCATGTTGTTGTCGGTGGGTTGGGCGGCATACCCGTCCACGATGATGTCGGCCTTGCCCAGCCAACCGATCAGGCGGCGGGTAACGTAACAAGGCTTGAACCGGCACTTCTCCGAGAGCAGGGGCGATGCCAGGCGGATAGCCAGCATGTTCCTGTCCATCAAGGTGTCGATTACATTGATGAATATGGCGTCGAAGTCTTCGAACGCCAGTTCCGGCGTGTGGTCTATGTCCACCACGTCGTTCACGACTATGATGCGGCGCCGGTTGGCGTTGGTGACGATTTCGTAGTTTCCGGTCATGACGTTCTGGAGTTAAGGAAGTCGGGACGCGTCCGTTGCAGCCCTTTATCGGTGGTGAACCACAGGTAGTCGCCGGCCTGTTCCTGCCGTCTGCGGCTCCAGTTCCGGATGCGCACGCGCACGGGCAGGCCGGAGGTCACCGCCCAGAAAGGCACGGTCTGACCCGGTTCGAAACGGAACGTGGCCACGAGCGATATGGTGTTCTTGGTAAAGTAGCTGCGCAGGTTCTCGGGAATCGTTTCGGTACGCAGGCCCAGAGAGGAAACACGGGCATCCATGCTTACCTTGTCCGATACGATGATCCTGGCTTCCGAACTTTGGTTGATGCGGTGGATCTTGTCCACCGGCACGTAGGCCACCACCTGCAGGTTGTTGGCGTCGAGGTTCAGGTGCTGCAGGGTAAGGATCTCTTCCTTGGCGAAGAAAATCATGCGTTCGGGCGCGTTCACGGTGGTGATGATCGACGAGTCGCCCGCCAGGCGGTGGCAGATGACGTTCGACATGGATGAAGCGCGCGTGTTGTCGTAGATTTGTCCTTGCACGGTTGGCTCCACATTCTTCTTGGCCGCCGCGAACCTGGGGGTGGTTTCCCGTTTCATGCGGCGCAGTACCGTAAGCTCGTGCCCGAGGGCCTTCAGCTTGGCCTCGCTCTCGTCCAGCTGCCGTTCCAAATCGAGCTTGTGCGAGTTGGAACTCAGGCCGAGGCTGGTGTTGTGGCTTTCCACCCCGATCTGCTGCCTGAGGCCCTTTATCTTTACGTTCAGCACGTTTATTTCCTGACGGGTGCTTTCGTAACGCAGCGAGATCTCGCGGTGGCGCGCCACGATGCCGGCTTCCTCGTAGGGGTTGGCCTGCTTTACCAGCAGGTCTATCATATAATAGGAATAGAGCGTGTCGCCGGGAGCCACGATGTCGCCCGGCTTTACATAAACGCTGTCCACGTAGATGTCGAAAGGCGTGCGCATGCGGTTGGCCTCCACATGGATATAGCCGTCGTATTCGGTATAGTAGGCGTGGTAGCCCACGTAAAAGCCGATGGCCGCTATAATCAGCCCCAGAATGCTGCCGGCGATGATCTGCTGGCGGTTCAGCTTGCGCTTGCGCTGCCGGAGTATCGCCTCGATGTTTTCTTTCTCTTCGGAAGACCGGTAGGTAAAGTTTTTCATCGTTCCTGTTTGAGGGTGTCTCCGTCAAAGGAAGTTGTGCTGCAATATTGCAAGATCGAGCCTTCGGCCAGCAGTTCCTGCAGGTCTGTCAGGCGGTTGTTGCGCCTGTAGCCGAGTTCGATCATCTTTTCGAGGCAGAGCAGGTAGGTGTTGTATTCCTTGAGCCTTGCCTTGAGGTTGTATTCGCCGATACGCCCCCGGTAGGCCTGCGTGCGGAGGGCGATGTAGCCTTTAAGTTCAATGAGCCTGAAATGTTCGCCTTCCATGGCGCGGTTCAGGCGTTCTATCTCCCCGCTGATGTAGTGGATACGGTCGGACATCTGGGCGTAAAGGCGTTCCCGTTCGGCCCGGAGTACGTCCTGTTCGGCGCGGATGGCCTTGCGGCGGTAGCAGTATTCTCCAGTGATGGGAATCGTAAAGGAGATGCCCGCGTCCACGTTCGAGGTGTTTGCCTGATTGTCGGGGCGTATGTAGTACGAATAGCGCACGAACGGCGCCAGGTTGAAGTGCGACCAGTAGCTTGTGTTCAGCGCCTGGCGTTCCAAAAGGCGGATGCGCAGGTCGAACAGCTTCATGTCGTTCTGCGACAGGTTGATGTGCTCGATCAGGGCGGCGGTGTCCACATGGATGGCGAACGCCCCCGTTTCGGAAAGTTGGACGGCAAAGGGAAACTCGCCCGAGAGGGCGGCCAGCGCGCGTTCGGCCTCCGCTTTCTCGTCGATCACCTTGAGCAGTTCGTCGCTGCTTATGTTCTCGCGTTCCAGCAGGTAGCGGTTGGCTTCGTGCAGCAGGTTCAGGTTCTCGAGGCGGTGTTGCAGTATGCCCGAAAGCAGGCTGTCGTGCAGAAATCGGAAGTACTCCCGCTGTTGATATACCGAAAGCCCGAAGTCCTCGTTCTTCCTGGCCGTGCGCTCGATCTCGGTCTTCAGTCGCAGTTCCTCCATGTTTCCCTTGCGTTTGAAGAGCGAACTCTGCAGGAAATACCAGCGCAGTTCGGCCTGTATCTTGCCGTCGTAGGAAGAAACGGCATCGTCTTCGTCGAAGCCTAGGCTGTGGTCGAAACGGTAATAGCCCTGTCCCGAGAGCTGCAGGCCGGTTTTATGCTTGAAGGCCTTCTGCTGCAGGCGCAGCCGTTCCATGTAAGCCGAGTCTAAGGGCGTGAGGCTGTCGGAGGAGAATGCCGCCAAAGTAGTGGAATCCTGGGGTGTCTCTTGGTCGGAAACCGTGTCGATAGAGGCGGTTTGAACGTTGAATATCAGCGAATCCAAGAGAATAAAGCGGGTTTCGAAACCCTGAAGTATGCCGGAATCGGTAGAAACCGCGTTTTGGGAAGCGAAAAGGGGAGCCATGGCTTTCCCCTGTTGGGCCGAAAGCCTCAAAATGCAAAACAACGAAAGAAATAAAAGCCCGGCGCGTTTCATTTTCAATGATTTTCGCTTCGGTTGAAACCTCCTTTCCCTGAAGGGAACACCAAGAGGTCTTCCCCGTTGCAGGCATAGATGGAAAGCGTACACGGCACGGCCTTCCACGGCATTCCCGCTTGCACGGGAATAGGTTGGCTATGTGTTATACGATTGCCTATCAATTTGATAGGCTTGATTTTAAAAAATTTAAGCGGCAAAGATAATAATAAAATAACTTTGCCGTACAAATCCTTGGTATCCAAAATTACCCCATACCTGCAACGCCCCGTGAGTTCCAAGGAGCGAAATTTCCCCGCGCAACGGCCTGATACCATCGTGCGGGCGGTGCGATATATCACGCAGAGATAATAAAATAAATTTCGCATACAAACGCAAACATGCAAAAGTTCCCGAAAACGCCGCGCGCATCCGGACGGCGTGAAACAGGGGTGTTTCACAAGGCAAAGATAATAAAAGAAGTTTCAAATAACAACAATATCCATCCAAAGATATTCTGACGGCGTTGGACGGATGTTCAGAATTGACGCACAAGCATATAGGTCAGCACGCCTAAGTAGGTGCCGGTGGCGTAGCCCAGCAATCCCACCACGATGCCGCTCAGCAAGCAGCGCCTGCTTTTGAGCAGGCCGGCCACCGTGGGCACGAACGGAGGCGAGAAGATAAGCCCCACCGCCGAGATGGTGAACAGGTCGGCATCCACCCGGCACCATTTCGAGAACAGCATGTGCAGCCCGAAGCAGAGGCACAGCACCACGGCGATAAAGGCCAGCAGGCCGCCGGCTTGCGCGCCCACGTTCGACACCTGGAAGCGGGAGGCCACCACAATGCTGAAAATCAAGATGAAATACATTCCGGCCTCGAACATCTTGGGGCTTTGGCGCAGTTTTTTCCAGAACGACAGGATAATGGCCAAGGTGGTGATTATCAATATAATGAAGATAATGCGGTAGTCGGGACTTACGCAGAGAAAGCTGAACGCGGCCGCCACCAGAGCCACCGCCACCGAACAGCCCAAGGGCAGGAGCAGGGCTTTCAGGTTGTTTCGCGAAAGCATGCCGCGGTAGTTCTCGAAACTCTCGGAGGCCGCGCCGGGCGTTTCCGCTGCGTGGGGCTCCGTGCCGTCCTCGCGTTCGGGAACGTAGTGCAGGAACTTGCGTATCAGCCGGTAACCGCCCGCAATCAGAAAGGCGAGCAGAAAGAAGGTGATGAAGATCTCGAAGGTGTTCACCAGCAGGAAGGTTTCCGAGGCCGGTTGCAGTGCCATGTTGAGCGAGGCCACGTTGGGCGTGCCTCCGGTGTAGAAGCCGATCATGAGCCCGGCGGCCTTGTCCAGTTCGGGAATGCCTTGGTTTCTGAACAGCAGGAATGCCGCGACCACCGAAATGCAGGCGGCCGCCACGCCGCAGAAAAAGGCGGTGAGGGTCTTCTTGAGGCTCTTGGTCCAGGCCTTGAAATCGGCCGGGAACAGCATGAGCGGAATGGCCAGGGGAACGCAGAGGTTCTGCAGCCAGTCCTGGCATGCGGCGATGCTTTCCGCCTGAGCCGCCGAGGGCGAGGTGAGCCCGCTCAGCGACATCAGGATGCCCAGGGCGTAGGCCGGCACGATCGTGCCCGCTTTCGACAGTACCTTGAACCGGCCGTAAAGCCAGATAATGAGCAGGGGACCCAGGACATAGAGCGTAAGTATGATGAAGATACGCATGGATGTTCTTTTAGGCCGCAAAGATACAACATCGGGGAAAGACACGCGTTCAAGGCTTCGTCCCCGAAAAAAGCCGTACCTTCGCGCCATGATGCAACCTAAGACCGCCGTGGTGATCCTTAACTGGAACGGCCAAAAGTTTCTGGAACAGTTCTTTCCGCTCGTGGTGGAACACACCTGCATGCCCGGGGTGGATGTAATCGTGGCCGACAACGCCTCTACCGACGCTTCGCTGGCCTATCTGCACGACAACTTCCCGCAGATAAAGACGGTGGTGAACGCCCGCAACGAGGGTTTTGCCGGCGGCTACAATCTGGCGCTGCAGAAGATACAGGACGAGGCGGTGGCGCAGGGCGAGCCGTACAGGTACTTCGTGCTGCTCAATTCCGACATAGAGGTTACGCCCCATTGGGTGGAACCGGTTCTCGCCGCGATGGAGGCGGATGCCACCGTTGCCGCCGCCCAGCCCAAGCTGCTGGCCTATCACGACAAGGGGCTTTTCGAGTACGCCGGTGCCGCCGGCGGTTTTATCGACAGACTGGGCTATCCCTTTTGCCGTGGCCGCATTTTCGATACCGTGGAAACCGACCGCGGGCAGTACGACACGCCCTGCCAATTGCTGTGGGCCACCGGCGCCGCGCTCTTCGTGCGCGCCGACCTCTACCTGCAGCATGGCGGTCTGGATGCCGACTTCTTTGCCCACATGGAAGAGATAGACTTCTGCTGGCGGATGCGCAACCTGGGCTATAAGGTAATGTATGAACCGGCCTCGGTGCTGTATCATGTGGGCGGTGGCACGCTGCCCAAGACCTCTTCGCGCAAGACCTATCTCAATTTCCGAAACAACCTGAGCCTGCTCTACAAGAATTTGCCGCA
Source organism: Ruminococcus flavefaciens (assembly GCA_023667315.1). Classification (GTDB taxonomy): domain Bacteria; phylum Bacteroidota; class Bacteroidia; order Bacteroidales; family P3; genus Pullibacteroides. The sequence continues at coordinate 173,027 of JAMPAI010000003.1, forward strand.
AGACCGGCTTAGAAAGGTGCTGTTTGCCCGCTGGTTCCTGGACCGCCTGGCGGCGCTGGCCTTCCTGTTGAAGGGGGAGAAAGAAAACTGCAAGGCCGTTTTTCAGGCCCGCAAAGACTTCCGCAAGATAAAGGAAGACAATAAGAAAAAGCGCCGATCCCTGCCGCAGCGCCCCGATCTTACAGGCCTCTACAACCGCAGCATCCTCTGGCAGTATCACCTAAAGAAAAAACGTTTTTTTTCGGACTTACCGGACTGCAAGGTGGTCTGATATTTATGTTTTGGCGATAGTAAGGATGGGTTGTTGCAGGTAAGTTGAAATGGTGGCGATGGTTTTGAGTGTAAAGTTTTGTGTGCCGCCCAACCACTTGGAGACTTCTGCTTCGGTTTTTCCCATACCTGTCGCCAAATCCTTTTGGGACATTCCCTTTTCTTTCAAAATCTCTGCAATTCTATCCGCTACATCGAAGGATAGTTGCGATAAGGCGATACTTTCGGGCGAAAGCTTGGCGATTTGTTGTTGCCAAACAGGGTTATGTTTCATAGGTCGAAATTTAGCAGTTCTATTCCTTCTATCTTTTTGTAGCCAACTTGAATCACTCCTTCTTTTTCGCAGCGTCTTATCAGTTTGTCTAACTTTTGAAGCGTGAGTACATAGCCTCTTAGCTCATCGTTTTCTTGGTATGTGGAGGTTTCTTTAATTCCTCCATTACCGACAATCAATACGCTGTCGTTTAGTCGGATACAATAAAGGCGAAGATAGGCTTTATCTATCGGGAGCGCTACCACCCGATCCGACATTTTGCCTTCGGGTCTGAAATATCGCTCTTTAGCGCCTCTTTCAAGTATTCGTACTATGGTGTTGATGATGGTTTCGTAATCCTTCCGGTACTTTATTATGTGCGTGAATTTTTCTAAAAATTTTTGAAATTCAGGCACATTGTCGGCACTGAACAGGATTGAATAAACGGAACAAGTTTCCGATTCTTCAAATAACGCCACACTTGCTTCCATAGCATTGCATTTGCAAAGTTAAAAAAATATCTCGATACTTAACTTAAAAGTTAAGGTGAGGATGTTTCTCACTATATACAATGCGCAACAAGCGATTTTATCGAAACGATAACCGAAATTTTGATAGTGTGATATACTTTAGTGATAAAATAATCAATCAGATAAAATGTTGATAACTTTGTCTGTAAGTACGATCCGAACAATAGTCCGTTCCGAAAGTTTGTCAGAACGTGACCGAACAGCCCGAGGGGCGCAACGAAGCAGATTGCCACGATAGTCCGTTCCGAAAGTTTGTCAGAACGTGACCGAACAGCCTGAGAGACGCAACGAAGCAGATTGCCCGTTATGGCAAACTTTCTATGACAAACTTTCTAAGGCTAAGATGCCGAGGCGATACGAATCCATGCCGAACCCCGCGATAGAACCCACGCAGGCCGCCCCCACGAACGAAGTGCGGCGGAATTCCTCGCGCGCCGCGATCTGGCTCATGTGGATTTCGATAACCGGCAGGTCGATGGCCGAAACCGCGTCGCGCAGGGCCACCGAGGTATGGGTGTAGCCGCCGGCATTGAGCAGCACCATGCGCCCCTGGCTCTTGCATTCGTGCAGTATGTTGATCAGTTCGCCCTCCACATTGCTCTGGAAATAGGCGATGTCGTGCTGAGGAAACATCTCGCGCAGGGCGGGAATGTAGTTCTCGAAGGTTTCGCTTCCGTAGATTTCCTTTTGGCGGTGGCCCGTCAGGTTCAGGTTCGGGCCGTTTACGATGGCTATTTTCATGGCGGTTAATCTTTATTGAGGTCCCAGTCGATGGGGGCAAGGCCTTGCTGTTGCAGGAGGGCGTTGGTTTGCGAAAAGTGCCGGCATCCGAAAAAGCCCCGGTAGGCCGACAGGGGCGATGGATGCACCGATTTGAGTATGAAGTGCTTGCTGGTGTCGATCAGGCTCGCCTTAGCTTGGGCGAAGCTGCCCCAGAGCAGGAACACCAGCCCGCTTTTGTGCTGGGAAAGGCTGCTGATAACGGCATCGGTAAAGGTTTCCCAGCCGTGTTTCTGGTGGGAACCGGCCTGGTGGGCGCGCACGGTAAGGGTCGCGTTGAGCAGGAACACGCCCTGCCGCGCCCATTTGCCCAAATGCCCGCTGCGGGGAAAATCTATGCCCAAATCCTGTTGTATTTCCTTTAATATGTTTACCAAAGAGGGCGGGAACGGGCATCCGTCGGGCACCGAAAAGCAAAGCCCCTCGGCCTGTCCCGGTTCATGATAGGGATCCTGGCCTATCAGCACCACCTTTACCTGGTCGAAAGGGGTACTGTTAAAGGCGTTGAATATCAGCTTTCCGGGAGGATAAACGGTCTGGGTCTGCTTTTCCTGCACCAGAAAGCGTTTCAGTTCGGCGAAATAGGGCGCCTCGAACTGGGGGCGCAACACCTCCAGCCAACCGGGTTCTATTTGCGGATTAACGTATGCCATAGCGCATTCCGAATTTGTATTCGATATAAAAATTGAGGAATCCGAAAGGATTCTTCTTATTCATCATCAGCGGAATCCGGGTAAAGTAAAAGTCGTACATCGCGCCGAAGCCCAGGGTGTGGCTCAGTTTTTCGGACTTGCCGAACTCGAAGTTCAGTCCCACCTTGGCGTAGATGCCCGGATAGGGTCGGAGTCCCGAAAAGCCCTTTAGGATATGGCTGCGCCTTACGATATAGCCCACGTCCTGGTGTTTGGGATTGTTGGCGTCCATGCGTTCGAGCTTGAGTGTGCCCAAGGTGTCCTGCAACACATAGACGTATTGGGGAAATGCCAGGCCGAGCGAGAATCCGCCCCGGTAGCTGAGCGCCACCTGCACACCGCCCCAGTGGGGCTTCTCGTTCATGACCCAAAGGCCGCCGTAGCCGGCGCGCAGCATGCAGAAACTGTTGAGCATGCCGTATTTGTAGCTGCGTCCTTGCCCGTACCAGTTCACGGCCTTGGTCTTGGGGTTTATCTGGGTGGAGAACTCCACGTTCCAGCCCGAATAATGGTATTTCCTGTTCAGGAAGCCTTGTTCGTAACCGATGGAAAACCCGCCCGTATGGAGTTGGGCGTAGATAAAGCGTTCCTTTTGGTAGATGTAGGAGCGGGGAGGCACGAAATCTTCGTAGGCCAGCACCTGGGCAAGCGAAACGGCGGATTGCAGGAGAAGCATGCCGAAAATCACCGAGCGGAAAATGCCGTGCCGTTTCATAGTCTAAAGCGCGTGTCCGAACCGGTTCAATACGGAAGCGGTTCTACCTTATATTGGTTTCCGTAAGCGGGGCAGAGGTGCTGGCTGCCCGAACAGGAACAGAGCAGTGCCGCCGCCAAAAAAGCCGTAAGTACAAGCCCCGAAAGGAAAAGGATCCGCTTCTTGCGCATGGGTTAAGGATTAGAGGTCAAAGGTAGCAAAAGTCGAGGGCAGAAGCAAATTTGTTTGTAGTTTTCATGGTCGGGAAAAATTCCAGTTCCTTGGATTTGTGCCTTGCTGCGGAAATTTTATTATTATAATTTAGCGCGGATTGAACCCTGCGTTCGGGATTTTCCTCTGGCGGAGGCTCAACACGTTGAGCCTCCGCACGCTACGCCCCGTACACCCGCCATAATCCCAAATTATAATAATAAAATTACCTGATACTCAAATACTTACATTTTAAAATCCGGAGTTTTTTACCTACTTTTGCTCCGTTCCGGGCGGCGGAAGTCCGGAGCGCAAGGCGTATGCAAGCGTTGGAAATAGGCTGTAAGGGGAAAAATCCCGCATTCCGGGCAACACGTCCAGGCATTGAACAGGAACGCGGGATGTTAACCGGCGAATGTTGGTAAATGGCACGTAGGCGGTATGTCCGGAGAGTGGATTTTTGTTTGAATATTATAGCCCGTTTCATTAACTTTGCAACGCAAAATTCAACCCGCTGAATATCATGAAAAACAATCATAGAGTCCGTAAATGGGGCAAATGTGTTTCGTGCCTTGCCGGATTCGTGGCCTCCCTCGCCACGATAGCCGGGTTGGTGATTTCCGTGTGCGTTTTCCGGCAGACCCAGCGCATTCACGAGGAAACGCAGTTGCTCAACGAGAATATGCAGCGCACCGAATATATCCGGTATGCCCGCGAATGCCTCGACAGGTATTTGATGAAGCCATGGCACGATATGGCCATCAAGACAAGCAATAATCTGAATGATTCGCTCCGTGCATGGGGTATGGAGCCGGATTCTACTTGCCATAACTATTTCAAGGCCAACATTGAGGATGCCCGATATGCAGGAGAAGAGGACGATGAGCAAATATTGATGGACTGCATAAAGAAGTTACGATGAAAAAGATTCTGTTACAACTTTTGTTCGCGCTATTCATGTCTTGCTTCAGTATGGTCTATGGACAAGTCAATGAAAACCGTAGGATTTGCCATAAAGCCGTGAAAGCGGCAGATAGCGGGAACTTCTTTAAGGCAAAAAAACTGTTCGACCGCTGTTTTTCCCAATGCCCGGAATGTAGGGCTTTCTATTTTACTCGAAAACAGCAGTGTGACAGTATCGTGTCAAGGTATGAACGCCTAGAGGATTCTAAAACCGATAAGAAAAAAGTGCGGGGAGATCTTTATGTGAAAACAGATACTATAATCAATTATAGGCTTGACACGGTGTATCAAAAGGAAACAGTCATAGACACGCACTATCTCTTGCGGACGGATACCATGAAATACACCAACAACAAAAACTACCTCCACCCCTTCTTTATCAAGACGGGCAAGGTAAAGAAAAGCGTGTGGTACGGCACGGTAAACGGCGTGGGGGCGGCGGCCCTGGCCGGCAGCATCGCCCTCGGCATACAGGCGCAGAACAGTTACCGGAAACACAACACTTATGCGGCCGACACCCGTCAGGACCACCGGCACTACTACCGGCAGTACCGCATCTACACCGGGGCGATGTGGGGCTGTATCGGGCTGGCGGTGGCGGCCTTCGCCTCCAACTTCCTGGCCGTGCAGGTAAGCGACGAGGTAAGGATCATTCCCGGCGTGGCGGTGGACATGCAGGGCAACCCGCAGGCCTCGCTGAACATTCGTTTCTAACCTAAAGACAGCCAGGATGAAACGCTATATAAAACACAGTCTGACGGCGATGCTCGCGATGTGCTGTTGCACCGCCTGCCTTAAGGAAGAGAAGCCCTTTATGTACGAACTGCGCGTGTTCGTTACCTACGAAGACGGAACGCCCGTTCCCGACGCCGAGGTGTCGCTGTCGTACAACAAGCCGGGACAGGACGACTTTCCGTGCACCCGTCTGCCGGAAGGCCTCTATGTGTTTTCCTCCCTGCGTATGGAGGGCACCTACCAGGTGCGGGCGCACAAGAGCGGCAACGAATACAGAGACGATTCCCGAAACGTTACTCTGAGCGAATTCAAGGTGGAGACGGTGGAACTGAAACTGATACGGCGGTGAAAATCATGAAAAGGTTCTGTTGCATATGTGTTCTTTATCTGTGTTGCACTTTCTGCCTGTATGCGCAGACCGGATGTGTCTATGGCAAGGTGTTGGATTTCCATACCGCCGAGCTCCTGCCGCATGTGGGGGTTAGCTTACTTTACAACGGTCGCGTGGAGGGAAGGGTTTTTACGGATGAACAGGGAACGTATTCCCTACGAGTCGAAAGAAACAAGATGTATCAATTGCGGTTCGACAAAGCGGAATACGGAGTGGTTACGGAAGACCTTTACGTGGAGGGGGCGGACTCCCTGCAGCGGGATGCCATCATCGGCAGACCCATGGACATGCTCCGTATCACGGAAGTGGGAAACAAGGATAAGGAAGTGGACAGGATAGACGTGGGGGCGTTGGAGTCCCCGGCCTCGTATTACGTCCAGCTTTTCAACGGCGGCGGGGAAGCACTGGAATACAGCATAGGGAGTGTGCAGGAATGGATAACGGAGATAATACCGGCCTCGGGTGTTCTCAAACCCAACGGCAACCCCGAATTCTTTACGATAAAGATAGACCCGAAAAAGTTCGAGGCGGGAAAGACAACAGGAAAAATACTGATAAAGACCAATTTCGGAAGCAAGATACTCACGGTGACGGCCGTGGGGAAATTTCCGACACTGACGGTGTTGCCGCCTATAACGCGAGGAACAGACGATCCGGATAATTTATTTCCAGATACATTCATAGCGGAAATTGAATTTTTGGGAAGACATACCTTTGAGAAAATGGGCTATTGCTTTGCCGAAAATGACTCCCTGCCTACGATTAATGACAATGTGGTCTATGTAAACGATTTAGGGGATTATTCTTTCTATTCACACTATTCGGAAACACCGCTTCCATGGCTTACGATGGAGGGCGGTTGGGTTCCTTGCCAGACATTTTACATCAGGGCGTTTCTTGTGTACAACAACGAAAACAAGGTTGTGCACTATAGCAAAAATGTGCAAAAAATTACCTTATGGGACATACTTTGCCAATAAAGGGAGTGGCGATTCTTGCCATGCTCGCGCTTGCCCTGTTGGTGGGTTGCCACCACGGGGAGGGGGAGGACAAGGTCGGGGCGGATACGGAAAACGTTCCGGAGGAGGGATCCTTTGTTCTGCAAGGCACCTTGCGCACCCCGAAGCTGCACAACGAACGGGCTGTGTTCCGTGTGCAACTGGTAAAGGGAGACAGAACGGGCGAGAGGCATCAGGAGGGATCCGTCCATCCGGAGGCCTGGATACAGGCGGTGAGGAACGGGCAGGGTTTCGAATTCGATGGATTGACGTCGGGGGACTACACCCTTGTCGCGACAAGGGAAGGCTACACGGAGGTTTTGGCAAAAGTAAGCATGGGATGGTGGCAAGTTTACCTTAAGGACATAATCATGTATCCCGTGGAGGATGATGGCGAAGAATTCCGTATTCTGGATGAGGAGGGCAAAGAGAAGAAATGCATCGAACTTATACCCTTTGCCACCCAATCTATAATTTTTTATCTCTACAACGCCACCGCAAGCGATATGCCGTATAATTTAAGTCATTATATGGGCAGCGGTAGTAATATGCGTTCGTTTATCATAAACGGGAAAGTGGAAAGGGTTTATTCCGATTGGGTTAAGGAAATAAATCCGAGGTCGGGGATATTGCCCCCCCATATCCTGCAGCCGATAGAAATCCGGATAGACCCCACCATATATTTGGTTAACGGGCATAGCAAATGCAACATACTCGTTAATCATCGAGGGGTATTGGAGTTGTCTTTCTAATTAAAATCAACGGATATGAAATTGTTTTTGTTGAAACTGATTTGCTTTTCCTCTTTGTGTTGTTTTTCTGTTGCGTGTAAAGAAGAAACAGGCAAAGATAAGGATAGACGGTTCAATGACACCCATGGGTGTATAAGGGGAACGGTAACATTTTTCAATACGGGAGAGGTAACCGATGCCTACGTGCGCTTGCTGCTGCCCGGCACCCAGACCGCCATCTACAGTTGTCTGATCAACCGTACGGGAAACTATAGAATTGATGATGTTGACACGGGGCACTATGAGATAAGGATATTCAAGCAAGGCTTTATCGATACCGTGTTTCCCGGTCTGGTCTATATACTGCCGAAGTCGTTGACCGATGGGGAATGCTGGCGGATGGACTGCGCCATTTCTATGCTGCCGCCCCGTATGAACTTGCTGGAAGTAAACTCGAATATCCCGCTGGACACATTGGATTTCGGCACAACGGACACAAAGCTGTACTTCCGTATCTACAACGGTAGCGGGCACACCTGCACGTGGACTTCGGATTTCGAGGATGTGAAACTTCAAAACAATTGGCTTAAATCCATTGACCCTCCGTCAGGAATCCTGAAGCCCAACGAAACAGGCCTCGTCGGTATAGAGATAGACAGAAGCATTGTTGGAAATCCCGGCTTTGCAAGCGGCCATAAAGCTGCGAAGTTCCTGATACGGTCGGATAACAGCGGAGGCTGTGTACTGACGGTCTTGGCCGAAATTGAGTGAGTTTGTTAAAACGAATTAAATAATAATCAACCAAATAAATATCAAAAACAATGGACAGAACAAAACTAAGATGGCTTTTGCCGTTACTATTCCTGCCGTTCTTCCAGCAGGTGGTCGCCCAGACGGAACGGGTGGAGACAGACACCGCCCGCTGGACGTGGACGGCGGATGCAGGAGAAGAAAAGACATTTACGTTTGAGGTGTCGAGAATAGGGAAGTATGTGGTGGATTGGGGCGATGGTGAAACGGACGAATATTCGGGCGGTTCGGGCTTGGCGGTTGCACCCCTGCATACCTACGCCGCTGCCGGAAGTTATAAGGTTTTGATATTTACGGAACTCCTGGAAAATTTTACCGAAACGGCCTTAGGCATGAACTTGGAGATGGTGTATGTAGAAGGCGGCACTTTCCAGATGGGGGCCACTGAGGAGCAGGGCAGCGATGCAGGAGATTCCGAAAAGCCGGTGCGCACCGTCAAGCTGGATTCCTACCACATCGGCAGGTACGAGGTGACCCAGGCACAGTGGAAGGCGGTGATGGGAACGAACCCTTCGAAATTCTCGGGCAGCAATCTTCCTGTGGAACAGGTAAGTTGGGAAGAAGCACAGGCGTTTTGTGAAAAGTTGAGCGCGTTGACCGGAAAGAATTATGTATTGCCTACCGAGGCGCAGTGGGAGTATGCCGCCCGAGGAGGAAATAAAAGCGCGGGGTATAAATATGCCGGCAGCAACGACCTTGACGAAGTGGGGTGGTATGGAGCCAACAGCCAAAAGAGCACCCACCCAGTAGGCATGAAGAAGGCCAATGAATTGGGCATCTACGATATGAGTGGCAATGTAGAAGAATGGTGTTCGGACTGGCATGCCGATTCGTATGATGAAAATGATACAGACAACCCTGCCGGTCCCGCTAGTGGGGCGTTCCGCGTGAGGCGTGGTGGCAGCTGGGACGGCGTTGCCTGGTACTGCCGGGTGTCGTACCGGTACTTCGGCCTTCCCGGCGGCCGGAGCAGCGGCCTGGGCTTCCGCGTTGCCCTGCTTCCCTAGTTTATTCGGAAAATCCGGCCTAAGCTGAGAAGAAGCCGTCCGTGCAGCCTTGGCGGTAGCCCGCGAAGTGGCTCCGCCAAGCGGGCGGACGGCGGTAAAAACATAAATACAAACAACAAAATGAAGAAGATAAGATATATGCTTTGCCTGCTGTCGACCTGCCTGTGCGGTGCGTTCTCGATGGCGGCGAATTCGTACAACGGGGCGCAATCCCCCAAAGACAATCCTGCGCTTGAATTGCGCATCAAGACCCTGAATATCGCTTCGCGCGGAGTAACAGACTTAGACATAAGCGGCTGCGGCGGCTTGGAATTGCTGGACTGCTGTAGAAACCAGATTCCGCTGCCGGTGCTTTACAAGGCGGTTTCGCACCGTAAGGCCGGGAGCGTGTTCATGCTCAGTCCGCAGCGGATGCCGGAAACGGTGTCGTTGATACAGGACGAAGCGATAGACCTGAACCCGTTCCTGGCTCAGACAGTGGCGGGCACGGAACCGGATGTGGAGGTGTTGGACCTGTTCGACCAGCCCGTGCCGGCCTACCGCTACACCTATAGGGACGGCCGTCTCAGCTTTCAGGCCAACGGCGAGTATCATGTAACGCTGAGCCACCCGCAGGTGCCCGACTATGCGCAAGGAACGGAAGGCGAACCGGCAAGGCTGCTCTTGAACGTAAGCGTAAGGCCGGCCGAGGCCACGATTACGTATTTCGACTGCAGCGGCGCGGAGACGGCGAACAACGGCGTATCGGCCCTGGATGTGCGCAACTGCACGGCCCTGAATGGCCTGGATTGCCGTTACAACGAACTGGACAGCATAAGGCTGGCTACCGCCTCGCCGGTTCAGGAACTGCACGCGGAGCACAACCGCATCAGGCTCATGGACGTGTTCACCCTGTTGGGCACGCGCGGACGCAGGGCGGCCTACTATTTTAACCCGCAGTCCGCCAGGGAGGTGCGTCTGCTTGACATCGACGAGGAACTGGATCTGAAATCCGAATTCACCATCGACAACAACGCCTCAGACTGCCGGGTGTACGACACCCTGGGAGAGGCGGTGTCCGAAGACCTGTATTCGGTGCGGAACGGCATGGTGTCGTTCTTCGCTCCGGGCGTTTACCTGCTGGAACTGAGCAACCGGGCGGTAACCGACTATATCCGGGGCGGTTCGGCGGGCACGGCCGTAAGGTACACCTACAGGATAAAGGTCGGGGGCGATGCCGCCGCGGTGTACACGGTGAGCGTGCGTTCGGAGAACACCTCCAAGGGCACGGTTACGGGGGGCGGCACGTATCAGGAGGGCGACTACGCCACCGTTACGGCCACGGCCAACAGCGGCTATGTGTTCGACCGTTGGGAAAACAAGGGTTCATTCTACAGCGACCAGCGGAACCTCGGTTTCTATGTGGACAAGGACTACGACCTTACCGCCTACTTCAGGAATAACGAAACCCGTGAGGAATTCACGGTGAGCGTGCGTTCGGAAAACACTTCCCGGGGCACGGTTACGGGGGGCGGCACGTACAAGGAGGGCGAGTATGCCACCGTTACGGCCACGGCCAAGCCGGGCTATGCGTTCGCCCGTTGGGAAAACAACGGCGTCCATTACAGCGGCGAACGTAGCATAGGCTTCTATGTTTACGAAGACTACGACCTTACCGCCTACTTCAAGAGCAACGAAACCCAGGAGGAATACACGGTGAGCGTGCGTTCGGAAAACACCTCCAAGGGCACAGTTACGGGGGGCGGCACGTATCAAGAGGGCGAGTATGCCACCGTTACGGCCACGGCCAAGAGCGGCTATGTGTTCGACCGCTGGGAAAACAACGGCTCGTATTACAGCGGCGAGCGCAGCCTCGGCTTCTATGTCTATGACGACTACGACCTTACCGCCTACTTCCGGCAGTCGGGCGTGGGCAACGAGGAAGCGGACGGTATGAACGGCATCCAGGTATATGCCAAAGACCGGGTGATCTGCCTCTCGGAAGAGGCGGGCGAAATAGAGGTGTTCACCGCTGCCGGACAGCGGGTGTATGCGGGTACCGCCACCCGTATTCCGGTGCGGGCGCAAGGGGTGTATGTGGTGCGTGTCGGCACCGAATGCCGCAAGGTGATGGTTCTTTAATAATCAATCAAAAACAAGACAATGAAAAAGATAATGTTGATAATGGCCTGCTGGCTGCTGCCGGCGGCTTTGGGAATGAAGTTGCATGCCGCCGAACCGGCCACGGGCACCGACGGCATTCGGGCCACGGATGATGCGGTGCTGATGTCCTGGCAGGTAAAACAGGGCGAGACCAAGACCTTCTCGTTCCGCGGGGCGGTGGGCGCCACCTACCGCATTGCCTGGGGCGACGGCGATACGGTTACCGTGATGGGGCGCGGGGAGGATTCCACGCTCAGGATGAGCCACCGCTACATCAAGGGCAACACCTATACCGTGAGCCTCTACGGGGAACGGGACTACAACTACAGCTACAACTACACGGAAACGGCCCTGGGCATGGAGATGAAGATGGTGTATGTGGGAAGCGGCACCTTCCTTATGGGCTGCACCCTGGATAACGTAAGCGCCTGCAACGCCAACGAACGTCCCGCCCATCGGGTGAGCCTGACCTCTTTCGGCATCGGGATGTACGAGGTAACGCAGTCGCAGTGGGAAAAGGTGATGGGCACCACCATACAGCAGCAGCGCGACAAGTATGCGTCCAGTGCCTCGCTTCAGGGCAATGGCGCGGACTACCCGATGTACTACGTAAGCTGGGAGGACGCGCAGGCGTTCTGCGAAAAGCTGAGTGTGGCCAGCGGCAAGCGCTATGCCCTGCCCACCGAGGCGCAGTGGGAGTATGCGGCGCGGGGCGCCCGCAAGAGCGTAAACAAGACCTACAGCGGCAGCAACACGGTGGACGGGGTGGCCTGGTACACATCCAATGGTGGCAGTTCCGCCCATACGGTGGGCGGCAAGACGCCGAACGAACTGGGCATCCACGACATGAGCGGCAATGTATGGGAATGGTGCGCGGACTGGTATGGAACTTACGATGAAACGATGAACGACAACCCCGCGGGCCCTGCCACCGGCACCCAGCGGGTGGCGCGCGGCGGCTCGCGTTCCTCCAGCGCCAACGATTGCCGCGTGTCGTTCCGCACCAGTTTCAAGGCCACGGAGGCGGGCAACCTGATAGGCTTCCGCGTGGTCTGCCTGCCATAGTTTAATTTCCTCCTAAAACCCAGCGCAGGAGAGTAGGCCCGGCCTATTCCCCTGCGCTTTTTTGTTCCTTTTCAAGGCACCTTTTCTCGCCATGGCCATCTGAAAACAAGTTTTCGATGGCTCATTTGGCTTAACGAAAACGTTCCTTTTCAAGGCACGTTTTTGCGCCACGGCATAGCTCGAGCGAGCTCGGCTTTGCCCGTTTGGCTGAATCAAAACGTTGGTTTTCAACCGACCTTTTTTACGCCTCGGCAGAGTCCAAGTGAACTTGGCTTCTGCTCTCGGCTAAGTTAAACGTTCCTATTTCGGTTTGCTGTTTCCGTCCATGGCTTTTCGTACGTTGTTCACCTCTTCAATCAGTTGGGTCTGCGTGGGCAGGTACAGACGGTATTCGTTCGCCCAGATGGTCTTGTTGTCCTCGGGAAGGGTCATCCTTACCGCCGTGTCGTTCTTGGCCGTTCCCAGCAGGATGCCTATTGTGGGGCCTTCATCGGGCAATTTTTCGCACCGGTCGTAATAGTTCACATACATCTGCAACTGCCACAGGTCTTGGTGCGTCAGCTTTCCCGACTTCAGTTCCATCACTAAGAAACACCGCAAAAGACGGTTGTAGAGCACAAGGTCGATAAAGAACTCGTCATCCTCAAGCAGTATCCTTTTCTGTCGCGCCACGAAAGAGAATCCGTTGCCCATTTCGAGCAGGAAATCCGCAAGGTGAGTTATGATGGCGCTTTCGAGATCCTTTTCGTAAAAGGCGGCCTTGCGTTCCAGTCCCAGGAATTCCAATACCATAGGCTCCTTGATGATTTCCTGCGGGCTTTGCGGAATGCGCTCCTTGCGCGCCACGGCCAGCACAGCCTCCTTGTCGTTGCTGAGAAGCAGTCGCTCGTAGAGTTGGGAATTGATCTGCCGTTCGGTTTCCCTTGCCGTCCAACCGTTATTGACGGATTCCAACTCGTAATATTTGCGTTTGTCGGGGTCGGAAATGGAAATGAGCATCTTGTATTGCGACCAGTTCAATTGCGTCCGCAGTGCGGACGCAATTGGATAAAGCCTGTAGAATTGCCGACTTCTCTCTAATTGTCTCACGGTAAACCCGCTTCCGTATTCGGGTTCCAAGGTTTTGGCAAGGTTCCTTATGAGGTATGAACCGTAATCGGCACGTTCCTTGCCCGCTTGCTCTTCGTCGAATATCCGTCGCCCGATATTCCAATACATCTGCACGCGGCAGAAATCGACGCTCCGCACGGCATTCCGTCGGGCTGTATCGATAATGCGTTTTATATCATCCAAGAAAACATCTTTCGGAATGATTGCACTTTTTTTCATCGTATCTTTTTATGGTGTTTTGGCAATGCCGCTTTTCAGGCTTGCCTATATAAAGAATGTCCGAATACAGATTTTTATACGAACGCCACTCAGACTATTCCACCGTGTCGGGGCGGTCGGGTTCCTTTCGGCGTTTGACGGTGTATTTCAGTTTGCCGATGAAGAAGTTGACTTCAATCTCGGCCGCAGCCTCGTAGGGTTGCAGGTCGGGCATCACTATATCGGAGAGGGTTTCTCCGAAGCGTTGAATCATGGTTTTTTGTTCTTGAGGCGCGACATCGCCGTTCTGTAGCGTGTTCTGCATAGAGAGAAGTTCTTGTTTCAAAGACCTAACCTTAGCAAAGGTCTCCACGATAAGCAAGGTGGCCTGCGTGGCGGTCGGGCTTTTCAAGATGGTGGCCAGCATGTAGAGGCCTTTTTCGGTGAAAGCGTGGGGCATTACGGGGGAAAATTTTAGGGAGGAAAGGTGGTCGAAATTTTCGACCACCTCCTGTTTTTCAGTAGATTGTAGGTCGAAAACATATCCTTTTGGAAATTTTTCGGGGTTATTCCTCACCGCTTCGTTAATGCGTTTGGTCTCCACCCCGTAGATGGTGGCCACATCGACGTCCAAAAGGACATATTGCCCTCGAAGGGGGATGATTTTGTCTTGAATGTTGAAGACGGGGAGCGGGTTGTTGATCTTTTTCATATGTTTGATTTTTCTTAATTCCGGTGGTCGACTCTCGCACACCGGGGTTACTATATAAAGAATGCCCGAATACGGATTTTATCGAATACTTTGGAGAATTGTCTTGGGTAAATTGCAGAAAACAAGCAAGAAAAAGTTATCAACAGGACGGTTCCGTTGTGATGCCGGAGAATGAATTTCCCAAGAGGTTTTCGCCCTCGGACGGCAGGCCTATCGTTACGTTCGTCGTTTCGGGGGCATACAGTTGATAGAGGAAAACTACGACATCATGCATACACTCAGTTTCGACGATGCCGTGGACGGTCTGGCCAATTATTGCCGCAGACAGGGAGGGCTCTTGCAATGATTCGTCTATCTTTATAACGTAAGAAGTCGGAATTTATCGAACTTACCCACGGATAAACCCCACCTGAGTTTCTGTGTTGCTATGCCTTCCGTATTTACTGTCGGCCTAAGCCAAACCAACATTAAATATTGGGGTTTTCAAAATTTTGCACTACCTTTACCGCAGAGTCGAGCGACTTTCTAACGTCAGCGGGGATACTGCTGTTTAGGGCGTCTCTCGACTCTTTCTTTTCTAGCAACCATCTCTCCATCTTTGTCTTGTCGGCATAGTCCATCAGGTTTTCGTTTATCCAATAGAGAATGTTGGAGGTATGTCTTGGATGCAGACTCCGCACACTGTTCACCCAAACCTTGCCCTCTTGCCTATTGGTCTGCAAGGCCACCACGAAGTTCTTGTCGCCCTGCCGCAACTCAGTAAGGATGACGTGGCTTCCTATGTGGGTGGCGCTGCGGAACACCGCCAGAGGGTTTTGGATGACCTGCGGCAGGTTCTTCACTTCCAGCAGGTTGAACGGATGGTTCTCCTGGTTCGATTTATGCAGCAGGCGGGCGGCGGCCATTTCTACTTTCAACGAAGTTAAAGGTAGCAAAAGTCGAGAGCAGAAGCAAATTTGTAAGACCGCGAAAAGTTTTAGACCTTTGCAATACCTATTTACTGCATTGTCATGAACGAGTATATTTTGAGGGTGGAGGATAAGAGCCTTCTTTCCGCCATAAAGAAAATGTTGGCTTTGTTGCCGGGCGTAACCTTGCTGCCGGTAAAAAAAGTTCGCAAAACCGGTATGGACGAGGCGCTGGAAGATGTGTCCGAGGGTCGTGTCTATTCGGCTTCGAGTGTTGCCGATTTTATGTATCAGATGAATCATTGACAATGTATTCCCTTAAGTATACAGGCTCGTTTAAAAGAGACTACAAAAAGTGTGTTAAACGAGGGCTTCCTGTACGGGAAATCGAAAAGGCACTCAATTATTTAGTGGAAAAAGGCGGGCTCCCCGAAGAATATAGTCCCCATAAATTACACGGCAATTACGAAGGAAAATGGGAGTGCCATTTGAATGGCAAGAATAGCGATTGGTTGATGGTGTGGGAGCAAAACGATACGGAATTAACGCTCTTGATGCTACGTACGGGTACGCATTCCGATATATTCTGAAAATTTCCTTTCCGAAGAGTTTTCGGGAAGAAAACCACTTGTAAAACTGCCGTAAAGCCATTACCTTTGCCGCCCGTGCGCGTAACGCGCTCCTTTCAGCCGAATTTTAACATTAAAACAACTATAAGACTTATGGCCTCTGTTAAGGTATTGACCGTAAATCCCGGTTCGACATCAACCAAAATCGCTGTATTCGTTGACGAAAACAACGTTTTCCAAAAGAACATCAAGCACAGCGCCGAAGAATTGGCTCCCTATGCCGAAATCACCGACCAGTTCGCGTTCCGCCGCGATATGATCATCAACGTAATCAAGGAAGAAGCCAAGATGGATATGTCGGAATTCGACTACGTGGTGGGCCGTGGCGGTTTGGTCAAGCCGGTGGCTTCGGGTATCTACGAAGTGAACGAAGCCTTGAAGAGAGACCTCCGCGCCGGCGTTACCGGCAAGCACGCCAGCAACCTGGGCGGTCTGATCGCCGCCGACCTGGCGCAGATGAGCGGCAAGGCCAAGGCCTATATCGCCGACCCCGTGGTGGTTGACGAGCTGGACGAAGTGGCCCGCATTACCGGCCATCCCGCGTTCAACCGCGTTTCGGTGTTCCACGCCCTGAACCAGAAGGCCATTGCCCGTACCTATGCCAAGGAACACGGCAAGAAATACGAAGAGCTGAACCTTATCGTGGTTCACTTGGGCGGCGGTATCAGTGTGGCCGCCCACCGCAAGGGTCTGGCGGTGGATGTGGACAACTGCCTGGACGGCAACGGCGCCTTCAGCCCCGAACGCAGCGGCAGCCTGCCCTGCGGCGAGTTGATCGACGCCTGCTTCAGCGGCAAATATACCCAGGCGCAGCTGCGCAAGATGGTGTGCGGGCAGGGCGGTTACGTGGCCTATCTCGGCACCAACGACGCCTACGAAGTGGAACTGCGCGTAAAGGCCGGCGACGAAAAGGCCGCCTTGATCGAACAGGCCATGATCTATCAGGTGTCCAAGGAAGTGGGCGCCCAGGCCACCGTGTTGAAAGGCAAGGTGGACGCCATCCTCATTACCGGTGGCATCGCCCGTGGCAAGGACTTCGTGGAAGCCATCAAGGAACGCGTTTCGTTTATCGCCCCCGTGTTCGTATATCCCGGCGAAGACGAAATGAAGGCCTTGGCCATGAACGCCTATATGTTGCATAAAGGCGAGATAACCGCCAAGATTTACGCCTAATCGGAATCCCTCCAACCCAAAAGCATTGCAGAAATGATAGCAGAACAGTTATTCAAGCCCAAGTCGATTGTAGTCGTGGGCGCTTCGGAAGACACTTCCAAGCCCGGCGGTAAAATCGTGAAACATATCGTGGACGGCAAGTTCAACGGCCCCGTCTATACCGTCAATCCCAAGGCGGACACCATTCAGGGCTTGCCCTGTTACCGCAACGTGCACGATTTGCCGCAGGTGGATCTGGCCGTGATCGCGGTGGCGGCCAAGTTCGCCCCCGAGGCCGTCAAGGTGCTCACCGAAGAAAAGAATACCAAGGCTGTTATCATTATCTCGGCCGGTTTCGGCGAAGAAGGACCCGAAGGCAAGGTGCTCGAAGACCAGATTGTAGGCTACTGCAACAAGGTGGGCGCGGCCTTGATCGGCCCCAACTGCACCGGTATCCTTACCTCGCACCACCACAGCATTTTCTCCACCCCCATTCCCGAATACGACCCCCAGGGCTGCGATTTCATAACCGGCAGCGGCGCCACGGGCGTGTTCATTCTCGAATCGGCCATTCCCGCCGGCCTGCGTTTCGCCAATATCTTCGCCGTGGGGAACTCCGCCCAGCTGGGTGTGGAAGAGATACTGGAACATCTGGACGAAACCTTCGACCCCAAGACCAGTTCGCACGTAAAGCTGCTTTACATCGAGAATATCCGCAATCCGCAGAAACTGCTCAAGCACGCCCGCTCGCTTATCGGCAAGGGCTGCCGTATCGCCGCCGTGAAGGCCGGTTCTTCCGAAGCCGGAAGCCGCGCCGCCTCCTCGCATACGGGTGCGCTGGCCTCTTCGGACGTGGCCGTCGATGCCCTCTTCCGCAAGGCCGGTATCGTACGCTGCTACGGCCGTCAGGACTTGATGACGGTGGCCTCCATTTTCCAGCTGCCCGAACTGAAGGGCAAGAACATCGCCATCATCACCCATGCCGGCGGGCCTGCGGTCATGCTTACCGACGCCCTTTCCAAGGCCGGACTGAACATTCCCAAAATCGACCCCAAGAAGGCGCAGCCCCTCAAGGAAAAACTGTTCCCCGGCTCCTCGGTGGCCAACCCCATCGACTTTCTGGCCACCGGAACGGCCGAGCACCTGGGTCTGATCATCGATGCCTGCAACAACGACTTCGACGAAATCGACGCCATGGTGGTTATCTTCGGAACGCCCGGCCTGGTGCGCATCTTCGATGTCTATCAGCTTTTGGACGAAAAGATGAAGACCTCTAAGAAGCCCATCTATCCCGTGCTTCCCGCCGTGGTTACGTCCAAGGAGGAAATCGACGAGTTCCTGGGCAAGAATCACGTGAACTTCGCCGACGAGGTGGTGTTCGGTTCCGCCTTGGGCCGCGTGTTCTACACGCCCAAGCCCGAAGACGACAGCATCAGTATGGACGGCGTGGACAAGGCGGCCATCCGCAAGGTAATCGACGGCAATCCCGACGGCTACCTCGCCCCCGACCAGATACAGATTCTGCTCGACTCCTGCGGCGTTCCCCGTGCCGGCGAGGCGGTGGTTGCCACGGCCGAAGACGCGGTGGCTTCCGCCGAAAAGTTAGGCTATCCTCTGGTGATGAAGGTGGTGGGACCCGTGCATAAGTCGGACGTGGGCGGCGTGGTGCTCAATGTAAAGGACGCGGCCACGGTGCGCGCCGAGTTCGAACGCATGATAAAGATCAAGGACACCACCGCCATCCTGATGCAGCCCATGCTCTCGGGTATGGAAATCTTTGCCGGGGTCAAGTACGAACCCAAGTTCGGCCACATGATCCTCTGCGGCCTGGGCGGTATCTTCATCGAAGTGCTCAAGGACGTGAAGTCCGGCTTGGCGCCCCTTACCGCCGCCACCGCCAAGACGATGATCGAAGGCCTGAAGGGTTACAAAATGCTGCAGGGCGTACGCGGTCAGGAAGGCGTGAACATCGATGCCTTCGTCCGCGTGGTCGAATCGCTCTCCAAGCTCGTGGCCGTGGCGCCCGAAATCCAGGAAATGGATATCAACCCGCTCTTGGGCAACGCCAAGGGCGTGGTGGCCGTGGATGCGCGTATCCGCATCGAAAAGAGTAAATAATCTTCAGTATATAATGTATCCCGTGTATGGTGCTTCCGTGCACGGGATTCTTTTTGTCCGTTCAAACCCCAAACCGAACCGCTCATGAAACTTACCTATCGGGACCTGCTGCTGCTCTTGCTCGTGGTGGCGCTGTTCTTACCCTTTTTCCTCTCGCAGGGACTGTATCACGCTTACTTGGATTTCAACGCGCGCCACGCCGTGTTTCTGGGCGGGGTGAAGTTCGCGGTGCTTTCCACGATAGGCGAGGTGCTGGCCTTGCGCATCCGTACCGGCTCTTACACGGGCTTGAAAGGCTTCGGCGTATTCCCCCGCATGGTGGTGTGGTTCTTCCTGGGTGCGTGGATCGTGATGGCCATGCGCATCTTCGGGGCGGGCGCGCCGCTCCTGGCCGACTACGTGTTCAATGCCGAGGGCGGGATCGTCGCGGCCATGGCGGGTGGCATCAGTTTCTACAAGTTCGTGGGCGCGTTCTTTATCTCCCTGTTGCAGAATACCGCTTTCGCGCCCGTGTTCATGACCCTGCACAAGATTACCGACACCCATATCATGAACTGCGGCGGCACGCTGCGGGCCTTCACCACGCCTATGCGGGTAGGGGAGATCATGGCCGGCATGAACTGGCGGGTGCAGTGGTCTTTCGTGTTCAAGAAAACCATTCCCTTCTTCTGGATTCCGGCGCACACCGTAACCTTTATGCTCCCGGGCGAATATCAGGTGCTTTTCGCCGCATTCCTCGGCATTGTGCTGGGGGTGATCCTTGCCTTCGCCGCCAACAAATAGGCGAGTGAAAACGGGAATTGCCGCGAAAATCGTGTAACTTTGTGGGTATGAAACCTGACTTTTGCGATATGGCGGAATATGTTGTAATGTTGGTGAATGAATTTGCCAAGCGGTTTTCTCTTTCCGGGCGGCAGGCGTATCGTTATGTTCGCCGTTTCGGAGGCATACAGTTGATAGAGGAAAATTACGACATCATGCATACGCTCAGTTTCGACGATGCCGTGAACGGCTTGGTTAGTTATTGCCATAGGCAGGGAGGGCTTTTGCAATGATTCTTTATCATGGCTCGAATACCCCGGTTTACACGGTGGATTTGTCGAAATCGCGCACGAATAAAGATTTCGGCAGAGGGTTTTATTTATCGGAACAAAGGGAACAGGCCGAAAAAATGGCACGTTTCAAGACGCAGACCGAAGGAGGAGCCCTTTCCATCACAGCGTTTGATTTTGCTGATTCGGCATTGCAGGACGGTACGTTGAATGTAAAGGTGTTTGCAGCCTATTCCGAAGATTGGGCAAAATTTGTCTTGGAGAATCGGAAAAACGGATCACTCACGCAAATACACAACTTTGATATTGTGTATGGACCTATTGCCAACGACAAAGTGGGGGCGCAAATCAGAAAGTTTGAAAACGGAGACATCGATTTTTCCGAGTTTTTGGAAAAGTTGAAATACATGCAGGGAATTACTTTCCAATATTTTTTCGGCACGGAAAAAGCGTTGGCTTTTTTGAAAAGATTGGACTAGATGAATGATCAAGGTTATTTGGTGGAAACGATGACTTCGGCTTTGGTGAAGTGTGTGATGGAGGATATGCAAATGGATTTGACCTCTGCGCTGGATGCCGTGTACAATTCCGAGACGTATTCAAAAGTCTGCGATGAGGCGACACACCTCATCTATCAGCATCCCGGCTATGTTTACGGCTATCTTAAAAACGAACTACTTTTGGGCAAGATGGCTTGATGTGGGTAAAAGTATTACACTTTTGGCCGTGTATTGGTAAAAGGTTCCGATGGGTTGTAAATTTTTGTTCTCCGTTAATATGTTGATTGTTAGTATGTTTGCGCCATTCGATGGGGGCGGTGGATAAAAAAAGCGGAAAAAATTTTTGCAGGAATCAAAAAAGATGTATCTTTGCACCCTCTTTCGCCGACAGCAGTGTTGAAGAAAGATGTATCGCCGGCCCGTTCGTCTAGTTGGCCTAGGACGCAAGGTTTTCATCCTTGAAATCAGGGGTTCGAATCCCCTACGGGCTACCAAAAATTTAGAGTAGAAATGGCAAACCACAAATCAGCCGCAAAACGTATCCGTTCATCGGCCGCGAAATACGAACACAACCGCTACTACGCAAAGACCATGCGTAACGCCTTGAAAGAATTCCGCGCTATCACCAACAAGGCTGAAGCTGCTGAAAAGATGAGCAAGATGGTGTCGATGATCGACCGTTTGGCCAAGCACAACATCATCCACAAGAACAAGGCCGGCAACCTCAAGTCGGAAGTGATGTTGCAGGTAAACAAATTGCAATAGCAGACAGAACAACTCCGGGTTCTTCCGGAATAAGAGAAAGGGGCTTTCCGCACGGAATGCCCCTTTCTTGTTTTTGGTTGATGACTAATAGATTTACAGTTGATAATTAATGCGTCCGCCGGGCTTGAAAAATTTGTAAAAGTCAAAAAAAAGTCGTTCCTTTGCACCAAGTTTAACCAACAAAAATTAAGAAGATCATGTCAGAAATTGCAAATGATGTAAAAGCTATCATCGTTGACAAGCTTGGTGTAGACGAAAAGGAAGTTACGCCCGAAGCAAACTTTACCAACGACTTGGGCGCTGATTCATTGGATACGGTAGAATTGATTATGGAATTCGAAAAGAAATTCGGTATCTCCATTCCCGATGACCAAGCCGAAAAGATTGCTACCGTAGGTGATGCAATCAAATATATTGAAGAGAATAAGAAGTAATTTTTGTTCTTGCAATAGAAATGAGGAGAGGCGGGAAGCAAGACCATTGTTTTCCGCCTTTTCACGCTTAAAAGAAACGGCTCGCAAGAGCTGCGATTAACACCTTTTATCTTTCAATTGTATGGAATTAAAGAGAGTGGTTATTACCGGGATGGGGGCGCTTACCCCGATAGGCAACAATCTGAACGACTATTGGAATGCGCTTTTGGCAGGCACCAGCGGTGCGGCACCCATCACCCGTTTCGATGCAAGCCTTTTCAAGACGCAGTTCGCCTGCGAATTGAAGGGGTTCGACATCAATCAATATATGGATCGCAAGGAAGCGCGTAAGCACGACTTCTTTTCACAATACGGCATTGTGGCTTCCGATGAGGCCGTGGCCGATTCGGGTATCTTGAACGACCCGAAACTGGATAAGGACAGGGTAGGCGTTATCTGGGCGTCGGGTATCGGCGGTTTGATCAGCCTTTACCACGAAGTTTCCGACTTCGCCAAAGGCGACGGAACACCCCGTTTCAATCCTTTCTTTATTCCCAAGATGATTGCCGACATCGCCGCCGGCCACATCAGTATCAAAAACGGATTCAAGGGACCTAACTTCGCCACCGTTTCGGCCTGTGCCTCTTCGGCCAACGCCCTGGCGGAAGCATATATGTACATCCGCATGGGCAAGGCCGACGCCTTTGTCTGCGGCGGTTCGGAAGCTGCCGTAACCCCCGCCGGCATCGGAGGCTTCAACTCCATGCACGCCCTTTCCACGCGCAACAACGATCCCGCCACGGCTTCGCGTCCTTTCGACAAAGACCGCGACGGCTTCGTATTGGGCGAAGGCGCGGGCGGATTGGTGCTCGAAGAACTGGAACACGCCAAGGCCCGCGGCGCCAAGATTTACGCAGAGATCGTAGGTGCCGGGCTTACCGCCGACGCCTACCACATGACCGCCCCCGACCCCGAGGGCACCAGTGTGGCGCGCGCCATGCGCCTTGCCGTGGAAGAAAGCGGCTGCAAGATGGAAGACGTGGACCATATCAACACGCACGGCACTTCCACGCCCGTAGGCGATGTGGCCGAAATGACGGGTATCAAGAAGGCCTTCGGCGAACATACCTATAAGATCAACATCGTTTCCACCAAGTCCTGCACGGGTCACCTGTTGGGCGCCGCCGGTGCCATCGAGGCCATCGCCACGGCCATGGCGGTAAAGAACGACATCGTTCCGCCCACCATCAACCACTTTACCGACGATCCCGAGTTGGACAACAAGATTAATTACACATTCGGACAGCCTCAGAAACGCCGCGTGGACTTTGCCTTGAGCAATACGTTCGGTTTCGGCGGACACAATGTCTCGATGGCCTTCCGTAAGTACGTGGAATAGTATTCGCTTTCTCTATGTTTGGATTTGTAGCTTTCTGCTTTTCGAAAGACAAGAAGCTGTACAAGGCCATGAAAAATATTCTTGGGTTCTATCCCAAGAATATTTTTTTGTACAGGCTGGCTTTCATGCACCGTTCGGTATCCCGCGTTTCGGGTTCGTTAAAGAGCAATAACGAACGTCTGGAGTATCTGGGCGATTCGGTAATCAGCACCGCCGTGGCGCATTATCTGTTTAAGCGTTATCCCAATAAAGACGAGGGATTCCTTACCGAAATGCGTTCCAAGATGGTGAGCCGTGCCACCCTGAACAAAGTGGCGCTCAAGATGGGGCTGCACGAATTGCTCAACATCGACACTAAGTCGGGCGGCTATAAGTCGGTGGACGGAAACGCCCTCGAAGCCCTGATCGGCGCCGTCTTTCTCGATAAGGGCTACCGCTTTACCGAAAGGGTGCTGCTGCGCCGGGTCATCGCCATCCATATCGACATGGACGAGATCGAGAGCCGCGACTGGAACTACAAGAGCAAGCTTATAGACTGGGGGCAGAAAGAGCGTTTCAAGATACATTTCCAGGTGATGGGCGCCCTGCACCAGAAAGGCAAGAAGTTCTATAAGGTGGGTGCCATGGTGAACGAAGAGGTTTGGGGCGAGGGCATGGACCAGTCCATCAAGGCCGCCGAACAGATCGCTTCCGAAAACGCCTACAAGAACCGGGTTCTCCCGTATATCGAAAAACAATCCAAGAAAGGCTACCGCAATCCCTTGCCCGATGCGGTGCAGGCCCCCAAGCCGGCTCCGAGACCCAATTCGGTAGAGGAAAAGCCGGCCATGCCTGCGGAACAACCCGTACAAAACGAAGAACAGGCCCAGAATTCCGCCTATGTTCCCGTAGTGGCGGAATCCGCGCCTGTCTATGCGGCTTCTTTCGAAGCCACCATCAGCGCCAGCCTCTTTGCCACGGACACGCCGCAGCAAGAGGAAGCGCCTAAGCCGGAATCTATTTAAAGGCGATATTCTCGCCCGTCGTGAATTTCTCGCAGTAGTGGCATTTCAGCTTGGTGCTGCCTTCGCCCTGCATTACCGTAAAGTCGGTTTCGATTGCTTCGTGGTTGGTGATGCAGTTTGGGTTCATGCACTTCACGATACCCTTCACCTTGTCGGGCAGGCTTACCTTGGTCTTGTTCACCACTTCGAAATTCTTGATCTCGATAATCGTGGCGTTGGGGCTTACGAGCGCCACCTTGTTCACTTCTTCGGGCGCGAAGAAACGGTTGGCCACCTTGATGATGCCTTTCTTGCCCAGTTTCTTGCTTTCGAGGTTCGAGCCCAGATACACGGTCTCGCTGCTTTGGCCGAGTTCGAGCAATTGCAAGACCCGGAACACCTGGGCAGCGTCGATATGGTCGATAACGGTTCCGTTTTCGAGCGCGGAAACGATTAATTCTTTTTTAGCCATGACTGTATGGAATGTTTAAGTGAATATTGTGTGGATTATTGTTTGGCACCCAGAATGAGCGCCATCAGCGCCTGACGCACGAACACGCCGTTCTTGGCCTGCTGGAAGTAGTAGGCGTAGGGCGTATCGTCCACATCGGTGGCGATTTCGTTGACACGGGGCAGGGGGTGCAGTATCTTCATCGTTTCCTTGCAGCCCTGCAGCATGGCCTTGTTCAGGATATAGGCGTTCTTAACCTTTTCGTATTCCATGAGGTCGGCGAAGCGTTCGCGCTGCACGCGGGTCATGTAGATGATGTCGGCGAAGGGAATCACGTCGGAGAGTTCGGTATATTGGTGATACTCGAGGTTGCGATCCTTGATGGTCTGCTTTACGTAGCTGGGAAGCTTCAGTTCCACGGGCGAAACCAGGTGGAAGGTGCAGTCGAAGTTGCAGAGCGCCTGGGTCAGCGAGTGCACGGTGCGGCCGTATTTGAGGTCGCCCACGAAGGCAATGTTGAGCTTGTCCAGACGGCCCTGGGTCTTGCGGATCGAATAGAGGTCGAGCAGACACTGGGTGGGGTGCTGGTTGGCGCCGTCGCCCGCGTTGATCACCGGCACGCCGGCAACCTCGGAAGCATAGCGGGAACTGCCTTCCTTGGGATGGCGCATCACGATAAGGTCGGCGTAGTTGCTCACCATCGTGATGGTGTCTTTAAGCGATTCGCCCTTGGTGGTGCTGGAGGAAGAAGCGTCCGAAAAACCGATGATGCGCGCGCCCAGCTGGTTGGCAGCGCTCTCGAAACTGAGGCGGGTGCGGGTGGAGGGCTCGAAAAAGAGCGTGGCCACCACTTTGTCGGCAAGGATGCGCTGGTGGGGATTCTTCTCGAAGTCTTCCGCCACGTCCAACACGTGCAGTTGCTCTTCTTTGCTGAAGTCGGTAATGGAGATGAGGTTTTTGTTTTTCATGAGTATGATGTTAGCTGTTATACAAAGGTGCGGAAGCGGTCAGGGGCGAAAATCCGGCAAAAAAAAAGCGGCCTTTGAAAAGGTCGCTTAACGGATGCCGCTCGGAAACAATGGCCTTGTGAAAAGGGAAAACGGTTGAGGGAGCCCCGGTCGGTGCCGATACGGGATTCATCGCTCTCCTGACGTTCGTTTTCCATGCCATATCGGAATGCAAAAATAGGGCATTTCCCCGCCGCTTTTACACAAGGCGGCGGGAAGTTATCAACAAATGAGGCGTAATGCCGCTAAAAGCCCGCGAAATCGAAGAAAAGGGTGGGGATGATCAGCAGGAATCCCACGCAGATCAGAAAGAGGATAAACTTCCACACCCAGCGGAACCACAGCGCGTACGGAATCCTGGCCACGCCCAGCACCCCTAAGAGGATGCCCGAGGTGGGGGTAAGCATATTGGTGAAGCCGTCGCCGAACTGGAAGGCCAGCACCGTGGTCTGCCGCGAGATATGGATCAGGTCGGCGAACTGGCTCATGATGGGCATCGTGAGGGCGGCTTTGGCGCTGCCGGAGGGCATCACCACGTTGAGCAGGGTCTGGAACGCGTACATCACGCCCACCGAGGCCGTTTCCCCCATCCTCGACATGGCCGAGGCCACCCCGTGCAGCATCGTGTCGATCACCTTGCCTTCCTGCAGCACGAAAATGATGCCGCTGGCCAGCCCGATCACCATGGCCGGCACGAGAATGTCTTTCACGCCTTCGAGGAACAGGCCCATCACCTTGTCGAGCCCCTTGCCGGCGGCAAGCCCCGCGCAGAGGCCCATGGCCAGGAACAGCGCCGAAATCTCCATGATGTACCATTGATAGCCCAGCACCCCGATCACCAGGTAGAATACGGTAAAGAACAGCAGCTGCAGGTTGAAGGCCGCCACCGATTTACGGCAGGAGAACGCGCCCCACAGCAGGAAAAGCCCCGCGAGCACCGGCAGAATGCAGAGGCGCACCGCCTGTGTGCCGATCTCGATTTGCGTAAACGGAAACCGGCAGGCGAAATACACCTGCACGGCGCACAGGAACACGAACACCGCGTAGAGCGTGCGCGGCACGGAGGTCTTTTCGGCTTCCTGTTCCTTTTCTTCGCGCGCCCGCCTGCGCCAGTATTCGTCTATCTTGTGGACGGGCGATTTCTGCGGGTCGCGCTTCACGCGCCGGGCGTACCAGAGTATGAACACAAGCGCGATGGCCGTGAGCACCGCCCAGCAGAACACCCGGTAGCCCAGACCCGAAAAGAGCGGAATGCCCGCGATGCCCTGGGCGATGCCGATGGTAAAGGGATTGAGCATGGCGCCGGCGAAGCCCACGTGCGCGGCCAGATACGAGATGCACACGCCCGTAAGCGAGTCGTAGCCCATCGAGACGGCCATGGGCACGAACACGATGATAAAGGCGATGGTTTCCTCACTCATGCCGAACACCGCCCCGAAAAGGCTGAACATAACCGAGATAAAGGCCAGCACCACCAGGTCGATGTCGATCTTGCGCAGCCATTTCTTCCGGCGGCAGGCCTGGGTAAAGCGCACGAACGACTGCACGCCCTTGTCGATGGCCTTGGTGCTGTTCAGGATCCAGAACGCGCCGCCCACCATCAGCACGAACACGATGATGTCGGCCTTGTCCACGAAGCCCTTGAACAGGGCGAACAACACCGAATAGGTTTGGGGAGCGGGCTCCACATAATGGAACGAGTCATCTACCACCACGCTGCGCGTTACGCCGTTTACCGTCTGGCTCTCGCGCAGGTACTCCCCGCCGGGAATGAACCAGGTGAGTACGGCGGCCACGAGAATGATGTAGCAGACAATCGTGAAGGTGCTCGGAATCTTTTTCATGCCTCGCAGATTTCGGCGACCACGAAGGTGCTGCCGCCCACGTAAATCAAATCGTCCTTGCCGGCCTGTTTCCTGGCGGATTCCAGGGCAAGCGGCACCGAGTCGTAGCCCTTGCCGTGCAGGCCGTGCTTCTCGGCGGCTTCCTGCAGGTCTTTTACCGGCAGGGCGCGTTCCTGGGGTGCCTTGCAGAAATAATAGGCGGCCGATACCGGCAGCAGCCCCAGTATAGTGCTTATGTCCTTGTCTTTTACCATGCCCCACACGATGTGCAGGCGTTTGTAGTCGATCTTTGAAATCTGCTGCAAGACGAGCCGTATGCCCGCCTCGTTATGCCCCGTGTCGCAGAAAACCAGCGGGTTTTTGCCCAGGCACTGCCAGCGTCCCATCAGCCCGGTGTCTTGGGCGGCATGGGCGATGCCGTGCGCGATGGCGCTCTCGGGCAGGTCGAATTCCTGTTTGAGTATATCGAGGGCCGCGAACACGCCGATCAGGTTCTTGGTTTCGTAGCGGTCGCCCGCCAGGTCGCATGAGAGGCCGCTCAGGTATGGCTGGCCGTATTTGAGCACGTCGAACGAGAACGACAGCCCTTCGTTGCGCACGTTCTGCAGCGAGAACACGGTGTCGGCGAACAGAATGGGCGCATTCTTTTCTTTGGCGAAACGGCTGAACACGGGATGTACCGCCAGCTGGCTCTCGCTTACGACCACCGGCACGCCCTCCTTGATGATGCCCGCCTTCTCGGCGGCGATTTTGGGCAGGGTGTCGCCCAGAAACTGCATGTGGTCGAAGCTTATGTTGGTGATGAGGCTCAGCCGGGGCGTGATCACGTTGGTGGAGTCGAGCCGTCCGCCCATGCCCACCTCGATCACGGCGATATCCACCTGCTCCTGGGCGAAGTGGTCGAAGGCCATGGCCACCGTCATTTCGAAGAACGATGCCTTTACCTTGGCGAACATCTCCTTGTTCCGTTCGTAAAAATCCACCACGGCGTTTTGGGAAATCATCTGGCCGTTGACGCGTATGCGCTCGCGGAAGTCGCGCAGGTGGGGCGAGGTGTAAAGCCCTGTCTTGTAGCCGGCGGCCTGGAATACCGAGGCCAGCAGGTGGGAGCAGGAACCCTTGCCGTTCGTGCCGGCCACGTGTATGGTCTTGAAGCGGCGGTAGGGATGGTTCAGCGCCTCCATCATCTGCTCGGTGTTCTTGAGGTTGGGCTTGTAGGCCGCCGCCCCGATGCGCTGGAACATGGGCAGGCTGTGGTACATGATGTCGAGCACCTCCCGGTAGCGCCGGTCTTCTTCCTGTGCGCGTCCGTTCACCACGCACACCTCGGGGTTTATCTCCACCTGGAACTTCTGCCATACATTGGCCTTGATGCGCATGGCCAGGTCCCAGATCTCGTCGCCGGTGGCGTTCCCGTGGTTCACCAGCACCAGCGCCTGTTTCTCGTAAACGCCTGCGTCGCCCTCCCGGTAGCCTTTCCAGCCGCATTGGTCGATGAGCCAGGCCGCTGAGAGCTTGTAGCCGTTGCCCGTCCGGTGGGCGGGAATCTTCGGGTAGGAGATGCGGAGTTCCTCCAGGCGCTTTTCGCTTACCACGGGGTTGGTGAAGAAACTGCCCACACTGCCCAGTTGCTTGAGGTCGGGCAGTTTCTGCCGGCGCAGCGTGGCCACCGCCTGCGAGATGGCGGCAATGTCGTGTTCCCTGCCTTTGGGCAGCAGCTGGGAAATGCCGTCGTACTCAACGCGCGGGTTGGCCAGTTTGCCCAGACGCAGGATCACCGACCACACGATAAGCCGGTTCTGATGCTTGAAGCGGCTGCTACGGTAGGCGTAGCGGCATTCCTCTTTCGGAATTTCGTAGAACTGACGGGTCTCGGTGTCGAACACTTCCACGCTCTCCACCGCCTCGGCGATCTCCGCCCCGTAGGCCCCCATGTTCTGTACCACCGCGCCGCCCACGCTGCTGGGAATGTCGGTAAGGTTCTCCAGCCCCCACCAGTTCTGCTGCACGGTCTTGCGCACCAAATCGCGCCACACCTCGCCCGCGCCCACGCGCAGCACCACCGAGATGGTGTCTTCGCGCACCAGTTCCACGCCCTTGTTGGCCAGGCGCACCACCAGTCCTTGAAAATTGCCCAGGAACAGGGTGTTGCTGCCGCCGCCCAGCCAGAAGGCCGGCAGGCCGGCGAACCGTGTATCCGAGAGCAGCTGCTGCAGTTCGTCTTTTTGGGAAACCTCGGCGTAATAGGCACAGTCTATGTCCAGGCCGAACGTATTGAACTTCTGTAAGGGCCAGTCCTGTCTTATTTCCATCTTACTGTTTCTTTTTCGCGCTCTTTTTTGCGCCGGCCTTCGCCTTGGTTCCGCTCTTCTTGAGACCGGCCGAGGGCAGGGCCAATTTTTCCTTTAAAAAATGTCCCGTATAGGATTCCTTGACGTTTACAAGGTCTTCGGGTGTGCCTTCGAACACGATGTTGCCGCCGTCCGAGCCGCCTTCGGGGCCTACGTCGATCACCCAGTCGGCCAGTTTCACCACGTCCAGCTGGTGTTCGATCACCAAGACCGTGTGCCCGCGCTCGATCAAGGCGTCGAACGCGATCTGCAGCTTGCGGATGTCGTGGAAGTGCAGCCCAGTGGTGGGTTCATCGAAGATAAAGAGCGTGTGCCCCTTTTCTTCGGCGCTGCCCCGGCAAAGGAAGTAGGCCAGCTTTACACGCTGGGCCTCGCCCCCGGAGAGGCTGCTCGACGACTGCCCCAGGTGCAGGTAGCCCAGGCCCACGTCCTGCAACACCTGCAGCTTGGCGCACAGACGCTTTACGCAGGCATCGCCCGTGTCGGAAGAAAAGAACTCCAGGGCTTCGTCGATGGTCATTTCCAGCACGTCGGCAATGTTCTTGTCGCGGTATTTTATTTCCAGCACCTCGTCCTTGAAGCGTTTGCCGTGGCATTGGTCGCATTCCAGAAAGAGGTCGGCCATAAACTGCATCTCCACCTTGATGGTGCCTTCGCCCTGGCAGGCCTCGCAGCGTCCGCCCTGCACGTTGAACGAGAAATAGCCGGGCGCGAAAAGCCGCTGTTTTGCCAGGGGCTGGGCGGCGAAAAGCTCGCGTATGTCGTCGAAGGCCTTCAGGTAGGTGGCGGGATTGGAGCGGCTGGAACGGCCTATGGGGTTCTGGTCCACCAGTTCCACGGCCTTCAGGCATTTAAAGTCGCCTTCCAGTTTTTTGTAGCGCAGCTGGTCGCCGCCCTGATACGAGCCCAAGGCGCGTTGCAGGGCCGGGTAGAGTGTCTGGCGTATCAGCGAGGTCTTGCCCGAACCGCTTACGCCCGTAACCACTGTCATCACGTTGAGCGGGATGCTTACGCTTACGTCTTTCAGATTGTTGCAGCTTGCCCCGCACAGGCGCAGGCTGCGCGTCCACGCCCGGCGGCTTTCGGGCACGGGAATGCACATTTCCCCGCGCAGGTAGCGCGCGGTAAGGCTGTCGCCCTTTTCAAGCAGTTCCCTGGGCGTTCCGGCAAACACGATCTCGCCCCCGAAGCGACCCGCCTGCGGCCCCACGTCGATAATGTAGTCGGCGGCCAGCATCATGGCCTCGTCGTGTTCCACCACGATTACCGTGTTGCCTAAGTCACGCAGCTGCCGTATGACCCGTATCAGGTGGTCGGTGTCGCGCGAGTGCAGCCCGATGCTGGGTTCATCCAGGATGTAGAGCGAGCCCACCAGCGCGCTGCCTATCGAGTTGGCCAGGTGTATGCGCTGCCCCTCGCCGCCCGAGAGGGTGGCGGAACGGCGGTCGAGCGTAAGGTAGGAAAGCCCCACGTTCTGCAGGTAGGAGAGCCGGTTCTCGATTTCGGTAAGCGTGCGCGCGGCCACCGCCCTTTCGTGCGCGGTAAGGTGTATGTTCTGGAAGAATGCCGCCAGGTCGCCCACCTGTATCCTTACCAGGTCGGTGATGCTCTTGCCGTCTATCTTTACGTAGGCGGCGTCGGGGCGAAGGCGGGAGCCGTGGCATTCGGGACAGGGGGTGATGCCCCGGTAGCGCGAGGCCATCACGCGGTACTGTATCTTGTAGGAGTTCTTCTCAATG
Source organism: Ruminococcus flavefaciens (assembly GCA_023667315.1). Classification (GTDB taxonomy): domain Bacteria; phylum Bacteroidota; class Bacteroidia; order Bacteroidales; family P3; genus Pullibacteroides. The sequence goes on from JAMPAI010000003.1 coordinate 204,629, forward strand.
AACTTAAAGCAGTCGTAGATGCCCTTCACCTGTTTGTTTCCATACCAGAGCAGGTGTCTTTCGGCCTCGGAAAGCTCCTTGTAGGGGCGGTGTATCGGAAAGTTCTCCGCATGGCGGATAAACTCTTTCTTCCACTCGCTCATCTTCTCGCCCCGCCAGCAGGCCACCGCGTCTTCGTAGATCGAGAGCGAGGGGTCGGGAACCACCAGGTCTTCGCTCACCCCGTCTATCGTGCCGATGCCGCCGCAACGCTTGCAGGCGCCGTAAGGGTTATTGAAGCTGAAGAAGTTGGGGCTGGGCTTTACGAAACTCATGCCGTCGGCCTCCAGCCGGTTCGAGAACTCGAGTAGGCGCGACTTGCCGTCTTTGGCCGTACATTCGAGAAAACAGCGGCCCTCGCCCTCGTTGAAGGCGGTCTGCACCGAATCGAAAATGCGCGAGTACAGCGCGCCGGGGGCTTCCTCCGGCCGCACCACCAGGCGGTCCACCAAGAGGTAGTGCCCCTTGAGGTCGGAGGTGGGCGTGCATTCCGAAATGTTGACGATCTTGGAACGCGCGGAATTCCTGGCATCGGCCTTATACAGGCGGCTGAAGCCCATTTTTTCGAGCAACTGCAGGTATTCGCCCGTGCTCAGCCCCTGGCGTATGCACACGGGGGAGAGGATGTAGAGCTTGGTTTCTGCGGGCAGGGTGGCGGCGAAATCAGCCACGTTGGCCACCGAATGGCGCTTTACCTCCACGCCCGACACGGGCGAATAGATCTTGCCGATGCGGGCGAAGAGCAGCTTGAGGTATTCGTATATCTCGGTAACGGTGCCCACGGTGGAGCGCGGGTTGGCGTTGAGCGTTTTCTGCTCGATGGCGATGGCCGGGGATATGCCGTCCACGAAATCGACCTCGGGCTTGCTCATGCGCCCCAGAAACTGGCGGGCGTAGGAACTGAGGCTCTCCACGTAGCGGCGCTGCCCCTCGGCATAGAGGGTGTCGAACACCAGCGAGGATTTGCCCGAACCGGACAGCCCTGTAACGACAATGAGTTTCCCGGTAGGAAAACTCACATCCACATTCTTAAGGTTGTTGACCCTGACTCCGCGAAGTATAATCTCGCGTTCCGGCTCCGTTGTCTTTTTTATGCCCTTGCTCATAACACAAATTTACGCTTTTTTCCGCGTTTCTTCCCACAGCTTCTGTAAGCAGGAAGCACACAGGCACTTATCGCTGTAATGTTCCTGAAGGTAGGCGCGCAAGGGAGCGTCGATGTGCACTCTCTCGCACTGGCAATGGCGGATGTCTTCGTGCAGGCATTCGAAGCGATTGCCGCAGTTAGGGCAGGTCTTTTGCATTTTTTTGAGGTAAAGGTATTGAATTTCGGAACCTATAGACATTCTGGGGAATGAAAACGTTGTCAGGAGCCCCAAAGAAGTATTTCACTGTTTGTCTAATAGGTCAAGACTGCTGTATTTTTCCAACGATTTCTCAATCATCGGGAGGAGCTTCCTATTCGTTAGCGGGCTTTGGTACATGGCATAGAGTAAATCGACAAATTCTTGATGGTCCATAATGCAGACGGTTTCCCTGTTCGTTGGGTCGGTTCGTTGCATGAATTTCTCCCAGGAGCCTGATTGGAAGCAATAATCAAAAGTTACCATCGTCCTTTTGAAAAAAGAGAAAGGATTATTGGTTTGAGGAACTTTGCCGATTGTACGGTCTTTTTCGAATACATAAGCCACCGGGGCTCCGTCTTTTCTTCTGATTACGCCATGCCTGGCCTCTGCCGGATCAATGGGAAGCCGGTATTGGGATGTGGTGAAACAAGCCACAATGTTCAACTCCTCATCCCGGTAAAGGGTAATGAAAAACTTTTTCTTGGGCGGATAAATATCCTTAACGAAAGCCAATACGATTTCCCGTTCCTCAAACATGTCGTCCTTATTATTGGAGCAGGTTTTGAAACTCCATGCTCCATTTGGCATCCTCGTAAACCCCCAGAAGGCATTCATCGTTTTCGATAAGGCGGGTTAGAGGAATCTTTACGTCCGACTGTTTGTGATGCTCATCGAACACAAGGGCATTCTCCGCAACAATCTGCGACCAGAGGGAATCGGATTGATGGGTCAGTTCGGTCAATTCATCGGCGGATAAATCGGCATATTTGTCTAATAAGGCATCGATGGCATTGATTTCGGCAGAGCTGAATTCCATCATCTTGTCCAAAAGTTGAATTTTGGACAAAGGTCTATCTTTAGCATTAACCACCCATTTGGGGCTTGCTTCTCCCGGAAGGTTTTCCTTGTGCGCGGAAACGTATTCTTCAAAAGAGCCATCCTTTACCTTGTAAACTTCCCGTGCGACAGGGCCTTTTGCCCAGGCATAGTAATTAAACCACGTCAACGGATAGCCGCGTTGCTTGATAAATGCCTCATCTATCAGGTACACTATTTTGAGTAGTTTCCTCAGATGTATATCGGGAATCCGGTTTGCGATATAAGCCAATAACATACCGTTTTTCGCGTTGTAAACTCCCGTATTGCTGATTGCCATCTCTTTCGGTTTTCTTGTCCGTACAATGGTTTGTTTGGACAAAGTCTTGTCTTTTTTTGGTAAATACATCGTATTGCCGCTGAAAGCGGACGATAAAGGTATGGCAATTATATTTATTTACCAAACGAAATAAGGGGCTGAACCAGCCCCTTTTTCCGTTTGGTTTAGTTTAGATTGCTACCGCTTCACGATCTTGTGGCGGAAAGCGTTGCCGTTCCCGTCCGTGGCCTCCAGCACATACACGCCGGCGGGCAGCTGGCTCATATCGATTTGAGAGGCATCGCCCCGCACGCGAAGCCGTTCGCTACCCTGCAGGTCCAGCAGGCGGAAGCCGATAATGTTCGCCGCGTTCCGTGGAAAAAGAGCCTGAACCAGCGGACGCCGGCGGCGGAAGCCGATAATGTTCGCCGCGTTCTCCTCGTTGCCCCGCTTCAGGTAAAGCGTTTCCCCGCAAGGGTTGGGGTAGGCGCGGAAGGCCAGCATACAGTTCTGCGCGGCGTTGGAAACATCGGGGTCATCATCGTCGGGATCATCATCGTCATCGCCGCCGGTAGAGCTTTTAACGGTAAACTTGCCGGTCGCGATTTCGGAGTTCTCGTAGTCTTCCATCATGGCGATGGCCTTTATCGTGGTGGTCTTGTTGATCACGATGGGTTCCATATAGCGTTCCGACTCCTCGGTGGGCGTACTGCCGTCGGTGGTGTAGCGGATTTCAGCCCCTTCGGTTCCGCAGTACAGTTCCACTTCCGTGCCCTTGTCCACCTTGCCCGGTTCGGGCGAGAATTGCGGGGTCTGGCAAACGTCCGGCACCGGCTCGACAACAGTGTATTCGGCTTCCACCACCTCGGAATTCGCCCAGTCTTCCTTCATGGCGACGGCCTTTACAGTGGTGGTCTTGTTTATGGTGATGCCCGATGCGGTGTAGCGCGCCGATTCCTCATTGGGCGTGGAGCCATCGGTACTGTAGCGGATTTCCGCGCCCTTGGTGGGGCAGGTAAGGTAGATTACCGTGCCTTTCTCCACCTCGCCCGCCTCACGGCTGAACACTGGTTCCTTGCAGGTATCCAAGGGAGCCACATCGCCATAGGCCACATGGTAATAGACGGTAACGGGCGCATTGGTGCCCTCGAACGGAGAATATTCGTTTTCGAAGTCGCAGTTGGTGGGCACGTTCACGTTGCGCAGCTGAATCTTGTAGCGGCCGTCCTCCTCGAATTTAATGAGTCCTTCCAAAATCTTGTAGTCCACGTCCTCGAACAGCGGGTTGTCGCCCACCTCGGTAAACACCTTAACCTTGGTGGAGGTACTGGCAAAGCTCATCTCGCGGTGCAGATCCACCAGATTACCTGACTTTACCTTAAGGTTGATGTGCTGTTCGGCGCTGCTGTGCCACAGATTGATGTCTTTGGGCTTGAGGTATTCGTCGTAGAACTGCGACACCGCGTAGATCTCGTAGAGCGGCAGGGCGTTGCTGTCGGCATAGAAGCAGCGCAGGTCGAGACACTGGCTGATATCGATATCCTTGATGCGGTTGTTCTTGCAATGAACCGACTTCAGGGCCGGATTTCCGCTCAGATCCAATACCTCCAGTTCGTTGTCGCTGCAATTGAGGGTGTAGAGCGGCTCGCTGGCCAACAGGTTCAGCTGCGGGATATGGTTGTTGGAGCAATTTAACTCCAGCAAAGAGGAACAGGCCTGGACATCCAAGAGCGGAATTTGATTGTTGGCACAGTACAGGTATCGTAAACGGGAAAATCCCTGAACATCCAAGAGCGGAATTTGATTATTGGTACAGTTTAGATAGAACAAGGCCGAACATCCGCTGATATCCAATTTCGGAATAAGGTTATTCTGGCAAGATATACTTCCTAAGGAAAGGCAGTGATTCAAGTTCAATTCGGAGGAGATTTGGTTGTTGGAACAGTTGATATAAACCAGACTTTTGTCTCCGTCTAAATTCAAACTGCTTATTGCGTTGTTTTGGCATCGGATATACTGTAGGTTGGTGCAATTGCTTAGGTTCAAACCGTTTGTAATCTGGTTGTTGTCGCAATCTACATAAACCAGGTTCTTACAGTCGTCAAGATTCAAAATCGGAATTTGATTGTTGTAGCAGATTAGAGTGTCTAGATTAGTGCAACCTTCCAGATTTAAATCAGAGGAAATTTGGTTGTTCTGACATTGCAGGAACTTTAAGCTAGGGCAGTTGGTCAGGCTAAGGTTCGTTAGGGATCCTTGGCGGGAATTATATGCATTGCAAGATAAGTAGGCTAAGGATAAACAGTTGTCTGCCGTTATCGTTTGTAAATATTCGTTCCAGGAACAATCTAACTTTTCTAAGGACGTGCAACCGCTTGCATCCAAAAACTTTAACCTACCGCGAAAGGTATATTTTACGGAACCGTCGCTGTAGGTAGTATAGTATGTGTCTCCGTGGCAATCCAACGCCGTTAGGTTGGTGCATCCGCTTACATCTAACTTCTTTAAGGAATAACCGCCTTCTCCTTTGGGCACATATAAGGTTTCGAGGGAGGTCAGGTTGCTGGCATCCAGGCTGTCGAGGGGGTTGTAGCGGCAATCCAAATAGGTCAAACCGGTGCATCCGCGTACATTCAGGCTTTTCAGTTTTCCATAGGACTTCTCAACAACGTTAGTAATGCTACCGTCGCTGTTTTTAAGATAAGAGAAAGAACCTGCACAGTTTAACATGGATAGGCTCGGGCAATTGCTTACATCCAATAAAATCAACGCATCCTGAGGAACGGAGAGCGATGTTAATTGAGGCAGGCCGCTTACATTCAGGCTGTCGATGGGGTTTTTGCTGCAACTTATTTCAGATAATTTGGTGCAGTTGCTTACATTCAGATTAGACAGCTTGTTGGACGAGCAGTAGAGCTTTCTTAGATTGGTGTCGTTTACGGTTAAATCTGAAATATAGTTGTTGCTACAAGATAAAGTTTCCAGGAGTGAGCAGGGAGATACATCTAATGTGGTCAGTTTGTTGTAGGAGCAGTCCAAGGATTGCAAGGTGGAGCAGTGGCTAACGTCCAAATCGGTCAGGCCATTGTAATGGCAGTCCAAGAATTGCAAGGCGGTGTTGTGGCTAACATCCAAATCGGTCAGTTTGATGGAGGAGCAGTCCAAATACGTTAAGGCGGTGTTGTGGCTAACATCCAAATCGGTCAGTTTGATGGAGGAGCAGTCCAAATACGTTAAGGCGGTGTTGTGGCTAACGTCCAAATCGGTCAGACCATTGTAATGGCAGAACAGAGTGTCCAGGGCTGTACACGTGCTTAGATCGAGGTTCTTTAACTTTTGACAATGGCAGTCTAATTTTTTCAGTTTGGTACAGCCGCTTACGTTTAAAGAGTCCAAATAGGTGTCGCTGGTAGAGAATCCCGAGCAGTTCAATTCCTCCAATTCGGAACACATACTTAGATCAAGGTTCGTTAACTGTCCTCCCGCGCAATTTAACTTCTTCAAATTGTAACAACCGTTTATGTTTAAAGTTTTTAAAGCTGAAGGACCTCTTGTTGCAGAGCAATCTAATTCTTCCAGTGCCGTACAGGTGCTTAGGTCGAGGTTCTTTAATTTTTGGTGTCGGCAGTTTAATTTTACCAGATGGGTACAACCGGTTACATTTAAAAATTCCAAAGGAGGGTGGCCGTATTCTGTCGAGCAGTCCAATTCCTCCAAGGCGGAGCAAGAACTCAGATCCAAGCTGTCCATTTCTGGATTTATGCAATATAATTTTTTCAGATTAGAGCATCCGTTTACGTTGATTTTTGCTCTGGATACGGACAAACTGTCTAATAGTTTGCAATTAATCGCATCTAATGTTACTATAGTGGAGGATTGAAACCCCGAAATTTTTCCTTTGATGGCGTACAGTTTGTATGAACCATATTTGTAAGTGACATAGTCAACTATGCGCAACGAGTTAGACTCTAATACGTAAGACCTGGGTTCTTCATCCTGCTTAATCAAAACAACTTCCGTATTAGGCTCTCCGAATATGGTTCCGATTTGACCGTATTGTCCGTTTGTAGTGAACCGTATCGTGTCGGTTTGGGCGAAGCCGGTGGTTATGCCGGCTATGAGCAGGCATAGGAACAGGTGTAGTTTTTTCATCTTTCTGTTGGGTTTTATGATGGTTTTGGGTGATTTTGGGCAGTCCATGACTTCCGTGTATCGTTGCAAAAGTATATAAAGTATTATAAATTGTCAATTTTATTTATTAAACGTTGAATAAGGTAAAATTTATATTATTATAATTGTCCATTGCATCCCGCTTGGTTCCGAGCGGAGTAGAATGGCGGATGCGTGCCGTAAATGCTGTCTTTACGGCCAATTATAATAATATAAATTTTGGGTTGGACAAATGAAAGTGATTTTATGGTCGTATTTGGGGTTGTTTGTTCTTGTATTCGGCAGGTTACGGTTGTTTGTTGTAGTCTTGAACGGTATCGATCAGGTCAAGCTTTATAATGTCCCAGTCTTTGTTTAATAAACACATCGGGTCGGGTTGGTTCTCGGCTTCGGAAAAGTCGGTGAATTTTTTCAGTATTTCTTGGGTATTATGCGTCCATTCATATCGTTGTGCGTGGAGGGCTAACATTTCATCCAAACTGTATTCGTTAAGCAGTAGGTGTAAATCCCAAAAGTCTTTCTTGCGCCCGCCGCGGGCTACCGTATCTATTTTCATGGCGATGATATCCTTGATTCCGGCCATTCGGATGCAATCAAGCATTTCGGCTTCTTCAAGAAATGGATCTGCATACATCAGGTCGAGTTTTATGCATTCGTCCCGTGTATTGCCGATATCGTAACTTTTTCCGGGACCGATAAAGGAAGTGTTCGTATTTCGCTTGTAATACGGAAAATGCTCTTTAAGGAAACTTTCGAAAGAGCGAAAATCGAGGCTTCCGTATGGTGCATCGGAAAAGAGATCGATATCTATCGACAGACGATGTCCATAGCGCAGGCTTAAGTTGGTCCCGCCTACCAAATGGAAAGGTGTAAATAGGGGTTCTGCCATTAACTTAAAGAGAACTTCCTTTAGTAGGGACGTTACCGTCTCGTATCGTAGCTGTCGGTTAGCCATTGTTTCGTTTTATATGGTAAGTATTGGCGGGTTTGTATTGGCGGACGGTCTTGGGGTCGATGCCGTAGAAACGGGCTATTTCTTGTTTTTCCTGCTCGTTGCCACGCTCGGCCACGCGTGCGAGAACCGCCTGTCGGTAGCGTCCCCAGTCGAGGGTGTCGAAATCCGTATCCCAAAAAAGTGAACGGCGGATGTTTGGAACGCCGGAGATGGAACGGCTTGTCTCCCGTTGCTTGTAGGCGGCGATATCGTAAAAAGTTTGGAGAACCAGCAGCGATCCTTCTTCGTAATTGAAGGCCTGCTCTATTTTGAGAGACATTTCGAGGGTGAGGGCACGGCGGCCGGTAATAACGGCATTCAGTGTCTGGCTGTGTTCGCCGATGGACCGGGCGAACGCCCGTTGGCTGAGGTGCCGCTTCTGCAAATCCCTACCGATGATTTTTCCAGGATGGATGCCCTTGTATGTAGTGATAATCTGCTTCATGGTAGTTTGCAAAGATACAAAATGCAAACAAATCTGTTTGCATTCAGGGCGGAATTTCTGTACCGTCAATATCTGTTTACCCGCCTTTGCCTTTTATGCGGCAGAAGATATAACCGAACAAGAACGGCAAGACTGTGTTTTCGTTCCAAACGCCTTCGACCCATGAATACGATTTTTTGAAGTAGTGCCGCCCGTTGGTTCAAAAACGTGAAAATGAAAAAAAACTATCTTTGCGGTTGCAAAAAATATCAGGATGTCGAAAAATTTAGTCATCGTCGAATCTCCGGCCAAGGCCAAGACCATCGAGAAATTTTTGGGAAAAGACTATCACGTGCTGTCCTGTTTCGGACATATCCGCGATTTGCCTAAGAACAACATCAGCATCGATACCGCCCACGATTTTGAGCCCGAATACATCATTCAGCCCGAAAAGAAAGCCCTGATCGCCCAGCTGTCAAAGGCCGCCAAGGCCGCCGATTTCGTATGGCTCGCATCCGATGAGGACCGCGAGGGAGAGGCCATCGCCTGGCATCTGGATCAAGTGCTGAAACTGGATCCGGCCAAGACCCGGCGCATCGTCTTCAACGAAATCACCAAGACCGCGATTCTCCACGCCATCGAGAATCCCCGCAAGTTAGACTACGACCTGGTGGACGCCCAGCAGGCGCGCCGTGTTTTGGACCGCCTGGTGGGTTACGAGATATCGCCCCTTTTGTGGCGCAAGGTGCGTCCGAGCCTCTCGGCGGGCCGCGTGCAGTCGGTGGCCGTGCGCCTGGTGGTGGAACGCGAGGAGGAAATCAAGAACTTCAAGGAGGAATCCTCCTATAAGGTAACGGCCTCGTTCGGCAATTTCACCGCCGAGCTCAACAGCCGCTTCAAGACCAAGGAGGAGGCCAAGGCTTTCTTGGAATCCTGCAAAACGGCCGGCTTTACGGTGGACAGCCTCGATGTAAAGCCCGCCAAGCGTTCGCCCGCCCCGCCCTTCACCACTTCCACCCTGCAGCAGGAAGCCTCCCGCAAGCTGGGCTTCTCGGTGTCCAAGACCATGATGGTGGCCCAGCAGCTCTACGAAGAAGGGCTTATCACCTATATGCGTACCGACTCGGTGAACTTGTCCTCGCTGGCCATCAACATGGCCAAGGAACAGATCGAGAAGGCCTACGGAGCCAGATACAGCAAGCCCCGCAACTTCAACACCAAGACCAAGGGCGCGCAGGAAGCCCACGAAGCCATCCGTCCCACCTATATGGACCGGGCCTCCATTACGGGCGACCCCTCGCAGGTGCGTCTCTACGACCTGATATGGAAACGCGCCGTGGCCTCGCAGATGGCCGATGCCGAGATTGAGCGTACGCAGATAAACATCGCCGTGCAGGGTCGTCCCGAATATTTTGTGGCGAAAGGTGAAGTGATTCTCTTCGACGGTTTCCTGAAAGTATATGCCGAAAGCCGCGACGACGAGGAGGAAGAAAACGGCGAACACCGCCTGCCCGCCTTGAAGAAAGGCGAGCAACTGAGCCTGAAGCGCATGGGCGCCCGCGAGATGTTCAGCCAGCATCCGCCGCGCTATTCGGAAGCCTCGCTGGTAAAGAAACTGGAGGAACTGGGCATCGGCCGTCCTTCCACCTACGCGCCCACGATTTCCACGATCCTCAAGCGTGAGTATGTGGTTAAGGAAGACCGTCCCGGGCATGTGCGCCCCTATTGCGCCTTCGAACTTCAGAATGGCAAGATAGAGGAACGTGCCTTGCAGGAAAACACGGGCGCCGAAAAGGCCAAGCTGTTCCCCACCGACACGGGTGTGTTGGTGAACCAGTTCCTGATCAAGTATTTTTCCGGCATCGTGGATTACGGCTTTACCGCCGACGTGGAGAAGCAGTTCGACGAAATCGCCCAGGGGCAGATGAAGTGGAACAAGATGATAGCCGGTTTCTACAAGCCTTTCCACAAGCAGGTGGAGGCCACCGCGCAGAATTCCGAGAAGGTGAGCGGCGAAAGGCTGCTGGGGCATGACCCCGCGAGCGGCCTGCCCATTTATGTGAAGTTGGGTCGTTTCGGCCCCGTGGTGCAGAAGGGCGACAGCAAGAGCGAGGACAAGCCGACCTTCGCGGGTCTGAAGAAAGGCGTTTCGATGGATGAGGTTACGCTCGAGCAGGCGCTGGAGATGTTCAAGCTGCCGCGCACGGTAGGGCAGTACCAGGGCAAGGACATTACCGCCGCCGTGGGGCGTTTCGGCCCTTACCTGCGGTTCGACGGCAAGTTCGTGTCGATTCCCAAGACCGACGACCCCGTAAGCATCTCGCTCGAACGGGCGGTGGAACTGATCAACAACAAGGCCGAGGCCGAAAAGCAGAAGGTGATACGCACCTTCCCCGAGGAACCCTCCCTGCAGGTGCTCAACGGCCGCTACGGCCCCTACATCAGCTTCGAGAACAAGAACTACAAGATAGAGAAGGGTACGGATGCGGCCCTGCTTACGCTGGAAGACTGCCGGAAGATCATTTCCGAGGAAAAGCCCTCCGCGCGTTCGGCCCGCCGGGCGGCAGCCATCGCCAAGAAATCGCCGGCCAAGGCCCCCGCCAAGAAAAGCACGGCCTCCACGGCCGGGAAATCGGCGGGCAAGTCAAAATCCACCGGCAAAAAACTATAGAATCATGAACCTGCACCCAGGCAACAAAGACAACAATATCCGCAAGATAGGGATTTTGACCTCCGGGGGCGATGCCCCCGGCATGAACGCCGCCATCCGCGCGGTGGTGCGCACGGCCATGGCCGAAAAGCTGCTGGCGGTGGGCATCAGCCATGGGTATAAAGGCCTTATCAACAAGGAATTCAAGCCTATGTTCGGCTACTCGGTGGCCGACATCATCCATCGGGGCGGCACGATCCTCAAGACCTCCCGCTGCCCGGAGTTCAAGACCGACGAGGGGCTGGACACGGCCTATCAGAACCTGGTGGACGAGGGCATCGACGCCTTGGTGGTGATCGGCGGCGACGGCACCTTCCGGGGGGCGCTGGCCCTGCACAGGCGGCATCCCGATATCCGCGTGGTGGGCTTGCCGGGCACCATCGACAACGACCTGTACGGCACCGACTTCACCATAGGCTACGACACGGCGGTGAACACGGTGGTGGACGCGGTCGATAAGATCCGCGACACGGCCGGTTCGCACGGCACGCTGTTCTTTGTGGAAGTGATGGGGCGCGACGCGGGCTTCATCGCGCTCAACGGGGGCATCGCCACCGGCAGCGAGGATATCCTGATTCCCGAAACGCAGACCGATATCGACAACTTGATCGCCAAGCTCGAATACGACCAGCGCAAGCAGAAGACCTGGGGCATCATCATCGTGGCCGAGGGCGAGGAACTGGGCGGTGCGTCGCAGGTGGCAAAGCTGGTAAAGGAACGGCTTCCCAATTACGAGACGCGTGTTACCATACTGGGGCATATCCAGCGGGGCGGAACGCCTTCGTACGCCGACCGGGTGCTGGCCTCGCGCCTGGGCTACAACAGCGTGAAGGCGCTTCTGGAAGGCAAGGACTGCGTGATGATCGGGCAGGTGAACAACAAGATCGTGCATGTGCCGTTCGAAAAGGCCACCAAGCATCACCAGCAGATAGATCCGGAACTCTTGGAAGTGGCACGGGTATTGGCTTTGTAACTAAATTTTGCCAATTCAAAAATAAAGCGTACCTTTGCAACCTCTTTTCGGGGTATTAGCTCAGTTGGCTAGAGCGTTTGACTGGCAGTCAAGAGGTCAGGGGTTCGACTCCCCTATACTCCACGATTAAGGTCGATTAGATTCTGATAAGGCCGCTAAAATTCAAAAACTCAATGAATTTTGGTGGCCTTAATTCGTTTAAGGTCGATTAGGTTCTGATTTATCCTTATTAAAAGTGTGTCTATCTTTGTACCCTGAATGAACGGAATTTTTTTTGACACAGAAAAGAGATGGACATCAATTTCTATCTTACGACGACGGCTGACAAACAGGGTGATTGTGGTATCCGGGTATCGGTGGCCACACAAGGAGTCCGGTTGTTGACATCGACGGGGTATAAGATTAATCCCAAGATGTGGGAGAAGCCGGTGCAGAGGGTGCGACGAGGTGCTGTCAACGCCAAAGGAATGCCGTCCAATATCATCAATGCCGGGTTGGATAACATTCGTGCTCATTTCGGTCGATTGGATGATATAAGCCGCTCGTTTACATTGGAAGAATTGCGACAGGAATTCCTTTCCTGTACGGGTAAAAAAGGACGTAAGGCAAAGGAAACGGAAAAAGATGGCATAACCGTTTCGGATGCTATTAAACGTTTTGTTGTGGATTCAGGTAACCGGAATGGCTGGACGATGAGTACCGTTCAAAAATTCAACACTTTGTCGGGGCATTTGGCCAGGTACAGTCCCGGATTGAAGCTGAAAGACTTGGATCGGGATTGCATTTCGGGCCTGGTGCTGTATTATCTGAATAAGAATTTTACCAACAGTACGATTGCCAAGCAGATAAACCAGTTAAAGTGGTTTCTGAGGTGGGCGGAAGATCACGATTATGTAACGGCTTCCGATTGGAAGAAATTTTCGGCCAAGCTGAAGCAGCCGGAGAAGACCATTGTATTTTTGGACTGGGATGAACTGATGCGGGTGTATGATTGCGAAATTCCGGAAGAGAAGCAATATCTGGTACGTGTACGGGACGTGTTCTGCTTTTGTTGTTTTACAGGACTTCGGTACTCGGATGTGGCGAACTTACACCGTTCCGACGTGTATCAGGAGTGTATCAGGGTAACGACCATCAAGACGGCCGATACCTTGGAGATAGAGTTGAACGATTATGCAAAAACCATTCTGCAGAAGTATGAGGGCGAGCATTATCCGGGGGATTTGGCCTTGCCGGTGATCAGCGGGCAACGTATGAACGAATATCTGCGTGAGTTGGGTGAGCTGGCAGGGTTAGATACACCCATTCGCCAGGTTTATTATTCCGGAAGTGAACGCATAGAGGAGGTTCGGCCGAAGTATGAATACCTGACAACCCACTGCGGCAGACGGACGTTTATCTGCAATGCACTGGCTTTGGGTATTCCGGTGGATGTGGTGATGCGTTGGACGGGGCATAGCGACTATTCAGCCATGAAGCCCTATATCGCCATCGCAGACAAGGTAAAGGCGGAAGAAATGAAAAAATTCAATAAGAAATAAAGGGGAAAGCTTGTTTTTACATGGTTGGTGTAGAAAGTGTCTATTTGCGGCTGTTGAATAGTTTGATGGCCTTTTCTTTATCGATTATTATTTTTCTGCCACGTTGGATGATGGCCGGTTGAAGAAACGTCTTTTTATAGCGAATGGCGGTATCTGAGGAAATATTGAACAAGTCGCATAACCCTTGTATGCCGAATGCATATTTTCCTTCTTCATACAGTGCTGTCGCCGTCTCTTTATAGCAGCCATTATTGGATTGAGGAACGTTCTTCGCCGCGTTCGACAGCGCCAAAAACTCCTCGCCGGTCATCTGCCACAGGGGTTTCTTTAGCAATTCCTTTACGTCGATATTCTGAATGTTGTCCATTAAGGCTGTCATGGTCGTGGGTCTTTGCGGGGTTTATAAAATCTTGTCGGTCATTATGGAATAGAGGCTGTTCTCGTCGGCGGTGGTGGCCAACAGGCATCGGAATGTAGCACTATCCTTGAGTGCCGGGTGTTGCCGCTCGGCGGATTGGAACAGTTGGCGGCAAAACGCCAGATGGTTGCATACCAGGCTCTGCCTGCCAGCGTGCCGGCGTAACCTTGTCTTGCCGGATGCCAGGCCGTAGGTGCGCAGATAAAAACGCGTTTGCCCGTTCTTCTGCAGATTCGAAACGAACCATACCGGGTCGCCCGGCTCTAAATGCAGGCGTTCCACCGCGGCGCGGGAAAAGAACACCTGGCCGTTCCGCAGCACGCGCAGAAAGGCTTCGGCGGAGTTTTTGCTTGATTGAATGTCGATGAATGAATCCATGCTTGTACTTTCTAAAATTCCCGGTAGAAGGTTTTGTCTTGCTGTTCCTTTTCCGTGTCCGTAGGGGCGGGACTGGCGGCCTGTTGGCTGTCGGCGGCCTTGGCGGCGGGCACGTGCAGGATATTCAGTTCCGACACCGTGATGTCGAGCGACACCTTGGCCTCTTCCTGGGCGGTGCGGTAGATGCGCGCCGTCAGACGGCCCCGCACGAACACCTCTGTTCCCGGCAGGAGGTATTCGGTGATTTTTTTGGGTGCGTTGAACCAGATGCACGAGATCCACGCCACATCGGATTGCGCTCCGGCACGGGGTGCGGTCATGTTGTGCGCCACCTGGAAGGTGACGTATCTGCTCTCCCGTTCGTGCCATCTGGCGGGCTGTCCGAGCCGGCCCACCAGTTCCGCTGCCAGGAATCCAGCCATGGTCAGTGGTTTATGGATTCATTCCGGGCGGAAGCGTATTTTTCTTCCATTCGCTTCAGAAATGCTTCGGCCGGTTCATCCGAGTATCTGCACGAATCGATGCCTATGATGCTGTCGAGAATGGCCGTAAGCGAATCGATTTTCCGGATAAAATCCGGCGTGATGATGCTGATGTCGATTTTGGGCGTTTCCATCTCCAGGGGCCGCTTTGGTGAAAACGTATGGACGACGGACACGGTCAGGGCGACCGCCATCACGCCCAGCATGAGGATTACCGAACGCTTGCGGCGGCGCAGGCGGCGTTGTTCGCGCCGTTCGTTCCGGTACCGTCGGTAGCCGTTGCCCGGATCTTCGAAATTGTCGGGAGGAAAGTTGTTCATGGTTTTATGCTTTAAAATTTATGGGACAATGGTTTATGCCTGTTGGTCTTAAGTATCGGTTTCGATACCGCCGGCACGGGGTTTCTCGACACCGCTGGTACCGAGCACACTTCCTCCCTCCCTGCCGTCATTCCTGTGCAGGTGGTCTGCAGGTAGTCGTTCAGGTCGTTGTGGGCGGCGTACTCGCTCCGTCCGTCCGTTACTCGGCAGTGCGGGGCTTCCTGGGCCAGCAGTGCGGTAAGTTCGGCGGTCTTGGCCGAGCCGGTGGCGTCGTTGTCCAGCAGCAGGCTTACCGAGGCGCAGTGTCTGACGGCCGGCACGGCGTGGGCGGCCAGGGCGGTGCTGTTGAGCACCACGGCCATGCCGTCGTAACTGGGGTGCAGCTGGCGGTAGGAGAGGTAGTCCATGAAGCCCTCGAGGATCACGGCCGACGAAGGGTCTTTGGCCGTGACGGTGGTGATGGCCTTGTTGCCGCAGGTGCCCTTGAAATAGGGGTTGCGTATCTCGTAGCCGCCGGCATCGTTCGGGAAGCCGAGCGCGAAGCACCGCTTGCCTTTCGTATTGAGGTAATAGACCTCCTGCAGGCCGTAGCGGGCGGCCACGGCAAGGTCGATATGGCGTTGGCGCACGTAATCGACCAGGCGCTGGTTGGAACCCAGCGGCTTTACCTTAAGCAGCGAGAACGACCGGGGCATCACCACCGTGTCGCCGGGCGCGCAGCGCAATTCCGGAATGGCGGGCGTGAACCGCTTCGCCTCCGGCGCGAAGTCGGACAGCGACTGCAGCGTCTCGAGGTAGGGGCGTTGGTTGAGCAGCAGGGCGAGGTCGATCACGCTGCCGCCCTGGCCGCTGGAGAAGTCTTTCCAGTAGTTCGTGTTGCGGTGCACCACGAAGGAGGGGGTGTGGTCGCCCTCCCGCAGGGGGGAGCGGTACCACAGGTCGTGGCCGTTCTGCCGTACGGGCTCGATGCCCCGCGAGGTGAGGTAGGCCTCGATGGGGATGGCGCGGATAAGGTGTACGTCGATCATGATATGTTGGTTTTAGGGGTGGCGGGTCGGGTGGCCTGCTGCAGCTTCTTGCGATGGCGGGTGGCGGTGTTCTGCAGGATTCGCATCATGAGGTCGCCGTCCACAACATATTTCTGTCCCCGGCCCGACAACACGGCGGGTTTCAGGAGGGTGTCTAACTTCTTCCGTGCCGTCGGGATGGAACAACGCAGGACAGCGCAGATCTGATCCAGGCCGACCAGCAACCCTACGGGCGACAGTTTCGGCTCATGACAGCGTGCGTACATGCGTGCGTTGGCGTACATGATGCGCAGGTGGCGGTCAATGACGCTTTCGACGGTCTGCCGCACGATGGTTGTCAGTTCCTCTCGGGTGGTGTGTATGGTGTTCATGGGTTCGTGGATGTTTTTACTCTTTGCTTGGTTCAGTCTGACACAAGCTGTCGCACAGATTCTCGATGTGGAGTAAACGGGCGTTCAAGAGACTGTCCCGCTCGTAGCGTACTTGCTCTACTTCGTTTATGCGGAAAAGGATGTGGTGATTGTACACACTGTGGGAGTCAACGTAATTCCAGGTTCGGATCAAACAGATGACCAACTGCGGGAATATATAAACTAGGCCGATGATAGAGATAATGATTGCGGCTTTCTCTCCACCGTCGGACTCTTTCCAGAATTTCATAGGGCTATTGTTTTTTGAGGTTAAAGGAATGTTCGTTGGTTGAGACGGTGACGGTGGACGTGGCGGTGGCGGACAGCAGTCCCGGGGCGAGGGGCAGCCCGGCGAAGTGCACGTCCTTTCTGTCCCGGCGTTCGGTGGAGCGGCAGGCCATACGGTAGCAGATGGCCTTTTGCTGATGGAAGGCACACCGGCGGCAGTCTCCGCCGCCACATACGGTGTAGGTGGCGCCGAACTTGCTGAAATTTTCACCTAATCGAAAGTCTTGCATTGTTGTTATATTTGCGTAACTGATTGAATCAGTTATTATTGTTTTTAATTAATAAGCGTTTTTGTTAGCTTATTTATTTGCAAAAATAATAGAAAAATGCAAACTGGCAAGCATTCGAAAGAGCAGGCAGAGAGATTCTGTGGAGTCTGTGATTATTTAATCAATCAGGCCAAAGCTAAGACATACACAGAATTGGCTGCTTTGTTGGGTTACAAATCTCTTTCTACGTTTAGAGGGATTAGGAGTGGAACTTTCCCTATACCTGCAAAGCTGTTGGAGAAAGTTCATGTGATGGACCCCAAAATCAATGTGGATTGGATTTTAACGGGGGAGGGGGAGATGTTGCAGAAGAAAAGCGGTAATGGAAGAGAGGAAATGCGCAAGGTGGATCGTTTCGTGACGTTCCTGTACTCTGAAAACGTGCAGATAAAGGTGGCCTTGGTGCAATTGAAGTGGGGAAGAAGGGCTTACGACAAAGCGTTAAAGGAAGACCTGAGCCTGCAGCAGCTGGCGGATATCGAGGCGGCTTTCCCGGTGTTGAATATGGAATGGATTATGGAGGGGAAAGGGGCGATGCTTAAGCCGCAGGAGGTGGTTACGGTTCGGACAATAAAAAGGCTACAGGCAGAGATGGAAGCCTTGAAGGCCAAGGTGAATCGGCTGGAGAAATATATCAAGAAGCGCTTCGGTGAATAAAAGAAGGGGGAATAGCCTAACGGCTATTCCCCCTTCTTGCCATCGAATTTTGGGCTAAACTATCTCTTTTTGTAAGTTACGATATAAGTAGTTCCCTTGTAGGATGTTTCTGAAGATTTTGGCGATGTGTAGATGGTAGAAACAAATCCATCTGCGTCAAAATCGTAAGTGTAGTTATAATAAGAATCTTCAGCGAGCAGGCCTTGGCATTTATTACCGAGATATCCGTTCGAAAAGGCCCAAAAATCACGGATGGAGCTTAGGTCAACGAGGTCTTCGTTGAGGGCATCGTTTCTCCAAGATTGAAAGAATGCACCCCAATCAATATTAACCGGATGTGGTTGGTTGGTGTAAGCTGATAGGCTATTGACAATATTTCCATCTTTCCATTCGAAAGTCCATATTAATTCATCTCCGTCAAATACGTTATGCAAATATTTGCCGCTTTCATCGTAGGAGAGTCTGTAGTTCTCCGTTCCATCCCAACCGTGGTCAATGGCAATAAAACCATTGGTGTTTAGATCAAAGGTTTCATCGTGAACTTCAGTGTCTCGGTCTTTATCTGGGTAGAGGCATTCCTGATGAAGCTGTAGTGTGTTGTTTTTCTTCTCAAAAGAACTTGTTGTGATGTCAGAAAAAAAGCCGTCCGTCCAGCTCGGACCAAAACATTTCCTGTCGAGGGTGAAGTTTTTAAAGGTTCCGTCTCCATTGTAGGCGAATCGATAAGAATGATAAGAAGTATCTAGGCCATCGTATTCTACGGATTCGATCTTTTCCACCAGCCGTTCGCCGGCCTTGTTGGTGGCGTATTCCTGTTTGTCGTTGTCCTTGTTGCAGGAGGTGGCGAACAGCAGGCAGCCCGCGGTCGCCAAAAGTGTAATCATGCGTTTCATGAAGATGTGTTTTTAAGGTTAGAGTTTAAATAAACGCACAAAGGTACGAAAGTTTATTCTATTCTTCCGTATCTTATTCAAAATTTGTATTATAAGAGGATTCCGGTATGTCGGAAGGTGTTGGTTGTGGTATTTGGGTATCGTTGGGTGAAGGACGGAGAAAACCGGCCTTAAAAATGGGGTAAATGGGTGTTGTTCATATCTTTCTGTGTCTTGCTTTGTAATATGATGTCATCCAGTAGTTTGCGTTGCGTTTTTGTTTATCAACAGTGGAATCTTGATAAAGAAAGAAAATCCCCCGCGCCCCCTAAGAAAGAAAAACGTAATAAGATATTAGAACGTAATAAGATATATTACTACGTAAAAATAACGTTTTAAAATATTTATATCCTTCTATAGGCACGAAAGCGTCGTTTTTCGAACATTTCCGGTGCGGAAAAGAAGAAATGTGCGGACGGATCAGACCTTGAGAGGAAAGTGTGTTGATAAAATAACTAACTTTGTGGGCTTATTATTTTGCAATGGATAAATCAAGTCAGGCGATTGTCAACCGGTATGGCGGTTATGTGTATGGTATGTATTTGATATACACGCAGAACCGCGAGCGGATTGCCTTGAATGTTCCGGCCGTTAGGTCTTTCTTCGAAGGCTTCGGCTACGGAAAGGTGTCGCCCACGCGGGCGAAGAAGTTGATCCAGCTGGTGCGCAGGCACGACTGGAACCCCATTTGTGTGCCGAGGATGCCGCTTAAGCGCGGCCGGCCGAAAAAAGGCGAGCCGCCCAGGCCGAAGCGGGTCAGGCGACCGCGCAAGCCTAAGCAGATGTTGCTGCCCTTCGAGGCGGAGCAGATGGAAATGCAGGTACCGCGCACGGCCAAGAACCTGACGGTCAAGGAGAATATCGAAAATTGCCAGAAGGCGGCCGAGTGGCTGGAGTTTGTTGCCGAAATCACTTACAGTACAGTGCCCTACGTCCGCGCCAAACTCAACGAGTTCCGCGTGCATCTGGGTGCCTACGCCCTGGACGATCCGCGCCCGGCACGGGAGTTCAAGAAGCATTTCGTGAACTGGCTTAAGCGGGAACGGCGCAAGCCGGTCGAGCGGCCGTTGCGGTGCGTGCCGGCCTCGGCGCTCACCCTCTTCGGCAGCCGATTCAACCGAAACAACAATCCTAATTCCAGAGGTGTTATGATAAACAAAGACAACGATATGCGTATCGCGTACGCGGCGCTCAAGAGCGCCTGGATACACGGGGATACGTTCAGGGATACGTCGCAGGCGTTCTACGCAATCATGCGGCTGGAGCTGTTTAAGGTGAACGGATATACCGAGGCGGATATGCGGCGTGATGCCGTCAGGATGGCTTCCGGGCGGACGTATTCGGAACTGGACACCAATTCCGAGTACATCAAGGCGTTTATCCGCAAGATACAGCGGGAGGGCAGGACGGTGGATGACGTGATGACCGTCTATATGACCCACGTCTTGCAGGTGGAGGGATGGAATGAACGGGCTGTGGTGGCGTGAGAGGCGGTTTTTTCAACGGCGGGCTGTTGGTAAAATTTTGCCGGAGCCGTTGTAATCTTATATGAATTTTTATTAATATATTTGCGGCCGTAAACACGGACGCAAATGGAGACTTCAGAACAGCTCGTTTCCAAGGGGCTTATCTTGGATTTCGGCCTGACAAACGGCCAACGGACAATTGACAGAACACCGGAATGGTTCCTGGAACCGGAACACCGGCACTACCGTTATGAGTGGTACCTCACCGGCAAGGGCTCGCCCTTCCGGAAGCACGGCGGCTTCACGGCGAAGATGTCGGTTCTCGACCGGCTCGACCTGGCCCTGGAGCTGTTGGACCTGAGCGAGGTCGAACTCTGGACGGAACTGGGCTGGAACATCGAGACCTACAATCTCGCCAACCTCCGATCGGGCAAGGTAATATTAACTCCATCCCACCAATCCGCCATAGCCGCCGCCCTAAGCATATCCCCCGACTGGCTCCGCCACGGCCTCGGCCCGATGGTGACCCTCTGAGGTATCATTCATGAACTCATGGAATTCCAAGAATATCCCATACGAATTATTTGCAGATTACGCAAAATGTATTACCTTTGTGAACCCTAAGAAAATCGTAAGCATCAGATATGAAAGTTGTTAACTTTTAAAGCGCTGTTGTTTGCGTAAGACTGCCAATGATGAATCAAGAAAAAATTTACGACCGTGGCGAAGCGTATAGATACGTTTTGTGCCGGGATAATGGAACGACTGAAGAATTAGAAAGTCACTTGTCTCAAGATATAGTTGAAGATTTTTTTTCTCTTGGTTATATTCAGCGTGGAATGGATGGTGGGTGGAATAAACGTTGGAAACTTACCGATTTTGGGAGAATTCAGCTTAATGAATATGTGGAGATTCTTGACCAAAAATTGGAAATGATGGAGTTGCTCTCCGAGTTCTAGAACGGATATGGCGGTAAAATATTGTGTTTTCTGGTATCCGACGATATTTCAACAAGATTCGCGTTTTCCGTGTACAAAAAAAGAGAGTTTCTCCGAGGATATATCAGATAAGGCGTTAGGAAAGTATATCCTGACGGTTGAAATTAGATGTGGAAAACCCAATCAAGAGGGGGAATGTCTGATTGTGAAGTCAGAATTGAACGGGCGAACCTTTACGGTGGAATTGAAAGCGGTGGGTAATCAAATCGATGGTTTTGTCCAGTATTCATTTGATACAGACATAAAATATGCTGATGGGGTTCGGCTTGCTGATTCTGATTATCGGAAATTTGAGCAAGTCCTGATAAGAAATGTATATTTTCTTGCCAAGCAGTTTTACCATATACATGAGGCCAAGAATGATAGGGATAGCGACCTTTTGGGTTTTATTAGTGATAAGCATCAGGTGAACCTTAAGCAAGACGATCATGATGCGCTGTCGGAATATTTTAAGAGTTATTGTAAGATTTTTGGTGGTTATGCAAGAGAACTATCTTCTCTGAATAGAGATATTCAGGAAAATGAACGTATGTTCAGGTTTCTTGAAGATAGAAAAAGATTGTATGTACAGGGGGATAAGACAGATTCTAAAGAGTTGGAGGAACAACAAAAAGATCTGGATGAATATAAAAATTTGATAGAAGAGATAGCGCGGGAAATAGAAGAGGAAAAAAGAACATTGCCCATATGGGAAAAGATTGGTGGAGGCGAAAAGCGAAAACAGGAAATTAAAAGGAAGGAAGATATTTGGAAGGAGGGTCGGATAAATATTGATGAGTGGCAAAAGCAAATAGATTGCATACATTCAGGAAAAAGTTCCAAAAGGTGGAGAAATGATAAAGATCAACAAAAGATTGATAAAAAGATTCAATACCAATCAAGAAAGATACGGGAACGGTTGTGTGGAATTAACCGCGTGTGTGAAAACGCCCTGATAGAATATACGTATTATAAAACGTTGTTTGAGTCAAGACATAACAAAACGTTTAGACCAGACGTGTCCGACAATCCGAAACATCAAGACATAGCATTCAATATCAGAAATGCTATTCGGTATGTGGAAAATATCAAGTTTGTCAATCACAATCGTTTGCATATGGATTCGCTTGATAAGGTCGAGAGATCGAAAGACTTGATAAGTCAGGTTCATCATACGGAAAAAAAGAGCGGTGTGGTGGCATGGTTCAGTATCTTTTTGGCGGCTATTTCTTGTGTGCCATCAATGCTATTGATATTGTTTCCGTCCATTAATAAATGTTGTCTTGACAAGATAACGACTATAGTCTTTTTTATGGGGTTGCTCTTTTTTAGTATATGGATCCTTAGGGTACGGCGAGATAAGTCGTATTTATAATCAAAAGCCCCGCATCCCATCAGGAAAGCGGGGCTTCGCTTTTAAGGCTCGCAAGGCTACTCCCTCACCAGCGTCACATACATCTTCCCTTTCCCTCCGGTGTTCATCGGTAAATAGTATTCCACTTCAAATACCAGCGTGTCGCGCGTGAGGTACTCCGCCGCCGCGCTGATGCGGAAGTTGTCCACATAGACATCCACCATGCTGTTGCCAGCCGGAATCCTTACCGAAGTCGGTTGCGTGCTGTTGCCGGTGGCGTTGGACACCATCACACGCGTCTTATACGACCGCTTTAGTTGCGCCACCGCCGTCAGGTTCGAGAACAGGTCGCAGGACTTCGATTGCTTCAGGATTTTCATCTCAGGCATTGTAAACAGGCCGTTCTCGGTCGGCGCCGCCGCGTCATAGAGCGGAATCGGCGCGGTATAGATGCCCCGTTTGTGGTCGTTCGCCTCACATACGTTCTGCTCCGAGGCCGCCACCTTGCCGAGGCTGTCCCAGATCCGCAGGTCTTCGTTTGCCCGGTCAAGGCCTTCCTGATCCAAGGCCGCCGTCAGGTTGTCGATGCCCGCCTGCAAGGCCGCATCGCCCTCGATACGCTTCCGTCGCTCCGCCACCAGCGAATCCAACAACCCGGTCATCGCCAGGTCGGACTTGTTCTTGAGGTTGGCCAGGCTGTCCCAGATACGCTGGTCTTCCTGCATGCGGCGCAAGGTCTCCATCAGCAGGCTGTCGAGGATGCGCAGATCCTCAGCCTTGCGCTCGGCGATCTCCTTGGCCAAGGCCGTCTGCCCCGGCTGGGTCTGGCCGCCCTGTCCCAGCTGGATCATGCGCGACACCTTGGCCGCCGAATAGTAGATGTGGTTGTCGGGTTCCTGCTCGTCGTCGAACACCTTGCCGTTCAGGGACTGAGCCGAAAGGGCCGTCTCGGCCGAAAAGGCCGCAAGTGCGGTGGAGGCCGTCCCGGCCTGGGTGGCGTAGAGGGCGTTCGGCACCGCCGTAACCGGCATATCGGCCAGGACGGTTTTCCCGTCCGACACCTTCAGGTTGTGGCTCAGGCTCCAGTCGATGTCCTGATACTGCCCGGACTGGACGGTTCCCCCGCCCAGATACACCTGCACCTGCCCCAGGGCGTCGGTCGTTACCGTATGGCTCTCCTTATAGACGGACGTGCCGTCCTGGAGCAGGTCGAGGGTGAGCGTGACCGTCTCGTCGGCACACACATAGCCGCGGTCGTCTCGCAGCACGGCCTGGTACTTGACCGGAGGCGCGGTCTTGTCGGTCGATTGCAGGATTCCCCCGCTCGTCGGGGTCGCCATGGCCGCCATGCCGGACAAGCCCAGGGCGGCGCACAGGATGAGTTTCATGATTTTCATAAGTTGTGTTGTATTAAATGATCGAATGTCGGTTTGATTTCTTTTTCTTTCAAGGCCGTTACCGCCAGCGGTTTTTCTTGTGCTGCAGGCTTACCCTGAATGTCAGGTGATGGGCGGCCACGCCCGCCATGGCGCCGGCAAGGCGGAAGGGTACGAGGAACCGGTAGCCCAGGTGGCAGCACTTGCCGAGGTCGAAGCCGGCTCCCAGGCCGGCCGCCTGCACGTCCTTGGTGGCGCGGTAGAGGACGTTCGCGTGGAAGAAGCTGTAGCGGGCGTTCAGCCCCACCGTGGCGGTATGGCCGGTACGGTCGTAGGAATAGTAGGTGTAGTTGACGTAGGGAGTGAGTTCGGCCATGCGCCTGTAGGTGTCGTTGGTGTAGGCTCCGGCCTGCCGTGTCAGGAAGAATGTTCCGCCCACCGAGTAATCCGCCTCCGGCAGGACGGCCGAGCCGTTGACGGCCAGGCCGAGCCGTATTTCGGTTCCTGTATAGGTGAACCCGAAACTGGCCGTAGGTGTATGAAAATACCGCGTGTCGGGCACGTTGTTGTAGTCCGGGTGTTCGGTAACCACGTCGTGGAAGGCGTAGTGCCGGTATCCGAAATCGTAGTTCAGGTCTGCGTACAGTGCCCAACCCCGTTCCACCGGCACGGTGGCGGCCACGCCGAAGGCTCCGTGCACGTCGTAGCGGAATCCGCTGTGGCGGCTATATACGTCGCCGTGGAAGGTGATCGAGGAACGGTCGTTGTGCAGTGTGGCGGGCGTGCCGGCCAGGGACAGGTGGTAGGCCTGCGGATGCCCCTTGACGGCGAGGTACTGTTGCGCGGTGTAGAGTTCGGCCGAGAACCGGGCGGGGTTTATCGCGTGGAACAGGGGCGAGAAGTCCGCCAGACGGCCGGCGGGCAGCTCCGGCAGCACGTAGTCCTGTGCGGACACCGCCAGCGGCAGCAGGAAAGAGATAAGGAGGAATAGTCTTTTCATGGCGGTCTATTTATGGTGTATCACTTCTACGAAGCCGTCGTATTGACTTGTCTTGCTGCCCTGATGGAGGCGCAGGTGGTAGTAATAGGTGCCTGGTTTCCGTCCCGCGAAGTCGAAGTCGTTGCGATAGTCCCTGTTTTTATAGATGGCCTTGCCGGAGGGATCGAAGAGTTCCAGTACCGCACGGTCGAAGCTGTCGAGGTTCAGGATGCGGAAGCGCGACAGATCGCGGTGATCCACGACCACCAGGTTCACGATAAGAGCGGTGGCGGACGGCGGTAACGGCGGCTTGGGCAGCGTGGTGTCGGGCGGCAGAGGATCGTCCGGAAGGGTGTCCGTGACGAAGCGAACGAAGAGCGAATCGATACGCAGGCCGTTGTGATAGGGTTCGCGCACGCGATAGCGGTACCAGCCCGTGGCAGTGGCCACCGCCGTATCGAACATAAAGGGCGCGTAGGGGCTATTGCGCTCGTGGGGGTCGAACACGAAGGTATCGGTGTCCTCAATCTCCACCGAATCCACGATGGGCGGATTCACCCACAGATTCGGCTGCTGGAAGCCGCCCGTCAAGGCAGCCTCTCTTCCGGACACCGGTGCACTCAACACAGGGAAATCACCGACAGACTGCCAAAAACCGTTCTGTGCGAAATGGATGCCGCAAACATTCAAAAAACAGAAAAAAAGGATACTTTTTTTCATAGAATTAAAGGTTGTTTACTTTGGTTTTATCGGTTGCTGTCATCAGAAATCCGAGTTCACTTACATATACGGTGCCTCCCGAGAGGGTAATGATACCTACGGCATAACCATTTACGCTGGAGTAAAATAAAAAATCACCGGTAGCCACTCCCATATTCAAAAGAGATACATTGGCGGAGGGTGAAAACCTGTATCCTGAAGTGGTGTATTGGAAAGGCATATAGTTACACCACCATGCCCGGTTGGCCAGTCGGGGAAAGATATCGGTTAAGTTGTTCTGGACGTAGGCTGTAGTGGCAATTTGGGTGGAATTCGTATATGTGGCGGGTGTGGGTGCAGTGGGTGTACCGCTCAGGGCCACCGAGCTCTTGATGGTCGGATTCGGGTAAGTACCCGTCAGATCGCCCCCGGCCGTGCCGGTCGGCGTGCGGCTGTCGCTCAGGCGGCTGTCGCTCGTGGTGACGTAACTGGATAAATTATTTTTTACGTAGGCTGTGGTCGCGATGCGGGTGCTGTTGGTAGAGGTGGCGGGTGTGGGTGCGGTAGGTGTGCCGCTCAGGGCCACCGAGCTCTTGATGGTCGGATTCGGGTAAGTACCCGTCAGATCGCCCCCGGCCGTGCCGGTCGGCGTGCGGCTGTCGCTCAGGCGGCTGTCGTCCGTTGATACATAGCCGGCAAGGTTGCTCTTTACGTATGCCGTAGTGGCCACTTTCGTGGAATTGTCCGTTGATGCGGGTGTCGGTGCGGTTACCGAAGTGGTGGGGTTCAGGTAGATATCGTCGGCATGAAGGTATAGTTTATGGCTGTTCTTGACATTGCCCAACGAATAACCGCGCAGATAGATATTGCTGCTGTCGCAGAAATACAGGATTTTATTTTGAAATCCCGCCGCTTGGTTTCCTATGCGCAGGTTGTTCTGCACGGTGGGACTTCCTTGCAGAGCCACAGAGTTCTTGATGGTCGGATTCGGATAGGTTCCCGTAAGGTCGCCCCCGGCGCTGCCCCTCGGCGTTCTGCTGTCGCTCAGTCTGCTGTCGTCCGTAGGCACGTAGTTCTCGATGACGTAGGTCTTGGTCGCCATCAGGCGCAGGCTGTCGCGCAGCAGGGCGATGGTGTCGTTCAGCCGTGCCGCCAGTAGGCTGTCCTGCACGAAACGGGTTCTTTCTTCCTGGGCAAGGCGTGTCTGCCCCTCCGGCTGTTGCGCCCGCAGGCCTCCCAATAAGGCCACAGCCATACCGGCAATGCTTATGATTCTGTTTCTCATGAAGGTCATGGTATTTGATGTTTTAATAGTCTATGTAATCGCGTTCGCGGCGGTCGGAACGCTTGAAGAGGATCGACATACGCACCTGGTGCGAGAGGAACTGCGCCCCGGCACGCCTGATGCGGAAGGCCGTGAAGCCGCATTGGTAACCGAGCGTTACCGCCTCCCGGATATGGATGGAAGCGCCCCCGTGCAGGCGGTTGCGGCTGTCGTAGTCCACATCGATGCCCATGAAACGGAAGAACACGCCCGACACGCGCAGGTGGCCGTACAGCCCTTTGTCTGCCCCGGCGGCGGTGTAGGAACCGTAGCCGCACACCGCGAAGGCAGCCTTGCGTGCGGGATCGGTGTGCCAGCCGGCGCCCACCGCCACGGGCGTTTCGAAAAACCGTTGCGCCAGGCGGGGTGAGAACACCGACACCGAGAAACGGTCGTTGTGCAGGGCCACGCCTACCGACCCCACGAACCGCCAGGCGTTCGGCGCCAGGGAGTTCACGTAAGGGTCGCTGCCGTTCTCCAGCAGGCGTGCCATATCGATATGGTCGTACTCCATGCCGGCACCTACGGCGGTGGTCAGGTAGAGGTTGCCGCTCCGCCCGCCACCCACCGTGAAGCGGATGCCGTAGCGCAGCTGGGCGGCGAAGTTGTTCTCGATATTGAAGTAGGTGTTGCCGGCACGCAGTCCGGCGAACATATACCGCCCGCCCGCCTTCACGGGCACGGTGATGTCGAGACAGGCATCCTTGCGGCTCCGCTCGAAGTCCATGTTATACAGTTCCGTTCCTACATCCACATTCACATGTAGACGTTCCCCCATCGCGGCGGGGTTCAGGTGCCGCAGCTCCGCGTCGCTCTGTGCCGCCGCCGGGCAGAGGCAACCGCACAGCAGCCACAGCAGCAGCCGTTCTTTCTTCTTCCAGGTCTTTTTCATATCTATCGCAAAATGGTGAGCGTGGCACGCTTAAAGGGCTTGCCGTTCTTGTCTTTGTAAAACAGGTAGTAGTAGGTGCCGGCTTCCAGACCCGTCCCGTCGAAGTCGTTCAGGTAGGGCGTGCGGTCATAGACCACCGCGCCGTGTTGGTCCAGCACCACCAGGCGGCAGTCGGGATAGTTCTTGGCTGTCGGGATCTCGAATCGGTCGTTGATGCCGTCGCCGTTGGGCGTGATGGCCGCCGGAAAGTAGATCGACGGTTCCTCGAATGCCGTGACGGCCGCCACCAGAGGCAGGGCGGTGGCGGAGAGGTGGCCGTTCTCGAAAACACTCTCCTCGGCGGGACGGAAGTTCTCGTCCTTATAGGTGCTGTAGTAGAGGTAGGGGCGTTCGATGTCGCCCCGGCGGCTGTCGGGCAGGGGAAGGCTTGCCGCCCGCAGGGCCACGGGATCTTCCAGGAGCAGCACCCGGTCGATGGAGGGCTTGCCCTGGCGGTAGGCGGGGCGGAAGGAGAGCGACAGCCGCTGGTTCTGCGTTTCGTTCGCGTGGAGAAAGAAGCCGAGGCCGGTCTCCACGCTCAGGGCGGGCGAGAGGGCCACCGTCTTGTGCAGCAGGTTGCCGTTGCTGGAGGTGAGTTCGCCGCCGTTCTCCGTCAGGTTGCCGGTAAGCGTGGCATCCGTGCGCAGGTCGGACACTCCTTCCATGCAGAAGAGGTTGTCCGCGTGGTCTATGTATAGGTCGTTGCCGCCGTACAGGCGCAGGTTGCCCGCATCGGAGGCGGACAGGATGGTTTGTGTCAGGTCGAGGTACGACAGGGGCGACACGCGCAGGCTGTCGGTCTCCGCCTCGCAGGAAAAGAGGCAGAGCGCCGCGTTCTCGCCTACCGATACGGGTAGGTTGACCGAGAATTGGGCGCGGGCGGTCGCCGTCAATACGGCGAGCAGGAGGGGGAGGATGCGTTTTTTCATATTAGTAGCCGCAGTAGGTTTTAGACTTGATGATGAAATAGACCGCTTTGTAAGGCGGACGGTTCTCGTGGGGCTGGCTGCCGCCGACAGCTTCGAGGTAGTTCTCAGTATAACGATTTGCATTCAAAGCAGAAGTGTATTCAGCTTGGTCGCGAACGGGACCATAACAACGGAGGTCTGATCCCGCATCGCCCTTATGCTCCGACCAATAGGCTTTATGTCGATGGCTGGGCATTTCATCGATTGTCAAGGTTACGCTGGCCTTACCGCCTGTGATTCCTGGTGCATATTTACTTAGTTCGGCGTTGCCGTTGTCGATGCCGCTGTTCACAGCCACGGGAAAGCGGCTCTCCAGTTCCTTGAAATAGCACCAGCCGGCGGTCTTCATCTCGTCGCTCAAGGCCTTGCTCGAAATCAGCACCGTCCCTTCCGGGTAGGCGGAGGTGGCCGCGGCCTGATAGGCCTGGTCCATCGCCTTGAGGTTGCCTATGGTCGGGATGCGGTTCGAGGTGCCTGGCGTGGCGGGCATCGCCGGGGTCTTTGAAGACAGTTGCAAGCCGGCAGGAAAGGCCGCCGAGCCCTTGAGGCGCAGGGTCGGCTCTTCCCAGTTGCCTACCACGTCGTTGGGCGAACGGTCTTCGGCGTAGTTGCCGGTGCCTTTATAGAAGTTGTAGATGTCGGCATAGGTTTCCTTCTGTATGCGCGATATATGTACCGACTGCGCGTCTTCCTGCAGGTCGGCCAAGGTTACCGGGCGGTTCTTGAGGTCGGCGTAGGCGCCGCTGTAGGCCACCGCCGCGAAGTCGGGATGGCCGGGCACGTCGTTCAGCGAACAGGTTAGCCACAGTTTCGGCCAGGAGGTGGGGGCGTTCTTCAAGTCCGACAGGCGGTTGTTCTCGATAAAGGTGCGCTGGAAATCGGGCTTGTCCTGCAGGTCGTTGTAATCGCCGGTATAGATTACCTCCGCATAGTCGGGGCGGTTACGCAGCAGGGAGAAATCGTTCTTACGGGCGGCGGCGCACAGCGTGTCTTCCAGATAGGCCGCCGCGGTGTTCCAGTTAAGCTTGTCGTTCTCGCTCACCAACTGATAATATCCGCTGGCCACGTTGATGGAGTTCGCGTAGTCCGACAGGCTCGACTTGATGCCGGTGGAGGCGTAATTGCTGTATTTCTCCATTTCCGCCTGGGTCAGTGTTTGGTGTTCGGGGTCAGTCTTCAAGTCCTTTAATGCGGTAATGATGTCGGGTTTGTTGCGCAGGTCGTTGTAACTGCCGGAAAAATGCCCCATGGCGGCGGCGCGGTCCCAGCGTGCGATGTCGGCATCGGTAACCAGCAGGGCGGTGTAAATCTGCTTTAGATCCGCCAGACGCGCCGGGATGGGCGTGGCGGCATGCGTGTCCCAGGCCTGCCGTTCGGCCAGGGTGGTGTACAGGTAGTAGTCGTCGGTGTTGAAGTCGCCCACCTTGCTTGGAATGTCGGTGTTGGCATGGGCGGTGTAGCGGGCGGCCTGCGTGGCGGTGAGCAGGCGGTGGGCACTGTCCTGCTCCAGTTCGCGCAGGGCGGAAGGCAGGTAGCGTTCCGTCATGGCGTTCCAACGCTGTTTGTCGGCATCGGACACGGTACGGTAGAACTCGTCCTGCTCCGTCTCCGCCAGGGAGGTCGGCAGCAGGGGCTTCTCCTCCAGGTCTTCGTATCGCCCCGTCACGGCAACCGTCTTAAGCCCCTGCAGGGCCTGCGGCAGTTCGGGCAGGTTCTCTAAGTCGTAATAGTTGCCCGTATAGGCCACCTTGGCGAACGATACCGCCTCGCCGCCCGTATTGTTGCCGGGCAGGGTGGGACGGTTGTCCAAATCGTTGTAGTCGCCTGTAACGGCTACCGTGGCGAAGCGCAGCTGCTGGCCGGTGTCCGAAAGGATAAGGCCCGGGTTCAGGTATTGCCAGCGGCTGCCGTCAAAGCAGTAGAGGCCGGGTATGGAATCGGTCTGGTAGATAAGCAGGCCGGCGGCCACGGCATCCGTTTTCAGCAGGTTCTTCTGCCGGGCGGTAAGGCGGGGCAGCAGGATGCCTTTCTTGGCGGAACGGATATCCACGGCGGTGGTGGCCGGCGGCGTGATATGTGCCGTGCCGTCGGCATTGAAGCCGACTTGCTGGGAAAAACCGGCAAACGGCAGGATGAGGGCGAGAAGGAGGGGTATTCTTTTCATGGCGTTGGTTATTGGTTGGATCGGCAGGCGGCCTTGCTTTTCTTGAGGATATACAGGGCATAATACGGAGGGCGGTTTTCGTGAGGCTTGTTTTCGCCGACGGGAACAACGCCGAGTTCGGAAATGCCATCTACTTCTTTATCAGAAGAATCTTGTCCACCATGATGAGATGGAGTACCGAAATGTAAGGGCCTATGACCAGTTCCACCAGTGGAACGTTTGTAAAGACCTCCGTCTGTTTTGTGCTTATGTGCGGGTAATTCTTTACCGGCAAGGGTGTGTGTTTCCTCTCCGCCGGGGACGTTGAGTGTGCCGAATGTGCCGGAACCCACGCCTACGGGGAATCGGCCGGCAATGCCGTCGAGCGGCGCCCAGCAGTCGGGGATGCCGCTGCCGGTGGCATCGTACCAGAAGATGATGCTGCCTTCGGGAACCAAGGCATCGGCGATGGAATCCACCGTGGTCTTGGCCTTTTGATCCATTTCGGCGGCCAGCTTGAAGGTGGCGATGGCGTTCGGGTCATCGGGGTTGTAGTTGTTGGTATAGAGGGTGGGTTGGCCGCCCAAGATTATGCTTTCCTTCAGTTTGAGGTTTTTATAGGTGCCGGAGAAATGGCTGCCGCTGCGGGTGGTGGTCGTGAGCGTGGTGGACAGGCCTTGCAGGCTGTCGCGCAACACCTTGGAGATGTGCACGGCGGATGTGGACTCCCCGTAACGGCTCATCTTCCGGTATTCGGCGGCATCATTCAGGTCGTCGAAGTTGCCTGTAACGGCCACCCTGGTATAGGCGGGGGTGTCGGCCAGCTGGCTGTAGGTGATGTTTTCCTTTCCCTTGTACAGTTCGTCAGGCCTGCCGTTCAGGTCGTTGTAGTCGCCCGTTTCGGCCACCGGTGCCCAAGTGGGGTAGTCGGTCGAAAGGGAATTGATGTACTCGAACCTGCCGGTGGAGGCCAGCTCCTTACTGTAGATCTGGTATCGGTAACCACTCGGCATATCCTCGTAGTTGCCGGTGCGTGCCGCCAACGCGATGTCGGGATATTCCCGCGCTGCCCCGTTGTTCCAGGCCGTCACCTGACGGGTGGTGGGCACCTGATGGTCGTCGTCGGCAATCAGGTCGGTCAGGTAGGGACGCGACACCCGCCCGGTCATGGAATTCCAACGCTGTTTGTCGGCCTCGGAAACACTTTGGTAAAAATCGTCGCTCATCACCTGGCATAGCGAATCGGGAATAACGGGCGTGTTGGTAAGGTCGTTGTAATCGCCCGAAAAGCCCACGGCGGTAACGCTCGCATCCCAGGACGCGGCTTCCTGCTCGGTAACGATCAGGTGACTGTAGTCGGTGGCCAGGTCGGATACATACACGGGGATGCTGCGGTTGGCCGCTTCAGTATAGGTGGCTACCTGTGTGGCGGTGAGGCTGCGGTGCGCGCTGTCCTGCGTCAGTTCCCGCAACTGGGTCGGGATATACCGGGCGGTGGCCGCCTCCCAGCGTGCGATGTCGGTGTCGGTAACGCTCTGGTGGGTGTAGTCTTCCGAAAGCTCGGCAATCCGGGTCGGCACGGTCTGCCGGGCGGCGGTCTCCCACACCTTTACCGTAGCCGAATCGGTTACCATATAGTACATGTCGCTCTCAAAGTCCTGCAGGTGGGTGCGTATGCTGGGGAAGTTGCCCAAATCGGCGTATGAACCGCTGTACGCCATCTGGTGCAAGGTCGGGATGTCGGTAAGGATCACGGGCAGGTTCACCAGGTCGTGGTAGTTGCCCGTTACCGCCACCGGCGCGAAGGCCAGCGGCTCGCCGCCGCTGCCGATCAGGATTACGGGGCGGTTCTTCAAATCGTTGTAGTCGCCCGAAAAGGCCACGTCGGCAAAGGTGGCGGCGCACAGGCTGTCGCCGGCCCCGCTCTCGAGCGGCATCAGGTTCATCCATGCCCGGCCGTCCCACAGGTAAAAGCCGGCGCGCTGGTCGGTCTGATACACGGTAAGCCCGGCCACGGACGAATCGGCGGCAATCAGGCTCTTCTGGGCATAGGTCATGCGCGGAATCAGGATTCCTTTGGGTATGCGTATATCCACGGCCACCGCCTCCTGTGGCGCCGGGTCGGATTTGCCCACCGTCATCTGGGCGGTGGCGATAAGGGGAAATAGGGTTATCAGGAAGAGGAATAGTCTTTTCATGACGTTTAGTTGTTTGGGCAGCCTTGCTTGGTGTAGTAGATAAAGTTGATTACGTAGTATGGAGGCAGGTTGTTATGAGGTTGGGTGGTGTATCCAGTGTTGAAAGGGGCGTCTCCGTAATACGTGGAATTGCCGTCGCTTTCTCCGATGGAGTTGTAGCTGATGCTTTCGTCATTAGTGTAATTGCTGAAGGTGCGGTTTACATCGAAATCATCTTGTCCGAAAGGAGATAATAGGTCATGGTCGTTTTTGCTGGTTTCTTTAACACCAAGATATACTCTATGCCGGTGTTTCGGCATCTGGTCGATGGTCAGGGTTACGGTTTCCGCCCCGCCTTCCGCACCGTAGGTGTAGCCCCCGAAGGTGTTGGAACTCATTTGGGCGCCTACGGGAAAACGGCCGGCGAGGGCATCGAACTTCTTCCAGCAGCCGCCGTGCACGTCGGTACCGCTTGGCGGGTTGGAACTGCCCCACATCATCACCGCCCCTTCGGGAATCGTCTCCATCTTGCTCTTGGCCTGCTGCACGGCCAGCGCGTCGAGTTCCCTGGTCACCTGTACGGTCGGTACGTGGGCGTCGTAGGCGGTGCTGTTGAAATAGGTGGCGGCGGTCTGCGTGTTCTTTATGGTCGGAACGCCCTCCAGGGCGATGTTGTCCATCAGTTTCAGGGTCTCGAACGTACCCTGCACGTTGTGGCTGCTGTAGTCCGGGTTGGGCGGATAGAGGCCGTCTGTCAGGAGGATTTGTTTGGCGGTGCGGAAATTGCGGCGGTCGGTGTTGCTTACATAGACGGAGGTCTCGGAGGCATCCTCGCGGAAATCGCTCAGGTACTCCGGCACGTCGCTCATGTCTTCCGCCTTGCCGCTGGTTACGAAACGCGACAAGGTAGGCTTGTCGTACAGCAGGTCATTGTACGACAAAGACGAGAGGAATCCGCTGGTAACCGCCTGCAGCTTGGGAATCGTCGCTTCGTCCAGGTCGGCGTAGTTGCCCGTTACGGGCGCGGTGTTGGGACTGAAGGTGGGGCGGTTCACCAGGCTCGACCACGTGCCCTGCCGCCCGAAGGCGGAGATGGGGCGGTAGTTGTCCATGTAGGCCGGGTTGCCGTACAGGATGAAGGCGTTGTCGTCGTTGTCCTCGTAGGTGGGGATGGGCCGCGCCGTCATCGAATCCCAGCGTGCTATCTCCTCCTTGGACACCAGGCGGTAGTTCATGTTGTCGTCCTTCAACTCGCTCAGTTTGGTGGGCACCGTGCGGCGGTAGGCCGAATCCCAGTCGTCCCTTTCCTTATAGGATATGATCTGGTGCAGCTCGTCGGTGGTGAACTGGCTTAGGTGGCGCGGTATGTCGGGCAGGTCGCTCAGGTCGGCGTAGTTGCCGTCGAAGGCCATGGCCGCCGCATGGGTCGTCCAGCGGTTGTACTGGGTCTCGTTGATGGTGCGGTGCGCGCTGTCTTCCTCCAGTTCGCGCAGCATGGTGGGAATGGTGCGCTTGGCGGCCGCCTCCCAGCGCGCGATGTCGGCATCGCTGACCAGCTGGGCGAACTCATCGTATGCCAGTTCCGCCGTGGCGGTGGGGATGGTGCGGCCTGCGGCCTCGTCGTAGCCGAACCGCTGCACATAGGTTACCGTCTGACGGAACTCGTCGGTCTCGTAGTCCGACAATGCGGTGGGTACCTTCCGTGCGGCGCCGCCGTTCCAGTACTCGATCTCGTCGCTGGTAACGGTTCGGTGGGCGCTGTCCTGTGTCAGTTCGCGCAGCTTGGTCGGCAGAAAGGGTTTCTCTGTCAAGTCGTTGTAATTGCCGGTATAGGCCACCGGGGCGATGTCGCCCAGATCGGAGATGATCACCGGGCGGTTCAACAGGTCGTTGTAATCGCCCGTAGTGGCTACCCTGGCGAAGGTGGCCGTGTCTTCGTCGCCGCCGGTGGGCAGCTCGGGGCGGTTCTTCAAGTCGTAATAGTCGCCCGTATAGGCTACCTTGGCGAACGAAAGCGGTTCGTCCGTGGATCCGGCATCGGGAATCAGGATGGGGTTCAGGAAAAGCCATTGGCCGTCCTGCACCAGGTAGTAGCCCAAATTTCGGTTTGTCTGGAACACCAGCAGGCCGTCCAGGGTCGAATCCACCTGCATCTTGAGGCGTTGCTCGTAGGTGAGCCGGGGCGTGAGCACCCCCTTGTCCGACGACTGTATCTCGATGACCGCCGCCGGGTGGGGTTCGATGAAGCCGTTGCCGTCGGCGTTGAAGCCGATGCCCTGCTGCGCCCTGAGGCTGCAGAGCGTTGCCGGCAGAAAGAGTAAGAGTGTCAGGAATCTTTTCATGGCGTTGGTTATTGGTTGTCTTCTTCCTGGGCCTTCTGGTTGAACTGCAGGCTCAGGTCCTGGGTATGCCCCCAGCTGTCGGTAAAGGTCAGGGCCAGGGTGTGTTCCGTTTCGGAGGTGCCCCAGGCGGGCAGGTAATACAATCTGAACTGCTGGGCGGGCAGCCGGTACAGGTCGTTCGGCACCAGGGCGGTGTCGCGCCCCACGCGCAGCGTGCCTTCGCCCGCGGTGGGGAAGTAACGCACGTAGTAGCGCGTGCTGTCGCTCAGGTAACCGTCCTCGCCGGGCACGATCTGACAGCGGATCTCCGCGGCGGTGCCCTCCTTCAGGGTAGAGGAATAGGGTAGGGTCGTTACCGTGAAGTCGAAGTCCTGCTTCACGTCTATCGAGGCGCAGCCCCACAGAAGGAGGCAGCCGGCAAGGATGGCCGGAAGGTGTTTCTTTCTCATCGTATCATGATTTTAAGTCCCAGGCCGGCTTCGGTGTGCCACCAGCCCACGTCGCTGTTGCCGAGCAGTTTTTCCCGCACCCGCAGCAGGAGCACGTAACGGTCGTTCAGGTAGTATTCCATCTCCAGGCCGAGGGCGCCGCCGAACACGAAGCGGTTCCGGTCCGTGATCCGCGCTCCGTCAGAAAGACGGTATCTGCCCCAGTTCACCCACTCGTAGCCGAAGATGCCGTCCAGGCCGAGCGAGAGGAAAAAGGTGCGGCGCGGATCCTGGACAATCTTCAGGTAAAAGCCGCCCTCGCCCGTAAGCTGCGTCAGGGGCAGTTTCTGTTTATAGTATCGGTCGGTGTTCTGCAGGTAGTTGATGCCGAAGTTCCAGTGGTGCTTGCGCCTGGTGTAGGTGGAGTAGCCGGCGTCCACGTAGAAGCCCGCCTTCTCGGTGATGCCCGCGCCCAGGGTGATGCCGCCCATGCGGGGCAGGTAACGCTGCGCGGAGGCGGTGGCGCACGTCAGGCACAGAGCCGTCAGCAGGATAAGGTGTTTCGCTTTCATCTTCTCTTCAAGGTCTTATTGCACCACGAATTCCGTCAGCCGCCGCGCACGTATCAAGTCGTCGTTCTCCACCGTGATCCATTGGTGACGACCGCCCTCCTTCTCGTGCAGGTCGATGCGCAGCAGCTTTTCCTTGGGCAGCGTGAAGATCGGGAAGCAGAACACGGTGCGTTCCACGTCGTTGCCCTCCACGCGCGTCACGTAGTTGTAGGCGCGCACCGGCTGCAGCACGATTTCCTGGGTCGTGGTGCGCTTCACCAGTTTCTTGTCCACCAGCTTGAACGACAGGTAGTCGATATTGTAGGGTACCGCCGTGTTGTTGCGGATTTCGGTATGCAGGTACAGCAGGTCGTTGTGCGTGTAGATGCCTTTCACGAGGAACTGCAGTCCCAGGAGCTTGCTTCCGATATGGCGCAGGCGGCGTATGTTCTGCTGATGGATCGACTGCATGATCATGCGTACCAGCGTGGGGCTCTCCTGGTCGAGTTCCTTCAGGAACACTTCCATCGAGTTGTTGGGGCGGTTCTGCGCGCTTCCGTCGTTGAGGAAGTCCTTCATCTCTATATTGAGTTTGAGCGGTTCCCGCTCGAAACGCACGTTGAACGAGTAGAAGGAGCCGTCCTCGGTAATCACCGCCAGGTTGGTCTCGCCGTTGAAGTAGGGCGTGGCGGACTTGAGGCGCAGCACGTTCTGCGCGTCCCCGGCCTTGCCGGCGATCACGTTGGCGTTGCCCAAATCCACGTAGCGGATGTTCGAGGGGAAGATGATGTGCGTGGTTTTCTCATAGCACACCTCCAGGGCGTATGGCGGTATCATCCTGTCCCAGCTCAGGGTCTTGGAATAGCCGTCGAAGAAGTCGCCGCTCCGGTTATCGTTGTCGTGATAGACCTTGAGGGGAAGGGACGACGCGCTGTCGGTCAGCAGGCTCACGCCCGCCCGGTTTATCTGGGCGGTGGCCGGCACCATTGGCAATATCAGGGATAAGAGGAAGAGGATGCGTTTCATCGTTTGGTGTTTTTAATTCCGAAGTGGCCCCTTTTTCAATTATTTCGTGGCCCCTTTTTCAATTATTATTTTGGGTTAGTTGTTCGGGAAAAGCAGAAGTTTGTGGTCGGCCTGTATCGTGATGCGTAGCTGGTCGAGCTTCCTCTCCACGAAGCGCCCCACCCCCTGGATCGCGCCCCGCGCCAGGTCGGTCTTCAGCTGGTCGGCCGCCTTCTGCGCGTTGATGAGGGTGCTTACCGACTGCTCGCTGCTGCTGGCCAGGCTGCTGGCCATCTCGCGTCCGAACTCGCGCAAGGCCTCCTGCTCCATGCTGCCGGGTACGAAGATTCCTCTTTGTCCGTCCAGGTCGTAGGCCTCCAGCGACACCGTGGTCAACACCTGGTTGTACTCGATGGATGTTATGGAAATGTACAGCCGGTCGACGCCCACCGTGCCGGTGCCCGTCAGGATGCTGCCGGGTAACAATACCTGCGTGCCCACGATCATGGGCTCTTCAAGCCGCAGGCGAACCTGCTGGCCGCTGGTGATGACCTGCTTGCCGTACACACTTGCCGCGATGGTGTTCTTGTTCACTACGGCCCCGCCCATGCCGTAGAAGGCCGCGCAGCGGTGGCCGCGCAGCGAACTCACGATGCCTTCGTCGCCGCTGCTGGTCAGGGGTGAAACGGCGGTACGGTGCATCTCCTTCTCGTTGTCTTCTATACGTTGGCGGTGTTCATCTTCTTTTTTATCAGTCAGTTCTTGGTTTATCCGGACACTTTCTTCCATAAAGGAAGCTACTGCCGCATCGGCCTTTTCCTTGGCGTTCAGACGCATCTTGGTGGCTTCCAGTTCGGCTTCAAGCTCTTTCTCGCGTTCGCTCGGCCCGTTCTGCTCTTCCTCCAGCAGATTCTGACGTTGTTGGTTCAAGGACTTGGAAAAGTCGTCGATTGATTTCTGTGTCTCGGCCAGGCTTTCATCGAAGATTGCGTACGGGTCGCTGTCCGGAACCTCGACGGATTCGTCCGATGCCGGATTGCTCTTGTTCATGGCTGTGGCGAAGATGTCCTCCAAGTTTCGGCCTCCGTCGAAAGACGATCCGCCGGACGGATCCAGGTCGTAGCTGTCTTGCTTGTTGCCCAGTTTCTGACGGTCGGCCGCGGGATCCGGCAATTCGGTATTTACACCTCCAGACAACCGTTCACCTGATTTGCCGAAAAACTTCATCAGGATAATCACCACGATAATTGCCCCCACCGTGTACATAAGGTAGGAGATGAGTTTGTTCTTGCGCTGCTTCTTCTGCTGTTCCTCGCTCGTGGAGGCAGGAACTTTCGCGCTATCCTTTTTCTTTCCAGACTGTTCCGGAATCACAGGTTTATTCTTTTTATCTTCCATGGTCTTTGTCTATATAAAGGTGGATAGGATGGACAACACGCTACAGGCCAGCAGAACGAACAGGAATCCGCACACGATATACAGCTGCTGCTTGTTGCTTTTTTGCGACATATAGTCGCTGATGCCCTTCCTTAGGGAGGATTTTTTAAGGATTGGTAGTTTTATGTACCTAACGCGTTTCATTTTCGAGTTCTTTGTTTTCGAGGATCACATAGTTCTGCAGCAGGAAGCCGTGCGGGTTGGCATCCGAGCGGGGCACATTCACCAGTTCGCAGGTGCTCACCAGGCTCCGTTTCGAGACCCGGCTGTCGCGCAGCAGCGTGATGGTGGCGTATGTGGTGGCCGTATAGGGATAGAAATCCACATTGCAGTCGATGCTGTCTATCTGTATGCTCTGTATCGTGTTGGTGGACATCAGACGGCGGTAAAAACCCACTTCGGCAAGGTCCACGTAGTAGTTGTACGCGCTCTTGTCCGAAAGATCCAAGGCGCGCTGGATGTTGCTCTTGATGGCCTCATTGTCGGGCGGCAGGTTGAAGAAGAAGGTGTGGAACATGCGCACGTGGTCGCGCGCCTCCACCGGACGGTTCGCGCTCAGGTCCTGCTGCAAGGCCAGGATCAGGCTGCGGCCTTTATCGAGCACGTAGATCTTCTCGCGTTCCTTCTTCACCATGTTGAGGCTATATGCACTCACGACCACCGCCATCAAGGATGCGCACACCACCACAATGATGCTCAGCGTGCGCGAGAAGGCGAAGGTCTTCTGTATGTTGTTCAAGGTCCGGAATGGACTGTTATTGGTTGCCATCGGTCTTTACTCCTTTCTTGGTTTTATTCATTTCGTTCAACATGCGCAGGGCTTCGGTAGAGGTCTCGTCGTAGCCGTACTTGGCTGCCCGCTTCAATAGCTTTTGTGTGACCTTTGCATTGGACAGGGCGCTCATCTGAACGGCCTTGTCGGGATCGACGATGGCCTTCTTAAGCACGCCCCGCGTGATATAGGGATCTTTGGCGGCATTGTAGCGTTGTTGGGCGTTGCCGTACTTCATGATATGGTTCAGTTTTGGTCGACGCATCTGCTTGCCCACCCATATCATCGTGTTGCCGGTTATTTTCCGGAATTTGGATACGGATGCCCCCTCCGTTTGGGAAGTGGCAGGTGCCGGTGCGGAACGGCTGAAACCGATGGGCTGCGGTTCCGGCACGCCCTCCGTGGCGGGAACTGCACTCTTTCCTCCCGGTCTGTTGGATGTCGCGATATTGGCGTTGAACACCTTTTGTATATCGGGAGTCATCTTGCCTCCCTGCTTTTCCAACAGCATATGCGCCGCCTTGGTGGAGGTCTCCTCGTATCCGTACTTCATGGCGCGTTTCAGCAGTTTCGGCGATAGGTTCGAACTTTTCAGCGCGGCCTGTTGCACGAAAATATTGGGGTCTTTCACCGCCTTCTTGAGAATGCTTTTTGTGGCGTACGGGTCTTTGGCGACATTGTAGCGTTGCCGGTCGTTGCCGTACTTCATAATATGGTTCAGTTTAGGCCTGCGCATCTGTTTGCCCACCCATTCCAAGGTTGAGCCGGTTACTTTCCGAAATCTGGAGACACCCGACAGGTCGTTTTCGGAGACAGTCGGGGTGGCGGTTTCACCACCGTCGCGCATCCGCAGGCCGGTGGCAGGTGGAGGGGCGGCGACGGCGGTGTTTGCCGCTGCCGACGGTTGGAAGCCCACCGGGGTACGGGGAGGGGCGTCCATCGGCCCGGCACCCATCGAGGTGATGTTGCCGGAATCGGAGGTTCCGGGCGTTTTCCCGGCTATCTTGCTACCCATTTTGGCTACACCTTTACCCACTCCTCCCATGGCGGAACGTCCTCCTTTGAAGGCGGCACCTCCGATTAAGGTGGCACCCATTCCGGCGATACCGGCAAGATTGGTGGCGAATCCGGCCACCGAGGCGAGTTGTCCGGATGAATCCCCGCCGGCGATAATCCAGGACGCCAGTGTCGGCACGCTTTTGTATAGTACAGCCGTCAGGATTGACAGCAGACCGCCGATTAACGCCACGTTGGCGGAAAGCCGTTCTAATTGCAGGACCAGGCTGTTCAATTTTGACGCTTTTACCTCTGCCGTGCCGGAATCATAGGCCATTTCAAGGGCATCCACCGTGGAGTTGAAACTGTCCAGCAGACTGATTGCAATCGTCTCGGTTGCTGTATTGATGAAGATGTTGCACAGGCAAAACAAGGGAATCCACATATAAATGCACACGAAGCGTGAGATCCATTGGGAAATTCCCTGCTTATAACCGGGAAATATCGATATGGCGAAAATGATTGGTCCCAGCAGGCACAAGACAGACAAGCTGAAACATCGTGTAAAAATCAGTACGAACTTGGTCAATGCCGCCAACAGGTCGGCTATGAAACCGAACAGTTTGGCCAGCCCGATAACAAACCAGTTCCGAAGGTTGTTGAAGACACTCTTAATGATTTTGCCGATACCGTCCCAAATGGAAGTGTTGTCATCTTCCTTCCCCTTATATTTCGCTTGTATTTGCGCCACTTTCGATTCAGCTTTCTGCATCTCCTTGGCAAAGGTTGAGTTCGGATCCGAAACACTCGAAGCCTCCTCCATCTTATAGAAATACTCGCATACAGGATCAGCCAGCCCGCGGATACCCCCTACCACCACTGTGTTGAAGTTGGCACACAACAAGCCGACGACAAAAGGCCGCAGCAGGGGATAGATCTCAATGCTCTCGCCCCTGCTGTAGTTTTTCCATACTTTTGAAAATATGTACATGAATGCCGCCAAGCCGCAGATACCACCCACCATACCGCTGATGTTATCGACAGTGGATAGAATAACGTCCAGGAATTTATCGATGTGCGCGGCACAACTATCTACGAAGTCGTTTAAGAAACCCATGGTTGTCGGCGATTATTTGAAGAACAGCTGGATGAAATATCCGATGATTACCAGAAAAAGGCTCGTGCCGCCCCACGCCACGATGGATTTGCTGATGTCGTTGCCCTGATTCCAGGTCTGCAAGACCCGCAAGGCACCGATGATGGCGACGATGGCGGAAATGGCATAAAACATCTTGGATGCCGGCGACGTATAGGATTTATATACTTTTGCAACCTCCATGGCGGAAATTCCTTCCTGAATGGTCGGTTTAAAGGCGTTTTCGGAAAGTTCGAAGGTCATGTCGGTACCTAAAAGTTCATCTAAATCAGGTTTCCCGAAATCCGTTACCTCACCGTCGGGATCGGTGGGCGCGATGGCAGGCGGAATGTCTTTGAGCAACTTGAGTTTTTCTCTGCCGCTTTTTGGAGCCCGCTTAACCGTCTTGTCTATTTTCTTTTGGTATTCGTTGCGTATCTGGCATCTTTCGAGATAATCCTCGCTTTTATTCATTTCGCCCTGGGCTTTCGCTTTTAGTCGCTCGATGCGGTCGGCGCGTTCGGCAGTGTTGAGTGCATTCCCGTCGTCAATCAAATCCTGCACGGATTTGATATTGTGGTTGACCCTTGCCAGCATCGAAGAAAAAAGGCGGAGTCCCCGGTTGATTTCATAAGGTTTGATATTGCCGCTCGAAAGGACTTTTGATGACTCGACAAGGTTTTGGATGGTGGATGCCGAAAGGGTCACCACATCCTCGATCTCACGCAGGAACAGCACATACTTGGATACCTCGCCGGTAACTTTCCGTATGCTTTCGAGGGCTTGCCATTGCTGCTTGGCATTCGATAGAAGCGTGGTCAACGTTTCCAGCTGCATCACGGTGTTTTCCAATTCTTCGCCGAAACAGACCGCACTGGCGGCGGTTTGTGCCGGGTCATGGACTATCGCCTGTCCCCGTGCGGGAGAAAGCCCGGCCAGGGTCGCCCATACTATGCCGATAATGATTTTAAGCCTTTTCATCCTCTTATTGTTTTTCTTGCTTTTCCATGGCCATATCCCTGATGGCATCCTCGATATTGCCGCCGTACTTGGCCGCACGGTCGAACACTTCCTGCTTCTCGGTCTGCTCCGTCGTGTAGGCGAGGTATTCTTCCCAGCTCACCTCTGTGGCATATACGCAACTGTGCCGTCCGCCTAAGTCGATATACACCTCCTTGTAGCGGAAACCGGGATTCAGGTTCTGGTTGATGGACAGCACTTGCGCCTTCTGCTTGTCGGTAAGGCCGAGTAGTGATTGGATGTCTTCAAACTTGTTCATGTACCTGTTTTGGTCTAGCAGGATCTTGCAGTCGGAGTTATTGATGATACTCTCTTTCACTATGGGAGAGGATATGATGTCGTCCACTTCCTGGGTCACCACCACCGCCTCGCCGAAATGCTTGCGCACGGTCTTGAACAGGTATTTGATGAAGTCGGCCATGCCGCTCTTGGCAATCGCCTTCCACGCCTCCTCGATCAGGATCACCTTCCGGATGCCGGTCAGCTTCCGCATCTTGTTGATGAAGCTTTCCATAATGATGATCGTGACCACGGGAAAGAGGATCTTATGGTCTTTGATATTGTCCAGTTCAAACACCACGAACCGCTTGGACAGCAGGTCGAGGTTGTCGGTGGCGTTCAGCAGGTAGTCGTATTGTTCGCCCTTGTAATAAGGCCGGAGCACCAGAAGGAAGTTCGTCAGGTCGAACTCTTTTTCGCGGACATTCATCCGCTTCAGCTTGTCGGCGAATTCGGTCTCCAGGTATTCGTAGAAATGATTGAAGGAGGGTACTACATCCGGGTCGGTTTCGATGAGGCGGGTGTAGTCGTACACCGCTTCCGACACCTTTGTCTCTTCGCTGCGCGTGATATACTCGTCCTCTTTTTTCCACAGTGTCAGCAGCAGCGTAGCGATGGATTCCCTCTTCTCCACGTCGAATTTCCGGTCATCGGTATAGAAAGGGTTGAAGGTGATGGGTATATCTTCGGTATAGGTGTAGTAGATGCCGTCCTGTCCACCGGTTTTTTGCTGAACCCACTGACAGGTGCCGAGATAACTGTTGCCGGTGTCCACCATGATGATATGTGCCCCCTGTTCCCAGTATTGGCGTACCAGGTGGTTCGTAAAGAACGACTTGCCCGAACCGGAAGGCCCCAGTACGAACTTGTTTCGGTTGGTGGTG
Source organism: Ruminococcus flavefaciens (assembly GCA_023667315.1). Lineage (GTDB taxonomy): Bacteria > Bacteroidota > Bacteroidia > Bacteroidales > P3 > Pullibacteroides. Next base: position 248,386 of record JAMPAI010000003.1, read on the forward strand.
ATGCCACGCTTCATCGGTTCGTCAGAAATATCCACGTGAAGTGGTACATAAGTGAATCGGTCCACCAGTTTGATGCCGAAGGGCGAATCTGAAGAGGCGTAGCTGGTCTCGCTGTTGAAGAAGCAGGTAACCGATTCGGCGAACTGGATAAAGGTGTCCTCCGAAGGGAAGTCCGCCCCGTTGCCGGGCACGCCCGACCAAAAGAAAACCGGTGCGTCGGCGGTAACCTGCCGGGGACGCAAGTCCATCAACGATAGGGCTGCCGCCACGTCGTTGCGCATCTGGTCGTAGTTCTCTTCCGTCCCCCAGGCGATCACGTTCATGTGTGCCCGGCAGGGCAGCATGTTTTCATCAAGTACAAGGTCGAGGAAGTCCTCAATGTACTGGGCGTTGATGGTGTTTTCCCGCGAAAGCTTCGAAAGCGAGTGCATCTGCTTGCTCCGCTGTGAGAGCTTGCGGGTCATTTCCTTTACATCGTCGATAAAGATGTATTGGTTGTAGATATGGTTATGCGCCAACAACTGGCATATGGGTGCCGAATAACTCAGATGACAGTCTGAACGGTCGGTGGACAGGGCGTCGTGCCGCCGCGCCGGGGAAACCTGCATGGGCAGGTCGTCCACATCGGAAATGGCATAGACACAGGCCTGTTGGTTGCCGTGGATGATCCGGTCGGAACGCAGTTCGTAGTCCGCCACGGCGGGCGTGGACTCGAAGAAATTGAAATAGCTGTCCAGCAGGCCGGTCTTTTCTTTTGCACCGACCAGGTCGGCTTCGGTGAGGCGACGCATCTTGATAAAGGAAGAGGCTTCCAGAATGGCGGTGAACTGGTTTACCGCTTCCATAAAGCGATCTAAAGTGGTTTGGTTGTGGATTTCAAGCGGCACGAGCCGGCCTCGGCAGAGTGTCGTGAACAGCGACTGTTTGCGGCTGTTGGCCTTGCAGGTCTTGGTAAGGTACAGATAGCACTTGTGTTCCAGATAGGGTCGTTCGGCAAAGTGCAACTGAAAACTCTTGCTCAGGAAAGAAGGCTCAGGCCCGTTGTAGGCGGGCTGGTATTTTCTTTGCACGAAAACGTCCTGCTTGTGCAGCACGCTGTATTCCGGCAACGCACGGATGGCCTTCACCCAGGTGTCGTGCAGGTTCCAGTATTCCTGTTCGGTGAGGGTGAAGATTTCCGGCAGCTGCAGCTCGAACGCCACGGTATAGTCCCCCTGCTTGGAGAGGATGCAGTCTTTCTCAATAGACAGGATGGGGTTAAGCCGTTCCAGGGTGGAGGTGGGGGCGTTGTTGATCATGATTTCTTGGATAAAAGGGTGCGGAAGGAACGGCGGTGCAGGATGAAGCGGGGCAGGCTGCGTGATGCCTGCATCTTCTCCAGCCCGAACCGGCCGTACTTCTTGCTCATCTTATAGATGTAGCCGATTCCGAAAACGCCGCCTGCGCCCACGACCGCCACGGTAAACACCACCGGCACGCCGGTAAACTGGAGGATGAAGTACAGCACGAATAAGGCCACCCCCACAATCACGAGGTACTTGATGTACTGAGCTTTCAATCCTTTGAACTCCACCGTTTTTCCGGTGCCTTTGTTGATGGTGTAATAGGCGATCATGGCGGCAGGGGATTACAGGAAGAACGCCTTGATGACGATGCCGATAGCCAACGACACGAATAAGACGGCTCCGAACCAGCCTCCGATGGTTTTGGCCGCCTGCTGGTCGCCCTGCTGTATCTTTGCGAATACCATAATGGCTCCCACTATGGCCACCAAGGCTGCGATAATCAAAGCCAAGGTAGAGACGGTTTCGAAGATGCCCTTCAACTCACTTGTAACCTGAGTTAACGCGCTCTTGGCCTGCGAGCCGCTCTGCGCCATCGAGAAGACCGGCAGGGCCGCCATGGCCGCCACCGCGAAGAGTTTGATTCTGTTTGCTTTCATGCTTTTTTATTTAAATGTTGTTACGATAAAAAGTCCTGTATGTCGTCGTGCGCCGTTTCCTCTTCGGTCATGGCCTCTTCTTCAGGTGCATTGTCCGCTTCCTCCACTTCCTCCTCAGGGTCTTCTTCCACGTCTTCCTGCGGGAGCGGTTCCTGCGGCAGCGGCGGATATTTGGCCAGGATCTCGTCGGTGCGCAGTCGGGAGTCGTGGCGCAGGGCGTTGAAGATTTCAAGATCCTGCAGCCCGTGCAGCTTCTCCGCCGTTTGGCGGTCATCTTTCTCGGAACGGTACGGTTGACGCAGGTTCTGTTCCACCTCCGTCACCAGGCGTTCTTCTTCCAAGGCCTGTTGCATGTCCTGCTGTTCGAATATCCACTCGTCGTCCACGTCCACGATTGCCATGGGCATCGACTTGGCCGGCATGAAGTCGGGAACGGCTTCGGGAACTGGCTCGGGAGCGGGCGACGGTTCAGGTTCAGATTCAGGCTCAGGAAACGCGACAGGTTCGGGGACGACATCCGGCTGTTTCACTTCTTCCTCCCGGTCGTTCCTTTCGGTGTTTTCCCCGGCGGCGGGTTCCTGTACGGGCGCCGGCGCGGCCTTGGCAACCGCCGACTGCCTGGAGACACCCAGGCAGTCTTCCATGCTTACCGAAGACGGGGCGTTTTTTGGGGTGGCATCGTGGCCGTTGCCGAGGGCGTTCACGGCACCGCTTATCTCCTGCCGGAAATAGAACAGGGTGAACACCGTCCACACGAGCAAGGCCAGGACTATGATTGCGCTATTGGTCATTGTCGGAGTCGTTGTCCCGTTCCTCCCAGCTCAGGGCGGGACGGGTAAGGGTTTTCAAAACGCCGGCGTGTTGTTCGATATGGTGGCGCAGCACGTTGTTAACCAACGTGGTGAGCGATACTCCCGTGCAGGTGGCGATAAACCGGAGGTCACGGCTGTTGCGTTGCGACAGCTGCACCCGCAGCCCGCCCATTTCCTCATCGGTGTCGCGCACCAGGAACGTGTCGTGGTAAGCGGCATAGTCCATCGCCTTGCCCGCCGTGACGGCGGGACGGACGGAACCCGCCGCATCCTTCTTCTTCCTTCCCGGCCGTTTCTTCTCCTGCGGTGCCGGTGCTGCTTCGGTTTTGGGTGCCGGCTCCTCCGCCACGGGCGGTTCCGGCACTTCCGGCAAGGGTTGGATCTGAATCTGCGAACGGTTCATCTTGGCCAGCAGCGCATCCATGCTGCTGTTGCCTATAGGGCTTGTGTGGGTTGACATATCGAGATGATTTCGTTGGTGAGGGAACTGATGTGCAGCTCGCTGGCCGTACCGGGCGTCATGGGGAGCAGGGTGCTGCGGTAGATGGTGTTGGTGTCGAGGGCCTCTTTCGAGAATTTCACCGACTTGGGGATCCACGTGTCCATGAACCGCATGCCGGCGGCGGCGAAGGCGTCCCGGTATTGTTCGATAATCTTGTCCTGCTTGGTGCGGGCGTCCACCTGCGTGAGGAAATAGCGGATGTCTTTCATCCTACAGCGGTCGCGGAACTCTTCCTTGCTTTTGAGTTTCATCATGAGGTCGTGGAACGAGATGGTGCTTTCGATCACGACCCGGTCGGGAATCACGGGCACGAAGAAATAATCCACGTCGAGCAGGGTCTGCAGGGTTTCTGGCTGGTTCACGCTGCCTGGCAGGTCGATCAGGATCACCTGAAGGTCGGCGGCGGGGATGCGCGAGAGGATGGCCGAGGCCGTGGCGTTGTGGGATTCGGTGCCGGTCTTGAAGATGGGATAGGTTCCGAAGTCGTGTTTTGCGTAGAAGTTCCGGCACAAATCGGAGAGGGTCGGGGAGGTGGACAAGGCTTTCTCCTCTCTGTCGCGCAGACCGCTGAGGCTGTGCTGAGGAAAGTCGGCGTCGATGGCCAGGCAGCGCAAGGCGTGCACATAGTGTAGTTGTCCCGCAACCATGCCCGTGAGCGTGGTTTTCCCCACCCCTCCTTTCTGTGTTGCAATGGATATGGTGACTGACATAAGCAATCTCAATGTTTGTGGTGCGAAAATAAATAATAATAATTGATGGCTTATTATTTCTTAAATTTCATACCTTTGCAAAACTTTCTGAAATTTTCTGAGATTTTCGATTGATGAAAGTTTTGTGTTTGTAAGTAATTGTTTTATAATGAAAAATAAATTTTCAAGTTGCATGAAAATTTTTGGCAGAATGGATGTCTGGATGAATGGACAGACGGCTAAAAGTTTGCATGGCGATATGTACATATGTACGTGCGGACAAACGGATGTATGTACATACGGTAAAACCGCCATAGGTACATATGTACAAAATGCCATATGTACATACGGCGACACTGCCATAAAAAGGAGATTCGTATGAGCGTGATAGTGTGCTGCCTTATCGGCGTGGCTGTGGCCGCGATTGTCGTCTATATGGCGAGGGTAGGGAAAGAAAAGGCGGCGATTGCCCGCCAGCTCCGCAAGGTTGCGGGAAAAAAGAAACAGCCATGAAACTGTTATACATAGACTTGTTCTGCGGTGCCGGTGGCACGAGTACCGGTGTGGAATCCGCCCGTTTGGACGGCATGCAATGCGCCAAGGTGATCGCCTGTGTGAACCACGACAAGAACGCCATCGCCAGCCATGCGGCCAACCATCCCGATGCGATGCACTTTACCGAGGATATCCGCACCCTGCAGCTCTCGCCGCTCGTGGCACACGCCGAACGCATGAAGATGCAGTATCCGGACGCCAAGGTGGTGCTGTGGGCTTCGCTGGAATGTACCAACTTCAGCAAGGCCAAGGGCGGCCAGCCGCGCGATGCGGATAGCCGCACCCTGGCCGAACACCTGTTCCGCTACATAGAGGCCCTGAATCCCGACTTTATCCAGATAGAGAATGTGGAGGAATTCATGTCGTGGGGCGATATGGACGAGAACGGCAAGCCGATATCCCGCGATAAGGGAAAGTGTTACGTGCGGTGGTGCAACCGTGTACGCCGCTACGGCTATGACTTCGAGCACAGGATTTTGAATGCCGCCGACTACGGTGCTTATACGACAAGGAAACGTTTTTTCGGCATATTCGCCAAAAGGGGGCTTCCGATCGTGTTTCCCGCAGCGACACACTGCAAGGGCGGAAAGGCCGATATGTTCGGCTCGCTCGAAAAGTGGAAGCCGGTGCGGGATGTGCTCGATTTCTCCGATTTGGGAAACTCTATATTCCGAGAAAGGGCTCTTTCCGAGAACACCCTCGAACGTATTTACGCTGGGCTTGTCCGGTTTGTCGCGGGCGGGCAGGAAGCGTTCTTATCCAAACAATACAGCGGCAGCCCTGGGGGCAAGAATGTATCCATCAATGGCCCTGCGGGAACCATCACCTGCAGGGATCACCATATGTTCGTCTCCGCCTACTATGGAAATGGACACAACCACTCCATAGAAGCGCCCGCCCCGACCCTCACCACCAAGGATCGGCTTTCCGTGGTGACCGCTTTCTTCGGCAACGAGTATTCGGGAGGCGGGCAGTTGTCAAGTCTGGAAAATCCATGCCCGGCGGTGTTGACCAAGCCGAAACAGGCTTTGATTTCGGTGCGGCAGCACTATCTGCTCAACCCGCAGTATCGGAGCTTCGGGCGCGATATCGACGACCCTTGTTTCACGCTTATCGCCCGTATGGACAAACGTCCCCCTTGTCTTATCACGACAGATCCGGGGAGCCTTCCTGATATATCCTTGCACTCCGATGATAGTCCTATGACGCGCAGAATCAAAAGCTTCATGCGGCTCTATCATATCATCGACATCTATATGCGGATGCTTAAGACGGACGAGTTGAAACGCATAATGGGCTTCCCTGAGGACTATGTGCTGATCGGAACTCAGGAGGAACAGAAAAAATACATAGGAAACGCCGTGGAGGTGAATATGTCGCGGGCATTGTGCGAGGCACTCTGCCAACGCCTCGCTGAAACGAAATCATTATTGAAAACCGCTTAAAAGATGAAAGATATACTTGATGCCCAATACCCAAATGTCATGAACGGAAATAAGCCAAAGAAAGTGTTTGTGTCGCTGCCGATTACGGGGCGCGAGGAAGCCGCCCGGCAGGAAGCGCGGATGGCCAAGGAACGTCTTGTGGAACAGGGCTACGAGGTGGTTACACCCTTCGAGTGCGCGCCGGATCCCGGCCGGCATATCGGCTATTACATCGGGCGTTGCATCGAGGCGTTGCTTCAATGCGATGCCATCTGTCAGAAGCCGCAGTCCGAAAGCGCGGGCTGCCGCCTGGAATCCTGTGCGATCGAGCTCTACAACCTCCAGCGTGTTTCATGGCCGCTTGAAAATCCGCTTGTATGACCCCGCTTCATGAAATAAACAGCCGCTTCAACGAGCAGTTGCGGCGACAGGCGCAAGGACTTCTGCCGGGTGGATATGTCTATAAGTTAGGTAGACCCGGCGGCATCCTGCAGAGTGCCGGCATCCCCGATTTACCCATAGAAATGGCTTCGGCGCGACTGCTGCACAAGTCGAACCAGGAGAACCATCCGTTCAACCTATCGGAAGTGGAGAATCTTCCGCGGGCCATCCAGAATCCGTTGGCCGTGTTCCGCAGCGCCACCCATATCGGGAGCAACGTGATCCTTACGGAGTTGCGTCAAGGGGATAAGAACTTCGTGGTGGCCTTGCAGACCAACCGGCAGGAAGGCAAGGTGTTGGTGAACAGTGTGCGGAGCGTACACTATCGTAGTTCGAATCTACATATCGTCAATTGGATCAATGCTGGCCTGGCGGATTACCTGAAGCCTATATCAATGGAAATATGGTTGGAGGACTTACGAAAAGAGCTCCATTCTAAACCGCAGTACAATTCCGCGGACGTTAGAATGAAGCTCAGTTCGTGTGCAAAGGTAATACAAAATTTTAAAAACCCGGAAATCGTTGTCCGGCAGCACAAGGTGAAGCGTGTGCGCGGACGGGGATTGTAACTCTTCTTTCCATGCCGACCCGAAATCCAAATAGCCATTCATCCATACAGCCGTATCGCCATACGGCACTGCCGCCATCGGGCGGTTTGTATTTCCGTCCGTATGGCGTTATGGCGCAATGTACAAACGTACATACAGCCGTAGGTACGTTTGGCCATACGGACGAATGTACAAATGTACAAACGTCCGTATGGCGGTATGGCTGTTTGTACAAATGGCGCAATGTACAAATGGCTATATGTCCATTCAGCCGTATGGATATACATCCCGATGGCGTTACATCCCAAAGGCGGGACGGCACAATGTACACAAGGACTTCCGTACAGATGGCCTTATGGCTGAAAGTCCATATGGACAAAGGTACGCAGGGACAGACGGCATATTGTCCTTTTATCCGTATGTACACACCTCCGTATGTCCGTATGGCAAAAAGGCCTTTTGGCTTTTCTGCCGTACAGCCACACCTCCCTGTGGTGTCCGTACAAAGTGTGTGTACACGAAAAAAAAACGGCAAGATGTGTTTTTGTACGTACAAATCTTCGATTGTCCGTACAAAAACCACTTGCCACCTCAGGCCGGTGGCGGCCAAAACGATTGCTCCCAAGTCGCAATCGGACGGAATAACCAGAATGTTTAACCTTAAAAAATAAGAAAATGTACAGAGAAATCTTATTCAGGGGAAAGGTGTTGAATCCTTCACCTGAGACCACGCCGAAAAACGGGTGGGTCTATGGCTACTACGTAAAGGATTTAGAAGCCGGAAAGATCGTTCACCGGATAGTTAATGAGGATTGTGACTGGAATGTTGATCCCGAAACATTATGCCAAAACACCGGTGTTAAAGATATAAATGGAGTGGAGATTTTTGAGGGGGATATAATCCGATATCAGTGTTTTGGACCCTGTTTCTATGAAGAAGGAATGAGATTAATAGATGAAAGGCCAAATTTTTCTTTATATCTTGACGATAACGAGGTCGTCGGCAACATCCACGATACTCCCGGTTTCTTTGAAGAATTGAAAAAGAAAAAACAAATCCCCGAAGATCATGAAGGCTGATATCGATGTATTGAGATACCTGCGCTATTGGCGCACGCCGGCCGAAATAAAGAGTCGTTTCGGCATCAGGAACCCGGAGGCGTATATGGCACAACTGCAGGCGGACGGCTACGGAATAATGAAGGAGAAACGGGAGCTGGGGGTGCTTATGGTGCCGTGCTTCCGGTGGAACGGACAATGGAAAAGGCCGGAAGGAGGTGCGGATGTATAGGATAACGAAAGCGACCGTGGTGAAAGGCGGCAAGGCGGAGATGACGTTCGACGAGGTCTTGGAAGTGCAGGATATAGAGGATTACAGACAGGAGATAATGGAACGTTATATCGCCGCCATCATGGCCAAGGTTCAGGTGTATTTGCAGTACAAGGAAATCCCTAAAGACAACGGCTGAATCGGAAAAACATGAAAGAGGAAAAGAAAACCAAACGGATTGAGATACGCGTGAGCGAGGACGAATATGCGCGTATCAAGCATAACGCCGACCGATACAAAGACGGGAATATCGGAGAGTTTATCCGTCAGATTGCCGTCTATGGCCAGGTTACCGTGGTGCAGAAACCCGCCAGGTCCAACCCGAATCTGGCGGCGGTGTACGACCTGATGAAGGAGTACCGCAAGGTAGGGACGAACTACAACCAGGTGGTGAGGACGCTCCATCAGCAGGCCGCCAACCCCATGCCGGAACTGGTGGCGAGGAATCTGGAACGCCTGGCGGTGCATACCGACCAATTGATAGCCCTTACCAAGGGAATCGAAAAACTGTTTGCCGATGGTGATCAAGATAACCAAGTCCACTAAAATCGATGCCGTGGTGGGCTACAACATGGAGAAGGTGGCCAAGGGTGAGGCGGTCTTGCTGGACAGCGACAGGATACCGGTGCGGTTCAACGAGGAAGGAATCCCCTACAAGCAGGAGATGGTGGACGTTTTCGACGACCGCCGCCAGCTTAACGCACGGGTGCGGAATCCGGTGACCCATATCTCGCTAAACCCCGACCCGAAGGACATCTGTACGGACGGCCTTTTGACCAAAATGGCGCATGAACTTCTGGATGAACTGGGGTATGGCGACCAGCCGTGCGTCATCTTCAAGCACACCGACATCGAGCGGCATCACGTCCATATCGTGGTGTCGAACATCGATGAACGGGGTCGGAAGATCGGCGACAGCCACGAGCGTTACCGCGCCAACCGTATCAGGAAAGGGTTGGAGGAGAAATACCGCCTGCACAAGGCCGAGGAATCCGAACGTCAATCCGTGGCGGTGGTGGAGAAAACGCAGGCGGGCAAGGCGGAGGTGGCGTGGCAGGTGGCGGGCGTATGCTCCCGTCTGTTGGCGGATTACCGTTTTACCGGCTTCGGCGAGTTCCGCACCTTCATGGAGGAATGCGGGGTCAGGATGAACGTTGTCGATACGGAAGCCGGCAAAGGGCTTTCCTACGCCGTCTCGGACGGGGACAATGGGCAACGCACGCCCTGGGTGCCGGCTTCGGAACTCGGCAAGGAGTTTATGTACGATGGCGTGACCCAAAAGGTGGAGCAGTCCCGGTTGGAGGCCAAGGCCTATTGCCGGCGGCAGGGTCTGCGGAAACTGATGGAAGGACACCTGCAGGCGAAGGACTTGCAGGATCTGAACAGGAAAGCGGCGGCGGTCGGGATGAGCTATGTGTTCCGCTTCACCCTGGACGGAAAGCCGTATGGCTGTACGGTCATCGACCAGAAACGACAGGTGGTGTTCAACGCCTCGCAGGTGCACCGCTCGCTTTCGGCGCAGGCCTGGCAGAAGTTCTTCGACAACCGGCCTATCCCGGACAGGCTGGTTGTCGGGAGGAAGATAGACCGGGAGAGCAAGCAGGACACGGACGTATGGCAGAAGATAGACACGCTGCTGGACGGCATCCTACCTCGGGAAGAAAAACGGCGCTACCTGCCGCAATATGCGCCTAATTCGCCAAACCCGGCTTCAGGCTGGACGCAGGGCGGTGCCAAGGCCGTTCCCAAGCAGGAACGCGCCAACACCCATTTCCACTTCGAGGACGAAGAGGAGGAAGAAGAACGCAGAAGAAAACATAGAAGATTGTAACACAGTAAAACCTACAGCCATGCAAGACACGACAGACGACAAGACCATCGAGAAATTCATGGGGGTGCTTCGGATTATCGCCGTGGTATTCCTTTTCATTCACCTGTATTATTTCATGTTCCCGGTATGGAAGGAGGCCGGGGTGTATCACGCTTTCGTCAACAAGATATTGATGCGGTTACAGACACTCTACGGCATGTATTCGACTACCTGGCCCACCAAGATCATCTGTTTCCTGTTCCTGGCGGTCGGCTGTATGGGGGTTTCGGGCAAGAAGAAGGAAGACCTGTCGTGGCAGGACGTGATGTGGCGTATCGTGGTCGGCTTCCTGCTGTTTTTCGGAAGCGGCGTTTTCTTTGTGCATGGCTACAGGCTGTCGCATACGCTGTACATTATATACGGGGTGGTGACGTCCACCGGCTTCATCTTCCTGATGTGGGGCGGCATCCTGGCCTCGCGCCTGATCCGGGTCAACCTGATGGAAGACCAATTCAATGATGAAAACGAGAGTTTCATGCAAGAGAGAAAGAGGAAAACGAACAAAAATTCGATAAATATTCCCACCCAATTCTATTATCGTGGGAAATGGCGGAACGGCTGGATTAATGTCGTGAATCCGTTTCGGGCAAGTATGGTGCTGGGAACACCTGGTTCTGGCAAGTCCTTCGCAGTGATCAATAACTACATTAAGCAGTGTATTGAGAAAGGTTTCGCGATGTATATCTATGACTATAAGTTTCCAGCCCTTTCCGATATAGCAATCAATCACTATCGTCTACACTCGAAAGGATACAAGATTAATCCATCTGTCTATGTACTCAATTTTGACGATCCGCGCCGTTCCCACCGATGCAATCCCATAAACCCGAAATTGATGACGGACATAACGGATGCCTACGAGGCCGCCTATACCATCATGCTCAATCTGAACAAGACATGGATTCAGAAACAGGGCGAATTTTTCGTGGAATCTCCTATTACACTCGTATCTGCCATTATATGGTTTTTGAAAATCTATAAAGGTGGTAGATATTGCACCTTCCCGCACGTTATTCAACTGCTGAACGTGCCATATACTGAACTTTTCCCGATATTAATGAGTTATGGCGAGCTGGAAGCCTACCTGTCGCCTTTTGTAGGTGCATGGAAAGGCAATGCACAAGACCAGTTGCAGGGGCAGTTGGCCTCCGCGCAAATCCCCTTGTCGCGTATGTCGTCGCCCCAACTATATTGGGTAATGTCGGGGGATGATTTTACGCTCGATATCAATAATCCGAAAGAACCAAAAATTCTGTGCGTGGGCAACAATCCCGATAGGCAAGCTATATATGGGGCCGCATTGGGGCTTTATAACGGTCGTATAGCAAAACTCATCAATAAGCAGGGTCAGTTGAAGAGCTGTGTGTTGATTGATGAATTGCCCACTATGTATTTCAAAGGTCTTGATAATCTTGTCAATACAGCCCGTAGTAATAAGGTCGCCGTCTGTCTCGGCTTTCAGGACTTCTCGCAACTGAATCGGGATTACGGAGATAAGGAAAGTAAAGTTATCCAGAATACAGTGGGTAATCTATTTTCGGGGCAGGTGGTGGGAGAAACCGCAGACTTGATCTCCAAACGGTTTGGAAAGGTACTACAGCGCAGGCAGAGCCTATCCATCAACAAACATGATACATCGGTATCTATCTCCACCCAGTTGGATTCATTGATACCGGCCTCGAAAATATCAAATTTGTCGCAAGGTATGTTTGTTGGAACCGTGGTGGATGATTTTGGACAGAAAATCAAGCAAAAGATGTTTAATGCCGCGATAGTCGTAGATGTAGAGAAAGTTAAAGCCGAAGAAAAGCAGTATCAAAAGATACCGGTAATCACCGACTTTACAGATGAGAACGGCGAGGATAAGATGCAAGAGACCATTATGGCGAACTACCACCGCATCGTGGCCGAGACCAAGCAGCTCGTCAAGGACGAAATTGCCCGCATCGAAGCCGACCCCGACCTCTGCCACCTGCTGGAGGATGCGGAGTAGGGAACGCAGGAGAAAAATGCTATCTTTGCCAAGAAGCGGTAAAAAATATAGAGAAGATGGAAATAATGATTTCTAAAGAGGGTATCATGCTGATTATAGCGGTAGGTGTGACAGGTTTGGCTCTGGGGTATCTCTGTGCATGGCTAAGGTATAAGAAGTATCTGGACTTTTTGTACGTACTGTTGAAAGATTTGGAAGAGAAAGACAAGCAAAAGTTGGATAAATGAACCTGTTGTAATTATAACTTCAAGCCCCTCTTTTTGGACTGCCGGGACTCTGATTTCTTGGTTGTAGGTTTTATGGTAACGCCCAGGTGCCGGCGGTATTCGTCAATCTCCGTCCTTAACGTCTTGATGTGCTGCCCGAACATAAAGGTATGGAATGGCGTGCGGTCGTTGTTGTCCTTCAAGGCCTTCAAGGCCGAAAGGTATTCATGCACGTCTTCTTTGTGCACCGTGGTGAGCGGCAGGCCGAAGTAGCGTTCGACGTAGTTCATCAGTAATCGGGACGTCCTTTTGTTTCCGTCATACCAGGGATGAATCAGCACCAGGTCACTGTGGGCGTCAAAGGCGCATGTCAATTGTTCGGGAAGCGATTTACTTTCCTGCAGTCTTTTGTTGATGGAGGCACAAAGTCGGTCAACCATTCCGGGAACTTTCGAAGCTTCCTCGTAATACCCCAAGGCATCGGATTTCACGGCCGAAACGCGGAACTCTCCTTTTGTCATATCCACATTGCCCAAGATGGTTTGGATAACACTACCCGTCTGCTGAATGTTGAAGGCGTTGAAAGATTGTAATAATGCGGGGCTGACAGGGGTTTTCTTGTCGGCTTCGGCAAGGGCAAACCGCATGGCACGGAAGTTGTCCTGTACCATCAAGTGGTGTTCCAGCAATTTGCCGGGTGCCGTCCGTCCCTGTTCCAGCAATATCTCCACTTCCGCATCGGTAAGGGTCGCCCCCTCCAGGCGGGTAGAACTGCCTACAATTTGGTAGAGCCTGTATTTTTCGTAGTCGAAAACGGCTTGCGGCAACGCCAATTCGGCATATTCCTTTGAAATGCTTTCGAGTTCCGACAAGAGATTTTTTGAAGTCATACCTTTTCTGTTCAATGCGCAAAGATAAGCATAAGCTGAGAGCAGAGCCAGACCGAAAGTTCACTTTGGGCTTGGCTTTGCCGAGGCGAGAGTATCTTCGGCGAAGTCCAAGATACGAATAAGCCGAGCGCAAAGGCAAAGCGAACCTTGATTTTGCTGGGAGGCTACTGTTGTTTCAATATCAGCCTTTTAACATTGAAAAAAGTCACAAAAGTCCTAAAAGTCACAAAAAAGCACATAAATCCTAAAAAGCACAAAAAAGCACATAAAGCACATCCGATTTTGATGCGTATGGATAGATTGGCTTTCGTTTAATTGATTGATATGTAGAAGGATGTTTGTTTTAGTTAGGAAACTTATTCATCCAAAACACCGTCCACATGCGCGGCTCCCGATACTTTTGTCTCGATAACTCATTCTATTAATCCATTTAAAATCAAATGACATGGAAGAAACAATCAAGACGGAAGTCAAAGACCAGATGGGCAAGCTCGAAGCCGGCTCGTACAAACCGCGTGTCAGCACCGAACAGATGCTTGACTTTGTGGAAACGCTGGCGGCAAAGAATGTCAACGTGCTGGAACTGGTTAACTCGCAGGATCTGCGTCGCCTGGCCTATGGCAAGATGACCTCGAAGCTGTACGCCTTTACCGAAGAACGCAACGGAAAACGCTACGAAGAACAAGGCAAGTTCTACGTGAACGGCAAGGAGCAGGCAGCCGAAATCAAGGCGGTTACCCGCTTCAATCAGGAAGTGGACCGTTCCCAGTACAAAGGGCACACCTTTACGCCGGAAGAAAAGAACAACCTCTTTCAAAACGGCCAGGCCGGTGCCGTCGTTGAAATCGACGTGAACCATGGCAAGGATGGCATGGAACCCAAAATGGAAAAATGCTATGTTTCTTTCGATCGTGATCTTAACCGTTTTAAGGCTGTTCCTGCGGAAAAAATCTCCGACAACACGTTCAAGAAATTCTTCGGCCACGAAATCTCCGACGAGAACGCCGCCGCGTTGAAAGAGGGCAAGCCCGTGGTGATGGAATTGCCCGACCGTCAAGGGAACCTCAAAAAGACGGTGCTGCAGTTCGATACGTACGAGTTCGGACTGAAGCAGTATCCCCTGGTGTTCTTCGCTCCCCGTAAGTTCATGAACGTGGAGCTGACGGACGAGCAGCGCAGCGCGTTGGGCAAGGGCGAAACGGTGAAGATGGAAGGCCTGCAGAAAAAAGACGGCACCAAGATCGATGCACGGATCAAACTGGGCGGAAATGCCAAGGTCGTTTTCGAACCGGGCGAGAAGCAGGCGGAAAAGAAATCCGTGGCCGAAAAGCCCAAGGTGGCCAAGGTGGAAAAGCCTAAGGTAAAAAACAAGAAGTCGAACGGCCCCAAACTTTAATCCAAGTCAGGGAGATAGTTGTTTCATCTAAGGAGGGAGCGAAAGCTCCCTCCTTTTAATAACAGACAGACAATGAAAGAAGAACAAGAACAGAACATCCCTCAGGCTGAGCCGGTGTCGGAACAGGCTCCGGTCGAAGCTGCACCGGAACAAACCCCGGAAGTGGACGCAAGCCAGGCACTCAAGGGCGAGAAAGCGGCCAATGCAAACCTCAAGGAGAGCATCATGCCGACCGTGAACAAGCCTCAGATTGACCCCAATAAGACCGAGGGAGGTGTACTGCTGGATACGATTATATCGAACCTGTACAGTGCCTACCAGCGCCGGAAGCAGAAAAGGGAAAGCATTGCCGCCAACGAAAAAATCGGCGAACAGGGCAAGGAACCGATCAATCCCGAGGAATTCAAGAAACTGATGCAGATGCTGGAGAAAGAAGGGGTCAACCTGGAGCAACTGCATAAGAACGGCGATATGGACCGTCTGCTGCAAGGGCGCATAACGAAAGAGGTATATACGCGTACGCCGGAGGGTTCGTGGCTGCCCCGGAGCGGAGCGTTATTCATCGGCGGCGACAACCAGATTCACCAGGCATTGATCCGGCAGGAGAAAGCAATGGAAAAGGACTTGACGGCCAAGGAGAATGAACAGTTGCGCAAGGAGGGCGAGGTGCTGAAAGGGGACACGCTGATCAAGCGGAATCCCAAGACCAACCGCGTGCAGCGCATCCCGGCAAGCAAAGCCGCCCGGCAGCGCAGTCAGAAACAGGTCAACAAACGTACCGTGGCGCCCAAAAAGAAAATGGTGAAACGGGGATTGTAATATCAGTCAAAACAATCATAAAAAAAGAGAACATGAAACCCTTATTTAAGAATGATCCGTCCAAGCCGGAAATAGACATCATCAATGCACCTGGTCGACTTTTCGAAGAGAAAGTGAATGTGCTTGAACGAACCATCGCCGCCCGCACCATCATGGCGGCGGCCGAAAACGAGGACATGGATTTACGCCGTCTGGCGGCCTCCCATCCGTATGCCACGGAAGAAATTCTGGAAAAACTGTCGCTGGATCCAGCTCCGGAAGTACGGCTGCTGGTGGCCTCCAATGCGAATACGAACCAGCATACGCTCGACCGGCTTTTTGCAGATGAATACCTTGAAATCCGTCAGGCGGCGGCCACCAACGATAATGCCAGCGAACAGGTTTTGGTGCGCGCCATCAATGATCCGAATGCGGAGATGCAGGAGATTGCTGCCGACCATGCCGGCGCTACAGAATATGTACTTGAAGTGGCTATCCGATCCAGAAACCCGGAGGTTCGGGCAGCGGCCGCAGGCAACGAAAACGCCACCGAGGCAATCCTGATGGCGGCCATTTTTGATGCGGACGTACAGGTGCGGAAAGCGGCGGCCATGAACGACGAAGCCACGGTTTCGGTCATCAAATCGGCCTTGAAAGACCGGAACGACGAGGTGCGTGCCGTGGCGGTGCTGCACGATACCGTAACCGGCGAAATGGCGCAGGCCATGCGGTCGGATGCCTCGCCGAAAGTGCAGCAGGCCTTGAACCGCCTGGAGCACCTGCAGACGATTCCGGACTTCAAGACCATTCAGGATTCGGTGGATTCGATACCTAAATATATCGGAGACAAGAAGCTGACATACGCCCAGCGCCAGCGGCTCGCCGACGGGAAAATGGTGGAATTGAAAGACGTTATGGACAAAGACGGTGTCAAGCACGAGAAGCTTAACCTGCGTTCGGATGGCAAACGCCTGTTGGTCGTGCACGACCAGAAAAAGCAAGAGAAGGAGAAGCAGCAGCAGAAAAAGAAGGCCTCGCTAAAACTCCGCCACTAATGGATTCCATCGAAGAAATAAAGAAAAAGGCCTCGCTTGGCTCTCCTCAGCGTCACCCAATGTTCAGCAGGAAATAGACAAGCAAGACTTTGTTTCTGCCATAAAAATAGTAAAAGATTTTCAAAACCCACCTTTAAAAGGTCAGAAAACTATGGAAGAATTTGGCCAACAATTCGATATAAACAAAAAGTTTGACGAAGAGTTAGATATGCAAATTAAGGGAGATTTGCCCTCCAACCACGTTTACGAACTTGGAAGGCCTTGCGCTATTTTAAAAAGCACAGGCGTTCCAGACCTTCCCATACAACTCAGTGCGAAGAGGTTGCTTGATAAGGCTACTCTGTTTGGACACGATTTTGACCTTGTGGAAATAAAGGGGTTGGTAAATAGACTTAACAGCCCTGTTGCGGTATTTGCATATGGAGACCCTAAAAAGGCTCAAAATGTTATTCTTGAGTTAAAACAAAATAACAAGCACTTTTTAGTCGGTCTCGCGCTTAACCCCGAAATTCAAGGGCGAAAACTTGAAGTCAACAGTATTAGGAATATTTTCCCGAAAGAAGATACAGAGTGGGTAAACTGGATTGGGCAAGGAAAAGCGCTGTACCTAAACCAAAAAGAAATCCAAGTCTTGATAGATCAACTGCAGACGATTCCCGCAGACGTGAACTACCTAAACTTGGATTTCGTTGCAAATGTAGTTAAAAACTTTGAAAATCCGAAAATGGAAGAAGAAATCAAGCAAGAGGATAATGTTTACGAAACCCGGTACGAGAACGGGCAATTGAAAAGAAGGGTGCATTATAACAGTTCCGGAGAACGGGATGGGTTATACGAACATTGGTACGAGAATGGACAGATGTCTACGCGGTACAATTTAAAGGACGGCAAGTTGGAAGGATTGTGCGAGTCGTGGCATATGAACGGCCAGAGAGAAACAAGGAGGAACTATAAAAACGGGAACCCTGACGGGTTGTCCGAATCATGGTATAGGACGGGACAGATGTATCTGAGGGAGAATTATAAAAATAGGCAACTGGACGGGTTGCGTGAAATGTGGCATCGAAACGGGAAGCCTGCGGCGCGGGCATACTATAAGGATGACATGATGCATGGATTGTATGAAGAATGGGATCCAAACGGTAAGTTGACGGAGCGGGCCGTTTATAGGGAGGGGAAAAGAATACCCTGCGCCAAGAAACAGGAAGTTGCCCCGAATGGGAAGCGTAGTCTCGGATTGTAGTAACAATTATAACAAAGGGACAGATGTACAAGCAACTTGATTTGAATTTTGAAGAGCCGAAGGACGAGGTGAGGTATGATAATCTCTTGATGGAGCCGGAAACGCTCCGCAAAGAGGTCGAATTCGCCAACGTGCAGCGCGTGTTTGAGGAAAGCAAGGCGTTTGCGTTCTCGGCTCCGAATAAAGTCACTACGCCGAGAGACGTGGCCTACATATTCAAGCAATTGGAAACGGTGGCCGTGGAAAATACTTTTGCGGTCTTGGTCAAGGATGACCAGCCGACGGTGATTCACCTCGGGATGGGTTCGTCGAAGGCGTGTCTGGCCCCTTTTGAGCCAGTGATAGCTGCAGATAAAAAAATCAATGCAGACAAAATATATTTAGTGCATAACCATCCCAGCGGTAATGTGCAGGCGAGTCGGGAAGATATGGCTTTGCTCAACCAATGGGAGCGGATTTTCGGAAACAGGATGCAGCCGGGAATCATCATCAATACCCGGACAGGCGTGTTCGGCGAGTTTGTAGATGGAGAGCAGGTAAAATCGGATTTGACGATTGAACCCGGACAGAGGCTATACCCGGTCAAGTTGTATTCCTTTTCCAAGTTGGTGTTTAGTAAAGACTATAAAGAAACAGGTATCGTAGCAAATTCTTCCGACGTGGCGGCTTTTCTATCAGGTCAACGGCTGGGTGAAAGGTCTAAATTGGCATACTTGATTTTGGGACGGAACGGCACAATACAGGCAAATATCCATACGAACTATGATTGTGTCCGTCGGGAAAAAGTGAAGGACTTGGCTCGACAGATTGCAGAAGACTCCATTGCGTTCGGGGGACAGCAGGTCATCACATACGGGACAGCGCAGGTCGATCGTTTGCGAATCAAGGAACTCCAGGATGAGCTGTATTGGCGGGGTGTATTAATGCAGGATCATGTCAGCATTCGGTTAGATGATGGTAGTCTTGCAAACAGCCTTATGGCGGAATCGGGTTCTATGGATAGGTTGTATAAGTATCAATCTGCCAATAATGAAGGATGGTTAAGTAGTTTGATGGAACCGGAAATTGGGTATGGCGAGGAGCGGAAATATGGGCAGCTTGCGCTGTCTTTTGACGAACCAGAGGAGGAAGTACAATATGATCCGTCCGTCTCTGCCGGAATCAGGGAAGACCGAATCAACCGGGGCATTATGACGGAAGAGGAATACCTTGGACTAAAGGGATACTCCGCAATGGGCTATGCGGAACTGGCTTTGCATAAGGGAAGGCAAAAGACGCAAGGGGCACAGGACAGGGTGGTTAAAAATTACCACGAGCGGGCAAGGGCTTACGATGAGGAAAGGGTGAGACTGCGCCTGGAATATCGCGAGAAGGCAGGTCGGGGTGAACTGCGAGCCCCCACGCCGGCCGAACAAATTATCGAACAAGCGAACGGAAATCCCGATTCAGCAGCCACACAGGCGGCCAGACGATCTGCGGAGAAGAGAGGGATAGATTGGAGGGTGCAAAAGAAAGAGAAAATCGTAGATGTGAACAGGAGGTTCAATCAAGAATTGCAACTGCAGATTAATGGTGGATTACCCAAGGGACATATATATCGGTTAGGCAGACCAAGCCAAACACTGAAAGGTGCAGGAATCCCGGATTTGCCGATAGAGATGGTGGCAAGCCGTTTGTCGGATAAATCGATGCAGGATAATCATCCGTTTGATTTGTCTGAAGTACAAAATCTTGTAACCGCCATTCAAAATCCGTTGGCTGTGTTCCGCAGCGCCACCCATATCGGGAGCAATGTCATCCTTACAGAACTGAACCACCATGGGAAAAACTTTGTTGTTGCCATTCAGACAAACCAAAAGAAAGGTCGAATCGAAATAAATAGTATTCGAAGTGTATATCCTAAAAATAATATAGCGATTGTCCATTGGATCAAGGACAACTTAGCGGATTATCTCGATAAAAAAAGAATGGCCGAATGGCTTTCCAAACAGCGGTCCAATTCCGCTGACGTTAGAAAACTATTCGACCACGCGACAAAATTAGTGCAAAGTTTTGAAAACGCAAAAGAAGAGCAGGAAATCCGTTTCCGCTTCATAGGGGAGAAGGGGGCGGCGAACCTCGACAAGGCGGAGGAAGCCACGACCCGTTTGGACAATCTGGCGGTGGCAGAGGAGATGGAGGCCGCGAAGAAAGATGCCGTGGCCATCAAGATGGCCACGGGCTGGGAACGGGGCGCGGACGGGAAGTGGCGTTACGAGGAACCCGACTTTGAGGTTGATATAAAGGGGCTGGCACGAAAGAATCATCTTTATGATGATTTGCCTTGGGGAAAGGAATATAATGCGCTTATCGACAAAATCTTTGATGGTGTTGAGTTAACTCCAAGAGAAAATGTCCGATTCGAAGAACTTTCCGTGAGGGCAGATGAACTGCGGAAAGTTTATGAGGCGGGCGACATCCGCTATCTAGATGATTATGTCAAGGACAAAAAATTGTTTGAGGCGTATCCGAAATTGAAGCAGGTGCGGTTGGAGATGTATGAGGATCCTAAGGATAACGGGGTTCTTTATACGGGAGCTACCTGGTATGCCGGTCAGAATTTGATACGTGTCAATGAACAAACTCTGTCGAACGAGGGTTTCAGGAGCGTTCTGGTGCATGAGGTTCAGCACGCCATACAGGAGATGGAGGGGTTCGCACGGGGTGGTAACCGTAATACTTACAGGAATCACCTTGATTCTTTGAAAGAAAAGCATGATGCGTGGTCTATGCTTGAAGAGTTTGACCGCAAACGTAAGGAACTAGGAGAAGAAGCCTTTCCGATGGAGGTTTATTACGCTGTGCGTGATGAATATCGTTCGCTCGGATTTGAATTCGGTGATGGAGTTTTCCCAAGCCGCGAGGCTTACGACAAAGGGTTTAATCTTTGGGTGCGGGGGTATGATAAGGAGGGGTATGAAGAAGCGTATAATGAGTATCAAAGCCTTACCGGTAAGTTCGGCCATGGTCTGGGTGATGATCGATACAGACAAATCTCGGGCGAGGTTGAATCCCGCAATGTGCAATCGCGTATCGATATGACGCCCGAGCAACGCCGCGCCTCCCTTGCCTCCGAGACCGAGGACGTGGCGCGGGATAAGCAAATTATGATAGAGGCAAGGGAACAGGTAAGGGACTTATCGGCCAAGCTGCACACGCCGATCCGAGTCATCAAATCGGATGATATCCATCACAATGATAAGGATATGGAAAAGCGTATGCGTGCCGGTAAAGGCTGGTACAACACCAGGATGGACGAGGTCATGTTGGTGCTGGACAATCAGTCTTCAATGGAAGACCTTAAGAAGACGGTTCTTCACGAGGTGGTCGGTCATAAGGGATTGCGTGAAATCATGGGTGAAAAGACCTTCAAGACCATGTGCGAAAGTGTGTACCGATCGATGAATCCTGCCGTACAGCAATCCTACCTGCGGCAATACGGCACTCCGGCCATTGCCGGCGAAGAGTTTATCGCGCATGCGGCCGAACACGGCACGACGGCCTCCATGTGGCAGGCGATCACTTCGGCCCTCAAGGTAGCCCTCAACAGCATGGGAATACACGTCAATTACACCTACAGGGAGGTGGCGGCCTTGCTGCAGCGTAGCCGCCGCCATCTGGAAAACAAGCAGACGGCCATGCAACCGTCCGTTCGTCCAGTATCAGGTGAGAAAAAACAGACCGCCAAGCCCCGCAAGCGGGGCAGGGGTATTTAAATTGCTAAATTTGTATTGTAATGAAATCAATTATGGCTACTTTTGCAACAAATAGCGACGACTATGCAGGATCTGAACGAAATCCATCTGACCGATGGAAGGACAGCGGAGCAGTATCTCTCCAAAATCGAGAACCCGGCCGACCGCCACTGGGCGACCGAGGGTATATTGGAGTGCTTGCGGCTGAATTGGCCGATACATATACTGCATATCGAGAGCATGGGGAGAAAGTTGCGCAGGAAGAGTGCGCAAGGAAACTGATAGGTATAGCGAAACGAGACGGCTTTTACCTACCCCCCGCAGCCGAAAATCTGGAAAAGTATCTGGATCCCACAAGGGAAAGCCGTGTTTACTTCGATTCCCGAAACAATAAGGTTCTAAAACTGAAGGATCCTTTTGCGCTTCTTGCGATGAAAGGGGCTTCCGTGCCGAATGTCCTTTTTGAACACTTGGCACACAATCTTCTTTTTGAAAGCGTCCCCTATCATTTTCGGGGTGTTACAGAAGATGAAATGGGCAATCTCCGTTTCGTGTTGGAACAACCCCTCGTTCACGGCCTTTCGAATGCTTCCGAGGAAGAAGTGTCAGCTTATTTCAAGGAACGAGGTTTTGAGCCGTCGAAGAAACAAAAATACACCTATACGAATGGAGCGGTTTCCATTACGGACGTAATGGGTGATAATGTCATTGTGGATGAAAACCACCGACTTCATTTTATAGATCCGGTCATCCGGTTTGAGGCTGACCCCAAAATAGCCCTCACTACGTTGGAGAATATGAAGAAAGAAATTCTTCGGCGGGGAGAAAGGAAAGGTCTGGCTGAAGTCGGGAAGAACAAACAGAGGCGGAAATTCAGATTCAAATTATAACGTCATGAAAGCAGTGATAGCGGAAAAGCCGAGCGTGGCGAAAGACATAGCGAACATTTTGGGCGCGAATGCCCGTAAGGACGGTTATCTGGAGGGGAATGGGTATAGGGTTACCTGGGCGTTCGGGCATCTGGTGGAGTTGGCCATGCCGGCCGAATACGGTTGGGAGGGATTCAATGCCGAACACCTGCCAATGATTCCTGATGCGTTCAAGCTGGTTCCCCGGCAGAAGAAGGTCGGCAAGAAGATGGCGGCCGATCCGGGTGTGTTGAAGCAGCTCAAGGTCATCAAGGAGGTGTTTAACGGATGCGATGAGATCGTGGTGGCCACCGATGCCGGTCGAGAAGGGGAACTGATATTCCGCTACATCTATAATTACCTGCATTGCCGGACACCGTTCAGGCGGCTTTGGATATCATCCCTCACCGACAAGGCCATCAAGGAGGGCTTTGCCAGGCTTCGCCCCGGCAACGAGTACGACAACCTGAACACCAGTGCCGAATGCCGCTCGCAGGCCGACTGGCTGGTGGGGCTGAACGCCTCGCAGGCCTTGGCGGTTGCCGCCCACGGCAACTACTCGCTGGGACGTGTCCAGACCCCCACCTTGAAGATGGTGTGCGAAAGGTACTTGGAAAACAAGAACTTCGTTCCGCAACCCTACTGGCAGATCAAGGTCGATACCGAGAAAGCCGGCGTCAAGTTCCCTGCTTGGTCGGATGGCCGCTACGACCAAGCCGACCCCGCACAGGCGGCGGTAGGGCAGATCCGGCAATCGGGGCAACTGAAAGTCGGGAAAGTGGAACGCAAGGAGGTTCGCCAGGAACCGCCTCTGTTATACGACCTGACGGCCTTACAAAAGGAGGCCAATACGAAACTGAACTTCTCGGCCGACAAGACCCTGTCGGTCGCCCAAAGCCTGTACGAGAAGAAGGTGATGTCGTATCCGCGTACGGGCAGCCGGTATATCTCGGAAGATGTGTACGAGGAAATGCCCGAACGGGTCGCCCTGTTGGCCGGGTATGCGCCTTTGGCCAGATACGCCCAGGCACTGAAAGGCAAAGCCTTGAATAAGAAGTCGGTGGACGACAAGAAGGTGACGGATCATCACGCCTTGATCATCACCGAGAACCTGCCAGGGGAGGGTGCATTGTCGGCAGACGAAAGCAAGGTGTACGACCTGGTGGCCTCCCGCATGCTGGAGGCCTTCAATGCTCCGTGTGTCAAGGATGCCACCGTTGCCGTACTGACCTCGGCAGGGGTGTCGTTCACGGTACGCGGCAGCGTGGTCAAGGAGCCGGGCTGGCGGCAGGTACGGGGTGAAGCGGAGGAACAGGCGGAAGATAAGGAAGAAGTTTCCAAATTGCCCGACCTGCAGGAGGGTGATATGCTGCCAGTGCAGCAGGTTTCCTCGATAGAAAAGCAGACCAAGCCGAAGCCGCTCCATACCGAAAGCAGCCTCTTGGCCGCGATGGAGACGGCAGGGAAAGACATAGAGGACGAAGAAGAACGCGCCGCGCTCAAGGACATCGGCATCGGTACTCCGGCCACCCGTGCGGCTGTCATAGAGACCTTGTTCCGGCGGGAATATATGGAACGTCAGAAGAAATCCCTTGTTCCGACCGCGAAAGGCCTGGCGGTCTATGAGATAGTGAAGGACAAACTGATTTCCGATGTATCGATGACAGGCAAGTGGGAAACGGCCTTGAACCGCATTGCCGACGGACAGGGTAAGGCAGAGGCCTTCAAGGGGGCTATCATTCAGTACACGAAGCAGATTACGCAGGAACTGCTTGCCGTTCAGGGCGACAAGCTACGTTCCGAGGCCGCTGCCCCGGTGGCTACCGTCAAGTGTCCGTTGTGCGGCGGCGAGGTGAAGTTATTCCCGAAGCTGGCCAAGTGTACCAACGAGGCTTGCGACCTGAAGATTTGGCGGGAAATTGCCGGCAAGAAGTTGTCCGACAAAGACCTGACGGCCTTGCTGACCAAGGGCAAGACCGCCACGCTGAAAGGCTTCAAGTCCAAGGCCGGCAAGAAGTTCGATGCCGCCCTGGAACTGAAAGACGGCAAGGCTTCGTTTGTGTTTGGAAAATAACGTACATTTGAGGATAAATGTATGAGGAATGAATAGGATTGTCGTTATAGGGAACGGATTTGATAAGGCGCATGGTCTTGCGACCGGTTACAAGGACTTTATTGATAACTATTGGACACATTTTGGGAATAGCATTTATTCCGAGTATGATGTTTTGCAAATGAACACTTACGGGGTAATCAAGGATCCGAATCCCTATGAAGATGAATTTTTATCGTTCAAAGTGTTGTGGGGAAACTTAGACAATGCCGTTATTCCCCCCATATCTCAGTCATGTGAGAGTCCGTATGGACAAGTGATAGCATTCTTGACTCGGTTGAGTAGAAATGGGTATTGTAGATGTTCTGTAAAGTTGATATTTAAGAACAAATTTTTTGAGCATATTTCCGCTTGCTGTTCTGTTTCAAACTGGCTGGACATTGAGAATGAATATTATGGGCAGTTGAAACGACTGCTCACGGAAGAAGATGCCGTTAAACGAAGTGAAAAGGTCCGGGAGTTGAATGCCGATTTCAATGCAATAAAGAAAAGGCTTGAAAACTATCTGGTACAAATTGTTGATTCAGAGACCTTGAAACCGATTCCGTCTATTCAAAAAGCGTTTGACTCTGTGATTGTTCCTATCGAGATAGCCTATGGAAAACAAGATTTGTTTTTTCGCTCAATTATGGCAGATATGATTGTTGCACAAGAGGATGTATCAATGATAGGAGAGATGGAAGAGGATCAGGCTTATCAACATTTTGCATCTCGTGATGAGCAAAATAGACACTATCTTCAAAAAAAACTAAAAATAGATTCTTTCAGAAAGAGATATTGCATGCCGCAAGAAACATTGTTCTTGAATTTTAATTACACTTCTACCGCTGAGAGCCTTTATGTTAAAGAAGGTGAAGACAAGGAAGTTGTCAATATACATGGGCAACTTGGCAATACGCAAAATCCAATAATTTTTGGGTATGGTGACGAACAGGATGAAGACTACCAGCGAATTGAAAGATTGCAGGATAATGATTTTTTAGACAACATCAAATCGGTTCACTATCATGAAACCGGCAACTACCGGCAACTGTTAGGGTTTATGGAATTGGAACCTTACCAAGTCTTTATTATGGGGCATTCGTGTGGAAACTCCGACCGCACGCTGCTTAAGACTTTGTTTGAGCATAACAATTGTATGTCAGTGAAGGTGTACTACCATCAGAGAGAAGATGGAACAGACGATTATAGTCAATTGATTCGTAATCTATCACGAAACTTCAGTGACAAGGCGGATATGCGGGACAAGGTTGTCAATAAAGAGGAATGTTTGCCATTAGTTCCGATGGATAGGAAAGAGGAACGATGATGAGTATTGGGGATAGTTAAAGACAGATCCCTTGATCAATTTTTCTATCTTTGTCAGTTAAAAATCGAGTTTGTTTGTGTGAGAGATAGAGAGGAATAAACTTGAGAGTTGGCCGTGGGCTGATGTGTTGTTATTTTACAACAGTGTTGATTCTCATTGTAGTTTTAAATCCCCTATACTCCACAAGAAAAATCCCAAGCCCGATGTAATCGGGCTTTTTTTGTTTCAGGACATGCCCGCCATCCATATCAAGACGTTCCCGCACGATATTTCCAAGGCCGAACGGAAAACCTTGGGGCGAGCCTTCGTGCTGCAAGTGTTGCAGACGGAACTGGGCGTGAATGATTCTCTGAACATGGCGCGTACCGCGCAGGGCAAGCCCTATCTTGCCGGTTATCCGGACTTCTTTTTCAATTACAGCGATTCGGGAGAGACGCTCGTTTTGGCCACCGGCGGCAGCCCCGTGGGCGTGGATGTCGAACAGATGCGGCCCCGCGGTTTAGAAGGCGTTCTGGAACGCTTTTTCCTGCCTGAGGAAAGCTTGCCGGTACGCCAGGCGCAGGGCGAACAGGAAAGGACCGCGCAGTTTTTCCTCCTGTGGACGGCCAAGGAAAGCCTGCTCAAGTATGTCGGCTGCGGATTGGGAGGAGAGATGCGCCGGTATCCGGTGCTGGGCGGCTATGCCCGGTATGAGGGAAAGCGCCTGCGTTTGCGCACATATATCGTGAGGAACGGCAGGCAAATGGAATATACCGCCGCCTCCGTGCGCTGTGGCGACCTTATACTGACCCTCTGCAGCGAAAGCGAGGAAGAACCCCGCTTTATTTTTTACCCAGAATAAACGACTGGATATAGGCGTTCAGCTGCTCTTTGGGCAGCACGCCCGCGTTCATGGCCGGTTGCCCTTCGGCAGGCACGAACAGCAGGCTGGGAATGCTCTGTATGCCGAAGGCCGCCGAAAGTTCCTTTTCCACATCCACGTTCACCTTGTAGAAGATAACCTGGCCTTCGTATTGCGCCGCCAACTCTTCCATTACCGGCGCCAGCATCTTGCAGGGACGGCACCAGTCGGCGTAGAAGTCGATGAGGCAGGGCAGCTTGCCCTTGTATTTCCAGGTGTCGGGATTCTGTTTGTAGTCGTGGACCTTTTCCAAGAAATCGGCCGTGCTCAGATACTTTACGTGCGATTGGTCCTGTGCCGAGCACGAAAAGGTGAGGGCAAGCGAGAAAAAGGCGAGGGTGGAGAGGATTATCCGTTTCATATGAGAGTTGTTAGCAAGAGATGTTAAAATCGCGCAAGGCGTCGTTCAAGGTGGTCTTGGTGTCGGTGGATGCCTTGCGCTGTCCGATGATCAGCGCGCAGGGCACGTGGTAGGTGCCGGCGGGAAACTCCTTGGGCATGCTGCCGGGAATCACCACCGAACGCGGGGGAACCATGCCCTTGTAGGTGCGCGGTTTCTGGCCGCTTACATCGATGATGTGCGTGGATTTGGTAAGGCATACGTTCGCGCCCAGCACCGCCTCGCGGCCTATATGCACGCCTTCCACGAGGATGCAGCGCGAGCCGATAAAGCAGTCGTCTTCCACCACCACGGGTTCGGCCGTTACGGGCTCCAGCACGCCGCCGATGCCCACGCCGCCGCTCAGGTGCACGTTCTTGCCGATCTGGGCGCAGGAACCTACCGTGGCCCAGGTGTCCACCATGGTTCCCGAACCCACGTAGGCCCCGATGTTCACGTACGAGGGCATCATCACCGCACCGGCCTCCAGAAACGAGCCGTAGCGGGCAATGCCGTGGGGCACCACGCGAACCCCGGCTTTCTCTAGGTTCTTCTTGAGCGGGATCTTGTCGAAGAATTCGAAAGACCCCACTTCCATCACCTGCATCTTGGAGAGCGGAAAGAACAGGACCACGGCTTTCTTTACCCATTGGTTCACCTGCCAGGTTGCGGGATCCATCACACGCAATTCGCCTCGGTCGAGCAATTCGACCGCCTGCAGGACGGCCTGCGCATGCGCCGCCTCCTGCAACAAGGCCCGGCTCTCCCAGGCTTCCTCGATAAGGGCACGAAGTTTTTCCATAGGGTACAAATGTACGGTTTTCCTATCAATCGCGGAATGCCGCGGCGGAATCCGTTGTCCACAACGGGCGAAATGATTAACTTTACCCGCTTTTTTACGGCTATGATAAATTTTGGAATCGTAGGTTGCGGGTATATCGGTAAACGTCATGCGGCCATGGTTACCGGCAACGGAGAGTGCCGGGTTCAGGCGCTTTGCGATGTCAAGCCCAAGGAAATACTGGGATTGGAGGCGTATCCGGCAAATTTTTATCAGGATTACGGTGTCATGCTGGCAAAGGAAGCCGGCATGGATGTGGTCAATATATGCGTTCCCAACGGACTGCACGCCGATTACGCTATCAAGGCGATGGAATACGGTGCCCATGTGGTGGTGGAGAAGCCGATGGCGCTCACCGTGCGCGATGCCGACCGGATATTGGAAACCTCGCACAAGACGGGCAGGCACGTGTTCTGCGTTATGCAGAACCGCTATTCACCCCCCTCGGTATGGATCAAGTCGTTGGTGGAGTCGGGCTGTCTGGGACAGATCGAGCTGGTGCAGGTAAACTGCTATTGGAACCGCGACGCCCGCTATTACCTGCCGGGAAACTGGCACGGATCGGCCGATATGGACGGCGGCACGCTCTTTACCCAGTTCAGCCATTTCGTGGACATACTGGCCTGGCTGTTCGGCGACATCACCCACATACAGGCGCGTTTCGCCGATTTCTGCCATCAGAACCTCACCGCCTTCGAAGATTCGGGCATGGTGCAGTTCGATTTCGTGAAAGGGGGCGGCATGGGCTGCCTCAACTATTCCACGGCGGTGTATGACGCCAATCTGGAAAGTACGCTTACCGTCGTGGCCAGGAACGGCAGCGTGAAGATCGGCGGGCAGTATATGGACAAGGTGGAATACTGCCATGTGAAGGGCTACGAAATGCCGGTGCTTCCGCCCACCAATCCCGGCAACGACTACGGGCATTACAAAGGTTCGGCGCAGAACCATCACTATGTAATCCGGAATGTGGTGGATGTGCTGCAAGGCAAGACGGATGCCATTACCGCCACGGCGCAGGAAGGCCGCTTGGTGGTGGATATGATAGAACGGATATATACACTTCGTAAATAAAGGCTTGAGATGGAAGTTTCGGAGTTTCTTGAAAAGAGGAAAAAGATTGCGGTGGTCGGCTTAGGTTACGTCGGTCTGCCGTTAGCGTTGGCCTTGGCGAAAAAAACGAGCGTGATAGGTTTCGATATAAACGCCGGCCATCTGGAAATGCTGCGTGAGGGGAAGGATGTTTCCGGAGAATTGCCGGCGGAAGCCTTTAAGGACACAGACATCGTTTATACGGACGATGCCTTGGATCTGGAGCGGGCCTCTTTTTATATCGTGGCGGTGCCCACACCTATCGACACGTTCAATAATCCCGATTTGATTCCCTTGTTCAAGGCGACCAGAACGGTGGGAAAGTGCCTGAAAAAAGGCGATTGCGTGGTGTATGAATCCACGGTCTATCCGGGTGCCACCGAAGAGGAGTGCGTGCCTTTGCTCGAAAAGTTTTCGGGTCTCGAGTGCGGAAAGGATTTCAAGATCGGGTATTCTCCGGAAAGGATTAACCCCGGCGATAGGGTGCACACTCTGGTAAGCACCAGAAAAATCGTTTCGGGTTGCGATGATGAAGCCTTGAAGTTGATCGGCGGGGTGTATGCGCTGGTGGTGGAAGCAGGTTTGCATTACGCACCCTGCATCAAGGTGGCCGAATCGGCCAAGATTGTCGAGAACATTCAGCGCGATGTGAACATCGCGTTGATGAACGAGCTTTCCATCATCTTCGGACGCATGGGCATCAACACCTACGACGTGCTGGATGCGGCGGGCACCAAATGGAACTTCCTGCCGTTCAGTCCAGGACTGGTCGGGGGGCATTGCATCGGCGTGGATCCCTACTATCTGGTGTACAAGGCCCGCGAACTCCAATACCACTCGCACGTTATCAAGGCAGGGCGGTTCGTGAATGATTCCATGGGAGGCTATGTGGGCAAGCGGGTTATCAAGAAACTGACCTCGATGCAGAAGAACGTCCAGAACGGAAGGGTTCTGGTATTGGGAATCACGTTCAAGGAAGATGTGGCCGACATACGCAATTCCAAAGTGGCCGATGTCATCCGTGAATTGAAAGATTACGGCATGAGGGTGGATGTGGTCGATCCCAGGGCGGATGCCAATGCCGTAAGGCAGATGTACGGCTTCGGCCTTTGCCCCGAACCGGAAGAAAAGGCGTACGAGGCGGTGGTGGTGGCCGTTTCACACAGGGAATACGCCCATCTGACGGAATCCGATTTTGCCCGTTGGCTAAAAGACACAGACGGACTGGTGGCCGATGTGAAAGGTCTCTACCGGGGCAAGATTTCCAGATTGAACTATTGGAGTTTGTAAAACCGAAAACACACAGATATGAAAAAAAGAATGTTCGGCATCGCGCTGTTGTTGGCCGCAGGTGCCTTCGCCTATGCGCAGAATGCCCGGGAAGAAGCCCTTTGGTTCACCTATCCGGCCATTTCGCCCGATGGCAAGACGGTGGCGTTCAGCCATCAGGGAGATATATTCACCGTGCCCGTATCGGGAGGGGAAGCCCGTCAGCTTACCTCGAATCCATCGTATGAAGCCTATCCGGTATGGAGTCCCGACGGTACGAAAATCGCGTTCGCTTCCGACCGCGAAGGCAGCCTCGACCTGTATTACGTTCCGGTGCAGGGCGGCGCGCCGGTGCGCCTTACCACCAACAGCGGCGCCGAGATTCCGTTGAGCTTTACCGACCGGGGCACGGTGCTTTACCGCGCTTCCGAAATGGAAGCCGTGCAGAGCCTGCTCTTTCCGGGCGACTATCCGCAGGTGTACGAGGTGGACTTGCAGGGAGGCCGTCCCCAATTGTTCTCGGCCTATCCCTACATCAAGCTGAGCCTCAATCCCGACGGCAGCCTGCTTTACGAAGACAAGAAAGGCTACGAGGACAATTGGCGCAAGCACCATACCTCCAGCGTTACGCGCGACATCTGGCTGGTGAAAGACGGCAGGCATACCCGGCTCACCACGTTCAAGGGCGAGGACATGGATCCCGTCTGGGCGCCCGACTACAGGAACTTCTACTATCTGAGCGAGGAAAACGGTTCGTTCAACGTATATCGCAAGCGTTTGTCGCCGGAATCGGCTTCCGAACAGCTGACCCGTTTCTCCACCCATCCGGTGCGTTTCCTCAGCGTGGCCAAGGACGGCACGCTCTGCTTTACCTATAACGGCAGCATCTATACGATGCAGCCCGGCAAGGAAGCGGTGAAGCTGGCGGTACGCATCGTTACCGACAACAGCGTGGCCAAGGTCACCAAGAAGATAATGCGCAGCGGCGCCACCGAGATCGCCGTGTCGCCCAAGAAAAACGAGGTGGCTTTCGTGCTGGGCGGCGACGTGTACGTCACCTCGGTCGATTACGCCACCACCAAGCGCATCACCAATACGCCCGAAACCGAACGCACCGTTGATTTCGCGCCCGATGGACGCTCCATCGTCTATGCCTCCGAACGCGACGGGGTATGGCAGCTGTATCAGGCGAGCCTCGAAGACAAGAACGACAAGAACTTTACCTATGCCGGAAAGATAAAGGAAGAACAGCTTGCCAAGAGCGACGAGACGAGTTTCCAACCCAAATACAGTCCCGACGGCAAGGAAGTGGCCTTCCTGCGGAACCGTACCGAAATCTGCGTGCTCAACCTCAAGAGCGGCAAGGTGCGCACGGTGATGGACGGCAAGTACGAGTACTCCTATACCGACGGCGACCAGGATTTCTGCTGGAGCCCCGACGGCAAGTGGATACTTACCGGCTATATCGGCACGGGCGGCTGGAACCACAAGGACCTGGCCCTGGTGAAGGCCGACGGCAGCGGCGAGATTCACAACCTTACCAACAGCGGCTATAGTGAGGGTAACGGCAAGTTCGTGCTGGGCGGCAAGGCCATGCTGTTCGAGAGCGACCGCAGCGGCTACCGCAGCCACGGCTCATGGGGTGCGGAAGGCGACGCCTACATCATGTTCTTCGACAAGCAGGCGTTCGAAGACTTCCTGAAGAACAAGGAAGAACGCGCCCTGGCCGAAGAACGCGCCAAGGATGCCAAGAAAGAAGACAAGAAAGAAGACAAGAAGTCGGACAAGGACAGCGCCGACGCCAAGAAGAAGGTGGAAGACCTTAAGTTCGACTTCGACTATCTGGAAGACCGCACGCTCCGCCTTACCTCGTCTTCGGATATGCTGGGCGACATCGCCCTTTCGCCCAAAGGCGACAAACTCTATTACCTGGCGCCCCACAACGGCAAGATAGCCCTTTGGGAAAAGGATCTGGTGGAACAGAAGACCGAACTGAAGATTCCAGGCATCGGCTACGGCCAGTTCCATATGACCGACGACGGCGAGATCTTTCTGTTGGCCGGCGGAGGCATCAAGAAGGTAAAGGCCGGGGCGGGCAGCGCGGACAACATCGAGTACGAGGCGCTGTACGAAAACCGTCCCTTTGAGCAGCGCGCCTACCTGTTCAGCCATATCTGGCGGCAGGTAAAGGATAAGTTCTACGACCCCACCTTCCGCGGCATGGACTGGAAGGCGTATTTCGACAATTACGAACGCTTCCTGCCCTATATCAACAACGGCTACGATTTCTCGATCATGGTGAGCGAGCTGCTGGGCGAACTGAACGCCTCGCATACCGGCTGCCGGTTCTACAGCGGCGGCGCGATGCAGACGGCTGCCCTGGGCGTGTTCATCGACCCCGCCTACGAGGGCGACGGCCTCAGGATACAGGAAGTGCTGCACAACAGTCCCTTCGCGCTCTGCGGCAAGGACATCAAGCCCGGCGACGTGATCACCCATATCGACGGCCAGCAGATCAAGGCGGGCGAAGACTATTTCCCGCTGTTGGAAGGCCGTGCGGGCAAGGCGACCCGCTTCGGCATAGCTCCGGCCAAGGGAAAGGCGTTCGAAGTGGTGGTGAAACCCATTGCCAAGTGGCGGCAGAATGCGCTGCTGTACGAACGCTGGGTAAAGCGCAACGAACGCATGGTGGACTCGCTTTCGGGCGGACGTCTGGCCTACGTGCATATCCAGGGCATGGACTCGCGCAGTTTCCGCACGATTTACCGTCAGTTGCTCAACGACAGGAACCGTAACCGCGAGGCGGTGATCGTGGATACCCGCAACAACGGCGGCGGCTGGCTGCACGACGATGTGGCCACGCTCCTGAGCGGCAAGCGCTATGCCCGTTTCAGCCCGCGCGGGCAGTTCGTGTCCGACGAGCCTTTCGGCAAATGGACCAAGCCTTCGTGCATGCTGGTGAGCGAGAACAATTATTCCGACGCGCACGGCACGCCCTACACCTACAAGCAGCTTAAGATCGGCAAGCTTATCGGGGCGCCGGTGCCGGGCACGATGACCGCCGTGTGGTGGGAATCGCTGCCGGGCGGCTATGTGTTCGGCATCCCGCAGGTGGGCGCGCTGGACGAAAACGGCAACTACCTCGAGAACCAGGATCTGATTCCCGACATCATTATCTACAATACGCCCGAAACCATTATGGAAGGCCGCGACCTGCAGATAGAAAAGGCGGTGGAAGAAATGCTCAAGGAGGCCGATGCCCTGAAAAAATAAGCCATGGACAAGATTTTTGAAGAGCTCAACATAGCGATCACCGTTTGCAAGGCAGACGGCGAGATTATCGGGATGAACCGGAAGTCGAAGGCGGTGAACCTGCGGCCGGGGCAGGACAGCATTATCGGGCAGAACGTGCTCGACTGCCATCCCGAACCGGCGCGCACCAAACTGCAGGAACTATTGGCCAAGCAGGCCACCAACGCCTACACCATCGAGAAAAACGGGGTCAAGAAACTGATTTACCAGACCCCGTGGTACGAAAACGGCGAGTTCCAGGGCCTGGTGGAGTTCTCGATCGAGATTCCGTTCGAGATGCCGCATTACGTGCGTCAACCCAAACAATAGGAAACCTCGGCAAAATCTTTCGGTTTATTCGTACCTTTGCGGTTTCGAATTATGGAACAGGATAAGAGAAAATACGGCAATGCGAACCCGCCTCACAAAGGCCGGGGCAATTTGCGTTGTTCGTTTTGCGGCAAGACCTTGGACGGCAGCATTCCCGCCGTGCAGGGCGCGGACGGGGCGGTTCTGTGTCAGGAATGCGCCCGCGTGGCCCAGCGGTATTTTGCCGAAATCGAAAAGGAATTTCCTTCGCGCCCCAAGTCCTGCGAACCGGTAAAACTCAAGAAACCGCAGGAAATAAAGCTGTTTCTCGACCAGTACGTTATCGGGCAGGACGAGGCCAAGAAGGTGCTTGCGGTGGCGGTGTATAACCACTACAAGCGCCTTAACTATTCGGCCGGGATCAAAGACAGCAACCAGACGGAAATCGAGAAGTCGAACATACTGATGGTGGGGCCCACCGGTACGGGCAAGACCCTTCTGGTGCGCAGCATCGCCCGTTTGCTCGATGTTCCTTTCTGCATCGCCGACGCCACCGTGCTTACCGAAGCCGGTTACGTGGGCGAAGACGTGGACTCGATCCTGAGCCGCCTCCTGCAGGCCGCCGACTTCGACGTGGCACAGGCCGAGCGCGGCATTATCTTTATCGATGAAATCGACAAGATCGCGCGCAAGAGCAGCAATCCTTCCATTACCCGCGATGTCTCGGGCGAGGGGGTTCAGCAGGCCTTGCTGAAGCTGCTGGAGGGCACCGACGCCTTGGTTCCGCCGCAAGGAGGCCGCAAGCATCCCAACGCCGAGATGGTGAAGATAAACACCCGGCATATCCTCTTTATCGGCGGCGGCTCTTTCGACGGCATCGAGCGGCATATCGCCTCGCGCATGAACCGCACTGCCATCGGATATAGGAAAGATGAGGAACGTCAACGCGCGGACAAGGACGAGAACGTACTTAAATATATCACCCCGCAGGACTTGCGTTCTTTCGGCATGATTCCCGAGCTGGTGGGGCGTTTCCCGGTGCTTACCTGGCTTGACGAACTGGACCGCGACGCCTTGCGCAGCATCCTTACCGAACCCAAGAACGCGCTGGTGCGCCAGTACAGGCAGTTGTTCGCCATCGACGGGGTCGAATTGGAATTCGATCCGGAAGTCTATGATTTCGTGGCGGACAAGGCCTTGGAATTCAATATAGGCGCGCGGGGTCTGCGCGGCATCATGGAAGGCATGATGAACGAGCTGATGTACGAGATTCCGTCTTCCGGCATTAAGGAATATCGTGTAACTTTGGATTACGTAAAGTCCCATTTCGGAAAGGGACTGGCGGATAAACTCAAAAACAGCTGAGGTATGTTCCGTAGAGCGGTATGTCTGTTTCTTTTTTGCCTTTCCTGCTGTGGCCTGAACGCACAGCCGGACTGGTTCGAAAAGGCTTTTCCCCAAGGCGGGCGTATGGCTCAGGGCGAAACCAAGGCGGCCTCGCCGGTAAGGATCGTGTACGACGCCAACGTGATTTGCGTGGGGGGCGCGGCACACCTGAGCGTGGATCATTCCTTGTACGGCCCGGGAAGCGACCTGAGTTTCGAATGGTTTCAGAAAGGGGAGGATGGTTCGGAAGTTTTGCTCGGTACGGGCGAGAGCACGGACTTTAACTCCTATGTGGAACAGGAAGTGTGCATTATCCTGAAGGCGATGGACGGCAGCCTGCCCATAGGCACCGACACGCTTTGGATTTACACGACCCGGATGCCCGGATACACCACCGTTGACGACACCATCTGCAAGGGTATGGAGGCGACCGTGGGCGTGAACGGCGGCGGATACTGGGCCTGGAGCACCTCGGGAACCACATCGTTCATCAACATACGTCCGGCGCAGACTACGGTCTATCGGGTGCGCGTCTCGAATTATCCTATCGTGCAGAGCGGCTATGTCAACGCCTGCTACGCCGAAGACTCGGCTATCGTGACGGTAAACGACTCGGCCATATTCACCTTGGCGGGCGACGGGGAGATGTGCGCGGGATTCGACGCCACGGTGCGTGTGGAAGGCGGTACGGACGTTTACTGGAACGGAACGCCGGGCGGAATATCCCATGCCGTTACCGTGCTGCGGGATACCGTGTTGAATGTTACCGCCACCGACCGCTTCGGCTGCCGGGGCGTCAAGAAGTGGCCCCTTACGGTGGTGGAGAACCCCAAGGGCGAGATTTACGCCTATGTGGATGGAGAGCTTTCCGACACGGTCTGCTTAGGCTCGGCCATCAGGATAGAGGTGGAAAGCGAGATGGAATGCCGTTACCGCTGGTTCAACCGCGACACCACGCCTTTCGTGGAGATTTACCCGCAGGCGGACTTTACTGCCTATTGCGATATCTCGGTGGGCGGCAGTCTGGCGGGCACCGTGTGCAAGGCCCGTCTGGAAACCTTCGTTACCGTAAAGAACTGCCACCACGTATATTTTGCCAGCGGCTTCGTGCTGGACGGCTATAACAAGACCTTCGGCCCGATAGGGGTGGAAGACACGACCCGCACCTACGAGTTCCGCATCTTCAACCACAACGGAACGCAGGTGTTCCAGACCACGCGCTTTACCGAGGGCTGGGACGGCCGCTACAAGGGGCAATGGGTGCCGCCGGGCGTGTATGTCTATGTGTACCGCGAAAAGTACCGTCAGCTTACGTGGGAACGCAAGGGCACGTTTGCCGTTATCAAATAAGGTCCGGAGAATGGATTTTCAGAAACTTGCTTTGGAATGCCGTGGTCGTCGGGAGGAATCCCGATAGTTCTTTATTTGCCTAAAAGCTGGAACATGTTCTGTTTGTAGGCTTCCACACCGGGTTGGTCGAAGGGGTTCACGTCCATTGAATAGCCGCTCAGTCCGCAGGCGAATTCAAAGAAATAAATCAACTGGCCGAGATACCGTTCGTTCAGCTCGGGAACGCAGATGCGCAGCACAGGCACGTTGCCTTGTCCGGAATGCGCCATGAGCGTGCCTTCTTCGGCCTTCTGGTTCACGAACGCCATTTCCTTGCCGGCCACGAAATTCATGCCGTCCAGATTGCGTCCGTCTTGCGGAATGCTTATGCGGGTGTGCTGCCTGTCGAGGCTCAGCACGCTTTCGAAAAACAGGCGTTCGCCGTCCTGGATGTATTGGCCCAACGAATGCAGGTCGGTGGTGAAACCGGCGTTGGAGGGGAAAAGGCCTTTGCCCTGCTTGCCCTCGCTTTCGCCGTAGAGCTGTTTCCACCATTCGCTCAGGTAGTAGAAGCGCGGTTCGAAGTTAACAAGCAGTTCCACTTTCTTGCCGTTACCCACGTATTGCATCTGGCGGAAAAGGGCGTATTGGGCGGCGATGTTGCCGGTCCAGTCGATTGTGTCGGAAATAAGTCTTTCCTGCATTTGCGCCGCGCCCTTCACCAATGCCTTGATGTCGATGCCGGCCACCGCCAGCGGGAAAAGCCCCACCGGGCTGAGCACCGAATAACGGCCGCCGATATCGTCGGGCACCACGTAGGTGGTGTAGCCTTCTTCGGTGGCCAGGGTGCGCAGGGCGCCTTTGGTGCGGTCGGTAATGGCCACGATGCGTTGGCGCGCTTCTTCCTTGCCGTATTTCTTTTCGAGATGGTTGCGCAAGAGGCGGAAGGCGATGGCCGGTTCGGTGGTGGTGCCCGACTTGGAGATTACGCAGAGCGTGTAGTCGTGGCTGTCGAGCAGGGAGAGCAGTTCGTTCATGTAGTCCTGCCCCAGCTGATGCCCCGCGTAGATAACGGCCGGGCATCCGGGCATGCGGTCGGCCAGCTGCGGCTTAAGCGCCTCGATAATGGCGCGCGTTCCCAGATAGGAACCGCCGATGCCGATACATACGAACAACTGCGATTTTTGCTTGAAATCCTCCGCCTTGGCGATCATGGTGTCGAGTTCCTCCGCACGGATCTGTTCCGGCAGGCGGATCCAACCCAAGAAACCGTTGCCCGCTCCGTTTCCGTCCAAGAGGGTGCGGTAGGCTTTCTCGATACGGTCTTTCAGAGCCGGAGTGTCGGCATCTTTGCGTTCCGCAAGGCTCTGAAGCGTTTTGCCGGCATCGAGCCCGTAGGTGAAGTCGAGGCGGAGGGATTCCATGACAGACTGGTTTTTATTTGAACAGGCGGCAGGCAAGGTCGGCCACGCGGCAGGAATAACCGAATTCGTTGTCGTACCAGGCCACCACTTTTACAAAATTGCCGTCCATCACCTTGGTGAGTTTGGAATCGAAAATGGCGGAGTGATGATTGCCCACGATGTCGATGCTCACGATGGGGTCTTCGGTGTATTCGATAAAGCCCTTCATCGATCCTTCGGAGGCTTCTTTCATGGCGGCGTTCACTTCTTCCACCGTTACGCTGCGGTTCAGTTCGGCCGTAAGGTCAACCACCGATCCGTCGGGGGTGGGAACGCGCATGGCGAAACCGTCCATCTTTCCCTTGAGGTCGGGCAACACCAGGCCCACGGCCTTGGCCGCACCGGTGCTGGTGGGGACAATCGACATGGCTGCCGCGCGGGCACGGCGCAGGTCGCTATGGTTGCCGTCCAGGATAACCTGGTCGTTGGTATAGGAGTGGATGGTATTCATGAAACCGCGGCGGATGCCGAATTTTTCGTGCAGCACCTTGGCCACGGGAGCCAGACAGTTGGTGGTGCAGGAAGCGTTGGAAACCAGTTTCAGGTCGGGCGTGATTACGTGTTCGTTAACCCCCATCACGATGGTGGCGTCCACATCTTCGGCCTTGCCGGCGGGCGCGGTGAGCAACACTTTCTTGGCGCCGGCGGCCAGATGTTTCTCCATGCCCTCGCGTTTGCGGAAGACCCCGGTGGCTTCGATCACTATGTCCACATCGTGCTGCGCCCAGGGGATAAGGGCGGGGTCTCTCTGGAGATAGCAGGGAATGGACTTGCCGTTGACCACGAGGTTCTCGTTCTCCAGACGGGCCTCGCCGGGGAATTTGCCGTGCACGGAGTCGAATTTGAGCAGATGAGCCCTGGTTTCAAACGGCATCGTGCCGTTGATGGCCACGATTTCCACTTCGGATTTTTCCAGAAGGTTTCTGAAAGAGATGCGGCCAATACGGCCAAAACCGTTGATGGCGACTTTAATCTTAGACATAATGCAAATTGTTTGTTACGGTGTTAAACGTCTGCCGCACCTCCGTGGTTTACGGGAAAACGGCAAAAACAAAGGTACGTAATTTAGACCAATTTACGAAAAGGGATATTTTTTTACACGAACTTCGCCTCGCGGCGGAAGATCTTGCGCAGGCTTTTCCATTTAGGAAAGATGGCGAAGGGGCGTATCGGGGCGTGGCTCACCAGGATCACGAGCAGCGACACGAGGGCTGCCATGAGCAGCCAGCCGTAAATCTCCTTCATCGACACCACCAGGGCCTGTCGCTGCACCATGCCGTAGAGATTTCCCAAGGGAATATGCGCCGCGGCGGGGTTCACATCGGTAAACCTCGCGCCCAACAAGGCGGCGTTCTTGGCCATGGTGTGCCGCAGCAGTTCGCCCACGATGGCCGGGCTGAGCGTGGCGCCCACCACCGCGCCCGTAAAGCCGTTGATGGTGAGCGCCTGCGGAAACACGAAGAAATGCAGCCCGCTCTGCACGATCGAGGTAAGGAAGACAATCGAGATGACCACCGAGGCGAAACCCCGTATGAAGAGCGGCAGGAACAGCGATTGCTTCTCCACCCCGTAATCGATCATGAAGTAGAACCACGCCAAATAGACGGCGGCCAGGGCGAAGCCGATGGCGGTCATGGTCTTGTAGCGCCATTTGCGCAAGGCAAAGCTGAGGTAGGTGAAGCCGCATCCGGCCAGAATGCCGGCGAAGGCGTAGAGGTTCAGGTCGATGGCGTTGGTTTCGTCGAAGCCGAGGATGGCGAAGGCATAGGTATGCTCGAACACGTGTTCGGTGGCAATCAGCGTAAAGAACACTAAGTAGATGAGGGTCGCCCGCACCACGTTGCGGTTGGTCATGGCCTGGAAGCTGATGTAGGGGTGGTGCAGGAAAGAGGCCCGCCAAAGGTTGATGCATAGACAGGCCGCGCCCAATACCGTGGCGCCGATAATCTCCCCGGCTTCCCACCAGTCGTAGAAATTGCCGTACACGCAGATAAAGGTGAAGCAGAGCATGAACACGCTCCACAGGCCGGCGCCGATCCAGTCGATGCCCAGAAAGGGAATCTGCATCATGTCGCGGTGCGGTTTCACCAAAATAAGCACCATCACGATCATCAGAAGCAGAAGGCCGCTCATGATCCAGTGCATGTATTCCCATTGGGCAAAGAAGGCGGTATATACGGTGGCCAGGCCGCTGAGCTGTATCACGCTGTCAACCACTAAGTATACGTAGCAGAAGAAAATGGCCATGTCGCGCACCGGGGTCAGCCAAAGCTGTATCGTGGAGTTGCAGGCGAAGGTGGCCTGCATGCGGAACCAGCCCGCGATAAAGCAGGTAAGCACCAATACGGGCACGGAGGAGGTGTGGGCGCAGATAAGGGTGGCCGCCAGCAGCACGCCCGCGCAGGTGAGCAGGCTCACCCGGTTGGAGAACCGGAACTTTACGCGGAACATCACGCAGAAGTTGATGGCCATGCCCACCAAGGAGGCGTAGCCCGCCATCAGGATGTCTTCCTGCATCAGCGCGGTGCTGCCCACCATATCGGAGGCCGCCGCCAGATAAACCCCGCCCGAGAACTGCACGATCAGCACGAAGAAGATGAACAGCCAGGGTTTGAGCCGCCTCGGAATGTAATCGGGAACGTCAGGGATGTCGAAAGGCCCCTGCGATGCGTGCCAGTCCGCCATCTCAGTACCTCACTTCGCTTTCCACATTCATACCGGCACGCAGCAAGGCCATCTTGTCGGCATCGTTGCCTTCCGAGAACTCGATGCGCACGGGAACGCGCTGGCGCACCTTTACGAAATTGCCCGCCGAGTTGTCTTGCGGCAAGATGGAAAGGCTGGAGCCCGTGGCTTTCGAAATCGACACCACCTCGCCCTTGAAGCGGACGCCCGGAATGGCATCCACCTTGATATCCACCTCGGCGCCCGGGCTGATGTGTTTCAACTGGGTTTCCTTGTAGTTGGCCGTTACCCAGATCTCGCCCTCGTCCACCACGTCGAGCAGGGTCTGTCCGGGCTGGATCAGCTGGCCTATCTGGATTTCCTTGCGGGAGGTGAAGCCGTCGCAGGGCGCCACAATCACGGTGTAGGAGAGGTTCAGCCGTGCCGTTTCCAGCAGGGCCTTGGCCAGTTCCACGCCGGCGTCCGTCTGGGCGGCACGGTCCTTGGTCTGTTCCACGGCCGATGAAGTGGTGGCGTATTGACGTTTGCACATCTGATAGCGCGCTTTCTTGGCTTCGTAATCGGTTTTGGCCGCATCGTACTGTTGCCTGGTAACGGCTTGCTGTTCCAGCAGTTTTTCGTAACGGGCAAACTCGGTGGCGGCGTTTTCCATCAATACCTTGGCCTCGAAAACAGAGGCTTCGCTCACCTCGCGGCTGGAGGCGGCCATGCTTACGCCCTGATTGGCAGCCTTGCGGCCGGCCAGCGCGTTCTGATAGTCGGCATTGGCCTGCGCCACACGCAGGCGCATGTCTGCATCGTCGATAATCACCAAGGTGTCGCCTTTCCTCACGTATCGGTATTCTTCAAAGCGTATTTCCTTGATGTAGCCCTGCACGCGGCTGTTTACCGGCACGATCTGCCGGCAAACCTGGGCGTTGTCGGTAAATTCCACGCGTCCGAGGTGGATGAATTTGCCGCAAATCCAAACGGCGGCTACGGCGATCACGGCAATGGTGACGGCGTAAGACAGTATTTTCTTGCTGCGGTGTCTCATATCTTTCCGGTTGTAAATAAGAGTTTGTAATAGTAATAGATGATGTTGATGCGGGCGTTCACCAACTGCTGCTCGGCATCCAGTTGCGCGTTGGCTGCATCGAGCATATCGGTAATCAGCGCCATGTCGGCCGCGTAGCGGGTGGAGGTGGTGCGGTAGTTGCGGCTCGCCAGTTCCACGCTCTTCTGCTGGGTGAGCAGTTCCTGATAGGCCTCCATGTAGCGGATATAGTTGGCGCGAACCGCCAGGGCGATGTTCTCGCGTGCCACATCAAGTTCTTCCTGGGCCTGCTGCGTGGAAAGCCGGGTGGCGGCCAGTTTCCGGCTGCTCTTGTATAGCGAGGAGAAGTTATAGCTCACGCCCAGGCCCACGTACCAGTAGCTGAGGTTCTTGTCGAGGGGCGGGATTTCCACGAGGATGGGACCGTCGAGTGTCCAGAAGGCCTGCACGCCGATTTGGGGCAGGCGTTCCGATTTAATCAGCGATTCGGCCTTGCGGCTTATGTTGACCCCCGATTCGGCCAATTGCAGGGAAGGGGCGTTGCCTTCGGCTTCCTGCTGCCACCAGGCCGGCTCGTTGCCGGGCAGGGATTCGGCGAATATGGACGAGTCGGGCAGCACCACGGTGCCTTCCGGCAAACCGGCCGTAACCACGAGGTTGTCGTTGAGGATTTGCAGCGTGTTGTCGATTTTCACCAACTGCAGTTCGAGCGTGGAAACCAACAGTTCGTAGCGGGTGATGTCGTTCTGAAGCGCCGTTCCCTGGCTGTAGCGGGCCTTCATGTCGTCGAGCACCTGCTGGGCCTGCTCGATGTTCTTCTGCATCACCTCTTTCAGGTTGGAATATTTGTAGAGGTCGAGGTAGAAGCCGGCAAGGCGG
Organism: Ruminococcus flavefaciens; assembly: GCA_023667315.1. Classification (GTDB taxonomy): domain Bacteria; phylum Bacteroidota; class Bacteroidia; order Bacteroidales; family P3; genus Pullibacteroides. Next base: position 291,004 of record JAMPAI010000003.1, read on the forward strand.
AAGCGGATGTTGTCGCGCTGGAAATCGGTGGCGTAGCGGGCGGCGGTGCTTTGCATCTTGGCCATGTCGATGGCGTTCTTGATGGCCCCGCCCGTATAGACGGCCTGTTCCACCTTTACCGAAAGCCCGTTGCCGAGGTGGGGGATGGGGGCTTTCGTGTAGTTGGAGAAATCCCGGTCGGTGATGAATCCGTCGCCGATATAACTGAGCGAGAGTGCGGCGTTTATTTCGGGCAGCCGTCCGCTTTTGGCCACCGACACTTGTTTTTCCGCCACTTTTTCGGCGGTCAACAGGGGGCGCAGGTGAACCCCGTTGGTTTCCGCTGACTCGAATATCTCTTTGAGCGTAAACGTTTTGGGTACATCCTCTGCATAAGCGCATGCGCCAAGGCTCCACAGCGCAGCCAACAGCAGCCCCGTGAGCAATCTGGTACTGTTCATAAAACTGTAATTAAAGACTGAAAATCCCGGAATTTATCGAGGAAAAAAGATTCGGCTTTCGGGAAAACCGATGGCAAAAAAGTTATTGGGAACTCTTCCAGCTTTCTTTAAAGGCCTGGTTTATGATGTTTGGCATTTCGCCTGAAAGAGAATACGTTATAAGTTTCATTGCAAGCACGGCTCTTTGTGAACCGCGGTGCAAAAGTACGGAAAAATTTTGTTTAAATCGCCAAACTACGCCACTGCAAGGCATTTCCGGCGGTAGTCTTGATATCGTTTTCTCCATTGTAGATGGCAAAGCAGCGTTCGGGCGGCGTGTTCGACAGTTGAGCCCATTTAACGATACCTTTAAAGAAATCGGAGGAGAAGGTTGCGCCCGATTTTATTTCGTAAGCCTGTGCATCTCCCTTTATATAGCGCAGCAAGTCCACTTCGTTGCCGGTGCTGTCGCGCCAAAAAGAGAGGGTGGGGCTTTCTCCCCGGTTGTAGGCTGCCTTGATGAATTCGTTCACCACCAAGTTCTCGAACAGGCTGCCCCGCAAAAAGTGGGTGGACAGCTGTTCAGGACTTTGGATATCCAAAAGAGAACAGGCCAAGCCGGTATCATAGAAGTAGAGTTTGGGCGTTTTAACCAGGCGTTTGGCGAAGTTGTTGTGGTCGGGTCTGAGCAGGTGGCAGACATAACTGGCTTCCAATACGGAAATCCAGTTGGTGATGGTGGATACCGCCACATCGCATTCGTTGGCTAAGGAAGATAGGTTGAGCAACTGCCCGATACGTCCCGCGCACAGCTTGATGCAGCGGATAAATTTGCCCAAATCCCCGATATTCTTCATAAGCCGCACATCCCGATCCACATAGGTCTGTATATAGAACGGATAGTAGTCGGTGGGGCTGATATTCTTGTCGTAAAGACGAGGGTAGCCGCCCGTAAAGATTTCCTTGTCGAGCGAATCGGGCAGGATTTCACCCTCCTGCATTTCCGCATGAGAGAAAGGCAATAGCTTCAACAGGGCTGTCCTGCCCGCCAGCGACTGGCCGATACGTTCCATCAGCAGGAAATTGTGTGAACCGGCCAGCAGGTACATGCCCTCCTTGCCGGCATGGTCGATATGGGTCTGCAGGTAGGAGAACAGTTCGGGTACCCGCTGTGCCTCGTCGATAATCGTTTTGTCGGGATAGGTGGCCAGGAAGCCCTTGGGGTCTTCGGTGGCGAACAGGCGCATATCGGGGTCTTCGAGTGACACGTACCGGTACTCGGGAAACGAGTTTTTCAACAGCGTGGATTTGCCCGACTGCCGGGGTCCGGTCAGGGTGACAACCGGGAATTTAGAGGTCAGCTCCACAAGTTTGTACCGTAACAATCTGTCAACCATTGGTGTTTTGTTTGTTTTTGCAAATTTACGATTCAAAACTAAAATTGCAAACTTTTCTTGCAAATTTTCGATTGATGCCGAAAGGGAGAGCCTTTTGCGGTCAAGGAGGCAAATGATTTCTTTGGAAAATTTCGGTTTTTATTTTGTCTTATTGATTAATAATCAGTGTATTATTGTTTCGTTGCGTCCGGCCAGTACATTTTTTTTCAACCCGTCCAGGCCGGCGCGGAGGAGGGCGGAGTGGGCGAAGGCTTGTTGGAATTCGGATTCGGACATTGAAAAGATCCGCTCCCGGCTTAGGTTCAGCAGGGCTTCCGAGGCTTGGAACTCGGGATGGCTGGGCGTTTCTATCCTGTGGTTCACAGGGCAAGCCTTTTGGCAGGCGTCGCAGCCGAACCAGCAGGAGGCAGGTAGCGGGGGGCGTTCCCCCTTGTGTTCAATCGTGAGATAGGAAAGGCATTTGTTGGCGTTCAATCCGTCCTGCAGGGCATGGGCGGGGCAGGCATCCTCGCAACGGCTGCAGTCTTTGCAAGGGTGCGCGAAACCTACTTCTTGTAGCAGCGGCCTGTCGTAGGTGTCGAATTCGGCCTGGGTAAGCAGGATTCCGATAAAGCAGTAGGAACCAAAACGGGGATTCAACAGCAGCGAGTTCCTTCCGACAACGCCCAAGCCCGCCTGTTCCGCCCAGTATTTCTCAAGCACGGGCGCGGTATCGCAGAAACAGCGGAACGAGCCTTCGGGCAGGCCGTCCGCCAGAGAGAAAAGCTTTTCCTTTACGTAAAGATGGTAGTCTTTGCCCTGGGCGTAGAGCGACACCTCGGGGTTGCGGGGCGTGTTCCCGTGTTGGGCGTATCCGCAGAGAATCACCACGAGGCTCTTGGCTCCGGGCAACAGCAGCGCGGGGTCGAAACGTTTGTCGATATGGCGTTCCAGATAGTGCATTTCCGCCTGCCGCCCCTGTTCGAGATAGGCACGGAAGGTGTCTTTGACAGCGGCATCCACCGGTTTCATGGGGGTGATGCCGATGCCGTCTATCTGCAACCGTCCGGCCTTTTGCTTCAGCTCGCTCGCGCTCAACAGCATGGTGTGCCGGCTTAGTCGAAAAGCGAGTTTTCGATGTGTTTGGGCGTTCTGCCCAGATGTTGGTAGGCGAGGGGCGTTACTTCGCGGCCACGGGGGGTGCGCATCAGGAAGCCTTCCTGAATCAGGTAGGGTTCATAAACTTCTTCGAGCGTGCCGGGGTCTTCGCCCACGGCGGTGGCTATCGTGTTCACACCCACCGGCCCCCCCTTGAATTTGTCGATGATGGTGAGCAGGATGCGGTTGTCCATTTCATCGAGGCCGAACTTATCCACGTTGAGCGCGTCCAAGGCATGGCGGGTAATGTCGATCTCCACCGAGCCGTTGCCCTTTACCTGGGCGAAGTCGCGCACGCGGCGCAAGAGCAGGTTGGCGATACGCGGGGTGCCCCGGCTGCGGCGGGCAATCTCGTAGGCGGCGTCTTCGTGTATGTCCACGTCAAGCAGTCCTGCCGAACGCTGTATGATTTTCTGCAGGGTATTGGCGTCGTAATAGCTCAGGCGGGCATTGATGCCGAAACGGGAACGCAAGGGGGAGGTGAGCAGCCCGCTACGGGTGGTGGCTCCAATCAGCGTAAAGGGGTTCAGACCTATCTGCACGCTGCGGGCGTTGGGGCCGCTGTCGATCATGATGTCGATCTTGAAGTCTTCCATCGCCGAATACAGGTATTCTTCCACCACGGGGGTGAGCCGGTGTATCTCGTCGATAAACAGCACGTCGTTGGGCTCGAGGTTGGTGAGCAGCCCCGCCAGTTCACCGGGTTTGTCGAGCACGGGGCCGGAGGTGGTCTTGATGCCCACGCCCAGTTCGTTGGCGATGATGTACGACAAGGTGGTCTTGCCCAAGCCCGGAGGGCCGTGCAGCAGCACGTGGTCGAGAGCCTCCTTGCGCTGGCGGGCGGCCATCACAAACACCTTGAGGTTGCCCGTTACGCTTTCCTGACCTTGGAAACTGTCGAATCCGGAGGGGCGCAGAGCCTTTTCCAACTCTTTGTCGGTGCCCGTAAGGTTGTTCTTTTCGGGATGAAGGATATCGTTCATGGGAAGGCAAAGGTACGAAAAGTCGAGCGCAGAAGCCAACCGAAGGTTGTTCTACGCGATTGTCTCGGAAAAGGCCAAGTTTACCTGGCTTTTTCGAGATGATGGCGTAGATAACCGCAAACTTGTTTGCGGTTGGCTTCTGCCGAGACGGAGTACCTTCTGCGGAGCGCAGCGAAGCAAAAAGTACGAAAAAGCTGAGTGCAAAGCCAGAATTTACAATTTATAACTATCTTTGCACCTCTTGATTTTCACGGGGCCGACTGGTTTTGACAGCAGGGACAGTGGAAAGCAAGCACGCCGAGGGTTGGGTAACTGCCTCGCTAAAACCAATGCTCACGCCATTAAACGGCAACAATAGCGATTACGCTCTCGCTGCCTAGTACAAGGTACTACATTCAGCGACGCTTCCGGAAAAAGCCATGACCGCCGGCTCGTTTCCACCGAAGTGCAAAACAATCAAAGTCGGTTCCGGGCTCATCCCGCTTTCGGTTGTGTCCGGTAATTAGGAAGATAAGAACGGGATACGGATGCTTTTCGCCAGTCCCGTTACGAAAATCAAAGGAAAGGCTAAGCGTGTAGAAAACTTTTTTGCTGCTTGTTTGGACGGCGGTTCGATTCCGCCCGGTTCCACTTAAAAGCGATTTGGGCGGCGATTTGCTTCGCCGCAGATATTGGGTTATCTCGGTCACGTACATTAGTACGCTCCCTCGAAACCCGATATCTGTGGCTTGCACCTCACCGCCCAAATCACTTTTAAGTAAACGTGGTTTAGTCCAAGTTTTGGAAACCTGCCATTTGAGGCTCGCATCTTACCGCTCCGAATGCTTTTTTTTGTTACTGAGCTAAGGGGCTCAAGTTTTTAAGGCAAAAAGTGGATGTCTTTGATGGACAGGGTACGGACTGTCTCCGCTGGGGCATCTACAGACAAAATAGGAATGGTAAGCCGATTCAGTGATCTTGTAAACCTAAGCTGTTAAACAACCTATAGAGTGTCAACCTTTTTCATGGGGAGTCAATGGAGGCGTTGAGGGCCAAGGTGAACCGGTTGGAGAAATATATCAAGAAACGGCTTGGGAAATAATAGGAGAAGGGGGCAACCTGATGGATGCACCCCTTCTGATAGGTTAGGCTATTTGCTCTTATAAGTTACCTTATAGGTGATTTTACCGGTTGATTTATATGAGCGATAAATGGCGGAAACGAATCCATCCTCATCAAAATCGTAGGTGTAGTTGCACTCATAATCTTCAGAGGGGAGACCTTGGCATTTGCTGCCGAGGTATCCTTCCGAAAATCCCCAGGACAGACAGATGGAGGGGAGGTCAACGAGGTCTTCGTTGTCGTCGTGGTGGCGGTAATAATCGAGGTGTCTCCATGATTGGAAGAATGCGCACCAGTCCATATTGGACGGGTGCGATTGGGTGGTGTATGCCACCTCGTCGTTAAAGATGTTGCCATCTTCCCATTCGAAAGTCCACATTAATTCATCGCCGTCGAATACGCTATGCAGGTATTTTCCGCTTTCATCGTAGGAGAGCCTGAAATTCTCCTTTCCCTCCCAACCTCTGTCAAGAACGATTAAGCCCTTTGAATTTAAGTCGAAAGAGGTGCTGGTTTCATCATCAATGGTATTCGTGGCGTCGTAATCGGTACGATTCATATATAGCGTGTTGTTTTTCTTTTCGAAGGAAAGTACGTAGTGGTATTTGCTGTCTTCGCTGTTCCAATAGTGGGTAAGGGTTTTGAGGGTTCCGTCGCTGTTGTACGAAAAGTGGTATGAAAAATAAGTGGTGTCTGCGGTGTTGTATTGAGTGGCTTCCACTTTTTCCACCAGCCGTTCGCCGGCCTTGTTGGTGGCGAATTGCTTTTTGTCGTTGTCCTTGTTGCAGGAGGTGGCGAACAGCAGGCAGCCCGCGGTCGCCAAAAGCGTAATCATGCGTTTCATGAAGATGTGTTTTTAAGGTTAAAGTTTAAATAAACGCACAAAGGTATAAAAGTTTATTTTATTCTTTTGTATCTTGTTGAAAATTTGTATTATAATAGTTTTATGTATCAGACGATAATTTATGCACAATGTTGCATCTTTAAGGAGGCAATAGGGCTACTGCGGGTTTAATAAATGTCGTTGGATGAGGACAGTGAGTCTAAGATGCTTTCAAAAATCCGTCGGTCCTTGTTTTTTGTGCCCCGGTATTTGAAAAAACTGTACAGCAGGTCAAACAGTTCCTGCTTGACAAGTCGGTCGCAGACTTTAATTTCGTAAGAGGCAAGTTGTGCAGGGGAGAACCTGTGTACGTTGCTCCGATGGGATATGATGGTGTGCTTGTGAAAGAAAAAGCCCTTTTCGCCGACCTTGCGGCCTCGCTCAAAGCAATATACCGACATATCCCGGTCAACGATGAGGCCGTGTTTCAGAAGGCCAGTGTCAAAATAAATCTTTGAGGTCGTCATGGAAAGCAGGTGCAGGTCATTGCCCTCGGTGCCCAGTACGATGAAGAATTTATCCTTGGTGGCGGTAGGCAAGTGGTAGTCGTGAACCAACAGGATGGAGCCGATGGGAAACCGTTCAGCAGATGCCACTTTCCATCAGTTTGCTTTCCAGGGCGTTGTAATAGACGGTCTTCTTCATGCCGTCATCAAGCAGCTCCGAAAAATCAATCTCCGCCTCGCTCGTGCTGTTGTCCGGCGTGAACGATATGTGTTCCCGTTCTTTGGTGTTGCTCCAGAGCGAACCTTTCCTGTGGGTGATTTTCACTAACTGGCTTGCGGATAACTTCCCGTACCGTTCTGCGATATCGGAAATCACTTCCATGTCCAGCTCGCTGAACTCTGAGTCATCGAATGTATTGGCCGGCCTTACGATGCAGGTGCTGCCTTGAAAATCGAATTTCACGTAGTCGGAAAAGAGGTTGGTTCCCGGATATTTTGCAAAGAACACGTCTTGTGCCACAGGGCCTAGCTTCCATACGCGATAGGGAAGCCATGTAATGGGGGTTCCATACCGTTTTGTGGATTCTTCATCAATCAGGTACAGCAACTTCAGCAGTTTGGTTTGACACAACGGCTGACATTTTTCGGCAAGGAACAGAATGAGGTTCCCCACCAGGTCTTTGTTGAGTTTTATTCCGCTGTACATCGTTTTATGAATTGAAGATGAATCAATCTCGGCAACAAAGATAACATAAATTTAAAACAGGGGACGGGCATCGGAGACAACAACATTAGTACGCTTCCTCGAAACCCGATATCTGCGCCTCGCACCTCACCGCCCGAATTGCTTTATCTTTCTATCTGGAGTTCTATGCCGGAGGCGTGGATTTTTTCTCCTAGGGGCGGGTTCAGTTTCTGGAGTTTTATCCTTAGTCTTTCGATGGTGGGGAAGTCGCGCAGGATGCGGTCGGCTATGCGGCGGGCCACGTGTTCCATGAGTTTGGAAGAAATCTTCATTTCTTCCTTGACCCTGTTATATACTTCCGCGTAGTTTACGGTGGACTCTAAGTTGTCGGTAAGTTGCGCCTGTCCGGTGTCGGTGTAGAGGTACAGGTCAACCTTGAACCAGGTGCCGATGGCGCGTTCCTGTTCGAAACACCCGTGGTGGGCGTAAAACTCCATGCCTTCGATAAAGATGCAGCTGTTTTCCATTTAGAACGAGTTTTGGGTCGCCTCGCCTTCCAGTTTCAGGATGTTTCCGTCGTAGGAAGCGAAGGTGCAGTAACGGATCCAGTCGCCGGTGTTCAGGTAGAACGACTTGCGTTCCTGTTCTCTCTTGCCGTGCTCCAGCGCGGTCTGGTTTTCGGGCAGTACGCGCACCTCCGGCTTCTGCCGGTCGATTTCCGCCAGAACGGGCCAATGCCGGTGGGCGAAGATAAAGAAGTCGATATGTTTCTGTTCGAGTGCCTCCTGCATGAATGCGAGCAGGTTGCGGTTCTTCCACTGTTCGCGCCTGCGGTGCTGCTCGGCTTCGGCCGCCACGCCCGTCTTGCGGCTGTGGCGCGACATCGACTTGGCCATCAGGCTGCCCCAGTACGGATGCAAGGCGGCATAGAGCACCCGGCTGGTCTTGGCTTCGAATATGGCCTTCATCAGTTTGTAGCTCCGTTCGTTCGCGCCCAAGCCGTCGCCGTGCCCGATCAGGAAACGGGCGTCGCCCACATGGAGTTCCATAGTGCCACGGTACACCTGCATGCCTAATTCCTGCTGGAAGTAAGTATTGTTCCACGTGTCGTGGTTCCCTCCGAAGAAATGCACCGGGATGCCGGCGTCGGTAAGTTCGGCAATCTTGGCCAGCAGGCGCACGAAGCCTTTCTGCACCACATGGCGGTATTCGAACCAATAGTCGAAAATGTCGCCCAGCAGGAACAGGGCCTCCATTTCGTGCCGGTGGGCATCCATCCAGGCAATCACCTTGCGTTCCCGTTCGCGGCTTTCCTCGTAATTCGGAGCGCCCAAATGGAAGTCGGAAAGAAAGAAAATCTTTTTCCCCGGCGTTAACGCAAGCGATAGGATGGACGGTTTACCGGTGGTCATGGCTTTCGTTCTCTTCGTGTTCGGTGCCGTTGAATATCTGGCGTTGTTTGAGGCGGTTCGCGGCCCGTTCCACATTGAACCGGAAGCGTGCCGCATGGCCGTTGCCGGGCAGATGTTTCACCATCGAGTCGGCGCAGGCCTTCAAGAAGGCGATGTCGCCACCGTCTTCCAGGTTGAACAAGGCGTGGCTGCCCACGGTCTTGTTGACGATGAATACCGGAATCAGGTTGTTCGTGTTGCGGCTGCACAGCTTCATGGCCTCGTGGTGTATGTTCTCCAACAGGCTGTTGATGCGCAGACTGCAGGCCTCGTGCAGGGAGTCGGCGTTCCGCACCTTATAGCGGTTCGCCATCCAGAGCCGTTCGGTGTTCTCGATAAGCGATTCCGTTTGCAGGAGCCGCTTCTGGTAGTCGATAACGGCCTGGTTCACCGGTGCTGAGATCCCGTCGCAGATATTGGCGTCGCTTACCAGCGAATCGTAGGAGGTATGCAGGTGCAGGCGTTCGTCCGGCATGGGGAGCAGCACCAGGGGATTTTCGGAACCGTGGGCGAAGAGTGCGTATATATGCATGTCCTCGCAGGGAAAGATGAACTCGTTATTCCGTCTTTTTGCCGGATAAATCGAATCCACGAAAACGGCTCCCTTTTCGTCGGAGATTTCAAACAGGGCCAAGGCTCTGCCTTGCGCATTGGCCACACTCAGTTCCGCAACTTTGTGCGGTTCGGATTTGCAGGCGAAGAAGCACATCGCGGCAAATCCCACGGGGATAAGAAAAGAAAGGTGCTTCACGGTGGTTCGGTTGGTTCGGTGGTTCGGGTGCGGGATTTCTATCCCGCCTTTTATGCCTCGGCAAGCTCCGGATAAGCCGGAGCCTGCGTTCGGCGGTTGATTATTGTTGTTTGGCGCTTTCTTTCGCCCAGGTGTCCTTGAGGTTCACCGTACGGTTAAAGATCAAGCGGTTTTCCTTGGCACTGTCGGGATCGACGCTGAAGTAACCCATGCGTTCGAACTGAAAGTGCTCAAGCGGTTTTTCCTCGAAGCCTTGCACGAAAGCCTCCGCCTTGCAGTGGGGCAATACGTGCAGGGAGTCGGGGTTGAGGTTGTCGAGGAAGGTCTTGCCTTCTTCGGTCTCGTCGGGGGCGGGCACCTTGAAAAGACGGTCGAACACGCGCACTTCCACATCCTGTGCGTGCGGGGCCGAAACCCAGTGGATGGTGCTCTTTACCTTGCGTCCGTCGGGCGAGTTGCCGCCGCGCGAGGCCGGGTCGTAGGTGCAGTGGATTTCGGTGATGTTGCCTTCGGCGTCCTTCACCACGTCCGTGCATTTTACAAAGTAGGCGTAGCGCAGGCGCACCTCGGTGCCGGGCGAGAGGCGGAAGAACTTCTTGGGCGGGTTTTCCATAAAGTCCTCGCGCTCGATATAGAGTTCTTTGGAGAACTTCACCTTGCGCGTGCCCATGCTTTCGTCTTCGGGATTGTTTACGGCATCCAGTTCCTCAACCTGTCCTTCGGGATAGTTGTCGATAACCAGTTTTACGGGGTTCATCACCACCATCACGCGCTGGGCCTTCTTGTTGAGGTCTTCGCGCACGCACCATTCCAGGAGCGACACATCGATTACGTTGTCGCGCTTGGCCACGCCGATCTTTTCGGCGAACAGGCGGATGGACTCGGGCGTGTAGCCGCGTCTCCTCAGGCCGCAGATGGTGGGCATGCGGGGGTCATCCCAGCCCGAAACGTACTTTTCCTGTACCAGTTGCAGCAGCTTGCGCTTGCTCATCACGGTATAGCTGAGGTTGAGGCGCGCGAACTCGATCTGACGGGAAACATGTATGCCGAGGGTCTTGATGAACCAGTCGTAGAGCGGGCGGTGCACCTCGAACTCGAGGGTGCAGATGGAGTGGGTGATGCCTTCCAGGGAGTCGCTCTGCCCGTGGGCGTAGTCGTACATGGGGTAGATGCACCACTGGTTGCCCGTGCGGTGGTGCTTCTGATGCAGGATGCGGTACATGATGGGGTCGCGCATGTGCATGTTGGGCGAGGCCAGGTCGATTTTGGCGCGGAGGGTCTTGGAACCGTTGGGAAACTCGCCGTTTTTCATGCGTTCGAACAGGTCGAGGTTTTCTTCCACGCTGCGGTCGCGGTAGGGGCTGGGCTTGGCCGGCTGGGTGGGCGTGCCACGGTATTCGGAGGCTTCTTCCTGGCTCAAGTCATCCACGTAGGCCTTGCCTTCCTTGATCAGGCGCACCGCCCATTCGTAGAGCTGCTGGAAGTAGTCGGAAGCGTAGTATTCGGCATCCCAGTTGAATCCCAGCCATTTGATGTCTTCCTTAATCGAATCCACATATTCCACGTCTTCTTTGGTGGGATTGGTGTCGTCGAAGCGCAGGTTGGTCTTGCCGTTGTATTTCTTGCCGATACCGAAGTTAAGGCAGATGGATTTGGCATGGCCGATGTGCAGATAACCGTTGGGTTCGGGCGGAAAGCGGGTGTGGATCCTGCCGCCGTTCTTGCCTTCGGCGATATCGTTCTCGATAATCTCTTCGATAAAGTTCAACGTCTTTTTCTCCGGCTCGTTGCCGGTTTCCATATTGTTTTCGGTCATTGGAAAAGTATTTAGCCCATCCTCTTTGTTTGAGAAAAAGGATACGTGCAAAGTTAATGTAAAGTAAGAAAGGGCGCAAGTGTTTTTGCAGGTTTTACCGCCTCGGGTTCCCCTGTTCGAAAAGCGAGAGCGAGCATCCCGCGTCCTGAATCATGTGCAGCAGGTTTTCCCGGCTGTCTTGCGCCGACTGGCTGATGCAGATCTTGTTCTCGTAGAGCGAATAGTCCTTGCGGTGCAGGGCGGGCGTGATGTTGGGCATGATTACGTTGGCTGCCGTGTAGAGTGCCGCCCGCCGGCCATCGGGATGCAGGGTTCCCATGGCGGTGGTGGCGGCTATGTTGATGCGCGGCATAAGCAGGCGAAGCACCGCCAGGGCGTTCAGGTTCAGTTCGTAACGCTCTTCCTTGTTCGGAATTTCGTTCCGCTGCGCCCACAGGGGCGTCTGTTCGTGTTCGAGATACGGGCCCATGCCCACCATATCCACGCCCAAGTCCTTTAAAAACAGCAGGTCGTGTGCCACCTGCGCCGTATTTTGGAACGGCAGGCCGATCATGATGCCGCTGCCCACGTAGTAGCCCGTTTTTCGCAGGCGGTGCAGGCAAGCCAGGCGTTCCTCAAAGCTATGGTCGGCAGGATGCAGTCTCGCGTATAATTCGGGGCTGGAGGTCTCGATGCGCAGCAGGTAGCGGATGGCGCCTGCCTCGCGCCAGCGGCGGTAGGTTTCCTCGCTCTGTTCGCCCAAAGAAAGCGTGATGCCCAGTTCGCCCTTGCTCAGCTGCATGATTTCGCGCACGAGTTCTTCGATAAGTCTGGTAAAGGCGGCATCGCGGCGTTCGCCCGATTGCAGCACGATGGAGCCGAAGCCCTCCTTGTGGGCGAACTCGGCGGCCTGCAACACTTCTTCGGGCTTGAGCGCGTAGCGGTGAACATTGGTGTTGGATTTGCGGATGCCGCAGTAGAGGCAGTCTTTGGTGCAGATGTTCGAGAATTCGATAAGCCCGCGCAGATACACCTTGTCACCCACCTCGCGCAGTTTGGTCTGGCGGGCGGCCTCCCGCAGGGCTTGCGCATGTTCGCCGCGCAGTTCCAACAAGTGCGCGATGTCTTGCCATGTGTCGGTTGGAAATTCCATGTACACGTAGTGAAGTACAAAATCCTCACAAGATAGCAAAAAAATCAACACCCTGTAAAGCAGAGGGGGGCGCATGCGTTGCATGCGCCCCCCTCTTACGGCATCAAGCCCTGTGGATTAATAGCCGAAGATGTCTTCGGTGGAGAGCATCTTGACCTTGCCGAGGGTCTTGAGGTAGTTGAAGTCCAAGGCGGCCTTGTTGCCGAGCACCATATAGTCGAACGGCTTGCCCTTTACTTCCGCTTTCTGGAAGGCGATCACGTCCTCGAGGGTAAGCGGCAGCAGGTGTTCATATACGTACTGGCTCTGTGATTCGTCTTCAAAACCGAATTTCTTGGAATCCAGGTAGGTGAAGAAGATGCTTTCGCGCAGCACGCGGTAGGTGCGGTAGCTGTCCAGCTCGTTGGTCTTGGCCAGCACGAAGTTCTTTTCGGCCACCGGCATGTCTTGGATAATTTCGTTGAAGGCGGCGATGGCGTCTTTCATCTTGTCGGTCTGCGAGCCGATAAAGGACTGGAAGCCGTACTGCAGGTCGGGTCTGGACGGACGGCCGTAGTAGGAGTAGGCCGTGTAGGCCAGGGCGCGAGCCTCTCGCATTTCCTGGAACACGATGCCGCTCATGCCGCCGCCGAAGTAGGCGTTGTACATGGTGGAGGGAGCCAGGAGCTCCTTGGAGTAGTCGGCACCCTTCATATAGGTACCCACATAGACCTGCGGCGCGTCGTAGTTGGCCACGAATACCGAGCCGTCGTTGTCTCGCATCGTGAACTTACGGGCTTCGGGCATGGCTTTGAATTCTTCGGGCAGGATATGCTTGGCAAGGAGAACCTTAACCAGCCCCTGCATCGACTGCGGGCCGAAGTACATGATGGTGTGCTCGTAGTTCTTGAGGTCCTTGATGGTGGTGGTGAGCGTGTTGGGATTCATGTCGCGCACTTCCTTGTTGGAAAGCTGCCATGTCAAGGGGTTTTCGGGACCGTAGAACGCGTACTGCATCAGGCGGCGCCAGTTGTCGCGCTGGGTCTTCTTGGCGTCCATGCGCTGCTTGACCAGGTCGTCGGCCAGGTTGGCGTAACGTTCGGGATCGGCCACCACCGAGTTGAGCAGGTGTTCGAACAAGTCCACCGAGGCTTCGAAGTTCTTGTCGATCCCCGAAAGGATTACATATACGCGGTCGCTTCCGGCAATGGCGCTGTAGTTGGCGGCCAGTTTGTAGAATTCGTTCTGCAGTTCTTCGGCCGAGTATTTGTCGGTGCCGAGGTAGGGCAGGTATTCGAATGCGATGTCGAGGTTCTTGTTGTTGAACTGCCCCATTTCATAAACGTAGTAGAGGCTGAACAGGGGGTCGCCGTCGTTGTGCTTGTAGAGCAGGGGCAGGCGGTCTTTGAACTTGCTTACCGTAAGGTCTTTCGAGAAGTCGGGGAACACCGGCTCGATGGCCTTTACCTGCGATTCCTGAATGTCCTTGAGGTACTGGCTGGCCGTGTCGCGGTTAATCGAGAGCGGGGTGATCTGCGGTTTCTCGATGCGCGGATAGGAAGGCGCGCCTTCGAGTTTATACACGATGGCGTAGTTGTTCAGGTATTTGTTGGCGAAATCCACGATGTCCTGCTTGGTAACCTTCGACATCCTGTCGATGCTGTTCACCACGTCCGCCCAGTTTTCGTGGTTGTTGAAGGCCGTCATCATCGTCATGGCGCGGTTGTTGTTGTCGCGGATTGACTTGTATTCGTCGGCCGTGTAGTTGTCCACGATGGCCTTGAGCATGTCTTCCGAGAAATCGCCTTTCTTGAGGCGTTCAACCTGGGCATACATCAGTTCTTTCACTTCGTCCAGGCTCTGGCCCTGACGCGGCATGCCGAAAGCGAGCAGCATACCGTAGTCGGCAAGGCTTTCGTAGAAGGCCTGGGCGTACATAACCTGCTGTTGCTGAACCAGGTTCACGTCGAACAAGCCCGTCTTGCCGTTGGTAAGGATGTTGGCCACCAGTTCGGCCACATGCACTTCGGGGTTGCGGGGCGAGGGCAGGCGGTAGGCGAAGGCCACGCAGGCCGGATCCTGACCGATTACCGTGTCGGCGATAACCTGCTGCATTTCGGGTTCTTCCTCGTAGGTGAACGCGGGCACGTCCTTGCGTTCCATCTTGCCGAAGTAACGGTCAACGATGGCGATGGTCTTGTCCGGGTCGAGGTCGCCCACCATGACCACGGCCATGTTGTTGGGCACGTAGTAGGCGTCGAAGAAGTTCTTGATGTTTACGATCGAGGGGTTCTTAAGCTGTTCGGGCGTGCCGATAACGGTCTGCGTGCCGTAGGGATGGTGGGGGAAGAGCATCGTGAACATCTTTTCCCAAACCTGGCGCATGTCGCTGGCCTTGCCCATGTTGTATTCTTCGTATACGGTTTCCAGCTCGGTGTGGAACAGACGGATGATCGGGTTCTGGAAACGGTCGGCCTGAATCTTGGCCCAGTTCTCGATCTGGTTGGCGGGAATGTCTTCCACGTAGGCGGTAACGTCGTTGCTGGTGAAGGCGTTCGTGCCCTGGGCGCCGATGGCGGCCATCAACTTGTCGTATTCGTTGGGAATGGCGTACTGGGCGGCGATCTGCGAAACGCTGTCGATCTTGCGGTAGATGGCGGTGCGTTCGGCTTCGTCCGTAGTCTGGCGGTAGGTCTCGAACAGGTCTTCGATCTGGTCGAGGTATTCTTTTTCGGCTTCGTAGTTCACGCTTCCGAACGATTCGGTACCCTTGAACATAAGGTGTTCGAAGTAGTGCGCCAGGCCGGTGGTTTCGGCCGGGTCGTTCTTGCCGCCGGCGTTCACGGCGATGATCGTTTGCAGGCGCGGGGCGTCCTTGTTTACCGACAGGTACACCTTCAGACCGTTGTCCAAGGTGTAGATGCGGGTTTTCATGGGATCGTCGGGAACGGTCTCATACTTGTACTTGCCCTGGCAGGAGGCAAGCATCATGGCTGCCGGCAGGACCAACAAGCCCAGAAGGCGGAAAATGTTGTTTTTCATTGTGTAAAAGTTTGTTTATGGCTCCGGAATGAAACCTCACCCCGTTAACAGCGCACGAATGTACGATTTTTTTCGGTAGGAAACACGGCCTTGCCTTGTTTTAGTTGCCGCGGGCGTTGCTTCCGCCTCCACCGCCTCCCAGGCGCGAGGACTCGTCGGCCGCCGCCTTCTGGCGCGGGTTGCGGTTCATCAGCTTGTTGTTGCCGAAGCGGTACGAAAGCGAGATCCTGCCCGTGTACATGTCCCAGCCGTAGTGCATCTTGGAGACGGTCTTGCGCCCGTCGGCCTCCGGATAAGTGGATTTTGTGTCGTAGCCGGTAAAGGAAGCGTAGAACGAGGCCGAGAGGGTCAGCGTCTTGTCGAGGAAGAAGGCTTTCAGTCCGAGTCCGCCGCCGTAGATGCCGTAATTGTATTCGAACAGGGAGCGGGTGGGCATCGTTCCCCAGCTGTAGGCCGAGAGGGTCAGGTTCTTGTGGGCGTCCACCTCGGTGTTGATCCAGTAGCCGGAGGTAAAGGTGCGGCGCGATTCCTCCATACCTCTGTATTTGATGTGTTCCTCGCCGTAGCTGCCGTTCAGGAACACCGAGAGCCGCCATATCTTGAAGAAGGTGAGCTGGGTGGAGAGGTTTATGTCGAGCCGGTCGCTCTTGCCCGCGTTTACCGTCTGGCGGAAGGTTACGGGGCGTCCGTCGGGGTCGAGGCCGTAGAAGTTTATCTGCTGCGGGGTCCCGTCGGTATGCACGTAGCCCACGGTGGCGAAGAACTTGTAGTTGAACGAATAGGTGAGGTCGAGCACATGGGAGTATTCAGGCTTCAGGAAAGGGTTCCCCGCGCTGTATTGGTCGGCCTGGTTCCGGGTCAGGAAAGGATTGAGCGAGTAGTAGCCGGGACGCGAGAGCCGGTAGCGGTACGACAGGCTCAGCTGGTTCTTGCTGCCGATGGGCTGGCTTATGCTGATGTTGGGGAAGGGGCGTATGTACTGGTTGGTGTTTGCCGAGTCCATGTCGAGGTTCTTGCCGTGGGTGCGCGTGTATTCGGCGCGCACGCCCACCTGCAGCACGGTCTTGGTCTTGAAGGTGTGGTTCACCATAGCGTAGGCAGCCCCGATGATCTCGTTGTAGAGGTAGCGGTTGGGAACGGTGGCGCTGTCGAACTCGGTGTAGAAGTAGCGGTAGTTGTTGCCGGTGTAGCTGAACTTGAGGCCGGCTTCCAGGCGGGTCTGTGTGTTGAACGGATGCTCGTAGTCGGCCTTGAAGCTGTATATGTCCGACGAAAACGGGTTGGAGAGGTCGTATCCCGTGGCCAGGGCGGGCGCGTTGCCGTTAAAATCGCCCGTATAGTAATTGAGGCCGTTTGAACCGTGGCTTTTCTCGATATTGCGGATATAGTCGAAGTTGAGCGTGAGCTTGCGGTTATATACGGTATCGAAGGTGTGCTCGTAGTTCAGGTTCACGTTATGGTTCTGTTCGTCGTAGGTGGAGTTGGCCGTTTGGTCGAAGGTGTAGAGCACCGAATCGGGCGTCTGCACGGGGTAGAAACGGGTGCGGAGGTTGTTGAAATCGTTGCGGTATTTGCCGCCGGAACCCTGGTAGGTAAGGCTCAGCACGTCGGCTTTGGAGATATAGTAGTCCAGACCGCCCTTGCCGTAAAAGCTCAGGTAATTGTTCATGCCGGAACGTCTGCCGGATTCCTTGCCGTTCACTTCCTGCCGGCTGCCGTCCGCATAGTGGGTGTAGCCCGAAAAATACTGGCTGTTGTATCCCTGATAGGCCGAGAAGGAGCCGTAAACGGTAAATTTCTTGTGGCGGTAGTTCAGGTCAATGCCCGCGTTGTAGCCTACTTTCGAGGCAATCCGGATTCCCGCGTCCACCGAACCCGAGAAGCCGCTGTTCTGAATCTTGGTGGTCTTGATGTTGATGATGCCGCTCACCCCCTCGGCGTCGTACTTGGAGGAGGGGTTGTTCATCGTCTCGATCTTGTCCACGCTGTTGCCGGGCATGCTGCGCAGGTAGTTGGCCAGGTTCTGCCCGCTCAGGTGGGTGGGGCGGTCGTCCACCGTAACCATCACGCCGCCCTTGCCGTTGAGCGAGATGTTGTCGTCTTTATCGACCGTGATGCCGGGAAACTTCTTGAGCATCTCGAAGGCGTTGTCTTCCTGGGCGATGATGCTTTGGGACACGTTCATCGTGATCTTGCCTGCCTCCATCTCCATCAGGGGGCGTTTGGCGCGTATCACCACCTTGTCTAGCTGTACCGAGGCGGAGGTCATTCCGATTTCGCCCAGGTCGATCTCCCGGTGTCCGGCATCCACCTTGAAAACGGGCGAGTTGTTGCGGTGGTAGCCCAATACCGCCACCTGCACGAAGTAAGACCCGGCGGGAATCCGCTTGAACGAAAACGAGCCGCTGTCGGACGAGGCCGTTCCCATTACCTGCGTGCTGTCTGCGGCCTTTACCAGCACCACGTTGGCGAAGGGAATGCCCGATAGGTTGTCCTTGTCGAGCACGCGCCCCTTTACGTTGCCCGTCTGGGCCCACAGGCTTCCCGCCCCGCCGGCTGCCAGCCCCAGGACGAGCAGCAGCCGTGTATATCCAATCAGCTTTTTCATAGCCACAAAGATATTAATATAAAACAAATTCAAAACAAGAAGATTCAAAACCTTTCCACCGTTCTTTCAGGCGTAGGCCTCCAGATCTTTGAATCCGAGGCCCAGGAGTTTCATGCGCGACACGAAATCCGGCACGCTCTTGAGAAAGTCTTCGCGCATCAGGGCGGTGGCCTTTTCCTGGCTGTCGGGCGAGATCAAAAAACCGATGCCCCGCTTGCTGTAGATGATTCCGTTGCGTTCCAGGTGTTCGTAGGCGCGCATCACTGTGTTGGGGTTCACCATAAGGGTGGCGCCGAACTCGCGCACCGAAGGAATGCGTTCATCCGGCGAATAATCGCCCTTCAATATCTTCTCGCACACATATTCGGCAATCTGCTCGAATATGGCCTTGTCCGATTTAAATTCCATAGGGTTGTTTTTTAGCGTTAGACCAAGCGGCGCGGCTTAGAACTGCTGCCGTCTGATTTTAAAGAAGCTCCATGCCCAAAGGCCCACTGGCACCACGATGGAAATGAAGACATCGAAGATGATGGCCAGGCGGGTGGCGGTGAATTCCTCGATATAGAAACCGTTCATCAGGGCACCGGAATGGTGCAGGCTGTAGCCGTACATGCTTACCAGGATCATTCCGGCTACCGAGACGCAGAGCAGCGAAAGCAGGGTCTTGCCGAATTTTCCGGACTTAAAGAAGCAGACACCCCAGACGGACACGCTCTGCATGCCCACGATCGACCAAAAGGTGGAGTCGAAAAAGCCGAGCCGGGAGCGGGAGGTAAAGCAGCCCAAGAGGTCGAACATCATTTCGCTGCGGCCGGTAAGTCCGACCCCGGCCAGACTCACGATCCAGGAAAAAACCAACATGGCGATGGGTACGATAATCGTGCAGATGCAGAAAATGCTCAGGAATTTCTCGGTCTGGCTGGCGGGCAGCTGGCCGAATGCCACGCCTTTGGTGGTATGGAACAGGTGCTTGTAAAAGAAGAAAGGCAGGGCGAAGGCGGCGAAACCGATATAGGGGATAAAGGGGGAGGTGGACAGGTGGCCGTCGCCCATGGGAGAAAGCAGGTAAAGCCCGAGGATTACGCCGGTAAGGATCAGTATGTCCTTGAGGTTGCGTTGCAGTTCGCTCTTGAGCAACATGCCGAAACGGGATATGGAGAATTCGCTGGTATTCATGGCTGAAATGTTTTAGGGTTAATGGTGTGTGATTGAATGGGTTATTTTAAAGAGTCGGCGTTGAGGCGCTTTTCCATCTCGATGGCGAAGTCGGAACGCAGTTCCGGGTTCTGCTCGTCGATGAACATGCGTTTGAACAGGCCCTTGTTCTGGATGGCGGCGTTGAACAGCATCTCGATATCCACCTTGGTTTCCTCGCCTTCTTCGTTGTATCCCACTATATTATATCCACCCACGCATTCCTCGCGGTAAAGGTCCTTGTCCGACTTTTCGGGTTTGCGGCCGAACCACAGCTTACGGGTGATTTCTTCCACGCTGTTGTTGAGCAGGATACGGTTCCTTTCCAGGATGATGATGGGGTCGATGAGGTTCTCCAGATCCCTTACCTGATGGGTGGAGATCACGAAGCACTTGCTGTCGTCGGCGGCCTGTGCGATGAGGCGGCGGAAGATGCCCTTGGAGGGGATGTCCATGCCGTTGGTGGGCTCGTCCATAAGCAGCAGCTTGGTGTTGCAGGCCAAGGCGAAGCACATCATGGCCTTTTTCTGCTGTCCGTGCGAGCTTTTGTTGATCTTGCGCGTGGGGTTGATGCCTAATTCGCTTACGTAATGCGCCAGCTGTTCGTGGCTGAAGCGGGGGTAGAAGGGCGAATAGAGCCGCACGTATTCGTTGAGCGAGAGTTTGACGGGGTCGATCACTTCGGGCAGGTAATACACCTCCGAAAGCAGTTCGGGGGAGCGGCGGCGGGGATCGTGTCCCATGATGTGGATGGAGCCTTCGCATGGGAAGCGCAGGCCCGCGAGCATGCGCAGCAGGGTGGTCTTGCCCACGCCGTTCTCGCCCAGCAGCCCGTAGATATAACCGGCCTTGAGGTTCATGTTCAATTGTTCGAATACGGTGTAATGCTTGCCGTACCGGAAACTGAGGTCTTTTATTTCGA
This sequence comes from Ruminococcus flavefaciens, assembly GCA_023667315.1. Lineage (GTDB taxonomy): Bacteria > Bacteroidota > Bacteroidia > Bacteroidales > P3 > Pullibacteroides. The sequence goes on from JAMPAI010000003.1 coordinate 310,950, forward strand.
TCATCGTTGCAGGTATTAGGGGTTAGAAAATGTATTTTGTGTGCTACGAAAATACTGTATTAGTTTCGTAGTACACCGCAAAGGTATGTTAAGTTTTTGAATCGGCAAGCCTTTTTTGAAAAAAAATTTTTTTGATGCTTTTGAAATGGTCTTTTTGTTGGTATAAATTGGTTGTAATCTGTATATTGTGTGGTTATGAAAATTTTTCTTGGAAAACATTTTTTGTATGAAACTTCGATAAATCCGCAAAACGGGATTATATAAGAAAACAGTCGATATGATTGCGAGAACGTACGGAGCGGCCATCGTGGGCATCGATGCCATGATAATACGGGTGGAAACCAGTGTGGAGACTGGCGTCAACTTCATGTTGGTGGGCTTGCCCGATGTGGCGGTGAAGGAAAGCCATTACCGTATAGCCACGGCTTTGGCGCATTGCGGCTACAAGGTTCCGGTAAAGAAGATAGTCATCAATATGGCACCGGCCGATCTGCGCAAGGAGGGCACGGCCTACGACCTTACGCTGGCCATGGGAATCCTTGCCGCTTCCGGGCAATTGAGCCGGAATGGCGCCGAATGCAAGGAGATAGAGGACTATCTGATTATGGGCGAACTTTCGCTAGACGGCAGCCTGCGTCCCATCAAGGGCGTGCTGCCGTTCGCGATAGAAGCCCGCAAGCAAGGCTTCAAAGGCTTGATACTGCCGATGAAAAACGCACCCGAAGCCGCCATGGTGGGTGGGATTCCCGTTTATGGGTCGGAGAATCTCGGGCAGGTGGTGCGTTTTTTCAGAGGCGAGGCCGGCTTGCAGGCCTTCGAACCGGAAAAGGACGGAGCAAAAGAAATGGAAGCGGCGGGGGAGGAACCCGATTTCTGTGATGTAAAGGGGCAGGCGTTCTGCAAGCGCGCCTTGGAGATAACCGCCGCCGGCGGGCACAACATACTGCTGATAGGCCCGCCGGGTTCGGGCAAGACCATGCTGGCGCGGCGCTTGCCGGGCATCCTGCCGCCGCTTACCGTAGAGGAAGCCTTGGAGACCACCAAGATCTATTCGGTGGCGGGCAAACTGGTGGCCTCCGACCGCCTGATACGTTCCCGCCCGTTCCGCGACCCGCACCACACGGTGAGTTATGCGGCGCTGGTGGGCGGCGGCTCCTTTCCGCAGCCGGGCGAGATCTCGCTGGCACACAACGGGGTGCTGTTCTTAGATGAACTGCCCGAATTTGCGCGCGCCACGCTCGAGGTGCTGCGGCAGCCATTGGAAGACCGCAAGATAAGCATCTGCCGCGCCAAGATGCGGGTGGAATATCCGGCGGGCTTCATGCTGGTGGCCTCGATGAATCCCTGCCCCTGCGGGTATTACGGTTCGCCCGACACACCCTGCACCTGCAGGCCGCCGGCGGTGGAACGCTATATGAACAAGGTCTCGGGACCCTTGCTGGACCGTATGGATCTGCACGTGCAGGTGTTGCCCGTGCCCTACAAGGAACTGGCCTCGGCCTCGAGCGGGGAGCCGAGCGCGGTGATCCGCGGACGGGTGCTCAAGGCGCGGCAGATACAGCAGGCGCGCTTCGCGGGCTTGAACCTGTTCTGCAACGCCCAGATGTCGGTGCGGCAGATAGCCCGTTTCTGCGCGCTTGAAAAAGACTCGGGCAACCTGCTGAAGACCGCCATGAGCCAGTACGGGCTGTCGGCGCGCACCTACCACCGTATCCTGAAGGTGGCGCGCACCATCGCGGATCTGGCAGGCGCGGAAAAGATAGGCATCGAACACGTGGGGGAGGCCCTGCACTACCGCTGCATAGACCGCGCCGACTACGGCCGGTAGGCTTCTGTCGGGGCGCGGCGGCCTTCGGTGGGGAACCAACGCCAAAATGTTGTACATTCGCGGCCTTATTAAACAGACTATGACAGACAGTAAGGGTGCGCTCAAGGGACATTTGTCGATATTGATATGCAATATCGTTTTCGGGGTCAACATCCCGCTGTCGAAAATCGTGATGCCGGAGTACATCTCCTCTTTCGCCATGGCGTTTTTCCGCACCACGGGCGCCCTGCTGTTCTTCTGGACTGTCTCGCTCTTCGTGAAATGGGAAAGGGTGCCCCTGAAGGACCTGGGGCGGCTGGCGGCAGCCTCGGTGTTCGGGGTGCTGCTGAACCAGATGCTGTTCGTGGTGGGGCTGGAATATGCCGCGCCCGTGGAGACGGCCATCGTGGTGACCTTTACGCCCATCCTCACCATGTTGCTGGCGGCCTTTTTCCTGCGCGAGCCCATTTCGTGGATGAAGGCCGGCGGGGTCTGCCTGGGCTTGTGCGGGGCGGTGCTGATGATTGCCGGCAAGTACATTACCGGCGAGGCGGTGGCCGAGAGCGGCAGGAACAGCATTCTGGGCATTCTGCTGTGTCTGGCCAGCGGTCTGTTCTATGCCGTCTATCTTACGGCTTTCCGCGACGTGGTGGCGCGCTATAGGCCGGTAACGGTCATGCGCTGGATGTTCTCGTTCTCGGCGCTCTTTTCCGTGCCTTTCCTGTTCCGCTATGCGGCGGCCATCGACTATGCCTCCATTCCGCCGCGCATCTACCTCTGCATCGGCTATACCGTGTTCGTGGCCACCGGATTCACCTATCTGCTGATACCGGTCGCCCAAAAGAGGCTCCGTCCCACGGTCTTGAGCGTCTATAACTACATACAGCCCATTACCGCCGCCTGTCTCGCGCTGATTTTAGGCCAGGACGGCTTTACGTGGATCAAGGGCGTGGCCTGTCTGCTGGTGTTCTCGGGCGTGTTCCTGGTAACGCGCAGCAAGTCGCGCGCCCAATTGGACAAAGAAGCCTTGTCGGCCACTAAATAAGCGCTGTTCCTTGGCCTTTTGTCGAGCCCGGAACGCAAGCGGACCGCCCGGTCGGATTTTTGGCATATTTTTTTTAACTTTGCCGTTTATGCCCGTACAGGGCCTAAACCTTCAAAAACCAAGACCTATGCAGACATCTTCTTCCGGCAAATTCATTGTAGAGGAATGTTTAACCTACGACGACGTTCTGTTGCTGCCCGCAGAATCGAACGTATTGCCGAGAGAGGTTGACATCAGTTCATACTTTTCGCGCAACATCAAGCTCAACATACCCTTCGTTTCGGCGGCCATGGATACGGTCACCAACTCCTCGCTGGCCATCGCCATCGCCCAGGAGGGCGGTATCGGCGTGTTGCACAAGAACATGACCATCGAGCAGCAGGCCGAAGAGGTAAGGCGGGTGAAACGTGCCGAAAACGGCATGATCACCGACCCCATCACGCTTTCGGACACAGCCAAGGTGCAGGACGCCTTAGACCTGATGAAGCAATACCGGGTGGGCGGGGTTCCCGTTACCGACAAGAACCGGAAGCTGGTGGGCATCGTGACCAACCGCGACCTGCGTTTCGAAAAAGACTACAAGCGCAAGATCGTGGAGGTGATGACCAAGGATGTGATTACCGCCACCGGCAAGATTTCGTTCGAGAAAGCCACGGAAATCCTGCAGGAACACCGCATCGAGAAACTGCCCGTGGTCGATAAGACAGGCAAACTGGTGGGCTTGATCACCTACCGCGACATCATGAACGTGAAGTCGAAGCCCATGGCCTGCAAGGATGCCGCCGGACGTCTCCGCGTGGCGGCGGGCATCGGCATCACCGGCAATATGATGGACCGTGCCGAAGCCTTGGTGGAAGCCGGGGTGGACGCCATCGTGATCGATACCGCGCACGGTCATTCGATACACGTTATCAAGGCCGCCAAGGAATTCAAGAAGAAATTCGGCTCCAAGGTGGACTTGGTGGTGGGCAATATCGCCACCTATGAGGCGGCTGTGGCGCTGGCCGAGGCCGGAGCCGACGCCGTGAAGGTGGGCATCGGGCCGGGTTCCATCTGCACCACACGTATCGTGGCCGGTATCGGCGTTCCCCAGTTGAGCGCGGTGCACAATGTGGCGCAGGCCCTCAAGAAATACAAGATTCCCTTGATTGCCGACGGCGGCATCCGCTATTCGGGCGATGTGGTGAAGGCCTTGGCCGGCGGTGCCTCCAGCGTGATGGCCGGCTCGCTCTTTGCCGGAACCGAGGAATCGCCCGGCTCCACGATTATCTTCGAAGGCCGTAAGTTCAAGTCCTACCGTGGCATGGGTTCGCTGGAAGCCATGCAGGACGGCTCCAAAGACCGCTACTTCCAGGATATGGAGGCGGACATCAAGAAATTGGTGCCCGAAGGCATCGTGGGGCGTGTTCCCTACAAGGGCGCGCTTTCGGAAGTGCTGCACCAGCTGGTGGGCGGCTTGCGCGCCGGCATGGGCTACACGGGTTCCAAAGATATTAAGGCGCTGCAGAAGGCCAAATTCATAAAGATTACGCCGGCATCGGTAAACGAAGGGCATCCGCACGACATCACCATTACCCAGGAAGCCCCCAATTATTCGCCCCGGTAGGAATCATTTTTCCGCAGTATAAATGTTCGATAGAAATAATAAAACGATGAAAAGACTGTTTTCGTTTTGCCTCTTGTTCGTGTTGGGCATGACAGGATTGAACGCGCAGAAGATTAACGACGACTCCATCTTGCTGATCGTGGGTTCGGACACGACCACGCGCGGCGAGTTCTACAAGAACTATACGCAGAACGCCGTGCAGGGCAGGAAGATTTCCACGAAAGCCGAGCTGGAGAACTACCTGCAGCTGTATATCAACTTCAGGCTGAAGGTGGAAGCGGCCAAGGATGCCGGTTACGATACCATCAAGCTCTTGCAGGACGAGTTGCAGAACTATCGGGCGCAATTTGCCAAACCGTACCTTTCCGATCAGGAGTTGGCGGAAGATTTATATGAGGAAGCTTATCATCATATGCGTTACAATATGGGGGCACGGCATATCTTGATTGCGGTGAACAGATACGACAAGCCGGCCGATACATTGGCGGCGTACAAAAAGTGTCTGGAAATTCGCAATCAGTTGATGGATGGTGCTGATTTTTGCGATATGGTAATCCGTTATTCGTCGGAATACCGTCGTCCCAAAGGACCTTTCGTACCCCAGAAAACAGGCTATGAAGGTCGTTTGCCTTATATTACGGGCATGAGTATGGTTTATCCGTTCGAACAGGCCTTGTACGGTCTCAAGTCGGGAGAAATTTCCATGCCGGTGAGAACCCGTTACGGATATCACCTGATTCAGTTGTTGGATAAACGTCCCGCCTTGGGCAAGGTTACCTTTCTGCATATCATGGCAATGAATCGACCGGGAGACACCACGCAGAAGGCATTGAACCGGATGAAAATGGTGTACGATAGTTTGCAGGCCGGCGGGAATTTCTATGATTTGGCGAGCCGTTATTCGGACGACCGTTCTTCGGCTTCCCGTGGTGGTGAAGTGACGTTGACGAAGTTAGACAGGATGTATCCTGAGGTGATAGAACAGTTGTTTTCCTTGAAAGAAGGAGAATATACCCGGCCTTTCCCTTCCCGTTTGGGTTGGCATATCGTGAAATTGGTGAGCAAGGCTGGTATTGAAGACTACAGTAGTGCACGTGCGGCTATCATGTACACGTTTGACAATGATCCGGAACGTGGCATGATGCCTGTGGAAGCCCAGCAGAAGGACTTACTGAAGGATGCCAAGTGGAAACTCAATCAGAATGTTTGGAAAGAAGTACTCAAATGGCTTCCCGATACTGTGTATGGCGATAAATTGCCTAAGGATTCAATGGACAATCCGGTATTGTTTGGTAAGACACTTTTGGTTTATGAGGGTAAGGATGTTCCGGTTTGGAGTTTTATTAAGTTGGCGCGATTGAATTCTCGTCGTGATGTTATCGTAGATGTGAAAATGTGGGCGGACGATATGTTTAAAACTTTTTTGGGAACACGGGCCACTATTCATGAAATGTCGGTGCTGGAGCAGAAATATCCCGATTTCGCCGCCATGATGAAGGAATACCGCGACGGCATCTATCTGTTCGATATCAACAACCACAGGGTGTGGGGCAAGGCCGTTGACGATACGGTAGGCCAGCAGGCCTATTACGATGAGCATAAGTCCAAGTACTTCTCGCCGGCCAAGGCCATCGCCACCGTGTTCACCTATAATGTGGCGAAAATCGATACCAAGAAGGTGCGCGCGCTGATGCAGAAAGCCTACAAGGGGCATTGGACGTTCGAAAGGTTGAAGGCCGAGGCCGTCGATATGTTCGGCGAAAGCAATATCCGGGTGGACTCCATGGCATATCTGAAAGGCAAGAATTATTTCGTGGACAAGGTGGAATGGAAACCGGGCCTTTCGGGCGACTTGATTTCCGGTACGGATTCCAAGGCGTTCGTATGGATCCACGATGTGATCGAACCTCGCCAGTATTCGTTGGAAGAAGTGAAGGGTACGGTGATTACCGATTACCAGGGATATCTGGAAGACGAGTGGATTAAAGAATTGAAAAATACCTACAAGGTAACCTTGAACAAAGATGTTTTTGAAAGCTTGCTTCCGCGCTAAACGTTTTGGATGGGTTTTGATTGCCCTGTGTGCCGTGTCGGCCGTTTCCTGCCAGTTCCGCAAGGGGGTTCCTTTCGATGCGGTGGCCAGGGTGGGGAATGAATACCTTACGGCTGTGGAGTTGAACCGGATGATGCCCGAAGGAATCCTTCCCACCGACAGCGCCGACGTGGCGCAGAAAAAGGTGTCGGCCTGGGTGGCCCGTCAGGTGTTGTTGGAAAAGGCTCGCCTGAACCTGGACGAACTGGAGGCGGACATCGAGGAACAGATATCCCAGTATCGGGAATCGCTGTTGATTTTCCTGTACGAGAACAAAATTACCCAGCAGTTGCTCGACACGGTGGTGTCCGACAAGGAGATAGAAGACTACTACAAGGCGAACCAGTCGCAATTCGTGCTCAAGAGCAATATCGTGCGTCCCCGTTTCGTAAAGGTGAGCAAAACCGCCAAGGAATCGCAGCACATCAAGCGTGAGCTGTTCGCCGTGCCGTTCGAGGAAAGCAACCTGCATACATTGGTCGAGTTATGCCGCAAAAGCGCCGACAATTACTATCTGGACGACGAACGCTGGATTTTCTTCAACGATCTGTTGCGTGAGGTGCCCATTCAGACCTATAATCAGGAATCCTTCCTGAGAAACAACCGCAACATCGAGGTGAACACCGGCGATTACTGGTATTACGTAACGATTGTCGATTTTAAGGTGCGGGACATGATTTCTCCCATTTCGTTCGAGAAAGACAGGATCCGCGCCATTATCCTCAACCAGCGCAAACGCGAGGTGCAGCGGGTTATGGAGGAGGATTTGCTGGAAAAGGCCTTGCGCTCCGGACAAATCGAATACTATTACTAGCATGAACGCGAGAAAACGCTTTTTATTTACGTTCTTGTCCTGCCTGCTTCCCCTTTCGTGCCTGTGGGCCGAAAACGCGGGATTTGCGGGTTTTGGCGGCGATACGCTTACGGATGAATTCAGGCGCGGCAAAAAGAGGAACCCCGACAACCGGGTCATGCCCATCGTGGATTCCTCGCTGCTGCAGTTTTCGGGTTCGGCGGGCAACGGCCCCATGAACCGGAACGATGTGCAAGGGGCGGAAGAAAATGTGGCGCAGGGAGGCTTTGTGGTGGATGAGATAGCCGCCGTTATCGGAACCAAGAAGGTAAAGCTCTCGGATGTGGAACGCTCTCTGGAGAATATGCGCGCCAGCGGCATGCCGGTTACCGAAGACTCGCGTTGCGAGGCCTTGGAGTCGCTCATGGTGTCGGCCCTTTACGAACTGCAGGCCGACGAAGACAGTATCCAGGTGGGCGAAGCCGAAGTGGAACAGGAACTGGAAGCCCGTTTGCGCTATTTTATCGAACAGATCGGTTCGCGCGAGAAACTGGAGGAATTTTACGGCAAGACCATCCTGCAGATAAAGGAGGAATACCGCGAGATGATCCGCAAGGGCATCGTTTCCATGCGCATGGAGTCTAAGATTACCGAAGACATCAAGGTAACCCCCAGCGAGGTGAAGCGGTTCTACAACACCCTCGACCGCGACAGCATCCCCTTAGTGCCGCTTAAGTTCGAGCTGCTGTATATCACCAAGAAACCCCTGGTGAGTCTGGAGGAACGCCAGATCGCGCGCCAGCGTCTGGAAGAAATCCGCGCGCGTATCGAGAAAGGCGAGCAGTTCAAGTCGTTGGCAGCCCTGTATTCGCAGGATCCAGGCTCGGCCAAACGCGGGGGCGATTTGGGTTACGGCGGCCGGGGCGACTGGACGAGCGAGTTCGAGTCGATGGCATTCAGCCAGCCGGTGGGCACGCTTTCGCCCGTGTTCGAGAGCCAGTTCGGGTTCCATATCCTGGAAGTGCTGGACCGCAAGGGCGAGATGGTCAAGGTGCGCCATATCCTGATCCGTCCGGAGGCCTCCGACATGGATCTGGTGCGCGCCCAGCGGGAACTGGATTCGGTGGCCAACCTGATCCGCGAGGGGGTGTTTACGTTCAAGGAAGCCGTGGCGCTCTTTTCGGACGAGGCCGGGGCGCAGGGCGACGGGGTGTACCTGAGCCCGATGACCCACAAGCCCAACTATACCGCCGAAGAGCTGGAACCGATGGTGTTCCTTTCGATACAGAACATGGAGGAGGGCGAGAACACCAACGCGCTGCTCTACCAGACGCAGGACAACCAGCCCGCCTTCCGTATCTTCTACGTAAAGAAACGCGTTTCACCTCACCGTGCGGATATCCGTGCCGACTACGACCTTATCTACGAGATGGCCTTGTCCAAGGCCAAGGCGGACGCGATGAAGAAGTGGATGACCAACAAGATAGCCAACACCTATGTGCGGGTCATGGACCGCTATAAAAACTGCAAATTCACGTACCGATGGAAGAATCTGTAAACGGATACAAAGACCCGGTGGAGGCATTGCAGGCCTTGGCGCAACGCTACGCCCTGCTGCGTAAGGAAATCGCCAAACGCATCGTGGGGCAGGACGAGGCGGTCGAATCCATCCTGATTTCGATTTTCAGCCGGGGGCACGCCCTGTTGGTGGGGGTTCCCGGTTTGGCCAAGACCCTGTTGGTGCAGACTTTGGCGCAGGTAATGGATTTGAGTTTCTCGCGCATCCAGTTCACGCCCGATTTGATGCCGTCCGATATCACTGGCTCCGAGATCCTCGACCACGACCGCAACTACAAATTCCTGAAGGGTCCCGTGTTCGCCCATATCGTGCTGGCCGACGAGATAAACCGCACCCCGCCCAAAACGCAGGCGGCCTTGCTGGAAGCCATGCAGGAAAAACGCGTCACCGTGGGAGGGACCACCTATGCGCTGCCCGAACCCTTCTTCGTGCTGGCCACGCAGAACCCCATCGAGCAGGAGGGAACCTATCCCTTGCCCGAAGCCCAGCTGGACCGCTTCATGTTTCAGATAAGCCTGGATTATCCGGCCCTGGAAGAAGAAATCGGCATCGTGAAGGCCACCACCTTAGACCGGGAAGTAACATTGAACGCCCTGATGGGCGAGAAGGAGATACTGTATTTCCAACATCTGATACGGCAGATTCCCGTGCCCGACCCGCTCTATGAATATGCGGTGAGATTGGTGGCCTCCACCCGTCCGAACCAGCCCGGCGCGCCCGAAATCACGAAGAAATACATTTCGTGGGGGGGCGGTCCGCGTGCCTCGCAGTACCTGATTATCGCCGCCAAATGCCACGCGGCCCTGCACGGCAAGTTCAGCCCCGCCAAGGAAGACGTAAAGGCCGTGGCACTTTCGGTATTGCGCCACCGGGTCGTAAAGAACTACAAGGCCGAGGCCGAAGGCATCTCCATCGACAGCCTGCTTTCCCAATTGCTGTAATCGAAAGATCTTAGAAAAAATCCGTGATGATGATTCGCGGACGTATCGTGCCGGAAGAGGTTTATCCTTTCAAGTTGGCGAAGCGTTCCATCGAGAGCTTGCGTCCCGTGACCGAGGCTTGCAATTGCAAGACCTGCGTGTGCATCGACAGGAGGCTGCCCGTAAAGAGACGGCCTGCCAGCGCGGGCTTCAATCCGCTCAGGATGCGGACACATTCGTGCGCCTGCATGGCCGCCACCCAGGCCGGGAGCGGGCCTATCACGCCTTTGGGCGCATCATCGGCCTTGCCCTCCGTTTCGGGAAAAAGGCAGCGGTAGGTGGTGGCGTCGTTATCCATATTGAACACCGCCACCTGTCCCGAATACTCGCAGATACTCCCATAGACATAGGGAACACCTAAGCCCACGGCCAGGTCGTTCATCAGGTAGCGCGCCTTGGCGTTGTCGCTGCCGTCCACGATAATGTCGCAGCCACGGGCTATGGACAGCGCGTTCCCTTCGTTCAGGAATTCGGTATGGATCTCGAGCCGGGTCTCGGAATTGAGCGCATGCAGGCTCTGTTCCGCGCATTCGGCCTTGGACTGCCCGACCTGCGTTTCCCGATAAAGGATCTGCCGCTGCAGGTTGCTCAGCGAAACCGTATCCGCATCGGCCAGCACCAGTTTCCCCACGCCGGCGGCGCACAATAAGGGCGCGATATGCCCGCCCAGGCCGCCCAGACCCACCAGTAAGGCCGTCTTTTGCCTGAGCCTTTCCTGATTCTCCTGAGTGAAGTCCGGCAAGATCAGATGCCGCGCGTATCGCTCCGTTGCCGTGTTATTTGGCGTCATAGACCTTGTCCCAATCTTTCCAGACCACCTCGTAGCCCTGCGCCTCGATCATCTTCTTCATTTCCTCGGGCGAGCGGGTGTCGTTGGTGGCGAACTGCGCCGTTTCGGTGTCGGGGTGCGCGTAGCCCCCCGGGTCGGTCTGCGAACCGGCGCTGATGGAGGTGATGCCGAGCGACACCATATGGTTGCGGAATTCGGGGCTTTCGCGCGTGGTCAGCGACATTTCCACATCATCGTCCAGGAGGCGGAAGGCCCAGATCATCTGGGCGAACTCGCGGTCGCCCACCACGTGTTGCGGCTGGAACCCCTCGCCTTCGTGCGGCCGCATACGCGGGAATGCCACGCAGTATTTGGAACGCCAGTAGGTCTTTTGCAGGTGCTTGAGGTGCAGCGCCATGCAGAAGGCCTCGATACGCCAGTCTTCCAGACCCAGCAGCGCGCCCAGGCCGATCTTGTTCACGTTGGCCGCGCCCAGACGGTCCTGGCTGTTGAGCCGCCAGGCGTAGTCGCGCTTCATGCCGGCCGGGTGGTAGAACCCGTAGCGTTCCTTGTTGTAGGTTTCCTGATACACATACACCGCGTGTAGGCCGCTCTTGCGCAGGCGCGCGTAGTCGGGCGTGTCCATGGGCTGCACCTCCAGCGAGATCTGTGCGAAATGGGGCGCGACCAGCTGCATGGCGTGTTCAAGGTAGTCGATGCCCGCGATCTTGGGCGATTCGCCGGTAAGCAGCAGGATATGTTCATAGCCCATTTTCTTCAACACCGCGCATTCCTCCATAATCTGGGCATCGGTAAGCGTTACCCTATGGAACTTGTTCTCGTGGTTGAAGCCGCAGTAGATGCAGTGGTTGGTACATTCATTGCTCAGATAGAGCGGAATGTAGAACTGTATGGTCTTGCCGAATTTCTTCTGGGTGGCGGTCCGGCTCAGCCCCGCCATCGTTTCCAGATACACAGGCCTGGAGGCGACGGGGCTTACAAGCGCCTTGAAATCCTCTAAGTCGAGTTCCCGGCCGGGTGTCTGTGCCTTTACCAGCGCGCGTTCCACATCGCGTTCGGTCTTGGCGTAGATGCTTTTGCCTATTTCGTCCCAGTTATAGTCTTTCAGTACTTCCGAGAATACCATTTCTTGCTCCTTTCCGAATTATTTGGCAATGTCGTATTCGTCCAGGCAATGCCCCTTGCTGAGGTCCTGGCTGATACGCATGGCGCAGAAATTGGGGCCGCACATCGTGCAGAAGCGCGAGCCGTCGGCGCTGGCGCCCTCGCGGTCGTTAAAGTATTCCACGGCACGGTCGGGGTCGAGCGCCAGGTTGAACTGGTCTTTCCAGCGGAACTCGTAGCGGGCCTTGCTCATGGCGTTGTCGCGTATCTCGGCGCCCGGATGCCGCTTGGCCAGGTCGGCGGCGTGTGCGGCGATCTTATAGGTGATGATGCCCACGCGCACGTCTTCCTTTTCGGGCAGCCCCAGGTGCTCCTTGGGCGTTACGTAGCAGAGCATGGCCGTGCCGTACCAGCCGATCAGCGAGGCGCCGATGGCCGAGGTGATGTGGTCGTAGCCCGGCGCGATGTCGGTGACCAGGGGACCGAGCGTGTAGAAAGGCGCTTCCTTGCAGTCCATCAGCTGCTTGTCCATGTTTTCCTTTATCTTGTGCATGGGCACGTGGCCGGGGCCTTCGATAAGCACCTGCACGTTGTGTTCCCAGGCTCTCTGCGCCAGCTTGCCGATGGTTTCCAGTTCGCCGAACTGTGCCGCGTCGTTGGCGTCGTGTATGGAGCCGGGACGCAGGCCGTCGCCCAACGACAGGGCGGTGTCGTATTGCGCCACGATTTCGCAGATCTCATCGAAGTGGGTGTAGAGGAAGTTCTGCTGTTGGTGGTGCTGGCACCATTTGGCCATGATCGAGCCCCCCCGGCTCACGATGCCGGTAAGGCGCTTCTTGGCGTGCGGGATATGTTCGAGCAGCAGCCCGGCATGGATGGTGAAGTAATCCACACCCTGTTCGCACTGTTCGATAAGCGTGTCGCGGAACAGTTCCCAGGTAAGGTCTTCGGCCTTGCCGTTCACCTTTTCCAAGGCCTGGTAGATGGGTACGGTGCCCACCGGCACGGGACAGTTGCGGATGATCCACTCGCGGGTCTCGTGGATATGGGCGCCGGTGGAGAGGTCCATCAGCGTGTCGCCGCCCCATCGGCAGCTCCAGACGGCCTTTTCCACCTCTTCCTCGATGCCCGAGGAGGTGGCCGAGTTCCCGATGTTGGTGTTGATCTTGGTGAGGAAGTTGCGCCCGATGATCATCGGCTCGCATTCCACATGGTTTATGTTGGCCGGAATCATGGCGCGGCCTCTGGCGATTTCATCGCGCACGAATTCGGGCGTGATGTGCGAATCGATGCCGGCCGCCTCCGCGTTCTGGTTCTCGCGGATCGCCACATATTCCATTTCCTCGGTAATGATGCCCTGCTTGGCGTAGTACATCTGCGTAAGCTGATGCTCGGCCTTGGCGCGGTAGGGCTTGCGGATATGTTCGAAACGCAGGTGGTCGAGGCTCTTGTCCTGCAGGCGGGCGTTGCCGTAGTCGCTGGTCATCTCGGGCAGCAGCTCGGCGTCGCCCCGGCGTTCGATCCAGGCCGAGCGCAGGTCCTGCAAGCCCTTGTGCAGGTCGATCTCCGCCTTGGGGTCGGTGTAGGCACCGCTGGTGTCATAGACATACACGGGCGCGTTGGGCGTATGCTGGCGTTCGCCGTTCACGATGTTCACGGTATCCACTAAGTTTATCTTGCGCATGGGCACCTGGATGGGGAACAGCTTTCCGGGCATGTACACTTTTTCGGAGCCGGGAAAGGGGCGGCGCGAGATGAGATTGCTTTCGGGTTTGGAATCGGGGGTTCTATGTTTGTTTTCCATGATTTATTCAGATGATAGATTGAAACGTCCTTAATTTAAAAACGAGGTGAGGGGGCTGCTGGCTTCGGCGGTGAAACCGGCTTCGGCGGGCTTGGCCTCGAACGCCATACGGCCCGATTCCACGGCCAGTTTAAAGGCCCGCGCCATGTTTACCGGATTGCCGGCCACGGCGGTGGCGGTGTTCAGCATCACCGCGTCCGCGCCCATTTCCATGGCTTCCGAGGCGTGCGATGGCCTTCCGATACCGGCGTCCACGATAACGGGAACGCGGCTCTGGCTGATGATGATTTGCAGCATGTCCTTGTTGCGGATACCCAGGTTTGTGCCGATGGGGGCGGCCAATGGCATCACGGTGGCCACGCCTACTTCTTCCAGCAACTTGCAGAGCACAGGATCGGCCTGGATGTAGGGCAGCACCACGAAGCCCTGCTTTACCAGTTCTTCGGCGGCCTTAAGCGTTTCCACGGGGTCGGGCAGCAGGTATTTGGGGTCGGGATGAATCTCGAGCTTGACCCAGTTCGTGCCCAGGGCTTCCTTGGCCAGTTGCGCGGCCAGAACGGCTTCCTCGGCGGTACGCGCGCCCGAGGTGTTGGGCAGGAAGGTAACGCCGCAGTTGCGGATGTGCGCCATCATGTCGTCCTGTTCGTTGTTGGTGTCGATACGCTTGAGCGCGGCTGTCACCATTTCGGCGCCGGAAGCCTTGATGGCCTCTTCCATCACCTTGTTGGAACTGTACTTGCCCGTTCCCATAATAAGCCGGGAGGTAAATTCCTTGCCGGCGATCACCAGATTGTCCATATCTTGTATCTTTTTATTCTATTGTGCGTTGCCTCCGTGCTAAGCACCGAAGCAACGTAAAAACGCGGCGGCTTCCCCTTCGGGTTCCTCCGTGCTCAAAAGGGCGGAACTTACCGCGAGTCCGTCCACGCCGCAGGCCTTTAAACCGGCCGCGTCCCCGCTGCGTATGCCTCCGATGGCATAGACGGGCAGGGAAATTCCCGCGCTCCGGGCTTCGGCCATCAGGTTGCGGTAGCCATCCAAACCCAACAGGGGGCTCAGCCTTTCTTTGGTGGCGGTGAACCGGAAGGGACCCAGGCCGATATAGTCGCCGCCTTGTGCCGCGATGTCTTTCATATCCTGCAAGGTGTTGGCCGTGCCGCCGATGATGAAGCCTTCGCCCAAGATTTCGCGCGCCTGCCGTATCGGCATGTCGTGCTTGCCCAGGTGCACCCCGTCGGCCTGCAGGTCGGCGGCCAGTTCCACGCGGTCGTCGATAACGAACAGCGCCCCGTGTTCCCGGCAGAGTTCCTGCACTTGCCGGGCCGTTTGCCGCAGTTGTTCGGGTGGAAGTTCCTCCTTGCAGCGGAATTGTATCCAGCGGATCCCCAGGGAGAGCGCCTTCCGCGCCGATTCCACCAGCGAGAGCGTGGCAGATGCGTGGGTAATGAACTGCAGTGCGGGCAGTGTTTTCAGCTTGCGGGAATTCATGCCAAATCAGCCTTATGCAGGATATTGCTCAGATGCCGGGCAAAGCGGTCTAAGTCGGAATCTTCCTTGAATTCCTGCCAGATCTCGCCCAAGAGGGCCGCCCCGCCGAATCCCCAGTGCCTCAGCAGCGGAAAATGTTCGGCGCGCACGCCGCCCAGGGCGAACACCTGCCGGTCGATCACGCCGTTGCGGGCGGCGTTTTCCAACAGTTCGGGCGAGAAATTGCTCTTGTATCCTTGTTTGGAAATGCTGTCGAAGATAGGGCTCAGGAACACGTATTCGCAGCCGGCTTTCTTTTCCTGCAATTCCGACAGGCTGTGGCAGCCGGCGCTTACCGAGTGGATTCCCGCGGGTGGGGTAGGGTTGCGCTGGTTCAGGTGCACGCCCTGCACCGCGTATTCTCCGCAAAGCTCAAAGTGGTCGTGCAGCCGCACCTTGCCCCGCACTTCGGGCGGCAGGGCCTCCAGCAGGGCGCGCAGCTCGCTTTGGCTGTAGCCGGGCTTGCGCAGGTGTACCGCGCATACTCTGGGCAGGTTGCCCACCATCCGCAACGCGTGGATTTCGTCGGGAAGCCTTTCGGGATAAGAAATCACTGCCAGCCGGAACATACTATTCGGTTTTTAAGGGTTCAATTTCGGAACGGGAAAGGCGGCAAAGGGGAGAGAGAAAAGAAAGTCGGAATCCCTACGGCGGCATTACCCGCATCAGGTTATATGGGTCTGATCTCAGCCTCCGACGGTGTTTGCCTGCGGAGACACCCCCTTGCCGGCCAGCCGGGCCGGTCTTAAATTGCGCGCAAATATAGCAAAAAATCGTTTTGGACGGCAATCTGCTTCGTTGTCAGCCCGCGCCTTGCATCTCACCGTCCAAAACGATTTTTGCCTTGCTTCGATTACTCGCTATGAAAAATAAATCGTGTTTCTCTCATAGATCAAAATTTTATCGCGGTTGGCGCTCTCAATGGCAAAAGGAAGCAGATAGCCGTCTTCCACAAGGTCAACGCTCTTATTGAGCAGTTTGTGAAGCTCGCTCCAGATGCCGCCTATATCGAACAAAGACAGTTTGTTGTCTTTGGCGTACTGAACCAAAAAATCTACATCGCTTTCGGCGTCCTCCTCCCCTCGGGCGTAGGAACCGAAAATCCAGGCCTTTTCGATAGGATATTTATCGAAACACGCACGGATGGTTGGAAGTTTTTCCTGGATATACGCATTCATGGCATGGAATCTTCAACCCACAAATATAGCAAATTTTCGCCAACACCTTCTCGCCCCTTGAGTACCCGCACATTCCCAAAGTAAAATTTATATTATTATAATTTCCATCGGGGCGATGCTATCGCGCACGGGCCTGTGGCTTTGCCACGTGCGTTGGCAGCATCCTGCGCGTTGGAAAATTATAATAATATAAATTTTACTTTTCGTTCTAAAAACATCCATATATCGATAAAATTTAAATTATACTATATTTGTAGTGGAATGATGCAGGGCGCGTGGCTCTGTAAAATAAGGTGAATAAAATGAAAAACAATAAGATAATGAAAAGACTATGGATTGGCCTGGCGGTTCTTGTCCTGAGCCTGCTCTCGCTGCAGGCGCAGGAAAGCACCGCGCCTCGGATTTTGGGGTTTAGTTGCACTTATTCTAAGGTAACGAGTCTGGATGTGAGCGGCTGCACGGCCTTGACAGAGTTGAATTGCGGCGAAAACCAGTTGACGGAATTGGATGTGAGCAACAACACCGCCTTAACTTCCTTGGATTGCCATGGCAACAACTTGACAAGTTTGGACGTAAGTGGATGCTCCGCCTTAACTTCCTTGGATTGCGATGGCAACAACTTGACAAATTTGGACGTAAGTGGATGCTCTGCCTTGACTTACTTGTACTGCACATACAACCAATTGACCAGTCTGGATGTAAGTGGATGCTCTGCCTTGACTTACTTGTACTGCACATACAACCAATTGACCAGTCTGGATGTAAGCGCCTGCGCAGCCTTGTTTTACTTGGATTGCTCATACAACCGAATTCCATTGTCTTCCTTGAACGAATGCCTCCATGTCACTCAATTGGGGATTTTTGACTTTTACGGACAATCGGATTCCATCACCATTCTCATCAACCAAGACTTCGATTTGTCCTCGGAACGCATTATAGGACAGGTTCTCTCAACTTTTGAAATGTCGGATGCCTACGGAAAGGAAATGCCCGAGGGTTTTTGGACGGAAAACCGGTTTGAATTCCAATTTCACGACCCCCTTATCTATACCTTGAAACTGCAGAATCTCAACGTTAAAGGATCTAATTGGTCCGAAGATCCGGTAACTTTTACCTGGCATATCTCGGTGGTGGAGGCACTGCCAGGGCAGCATACCATAAAGGTGGCTTCCAACAACACGGAATGGGGGAAAGCCACGCTTACCGGCAACGGTGCATATGAAATGGGAGCAAATGTAACCATTACCGCCATGCCCAATGCGGGGTACCGCTTCGTAAACTGGACCAAGAAAGACGGAACGGTGTTCGCTACGACAGAGGTACACGCCTTTGCTGTCACGGAAAACCTCGAATTAACCGCCAACTTCGAGAGAATCCCTGCCGATGAGGAAACCTTTTCGGTAAAGCTTTCGGTCAGCAACATCGACTGGGGACTTGCCTTTCAGCTGGGCAGCGGCAGGTATGGGAAGAATGAGGTGGTAACGATAATCGCCACGCCCAAGGATGGCTACCGTTTCGAGAACTGGACGAAGCCAGACGGAACGGTGTTCAGCAGGGAAACCGCCTGTACGTTTTTTATAACGGAAAACCTTGAACTTACCGCCAACTTCGGGAAACTTTCCGACGATGTAGCCAACGAAGGCCGCGAGACTGACAACTTCCACGTATATGTGCAAGACCGCGTTATCCATCTGTCGGCCGACAAAGGCGATGTGCAGGTATATAACGCGCTCGGGCAATGCGTGTACAGCGGCCATGCCACCGCCATCCCGGTGCGGAACAGCGGCCTCTATATCGTGAAGATCGGCAAAGGCGGTTACAAGGTAATGGTAAGATAAAGGGCGGTTCGTGGCCGTGCCGGGCAATCTAGGCACGGCTACAAGATTTTCAGTAAAAAGTAAAAACATAAAAAGAAAAATATCATGAAGAATTTAAAAATATGGCTTTTGCTCATGTTTTTTGTATTGACGGGGGCACAGCTTTCGGCTACCGAAAACGTTATGTTGGAGA
Organism: Ruminococcus flavefaciens; assembly: GCA_023667315.1. Taxonomy (GTDB): domain Bacteria; phylum Bacteroidota; class Bacteroidia; order Bacteroidales; family P3; genus Pullibacteroides. Next base: position 329,265 of record JAMPAI010000003.1, read on the forward strand.
ACGACCAACCGCTAACAGCCAAGACCGCACAGGCGGATACGGTGCGCATGACTTGGGATATCTATGATTACAAGTCTTTCTACTTCAACGGTGAAGAAGGAGCAACCTATAAGGTGGATTGGGGCGACGGAAAAACAGATACCTATACGGGGAAAGGAGTGAATTCCCAAGTGTCCTGCTTTCATAGTTATAGCAAATCGGGGACCTACACGGTGCTGCTGTACGGCGTAACTAAAAATGAATAAAAATCAACAATTTAACATAATATATCATGGCTAACAGACCGGATTTCTCGAATTATTTAGTGCATTTTACCAATAGTGGAAAACTCAAAGGTGGGTTAGAAGGAAATGCTGCTGCTGAGTTTGCTGATATGAGTGCCTATAATCGACTGGTAAGCATTTTACAGGACAAAAAAATCAGGGCATCGAGAATGCCTCGGACAGGCGTGAATGCAGTTTGCTTTACGGAATGTCCGTGGTCAAGCTTACTGGCTCATACGGAGCGTTATTCATCGTATGGGATCGGTTTTTCCAAAAAATCGGTTTTTGCGAAGAATGGTTCCCCTGCAATCTATATAAGGCCTGATCATTATAAAGATCAAATGGAATCCGGTAAATTTACAAAGCACCTATGGCCTTTTGTTACTTTTTTTGCTCCGTCATATAGACCCAATCGGATGAAGGACGACTATCCGGAGGATTGTGATTATACGCACGAAAGGGAATGGCGCGTGCCCCATGATTTTCCCTTTGATTACAGCCGTATAGAGTTTGTAATTCTGAATAGTTATGAAGATATGGCGAAATTTCCAAAAGAATTAAAGGACGCCATAGGGCGAGAAAAGTTTATCCTGATGGATAACTATAAGCAGATTGAAAAGTTGTGGCCGGTACACAAGATTTAACGGTGTAAGTTGAAAGGAAAGTGAGGTTGCGGATTTATCAAATTCGCAACCTCACCGTCAAAAGAATTCGACCCGTCTCTCGCTGATTCGGACGGAGCAGAACATTTCCGCAGGTTTCTGTCAAGGGCAAGAAAACAAGCCACCTTGCCCTCGCAACCTCCGCCCCCAGGAGACCTGATTCTCGATTAGGGTAGGGGGTATCAACCTTTTCAGGACAATCCAATAGTCTATTTTCCGAAAAATAGTGCAGTAATGAAGCATCGCTACGGGCGTTCAAAAGAAGATTGCACCTTTGGAGTGCATTTTTGGGCAAAACTTGCACTTTTTTTATGCAAATTTGCTATATTTGCGGGTAGAAGGCTTATAATCAATGGCTACGAGAATGAACTTGATCAAGGACAATCTTCCGAAAATTTTCGACTTGTGTCGCAAACATAAGGTTAGCAAGTTGTACGCTTTCGGATCGGTTCTCACGCCAAAGTTCAATAACCGGAGCGATGTGGATATGTTGGTGGATTTTAAATCGGAAATAAATCACAACAACTATGCTGACAATTATTTGGACTTCCACGATGCCTTGCGGGCGTTGTTTGGAAGGGAAATAGACCTTGTGGATGATTCTGCTGTAACAAATCCTATTTTCAGGGAAGAACTCGATGAAACAAAGCAATTGATTTATGGATAGGAAATTACATGCATACGATTCGCTGAATCCTGAAATTTTGTGGGGTATCATAGTGAATCATTTACCTCGATTGAAAAAGGAAGTCGAAAACTTATTGTCTGAGAAATAGTCCCTGATTTGGTCCCAGGCAGGATTTCGCCAAGGTGAATTTCATCGGCAGCAGGAGAGCACGGAGCCGGAACAAAAAAGCTTTTAGTGTGGTGAGATGCGAAACGGATGACCAAGTTTGCGAGGGAGCGGCAACCAGCAGGAAAAAAAGCGATTAGGGTGGTGAGATGCAAGAAAAAAGCCTTAGGGGCGCGCGGGAGCGTACTTGAAGTACGTGACCAAGTGAACCTAAGGCTTTTTACGCAGCAGATTGCCGCCCTAATCGCTTTTTTTTGTGGAGAATAACGGATTTTTATTCTATTTGATTTACTGATTTTTATGTATTCCGTGGGCTGTAGCGTGGGCTACGGGGAATCGTAAAAAATCGCAGTATTTCAAAAAGTTATCAACAATCGGAAAAAATGGTTAAAATCGGTATTCGTCTCGGTAAATGTTGATGGCCTTTAAGGTTGTTTTTTGGGGGCATATCTTAAGGTAATGATTTCTTTAAAAATATTATAAAGAGGATCATTACGATTACTGTTTCGAGAATCACTTCGAGGGATAATGATGTTGCCTTTGATGAATGTTCCGCAAGTTTGTCTATTTCATCAGTAGTCAGTTCGCTGAATTTTGATAGTTTACGACTGAATTTCATCATATGATAGTCTATAGACATCAACCTTATCAGGCAGGCAATAGGTATGGCCAACCAAAATGGACAGAGGGAAAATCGAGGTACGGCAACTAGTGTCACGTATCCTGTAAGAAAAAATAATTGACAGGAGAACAGTTTGTCATTTATCCTGTCAAAGTATTTCCATATCTCATTACCGTAATGTTCCTCTTTCCTTTCGATGCGTTTATCACGTTCAAAAGTATCCTGTTCACTGTTGTCAACCATATCTGTCATAATGTTCTTGAACTTTTTTAATAGTTGCGTGGAGCGTTTCCAAAATTAGGCTTTTCTCATGATTTTTGGGTATAAAGCGAGTGCAATTTTTTATTTAAAGAGTTTGGTGGTACGCCGGACGATTTGAAAGAGGAGGTACAAGAGGGCAATGGCTCCGGTGGTAGCGAGGTATTTGGTGAGGGGGCGGGTTCGGTATTCGATGATGTGTTGGGTGGTTTGGGTTTGGCGGCCTTGGTGGGTGATGCGACGTTGGAGTTCCTTGAGTTGGGCGATGAGTAGTTGGGCGGTGTCTTTGTTCCGGAGGGTGAGGTGAAGTTGGTTTTGATGGAGCCAGGCGGTCGCGTGGGCAAGACTTGTTTCTGCGGTGGCGGTGTCGGGCGAAATGACGGTGTTTGCGATGCTTTCTTTTGGGAGGGCGACGGGTTGCAGGGTGTCGGTGTGAAAGCGTTCCACGATGAGGGTGTCGTGGCTCCATACGCTGTCGCGGGTGGTTTCGGGGGCGCATCGTTGGGCGTAATGCGCACATGGGTTGCAGGCGGTGAGTAGGAGGAACGTCATCGCGAGATTGAGGAAGGACGCCGCCCACAGGAGTCTGTGGGCGACGTGTTTGCGGTTTCTTACTTGCATAGGTGCAGGGATTGTTTGCGGTTGCCCCGGATGGAGTAACTGATGTGGAGCCATTGGAAGTGGTTTTCGTCGATGAGTTGGTCGAAGGGGATTTCGCTTTGCTCGATGAGGGTGAAAAGTTTTTGGTTGCCTTCGGGGGTGCCGGTGGTGAGGTCGGCAGCCTGTCCTCGGGTGTGTTGGGAATTTTCCGCCCCGCCGACGAGTTCGTTGAGGCGGCGGGAGCGGTAGCCGCTGGTGACGTACAACGGGGCGCCCCATAGTTCGCGGATGGGGTCGAGGACGTTGTGGGCGAGTTGGGAAAGGTTCTCTCTGGCCGTGGCACTGGGTTGGTTGGGAATGTGGTTTTCTTCGGCCTTTCGGGAATAGATAAGGTCTTTGAGGGCAAAATACTTACTCATGGTTGTTAGGTTTTAAGGGTTGGGTGTTTTCGAGGATAGCGCGGATGATTTTTTCGGCTTCGGCTTGACTTGTGGCGCGGATGATGTCGGAAGCCATTTGCCGGAGGTCGGCCAGGCGGCTTTTTCGGCGTTGGGCGTGTTCGTAGAGGCTTTTGATTTCCAAGCAGACCAAGCCGAGGGCAAAGAGCATGCTGATATAGGGCAACTGCCAAAGAGTGGTGAGGGCGCCGATGGCATCAACGAGCGCACCGAGAAAGAGCATACGGAGGTATTCTAAGATTTTGGAACCTGTTTTGCGGAAGCGGTGGCTGCGGATGGGTTCCTGCAACTTGCGGGCGGTGTGGATGGCATCCCACAGGTCAAGCAGAATGGCCGTTATCACGAGCAGAATCAGCAAAAAGAAAATCCCGCCGAAGTGGATGTATTTATCGAGGAGGGGCAAGTTATGGGCCCATTGGTGGAGGAGAAAAATGCAGTTCATGATTTGATGTTTTTAGGATATGTGTGTTTCGTTGATTTTGGTGGCGTAGGTAAGTGTGGAGTATTGTTTTTCTTCGGCATCGCAGACATACGCCCATACGCGGATCTCGTCTTTCTTCCAATCGTCGGGGATGGCAACACCGAGGTTGGAGGCTTCGCGGGTAATGGCCTTGATGGCGGTGGCAGTTTGACCGGAGGGAATATGATATACCACCACCGATATTTTGTCGTCTTTCCGGGGCGAGTCCTGTTCGGGTGTTGTCCACGAGATGGCTACTTTGGAGCCGAAAGAATAGTGCAGTAAGTGGCATCCGATGGCATCCAAAGGGGGAAAGTTGCCGCGGGTGAGGTTGACTTTGGAATAATCGATATTCACGTTGCCGTCCTTGCAGGTGGTGGCATTTCTTAGCAGGTCGGAAAAGGCGGCGTTGAAGGGTGTCTGGCCTTTCTTGGGGGGAGTGTAGGATTGCTTGATGATGGGCGTGAAGTGTTTTAGAAACCTCATCGCGGTGGCGAACTTGGTACGGTGGGCGGTCTGTGCGGGGGTGCGGGGATTGTGGACGTTGGCGGGAAGGGCTTTCATGTAGGGGATTCCTTTCCAGCTGCTGCCGACGACTTTTCCCACCTTGCCTTTGAAGCCGCCGAGGATGCCTTGTTTGATGGTTCCCATAGGGTGTTCTTTTTAGGGTTAAGAAGAGGGGCGCCCGTTAGGAGCGCCCCGTGAACTTGCGGTGTGTCGGTGGTGGTCGTTAGGCGGCTTCGACGATTTCGCCAAGGTAGATGCTGTCGGACACGGTGCGGCTGTCTTCGCTCTGGAAGGCGAGGTAGCCGTGGAGTTTCTCGGTGGCCCAGCCGTCGGGAAGGGTGTAGGTGAGGCTTGTGTCGGTGCGGGTGGTGCTCCCGATTTGATAGACGGCCTCGCCGCGGTTTTCGTTGTAGAGCAGGAACATGATTTTGTCAGTGGTGGCGGCACCGGTGGTATCGCTGTTGTCGCTCCAGGATACTTTGACTTGTCCGGCATCGACATCGGCTGTGCAGCCCATCACGCCGGGCAAGGAACCGCGAGACACGACCACTTTGGCGAAGTCGATGGCGGTGCCGTCGGCATTGAAGGTTTCTTTGACGACGTGCGCCATGGCCGCGTTCATGGCGGTGCGCTTGTTGGCCTGGCTCTTGTAGCCGATTTTGATAAAGGGGCTGATGGATTGAAGGAACTTCAATGCGATTCGGAATTTGCTCCGCTGGTTTACCTGTTTTTCGGTGCGGGCGTCGTTGTAGCTTTGGGCGAGGGCGCGCATATAGCTGATGCCTTTCCAACTGCCGCCGATGACGGTTCCGACTTTGCCGGAGAAGCCGCCGAGGATGCCTTGTTTGATTACTCCCATGGTGTTTTGTGTGTTTAGGGGTTAATGACTGGTTTTTGCTTGGACTTGACACGACTTTGATGCGAGGGGAACCACTGCAAGGTCGGCCGGGGTCTTGGGTGGGTTGCTGTCGCTTCCGTCCGTGGCAAATGTAGGCTTATTTACAGCCAAAAACAAACATAAATCACTGTGTTTTAGTTTGTTATATAACATCGGAAGGGATAAGAAAAGAAGGGAAAGAAAGGGAAAGGAAAGGGGCGTGAAAAAAAATGTGCGAGGCGGTGTCCTTTCGGAGCCGCAGGCGCCGTCCCTCCAACCAAAATATTTCCCCCGCCCACAAAAAAATCAATGAGGGGGAAAAGAAAAAAAGATTGCAATCTCTCTGACGGAATGGAGGGTTTTGTCAAGGTTGCGGAGGAAGAAAAGTTTTTCGTTGGCTCGAAAAACTTTTTTCCGGAGCACCCGCAGGGCTTGACCTTGACAATGCCCGGAATGAAGTTTCCTTTGTAATCTTTTTTTTCTTTCGGGCGGGGTAAATGTTTTGGTTTTAAATAAAATTCCTATTTCGGCGGGGGCTTGCGGATGCAAGCCTCCGCTTTTCCCTTGGTGGGTGGCCGTGGAGCGTAGCGGAGCGGCCTCCCTCCATCTCGCCTTTCTCCTTGTTCCTCGACGCGGAGCGTCGTCCTGTTTGCGCGTAGCGCATGGATAATAAAGGGCGTAGCCCTTACTGCTTGATGTCTACGCTGTAAGCGTAGCAGGAAAAACAGCCTTGAGCTGCGTTGGGCAGGAAGCCGTAGGCCGCAGGCCTATGGCTTCCGTGCGGGCGCGCCGTCTGCGCGCGGAGGGAGGGCGGGAGGCGCAGGTGGGGCGTAACGAAGTGGAGCCCCGCGGCGACCTGCCTCCGGCCCCGGAGGCTTGCCGGGGATGGGATGTGGGGTGGACAAGCCGGAGGGATCAGCCCGACCGACCAGCAGGCGCGCCACACTAAGCGGCGGTTGCCCCCTTTTGACAATCCGGCGCGAAGCGCCTCCGCTTTGGGGTTACAGGGGGCAAGAGTAGCCGCGGGTGAGGAGGAACGCAGCAAAAAAGGATTTTTTTAGCTAAGCCCGCTTTGTTTTTTGCAAGGCTTTGCGAAAAACAAATGTGGGCGTGCGGTGCACACAAGGGTGGCCCCGAAAAATACTACCCGAAGGGTGGAGATTTTTCGGGGCCATTCACGCAGCCCTTGTGGGCAAAAAAAATCCTTTTATTGCGGAGTGACGACGAACACCTTTTTTCCTGCTACGCGGCGACGTGTCTTGGCGGGTGCTACCCTACTCCGTGCCGGTGGGGCGAGGCCGGGCGGTGTGGTGCGGTCGCCTTAGGCGGCCGCTTCCCTTTGTTCCTATTGTGGACTGATTTGGAAAATATGAGCGAAAAAGAGTGTATGTGCTGTATATTGTATTGATATATAGGATACTGATGGGATTACTACTTATTTTGAGGGATTACTACTTATTTTTGAAGTGAATTTCATTGTAAATCAATTGTATGGGTGGCTTGTTCTACTTATTTTTTACTCGTTTCTAATGTCAAATGCCAATGCTTTCCGTCTGAATACAGGCGTCCGTCTTGTCGCATTTCCTTCAAAAGGTTGCTCAATATCCATAGTTTCTGTTCTTCGGTGCGGGTGGCGGGGAGGGCGGGTTTGATGTATTCGATGATTTCCTTCCGGGTGGCTCCGTTGGGGGCGGTTTCGATGAACTGCTCCACCATTTGACGCAGCCGTCCCCGTTCGAGGCCTTTTACTTGGTTGTAGTGGGTGAGTTGTTTGGTTTTCTGGGCTACCCCCAGGGAGATGGTGTAGTGCGGGGCGCGTCCTTCGATGAGGCCTTTGCTGCGCAGGTGCTTGATGGCCGCCGCGCTTACCGGGTGGTTTTTCTGTACGGCGTCCAGCCAGATGCACTCGTTCATGCTCAGGTTCTTGTTTTGCTTGAGAAGTTGGGTGTACTTTTCGTCTATCATCTTGCCGTAGATGGTTACCTTGACTTCTCTCCTTTCGGGGTCGATGGCATAGTCCGGCATGGGGAAATGGCGTTCTTTCTGCAGGTGGAAGATTTTGTTGATGCCCCGGCCGATGGTGTCGATCATATTGAAGTTCACCATGGCCTTGCACAGGCAGCGATTGCGGTAATAGCGCTGGGGGTCGTGGCTTTTGAGCACGTTTTCGATGCTTCCGGGGGCGAAGTTCCCGCCGTTGGCATAGATGAGTTCTCCGGGGCGTTCGACCAGGGTGATGCGTTCTTCCATGCGGTAGTCCATATGGGCTATGCAGTTGTGCAGGGCTTCGCGCATGGAGTAGTTGTCGTATTGTTGCTCGATGTCGGGGAAAAGGGTGCCTTCGGGGAGGTCGCGCATGGTGAGGTTGCGGACTTTGGCCAGGACTTTGTCGACGGTGAGCAGGTATGGGATGGTGAAGTGCTCGTAGTCGAGGGGAGTGTTGTTTTCGTCTTGAAGGATCCAGGAAATCTGCACGACGGCGGGATTCAGCTTGGACAGGGCGGTGGGTTTGCCGAGGAGAACCAGGGCGGCCCGTGTGAGCCCTCTTTCGGTCAGGACGCCGCTGTATCGGAGGAACTCTTCGGTTGTCCAGCCGTTGATTTCCGCAGCGGGAATGCGTTCTTTGTGGACTTTGGCAAACTCGATGCGGGCTTTTGCCAAGGCCAGTTCGTCGAGGTCTTCCGGATTCCAGTTTTCGACGGTCTCGCCCGACCAGTCGCGGACGGGGGGCTGGTTGCGGATTTCGTCTTGCTTGCCTTGGTCTAAGGGTTTGAGGCTTTCCCCGATGCGGGCATAGGGTATTTTCTTCCAGCACATGACCATGTTGCGGGGGGTGGCCGGGATTTGGAACAGGAGGATGCGTTTCTCCTCTACCGTTATTTCGGCTATCTCGCGGAACGACAGGCCTCCCGTGGTGCCTTGGGCAAGGTCGTTCTTGACTTTCTGCAGGGCTTGTGGGCTTTGCTTGTAGCGGGTTCCCACAAGCTGCCGTTTCTTGTTTTCCACGCCGAAGATGAGCCAAGCGAAATCTTCGCCGCGCAGGTTGGCTTCGTTGCTCAGGGCGGAGAAGTATTTGCCCAGTTCGTCCCAGTCGAAGCTTTCCTTGGCTTCCTTGAACTCTACCACTTCGTTCTCGTGGTGGTTCCACAGTTTGTTGAATATGGCCGTGTAGTCTGTTTTCATCCTTGGCGTGTATTGCGGTGCAAAGGTAGCGATAAATTGCGGGGCTTTTCGAGGCCGAGTGGAATTAGAGGATTCAAGGCGCGTTGTCTTCTCTTGTCTTGTCTATTGTTTTGGTCTGGGTATGGAAGGCTGAGGGCATCTGACGGGAAAGATGCGAAGTGTTTGGCATAAAAAATTCAAGAAAATGTTAACGTTTCTTAGAAAAGGCTAACTTAGCAGTTGAAAAATCCATATGCCTATGGAAGATTCTGTTATGCGTTTACCTTTGCACCAATTGGTGGATCAACTCCCAGAAAGCAATCGAGTGGGGTCAGATTATTTTTTTGTGGATAGCCGTTCATACTCTGATGAATTGATACCTCTTTGTCATAAATTGACCGTAATGGTTCTCGCAACAAGAGGTAAGTTTGTTTTTTCGATTGGCGAAAAGAAATATGAAATGCAAGCGCCTTTTGCTGTTCTTTCTTTTAACAAGATTGAGCGAAAAATTCATTCATTGTCGAATGATGCTGAATTTAGAGTTATTATGATGTCTGATTGTTTCTTTTGTGAATTGTTTAGGGAATTTTCTTTGCATATGGCCATTCTTCGGCCCTTCTTTGAAGATTACGCTTTTTCTTTAACAAAAAATGAAGTGGAAGATATCATTGTTTACTATAATATGATTGCGAAAGAACTTAATAAGATAGAGAATATCAGACGTAGGGGGGTGATTCGTTGTCTTACCACAGCATTGCTTGTGGGTTATTCTCCTTCTAAACAAATGAAAAACAAGAGGTTTTTGCATAGAAAGGGTTTGATTGTGGAAAAGTTTATTGATTTACTTTTTTCTTGTTTTAAGGATCGGAGAACAGTAAAATTTTATGCGGAGAAGTTATGCATAACGCCTGTATATTTGACTATGACCGTCAAGGATGTTACGGGAATTTCGGCATTGCAATGGATTGATTATGTGGTTTCAACCGAGCTTATGTACATATTGCGTTCTACGGATTTATCCTTGGAGGAATTGGCGCAAATATTTCATTTTCAGGATACTGATTGTCTTAATAAGTATTTTCGGCGGATAACAGGATATTCACCGAGCGTGTATAGAAAATTTCTATAGACTTCGCTTTTGTGAAATCGAAAATATTCATCGTAGTTTAAAAATCTTCGGATTTTGTCAAAATCTTGATATTTGTATATGGGCATATATGATATAGTTTTGTGCTGTAAGAGTTTTTGTCATATGAAGTTCTTGAAAGACAAGGAGCGCATTGAGCGGTTAGTTCGCTTAGTACAAATGCGATGGCATGGTACACCGGCAGACTATGCCCTGAAGTTGGAAATCTCTGAGAGTACTTTTTACAGAATCATAGCAACTTTACGAGAGATGGGCGCTCCAATCGTTTATAACAATATTGATTGTTGCTATCAATTCACCCAGCCTACGGAAATAAAATGTTGTATTGAGGTGTCTGTTTTAGATAGCAACGACTAGTAGGTTTGCAAAACATTCGGTATTAATGATATTGCTATTGATATCGATGCTTTTATTTCGAGTTTCTAAAATTTTGGTGGTATACATCCATTCGAACTTGAACGTTGTAAATTAATGAGAGTTTAATTGCAATTGGTGATACTGAGTTGCCGACATCTCTAATTTTTGGTTTGTAGTAAAATCATAGAGGGTCATTTTGCGGATGGTGTAGTATAAAATCCAGTATTGTTTCAAATCCGATATATAGGTGTTTAGTAAATCGTTTTTTTGGGTAATGGCATCGCGGTATTCTGTAAAACTGATTTTTGATAATGTATATTGGAGGCGTTCCATTTCGGCTCTTTGAGTGGATATTTCGTAGGCCTGCTTGGATATTTTTAACTTTTTGGCATACATGACAAATTGTGCGATATTTTGCCTGAGTTCTCTTTCAATAGTTTGTTTCTCTTGGTGAATTTGTAATTGGACAGACTCCTGTGTCACTTTTGCTTTGTTAATGCGACTTTTAGCCTTTCCCCAATCTAGCAAAGGAATTTGTAAACCAACTGATACCATTTCCCGATCTAGAAGAGAGGCGTAGGCTTGAGGCAAGTGTTCAGCATTTTGGTTGAGGCTAAAGGATGCGTAAATTTCCATGCTGAAACGATTTTCTGATTTGGCCTGTGCCAAATTACTCTTGGACTCCCATTCCCTTTGGAGGAATTCATGGTAAAGTGGATTGTTTTCCGCAATCTCATGCAAAGCAGTTTTTTCATCGATTTGGGGAAATATTTCTACGGTGGGGATATTGAAAAACCAGGTTCCTTCGTGGGAGAGAGCGAGGAAGTCTTTCAGTTCGTTTTCTGCACTTTCTTTTTCCATGCGTTTTTTATCTTGTTCGTATTCTGCCTGTAGAAATGAAAGTTTTATTTGCAGGTAATCAGACTCTGTAATAGTATTGCGAGTGAATTTTTCATATGCTATGGCGTGAATGGTGTCGGCAGCGTCGCGGTCATTCTGGGCATTTGTGTATTGCTCCTGCTGCAACAAAGCCTCAAAATACAATTCAATTGCGTGAATGTGGATATTCTCTTGCTCCTGCATGTATTTTTGCCGAGCGACACTATATTTGATCGGGTTGATCTTCTGCTCCCATTTGCTGGCATTATATGTGAACAGAGATTGGCTAATGCTGACATTAAAAGGAGTGGCGAGATAAGATTTGGTTCTGTTTATGCCATAAAGATCCAGTCGCTCGAGTCCGGATGAAACGGAAATTCGTGTATTGGTATATGGAATGAATTGTGTTAAACGTAAACCACCCTCATAGTCACCATAAAATTGAGGAACAAAAGTTTCACGACCGTCACTTAAAGTAGTTCGGGTAAAAGAGCGATTGATTTGGGGTAGGGTTCCTGTGAATGAGAGCTCGGGTAAAAGTTCTTTTTTTACGGCTATATATTCCCAGTGGCTTTCCATGAAAATTTTTTGGGCTATTATGGCTTGATCACTGTGGATAGACCATGCTAAAACATTTCCTATGGATACGGTACGAGATGGCGGGGGGCTATCATTACCACAATGGGCCAAATGGGAAATCAAACAACATAGAAGGCATATGATTATGCCTTTTAAATATGTTTTCATCGGTAGAGGGATGATTTTATGGGTTTGATTATGCGATCCAATATACTGAGTTCTTCTGTAATAATTTCAGCATTCCCCTGCATCTCCTGAGAGAAGGGCAAAGTGATGCCATAATTTGTTGATAAGCTATCTGGAAGCAATAATTCTACAATCATGTATTGAATATCGTCTTGTTGGACAGGGATAGTGGATATTTGTCCGACTTCGGCCTGAACCATACCAAATTCCATATATGGAAAGGCATCAAACTGTATCTTTACTTTTTGACCTGCCTTAACCTTGCCTGCGCCTTGCGAGGGAAGTTTGGCCTTCCCCATGATTTTAAGGGTTTGGCAAGGAATAACACTGAGTAGTATATCTCCAGTGTTGATTTGTTGATTTTCTTGCCAATAAGATGTTAGTGCTATTTTTCCATCGATGGGACTTCGGAGAATATAATTTTTTTCCCATGCATCTATTCCGGCACGAAGGTTTCCGCAAGTTGACGATAACTCAATAGTATATTGTTGGTATTGCTCGTTTTTTTGTTGAGCCAATTCCCAATACTGTTCTTCTAATTGTGCAACGGAAAGATCGGCGGAAAGGATTTCTGCTTCCGCATTTTCTTTGGCTTGTATACTCTGCAGAAGATTTGTCCGTGTATTTTCATATTCAATTTGAGTAATGGCATTTCGAATGAAGAGTAAAGAATCTGTTTGAAATAATTTCTTTTGTGATTCCAATTGTTGAATGGACAGTAGGTATTTCCTTTTTGCGCTTTCACGCATTTTTTCATGTATGTCTTTTTGAACTAAGACAACCCTCTGTTTTTGATTGTAGTAGTCATTTTTCAAAAAATTCCTGTAATCTTGGAGTGCTTTGGCGAACTGGCTATAGTCACTTTGAAATTCACCCAATGCTAATGTTTCGCCTACCAGAGGAAAATACCCCGTGTCTGTTAGATAAGATGGATGAGAGATGTAATCTTCCAAGATGGACTTAGCCCGTATGGCGTCTCTGTAGTTGGCCGGATTCTCCAATATGGCCAGGATATCTCCTTTTCTTACTTCTGAAGCTTCATGAATCAAGAGCGTGTCTATCTTTCCGGTAGAACGTGCAGCGAGATGAACGGGAAGGTTTATGGTGAAAACGGATACAGGGCAGGATATAGTGTCGGGATACTTTACAAAACCGCTCCCAATGAGAAGGATACCGATTACGGTAGAAACGACACCAATTCCCCAACGTATGATCCATTTTGGAGGGCGTCCTAAGATGTCTTGTACTTCAGGACTGAACTTTTGTGTATGGAAAAAGTTTTGCTCTTTTTCTTGTGTTGGATTGTTATCTGGCATCTTTTTACTATTGTCCGAGTTCAAGTTGGTTTTTAACTAATTCGTAGTAGGAGCCACGGATCGCCGTTAATTGTTCATGGGTACCTTTTTCTACGATCCTTCCATTTTTCAGCACTACGATTTGATCAGCGTGACGAACGGTGCTGAGTCGATGTGCCACCACGACAACGGTTTTCCCTTTAAAAAATGTTTGCAGGTTTTTCATAATCGTTCGTTCATTTTCGGCATCCAAGGAATTGGTGGCTTCATCAAAAAAAATGTAATCGGGATTTTTGTATATGGTTCGTGCGATAAGTATACGTTGCTTTTGCCCTTGGCTTAATCCTTGCCCTTCTTTCCCGATCTTGGTTTGATATCCAGCGGGGAGTTGGTCGACCATATCTTGCAGGTTTGCCATGTGGATGGAATGCTCTAACCGAAAAAGATCTATTCTGTCTTCTCCTACAGCGATGTTTCGTGAAAGAGTGTCAGAAAATATATAGCCGTCTTGCATAACAGCCCCACAACAAGAACGCCATGTGTGTGTATTGATTGTATCAAGACTATATGTTCCCACTTTGATTTTTCCATGAACAGGTTCGTAAAAACCCAATAACACCTTGACGAGCGTCGTTTTGCCGCTTCCGCTGATTCCTACAATAGCAGTTGTTTTCCCTGCAGGTATTTCTAAATTTATGTTTTCCAGGACGGAAGGTGTACTTGGCCCACCATATCGAAATGAGAGGTTTTCTATGTGTATTCCCTGATTCTTGGGAAGTTGTGTTAGGCGACCCAAGTTCCCCTCTTCTTCGTCTTCCTTGTCGTGGATTTCCCCCAGACGTTCCATACTTATTTTGGCATCTTGTCCGGATTGGATGAAAGAAACCAGTAGTGATATGGGAGAATTGAGTTGTCCGATGATATATTGTACAGCCATCATCATACCAAGACTCATTTCGCCTTTAATTACAGCTCTTGCAGACAAAAAAGAAACAAGAATGTTCTTTGCTTGATTGATGAATGTACACCCGGCCTGTTGGTATTGTTGTAAGGCCAAACCATCTATGCTTATCTTGAACAACTTGGCCTGTATGGTTTCCCATGTCCAACGTTTCTGCTTTTCGCAATTCTGCAACTTTATCTCCTGCATAGCGGTTACCATTTCAAATAAATGGCTCTGTTCTGCCGATGTTTGAGCAAAGCGTTTGTAATCGATCTCCCGTCGTTTTTTTAGGTATAGGAAAATCCATAGCACATACAGGATGCTCGATATGGTAAAAACGATGAAAATAAGGCCATTGTATATAGCAAGGACAATAAGGAAAACTATGAGAGAGAAGAACGAAAAGAAAGTCTGTAGGGTCTCCTGGGTTAGAAAACTTTGGATACGGGAATTGTCTCGTATGCGTTGGAGGAGGTCTCCTATGAGGCGGCTGTCAAAAAAACGGATAGGAAGTTTCATCAATTTAATGAGAAATTCCGATATCATTGATACATTGATACGCGTGGTAATATGGAGGAGAATCCAAGATTGAATAAACTCCACAATAGTTTGACTGGCAAACAAGACCAGTTGAGCGACCAGTATAAGCGTGACGAAACTTAAATTTTGATTCCCGATTCCATAGTCCACTATACTCTGCGTGAGAAACGGAAAGATAAGCTGAAGAATGGATGCTAAAACAACACCAATGAGTAGTTGAAGTACATACTTTTTATAGGGTTTGAGGTAACGTAATAAAAAGGAGAATCTTTTCCGGGATTGTGAGTCTTCTTTTTGTGTGTAAAAATCCGGGGTTGGCTCCAAAAGAAGGGCTATTCCCTGTTTTTCCTGCGCACTGCACCACCCGTTCAAAAAATCAGTGACGGATATACTGATAAGGCCATGAGCAGGATCTGCTAAAAGAATCTTTGCCTTTTCTTCGTTTTTCCTGTTGGAAATTTTATAAACCACAACGAAGTGATTTTGCTTCCAATGCACGATGCAGGGGAGAACGGCCTGTTCTAATAATTGATGGATGGTTATCTGAACTCCGATGGTGCGAAATCCCAAGGATTCCGCCGCGTTGCTGATATCAAGCAGTGACACACCTTGGCGAGTTGCGTAGCAAGCTTCGCGCAACCTTTCAAGTGAACGGTATTTGCCGTAGTATTGGCTTATCATGGAAAGACAGGCGACCCCGCAATCCATGCTGTCAGGCTGTTTTACAAAAGGGTATTTGGCTATATGCACTATTCTACAATTTATTACAAATCTAAAAAATGACACTTTCATTTATTGAGAGTCTTGGTGATGTACCCTTATCACCAACAACGAATTGGATGTGTCTCTGGATGATGTGCTGATTTGTCAAGTTGCCCTTTATAGGACAACGATGCGATGATGTCATTTTTTGCGAGTGAATTGTTCTTATTTTGTATGACTTTAACTAGAATAGTTGTGAAAAAGTTAAAGAAACTTGATTTGCGACAGATGACACGTGAAGAACTTGTCAATACGATGGGTGGGGACGGGGCAAGTACGTACACTCATTCCGTTGCAACAGCCACACCTTTTACAGACAGAGATGATTTCGTCTTTGACGACAATGACAGACTTGTTGCACATTATCGGATATTGCTTGAATCTCCTATACGAGCAACGGACACAGTGTCTAAACCATTACATCCTTAATCTATGAATACGCCTAAACTTGTATTGGAGCTCCCCCTCTTGTTCGTAGGCTTTTTTACTGTGGCTTGTTCGAATAGGGAAACCCCACCCGATTACATCGAAAGCCGGTATTACACGCGGGTGGCGGAGGCACAGCTTGCCTACTTGCAAGACGACTATGCGGAGGCATACCGGATTTTGTTGGATTTGGAAGCCGAAATTCCTCTCTTGAATAATTTAGAGTCGTATGAAATGCCTATGTTGGTGGAACTCTGCCTGCGTTACGGGGATTATGAAAAAGCCTATGCCTATATGAAATCCTTGGTGGCCGACCACGGGTTTCCTATCGACAACTTCAAAGACTACGAAAATCTCGATATCCTGAAACGCCAGCCTTTCTACGATTCTTCCACTTTGGCAAGGTCGGAGTCGGATTTTGTAACCGACAGCGTTTGGGTTGAAGAAATGGGGGAACTCCTCCGGAAAGATATTGCCTGTAGGTCTTCGTTAGCGTATCCTTTTAGCGATTCCGTCATTGCAGCGTTCCGTTATGTAGACAGTTGCAATTTTTACCGCCTTAAAGAATTGATGATACAACACGGTTTTCCCCTTGCGCAAAACAAGAGATTTACTCTTCAGCAAAGGACTACTGTGTTTGTGGCACTCTCCACTTTGTGTGTGCATTTGGTGGATTCGGCGTATATGGCATTTCTAACGCCAATCCTCTATCAGAATATTAAAAGCGGGGATTGCCCTCCGGAATTCCTTGGTGCCATGTTCGACAGCAAGGCGAGGGCGGATAGTTGCTTTCTCTTTGGCACGTATGTGGATGTTAGGAAGGATATGATATGCGATGTGGAGCATTTGGACGAAAGGCGCGCAGAAATAGGGTTACCACCCCATCGTTTATCTTGCCAATTAGCGCTTGCCTTTTTTCAAAAGTCCAACTCTAATGACACCACTGCTTTATCTATGTTCAACTGCGATTTTTGAATAAGTAATGGTGGGTGTCTTTTTTTGAGAGTAGATTGCTTTAACTTTGACTTATAAACCCCAAAAATAGAACAGCTATGAAAAATTTAAAGAAACTTGATCTACATCAGATTACGCGTGAAGAACTCGCCAATACAAGAGGAGGAGATGGAGGAACCTCGTCCGCTATCTCCATTGCAACGGAAAGGCAACTTCCGGATAGGGAAAATTTTATCTATGATGACAAGGGTGTACTTCTTGCCCATTACATAGCATACTCCGCAACTCCCGTACGAGCTGCCGACACCTCGTACACATATTTACGTCCTTAGGTTATGAATCGACAGAAATGGATACTACTGCTATTCCCTTGGCTTATCTGCATTCTCAAGGCCGAGGGCTCGGATACAGTAACGGTTCCCGATTATATCGGGAACCGTTACTATACACGGGTGGCGGAGGCGCAGTATGCGTTTATTCAAGAGAATTACAGGCAAGCCTACG
>JAMPAI010000040.1 GCA_023667315.1 Ruminococcus flavefaciens
CGTGATCGGCGGGAAATCGGTTTATGTCGGGAATGCCCGTCTGATGGAGCGGCAACAGGTCGCGTATGTGCCGTCAAAGGGCATTGGAACCGCGGTTTATGTGGCATCCGGGCGCGATTTTCTCGGCTCGGTGCTGATTTCGGATGAAATCAAGCCGACCGCAAGGGAGGCGATGGACGGATTGAAGGCGTGCGGCGTTCGCAGGCTGGCAATGCTGACCGGTGACCGTGAGGAAACTGCAAGATCGGTGGCATCTGACTTGCATTTGACCGAATATCACGCGGAACTCCTGCCTGCGGATAAGGTGGAGCGTGTGGAAACTCTGCTTGGCGAAACACAAGGCATGTTGGCGTTTGTGGGGGACGGTGTCAATGATGCGCCGGTGCTGGCGCGCGCGGATGTCGGCATCGCCATGGGCGCGCTTGGCTCGGATGCCGCAATTGAGGCGGCGGACGTGGTGTTGATGGACGATGATCCGCGCGGAATCGCCAAAGCCATCCAGATTTCCCGGCGCACAAAGGTGATTGTTTGGGAAAATATCTGGTTCGCCATCGGCATCAAATTTCTGTTCCTTTGCCTCATCGCATTTGGGCTGACAAACATGTGGGCGGCGTCTTTTGCGGATGTCGGAGTTGCCGTCATCGCCATTCTCAATGCCACGAGAGCAGGGAAGCACTGAAGATTTCCGGGAACGGTGCCGGAGCATAAAAGTTTGATTTGTTCGGAAAATTGCAATTTTAAAAAAATATTCTTGTAAAAAGTATTGACAAACAAAGGAAAATATGGTAGAATAAATATAACAAGAGAACGGCTGTAAGAAGGACACCCCTGACAACTGCTGATGCAAATCTGCGAGTTGCCGCGTGTCTTTGTATTGAAGCCCTACCATATTTTACAATACAGAGATTTGGCAATGTAAACAGATGCGCACAAGCAACAGGAAGGGGTTCCCCCGTCTTGTTCTGCTTGTGCGCTGTTTTTTTGAAAAAATGACAAGTGAGGAAATGCGTATGAAAATGAAGAAGTTGATTGCCAGTGCTATGTTGTTTGCGGTGTTTGTCACAGCCTTCACAGGGTGTATGCGGTCAGGCATGACATCGGAAGAATTCTGGAATGTGAAAGAATCCGGTGATTTTTTGTATTACATCAGAAACCATAATGCATGGATTGTCGGATTTTCAGAACAGGGCAAAGAGAAGAAATTGATTATTGTTCCAAATAAATTAGAGGGGTACCCTGCTATTATTCCGAGCATACAACTTTTTGCATATACTCCAAAGTTTGAAAGTGAAAATCTTAAATTGGTATATGCTTATGATAGTTACCCTTTTTATTTTTTGCGTCGCAATGATAGTATGCCGAATTTGGAAAAAGTAACGGCTATCTACTATGACCAATATATAGGTGGTGATGGTGCATGGAAGAAATGGATAGGTGAATCAGAGTACTATATAGGAGATGATGATAGATCTTGGGGCAGTGAAATCTATAAGAATAATGCTTGCTTTTTGCTGAACACTTTATCACATGAAGATTCGACTGATGGCTGGCATAGTGATTTATACTGGGCTGATCATTATGAAAAAGGTCAGATTATTGATTTCATTCCTCCCGTGCCGGAGAGAGAAGGATATGTATTTGCTGGATGGTATGAAGATTCGGGATGTACAAAAATATATACTTTTGAAGAACCTTTTACAGTAGATGAAACGGATGTGCTTTTGAGTCAGGGATATGTGAAAGTTTTTTACGCAAAATGGATTGCAGAATAAAAATAGTAGAATAAAAATAATAGTGAGGAAACGGGTATGAAAATCAGAAAAATATGTGCCGAACTTTTATTACTTGCGGTTTTGGTCACAGCCTTCACGGGGTGTATGAGATCAGACATGACATCGGAAGAATTCTGGAATGTGAAAGAATCCGGTGATTTTCTTTACTATGTCAGAACGAGCGGTGACAAGAAAGTTGCATGGATTGTCGGGTTTTCGGAGCAGGGCAAAGAGAAGGAATTGATTGTGATTCCTACTGAATTAGAAGGGTATACCTCTTATATTCCACAATTGACACTCTTTGCATACAACCCAAAGTTTGAAAGTGAAAAACTTAAATGGGTATATTTTTACGCCAAAGACACTCCATTTCGTGCCTTTCAGCGAAATAGCGACACGCCAAATTTGGAAAAAGCAACATCCATCTACTACCATCAATATATGGAGGATGGTATATACGAGCAATGGACGGGTGAAACATATTGCTATATAAAAGATGAATCTGTGACCTTAGAAACATATCGGAATAATGCATGTTTTTTGTTGAACACCATATCCTACAATGATTCAAACGATGAATGGCGTAGTGATTTATATTGGTCAGATCATTATGAAGAAGATCAGATTATTGATGTTATTCCACCCGTGCCAGAGAGAGAGGGCTACGTATTTGCTGGATGGTATGAAGATTCGGAATGTACAAAGCCGTATGTTTTTGAGGAAGTTTTTTTTGCGATAGAGGAACCGGAAACACGTTTTGGACTTGGCAAAGCGAAGGTTTTTTACGCAAAATGGATTGCAGAATAAAAAGGAGTAAGGAAATACAATGAAAAAATTTAAATTGTTTGCGAATAGAATTGTCGCGTTGATATTAGCGGTAACTTTTTTTCTGCCGATGCTGTCATTGGTTAGCTTTGCAGATGAAGACAAGACCCCCTTTTTTGAAGGTTTAAGTTCGGGCGTAAGCCTGAACGATTTATATAACCAGACCAATACTTATAAATATAACGGAGATAATCCCTATACGGACTACGGAAGCGATGAATACCGAAGATACGAATATTACAATGTTTCCTCAAATGGGAAAATCTCTACCAACACGGTTTCCGGAAGTGCTCCTCAAATCACAGTTTTAACACATGGACTGAACAGTGATGCATCGACATGGGGGAATAAATTTGATACAGATGAAAATGGTGAAGAGAAGGCTTATTTTGCAATTCATAACAATCTCTTGATAGATCGTCTATATGATAATGCATCGTCTCTTTCTGCAACCGGTGCTAAAGTTTATTGGGCGGTAATGGCTGATTCTACGCACTTCAAATTATATGAGCTGGAATATAGTCAGAATGATGCTAAAAATGTGGATGCGGATTCCGGTATTTGTAAAAAAGCAGTTTCTGTTAAACAGCTTTCAGAGGACGATGCATCCAAACATTTGATTATTGTTTTTGAATCCAATGTTGCAAATGGTTATAACAATCAGGTTTACGAAGGATTCAACTATATGCTCAGCAAAATCATATATGATGTCAAATACTATAACAATGGAATTTTGCCCAAAGTGAATTTGATTGGACACAGCCGTGGGGGAATTACCAATTTGCAATATGCATTAGATCACCCTGATCTTGTTGATTCGATTTTCAGCATGGGAACCCCGTATTTTGGAACTGATAGCGGTTCAACCAGTCTTGGAGCGGAGCTTACAGGACATGCAAATGGATTGAAAGACATCATAGATAGAAACATATATATGCGTTATTATGAGCGGTGGAATAACAATCCGAGAATATACGGAAACATTTCTGTGCATGCAATGGGAGGATTTTCGACCGTTGATCTTTTTGTTTTGAGTTTGTTGACCAGCAAGGAGGCAGAGAATGTTCATCCGGTTTATAAGGTTCTGCTTTGGTTGGCTAAAGAATGTATTGAAGCGACAGGTGCTCCGTTGACGGCTCCACTGATTGGAACTTTGATTGATATAGTGGTTCCGAATAAATATCAGGACAGTGAGATTTTGGCATGGGCTCATATTTTGCAAGACCTCATACCGGTCGGTTTCTTTCCGGCACTGAATTCAGACATCATGCTTTTAAATGCAATCATTGGACAGGTATTCGCCTTGAATGACGTGTTGGTAGATCTTCCGTCGCAATTGGGATATGACTTTCACGGCGGCACCGGTAGCAATTATAAATTTAATAAAAATGTTAAATTTTTTACAAGACTTTCGGATAACCTTGCCATGCCTGATTCGCCTGCGGTCGTACATAATATGGAGCCTCAAGATGCTGATTTTATCGACTATATCATTGGCAACATAGATGCTGGTGGTCAGAATGAGTTAGATCAGTATCATTACATCACCTTGGAGAATGATGAAATAGAGTTGAATCGCTTGGTGGGGACAATTTCCAATGAGGAATGGAGCATTCCGGGGGAGATTGACGGTAAAAAGGTTGTGACTTTGAGTTCTTTGTCGTCAAATCGCAGTTCCTCCGTTAAAAAAATTATCATTCCGGCAACTGTCAAAACGATCAATTCATATTGCTTCAGTCGTTTATCCAATTTGCAAGAAATAGAATTTGAACCGGGCAGTCAACTAACGACAATTGGGAAATATGCTTTTGCAAACTGTCAGAATCTTACATCTGTTATCATTCCAGCCAGTGTAACCTCTATTGATGACAGTGCATTTGCAAATTGTTCCAATTTGAATACTGTTGTATTTGCAAATTCAAATCGTGCTGTTTCAATCGGAAAATATGCTTTTGACAGATGCAAGGCACTTACCACGCTATCTGTGCAAAGACCTTTGACTGGAGCATATTCCAACGCTTTTTGGGAAACCAATATCCAGAATGTTTTGTTGGCAGAACATGTATCTACAGATGTAGTCAGCTCCCTTTCGAGCCAGTGTGATGCAACGGCGTACACCGCTTCTCCCGAAAACTTTGGAGTTTTGCAAACAGGAAAAGACCGTTATTCTGTAATTGCAGGAAATTGCAGCTTTTCGGAAGATCGGAGTTACCTGATTTCATTTGAAAAAAGCTCCGCAAATACAACGGATATGAACGCGACAATGTTCCAGCCCATGCGGAACGGGTATATTTTTGGCGGATGGACAACTTCGGAAGGCGGTACAACTCCTGAATATACCTGTGAAAATGTGTCCTCGGCACCAAATACAACGTTGTATGCGATTTGGATTGCCTATAATTTCAGTGAAACTGACGATGGGCGCGGGTATAGCGTTTCGATAGACAATGCATCCAGTGTAACAGGTGAAATCACGATTCCGTCTTACCATAACGGAAAGCCGGTTTTGGAAATTGGAGAAAATTTTATGAAAGGGTTTTCCGGTATTACCAAAATCGTATTGCCGGGGAAAATTGAAACCATTGGCAATGGTGCATTTACCAACTGTGCCAATCTGGACACTGTTGTGATCAGTAAGTCCTCGACAGGAATGTCCGGAAATGCCGGATTTATAACCATCGGAGAAGACACATTTGATGATTGCTCGCTGTTTTTGCATTTTATCGTTCCGGATGAAAGTACGATGAAAGCTTGTAAAAAACTTGCATGCTGGAGCCAGTATCAACATCATATTTTTACAGAAAAACAGATGCTGGAAGAAGGTCAATATGTCTATTTCCATGCAACAACTACAGCGGTTTCTTTCTTCTATACGCCTGTAAATGATGATTTCCATCACTACTTTGATACGTCTGATGAAAATGTAAAAATTACATTACGGGATTATGTGTCAAATGATGAAATTGATTCTGATGAAGGAAATCTGTACAATCAGGTTCTCAAAAATGACCGTCCCTATATTGTGGAA
This sequence comes from Ruminococcus flavefaciens, assembly GCA_023667315.1. GTDB lineage: Bacteria > Bacteroidota > Bacteroidia > Bacteroidales > P3 > Pullibacteroides. Next base: position 5,626 of record JAMPAI010000040.1, read on the forward strand.
GTTTCTACAACCAATCAGACCCAGAAAATGGTTTCTTTAAAGTCCAAAATCTTTTCGCCTGCCGCGTATGAAAATTTGTCCCATACAGTTGTGGTCACTGATTTTGACCTCGAGAATTGGGATGACTTGGATTGGCTTTTCTATGATAAGACATACTGGAATCTGTATCTCCCTGTATACCAAGCTGTATACGATAATGTGGAAAATCTGGATGCGGATTTTGTTCGTGAAGTGGTAATAAAAGAACATATGGGGTCAAGTTTGATCTTCCTGCTCAAAAATTCCAATCTAATGTCGGGAGCTTATTACGATAGTGGATATGCCTTGCAGGCTTCCATGGCAGCAGGTGAAATAAGTACTGTTATTATTCGCACAGAAAACAATGTAATCATGTATTCTAATCCTTCGGATTATCCGGAAGGAATATCGTTTTCTTCGGCAAGGGATCCTTATAGCTTGGGGGTCAATATTGCACAGACTTATCTGGATTATTTTATTACGGAGATGAGTTATACGCTGATATCCGCGGGAATCGAATATCTTCCCGTGATTGCACCGTATCAGTACCGAAACAATACACTTTTCTTGCTTGGCATGTCACATGTCCTGAATTATCCGGTGAAGGTGTTCTCTACTCCGGAAGAACTTGAAGAAATCGCAGTTAGTATGAGGGAGCATGATATTTATGACTGTAGTTTGATGTTTGTAGATGTTGAAGCCCTTTTTGATTACGGTGAGGATATGACACTCCTTGAAATGTTGGAGGAATATGGGTATGATGCATCTGAAATGTATTT
>JAMPAI010000041.1 GCA_023667315.1 Ruminococcus flavefaciens
ATCCGGCACCTCAAACGGCACCTGCTCATAATGGGGCGTAGCGGAAGTTTTTGCGAATGAAAGTGCAGTACCATTGCGCATTGGAGTTTTACGTTCGAATCATCCAAAGATCTTTTATTACTCCTTTGTAATAATACTGCAACAGCCTCATAAGAACGCCCTACCCTATCTGGAACGCCTCGCGGGGGGAACCGTCTTCCACATGGATGACCCCGCAGTAGGTAAAACCGCTTTTCTTTATCCAGTTCAGCATCGGGGTGTTGTCCGCATGGGTATCGATACGCACCGAAACCCCCTGACTGCGGCAAAAGGCCAGGCAGACATCGGCCACGCCGCGCACGATTCCCGCCGAGCCTATACGGTGTATCGTGCCATACGGCCTGTCGTGGAGCCACTTGCCCTCGATAACATCATAGGTGGGGTCGTTGCCCTCGATAAAGGTGAACACCCCTGCCATCCTGCCGTCATACTCCACCACATAACTGTTGCCTGCCGCGATATCCGCCGCGATAAGCTGCCGCGAGGGATAGCCGTTTATCCATTGATTCCCGTTACCGGTCTTGCGCATAAAGGAACGCGCCGCCTCATATACGGACATCACTTCATCGAGATCCGAAACCTCGGTACGCCGAACCCTCAACTTCTGCTCCACAGTGGAAATACCCGCCTTTTCGTTCACGTCTTATCGTATTTTGCGGCAAAGATACGGCACTTGCCGACCTTTTCTTCGCCGTTTGAACAAAAAAACGTAAATTCGCAGGTTGTGTATGGCACAACGCTTGTGTTGTAAAAAATAAAATCTCAAAAGATATGCAAAGAGACACGCAGATTTTCGACCTGATCCAACAGGAAAGAAAACGCCAGACTTCGGGTCTGGAATTGATTGCTTCCGAAAACTTCGTTTCCGACCAGGTGATGGAAGCCATGGGTTCGGTGATGACCAACAAATACGCCGAAGGCTACCCCGGCCACCGCTATTATGGCGGCTGCCAGATCGTTGACCAGAGCGAACAGCTGGCCATCGACCGCATCAAGAAAGTGTTCGGCGCCGAATACGCCAACGTGCAGCCGCACTCCGGCGCACAGGCCAACATGGCCGTTTTCGTGGCCTGCCTCAAGCCCGGCGACACCTTTATGGGGCTGGATTTGGCCCACGGCGGTCACCTTTCCCACGGTTCGCCCGTTAACTTCTCGGGTATGACCTACCGTCAGGTGGCTTACCGCGTGAGCGAGGAAACCGGCACCATCGACTACGAACAGATGGAAAAGACCGCGCTCGAAGAAAAGCCCAAATTGATTGTGGGCGGTGCTTCTGCCTACTCCCGCGACTGGGATTGGAAACGCATGCGCGAGATCGCCGACAAGATCGGCGCCCTGTTGATGGCCGACATCGCCCACCCGGCCGGCCTTATCGCCTGCGGCTTGCTCAACAACCCGCTCCAGTACTGCCACATCGTAACCAGCACCACCCACAAGACCCTTCGCGGACCCCGCGGCGGTATCATCTTGATGGGCAAGGACTTCGAAAACCCCTGGGGCTTGAAGACGCCCAAAGGCGTGGTCAAGATGATGTCGCAGATTTTGGATTCGGCCGTATTCCCCGGCGTTCAGGGCGGCCCGCTCGAACACGTAATCGCCGCCAAGGCCGTTGCGTTCGGCGAATGCCTCACCGACGACTACAAACGCTACATCCAGCAAGTGAAGGCCAATGCCGCCGCCATGAGCAAGGCCTTTACCGACAAGGGCTACAAGGTAATCAGCGGCGGAACCGACAACCACCTGATGTTGATCGACCTCCGCACCAAGTTCCCCGACCTTACCGGTAAGGTGGCCGAAAACACGCTGGTTCGCGCCGACATCACCATCAACAAGAACATGGTTCCCTTCGACAGCCGCACCCCGTTTACCACCAGCGGTATCCGCGTAGGTACGCCCGCCACCACGACCCGTGGCCTCAAGGAAGCCGACATGCCCGTTGTGGTTGACCTGATCGACCAGGTACTGTGCGACGTGAACAACGAAGCCGTTATCGAAAAGGTTCGCAAGACGGTGAACGAGATGATGAGCAACCGTCCGTTGTTCGCCTGGTAGTTATTTTAATCAGATTGCTACGGCAGTGTCGTTCGGCCGATTCCGGACACACTGCCGTTTTTTGTTGGTTTTCAACCGACCTTTTCTCGCCATGGCATAATCCAAATAAATTTGGCTTCTGCTCATGGCTTAACGAAAAGGTTCATATAAAAAACACTCAGATGAAAGGTAGTAAATTCCTTCAGGATTTCAAGGCGTTCGCCCTCAAGGGAAACGTGATGGACTTGGCCGTCGGCGTGATTATCGGCGGCGCGTTCGGAAAAATCGTGTCGTCTTTGGTGGCGGATGTCATCATGCCTTTGTTAGGCTTGCTGATAGGCGGCATCAATTTCAGCGACCTGCACATCATATTGAAGGCCGCACGCGAGGTGGACGGCGTGATGCAGCCCGCCGTGCTGCTCAATTACGGCAACTTCCTGCAGAGCGCGTTCGATTTTCTGATCATCGCCTTCTCGATTTTCCTCTTTATCCGATTGATTTCCAAACTTCAGACCAAGAGAAAGGCCGAAGAAGCCGCTGCCCCCGCGCCCGAACCGCCCGCCCCTACCAAGGAGGAACAGCTGCTTACCGAAATCCGCGACCTGCTGGCCGAATCAAAGCGAGCAGAAAAAGGAAACTAAGAAGGGTACGCTGAAATCCACCAGTATCGCGTGGAAGATAGACACGAACACCATCTCCTTGCCGCACACCTGCGTGATGACGGGCAAGGTGGTGTCCATCGTGGTGGCGCCTCCGGCACAGATGGGGGCGAATTTTCCGAACACGCGGTAGAGCAAGGGCGCGCCCGTAAGGGTAAAGAGTTCGCGCAGGATATTGCTCACCAAGGCAATCGTGCCCAATTCGGCCGCTGCAATCAGGCCGATACTCGCCTCCTTTATCTGCGTGATAAGCAGGGACGAAAGCGAATAATAGGCGAAGCCGCTGCCCACCGCCATGCATTCCCATACACTCCATTTCTTTAGGAGCAGGGCGGCCAGGGCACAGAACGAGAGCGTACCGACCCAGGTGGCGAGCGGCACCAGGAGCAGGCGCGGCCTGATCTGGCGCAGGATTTCCTTGAGGCGTTTGTCTGCGCCCAAGCCCAATCCCACCAAAAACATGAGCAGATAGAGGATATACAGGCTCGCGTCCGACTGCAGCAGCCACTCGGGCATCTTTCCCGACCAACCCAGCACGCAGCCGAGAATAAAGCACCCCACGATAAGCAGGCTATTTTTCATCGCCGCGCCTTTTAAAGAACACATTATATACGAACAAGGCCGCCAGAGAACTGCCCAAGACACCGGCAACCGCCAGCAGCAGGGCCTGCCCGCCTATTTGGGGAAGGCTTTCCATGATGGCGGGATTCCCGCCCACGGCCAGCCCCATCAGGAACAGCAGGATAAAGATAACGTAAAGCAAGGGCTTGTCGAGCTTCTGCAACAGGGGAAGCCTGCGGAACAGGAATCCGAGCAGGATGCCGGCGAACATGATGCCCAGCACTTTAAGCATGGAAGTGTGTTTTTTTGCGGTTGAAACAGCGCGGCCTTAGGCGCGCAGTCTGTCCAAGGCCTTGCACCAGAGTTCGGCGGCGATGCGCACTTTCTCGGTGCAGGAATTGAGGTAGTAATTGCCCTGGGCGTCGGGATTGGGCGTGTCGGGCGTGGGAGCCTTGGGCAGGCTCAGCAGGGCGGCGCAGCGCAGGGCGCCGTTGCGTTTCTCGAATTCCTTGGCCAACTCCTGCACCAGGCCGAAAGTGCGTTTCTTGCCTTCGCCGTCGCGGGGCGTTGTGGAGCCGGTTTCCAGCCCGGCCAGCATAAAGATACCCATCGCCGCGCCGCAGATATCGCGCATGCCGCCGATACCGCCGCCGAATGCGGCCGACATCTTGAGCGACTGTTCCTTGGTGAATCCGTAAAGGTCGCCGAAAGCGGCCACCACCGACTGGCAGCAGTTATAGCCTTCCTTGTGCAGTTCGCCGGCCAGGTTGATTCTTTCTTCGTACATCTCTCTCGTGTTTTAAAGTGAAGCCCCGCAAAAATACGGCATTTTCGCAAACCCCGAAATTTTGAACAAAGTTCCGGCAAAACGATGCCAAGCCCCTACAATCCCAAGAAAAATACTTACCTTTGTTTCATATCAGTTCTTGTCACATAACAAATGAATCAATTGGTCTTAAATATCGAGGATCCCAAAATCCTCCCCAGCCTCCGCAAAGTCCTGGCTTCGATAAAGGGAGTGTCTATCGAACGGCAAAACCTGAGGCGAACCGGCCTGGACGATGCCATAAACGATGCGAAAGAAGGCCGTGTAAACCGCTACGAAAGCGTTGATGCCCTCTTTAACAAGTTCGGACTAAGTACAAGACGATAACCGCCTAACGTTATTGCTGATTACCACCGGAACCCATTCCGATATCTTCTAAAAATTTTTCATCCTCTCCCGAACGAACTTGCAATCACTGCGGTTTTATATTATTATAATTTGCAGCAAGACACAACGGGCGTTGCATGAACCAAGGGTTCCATCCTCCGCCCGCAATCCCGCCAATCCCGAAACAGCAAATTATAATAATATAAATATTACGTTTAATCAAGAGTATTGATTTTTATTTACGGATAATTAAATTATATTTGCTGCATATTGAAGCCAGATACAAGACCTCAAATACACTAAAAACCAACAAAATGAAACGAATACTTTTCCTATTGGCGGCAATCCTCGCATTTACCGCCACCGGACTTGCTCAAACCGACACGATACGAATTGGCGTGAAGGAAGGCGAGAACTCTTTCGGATACGGAGGGGGTTTATATTTTTATCTCACAGAAGAAGTTTTCGCTAATGTGGAAATGGAATGGGCTTATGAGGACGGTACGACCGGAAAATACAAGCCGGAAAAAAGCGGACAGCATTTGCTAAGCCTGAAAAGCGGGCAGCTCTACATCTACTATTCCGAAACAAGCAAGCCTTATAGCCTCAGGCTTGCCAGTCGTTACGATGCCGGTAATCATCCCTCATTCGATTTCAAGCATTGTGGAATAGAAGTATGTTACTATACTGGCATGGGTCTTGGTGGAGCTATCTATCTTGATTCATTAGACGTACACGGATGTACAGCATTGAGCAATTTAGATTGTTCTGGTGTGGCATTAAATGTAAGCGGTTGTACCTCATTAACGACTTTAACTTGTTCTTCCCTGTCAAATTTGGATGTAAGCGGTTGTACCTCATTAACGACTTTATCTTGTTCAGCTTGTTCGTTTAGAAATTTAGACATAAGCAAGAATACGGCTTTGACAAATTTGAGTTGTTCTGACAACCGATTTCTTAACAATTTAGACGTAAGCAAAAATACAAATTTAACGAGCTTAAATTGTTCAAATTGCAGGATACAAACTTTAGACATAAGCAAGAATACTGCCTTGATGAATTTAGATTGTTCCGGCAATCCCAGCTTGGCAAGTTTAGACGCTAGTAAAAATACCGCTTTAATAAACTTGAACTGCTCGGGATTCTCCTATGCCTCAGGAAGCCTTCAAGAATTGAATGTAAGCACATGTCCATCTTTGCAAGTATTGACGTGCTATGGTCAGGAGTTAACAAGTTTGGATGTAAGCAAAAACACAGATCTGAGGGTTTTGGGGTGTTCTTTCAATCAACTGACAAGTTTGGATGTGAGCAAAAACACGGAACTAACGGTTTTGAGTTGCGATTGGAATCAACTGACAAGCTTGGATGTGAGCAAAAATACGAAATTGACAAGTTTGAGTTGCGTTTTAAATCAACTGACAAGTTTGGATGTGAGCAATAACACGGCGTTAACGAACTTGTATTGCAGCTCCAACCAATTAACAAACTTGGACGTGAGCAATAACACGGCGTTAACGAACTTGGATTGCGGCTCCAACCAATTGACAAACTTGGATGTGAGCAATAACACGGCATTAACGTACTTGAATTGCAGAGCCAACCAATTGACAAACTTGGATGTGAGCAATAACACGGCGTTAACGAACTTGGATTGCACTGACAACCAATTAAAGACTTTAAACGTAAGCGGGCTGACAGCTCTGACCGATTTGCAGTGCACCGAAAACCAATTAACAAGTTTAGAGGCCAAAGGTTGTACTGCATT
>JAMPAI010000042.1 GCA_023667315.1 Ruminococcus flavefaciens
TATCCCCTATGGTGGTTTCGACTTTGACATTTGTTTAAAAGGTACGGCCGAGAGCGGCACAGGTTCTCACAAGGATAAAGTCAATCTAAAGTGCGGTGGAAAGGTAGGTATCGATGCTCGCGTTGGTCTTAGAGCAAATGTGGGGGGATTTACCGTAGGTGGAACATGCGTTATTCCCCTGAGTGATAAGGAAAAATTCTTCTTCGGCGATAAGGCATATCCTGAGATCTCAATAGGGTGGGGGTTCTAAAATCAACAACAAACAAAAAAAATCAAAATGAAAAAATTCAAAAGTGTTCTATGGCTGATGCTAATCATAATGGTTAGCGTGACCGTATGTAGCTGCGGAAGCGACGAGCCTGATGTCCCAACCTACGCAAGTTACTTTATCGAATGTACTAACGTAGAAGGTGGAGGACTCACAAATCAGGAATGCGTAAAACTCAAATCAGACCTTAATGTAGACCTCACTGACAAGGATATGTCTATGAACGGCATAACACGTGAATCTGCCTTGCTCATATTTGATGAAGTAATGCAGGTTGAAGCTCGTGAGTTGAGCACCTTACGTCCACAGACACCTCTTTACATCACTTTCAGCATGCGCACTGAGAATGGAATCTCAGTGAAATCCACCACTCTTGTCGCCACAAAAGATGGCTGTCAAGTAAACTGAAACCATACTGATTAAAGGGTGTTGTAGGATATATTATCATTACTGCATCCAGGTTCCACTACCCCTTAAAATTAGGAAAAGTTTTTGTAACTTTGCGCGACAACGCCCGCCCGGGGCTGTTGCCGCGCATTTTTATTCCCCTACCCTACGCGATGCCAAACATCATGATTCGCGCCCTGTCAGGCGCCGTTTACGTAGCCCTCATCCTGGGCTGCCTCATATTCAGTCCGCGAGTGGCTTTCGCCCTACTCATGCTCCTCTTCAGCATCCTGGCCGCGATTGAATACACGCGCATGTCGGCCGACCGCACTCCTTTCCTCCGCATCGCCGACATCGTGGCCACGGCGCTTCCGCCATTTTTCGTTGTCCTGGCGGTGAAGGCTCATGGCTTCTCTACGGCGGCCATGGCGTGGGGTGTAGGTTCGATATGCTTCCTCTACCCCTTCTTCCGCCTGGCGGCGCAGCTCTTTGACAAGCGCCCCGACCCGTTGGGCCTTGCCGCCCGCGGATGCCTGGGAGTATATTATATAGGCGTAGCTCTGGCCGCTGCCGCCATGGCCGCTCAGCTTATGCCGGCGGTGGTGGTGCTGATGTTTGCCATGCTGTGGCTCAACGATACCGGCGCCTATCTCGTAGGGTGTCGCTGGGGCCGCACTAAGCTCTTCGAGCGCATCTCGCCCAAGAAGACATGGGAGGGATTTTTCGGCGGAGCTCTTTTTGCGATGGCCGCCGGCGCGGTGGCGCCGCTTGTCAGCAGCAGTTACTTCCACTTCAGCTGCGTTGAGGGTCTGCTTCTGGGCGTGGCCGTATGCATAGCCGGCACTCTGGGCGACCTCGTAGAGTCGATGATGAAGCGCCAGGGAGGCATCAAGGACTCCGGCCATCTCATTCCGGGCCACGGAGGCATCCTCGACCGCATCGACTCCCTCCTTTTCGCTGCCCCCGTCACCCTAATCTTCATCCTCATGCTCTCGCGCTGACCGCTACCGGCGCTACGCGAGCATGTGTATGTGAACTATCTGTCAATCCATAACGTTTATATATCCGAGTTCAACATTTTTTATGAGCAATAACCAACGCTACATGATGCGCGGTGTGTCAGCCGCCAAGGAAGATGTCCATGCCGCCATCAAGAATGTCGACAAGGGGCTATACCCGCGCGCTTTCTGCAAAATCATCCCCGATATCCTCGGCGGCGACCCCGAGTGGTGCAACATAATGCATGCCGACGGCGCCGGGACCAAGAGCAGCCTGGCTTACGCCTACTGGCGCCGGACGGGCGACCTCAGCGTATGGAAGGGTATCGCCCAGGATGCGCTCATAATGAATATCGACGACCTACTCTGCGTAGGCGCCACCGACAATATTCTCGTCAGCTCTACCATAGGCCGCAACAAGATGCTCATTCCCGGCGAGGTAATCGCCGCCATCATCAACGGCACGGAGGAGCTCCTCGAGCGTCTCCGCTCCATGGGAGTAGGCATATGGTCGACGGGTGGCGAGACGGCCGATGTAGGCGACCTCGTGCGCACCATCATCGTCGACTCTACCGTCACCTGCCGCATGAAGCGAGCCGATGTGGTCAACAATGCCAATATCCGCCCCGGCGACGTAATAGTAGGCCTTGCATCCTTTGGCCAGGCTACGTATGAGACCGAATACAACGGCGGAATGGGCAGCAACGGCCTTACCTCGGCCCGCCACGATGTGTTTGCCCACGCTCTGGCTGCTGAATTTCCCGAGACCTACGACCACGCCGTGCCCGAGGAGCTGGTCTACTCCGGCACCGTCGACCTTACCGATCCCGTAGAAGGTACTCCCCTCGACGCCGGCCGCCTCGTCCTGTCGCCTACCCGCACTTATGCCCCGGTAGTAAAGCGCCTCCTCTCGGAGATGCGCCCCGCCATCCACGGCATGGTCCACTGCACCGGCGGCGCCCAGACCAAGGTGATGCACTTTGTCGACGGCCTCTCGGTAGTGAAAGACAATCTCTTCCCTACTCCTCCCCTCTTTGCCCTCATCCAGAGCCAGAGCGGCACCGACTGGGCCGAGATGTATAAGGTGTTCAATATGGGCCACCGCCTCGAGGTATATCTGCCTGCTGCCGATGCCGACAAGGTGATAGCCATCTCGGAGAGCTTCGGCATTCCGGCACGCATTGTGGGCCGCGTTGAGGAGTCGTCCGACGGCAAGAACCATCTTACCATCATCTCGCCACACGGAACATTTACATACTAACCCCTCTCACTTTCAGCCTTTGTCACCATCCCATTCAAGCACACGCCACCACCATCACTCTCTGGCAGCCATGGCTGCCGCTGTAGTAATGATTCTTGCCTTCACCGCCGGAAGCGAGGGGTGTAGCCCCTCCGGCGACGAAAGCAGCCGGACCGACGACACGGCAGCCCACCGCCTGCCCGACACCCTGCGCGTAGCTACCCTCTACAGCCCTACGAGCTACTTCATATACCGCGGCCAGCCTATGGGCTATGACTACGACCTCGTGGAGCGACTCGCCGCCGACAAGGGGATGGCGCTCAAGCTCGAGGTGGCGCCGAGCCTGAATGCGGCTGTCGACATGCTCGACTCGGGCAAGGTCGACTTGATAGCCTACGATGTGCCCGTCACGGCCGAATACCGCGACAAGGTGATTCCCGCCGGCCCCGAGGTCATCACAAACCAGGTGCTCGTCCAGCCCCTGGGCAGCGACTCGGTCATCAAGGATGTCACCGAGCTCGTAGGCCGCACGGTATATGTCGAGAAGGACAGCAAATACCACGCCCGCCTCTCCAACCTCAACGAGGAGCTCGGCGGAGGGATAGACATACGGCCCGTCGACCGCGACACCCTTATCACTGAGGACCTTATCGGGATGGTTGACCGCGGCGAGATACCCCTTACGATAGTCGACTCCGACATAGCCGCCCTAAACAAAGGCTATTATCCCGACCTCGACATCTCGCTCCCCGTAAGCTTCGAGCAGAGAGCCGCCTGGGGTGTGGCCCCCGGAAACCAATGGCTTGCCGACTCTATCGACGCATGGGCCGCCGAAGCCCGTCCACGCCAGGAGCAGGCTCTCCTACTCAAGCGCTACTTCGAGCAGAGCAAGACCGAATATGACCCGCTGAGCAACTTTGCCGGCGGACGCATCTCGCCCTACGACGACCTCTTCAAGAAATATGCCGCCGAGATAGGATGGGACTGGAGGCTCCTCGCCGCTCAGGCCCACACCGAGAGCAAGTTCAAGCCCAAGGCTACATCATGGGCCGGTGCCCGCGGACTGATGCAGATCATGCCCGCCACCGCACGCGACTACGGCGTCAGCGCCAAGCAGCTCTACGACCCCGAGACGAGCATACGCACCGCCGTGCGCTTCATTGCCGACCTCGATAAATGGCTCAAGAGCCGCATTCCCGACGACACTGAGCGACAGAAATTTATCCTCGCCGCCTACAATGCCGGAGTGGCCCACGTATACGATGCCATAGCGCTGGCCAAGAAATACAAGATGAACCCCAACCAGTGGAACGGCAACGTAGAGAAGGCCATCCTTATGAAGATGAACCCCCGCTACTACCGCGACCCCGTGGTAAAATACGGCTACTCCCGCGGCCGCGAGACCTACGACTACGTGCGCCGCATCTACTCCTTCTACAACAAAGCCATCGAAAAAGTCCCCGCCTAACCCATAACCCCTCACCCATAACCCCTATACTCGTTACTTCTTACAATACTTCAAGACTAAAAAACTTTAAACTCCCTAACCCATAACCCTTCACCCCTCACCACATTATGCGCAAACTTATCAGACCCATAGCCGCCATCCTCGCTGCTGCATTCCTCGGAGTGACCGCCTCTTCTTGCATTGGCTCATTTGCCCTCACCAACAAGCTCCTCAGCTGGAACCGCCAGATTGACAGCAAGTTTGTCAACGAGCTCGTTTTCGTAGCATTCTGGATTCTCCCCGTCTACGAAGTTTCGGCCCTCGCCGACATCCTCGTAATCAACTCTATCGAGTTTTGGAGCGGCAACAACCCCGTCACCGCCTCGTCGCAGACTGTCACCGGCACCGACGGCCAAAAGTATCTCGTTGAGAGCGACGCCACAGGCTATACCATCACCACCGAAGCTACCGGCGAGGTAGTGCGCCTCGACTACTCGGCTGAAGAAAACGCATGGGATGTCACCGCTGCCGGCACCACAAGCCGCCTCATGACATTCATCGACGACACCCACGTTGCCCTCCCGACCGTCGACGGTCGCCAGGCCATCGTAGAAGTCAGCGCCGACGGTCTCATGGCCTACCGCGCCACAGCCCAGGCTCCCCTCTTCGCCCTCCGCTGATACCCCTACTGCGGCAATCATTGTCAGCCCCCAAACCATACATCCCCCCTTCACTACAGAGGCAGCCGGCCCCCGCCCGCTGCCTTTTTAGCTGATGAGCAGCGCTATTATCGGCAGACCGACATTTGTAGGACGCAATGCCGGAATATTTTGTTATATTTGTAGGTCTGAAACGAAACATACAGAGCATAACACACTATGAGCAGCAAGCCACTGGCAGAGCGGATGAGGCCGCAGACTCTCGATGAATATGTAGGACAGCACCATCTCGTAGGACCCGGAGAGATACTCCGGCGCATGATTGAGAGCGGGCGCGTGGCCTCGTTTATCCTCTGGGGCCCGCCGGGGGTAGGCAAGACTACCCTCGCCCGCATCATTGCCAACACTATCAAGGCGCCCTTCTACACCCTCAGCGCCGTCAGTGCGGGGGTAAAGGAGGTAAGAGATGTCATAGAGCGCTGCAAGGCCGACGCCCGCAGCATGTTCAGCGACGGCGCACGCCCTATCCTCTTTATCGACGAAATCCATCGCTTCAGCAAGAGCCAGCAGGACAGCCTCCTCGGAGCGGTAGAGAGCGGCATCGTGACCCTGATTGGCGCTACGACCGAGAATCCGTCGTTTGAAGTGATACGCCCGCTCCTCAGCCGCGCCCAGGTATACACTCTCCAGCCGCTCGACGCCGCCGACCTCCAGACGCTCCTCGACCGCGCCTTGACCACCGACCCCATCCTCTCAGCCCGCAAAGTACGCGTCGACTCCACAACGGCGCTCTTCCGATTTGCCGGAGGCGATGCCCGCAAGCTCCTCAACATCCTCGACCTGCTCGAGCAGTCGACCCCCGAGGGGGAGGAGATGGTGATTGACGACCGGCTCGTCACTGAGCGCCTCCAGGAAAATCCCGCGGCCTACGACAAGGGAGGCGAGATGCACTACGACATCATATCGGCCTTTATCAAGAGCATACGGGGCAGCGACCCCGACGCTGCC
>JAMPAI010000043.1 GCA_023667315.1 Ruminococcus flavefaciens
CCCCCCCCCAATTTATATTATTATAATTTACACACAACGGAGATAGTACTGCATTGCAGTTTACTGGTTTCTATGGTTTGTATTTTGCTTGTTGAAATTATAATAATATAAATTTTACGTTTATTGAAATAAATCTGCTTAAATTGATTGTTCGTTAAAATATATTATATTTGTGGGGTAAATGCGGATGCTTACAAACAACGACAGCACAAAAAAAACAACACCATGAAACGAAACATCGCCCTATGGGCAGGCCTCGCCCTGGCCGTCACCGGCCTCGCACAAGCCAAAACCGACACGATACGGCTCGACTACACGGCTGCAGAACGCAAAACGATCGAATTTAGTTTTTCCGAAAAAGTGGCCCCCTACGTGCAGGTGGAATGGGTTGCCGAATCGGGAGAAACAGGCAGACTCATCCCAAAGGAAGCGGGTAAGTACGAACAGATTATAGAAGCGGGCAGCGGGCAAATCTACGTTTACTATCCTTCCGAACAGGCGGGTTATGGTTTTATTTGTCGTTCGTGGGGATATGGTCACGATATCAGGATAAGCCATTTTTCAACCGATGAAGAATATACAGAATCGGATTTGTTTACCTCTTTGAGGGCAAGGGGCTGTACGGCTCTGACTTCATTGATTTGTCCGGAGGAAGATGAGTTGACAGACCTCGATGTAAGCGGATGCACGGCCTTGACTACATTGGAGTGCGCTGGCGAATCGCTGGCAAATCTCGAAATAAGCGGATGCACGGCCTTGACTTCGTTAAAATGCAATTACAGTGCCGTAACAAGTCTCGACCTGAGCCGCAGTACAGCCTTGACTACATTAGATTGTAACAATAACTACCATTTAGAAAACCTCGATGTGAGCGGATGCACGTCCTTGACTACATTAAATTGTAAGGAAAACCAATTGACAAGCCTCAATGTGAGCGGATGTACGTCGTTAGTCACGTTAGATTGCAGTTACAACAACTCGATGACCAGCCTGGATATGAGCGGTTGTGCCGCATTGAAAGAATTGTCGTGTAATGGGGACTATAAAAGGAAAGGTTCGTTAGAAATTCTCAAACTGAGCGGTTGTGTGGGATTGACTTCAATAAGGTGTGATTATAACGCTTTGAAAAACATTGATGTAAACGGTTGTACGGTCTTGACCTCCTTGAGTTGTGGCAGTAACGACTTGACAAGCCTTGATGTAAGCGGATGCACGGCCTTGTCCTCCTTGAGTTGTGGCAGTAACGACTTGACAAGCCTTGATGTGAGTGGATGCACGGCCTTGTCCTCCTTGAGTTGTGGCAGTAACGACTTGACAAGCCTTGATGTGAGTGGATGCACGGCCTTGTCCTCCTTGAGATGCTATGCTAACCAGTTGACAAGCCTTGATGTGAGCGCTTGCACATCCTTGACTTTCTTGTCTTTCGAAAGCAACCAATTGACTAGCCTAGACGTAAGCCACAACACCGCCTTGAAAACGTTATGGTGCAACAGTAACGACTTGACAAGCATAGACCTAAGCAACAACTCAGGCTTGGATAATTTAGTGTGTTCCAGTAACCAGTTGACCAGCCTCGACCTAAGCAATAACCCCGCTTTGAAACAGCTAAATTGTCATAGTAACCAGTTAACCAGCCTCGATCTAAGCAATAATCCTGCTTTGTATTATTTATGTTGTTCAGACAATCAGTTGACAAGCCTCGATCTAAGCAATAACCCCGCCTTGACAAGTATAGATTGCAGCGAAGGAGATGTTAAAGGTTCATTAAAAATACTCAATCTAAATGGTTGTGCTGCCTTGAAAACATTGAAATGCTGCAATAATCCATTGAAAAGTATCGACCTGAGCGGATGTACGAATCTGACTTCATTAAGCGGAGACTACGGGTCATGGGAAATTGATAAAGTAACAGTGGATACGCTGAAAATACATGGGGTGTCTATGCAGGTGTTATCTCTTCTTTATTGCGATTTCAAATTTTTAGATGCTTCCGGTTGCGAATCCTTGCAAACGCTGCGAATAGGCGATGGCTCTAATACCTCTCCATGTAAGGTGAATTTGAGAAATTGTTCTGTCTTAGAGCGTTTTTATTGTCCAGGAAATCGGTTGACGGAACTCGACTTGAGCGGCTGCACAGCCCTGACGGACGTACAGTGTTACGGCAATGACTTGACCAGCCTCGATTTGAGCGGCTGCGCGGCGCTAACGGATGTACAGTGTTACGGCAATGACTTGACCAGCCTCGATTTGAGCGGCTGTGCGGCGCTGAAGGATTTGGGCGGTTATGTGGATTATTATGGAAGCGTTTCTCTTCTGAAAGCGGATACGCTGAAGATACATGGTGCGGCCATGGATACTTTGCGCTTAAGCCATTACGACATCAAGGTGCTGGATGCTTCTGGCTGCACATCCTTGCGCAAGGTCTATGACACGGCCAACGAAAAACGTCTCGGCATGGAGAAGATAAACCTGCACAAATGCACGGGCTTGACCAGTATCGAACTGCAAGACGACAAGGTGCTTACGGAACTGATTTGCGACTCGGCGCAATTGGCGCACATAGAGCTGCTCGGCTGCACGTCCCTGCCCAACTTGAATTGCGCTTATAGCAAGTTGGAATATCTGTCCGTGTCCGACTGTCCGGCCTTGACCCAGCTGGACTGTTCCCATAGCAGGCTGCGGCATTTATCTGTATCCGACTGTGCGGCCTTGGCAGATTTAAACTGCGCGTACGGCAGCATTCCGCTGAGCGAGATTTATGCGGTTTACACGATGCGTTCCCGTTGGGATAATTTTCAGGCCGACCATCAATACGATTCCATTCGCATGAGCACCAATCAGTCGCTCAACCTGAGCGGCGAACGGGTTATCGGCGGAAGCGCCTCCACCTACGAGCTGTTGGACAGCCGGGGCGAGACCGTGCCTTCGGCCTACTATACGGACAACGGGGGCTTTGTGTTCTCGTTTCACGAACCCATTCAATACACCCTGATCGTGAAAAACCGCGAACTGAAGACCGAAAGCTTTACCTGGCACATTTCGGTGGGCAACGAAGTCCTGCTGCGGGTGTCCTCCAACAACACGGCATGGGGTACCGCCTCCATAACGGGGAACGGCTCTTATGTGGAGGGAACGGAGGTAACCATCACCGCCGTTCCCAACGAGGGCTACCGTTTCGTAAACTGGACAAAGGCAGGCGGCGGCCTGTTCAGCACCGAGCCCACCTATACCTTTACGGCCACGGAAAACCTTGAACTTACCGCCAACTTCGAGGAACGCCCCGCCGAGTTTACCGTAAGCGTTTCGGTTAACGAGGCCGACTGGGGCACGGCCTCCATCAGCGGCGACGGCACCTACGAGGAGAACGAGGAGGTAACCATTACCGCCGTGCCCGAGGATGGCTACCGTTTCGTAAATTGGACGAAGGAAGACGGCAGCGTGTTCAGTACCAAGGCCAATTATATGTTCGAGGTAACGGAAAGCCTGGCCTTGACGGCCAACTTTAAGAAACGAGCCGCGCAGACGGAGAACTTTACCGTAAGCGTTTCCGCCAATAATGCGGCCTGGGGTACGGCCTCCGTGAGCGGCGACGGCACCTACGAGGAAAACGAGGAGGTAACCATTACCGCCGTGCCCGAAGAGGGTTACCGTTTCGTGAACTGGACGGAGGAAGACGGCAGCGTGTTCAGTACCAAGGCCAATTATATGTTCGAGGTAACGGAAAACCTGGCCTTGACGGCCAACTTTGCCAAAGAGGGCGGGGTGGCCAACGAAAACACCGAGGGCGATAACTTCTACGTTTACACCGATGGACGCACCATTCATCTCTCTTCCGGCGTGGAACCGGTTCGGGTGTATAACGCGGCGGGCATCTGCGTGTATGGCGGCCACGCCACTGCCATTCCGGTGTCCCACGGCGGTCTGTATATCGTAAGGGTAGGGCAGAAGAGCTACAAGGTAATGGTAAGGTAATCGGCCAAGCCCAAGGAAAGCGAAAGGCGGTGTTTCGATTGAGGCACCGCCTTTTGTATAATTTTTCAGCTTCCAAAACCGAAATGAAAAATTTTTTGTTGAACGTAAAAGTTTTTTTTCTACCTTTGCAGCCGATTTTGATAGGTCAATGCCCTATGGTGTAATTGGCAACACGTCAGATTCTGGATCTGAAGTCTCCAGGTTCGACCCCTGGTAGGGCAACATCGAAAATAACGCGCACAAGCGCGTTATTTTTTTTATCTACATTTCCACATATTTTTCTATATTTGCCGCTGTAAACCATTCAGCGCAAAGTCGTTGAATATAAAACCAAAAACCTTGAAAAAAGCAGCAAAACCAACGGATTCGCAATCTCCGAAGGCGACTACGAAAAGAAAAAAAACGCCCGGCAAGAGAGGACGGAAACCCAGTGCGGTAAAATTGGCGGAATTGGAATCCGTGCAATTGCCCGACAGTCTCCTGTATATGAAAGATGTTTTGCATCAGTATGGTTTTGCTCCGGTAATTTTGGATAACAGGATAGTTAAGCTTCGCCGGCTGTGGGATGGCTCCAAGACCATTTGCATGCTTTGCGTCAAGGGGGAATCTACCTTTACCATGGATTCCACCCGATACAGGCTCCGCGAAAACGACGCGCTGATCATCAATACCGGATTTATTCTGGAATGCCTTACCGCCAGCGCTGACTTCAAGGCGGTGGCCATCGTGTCCGGCAATTCCTTCCTTTTCTCCTCCGCTTTCGCACAGCCGATAGACCTCTACTATTATATACAGCAAAAGGCGATCTTGCCCCTGGCCAAGAAATCGGTGGCCCAGTTGAACGATATGTTCACCCTGCTGTGCAAGAAGATGGAAACTCCGAAATCGTCCTCTTTCTTTCAACAGGGTATATTCAACAGCCATATGGTGGATCAGTTGGCCAAGACTTTCTGCTACGAGCTGTTCGACCAATACAGTCAGCATATCCCCTTGCGCCGCAACGGGGAAAGGTTCGGCTCGCGCGAGATGTTTATCCTGCGCTTCCTCAACCTGCTCGACCAGAAAGTGAGCTCGGAACGTTTCCTCAATTACTATGCCTCCATGCTCGGCATCACCCCGCAATACCTCACCACGATCCTCAAGGCGCTTACCGGCATCTCCGCCAACCAGTGGGTGCATATCGTGGTCTGCGAAAAGGCCAAGCACCTTATGTTGGGGCAGCGCAAGAACCTGCTTCTCGTGGCCAAGGAACTGAACTATCCGGACCAGGCCTCGTTTTGCAAGATGTTTAAGACGCAGACGGGGTTTACTCCCATTCAATACAAAAAAGCCTTCTAAAAAGCGTTTTGGACGGCCATCTGCTGTGTTGGGCGTTTTAGGTTTGCTTGGTCACGTACTTCAGTACGCTCCCGCGCACCCCTAAAACGCCCGCCTTGCATCTGGCCATCCAAAACGCTGTTTAGGGGAGTCGGGACGGTCATCTGCTGTGTTGGGCGTTTTAGGTTTGCTTGGTCACGTACTTCAGTACGCTCCCGCGCACCCCTAAAAAGCCCGCCTTGCATCTGGCCATCCAAAACGCTTTTTTGTTTAGCTGGCTACCTTACGGGGAATGTGAGCGCCTCCATTATACAGCAGTAGATGCAGATGGAGAACAGGATGGAGGGAATGATGATGGGCGCGATCTCGCGGAGCAAGTGTTTCAGTGAGGCCGAAATTTTTCCGCTACTCTTTTGCTTTTCAAGTGTTTTAGTGCTGATGGTCTTCATGGTGTAAAATTTTAAGTGGTGTTGTATATAGAATCCAAAAATCCGGATTTATCGAAGTTTGTCTTCTTTTTTAGTCTGTAATGCTCTTATTGTCAGCTTGTAAAAATATGAAGCGGATAGGGGAAGCGGGGGATCTTCAACCATGCATGCCGTGTGGCGAGTCCGTGAATTTGCCGTTTTGGGCAAGAAACATCGGGGAGGGGCGGGCTCCTGCGAAAAAAAGTTTCGGGTCACCGGATGCCCCAGGGCATGCTGTAGGGGGTGGAG
>JAMPAI010000044.1 GCA_023667315.1 Ruminococcus flavefaciens
CAAGCGATAAAAAAATGGGCTTGTCTTAATCTGACAAGTCCATTGTAGAGCAACAGTAATGGAATATCTGACCCACACAGTGCGTGACCTATCCCCACAAGTCTTAATAGATGTTTTAGTCAATCGAATAATATTGTACGATGACGAAATAGAAGTTTGGTTTAACTACTCCGAACGCAATAACCCCGAAAATCCCGACGATAACAGTCGGGATTTTATTTTGCAAGAAATCTATATAATGCGCGCTACAAGTCGTTTTATTATCGTGTCGAAGAAGTTGCCGACTAAATAATTATATCGCGATGAATGCGAAAATACTGTCGTTTGACGGAAAAAATAGGTAATTTTAACGGCAAACAAAAACCCAATCAAACCGTTAAATAGTTCGACTGGGTAAGATATGCGTGATTACTACAAAATCTCTCTTTTCAAGAGGGTAATTGTACATAATCTCGCGTTTTAGTCCGAAACTAATAAACAGTTAATCTTTTAATAATATCCGATGCGTTATTGTATCCGCTCCGTCCGTCGCTCGGCGATTTGGATATCGTAAACCAATAGCGCTCATTTCCGCGATAGACTATCTTGTAATGGTTTTGTTCGGCGACGAGTTTGAAACCTATGCGCTCCAATTCCGCGATGTCACGCTTATTAATTTGTTCTCCGCTCGACAGAACACGTTTTACTACCTCTTCAGTTTCGTAACCGCCGCCCGTGTACTCATTGCTTTCCAAGAGGCTATTGATGAGCTCATTCTTTCGCGTGTCGGAACTTCCGTTACGCATCGCCGCCTCTTTCAATATCGTGACAAGTAAATCGTGTTGCTCTCCCTCGAAAAATTCCTTAATCGGTGCTTTCGTGATTATGCTTTCCTCGATACCGCTTGCATCGAATGCGGCTTGTAAGCTTTCGTTTTTAGATTGCAACACGGCGTTTTCTTTCGTGAGCGTAGCTATTCGCTCTTTCGCCGCTTTGAGCTTAGATTCCAACGAATCGTACCCGTTTATAAAATCGTCGAGAAGCGAGGCATTTATTTCGGAATTAAGTTGTTCCCACGATACGGATTCCTTATCCACCTGTGCCGTTACCGCTTTTACTACGTCTTCCATAATGCGACTATCCGCCGCTCCCCATACCTGCACTTCGTTTGGCTTTATCCTGTCTATCTTTCCGTTGGGATAATAAATTGCCATGTGACCGTTGAACGGATTTGCGCCGCCTGTTTTCTCTTTAAGGTTGAAGGCAAAATCTCCGCTCTCCTCAGCTACGATATAAGCCACGCCCGCCAAATATCGGGCGAGCTTTTCGGTGTCGGCATTGTAACCCGCACTGTCGAAAACTTTGCTTATGTACACCATCGGCAATGACTGGTCGTAGTGCGTAGTCATCACTTTGGCGAGAAAATCCAATAGGTCGTAATTCGCCGCAATAGGTCGCGCTTGTATGGGCAGCGTTCCGTTTTGTATGAGTCCGTCCGCAATAAATGCTCTGATGATTTCCGTTCGGATTATCGGCACTTTTTTGAACAGCGTGGTATCGCCCGAACAGCTTATGTGTATCGTAACGGTTTTTGCTGTCGCGTTTTCTTCGTATATGATATCGGTATCCCACGTTTGCAATTTGAAGATATGCGACAGACGGAATGCAAAGTATTCCGTGTCGTTTCTTTTGCCCGACAGCGTATCAACGGTGCAATAGCTCTCTACTATGTGTGCGGCGGTTTTCTTGTCACACAGCTCGAATTTCTCGCCCACAGCCTTGCTCGGTCCGCCGCCTTTAAGCCATTTTATAATCGTTTCGTATATCCGCTCTTTCCCGATATCGGATTTAAGAGGCAGTTTTGTAGATAATACTCTCATCATTCTTACCTTATTGGAACATAGTTAATTTTCGATTCCTCGTCGGTAGTTTCTAACTTGAAAATAACAGGTCTTAATCCATCGTTACAGCTACAAATTGCTACTCCCGGTTTGCGTATCCAATCCCCATAATAAAAAACGTCGCTATCAGCACCGTGAGCGAGTGCAAAAACGTATTGATATATTGCTTTCCATGCCTCGTCACATAGCCCTTCGGGTTTTGCATAATCTGCATAAAACACTTGACCTGTTCTCATCATCGGGCAGGCAGTCAGTCCTTCTGCGCCGTACTCGGCGGCGAGCTCTTTATCCAATGTTGTCTTAAGCACGGTTATCCTAACTTTTTTCATATGACTATTATAACAAAAAATTTGTCATATAGCAACAAAAAAAGCCGACTACGAACACTCTCTGTCCGCAATCGGCTGATTTTTATATGGTTTCGGTTATGTTAATTCCGCATTTGAATTGGAACTCCAACTCATGCTTTCCTACCACCTTTATATTTTCCAACAGTAAGCGCATGACCGTGCTGTCGGTATAATCGGTGTCTTCGCCCTCGATCGCGTCTATGACCGCGACGAGCTTTTGCTGTTTGAGCTGCGTGTCCATATTGAGCGTTTGCAGTTCTTTTTCTTTATCCTGTAACGCCAATATCTTTTCACTACACTCGGCGTAGAGCTGTTCATACTCGGCGACGGTTATTTCGTTTTTGCGCCGCTTTTGGAATATTTCACGGACACGCTCGCGCTCTTTATCGAGAGCTTGCTGAATCGGTGTCAAATCCGCGTCACGTCCGATTTGTTCTTCGGCTTCGATTGTTTTCCTTACCGCCGCCTTAACTTCCGCGACATCGCCCAACAATCGCCCTACGACGCGCTCATACGCGCTGTCTATGTCCGTTTCCTTAATAGGTAGCATTTCGCAGGCATCGTGATTCTTTTGGTGCGTCACGCATACCCATGTCGGAACATACTCGCCGCTCTGTATCTTACGACCGAATCTCCGTAGCTTTGCGCCGCACTCGCCGCATATAAGCAGTCCGCTGTAAGGGTATCGGCTACTGTACCGACCGTTGCCCGTCTTGACCGAACTCCGTATTTCGCGGCGGCGTTTTTGTTCGGCTTGCGCCATATCGAACATCGCTTTGCTGACTATCGCAGGATGGCTGTTTTCCAACACCACCATAAGCGACTGTCCTTCGTTCTTTTTGCGCGTCTTGCTTAACACGTCCACTTTGTAACTTTTGCCGAGTATGGCGTTGCCTGCGTACCGTTCGTTTTGCAAGATGCCCTGTACTGCGCTCGGACTCCACGTGTTCCCTCTTTTGGTCAGTATCCCCTCATCGTTCAATTCTTCGCATATCTGCCGCAATGCTTTGCCAGATAAATATTCGCGGAAGATGCGCCGCACGATTTCCGCTTCGCTTTCGACTATCACATAATCCTTGCCTTCTTTCGTATAGCCGAGCGTACTTCTATAATTTATAAGCACCTCGCCCGCTTTGAATCGTTTCTCGTATGCCCACTTTATATTCGATGACATCGTTCGGCTTTCCTGCTCCGCCATCGCCGCGAGGATAATGAGCATAATATCGCCATTCGGCGACAGCGTGTCGATGGGCGGCTCGTCGAATCTTACGCCTATACCGAGGTCGCGCAGTTCGCGGATATACTTCAGCGTGTCCACGGTGTTTCGTGCAAATCGGGAGATTGACTTGCATAGGATGAGATTGATTTTCCCCGCTCGACAGTCTTCTATCATGCGCATAAAGTTTTTACGCGCTTCAGCTTTCGTTCCCGTCACTCCCCAATCGGAGTATCCCTCAATATAATTCCATTCGGGATTGGACTTTATCTTCGCCTCGAAATACGCTCGCTGCCGTTCGTATGAGTCTTCCTGCTCTGGGTTTTCCGTACTCACTCGCGCATAATACGTTACGTTATCGCGTTTGGATATAACCGTTGCGTTTTTATGGCATATCGCGGGAATTTCCCTTATTATCTTAGTTGCTGCTATCGGCATTATACACCTCCGTTTTGTTTTCCTTTTCCAACCGTGCGTTGCGCTTGTCTACCCAACCTTTCTGATTGCCCGACGGTCCGTTCGTGTACTCTCGGCTTATCGCCGCTCCGTTAATAAAAACGAAAGTCACGACATTATTGCATATCGTGACTCGTTCTATAAACTTCTCTACTTTGTCTTCGTCGTATTCGGCGATTTGTACGAAATCCTCTTTCGCTATGCCGCGCATTTCCAATGCGGCGATTTGCGCTGAGACCTCGTCCATCTCTTTTCGGATCGATGCGCTCTCTTCGAAGAACGCCGCCGTGTCAATCATGCGGTTGATGCGTAGCACGGTCAACTGTTTTTCGGATTCTATGAGCGTTTTCAGTCGGGCTCGCAGTTCTATCGTTTCGTCGCTTTCGGGCTTATTCGCTACGAACTCATTGAAGCATTCCACAAATTTTTCTTTGAGTACGCTATCCTTTATTCGGCGGTTATCGCAGTCTTTTGTGCCGTATATGTTTTGATGACTGCATATCCATATCGGATTCGCCCACGGCTTACCGCAACTATTTATCTTATGCACATAGCCATGACCGCAAACGCCGCATATCAATTTCCGCGAGAATGCGTAAGTGGGACGGATTTTGCCTTTTTGATTCGCGCCGCGTCGCGCTATCTCCGCTTGCACCTTCTCGAATGTTTCTTTCGGAATAATAGCCTCGTGAGTGTTTTCATTGTAGTATTTTACCGCCTCGTCCTTATTGACTCGGCACACGCCGTTGCGTTGGATGTATTTTTGCGACAGCGCACTGCCCTTGTACTTTTCGTTCGTCAGCATATACATAATCGCGCCGCGATTCCAATGCACCTTACCCCATGAGTTAGGACGATTCTCTTTTTCGAGTATCATCCCGATAGCCACCGTCCCGTATCCCTGTAGGTATAAGTCGAACATTCTCCGCACCGTTTCGGCTTCCGTCGGCTCTATTTCGAGCTGTTTCGTTTCTTGATTGACTCTGTACCCGAATATGCCGTGACCGACGCTGTACCAACCGTCCTTGAATCGGTTTCGTACCGACCACTTCATATTATCCGAGCAGGTCTTAAGTTCGGCTTCAGCCATCATCGCCGCTATTGTAAGAAACGCCTCCGACGTAGGATTCGACGTGTCGATCTGCTCCTTTTCGAAAAACACCTTTACTCCGTTTTCTCGCAGCTCGCGCACCGTTTCGAGCAGTTCCTCTGTGTTGCGTCCGAATCTCGATACCGACTTTGTATAGACCTCGTCGAACTTATGCTGTTTCGCATCGGCTATAAGCCGCAATAACTGCGGTCGTTTCGACAGCGACCGTCCGCTTATACCGTGGTCGCAGTATAATCCGACATAGTCACAGTCTGCTCGCGCTGTCAGCGTATTCAGCCAATACTGTTTTTGGAACTCATAACTGTGCGCCTGCGCATCGCTCTTTGTGGATACCCGTATGTATGCCACAGCCCTTTTTGTCATGCTACCTCCTTTCCGCTACACTTGATTTACTTTCGGATTTGAATGTAGGGTAAAAAAATTTGTCCTACCCATTCGTTGTGGGTAGGACAAACAATACCGTGCTCTATCGAATAAGTCCAGCGAAAAATCGGCAAAACCGAAAATTATCTGTACGGATTATTTTCGTAGAGTTTGTCGCGCTCTTCTTCGGTTATGAGCCCTTTTATCCACAGCCTTTCTATAATTGCGTCCGCATACGCCGCCGCGAATACCTTATTTTTTATCATCGGCATCGTCACCTTTTCCGAGTTGCTTGATGATCTGGTTAGTACCCGTCGCAGTAAGTCCGCTTGCTATGCCTATAAGCAAAGCCACGAACACGTTGTCTGCCGGGATGATGCTCGGCAGCGCATAGAACGCTATAACGCCGAGCACCGCACCGAGCGCGGCGGCTATAAGCGGAATAAACCGCTTGAATGTTTCGTTTTCCTTTG
>JAMPAI010000045.1 GCA_023667315.1 Ruminococcus flavefaciens
GAGTGATCAAGCCTGTTACCTATCAGGGCATCTTCAATTTCAATGCCAATTTGTATGCTTTGGAGATCAAGTCACGGTTCATCGATCAGGAACACGCCAACGGCTATTACCGGGGGTATGGCGGTGAACTGCAAGCGACTGTTGTCAGCAATCAGATCAAGATCGGCACCGGGGCGTTTGTCATCCAAGGGCGAATGAACGAGATCACCGAAGAAGAGAGTGTCGCTGTGCCGGTCGGCAGAGATAAGAAAATCATGGTTACCTTCCGGGACGGCACGGAGATACAGGCAAAACGGATACACAGGCAGGAATGGCACTCGGCTACGGTTGGGTGTTTTTTCGTTAAGGGGTAGAAAAATTCACAAATCTATGTTACAATAAATTGAACGGATAAGGCAATTTATTTCAAAGCAGGCAGACGAGGTGGAAACTAATGCTGAAAAACAATATTGAAGTTGATGTCAAAGTAAAGTGCATAGAAGCAGAAACCACGCAGGCGAAATTTGCCGAGGATGTTGGAACCACTCCGTCATATGTGAATCGGCTGATAAAAAAGAACGAGAATATTGTGAATAAGACGTTTCTACAGATGTTGGAGTCTTTGGGCTACGATGTGGAATTGACTTATGTTAAACGTGAGGAGGAATGAAGCGATGGTAAATTTGAGCAGACTTGAAAAGATAAAAGACCTGCGAACGGTCTGGTCGCATAAAGGCTTTGGACTTTACTCCGTGGCTTTCGCAGGACGATAACATTGCGCTCCTCCTTTGGATCATTGGATGAACTTCAGCGTAGGGGCTTCTTCGTGCCACATTGCCGTGTCTCAGATTCAGAAACGGAACGAACTGGATGTGGAACTGTATATCAGCGAGGATAAAGACCTGTTCCTCTCCCTCTTTGATAATAAGGGCGCTATCGAATCTGATGCCGGAGTGACCTTTGATTGGCGGGAATTGCCGGAGCATAAGGCAAGCCGTATCGTTATTGAAAAGAGTGTGACTTTCGGCGATAAGAACCAATGGAATGCACAATTCGACTGGCTGATTGATGTCATGCTCAAAATGAAGAAGGCGTTCAAGAAATATTTATAATTTATCTTGTTTGAGGGAGAAGATACAGAATGGGTGAGAAAGTATATAAACCAATTGTTAAAGATGGAGATCACCTCATTCGTTCCAAGGACAATCCAGACCGCGTGAGAGGATTGACGCGGGACGAGAATAATCAGAATCCAGACATCATCGAGTGGGAAGAGTACGATGTGGACGATTTGCGGAGTGATGATTATGATCCATACCCTTATGAAGAACGGCGTGTTCAATTAACACCGGAGCAGGAAGAGTTTGCACAGCAAGTCGGAGAAGCCTTGGGAGCGGCTATTGTAGCCGGAGGCATCTTGCTGTTCCGAGAGGTGTTATCTCCTTGGTGGAAAAATACTGCATGGCCGTGGGTCAAGGAAAGGAGTCGCAATATAAAAAATGCTGTCAGTAGGAAAAAAGAACAAAAAAACACTATGTCAGCAAAAGCTCCTATTAAAAAACAAGCCGAGCCTGATAGAAGACTTGCCGATGTTTCCTCGCAGCTTGATAAGGTCTTTAAACAGTTTTACTTCGAAATGGATGAAGAGGAAGCCAAAGCCCATATGATGTGCCTTGTCTATCATATGCTTGGCGTGGTAAATGAAATCCGAATAATTAGTAACGCTCGAATCAAGAAAGACTGCGAATCTGAAGAACTGTGTATTGAACGGCAGAAGGAAGCCGAGAGGTTTCTTTCGCGAAAAGTGGCTGCCGGACTGGACCAGTTACTTTCAAATGAGAATCTGCGACTGGACTTGAACACGTCAAGGAAATTATTCTCATTGACTGGCGGTGGGGTTCGTCTCAATGGTGAATATGTTCCTGTACAGGCAATAAAAATTGATGAAGTGCTAAAAGGGTTGGCAATACCAACGCAAAAATAAATTGAGGAGGAATACTGAAATGGCACAAAGTGTTATTGTAAAAAAAGAAGAGAAGGTCACCAGGGTATTTCAAGAACTTGGAGTTAATTGCTCATTTGATGATTTTTTTACAAAATTCAAGGAAATCTACCCCGGTGATTGGGAAAGAGTTCAAAAAGTATATAGGCAACATGAAATGCGAGATAAAAAAGGCAAAGGACATCCCATGCCTGAACCGACGCAGTATATGCAAAATATGTACAAGACATACCAAAAGAAATTAGCAGAAATGGTCGGTGAGCAGACAACGCCAAAATATACTCCGTAACGGTGCATACGGCATCGTTACGGGATAGAAATCCGATCAGTTATGTTGTATCAAATTAGACACGGCAACAGATGAAGCCGTTGCGTGATTGATACAAGGATTTTCGCCCGTTTTCGTTAGGGCGTTTTACGATACATAAGAATTACTTCCTTTCTCACACCGAGGGGTGTGCAGAAAGCTTATTTTTTGCCTGCCAGTGCCGGAGATACCTCTTGTCCATTAGCGAGGGGCGTGCAGATTGTCGTCTGTGCCAATTATCGCCGAAACCGGTTGACTTTTCTGATGATCAGAGCAATTTATATGACACGGGCAAATGATAAAAAACAACAGGAAACCTATTGAAAACAAAGCCGAAATCTGCTATAATATGATAGACTTGATGTACTTTGTTTGTTCGGAGGTGCTGAAATGGCAAAGATCGGAAATGACAAATGGATAAGCATAGATGAAGCGGCGGAGTACCTGGGCGTTAAGCCGGGAACCATCCGCGATTGGATCAGGAAGGGCAAGGACATCCCTGCATATAAAATAGGCAAACAGTGGAAATTTAAATGCTCGGAATTAGACAATTGGGTATCCAGTGGAAAAAGTGCAATGGACTGATGAAATAACTATGCTTGGGAGGAATTGAGAAATGCCAATTAAAACCCCACACAAAATAAGTTCAGATTATTATCAGTTCGTTGATGAGTTTACGCAGTCTGATTTTGAAGACGAGAAACTCCTCGGAAAATTCTATACCGATTATGATATAGCGGGAAGCATGATGAGTTTGTTAAGCAAACGTTATGTGTGTGACACCTTTTCTTCAGAACTGCGTATTATAGATCCGTTTTGCGGCGATGGAAGGCTGATTATTTCTTTGCTTTCAGAATTACAGGATTCAGGGAAACTATCATCAAAACGTTTGTTTATCTCGATATGGGACATAGATGCGAATGCTGTAGATAAAGCAAAAAGCGATATAGCACAGTTTTGTGAATCTGCTGGACTGAAATATGAACTTGATGTTCGTCAAGCAGATGCATTTGTAGAATACTATGCTGTTCGCGGCAAATACGATATCTGCGTAACGAATCCTCCGTGGAGTCTTTTGAAGCCTCAGAAACTCTTTAGCAAGAGTAACGGCGAAGAAACTACGGTTGGGTATCGTAATGCAATTGAGCAGTATGATTCCTACATGAAGGAGGCGTTTACGATTTCGCAGCCTTCTTCAAAATTCGGCAAATGGGGAACAAATCTTGCACGATGTGGAACCGAGGTTGCACTTAGATTAATAAAATCAAGTGGCTTCTGCGGGATTGTTTCTCCGGCTTCTTTGCTCAATGACCAGGTTTCAAGCAGACTTAGAAGTTGGATATTTGAAAACTACAAGGTAATAAATGTTTCTTATTATCCTGCTGAATTAAAGCTCTATGGCAGCGCGGATATCTCAAGCATCACCATAGTGGTTAAGGGCGGAGAAACCGATCAAAGTCTTAGCGTAAGGATTTATAGCGATAAGGATGCATACAAAGAAAAGAAGATAGAAAAAGCTGTTTTTGAATATATCAAGCGGACGGGTTTTTGTATTCCGCTAAAAACTGGGATTGAGGCTATCCCTATAATGATGTATCTTGAACAACTGCCTACGACTAATGAATTCTGTGATGCAACAGGATTGAGTTTTACACGAGAATTGGACGAAACAAGAGTAAAAGAAAAACTGTTACCTACTGGTAAAATTGAATTTGCAAAAGGCTATATGGTAGACAGGTATTCTTTTACAAGCGATCAGTTATTCTTGAATGAGGAAATGGTAATTCCTCCGCCGAGTTCATTCATGCGCAAGGTCGTATGGCGCGATGTGTCACGCGACTCTCAAGCACGGCGAATCAAAGCCACATTATTGCCGCCGGGATTCATCTGCGGTAATTCTCTCGGCGTGGTTTATGGAGATGAAGCTACACTTTTAAGCCTCAAAATGCTGCTTGCAATCATGAATTCGATGATATTTGAGTATCAAGCGAGGAGTATGTTGGTATCCAATCACGTTTCAGCAGGAATCGTGAAGCAGATTCGTGTTCCTCGACCGTCCGTTGATATGAACATTATAGAATTAGTGGATAAGCAATTGGAAGGTCAAGATGTCGAAGACGCTATTGAATTGGCAGTCGCGCATCTATACAACCTCTCAGCAGATGAATATGAAATTATTGTAGATTCGTTTAAGCTGGAGCAGGAAAAACGAACAAACATTGTTCGGCAGTATCGAGAAAAAAATCAGGATGGAGAAAAGAAAACCATGATTTTCAATCACTATGCATCTTCGTTGAGTGAACTGGATATGCAAGTAATAAAGTGTGTTCCACTGGGGGGCAACTGGAAGAATATCCCAGAGAGTGTGCCGTCACAAAGGCTTGCTCAAATCAGAGAAAGTTACAAAGCAGGGAAAGGGAGTCGATCTACATATTACGGTAGGCTTCGTCCTGAAATGCCTGCATATACAATTAATACCTATTTTAACCGTCCTGGAAATGGATGCAATATGCATTACGACCAAGACAGGACAATTTCACAAAGAGAAGCGGCTCGTTTTCAGAGTTTTCCAGATTCGTTTGCGTTCATCGGTTCGCTTGGAGCGATAAATAATCAGATTGGAAACGCCGTACCACCACTGCTTGCCTATCAGATTGCTAAAAACATTCCTTTCAAGGGACAGTTTGTTGACCTTTTCTGCGGGGCAGGAGGACTTGCATTGGGTTTTATTTGGGCTGGTTGGACTCCGATAATTGGGAATGATATCGACAACTACGCAGTAGAAACACACAAGCGAAATCTTGGTGGAGAAGCAATTGTAGGGGATATTAATAGTCAAGAAGTGCATGATGCGATTGTGGATGCAGCGGTAGCTGCAAAGAAAGCAAATCCTCACCTTCCTCTGTTTGTTCTTGGAGGACCGCCTTGTCAAGGATTCTCGACTGCGAATACGCGGCGAGGTGCTGAAGATATGCGCAACTGGTTGTTTAAGTCCTATGCCAGCATAGTCAAGGCAATCCGACCGGACGGCTTTGTTTTTGAGAATGTTCGTGGAATTCTCAATTTAGATAAGGGACAATTCTTTGAGATGATAAAGACCGAGTTGAAAGAGTGTGTCTCAGAAATCAAAGTAAACCAGGTCAGTGCAGCCAACTTCGGAGTTCCACAGCGAAGAGATCGTGTGATAATCATCGGTGGGAATGATGATCTTGTTCAAGGCTTTAGCATGAAGGAGATATCATGCGTTCCCAAGGATGGACAATTATCGTTCCTCCCTTCTGTTATAGGTGTCGAGGATGCAATTGGCGATTTGCCACCGCTTCAACCGGGAGAAGATGGAAGTCAATATAATTATCGTTTTCCTGCCGCAAATCTTTATCAAAAATTTATGCGAGGCGAAATAACTGCGGACGAATATCTCGAAAGTTATCGGTCTGATAACTTATAAATCCATAAATAAAGGCTTTTTCTGATTTTTGTG
>JAMPAI010000046.1 GCA_023667315.1 Ruminococcus flavefaciens
GTGGATCTTGGAGTAAATATACGCTCAGGCGCCCACTATACACAGTTTATGGTCTACGATTTTAACGGTGACGGTAAGGCTGAGATGATATGTAAGACTGCACCCGGTAGCCTTGATGGTCAAGGTAAATATGTCAATGAGGCTGCTACAGTTGATGCAATTAAAGGTGCTGATAATTATAAAGACTGGCGCAACGATGCAGGCAGAGTGGATGGTGGCCAGGAATGGCTCACAGTGTTTGATGGTCCTACAGGACGAGCTATCCACACCGTGTACTACAAGCCCAACCGCAATACCGGTACCGGTGGTGAGGCTTCAGGCACATTTAACTGGGATGATCGTGCAGGCAAAAACGACTATACAAGTTATGGCAACCGTGGCGAGCGTTATATCGCAGCTGTGGCTTTTCTGGATGGTTCCAATTCGCGTCCCAGTGTAGTAATGTGTAGGGGATACTACACCTACGCTTTTTTGTGGGCAGTCGACTTTGATGGTGAAAAACTAAGTA
Source organism: Ruminococcus flavefaciens (assembly GCA_023667315.1). Classification (GTDB taxonomy): domain Bacteria; phylum Bacteroidota; class Bacteroidia; order Bacteroidales; family P3; genus Pullibacteroides. The sequence continues at coordinate 509 of JAMPAI010000046.1, forward strand.
CCCGATGGTTTCACTCGTCCATGTCTACAACACAGTATTCTGTAACCAATGCTGCGGGCTTAACCCAAACATATAATGCGCCTAAGGCTACTCGTGGAGAGGGCAGTAATACTGCCTATTCCAACGGTAATCACAACATGACAGTAGGCGATGTGGACGGAGATGGCAAGGATGAAATAATATGGGGTTCGTGTGCTATTGACGATAATGGCAAACTATTGTATGCCACGGGATATGGGCACGGTGATGCTATTCACATGGGCAAAATGATCCCGAGTCGTGAGGGCCTGCAGGTGTATCAAGTTCATGAGGCCTATCCTTATGGCTGGGATTTGCACGATGCTGCTACCGGTGAGATACTGTACACTGCTACTGCAAATGGTGATACAGGCCGTGGTTGTGCTGCCGATGTTGACCCCGACAATGAGGGCTATGAGATGTGGTGCTCGGCCGACGGAAGTCCCCGCAGTGCTACTACAGGTGTAAAAATAAGCAACGTTGGTCCGGCTCAAAATTTCCGTATCTATTGGGACGGCGACCTTCAGGATGAACTGCTTGACGGCAATACAATAACCAAGTGGTCCAAGGATGGTGTTACAAGCCTTGCTTCTTTGGGTGGAAATTCATGTAACGGGAGTAAGAAAACACCTTGCCTGTCGGCCGATATTCTTGGTGACTGGCGCGAAGAGGTGATACTGTGGAACGGTAGTAGACCTAATCAGATTTATATTCACTCTACCACAATTGCTTCGGAGCATCGTGTCCCTTGCCTTATGCAGGACCGCATGTATCGCATGGCTATATGCTGGCAGAATGGTGCCTACAATCAGCCGCCCCACATTAGCTATTACCTTCCCGACTATAAAAATCAATATACAGTATCGGCCGGGATTGATGTTCCCGTGGTTGATGACACCGACGGTGTGTTGAAAGTGTACAATGTTGCCGGTGTTTTGTTGGCCGAGAAAGATGGTGCATTGACAAGCGTGATGAATGACCTTCCTGCCGGGATTTATGTCGTTACCTATCCCGATGGCCACAGCGAGAAAATAGTCAAGCACTAAACTATAAGAATTATCCCGTATAAGAGCCTGTTGGACAATATTGTTTCCAACAGGCTCTTTTCATAATCGAGAAAAAAGCCGGCAAGGCAGAAACTGCGATGCCGGCTCATGCAAGCTGTTAGAAAGTTATTTGTTACAGCGAGAATATGATTATTTTTTCTCGTGTTCGTATTTGAGGGTCATAGTGGGCTGATCGCACACTTCGGCCGGACCAAAGTATTGGATGGGACCGGGATATACATAGGATGTATTTACTGCCCAATCGTCACGCTGTGCGGCAAACTTTTTGAAGGGAGCACCATCAAGTTTAACCAGTGCTTTTTGTATCACGGGTTTCAGTTCGCCGTTACGACGCTCCATGTTCATCATCATGGTGATGGGTATACCACCGGCTATCCATTGTACAGAAGGTTTGGTCAATCCGCGTACCGACGACATGTAGCCGGTTACACCGGCATTGATAAGGCAAGAAGCGTTGAAGCCCAGTGCATAGCAGTAGTCGGCATCAAAGTTGGAGGGAGCGGCGCATCGGCCTTCGTAGCCAAAGAAATGGTGCTGGGCAGCAAATTTGCCGTTGTATTTGCCTTCGGCTTTGAGTGCTGCCAGGCGTTTGCCCACCATCTCGCTGAGCAACTTCTCGGTCTCGATAAGTGATACCTGCACGTTGCCGTGGGGGTCACGATCAAGGCTGAGCTGACGTGCTACACCGGCAGGTAGCGACTCGTACACTGCCGCATTTTCAGCACTGAGGTGATTGATGATGTATTGACGCTGATCGGCAGCGTCAACCTTTGCAAACTCGTCGGCATTGGCAGCGAGCAGATCATTGAGCTCGGCTATAAGTCTCTTTACAGCGGGGATAAACTCGATAAGACCCTCGGGAATAAGCACGGTGCCATAGTTGCAACCACGCTCGGCACGCTCTGCCACTACTGTGGCTATGCTGTCAACAACCTCGTTGAGGGTCATGTTCTTGGCTTCAACTTCTTCTGACACGATGCAGATGTTGGGCTGAGTCTGCAAGGCACACTCCAGTGCGATGTGTGATGCTGAGCGACCCATAAGCTTTATGAAGTGCCAGTATTTACGAGCCGAGTTACAGTCGCGCTCAATGTTACCGATAAGTTCGGAGTAAACCTTGGTGGCAGTGTCAAAGCCAAATGATGTCTCAATCTGCTCGTTCTTCAAGTCGCCATCGATGGTCTTGGGGCAACCGATTACCTGAACGCCGGCATTGATCTGCTTGTAGTATTCGGCCAATACGGCAGCGTTGGTGTTTGAGTCATCACCGCCTATTATTACCAGAGCCTTGATGTCAAGTTCTTTCAATATTTCGAGGCCTTTGTCAAACTGCTCTTTTTTCTCGAGCTTTGTGCGGCCTGAGCCTATGATATCAAAGCCACCGGTGTTGCGGTATTCGTCAATAATCTCTGATGTGAGTTCAATATATTGGTGGTCGACAAAACCGCCGGGTCCCATAAGGAAGCCATACAGTCGACCATTCTTGTTAATCTTTTTGATGCCGTCAAACAGACCGCTTATAACGTTGTGGCCACCGGGTGCCTGACCGCCCGACAGGATTACTCCCACGTTAAAGGCTTTGCCTTGACCCGGGTTGGGATCTTTCTCAAATGTCAGTTCAGGTAAACCGTAGGTATTGGGAAACAAATTTTTGATAGCCTCCTGGTCGGCAACCGACTCGGTTGCATGTCCGGCAACGGGTTTCACTGCCCCTGTTAAGACGATTGGAAGCTTGGGCTCATAAGCTGCACGAGCCACTTGCAATGCACTTTTCTTCATTGGTTTTTGATATAAATTGTTTTACACTGCAAAGGTAAAAAAAATTAAAAAAAATATATCCATAAATAGGGGATAAATGACAAAACCTACATATTGGTATGAGGGAAAAAGCAGCCTCCCTTAATTTTTATGTGACTCCATCTTTATCGTGAGGCTACGCGTAGCACACTTCGCAAAAGTACAATCTTATGAACAGTATGTGGCAATTACGTGAGGTTTGACGGTGAAGTGATTGTGTTAATTGGTACAAGATATGCATTATATCATTCATCGACAATTATTATTAAACAACCTCTAACTATTTCTGAAAGTTTTCAGCCGATGGACGTTATTTTCCGGCAGTGCTAATCAGTATCCGGGGATTGGTGAGGTAGCGTGCGGCTGTGTCTCTAAGCGACTCGGCTGTGAGCTGTGCTATTGCTTGCTGACGACGCTCAAAGTAGTCGGGCGGTGTGTTCATGTGATATCTTACTATATAGTAGTCCATCTTGCTAAACGGTGTGTCAAGCATTGACAGCAGGGCACCGGTAGCTGTCTGTTTTACAGCGGTGAGCTCCTCCTGTCCCATTGGCTTGGATGCGAGCTTTTCTATCTCGTGCTGTATTTCGGTGATTACTTGCTCGGTATATGCGTTGTCACACTGGCTTTCAATTGTTATGAATGCGCCTTCATGGTAGCCGTAGACCCCGGCACTAATACCATAGGTGAGTCCTTTCTGCTCACGTATGTTGGTCATGAGTCGACTTCCAAAATATCCTCCCAGGGCAAGTGTCATCAATCGCACGGTCTCATAATCCTTGTCCATGCGGTTGATGGTGGGGATAGAGTACTTTATAGCGCTTTGCAGCGTGCCATCCACTGTTATGTGGCGTCGTGTTGACTCTGATGATGCAGCCGGTTGTATTGTTACACTGCCATGATCGTGTGGATTGCAGTCAATCATTGATATGTAGCGTGTAAGCAGTTCCATTACCTTGGATGTTATGCGGCCGGCTACAAATACTTTGGGGGTCTGAAGCCCTTTCATGCTACGGTCGGCTTCTACAATCTGCTCGAGATCAAGTGACTTTATGTATTGCGAGGTGTAGAAGCGCGCTGCGGGATGCTCCGGGCCAAAGAGCAACTGCCTGTGGACTATTTGTGCCTGCTCGGTTACCCGCTGTTGTGAGGTCGCCACTGCGGCTGCAACCTTGTCGCGTTCGAGCAAAAACTCGCGATGGTCATATTGCCTGTTGTTGACGAGATCAGTCAGAGCGTCAAGCAGTGGCTCCAGTCGACTACAGGGCGAGGAGAGGGTTAATACATTATTGTGTCCCGATACCTCGGCTCCGAGCCATGCGCCGTTATAGTCGAGAAGATCGGCCAGTCGCTCGGGGCTGTAGTTCTTGCTACCGGTTTTGGCCAATTGTCCCGCAATCTCAGCTGCGGGAGCGATGGCAGCGTCATAGGCTCCGCCATTCCACGACATGGTTATGCGCACCACTTCCCTGGTGTTAGGGTCATCAAGCCATAGCAATTCCACACCATTGGGTAGCATGCAATGCTCGATCGGCGGCATGGGTAATTGTGGCACAGGATGTACGGGCGGTGCTATGGAACGGTCTACACTCATTGCGTTATGATATTATCACAGGTGTATATAAATTCTTTCAGCGATTGCTCATAGTCGGGACCTGACAGCGAGTTTATGTCGATGTTGAATCCTGAGGCTCCAGCGGCTATGATGTCGGCAATGTCTTGCGGCATGATACGTCCGCCTACCACTATGGGTATTATGATACCATGTTCCTGTTGGCGCTTGTTGAGGTCGCTTATGGTTGAGCGATCCACTGCCTCGGGATAGCCGTTGAGCACCACATAATCCACATCGGCACGTTTGAGAGGATACAACGCTACGTTGCTATCTGCGTCAATGCCTATGATTGGATGTCCGCCAAACTGCTCCCTGATCTTCGCCGGATCGGCATCACCGGCTCCCAAGTGTATGCCATGTACCCGATGCTTATCGAGTAGCAGGTCGTCGTGGCAGAATGTGAGTATGGTGCGATTGAGCCGACACTGTTCGATGAGATAGTTCAATTCATCATCGTTAAGCAGGGTAGGGTCGACTTCTATCCAGGTGCAGTTGGCTTTGATTGCCATGTCAGTTTGCATCTTGGCGGTCATGGCTTGACATGGTGTAATTGTATATTGTAGCATATCGTTTGTTTAGAGATTGTTTAATAATAAAAAAGCCTCGCTACATAATGTGAGCAAGGCTTAAATGTTTAAAAGGGTGAGGTGTGGGGGTCGAACCCACGACCTTCGGAACCACAA
>JAMPAI010000047.1 GCA_023667315.1 Ruminococcus flavefaciens
AGAGCAGGCGCAGCGGGACTATGAAAAGCAGCAGGAAGAAAGCGACAAAGAGATAGAAAAGGCAGAGCGCAAGCGGGTAGAGGCAGAGGAAAAGGCGAAAGAGGCAGAGATAGCCGCCCAGCACGCAAAGGTACTGCGGGAATGGGTAAAAGAGAGCGTAAGCGCCGCCACGAAAGCTGCCGCAGATGCCGTATTGAAAGTGTCCGAAACGGACACACCGCAGCAGGACTGGAATAATACGGAGTGGGTAGTATTTACCGCAAGGGAGATTATGCAGCAGGCAGACAAGGTAAGCGAGGACGATTTATATTTACTGCATGAGATTATGATACGCTGCCAGACAGAAAAACCACAGGAAACAGGGGAAGAGCTGCCGGGGCAAATGAGTATTGAAAATTATCAGACAGGAGAGGCGGCACAGCCGGAAAGAGAGGCAGGCAATGAACAGGCGGCAGCGGAAAAAGAAGAATAAGCAACAGGAAATAACAATTTTCATAGGCTGCAAATTAGCAATGACGGCGACAGAATACAGGAAAATAAAAGAGAGCATAGAGTACCAGCTTAGAGCGGGCAGCGTGGTTTTGCTGCCTGCCTATCTGCACGTTGAGGCTATCATAAGGCAGCCCGGCAGCAGGCGTATTGAAATTAAGCAGGAAAGCGAGGTAAAGCAGAATGAATTACAGGCAGTGGAAAAAGAGATATAAAAAGCTGCATGGAGTAAACCCGCCTTTAGAGCTGGATAAGCGTAAGCAGCGCAGGATTGCAAAGAGGGCAATAAGAAATATAAGTAGCGTAGATTTTGGGGCGGCTGTAGCAAGAGCAGCAGAGGGGCTTACAGATTTTTTAGCATCTTTTATGCGGGCAGCAGCCGGGGTATTTGATGCGACGGGGACAGCCTGCCGGAATACAGCGGATAATATGCAGCCGATAGAAATTAAAGGGCGTGTTTTCAGCTGGCAAGTAAGGGAGTTTGGCACTAATCATTATGCAGTGTATGAGATAAACGCACTGGGCGGCGCTGACGAGCTTAGAGCCATTACGTACAGCCAAAAGGCAGCGGAAAAGATAGCGGAGATTTTGGAGAGCGACCATTTAGAGCATACAAAGCAGACAAGCCCGGAGAGGATACAGAGCAGGAGCGGCATAGCTGACAGCCTGCGGGCAGCAGTCGTTACGGCATACGAAAGCGGGGTGATACAATGACAAACTTTTTACTGGTTATTGCAGTTTTGCTGCTGGTGGATATTTACGGGCAGCTTAAGAAAATCAATGAAAGGCAGGACAAGGAAGATGCAGGAAACAACGATTGAGATAACGCCGGAAGTAGAGGCGCTGATACAGAAAGCGGCAAAGGCAGCAGTAGCAGAGTACAAAAAACAGGAAGAAAAGGACAAGAGGCAGAACAAATACCACAATACTTTTACGCTTATGAAGTGCTACCGTGATGCGGTTTTCCATATCGAGAACGCAATAAGCGACGGGGAGCAGTTAGAGCTTAAGGGTATGACCGACGAACAGCAGAGGACGTACTTAGAGAGCATACGGCGCAGCCGCTTTAAAACTCTGATTATGACAGCGCATATAGACAAGGCAGTAGAAGAGATAGAGAACAGGCGCAGGGCGGCGGGCAGGGAAATAGAGTACAGGGCTTTTGAGCTGTACTTTATGCAGGGCTGGGACTATGCGGCAATCGCAGAAGAACTGGACACAGGGAAGAATACACCGAGGCGCTGGGTAACTGCTATCATAAATGAGCTATCAATCTTATTGTGGGGGATTGACGAGGAAAGGATAAAATGATATGTGGGTACATGATGAACAAAGAAGAGTACCAGACAAGGTAATAGAGCGGGCAAAGGTAAGATGCTTAAGCTGCGGGAATGTGCAGGAAAAAATATATTAAGTCGTGGTATACGGGAGGCATACCATGTGCGCTGCGTACAAAGTATTGTGAAAAGTGCGGCAGTGCAAGGATAATGTAGCACGGCAGCAGGCGTAGGAATATCATGGTAAAATCGTGGTGTTTACATGGGAATTTAAAAGCGGTACAATGGTAACATGAAAAGAGTAGGCGATAGCTTAAACCGCAGCAGGCGGCAGCAGTAGCCTACTCTTTTTTGTTTTCATTCTTTAGCCTCTGCCCAGCGCATGAAACTTAGGGCGCTGGGAATACAAAAGGGAAAGGAGCGGGGACAGTATGAAAGCATGGGCTAAGAGTTTTTACTTATCGGCGGCATGGGAGAGTACCAGAGCCGCTTACTTAATGTCACAGGATTATATATGTGAGCGCTGCGGTGAGCCTGCAAAGGTGGCGCACCACAGGCGCTATCTGACAAGGGCAAACATCAACGACACGGACATAACGCTTAACTGGGATAACTTAGAGGCGCTATGCCAAGACTGCCACAACAAAGAGCATCATAAGCGCACGCCACAGCTGCGCTACGGATTTGATGCAGACGGGCGCATACTCCCCCCTATCCAGAAAAATAATTAAAGGGGGAAGATACCGAGGGGGATACCCTAAAATTACCCTACGGGCGTGCGCATACGTGGTGTAGGGGGTGTGGTGGGGCGCAGGAGAAGAAAGCGGGGTAAAAGGAATGGCGACAAGGAAAGAAAAGACAAAAGAACAGCGCATTAAGTCCGAGAAAACCAGACTTAAAGGGATTTTCAAAGACTTAGACGAAAACAAAAAGAAGTTAGTAACGCCGCTGATAGAAAAGGCTACTTTTATGAGCGTGGAGCTGGACGACTTGCAGGAAACCATAGGGCAGGACGGCTGGACGAGCGAGTACAAAAACGGCGAGAACCAGTACGGGACAAAGAAAAGCCCAGAGGCAGAAACGTACATAGCTTTGAGCAAGAATTATGCAGCAGTCATAAAGCAGCTGACGGATTTAGTACCCGCCGCAAAACGGAAAAAAAGCAGGTTAGAGGCGCTGCGGGAAGAGTAGGGAAAAGTGCCGTACAAAAATTATATCTATGAGTACCACGCAAAGATTACCAGCGGCGAAATTACGGCGGGAAAAAGGATAAAAAGGATATATAAAATCATTGTGGACGGGCTGGAAAAGCAGGAATATTTTTTTAATGCAAAGGCGGCAAACAAGGCTATCAAATTCATAGAGAATTTTTGCCACCACAGCAAGGGGCGCAATGACTTAATCACGTTAGAGCTATGGCAGAAAGCCATAATTTCTATCATTTTCGGCATACAGGACGCAGAAAAAACACGCATTTTTCGTGAAATTTTTATAGTAATCGGCAGGAAAAACGGGAAGAGCCTTTTTGCATCTGCGATTATAGCGTACATGGTTTACTTAGAGCCGGAGTACGGGCAGGAAATATACTGTTTAGCGCCGAAATTAGACCAAGCGACGTTAGTATATGACGGCTTTTATAAAATGGTGCAGGCAGAGGACGAGCTAAACGAGCTGGCGAAAAAGCGGCGCAGCGATATTTACTATGAGGATACAAACAGCTTTGTAAAGCCTATCGCATTTAACGCCAAGAAGTCTGACGGATTTAATCCGCAGCTTGTGGTATGTGACGAAATGGCGGCATGGAGCGGCGACGCAGGGCTAAAGCAGTATGAGGTTATGAAGTCTGCTTTAGGCGCACGCAGGCAGCCTATGATTTTGTCTATCAGTACCGCAGGCTACATAAACGACAGCATTTATGATGAGCTGATGAAACGCAGCACCAGCTTTTTAAAGGGTAACAGCAAGGAAAGGCGGCTTTTGCCTTTCCTTTACATGATAGACGACGTGGAGAAGTGGAGCGACATAGAAGAGCTTAAGAAAGCTAACCCTAACATGGGCGTATCCGTGCCGGAGAGCTTTTTCATGGACGAGATAGCGGTAGCAGAGAGCAGCTTAAGCAAGCGGGCAGAGTTTTTAACAAAATACTGCAATATCAAGCAGAACAGCTCTATAGCGTGGCTGGAATATGCGACGGTGGACGGCGCAGGCGTTGAAAAGACCTTAGAGGAATTTAAGGACTGTTACGCAGTGGGCGGCGTAGACTTAAGCCAGACGACGGACTTAACCGCAGCCAGCGTGGTAATTGAAAAGGGCGGCGTGCTTTATGCGTTTACCCAGTTTTTCATGCCACGGGGCAGGGTGGAAACCTTGCAGGCTACGGACGGCGTGCCGTATGACATTTTTGTTAAAAAGGGACTGATAACCTTAAGCGGCGAAAACTATATAGACTACCACGACGTTTACACATGGTTTACGGGGCTGGTGGAGAAATACGGTATTTACATACTCAAAATAGGGTATGACAGGTACATGGCAAAATATCTGATTGAGGACTTGAAAGACTACGGTTTTCAGACAGACGACGTGCATCAAGGGGAAAACCTTACGCCAGTCATAAGGGAGTTTGAGGGTATCATAAAGGACGGCAATTTTAAGATTGCAGGAAACAATCTGCTAAAGACGCATTTCTTGAATGTTGCGCTTAAGCACAACATGGAAACAAGGAAATTCAGACCTATAAAGATAGAGCAGCGGGCGCATATCGACGGCTTTGTATCCGTCATAGACGCTATGACGGTACGGCAGAAATACTGGGAAGAGTGCGGCGAGCTGCTTAAAAACGCCGCATAGAAAGGAGAGTGAACGGTATCAAATTCTTAGATTATCTTTTTCATGGTAAGGAGCTGCGCTATATAGACAGCTATTTTAAGATGCTGAACGGGTACAGCCCTACGTTTACAAGCTACAGCGGCGGCGTATACGAAATGGACTTGACGAGGACGGCAGTAAACAGCTTTGCCACGCATTGCAGCAAGCTAAAGCCGGAGATAGAGGGCAGCGCATTAAAGCGGCTGGAAAAGACGCTACAGCAAAAGCCTAACTATTTCATGGACACGACAAAATTTATTAAGCGGGTGGCAACCTATGTGGCGGTAGAGCATACCGCCTTTATTGTGCCTGTAGAGGACAAATACGGTGCGCTTGTCGGCTGGTATCCGCTGCGGGCGCAGCGCTGCGAGGTAGTAGAGGCAGCAGGGCAGGTATATTTACGTTATCTTTTTGGGAACGGGGAACACGGCGCTATAGAGTTTGAGCGGGTGGGGATTATGACGGACTTTGAATATAAAGACGACCTTTTTGGAGAGGATAACCGCACACTAAAGCCCACAATGCAGCTGATACATACGCAGAATGAGGGCATTATAAACGCCGTGAAAAATTCCGCAAATATCCGTTTTCTGGCAAAGGTGGCTAATATGCTGAAACCAGAGGACATAAAGAAAGAGCGGCAGAGGTTTACAGAGGAAAACTTAAGCGCAGAGAATGACAGCGGCATGATTGTCTATGACAACAAATTCAGCGAGCTTAAGCAGGTGGAAAGCAAGTCCTACACGC
>JAMPAI010000048.1 GCA_023667315.1 Ruminococcus flavefaciens
CTCGGACCGGCTCGCGACGAGATGGAAAAACTCTACAAGCACAAAATTGAAAACGTGCTTGGTAGTGACGGCAAGGCTGAATAAGCTCGCCCCACGCCAGTGCTATTCCACACAATAGAACACAACCTGCCGGTCGCCATGCACACACGCAGTGATGCATGGTCTCCGACAGGTTTTGTCTTATTTACGCAATTTCCTGGAACCAACAATCCGGATAATCGATACAAAAAGAGGTAGCTCGAAGCAGCCTCGCAATTCAAGCCTAATATAAACTTCATAATAAATCATTATCATGGTAAACTTCTCACTTGAGGGTAAAGTAGCCCTCGTTACCGGTGGTGTATATGGCATCGGTTTTGCTATCGCTAAGGCTTTTCATGAGGCCGGCGCAACTATCGTCTACAACTGCAACACTCAGAGCTCTATGGATATGGGTATCGCCAACTACAAAGAGGCAGGTATCGACGCAAAAGGCTACATGTGTGACGTCACCGACGAAGCCGGTGTTAAAGAAATGGTTGCCGACATCGAGAAAAATCTCGGCGGCGTAGACATTCTGGTAAACAATGCAGGTATTATCAAACGCATACCCATGGAAGAGATGGCTGTTGAGGACTTCCGCCAGGTTGTTGACATTGACCTCGTAGCTCCATTCATCTGCGCCAAGGCTGTTATTCCCGGCATGATCAAGAAAGGTCACGGCAAGATTATCAACATCTGCTCAATGATGAGCGAACTCGGCCGCGAAACCGTGAGCGCATATGCTGCTGCCAAAGGTGGCTTGAAAATGCTCACTCGCAACATCTGCTCGGAGTATGGTGCAGCCAACATCCAGTGTAACGGCATAGGCCCGGGCTACATTGCCACACCCCAGACAGCTCCTCTGCGTGAGCGTCAGCCCGATGGATCTCGTCACCCGTTTGACCAATTCATTATAGCCAAGACTCCTGCCGGACGTTGGGGCACACCCGAGGATCTCATGGGTCCGGCCGTATTCCTTGCTTCCGAGGCATCTGATTTTGTTAACGGTCACGTACTTTATGTCGACGGCGGAATTCTCGCCTACATCGGCAAGCAGCCCCAATAATAACAAGCTGTCATGTCAAAAAAATCGCTCCTGACCCACTCGCTTATCATAGCATTGAGTGTGTTACTTGGCGCGTGCTCCAAATCAACCGAGGTATCGGTATCCTGGTCACAGGATGCCCACCCCGGCGAGCGCGTTATAGAGGTTGACCTCACCGACCTTGGCAAAGAGTCGGAAAGCAACCTTATTGTTTTAAACAGCAACAACGATACCGTACCCAGTCAGATTACCTACGATAACAAACTTCTTATCTTTGATCAGGTAATTCCTGACACTACAATCGTATACGCCATAGCAAAGACCGACGCACCCGTAGCTGCCGATACTATAGCCTTTGCCCAGACTCGCCCCGACAAGCAGGATGATCTGGCTTGGGAAAATGATCACGGTGGCTATCGTCTCTATGGCAACGACTACCACAAAGGCAATGGCCCGGTTAGAGGCTACGACGTTTGGACCAAGTCGGTGACTCATCCTGTTCTGGCTCAGCGCTATGAAAACGACCACAAGGGCATCTCCTACCACGTTGACCAGGGTGATGGTATGGATGTCTACACCGTAGGCTACTCCCTCGGAGCCGGACTTACCGCCCCTATAGACTCAAACGGAAACTTTGTCTATCCCAAAGGATACGAAACAGCCGAGATACTTGACAATGGTCCTTTGCGACTGACCGTGCGACTCAACATAGCCCCAATCGTGGTCGATGGAGACACCATTGTTGAGACCCGTACCATTATGCTCAACCGTGGCGACTGGCTCAATAAAACCTTGGTAGCCTATAATGGCGCCACCAAGCCGCTACACCTTGCATCGGGTATCGTAGTTCACGCTCAAAATCCCCAGGCCTATCGCATTAACCACGACAATGGCATTATCACTTACGATGACCTCACCGACAACATCGAAGCCGATAACGGCATTATCTACATAGGCGTCGTGGCTCAGGATGCCGACAGCCTCGTGTATCGTCCGTTTGAAACTCAAGCAGGTGATGCACTTGGTCATGTAATGGCTCTGTCAACCTTGGCCGACAATGACTCGACACTCACCTACTACTGGGGCTCGGCATGGAGCAAGGGTGGAGTTGAAAGCTCTGAACAATGGGACTCTTTGGTAGCCGAAAATGCCAAATCGTTTGAAACCATTCCCGAGACAACCATCAGCCAGACGGGTATAGCAGTAGAGGATGTGTTCAAATATATCATAGGACTCGGAGCCGCCGTCATGATGCCTATCATCTTCACCATCCTGGGCTTGTGCATAGGTATACCTTTTGGCAAGTCGATGATGAGTGGTCTAAAGGTTGGAGTCGGCTTCATAGGTCTGTCTATCGTTACAGCCCTGCTCACGACAAGCCTTGGTCCGGCTTTGGAGAAAATTGTAGGCATCTATGACCTGGAACTCCAGGTGTTTGACATGGGATGGCCGGCTGCAGCCTCGGTAGCCTACAACACTGCCGTAGGCGCATTCATCATTCCTGTGTGCTTGATTGTCAACCTGCTGATGTTGTTCACCAAGACTACCCGCACTGTAAATATCGACTTGTGGAACTACTGGCACTTCGCATTTATCGGTGCTGTAGTTTACTTCGCCTCTGACTCGCTGCTGTGGGGCTTTGGTGCTGCCATTATCTGTTACATCATTACGTTGGTGATTGCCGATATGACCGCCAAGAAATTCCAGGGGTTCTATGAGGGCATGGAGGGCATTTCTATTCCGCAGCCTTTCTGCGCAAGCTTCGCTCCCTTTGCATGGATCATGAACAAAGGTCTGGACAAAATCCCCGGCATGAACAAACTCGAAATCGATGCCGAAGGTTTGAAACGCAAGTTTGGCATCCTGGGCGAACCCTTGTTCCTTGGTGTAATCGTGGGCATCGGTATCGGTTGCCTCACATGCAAGTCATGGGGAGCCATCGTGGACAACATTCCCTACATTCTTGGTCTTGGTATCAAGATGGGTGCCGTGATGGAGTTGATACCTCGCATTACAGCCCTGTTTATCGAAGGACTAAGACCCATCAGCGACGCTACCCGTCAGCTCATTGCACGCAAGTTCAAAGGCGCTGCCGGACTGAATATAGGCATGAGTCCTGCCCTGGTAATCGGACATCCCACCACACTGGTAGTATCACTGTTGCTTATCCCCGTTACCCTTGTACTGGCCGTGATACTTCCGGGCAACCAGTTCCTGCCTCTGGCTTCGCTGGCCGGTATGTTCTACCTGTTCCCGTTGGTTCTCCCATTCACCAAGGGCAATGTGCTCAAGACATTTATCATAGGCTTGGTAATCCTGGTAATCGGTCTTCTCATGGTTACCGATATGTCGGCCGCTTTCACTCTGGCTGCAGCCGATGTGTATGCCCAGACCGGTGACAGCGCCGTGGCTGTACCCGAGGGCTTCAGTGCCGGCTCTCTTGACTTCGCATCAAGCCCCTTGAGCTGGATTATCTACAAACTCACCTACTACCCGTCATGGCGTTGGATAGGTGCCGGAATTCTGGTATTGAGTACCCTGGCTCTTATGATTAAGAATCGCATCAATATACTGCGCAACCAACAATCTATGTAATCCAACATATATAATACTGATATCAACAATGAGTAAAATAGTAACTTTGGGCGAGATTATGCTCCGCCTTTCACCTGCCGGCTGCGGCCGTTTTGTTCAGGTTGACAACTTCAATATCATATGGGGTGGCGGCGAGGCCAACGTAGCTGTAAGCTGTGCCAACTATGGCCACGATGCCTACTTTGTAAGCAAACTACCCACCCACGAGATTGGTCAGGCTGCAGTAAACAGCCTTCGCCGATATGGCGTGCACACCGACTTCGTAGCTCGTGGCGGTGACCGTGTAGGCATCTACTACTGTGAGACCGGCGCCTCAATGCGCCCCTCTAAGGTTATCTATGACCGCGCTCACTCTGCCATCGCCGAAGCCAATCCCGAGGACTTTGACTTTGATGCTATAATGGAGGGTGCCGACTGGTTCCACTGGAGCGGTATTACTCCCGCCATCAGCGACAAGGCAGCCGAACTTACTCGCCTGGCTTGCGAAGCTGCCAAGCGTCATGGCGTGACCGTAAGCGTTGACCTTAATTTCCGCAAAAAATTGTGGACTAAGGAGAAAGCCCAGTCAATCATGCGCCCGTTGATGAAGTATGTCGATGTATGCATAGGCAATGAGGAAGATGCCGAACTGTGTCTTGGCTTCAAACCCGATGCCGATGTTGAAAGTGGTAATACCGATGCCGAGGGCTACAAAGGTATATTTGCTGCCATGATGAAAGAATTTGGATTCAAATATGTCGTATCAACCTTGCGCGAGTCTTTCTCAGCCACACATAATGGATGGAAAGCCATGATCTACAATGGTAAAGAGTTCTACCAAAGCAAGCGCTACGACATTAACCCCATCATTGATCGTGTGGGTGGTGGCGATAGCTTCTCGGGTGGACTTATCCACGGCCTCCTCACTAAGGAAAACCAGGGAGAGGCTCTTGAGTTTGCCGTGGCAGCATCAGCACTAAAGCACACTATCAACGGCGACTTCAACCTTGTTACTACAGCCGAAGTAGAGGCTCTGGCCGGTGGTAGCGCCAATGGCCGCGTACAGCGATAACACATTATTACAAACACGGGCAAAGCCTTGAGCTTTGCCCGATTAATAACTGTAAATATTCTATAATGGCAAAATTTGATAATCTTGCAGTCCTCAACAAGATGGCTGCAGCTCCTATGGTTCCCGTCTTCTACCACAAAGATGTTGAAATAGCCAAGAAAGTAGTTAAAGCATGTTATGACGGTGGCGTACGCGCCTTTGAATTTACCAATCGTGGTGACTTTGCCCATGAAGTATTTGAGCAGGTAGTAAAATTTGCTGCCGTGGAGTGTCCCGACATGGCTATCGGTGTAGGTTCTGTAGTTGATGCTCCTACAGCATCACTGTATATCCAGCTTGGTGCTTGCTTTGTGGTAGGACCTCTGTTCAACCCCGATGTAGCCAAGGTGTGCAACCGTCGCAATGTGCCCTATACTCCCGGTTGTGGCTCTATCTCTGAAGTAGGTTTTGCCCAGGAAGCCGGTTGCACACTGTGCAAGGTGTTCCCCGGTGATGTGCTGTCACCCAAATTTGTAAAAGGCCTGCTGGCACCCATGCCATGGAGCAAACTCATGGTTACAGGAGGTGTTGAACCTACCGAGGAAAACCTCACCGCATGGTTCAAGGCCGGGGTGTTCTGCGTGGGCATGGGCTCAAAACTGTTCCCGAAAGATAAGGTTGCTGCC
>JAMPAI010000049.1 GCA_023667315.1 Ruminococcus flavefaciens
ATGAGGGAGGGGGTGCAGTCTTTGCGATACCCCCCCTCTGTCTCTTCCACACTCATCGGTATGTGTCAGCAGTCATGGTTCATTATTGTTTCAGAAAAACAAAAGAATTTTCTCACATTTTGCTTTTATGCATTTGCAATTTGTTCTTTTACTTTTCTGTATGTGTTGGTGAAGTCGTACTTGATGATTTCATCGATTGCTCTTTCAATTTCTCGATTGTTTTCTTCATCCGAAAGCTGATCGGAAGTTCGAGCAATTCTTCCCAAGTACGCACACGAATGATAACCTTTCTCCTCATCGAACAAGAACCAAGAGATGAACTGTTCAAATGGATTGTAAGGATTATCAACTGTTGTTAAAGCACATTTGCTTGCCATAATACTTAGCTCACTCCTTTCAGTTCAAGTATTTGGATACGGTTGAAGTAGAGACACCCAAAGCTTCTGCTATCTCGGCTGTGCTATACCCAGATGCATTCATGGATGTTATCTTATTAACCTTAGCCGCGCTAAGTTCTGTCGTAGAACGAGGGGTTGCACGCTGTCGAAGATCATCAATGTCAACATTGTTAATAATCTGAGTCAGCTTGTTCTCACTGATAGCGCCAGCCTGAATCGCTTCCCACTCCCTATCAGTCACCTTAATAGTCTCTCTCCTTGCTCCAACAGAAGCACGAGCCGCCGTTAATGCCTGCTGGTTTGCTTTCTTAATCTCACCGGTTGTCATATCAGGATTGTCCTGCTTTTTAGCGGCTACGGAGGCATTAGCAATCACCTGAGCCTGCCGCTCACGAGGGGCATTCATCAAAGCCACGTTGAGTTTTGCAGACAGGGAGTCTACTTCTTCCTGATAGGCCGCCTTAGCTGACGCAGAATAGGCTATCTTTCCGGTACTTACCATCTCTTTGCGGGCCTGATTTGCCAGGGCCTTCATCTTATTAGCATAATCAGCATAGGCTTCTTCCTGAGGGGTGCCCGAAGAAAGAAGATACGCATCCCTGGTCTCTGCCATTTTGGTGCTCGCCTGGGTTCTGACTCTGGTCTTTCCATTCTTGTCAACGTATTCTTCATAAACTTCTTTGTAACTCTGCTCCCCGGTTTCAGGATTGATAATAGGACTGCCTTTCCGTTTAAGAACAGATGTCTCGGACTTGGCTCTCGAAATCAGAGTTGCCGCGCCTTCGTGGTATCGCCCATCTTCATCAACAGTACCTTGATACTTTTTCTTTAAAGACGCAATTCCGTTGTCCGCTTCACTCTGTTTGTAATCCAGCTTATGTTTCTCGGCATCGATGACAACCATGCTATGCCGAACAGCACGAGCAAGCTCGTCTTCAGTTGCGCCTTTCAGAGTCATATCCGTAATCAAGTTTGAAATCTTACCCATCTCTGTCTGGGTATTCTTCATAGCCTTAACGGTTCGTCCCTTGTAAGTGTCAGGACCATACTCTGCTTTCGGATCAAAGCCCTCAAGACCCCTCAAAGGTGAGGTAGAAGTAATCTTTACCTTACCGCCGGTAGGAATCACCATAACGGTATCGCCATCGAAGTCTGCCCCAGATAATCTCTCTGCTACTTTACTGTTAATTCCAACAGCATCCTTGGCATTTCCGAGAATTCTTCTGGCATCTGGCTGCTTATTGTTTACAGTAAGAACCGGAATTTCAAAAGTTCCGCCATGAGGGAATCTGATAAGTGCAACTTGTTCTCCGTTTTTGTAATTCGGAGCATACACTTCATTATCTTTCATGGAAGTAATCGGTAAGATTACCTGATACTTTTGTCTCGGCAAAGCTGCTGCCTGTAAATGGACTGCCGCCGAATCACAATCATCTGCAAAAGACTTTAATAGAGCTTTTTTTACTGTCGGATTAGTAAGTGAACAGATTTCGTCATACTCAGCCTGCTTATCTGCTGCTGCCAACCCCAACTGTTTCTTAATCAGAGTCATACTCTGCTTGGAAAGAAACTGAGATGGAAGATGGTCACTCCATTCCCCCCAATCTCCTTCTTCAGCACGCTTATTGATAAGCGATAACTGACGTTGACCATTTGCATCTGTGTAATAACTCTGACCGCCAGCTTTGATAAGAGAACCGAACGGATTTTCAGGGTCATCGGTAATTTTCTTTAAAACATCACTCTTTGGTGTTCCGAGTTTTTTGTTTGTATTGAAGACAACATCAACTCCATCGGGCAGATCATCCGAGTAAATTGCCATACCCTTTAAGTATCTGGTGTCATCAACAAGGATTCTAACCTGAGCATAATGAGAACCGCCAAGAGACAGATCTTCTACGCCTCTACGAATTTCTATAACGCCATCCTTTTGAACGCCGCCTTCTTCCGCATAGCGTATCTGTAATCTGCTGGAATCCATACTCTTAGGATAAACAAAGGTGTCAAAGGTATCGCCACCGTCATGAGAAACGTAATCGGTAACGGAATGGACATTCTCAAAGTTATAGATGTCTTTGTGTTCCGTTCCCGGAGGGCAGATGACTTTTATATTTGTCTGCTTTCCGGGATTCGTCACCTGTGGAACGCCGCCACCGTAAACCGGATACCCTTCCATTTCCAGTATGTAAAGAGCCTGACTCAGTTTCTCTTTAGAAATTCCGAGTTCACGCTCAACACCGGTTCCGACATCAATCATTCCTTTTTTGTCAATTTGTTCTTTTAAGAACTCAGCCGTCTTCCTCGCCTGATTCATACGAGCCTCAGAGTTTTCATTCAAAAGAGAGCGGATAGATGAATCGTTTGTGTAACCCATCTTCTCCGCAATCTCATTCAAACTATATCCCTTTTCACGAAGCCCTTTAGCAGTGGCAACTTCAAGAGCCCTTCGCTCATCTTTGGCTAACGATTTTTGAGTTCTGTACTGAGTGGTGGTAAGCCCCATAGATTTTGCAATCTCTGTTTCGCTAAGCCCCTGCTTTTTCAGTTCTTCTACACGACTCAGAAAGTCGCCGCTGTGTTGATAAGGGTTATCCCCAGAACCCCAAGGATACCGCCCGGAACGTCTCGGCATTCCGTAGTGCATTAACATTTCTTCCACAATGGGATTCATGGTTTAACCCTCCTGTTCTTTAATTTTGTTGATAATCTTGTCAAAAGTAACAATCTTATCTATGATTGGAACAATTTCTTCAACCGTTGGATTATGGTAGAGAATTTCGTTGTTCTGATACAGCCGAAGCTCAATTTCAATATCCGCAGGTTTAATTTTGTATTCCAAACAAAAAAGAGCAGCGTAGATCATAAGCTGCTCCATGTGTGCCGGTATAACGCCGGTCTTCAAATCGTGAATTCTCAGCAAACCGTCTCGAAACGCTATCGCATCTGCCGTTCCGAAACAATTCTCCGAATAGAACAACGGCTGTTCTGGAGTCATTTTGAAACCGACCGCATCGTTCACATACATATTCAATGTTTTCTGAGACTTCGGTAATTTCTGACCGAGCCGAATACATTGAGCTGCAAATTCGTGAAGTACGGTTCCTTTTTGAGTTGCAAGAAATTTTGAATACGATTCTGCAACTTTGGATTCGTCATAATTGATCCAGTGATATTTACTCGCTCCGAGAAAAGCGTGCTGCCCTTCAAGATTGGAATGTCTGTTGAAGTTCATGTAACACTTCCTCCTTGTTCTCCGGGCAAATAAACTTCGAGAACGACATTTCATTCATTCGCCCAACATAGTATTCTTGATTTGGCTGCCTCTTTGCTCTCGCGTTTTGTTTACACTCTAAGGTGGCCCACTTGTCTTTGTAGAAAATCGTCAAGTCAGGAATCCCTTGAATGTAACTGGAATCGTTCTTTACAACGATGCATCCCGGAAACATTCGTTTCAATTCTTTGATTAGCTGTGCCTGAAAACTACTCTCCAACATTTTTGTGAGCCTCCTTTCCTTTTTCATCCAAAATCAAAAGAGAATGTAGCATTTAAAAATGCCTATTTTACCTTTCTCTTCATAAAAGGGTATGTTTTTTTCGCGAGGTAAAAAAGAGCAAAAGAAAAGACAGAGAAACTCGAAAGTAACTCTGTCTGCCAAATGCCAATATTCAATTTTTTTACAATTTTAACTGTTGTTTCTCAGATACCTTATCAGTATCCATATGAGCCATAGTCCGCCGGTAAAGAAAGTCAGAAACACATCCAAAATCAAACCAGCAGTGCTGCGTTTCTTTTTTCCATTTTTACTCATACTTTTCCTCCAATACTCATTTGTCAATAGGTTCCATATCGTCATCCACTAACGAACTCTGTCTTGATGTTAAATTTACACCAATAGCTGATCCAAGAATTGCAACGACTGCTGCCGCTACTCCGCTGGCGATACTAATTATTTTTATGCGATTGTTTGCTTTTTCATAATCCTTTCGTGACACTTCATCCGCTATATCTTTCATTTGATTAAGTATATATGTTTTTTCATCAAACGAAAGTTCATCCTCATCGAGAATTTTTTCGAGAGCGCTCATTACACGATTATACATATCATAACAAGTCTGAGTGCTTTCTCGATCATCTTGCATAGCTTCTTCAATGATGCCACGATATTCTCTCATAACCTCCAAAGAGGTTGATGCGAAATCCGGGAATTGCTCCAAGGCTTTCTTCGCTACTTCGGGATTCATTTTAGGAACCATTGTAGCAAATGCTATAACTTTCTCTTTCGTCAAATGACGGAAATCTGGAATATCCAATTTTTTAAGCACTTGCACTTCGGTATATGGTCTGCTCATACCACCGATCCTCCTTTACGGATGAAATCAGGCGCAATAAAAAAGTGCGCCCCGATGAAGAGACGCACCTGCAAAAGTGAATCCCTCATTGTTGCGACACAATCTCATCCCGTCTAAGGCATAAGTAAAGAGAGAAAACACCCTTTGCCAAAGTGATTTCCCTTAAACGAGATATATGAAATTGTGTCGCAGTCTTAGTATACCACAGTCAAGACGAAAAAGAAACAAGATTTTCAGAATTTCCTATTGACTTTGATCGAATTTTGTGGTATGGACTTACTCCTTATCTAAAACCTCCTTTCTGAGCTTGTGGTCAAATGCCCACTTTTTTTCGCATATTTATATATTTCTTTAAACTTTTTATCACAATTAGTTACAAAATAAAGTGGGTAAATGGGCAAAAAGCCCGCAAACCCGCATAAATACTGGTTTTTTTCTGCCCACTTTGCTATTCCAAAACCGGGCGGAAACCCACTTTTTTCGGACAAAATC
>JAMPAI010000004.1 GCA_023667315.1 Ruminococcus flavefaciens
CGTAGGCTTGCCTGTAATTCTCTTGAATAAACGCATACTGCGCCTCCGCCACCCGCGTGTAATACCGGCTTTCGATGTAATCGGGTGGGGTTTCCCTATTCGAACAGGCCACGGTTAGAAAGCCCACGCACAAAATGGAAAATAGGTATATGGGTTTCATTGGATTTATTGTAATATTATTTTAATGATTATTATCTAAAGATACAATTTTCGAATCTTCGATATCTTTTTGTGGATGTGTATTTTATGTACTGCCATTATCCAAACAATTCGGAATGGGTTCCAAGACGCAATACTCCAATTTGATTTGCCGTTTCGTCAATCCAAATGAGTAAAAAGTCTCCTGCTATATGACATTCCATACAGCCACTGAAATCGCCTTTCAACATGTGAGGCTCGTATCTTTGGGGAATAGGGACATCGTCGCGCAACATTCTCAGTATTTCCGCAACCTGCTCCATTTTCTTAGGTTGGTTACGGTATCTTTTTGCGTCCTTTTTATATTGACTCGAAAAGCGGAGGATTTTCATAAGCCCATAGACTTATACATAGCCTCTACACTGGAAACGTCAAGCTCGCCTTGCAACTTCCCGGACTTGGCTTCTTCGATGGCCGCACGAGTGGTTTTATTGGGTTCTGAATAGGCTAAATCCAACAGGGCACATTCTACAAAGTTATTGAGACTGCGATTCTGTTTGCGAGCCAAGTCCTTAAGATGCTCTATAAGTTCAACAGGCAAGCGAAAACTTTGCGCCTTTTTCTGTATTGCGATATTCATAGAATGACTTCTTTTGTGTGCAAAGTTAATGCATTTGTATTACATCATCAAATTCCAATAAAATCGGGAATCTAAAGGTAGATTGCAGTCATTAGCCTCACGGCTGTTCGCGGTCATAAACATCCTTCCATTGTTCGTTGATTTTCAGGAATCCGGGGGCTTCGTCGATCAGGTATTGCCGTTTCCGTTCGTTGCGGTCTGCATTGTCGATAATCGGCACGTCATTGCCCATTCCTCCAAAAAATTGCTTGCCGCATTGCCGGTACAGCAGCCTGTCGTATAGAAAGAAATAGGAGTTTGATATTTCGCCCGCATGGAACGCGTTCAGCACAGATGGATATATCTTATTCCATCTTTCCTGCAATAGAGGCCCCGACACCGAGAGGATATGGAAGAGCGGAATGGAAATATCCTGGCCGTAACCGTTTCTTTCCACGTTGGGGAGCGCGTTCTGATGCTGACAGATGGCCAAAAAACGGTCGAAGAGCGAGTCGATGGACGGTTTCAGCAGGGAATCTTCCTCCGATTGCATATACTTGGGATAAACAATCCGTTCTTTCGCCTGGAATTGTGTAACCTCCCGCCGGAAATCCATCATGCCGGCATTGTTCCGTTGCCAGACGCCAAACAGGCTGTCCCATTCGGAATCGTATCTTTTGCAAAAGAAGATATTTTGGGATGAATCCTTTGTGCCGGCCGACGATTGCCTTTCCTGGGCGATATCGAATCCATATTTTTCAACCAGCAGGGAGATGGTTTTACCTATTGTCGTATCGGCGTTTGCCAAGGCTATCAGCAGGAAGCCTTGGTGCGACTGGAGCGGAATGCCCTCCTTGGGCAGCCTTCCCCAGGCGGCCTTGAACTCTTGGTAGTCTTTGTTATTGTAATAATCGGATATCAGGGAATCGCATACATAGAACAAGCGGTTGGGCAGGGCGTTTGCCAAGCCGCTTATCAATAACCCGCATATAATCAAGAAGAAGCGCATGAATCCTTTTTATATGGGGGAAAACTATTTTCGGGAATCCGGTTCCAGATCCTGCCGGATCAGGCGTTCGGTCTTTTGGGTTGCGTCCTTGCCCAAGGATTCGCGGTAGCCGGAACGCAGGCTTTCCTGAGGCGACAGGCCCGGATGCGGCTGTATCGAGTCGTTGAGCTGCTTCCTTACGCTCTTTTCCTGCTTGCGGAGCTGGCTCTTGGTGAGCGCCGATTCGGGAATCTCGGTGTTCCAGCCCCCGCCCAAGGCTTTGTAGAGGTTCACTAAGGCGATGTATTCGGCGCAAACGCTGCGGGTAAGCCCCAGCTGGGCGTTGAAGTAGCGTCGCTGGGCGTCCAGTACGTCCATATAACTGATGACCCCGTTGATGTATTGCAGTTCGGCCAGTTCCACGTATTTCTGCGCCGCCTTGTGCAAGTCGGTCAGCAACTTCGAGTTTTGGGTGGCGTTCCGGTAAATCACCATGGCGTCGTTCACTTCCTTGAAAGCCGTGAGCACGTTCTTTTCATAGACGGCCTTCTGCTGCGCGTATTCTTCGAGCGAGGCCTTGTAGCGGTTCTGCCGCTTGCCCCACGAAACGAGCGGCACCAAAAGATGCCCCACGAAATACAGATGGGGAGATCGGAAGATATGCGCCCACTCGGTGTTCTCCAATCCGGGTTCGAACGAAAGCCGCACCGAGGGGAAGCGGCTGGCAAAATAGAAGCCCGATCTGGCCATGGCTGCGTCTAACTTGGTGCGCGACTGCCGTATGTCGGGGCGGCGCAACAGCAGTTCGGACGGCAGGCCTACCGGCACATCGTTCCACTGCATAGTTTCCAAGGGAGTGGAGGAGCGTTCCACCTTGGAGGGGAACTCGCCCGCGAGCAGCGAGATTTCGTTTTCCTTCAGGGCGATGTTCTTCTCGATGTCGGGCACGAGCGTGGATGCGTTCAGGTATTCCACGATGGCCTGGTGATACACGATTTCGGAAGTTAGCCCGCCCTTGAACCTCAGGTGGTTCTTCTCCATGTTCTCGCGGCGGGTGGAGATGGTGCGTTCCACGATTTCCAGCTGGCGGTCTAAGGAAATCAGCTCGAAATAGGCGGTGGCCACCTGGGCGATCAGGCTCATCTGCAAGGCGCGCTGCCCCTCGATGGAAGCCAGGTAGTTGTCTTTTTCCTGACGGGCGTTCCAGGCCTGGGCGCCGAAAAGGTTGTATTCCCACGAGAGGTTGGCGCGCAGGGCCGGTTCGGGGTCGAGAATCACTTTTTCCTGATAGTGGTGCGTGCGCTCGTAGTCGCCGCCCAGACGGAGCGAGATGTTGGGGAAGTTCTCGGCAATGGCCGCGCGGTTTCCGTAGCGCAGTTGCTTGATTTTCGAAACGGCGGCCTGCATGTCGCGGTTGTTCGCCAGGGTCTTGCGGATCAGGCTCTGCAGGATGGTGTCGGTGTAGATTTCCCACCACTGCCGGTCGGCTATCGCCAGCGAATCGAGTTCGGCGCGGTCGCGGAGCACGCTTGCAGGCAGGTCGAGCTTGGGTTCGGGGCAGTATTTCTTCATGGAACAGGCCGCGAGCAGCGCCGCTGCCACCAACATCGTTAGGGTCAAATGGAACGGATGTGCTTTCATGACTTGCGGCGGCTTAGTTTTTGTTTGATCCGGGAAATCCGGACAAAGAAATAGGGCACGAACAGGATGCCGACCGAAACGGCCACCAGCATGCCGAAGAAGACGCCCGTGCCGATATCCCGGCGGCTTTCCGAGCCCGGGCCCGAGGCCAGCACCAAGGGAACCAGCCCTAAAATAAAGGCGAGGGAGGTCATCAGGATGGGGCGGAAGCGGAGTTTGGCGGCCTTGAGTGCGGCAGAAACGAGGTCAAGCCCCTTTTCCACTTCCACCTTGGCGAATTCCACGATCAGGATTGCGTTCTTGGCCACCAGGCCTATCAGCATCACCAATCCGATTTGAAAATAGACGTTGTTCTCCATACGGCAGAGCGTAATGCCTGCATAGGCGCCGAACACCCCGATGGGCAGCGAGAGCAGCACCGCCACGGGCACCGACCAGCTTTCATACTGCGCCGCCAGAAACAGGAACACAAACAGGAAGGCCAGCGCCAGCACGAAACCAGTCTTACCCCCGGCATGGTTTTCCTGGTAGGAAAGCCCCTTCCATTCCACGCCCACGCCATCGGGCAGGTATTGCTTCACCAGTTCCTGCATGGTTTTCATCACCTGCCCCGTGCTGTAGCCCTGCGCGGCCTCGGCCTGTACGGTAACGGAGGTGAACATGTTGAAGCGCGTAAGCGAGCCGGGACCTGCCGTGTAATAGGAGGTGCCGAGGTTAGACACGGGAATCATCGCGCCCGACGAGCCTTTCACGAAGAACAGGTTCAGGTTTTCGCGGTGCATGCGGTAGGGCGCTTCCGCCTGCATATCGACCCGATAGATGCGGTTAAAGAGGTTGAAGTCGTTGATGTAGGCCGAGCCGGTAAAGGTCTTGAGCGTGGAGAAGATGTCGGCCACCGGCACGCCCAGCAGTTTGGCGCGGTCTCTGTCCACGTCGAAGAAAAGCTGCGGAATGGAGTTCTGCATCGAAGACGACACACTGCCCACCTCCTTGCGTTGCGCGGCCAGGATCAAGAGGGTATCGACCGCGTCTTTCAGCTGTTCGTACGAAGTGCTTCCCCTCGCTTCCAGCACCATTTCCACACCGCCCGACGAACCCAGCCCGGGAATGATGGGCGGACTGCTCAGATATACCTTGCTTTCGGGGTACTGGCTCAGATGTTCCCGCACCTGCTCCATAATCTTCTCGATGGAAGATTCCCGCCGCGACTTCCACGGCTTGAGAATCACCGTGAGCTGGCTGCGCGACTGGCTGGTGCCGATGCGCGGGCTGGAGCCGGTAACGTTGAGCACGTATTCGATGTCGGGATGCTCCGTCAGGTAGGCCACCGCCCGGTCGGTAACCTTGCGGGTGCGCTCGATGGTGGCGCCTTCGGGCAGTTCGAGTTCCACGGTAAAGTAGCCCTGGTCTTCTTTCGACATAAAGCTGGTGGGCGCCAGCCGGTGCATGATCCAGATGCCCGCCAGCACCAGCACGAACAGGCACAGGAAGCGGCGGGAGTGGGCGAGGGTATAGGAAATGCCCTTTTGATAGGAGCGGGAACCGGCGTCCAGCCAATGGTTTATCTTGCGGAACAGCCAGGGTTTGCGTTTGTTCGGGTCGGAAGGCTTGAGGAAGAGCGAACACATGACGGGGCTCAAAGTTAGCGCCACGATGGTGGAGATGATTACCGACACTGAAATGGTTACGGTGAACTGGCGGTAGAGCTGGCCGGTGATGCCGCTCAAAAAGCTTACGGGCACGAACACCGCGCAGAGCACCAGCGACATGGCGATCAAAGCCCCGCTCAGTCCTCTCATGGCCTTCTTGGTGGCCTCGTAGGCCGAAAGGCCTTCTTCGTGCATCACCCTGTCCACGTTTTCCACCACCACGATGGCGTCGTCCACCACGATGCCGATGGCCAGGATAAGCCCCAGCAGGGTCATGGTGTTGAGCGAATAGCCGAAGATGAGCATCACGCCGAAAGTCCCGATCAGCGAGATAGGCACGGCCAGGATGGGGATGAGGGTGGCGCGCCAGCTCTGCAGGGAGAGGAACACGACCAGAATCACCAGGAACAAGGCTTCGAACAGTGTTCTGAACACCTGGTGGATGGAGTCGGCGATATAGACGGTGGTGTCGAAGGGAATGCTGTAGGTGATGCCTTCGGGAAAGCCTTGGCTGATTGCCTCCATTTCCTTGCGCACCAGCTTGGCCACTTCCATGGCGTTGGCGCCGGGCAGGGTGCTGATGTTGAGCACGGCGGCATTGCCCCCGTTGATGCCGCTCTCGGTGGTGTATACCGAGGCTTCGAGCGATACGCGCGCCACGTCCTTGAGGCGGATGATGCCCCCGTCGGCCTGCGCCCGCACCACGATGTCCTCGAATTCCTCCACGGTGGAAAGCCTGCCCTGGGCGATGATGGGAATGGAGATGTCGATGTTCTCCACGGGCGCCTGCCCCAGCATGCCGGCGGCCGACTCGCGGTTCTGGTCGCGGATGGCGGCCTGTATGTCTTTGGCGGTGAGCCCGAAATTGGCCAGCTTGTCGGGCTGCACCCATATCTTCATGGCGTAGTAGCGGCTGCCCACGTTGCTCACCCGCCCCACGCCCGGCACGCGGCGCAGCATATCCAATACGTTGAGCGTGGCGAAGTTGCTCAGGTAGATTTCATCGAACTTGGGGTCGTTCGAAAGCAGGGTCACGGTCATGAGCTTGCTCGTGGCCTCTTTCTCCACCGAAAGCCCGTTGGTGACCACCTCGGCGGGCAGGCGGGATTCGGCCAGCTTGACCCGGTTCTGTATCTCCACGGCCGCCAGGTCGGGGTCGGTGTTGATGTCGAAGGTGATCACGGCGTTGAAACTGCCCGAATTGCTGCTGGTCGATTCCATGTAGAGCATGCCCGGCGTGCCGTTGAGCTGCTGCTCGATGGCGGTGGCCACCGCCTGGGTGACGGTCTGGGCGTCGGCACCCGGATAGGAGGCCGACACGCGCACCGTGGGCGGCACGATCTTTGGGTATTGCTCGATGGGGAGCAGTGTAAGCCCGATAACGCCCACGATCACGATGAGTATTGAGATAACCATCGAGAAGACAGGCCGGTCTATGAAAAAGTCTGTCTTCATAGCTTAGTTTTTCCGTCACGGAAAGATTCCTCTTCCTGTGAAACGATTTTTACCTTGCTGCCGTGCGCAAGCTTGTGGTAGCCCTCCGTCACGATGTTCTCGGTGGGTGCGATGCCGCGTTCCACAATGATGGAATTGCCGATTTCGGGGCCGATCTCGATAAAGCGTTTCTCGCATACGCTGTCGGGGCGCACCACGAAGATGTAGGCGCCGCCCTTCTCGATGATCAGGGCTTTCTGCGGCACCACCATGGCGTCTTCGCGCACGTCGAGCAGCAGCCTCACGCGGGTGGTCTGTCCGGGCAGCAGGATATGGTCGGGATTGGGAATGGCCGCGCGCACGGTAAAGGTTCCCGTCTTGGGATCCACCTGCGGGTCGGCGAAATCCACCAGGCCACTATAGGGATACACGGAATTGTCGGGCAGGGTGATGGTGATGTAGGGGTTCCACTTGCGTTCCTCCACTCGCCGGCCGAGGTTCACGTTCCTTTCCTTGCTGCGCAGGTAGTCGAGGCCGGTCATGCTGAAGTCCACCAGGATGGTGTCGCTCTTCACCACGGTGGCCAGCAGCGATTTGCCGCCGGGGCCCACCAGGGTGCCGATATCCACGTTCCTCTCGCTGATATAGCCGGCGATGGGCGAGCGCACCGAGGTATAGCCCAAGGCCATCTCGGCCTGGATCAGGTCGGCCTTGCTCATTTCCACTTCGGCCTTGGAGCTTTCGTAGGCGGCGATGGCGTTGTCCAAGTCCAGCTGGCTGGCGGCGTTCTGTTCGTAGAGGGGGCGGATACGGTCAAGGTCGCGTTCGGCCTTCTGTTCTAGCGCCTTGTTCTTGTTGAGCGAGGCCTTGGCCTTTTCCACGCGCGCCCGGTACAGGTTGGGGTCGATGACGAAGAGCAATTGGTTCTTCTGAATATAGGTGCCTTCGTCGAACAGCATCTTCTCCAGGTAGCCTTCCACGCGCGCCCGTATTTCCACGAACTGCTGGGCGCGGATCCTTCCCACGTATTCGCCGTAAACCTCCATGTCCTTTATCTCCACGGGTTCCACGGCCACGGTGGGCAGGGGCGCCGGTTCGGGGCGCTTTCGGAACAGGAAATACAGCCCCACGACGATGCCTGCCGCCACAAGCAGCGATATAAGCCACTGGCGGAAGGTAATCGTTTTGATTCTGCGGACGGTGTTTGCCGGAACGGCCCTGTATTTCTCGGCTTTCTTCAACAACAGTTGCTTGCTGTCTTGGATAATCTTGTCGGTGTTGAAACGCATCTGCATGGGTTTAATCCGGTATTTTCCGCTCTTGACCAGACGGAATGGCAGAAAAGCCGATGGCACACCGGCTTCCGGATAGGCTACGTAATTGTAAAGGTAAGCAAAAAATCCATATTGGGCAGGAAACGGCTTCCTACAGCCGCAAATGCACCTGCACCTTGATTTCGGGTTTCAGGAAGCCCTTTGCCTGATTGTCGCCGCTGCCGATGGATTGCACTCCGTCCATCAGGGTGTGGGCGTATTTGATTTCGGCGGTGAACCTTCCGAACGATTTGCTCAACACGATAAAGAACCGCATGCCCTTGCCGTAGAGCGCGGGGGCGGAGGCCGCATAACGCACGTCCGGCTCGTAGGCATAGATGCGGTGGAGGTAGCCATCGGTATGGAACAAGGCCACGCGCAGTCGGATCCGAAAACCGCCTTTCGGGCTCTGATACCCGGCATCCTGCAACAGCAGCACGCCCTTGCCCAAATCGCGCAGTTCCAGGCGGCTTTCGCCGAAAAATCCGTTGGAAGCCCGGTAGGCGGCGTTCAGCCGTATGGAATTCCCTTGGCGGGTCTTGGTGTTGTCGAACCGGAAGCGCAGGTAGGCCGTGAACCGCCTCGGTTCGTAGTAGAGCGAGCCCGTAAAGACCTCCGAGTGCACCGGCATGCCGGCATCCTTCTTCTCCACGCGCTCCGAACCCGAGAACTCCAGACGGAGGTTTGCGGGCAGCAGCACCTTTCCCTGATAGGAGAACAGATGCCTTTCCGTGCCCGGAACGCTTGGGCGGGGCGGACGCTTGTTGCCTACGGTGGCGTAGGGCGCGTAGTATCCGGCGCTCTGCCAGGTATATTGAACGGCCAGGGCAAAGGTTTCGGCGGGCTTGAACTGCACGCCTTGCAGCAGCGCCCCCTGCAGGCTGTGCGATAGGGCGGCTTCCCCGTAAAAATGAAAACGGTGCAGCAGGTAACGGTAATACACCGAAACGTTGGCGCCCCGTGCGGGCTTCACTTCCGAAAAATTTTTTCCCGCCATGTTGCCCTTCCTGTATTCGGGCGTATAGAGGCCGCCCAACTGATAGCCGGAAGCTACCAGCCCGATGCGTGCCGAGGCGATGTCTTTCTCCACCGATAGGCCGAACACCTGCATCGGCACGCGCTTTCGGTTCAATGTCTCGGTCTGGGTGCGGTGATACCCGGTTTCGGGAAACGACTGGATGCAGTCCCAGAAATCGGCCTTGCCGCTTGCCGAATCCGCCTGCAGCCCCGCGTCGTGCCTGGCAATGGAATAGAACAGCCCCGCCTGCCAGGTCTTGGGCAGCGCCAGTTGCAGGGCGGCTCCTTGCAGGAAGCCGTATTCGGCACCGGAGGCGTAGGGGCGGAATCCTTTCCCGTTGCCGCAGAGCAAATCGGCCTGTATGCCGCCGAAGAATCCGGCGGGCGAGTGTACGTTGAGCCCGTAGCCGAAATCGGCTTTGTAGGTGCCTACGGTAAGGTTCTTTACGATGCCGAAGGATTTCAGGCTCAGATAGCCCGAATAAAAGTCGAAGCCTTGTTTGGTAAAAGCCTCGCCCGCGCCTTGTTTGGCGGCGAATCCCCATTGGATGCGGTTCTTGTAGTTGAAGGTATAGCGCAGGTAATAGCTGTCTGGTGTGCCGGCGTATTTGCCGTCGGCAAAGGCCTTGCTTTTTGCAAGCACCCTGCCGTAGCGCGCCGTCAGCTGGTGCTTGCCCTTGCCGATCACTTGCCGGAAGGGCGGCAAAGGCGGGTTGCCGCTGTTTTCGAGGCAGACGAAGGGCGCGAGGCGGTTCAGCGTCTGCCGGTCGAAGCCCGTCACGTTCTCGCACAGTTCCTCCAGGCGCACGATATTGCCGTAGCTATTGCGGTAGTACAGCAGGGCCTTGATCTGCCAGGCGTCCAGTATGCCGAGTTTCTGCAGCTCGTCTTCGGTGGCGGTGTTGAGGTTCAGCGGCTGGTCGGCGTATTGCTGGATTTCGGCCAAACGTTCCTCGTATTCCTCGGGTTCGTTTTCCAGGAGTTCCTCCAGATAGTCTTCCTGCCGCAGCAGGACAGCATTTTCCGGCATCGCGCCCAGGCTGTCGGGCGGGGCGTTCACCGCAAGGAAAGCGGCGGCGATAAGTAAAAGACCGGACATGGCTCAGGATTTTGGTGCGAAAAGGTGATGGACCGTAATTTCCACGCAGGTCTCGAATCCCACCGGATTCTGGTAGGAGGCGCTGATGCCGGCCTGCACCCGCCTGCCCGTATAGGCCAGCCCGAGCTTGTAGGCGGCGGGATTCACGCGCGCCTGGGCGTACACGATAAAGCGTTGTTCGTGGCTGCGGGGTGTCTCGATGGCATAGGCGAACCCGATTCCGCCCTGCAGGGGGTGGCGCAGGTCTTTGTAGATGTCCAGCCCTACATGCAGGTTCCTGTAGATATTGCAGCCCGCCCCCACACGCAGGCACAGCGCGTGGTTCCATTCCTTTTTAAGCTGGGAACGCAGCGGAACGCTTTGCCGGGCGTCGAAAGCCACCGCCCAGATGCCCCGTTTGAAGGCCGCCGAAAGCCCGAGGTCCAGCAGTATTTCCGCCTTCCGGTTCTCGATGGGGTTGGCGATACGCAAGGCCGAGAACAAGCCCAGGCCAAGCCCCGGCAGCAGGTTCCGGCCATAGGAGAGGCCTATTTGCTGACGGTGCAGCACCGAATAGCCGTGGTAGTCGTACAGCAGGTTCCAGCAGTCCTTGTTGTGGCCGGCCTGCACCGAAAGTCCGCAATGCCCGTTTTCCTTGATAAAGGCCGAACGGCAGAAAGCGCCGTAGGCGAGATGCGGGGTCTGCTGGGGATACAGGCTTCCGAGGGCGGGGTAGTAGCCCGAGCGTGCCGAACGGGGCGGGGACTTGCCCAAGGAGGCTTGCAGGGAAAAGGGCAGCAGGCAGTCGTCCTGCGCCGAAAGCGGCAATGTGAGGCTTGTGCAGGCAAGAAGGAGGATAAAACGCAATCGCATGGTGTGAACCCGTCTGAATGGCAGCACGGGTTACTTATAGAATCCAAGAACCGCGTTTTTATCGAAGTTCGGAAGGCTGTTTTGGGGGCGGATAGAAACGAAAAACGCCCTTGCGGTTTGATGCAAGGGCGTTTTTTGAAGGGAAAATTTTATTTGATCCGATATTCGAAGTCCATGTTCTTGAGGTCTTCGTTGGCCTTTCTGATTTTCTCTTTGAGGCTCTTTTTGTGCTCCATCACTTTCGTGCGGTAATATACCGCCGTGTTGTCCGCGCCTACCGAGAGGATCTGCAGGGCCAGGATGGCGGCGTTCAGCGCGCCGTTGATGGCCACGGTGGCCACCGGAATGCCGGGAGGCATCTGCAGGATGGCGAAGGCGGCATCGATGCCCTCGATGCTCGACTTGATGGGCACCCCGATAACGGGCAGGGGGGTCAGGGCGGCGATCACGCCCGGCAGGTGCGCTGCCATGCCCGCGGCCGCGATGATGACCCGCACGCCCCTTTGTTCGGCGTTCTGGGCGAAGTCAATCACTTCCATCGGCGTTCGGTGCGCCGAGAAGGCGAGGATTTCGAACGGAACCTGCTGTTCGTTCAGGAATTTGGCGGCAGCTTCCATAATCGGGTAGTCGGAGGTGCTGCCCATGATAAGGCTTACCAAGGGATGGTCGGTAGCCGGACGTTGCTTTTCCATAAGTTTTGTTTGAGATGCCAAAGGTACGATATTGCAGCGAGTTGTGCGAGAAACAAATTTTAAAAAGGAAACTTGTTTGTTAGAAAAAAAAATACGACCTTTGCACTCCATTTTGGCGGTTGGTCGCGGCGCGGCCCTTGTTAAGGCCGCGCAATTTAAAAACATTACAGTCATGTCGAGAGTTTGTGAAATAACTGGAAAGAAGGTGATTAGCGGAAACCATGTTTCCCACTCCAACATCAAGACCCGTCGCAAATTTTACCCCAATTTGCAGACCAAGAAGTTCTATGTACCCGAAGAAGACGCCTGGATTACCTTGCGTGTTTCGGCCAAGGGCATCAAGAACATCAACAAGAAAGGCATTATGGCCTGCCTGCTGGAAGCCGAAGCCAACGGCTTGATTCGTTTGTAATTCCATCCTGGATTTGTTTGGCACGAAGGTAGCCAAGCTATGTTTGTTGACTTCATAATTGTGGAGAGAGCCGCTGGATAAGCGGCTCTCTTTTTTTGTATGCTTTTTCCCTGAACTGGAGTCGGAGCCTTCGGCGGTAGTGCAAGTCGCTTTGCGCTACCGTGGGGAACTATGAGGCCAAGGGATTTTGGATGGTGAGATGCAAGGCGGGCAGTTTCGGATGCGAGGGAGCGTACTTTGGTACGAGACCGAGTTATCCGAAGCTGCCCAACGAAGCAGATTACCGTCCAAAATCCCTTGTATGGGTACAAAAAAAACGGATTGAGATTCTCTCAATCCGTTTTTTTATCGGCCAGGGGAGGATTAGTTTTCCTTTTCTTTGCCCTTGGCGCTAGAGTAGTTGATCTTCAAGGCGTTCATCTTACGCAACTCCTGCTTTACGTCGGTAATGATACCCATCTTGACCGTTTTGTCGGCCTTGAGGGAGGTAGTCATCAACGGACGGTCCACTTCGTCGCGTGCCTGACGCTCGGCTTCGATAAACTGGGCGATGTCGCGCACGGAAGAAAGCTGGTCGTTGAGCTGGATACGCGGTTCGGTACCGAACTTCTGCGCGTCCATGGGAGGTCCGATGTAGATAAAGCTTACCAACGACTTCTTTTCGAGTTTCTGAACCTCGGTCGCGGTAGGCGGGTTGATGCGCACAAACAAGGTGCTTTCACGCATGGTGGTGATAACCATAAAGAAGAACAACAGCATGAAGATGATGTCGCTCATACTTCCGGTATTGATCTCCGGCGTACCTTTCTTGGCGTTTTTATTGAACTTTCCCATGAGTGTTAGTTATTTACGGCAGCACTAGTGGGTTCTGCCTCTGAAATGGTAAGGGGAATCGCTTTCTGTATGGCCTCGATTTGGGCGTCTTTCTTCAAGTCGTCGAATTTGTGGCCGAACCTTTCCTGAGCCAGTTCATCCCTCAGTTCGTGGAAGGCGGCGGTCAACTCGTTCTGTACCTTTACGTACATCTCGTAGGAAGTACCGCGGTCGTTACGCAACGAAACAACGCCTTTCGAAACGGGAACATTGCCCAAGCCTTCGATTTCCTCTATTTTCTTTTCCGATTTCTTGGGGTCATTAGCCGGGTTTGCCAAAAACTCTTTCGCCATATCGCGCAGGTCGGCGATTTCGACACGCGCACCCTGCACCTGCAGCTCATCCCGGAAGTTTACGGCCACCTTGAACACGTTGCGGTCGTGGATTTCGGGTTTGGGTGCATCGGGCGGCAGGGGAGGCGGCAATTTTCGAGCAATCCCCAAGTCCGTATTGATAGATGATGTCAACAAGAAGAATGTCAACAGCAAGAACGAAATATCGGACATGGATCCCCCATTGATGGTGGGTGATTTCTTAGCCATGAGTGTTACTTTTTAAACGGTCTGGCAATTTCGGTGCCGATAAGCGTAAGCAGGGTAATGCCGAACAGAATGTAGAACATTATCATGCCTGCGCCGATCATTTTGGAGGAACCGTAATTTCCACCCACCTTGTCGAACACGGCCTGACTGATGTCGGAACCGGACGAAACGATATAGGAAATCACGAAGATGACAACCAAACCTACAATACCGTAAAGCGAGGTCTTGTTTTGCTTGAAGTTGCCGGCAAATTGGTAGATGGAGAAGCCTACGGCCGCCAAGACTCCGAGAATCAGCAGCGCGTAAACCACAAACATCCCTATGTTGATCAATGTATCCATAGCCTAAAGCCTCCTTCGAATTATTTCTGGTGGTTGTACTTGACGATCAAGTCCATGAACGAAATGGAAGCGTCTTCCATCTTGTTTACGATAGCGTCCACTTTGGAGCTGAGGTAGTTGTAGAATGTTTGGATAACGATGGCCACGATAAGACCGAATACGGTGGTCAACAAGGCCACTTTCATACCACCGGCAACAACGGTCGGGGAGATATCACCGGCAGCTTCGATATCGTCGAACGCCTGAACCATCCCTACTACTGTACCCAAGAACCCCAACATAGGAGCCACGGCGATTACGAAACCGATCCAGGAAAGGTTCTTTTCCAGACGGCCTACCTGAACGCCACCGTAGGAGGTAACCGATTTTTCGATCATGTCGATGCCTTCGTCGGCACGTTCCAGACCTTGGTAGAAGATGCTGGCCACGGGACCGCGGGTGTTGCGGCAAACTTCCTTGGCAGCCACGACACCGCCTTTCTGCAGGGCGTCTTCAACGCTGGCGAGCAGTTTTTCGGTGTTGGTGGTGGCAAGGTTCAAGTAAATGATACGTTCGAAAACCAAAGCCAAACCGAGAATGAATACCAAAAGTACGGGCGTCATCCAGCCGGCACCACCTTCGATGAATTTTTGTTTGAGGGCCTGGTGGAACGACTTCTGCTGAACTTGAACGGGAGCCTGTTCGATAACCGTTTCTTCAACGGCCACGGTTTCTTCTTCGGTCTGTTCAACAACAGCTTCTTCGGTTTCTACCGCCGGCGTTTCGGCTTGAGCGGCTTCCTGAGCCATCAAAGCGGAACCAAAAACAAACATGGCTCCAACAAAAAGGGATGCAATCAGTTTTTTCATGATGATTAGAACTTTTTTTTCTTTGTTATCCTTTGGTTTTGATTACTTGGCCGCCGGCAGGCCCGCGTCGGTTTTTTATAGGTAACGCTTGCGCCTGTCTGCTTAAGGCCGGGCAAATATACGGAAATTTTTCTTTTCCCCTACAGCACGGCCACTTTTCGTGTAAAATGCCGTTTGCCCACACCGATGCGCACAATGTAGATGCCGGCGGCGGGCAGGCCGTATCCGAACCGGCTCTGGCGCACGAAGGTGGCGCAGATACGGGATCCGGACGTATTGAAAATCTCCACCGATTCCATTTGCCCCGCGCTGTAATCGATTTGCAGAAAGCGCTTTTCGGTGGTTACGGAGCATTTGTTCCAAAACGGATGCTGAACGCCCACCGTATCGCCGGGCGTGGGTTCAGGATCGGGTTCAGGTTCAGGTTCAGGGTCGGGTGCGGAATCGCCCCAGCCGAGGGTGTCGCTGCCCCAGATCTTTTCCACCAATTCGGGATGGTCGATAAAGGGATTGCGGTTGCCCTGAATCTTGAACACGGAATCGTTGCGCCGCCGTTCCTTTTCGCTTACCGTGTCCTGAAGATGCCATTTAAGCAAGAGTTCCCTGCTCCATTCTGTGAAATCGTCCTGATTGTTGCCGGCCAGCATATCCGATTTCCATGTGGCGATTTTGTCGTGGTAGCAGGTGGCCATATAAAAATAGGTGCGGGCGAAATCGCCTTTGTATTCATCGAGGGGCTCGAACACCGTTTTCGTATATCCGGGAAAGTTACATTTGCCTAATTTACTGCCTGCCGTGGAGGTGAAAGTGGCGCTCCCCACCTCGCCAAACGGATAGTTGCTGCGTTTGGTGTTTACATAACCCGAAACGGGATAGAGGTGGAAGAGGTCGGTGTACATGGGGTATTCATCGTTGAACCAACTTTTGGGCATGGAGTGCTCGCGGTTATATTTCAGGCATTGATTGGATTCGTTTCCCGAACTTCCCCCCGAATGCTGGTCAACCCTGAACTTGAAGGGGCATTTGTTGTACATGTCGAAGATGCTGTCTGCATCGGCGTCGGTTCGCAGGTAGGCATCCCAAAGTTCTTTGTATGACAGTTCCGTGTGCTCCTTGATGATTCCGAACAAGGTTTCTTTCAGTTCAATCCCTTTTTTATGCAGGGCGGCATCGTAATAGCCTTCGGGTTCGTCGGCGCGGCAGACCCACACCAGACAGAACAGCAGCAAAAGACCAACAATCTTTTTCATTACAGGCTGGATTTAAAGATTATAATAAAGGCGGAAACCTGAACAGTCTCCGCCTTTCGTAAAATTACTTTTGGGCTTCGGGCGCCGTGGTCTTGAGGAACAGTTCGTCCAATTGCGCCTGGCTGATGGGCGAGGGCGATTCGCTCATCACATCGCGTCCCGAGTTGTTCTTGGGGAAGGCGATATAGTCGCGGATGCTGTCCGCACCGCCGAAGAGGGCGCACAGACGGTCGAACCCGAAGGCCAGGCCGCCGTGGGGAGGCGCGCCGAACTCGAAGGCGTTCATCAGGAAGCCGAACTGGTTCTGGGCTTCCTCATCGCTGAAGCCGAGGGCATTGAACATGCGTTTCTGCAAGTCGCGGTTGTGGATACGGATGGAACCGCCGCCCACTTCCACGCCGTTGATTACCATATCGTAGGCGTTGGCGCGCACCTTGCCCGGATCGCTTTCCAAAAGCGCCTCGTCTTCGGGCTTGGGCGCGGTAAAGGGGTGGTGCATGGCAAAGAAGCGGTTCGCTTCCTCGTCCCATTCCAAGAGCGGGAAATCCACGACCCAAAGCACCTTGTAGTTGAACGGGTCGCGCAGTCCCAGGCGGCTGCCCATCTCAAGGCGCAGCTGGCCGAGAGCCGTCTTGGTCTTGGCGGCCTTTCCGGAAAGCACCAGCATCAGGTCACCGGGCTTGGCACCGCAGGCTTCCGCCACTTTCTTAAGGTCTTCGGGCGTGTAGAACTTGTCCACCGAAGACTTGAAGCTGCCGTCGGCATTGTATTTGATATACACCAGGCCTCCCGCACCCACTTGCGGACGCTTAACGAACTCGGTAAGTTCGTCCAATTGCTTGCGGGTGTATTCGCTTGCGCCTTCCACCACGATGCCGCCGATCCATTCGCTCTGGTCGAACACGCTGAACTTGCCTTGAGGAAAGACGTCCTTGAGCGCGTTGAACTCCAAGCCGAAGCGGATATCGGGCTTGTCTGAGCCGTATTTGTCCATGGCCGTCTGCCAGGTCATGCGTTGCAGGGGCGGCAGTTCGATGCCTTTCTCCATCTTGAACAGGTGACGGATCAGGCCTTCGAAAGTCTGCAATACGTCTTCCTGTTCCACGAACGACATCTCGCAGTCCAGCTGCGTGAATTCGGGCTGGCGGTCGGCCCGCAGGTCTTCGTCGCGGAAGCAGCGCACAATCTGGAAGTAGCGGTCGAAACCGGCCACCATCAGCAGCTGCTTGTACTGTTGCGGTGACTGGGGCAGGGCGTAGAATTCGCCGGGGTTCATGCGGGAGGGAACCACGAAATCGCGCGCGCCTTCGGGGGTCGATTTAATGAGGAAAGGCGTTTCGATTTCCATGAAGCCCAGGTTGTCCATGTACTTGCGGATTTCGATGCCCAGGCGGTGGCGCAGGGAAATGTTCTTGCGTACGCAGTCGCGGCGAAGGTCGAGGTAGCGGTACTTCATGCGCAGTTCATCGCCGCCGTCGCTGTGCTCTTCGATTGTGAAAGGCGGCGTTTTGGCCGCGTTCAGCACCTTGAGTTCCGAGGCGATGATCTCGATCTCGCCCGTGGGAATCTTGGCGTTCTTGTTGCTTCGCTCGGCCACGAGACCCTTTACCTGAACCACGAACTCGCGGCCCAGTCCGCGGGCCTGGCCGCAGAGCGCCGCATCGGTCTCCATATTGAAAACGATTTGCGTGATGCCGTAACGGTCGCGCAAGTCAACGAACGTCATGCCGCCCAGATCGCGGGAACGCTGCACCCATCCGCACAGGCAAACTTCCTTGCCGGCATCGGTAAGACGCAGTTCGCCGTTGTTATGTGTCCTGTACATGGTTTTCCTGAGTTTTTCAGTCTTTGGATTATTTCTTTTTTCCCTGATTTGCCACTGCGTCCATCAAGGCCTTGATCTTTTCGGGGTCGCCCAAGAAACGGTCGCCCTTAAGGTTCATGTCGTCGTCGAACTCGAACAGGTAGGGGACGGCCGTGGGCAGGTTCAGCGACACGATGTCGGCGTCGGAAATGCCCTTGATATACTTGATGATGCCGCGCAGGGAGTTGCCGTGGGCGGCCACGATGATCTCGTTGCAATGCTTCATCGAGGGCACGATGGTTTCCGTCCAGTAAGGCACGATGCGGTTCACGGTGTCCTTAAGCGATTCGGTGAGGGGCAGGTTCTTCTTGTCCACGCCTGCATAGCGGGCATCCTGAAACGGGCTGCGCGGATCGTTTTCTTCCATCGGGTTGGGAGCCACATCGTAGCTTCTTCTCCAGATCTTTACCTGTTCTTCCCCGTATTTTTCGGCTGTTTCGGCCTTGTTCAAGCCCTGCAGCATACCGTAGTGCTTTTCGTTGAGACGCCAGGTCTTTTCCACCGGAATCCACAGCTGTCCCATTTCTTCGAGCACCGTGTTCAAGGTCTTGATGGCGCGGGTGAGGTAGGAGGTATAGGCCATGTCGAAATGGAATCCTTCTTTCTTGAGCAACTCTCCTGCCTGACGGGCTTCTTTCACGCCCTTGGGGCTAAGGTCCACATCGGTCCATCCGGTAAAGCGGTTCTCTTTGTTCCAGGCGCTTTCGCCATGTCTGATTAACACAACTTTTTTCATGATCGTATCTTGCTAAAGTTTATTCATGTATATGCAACAGCTTTACCACGCGGCGGTCGTTGGGCAGAACGAATTCCACCAGATAGTCGTCGGGCGGCAGGATGGCGGCGTCGATCAGGTTGGGGCAGGAGGGAAGGCAGTCGGTTTCCTCCTCCACCAGCACCAGGTGGCCGTCTTTTGTATAGATGTTGTAACTGAGTACGTCTTCTTCGGGAACCACCTCGAAGGTATAGGCGTTGGGCTTGTCGGTCTCGTTGAAATAAATGCGGTAGTCTGTGGCCAGCAGCGCGCTGTCAACGCCTACGTAGTCGAACCAGATGCGGAGCGTGTTCAGGTGGATGTCGGGCGTGTAGGCGTCGGGTTTGGTCTCGATGCCCATCACCAGGAAGAGCGTGCCCGTATGGTTGGTGGCCACGATGGCGGGCGCGTCGTAGTTCTGGGCGAAGAAACGCCGCGAGGTGTCGTCTTTCTGCACGTGGATCGTGCCCACGCAGAACAGGTCGCGGCCCGACTCGGCGCCTTTGCCCTTGGAGAAGTTGGGGCGTCCCGAATTCACCTTGGGGCGTATGGGCGTGCCGCCCACCTTCAGGTGCAGGTTGCCCGGCTCGATGTTCTCGGTTCCCGCCAGCGTGAACGAAGACACGGTGGAGATGCGGTAGAGCGAGTTGGGCCTCAGGCCGCCGAATCCCTTGAAGATGAACAGGAACTCGCCCGCGCCGGTGTGCGAACTCGAAAACAGCATGCCCTTGCCCGCCGAATCGTTCTTGGGCAGCGGCATCCAACCGACGAACGGCTTGCCCTCGCGCCCTTTCGACTCGCTGGCGGCCATGCCGATCCATTCGCCGTCGCCGTTCTTGAACATCCAGGAATACACCTCGGTCTGCGCGCCGAGCAAGGCGGGCAGCAGCAGGAAAATCCCCAGCATCCCGAGCGGACGGA
The DNA here is from genome assembly GCA_023667315.1 of Ruminococcus flavefaciens. Classification (GTDB taxonomy): domain Bacteria; phylum Bacteroidota; class Bacteroidia; order Bacteroidales; family P3; genus Pullibacteroides. The sequence continues at coordinate 19,248 of JAMPAI010000004.1, forward strand.
TATGTTTGAGAAAGCTACACATAACGGCTCATCTCTTGTTGCATGCGCTCGGCTTCCTGCGCGGCGGCCGAGGCGAAGTCTTCGCCCTTGGAGGCGTAGAGGATGCTGCGCGAGGCGTTGATGAGCAGGCCGATATCGTTTTTAATCAGCCCGTTGCGGCATACGTCTTCCAGACTGCCGCCCTGCGCGCCCACGCCCGGAACCAACAGGAAGTGTTCGGGCACGATGCGGCGTATTTCCTGAAGCATGTCGGCTTTGGTGGCGCCCACCACGTACATCATGTTCCGGGGCGTTCCCCATTGTCTGGAAACCGCCAGCAACTTTTGGTAGAGCGGCGGATTGCATTCGGCGCAGGTCTGGAAGTCGGCCGAGCCGGCATTGGAGGTGAGCACCAGCAGGATCACCCATTTGCCTTCTTCCTGCAGGAAGGGCTGCACCGAGTCCGAGCCCATGTAGGGCGCCACGGTGAGGGCGTCGAAATCGAAACCGCCTTCCTTGCTCAGGAAGGCTTTGGCGTAGCGGGCGGAGGTGTTGCCGATGTCGCCCCGCTTGGCATCGGCGATCGTGAACACGTTCTTGCCGCGCAGGTAATCGACGGTTTTCTGCAAACTCAGCATGCCCTTGATGCCGTAGGCTTCGTAGAATGCGGAATTGGGTTTGTAGGCCACCGCGTAGGGCAGCGTGGCGTCGATAATGCGGCGGTTGAACTCGAAAACGGGGTCTTCCGCGCCCTTTACGCAGGCGGGAAGCTTGTCCATGTCGGGGTCGAGCCCCACGCAAAGAAACGATTTCTTGGCGTGTATCTGTTCTATGAGTTGCTGTCTTGTCATGGCTTGGAATGTTTGGAAGGTCTAACCCACCGATTCCTTCATCTTCTCGGCGTTTTCGGCCAGCTGCAGGGCATCGATGATTTCCTGGATGTCGCCGTCCATAAACGTGCCTAAGCTATGGGTGGTGAAGTTGATCCGGTGGTCGGTGACGCGGCTCTGCGGGTAGTTGTAGGTGCGGATCTTGGCCGAACGGTCGCCGGTGGAGACCATGGTCTTGCGCTTGGAGGAAATGTCGTCGAGGTATTTCTGGTACTCGATTTCGTAGATACGGGTACGCAGCACGCGCAAGGCCTTCTCGTAGTTCTTTATCTGCGATTTCTCGTCCTGGATGGCCACCACGATGCCGGTGGGGATGTGGGTGAGGCGCACCGCCGAATAGGTGGTGTTCACCGACTGCCCGCCGGGTCCCGACGAACAGTAGGTGTCCTTGCGGATATCGGAGGCCTTCAGCTCCACGTCGAATTCATCGGCTTCGGGCAACACGGCCACCGAGGCGGCCGAGGTATGCACGCGCCCCATCGTTTCGGTGGCCGGCACGCGCTGCACGCGGTGCACGCCCGACTCGTATTTGAGGATGCCGTAGACACCGTCGCCCGACACGTTGAAGATCACTTCCTTGTAGCCGCCCGCCGTGCCTTCTGTATAATCCACCGTCTCCACTTTCCAGCCCTTGGCATCGCAGTAGCGGGTGTACATACGGTAGAGGTCGCCGGCAAAGATGGCGGCTTCGTCGCCTCCGGTTCCGGCGCGTATCTCCACGATGGCGTTCTTGGAGTCCTGCGGGTCGGCGGGAATGAGCAGGATGCGGATGCGTTCCTCGGTCTCGTCTTTCTGGCGCAGGTAGGTGTTCAGCTCCTCCTTGGCCATTTCGCGGAATTCCTCGTCTTTCTCGTTGTTGAGCACGTCTTTGGCCGCCGCGATGTTCGAAAGCAGGTTGCGGTATTCCTTGTGCGCCGCCACGATGGGCTGCATGTCCTTGTAGTCTTTGCTCAGCTTGATGTAACGCTTCATATCCTGCATCACCTCAGGCTGGTTCATCTCTTCCTCGATTTCCCTGTACCGGGCGCTGAGCGCGTCCAGTTTGTCTAACATATTGTCCATGTGGTCTTCTTATGCGTGGTGCAAACTGCAAAGATACGAATAAGGTGAGAGCGGAGCAACTGAAAGCTTGCTTTCAAGTTGCTCCGCCGAGCCGGAGTATCTTCAACGGAGTTAAAGATACGAATCCAATATGTTCTGCCGGCGGCGTCCATACAATCAAGCCCCGGCAATGCCGGATATTTTGAGCATTGCCGGGGCAGGAATCAAGGTTACCGCATCAAAACGTGAAATTACCTCACCGAAAACTTTTCCGTAAGCACTCCGCAGGGGGTCTTTACGCGGGCGAGGTAGATGCCCGAGGGCATCCACGACACGTTGCAGCGGAACGAGGTTTGATTATCCAATGTGGCGGCATACAGAACACGCCCGTTTACGTCCAGTATCTCCACCTTCTGGAGGTTGCAGCCCGTGGCGGTGAGCGTTATCGTCTCGCCGGCGGGGTTGGGGCTTAGGATTAACTCCGCTTTTGGGTGCTTCTCGGTTGGGGCGGCGCCTACTTTCCGGATGCTTTCGAGCTGCATTTCGGAATACAGCCTGCCGCCTATATCGTAACTTGAAGAAACATATCCTTTCACTTCCACACTGTCGCCCTCCGCATAGTCCACACCCTCAACCTGAAGTGGAGCACCATCGAACGCCCAAGTTGAATTGTAACTGAGGATAGGAGTGAGGTTACCGACCTTAATCGCTATCGCCTCAATACAACAATCCTGTTCGGGAAAACCAAACGACGGTGTCAAAGCTAAAAGCAGTTTTCCCATAAGGGAAACATATTCGGGCTTGTTTTCCGAAACATAACAGGACGTATAATCCGGATTTTTATAATCACGCCCTGCGTTAGTACAGAGTACTGTTTCGAGCGTGTCCAACGACCGCCCGAAATCCTTACGCCAGGCTATGCCGTGCGAAGCAGAGCCAACTTCGGTTAACCACATGTCCGTAACTTGATGGACGGTATCATACACTTTCAGATAATGAAAACCTTTACTGCCTCCGTACATGTTTGAGATAACGGTGTCTCCCACGGCCAATGCCCGAAACACAGGGTTTTTGCGCGTGTCCGTTTCTTCCACCCAATCCATGGCCAACACATCGTTCACTTGCAGGGAAAAATCGAAAAGCAGGTGTTCCCGTTGGCCGGCATAATCATAGACATAGACCCGAACGCTGTCTTCCCGCAATGCGTAACCTGCCGATACCTCGTTTCTTTCATCACTATTTTTGCGCCAAAACACCTCCCAATATTCATTGTTTCCTATCGTTGTATCCCTTGCGTTCCGACTAAAGAAATATTGATCGGTTCGATATTTCCGCCCCCCGTCCACAAGGGAATATTCCCGATACATTGACCATACCCTCCATCGAGCCTCCCCTTGCCATGTAATTATATCGGGGTTCGCCCATGCGTTTAGCGATAATAGGTAAAGGCATAGTATGATTATTGGTTTTGCTTTCATGGTGTTGATTATTTTGTTTTTATTTCAAATTCAGCACCGAGTTCTACCTCAAAAGGACCATTGATGGTAGTTTCTCTTTCTGCATCCAAAGTGAGCTTCGCTCCTTTTTTAACAGTTACGTTTTTAACGTCGATATTACATCCGTTAATGGTCGTACTGTTTGAAAAAGTTTTATTTTGTACGGTGGTCAATGTGCAGTGTGAGTCAATACCATCAAGATAAGTCACGTTAGAATTGATAGGGTCCAACCAATTGCTTAAACGCGTTTCGTTGGTGCCTCCACCTGTCCAAGATTTATCAAAACGTCCATATCGTTTTGTAACAGGGGGGCATCCTGACGCGCCTCCATGCAATTGACCTATGATTCGATGATTTTGATTAAACAAAGGGGATCCCGAAGAACCTCCTTCGGTAGTGCCATTATCATAACTAACGTTCCAATGTGTATTCGCAGGAGATATTACATTATCAGTCCACGAAAGCGGGCTATTGTTGGATGTCAAATTATCGTAATCAAATGATATTTTCATTAAGTCCCCTGCGGGGTGATGTATTCCTGTTCCTGATGACGAAATTTTTTCACTTCTGTCCCAACCTGCAAATACAAGGTTATTTTCTGCCGCATTATTTAAGTTCTGCAATTCCATCAGTAAAAAATCCGTTTGCTGCCACGCAGATCTAAAATAAGCATAATTGTATGTAATATAATTATATACAACACTTCCGGCGCATGTTGTTTTTTTATAATGGAATCGGAAAGCCCAATTTTTAGCATTGTTTATTTCTTCTTCACTTAGATTATCAGGGTCGTTGTCCGTATCAATACAATGAAAAGCAGACAAAAAGAAAGGTCTTTTATCTTGTCGGGTATTGTTAACCAAGGCACCCGAACACCAATAACTTCCACTTGACAGTAGTATAAGCGCGACGCTATTTGCTTCTGTTTCCCACTCCGGATAACAAGCAACATCGTTGTGACAATCGTATTTTGCCGTTTTTGTCATTTCCTCTGTCGGAAACATATTGACATAAGCATGTATTACCCTTGAAATAGTCAATTCAGAGGTGTCTTTGGCCGTCTTAGGTTCATGCAATTGAATGACAACATTGTCGCCTGCTATTAGATCTGTCAAAAAAAACTTGCAATCTTGTGGAATATTTTGACGTTCGGTAATAGGCCCATAAACCATTCTGCCATCTGGATTAAAAATATAAATCGTCGCATTGGCTTTCAACTTTAATTCAGAGAAAACGAAATTGAGAGAGTATGCACCTTCAGAAGCAACACTTAAGCGCCATATTCGTTCTTTTTCGGTTTCATCCCATATGCCGTCGCCTAATGAATAGTTGACGTTAAACTCATAGCCGAAGCGAAAGGGAAAATCTCCATAATCGGCTAATTCTTTATCTTCTGCGAGCAGTTTTTGGATGTTTGCTATTGCCGGCATTTTTTTTGCAGACGGTTTACTTTTTGGATACATTTGCTTTAAAGCCGGGTATGCATCAAAAGCATTTCTGTCAACAAAGAATGTAGATGGTACTTGGGAAGAAGCCATCCCACTTATTGCTAAGAGCAATACGAATAATATTTTTTGCATCGATTTATATTTTTGAGGTGACTAAACTTTTTCATATTTGAAAACAACTATCTGTCGGGGAATGTCGGGCATATTTCCTTGTAGATATTTTAATATCAACACATTGTCTATGATTCCAAATTGATAGATAAACATATTGTCCTCATCCAAATAATTTTCAAATAGAATATGCCCTTCCGTTCGATAAGGGCGGATTGGTTCATAAGTGGTAGGACGCACCATATTTAAATCTTCCCGAAATTCTATATAACGTCCATCATCTTCCAATGAATTCATTATCAAAACATCATGATCGTCATAATAGCCCTCACCAACTAATTGCCATTTTCCAATGAGCCGTTTCTCTAATTGATCGGTATGGTTCTTCACGAGTTTAATATCTGCAACTTCCGTAACGCCATTGTTAACAGATGCAAATTGATCTAAAAGCAGCGTATCATTTGGTAAAAATGAAACCGTATGCCGGGAGATTTTATCAGAAGCATTGTCCCATAACCTTTTCACTTCAATGATATTTTCGTTTGTTATGTGATATGACATGGCATAAATATCATTATCGTATTGTGACTTCAGATAGATAGTATCATTTGATGAAAACACGTAGGTGTCGCCTTTCGCCTCATGTAGGATTTGACACCATTCGCCTAAAAGTTTTTCTTTTAGCTGGCTTGTTGGAATATCTGGTTTTCCACAGCCGGAAAGAAAAAGTTCAAGTGCAAAAATTGCAAACGTCAGTTTGTAGGCAAATTTCATATCTTGTAAAGTGTCAAAGTTTACGTTGATGGAATAAAGCGATAGCGCTTTTCCAATATGTCATTGCCTTGCACACCAAAAGACGCACAGACAATGTGGACAAAGATAGGAAAATAATGCTAATTGCTTTCGGTTCTTGACTCTACCTACATCGAACTTGCCCTTGGCGAATTGGTATCACGGAGATTTGTAGTTAAATTTGCGCTTGGTTGACAGATGAGGAGATTGAGAATGGAAATGAAAACGAGTTTGGCTGTTCCCGCGCCGGTGGACCGTATCCTGGAAATCCTGCACGAACAGGATCATCCGGCTTACCTGGTGGGCGGTTGCGTGCGCGACTGCCTGCTGGACAAGAAACCCCACGACTGGGATATATGCACCTCGGCGGGCATCGCCCAGATACGTCCGGTGTTCGAGGAAAAAGGCTACTATGTGGCGGCCACCGGGCTCAAGCACGGCACCCTTACAGTCATCGACAACGGCCGTCCCTACGAAATAACCGTCTTCCGGAAAAAAAGCGACTTCGCGGCCATCCACGGCAAGAAAACGCTTCGGAGAAAGAACGAAACCTCCTCCCTGCGGGAAGACCTGGAGCTGCGCGACTTTACGATCAATTCCATCGCCTGGTCGCCCCAGGAAGGCATCGTGGATCCTTTTGGCGGCGTAAGCGATCTGCAGAAAGGCGTGTTGCGCTGCGCCGGCTCGGCCAAGGACAGGCTTACCGAAGACCCCTTGCGGATTCTGCGCGCCCTGCGATTCTCGGCTCTGCTTGGCTTTTCGATCAACGAAGAACTGAAGGCGGCCATGCACGAGACTGTACCCTTGCTCGAAAAGGTGGCCGTGGAACGCATCACCTCCGAACTCTACCGTTTCATGCACGCTTCGGGCGTTCGCGTGGCGGCGCTCCTGCGCGAATACGCCGACGTGTTTTGCTTCATCATGCCCGAACTGAAGCCCATGATCGGCTTCGACCAGCATAACTTCCATCATTCCTACGATGTTTGGGAACATACGATGAAGGCCATGGAAGCCTGCAAGGTGGAAGACATCGTGCTCAAATTCACCATCCTGTTCCACGATATGGGCAAGCCCGCCGCCTTTACGATGGACGCGGAGGGCATCGGCCATTTCTACGGACACGGCGAGATAAGCCGCCAGCTCTGTTCGGTCATTATGAAACGGCTCCGTTTCGACACCAAGACGGCCTCCGAGGTGCGCACCCTCGTGGAAGTGCACGATGCGCGCGTGGAGGGCAATACCCGCAGCATACGCCGTTGGCTCAACCGCCTGGGATTGGAACAGTTCGAACGCCTGCTGCTCATGAAGACCTGCGACGCCGCCGGGCAGAACCCGGCCTTCTGGCCTGAGCGGGAAGCCTACATCAACTCGCTGCGGGCGGGCTTGCAGGAAGTGCTGGCGAAGGATTCCTGCTTCAGTCTCAAAGACCTGGTCGTGAAAGGCAGCGACCTGATTGCCGTGGGTTATCAGACCGGCGGGGTGCTGGGCAAATGCCTGCAACGGCTGTTGGACGAGGTGCTCGACGAGCGGCTGCCCAACGAGAAAGACGCCCTGTTGGCCACGGCGGTTTCGTGGCTGAATCAGGAGGCGCGATTGCGGTAAAAAACAAAGAACGTGGAAAATAAACCCATCATATGGATTACGGGGGCTTCTTCGGGTATCGGGGAAGCCTTGGCCTACGCCTATGCAAGGCAAGGGGCGAGGCTTATCCTTTCTTCACGCAAGCAGGCCGAACTGGAACGGGTCCGCCGCTCCTGCGCCCATCCCGAGAACCACCACATCGAGTGTCTGGATCTGGCCGACCCGCAGAGTCTGGACACGGCGGCCAAAAACGTGCTGCAGAAGTTCGGCTATGTGGATATGCTGATCAACAACGGCGGCATAAGCCAGCGTTCGCTGGTGGCTGAAACGCCCCTGGAGGTGGATCGGAAAATAATGCAGGTGGACTACTTCAGCGGGGTGCAGCTGGCCAAGGCCGTGCTGCCTTCGATGCTCGCGCGCGGCAAAGGCCGTTTCGTGGCCATCAGCAGTATCGTGGGGGTGTTCGGTTTTCCGCAGCGCTCGGCCTATTCGGCGGCCAAGCACGCGATGCACGGCTTCTACGAGACCCTGCGCGCCGAAAACCGGCAGCACGGCATCGAGGTTACCGTGGTCTGCCCCGGCAGGATCCTTACCAATGTATCGCTCCACGCCCTTAAGGCCGATGGCAGCGAATACGGCATCATGGACCACGCCCAGGCCAACGGCATTACCGCCGAACGTTGCGCAGAACGCATCCTGCGCGCCGTGAGACGCAACAAAAAGGAAGTCTATGTGTGCCGGAAGGATGTACTTATGGTGTATTTCCGCCGTTACATCCCGGCCCTGTACTACAGGCTGGTAAGCAAGGTAAAACCCAACTGAACCGCCATACGGCGCCATTCGGTAGAAAACCAATCGAGAATGAATAAACAGACAACGGAAGAAAGACGGCCCATCGTTTCGGGTATACAGCAAATGGGGATAGGCGTGCGCGACGTGGCCAAGGCCTGGCGGTGGTACAATCGTTTTTTCGGAACGGACGCCATTATATTCGATGAACGCGCCCCGGCCGAATATATGCTGCCCTACACGGGCGGAAAGCCGCGCAACCGCCGAGCGGTGCTGGCCATGAACCTGCAGGGGGGGGGCGGCTTCGAGATCTGGCAACACCGCGATTTTGAACCGAGGGCGGCCGATTTCAAGGTGCTGCCCGGCGATTATGGGGTGTTCGCCTGCAAGATAAAGTGCAGGAACGCCGCCGATACCCACAGGCGCTATATCGAGATGGGCGCCACGGTAAGCGAACTGTACAGGGACGCGCTGGAACGCGACTATTTCTATGTGTGGGATCCGGACGGAAACGTTTTCCAGCTTGTGGAGGTGGCCAATGCCGAGGCCTGGTTCGTAAACGAGAACAAGCCCACCGGTGGGGTGTACGGCGCGGTGGTGGGCTGTGCCGATATGGACGCGGCCATGGCGTTTTACAAGGATATGTTGGGCTACGACAAGGTGTATTCCGATAAAACCGAAGTCTTTGCCGATTTGGGAAAGATGGGTGTGCCGGGCGTTCGCTTCCGCCGGGTACTGCTGGCGCATTCCCAGCCGCGTACGGGCGGTTTCTCGAGGCTCTTGGGACCCTCGGAAATCGAGTTGGTGCAGGCCTTGGACAGACCTGTGCCGGCGCGCAAGATTTTCGAGAACCGCTTTTGGGGTGAATTGGGATTTATTCAGATCTGCTACGACATCCGCCATATCGAGGCCATACGCGAGCAGGCCAAGCGGGTGGGCAGTGCCTTTACGGTGGACAGCATCAAGCAGAACCCCGATTTCGACATGGGCGATGCCGCCGGGCATTTCGCCTACAACGAAGACCCTTCGGGAACCTTGATTGAATACGTGGAGACCTGCCGGGTGCCCATCGTCAAGAAATGGGGGCTGTTCCTGAACCTGAAACGCTTCAACGCCAATAAGCCGCTGCCGAACTGGCTGGTAAAGGCCCTGCGGTTCACCCGGAAAAAGGATATTCCGGATTAGAATGAACTTTCTGAAATGGGAAAATGCTGCCTCGCAAGGGTGGCATTTTTATTTTGTCTGAACCAGCCTTTCCAATACCGGCAGATCCTGGGGGTGGGTCAGCTTTAGGTTGCGTTCGTCGCCGGGAACGATAAAGATGGGGATTTCCGGAAGGTATCTAAGCACCGTGCCGCAATCGTCGGTGGTGGTGAAATTTGTGTCTTTCAGTGCTATATCGTAAGCCTTGGCGATAACTTCCAGGGCGAAGGCCTGCGGGGTCTGGCTGCGCATCAGCGTGTTGCGGTCGGGAACGCCTTGAATGAAGCCTCCGTTAACCTGCAGTATGGTGTCGGTGCAGGGAAGCGCCACATCCACGGCCTGGTGGGTTTTCAGGGCCTGGGCAACCTCGTCGATGATGCGCTGGCTCAGCAGGGGACGCGCCGCATCGTGGAAAATCAGGTTGACGTTCGGTGTATTGCGGTAGGCTTCCACCGCCGAGAGGGTGGAACGGTAGCGTTCCTTGCCGCCGGGCAGGATCTTCTTGAGTTTCGTCCAGGCATTCCTTGCCGTCAGTTCCTCCACCTTGGCTTTCCATTCGGGCGCGCACACAACGGCAATCTCGTGAATGTGAGGATTCTGTTCGAATGCCTCCACGGCATATTCCAACACCGTCTTGCCGCCCAGCATAAGGAACTGCTTGGGCAAATCGCCACCCATGCGGCTTCCGCTGCCTCCTGCAAGGATTACGGCGATATTGTATGTGCTGTTCTTTGCATTCATGGCTATCCGATTACCTCCCAGTGTCCACCATTGGAGGGTCCCACATGGCGCAGTTTGCCATCTTCAACGAGTGTTTTTAGGTAACGTTGAATACTGCTTATGTGCAAACCTATAAGCGTGCCAAGTTCTATTCTCCTGATGGTCGGATCTTTTTTAATCATCTCCAAGATAAGATCTTTTGGGTCGATTTTGGGATCTTCTTGACGTAATGAATCTATTTTGTTTTGATTATCAATGATTTTTGGTTTTCTTTTCTGATCTCCTTTTGGCTCGTCTTGAGGCGCTGAACCTATCTTGTTTTGATTGTCAACGATTTTTGGTTCGCTTTTCTGCTTTTCTTTTGACTTGTCTTGATGTAAAGAATCTATCCTGCTTTGATTATCAGTGGTTTTTGGTTTGCCTTTCTGTACGCTTTTTAAATCGGATTGCGCTTTTTCGCCCATAGTGATTTTAACGAAGCGTTCGCGCGGAATAATCACCGAAAACCCTCCCTGTTCGGCACGGAAAGTGGGAGGAGTTAAGTGTTCCTCTTGGAATCCGTCTAAAATCTTTTGTATGCCGCGCCCCCATGCCTCGATAAATCCGGATTTATAAAATACATTGGCAATTTTTGGATTACGAAGTTTTGAAGTGTGTTTTCCGAGTAAGGTATCGATGGTGTAGTTATCCGGCAAATCCCCATCGTTCCATAAGCGGATATGGTCGTTATAAATGCTCATCTGGTTCCAAGAACCTTGCTGGTTCTTGTGGACGATGCTGTTGAAAATGATTTCTCTTAAGGCATCTTCCGGAATTTCAAGGGGTTCGATACGCTGCAGGCCTTCGTAATGAATGGGACGGACAAGATATTTGTCGCTGAGCGTACGGATAACTCGGTCTGTCATCTGCAAAATGTTGCCTTCAATCAGGTCTTGACTCAGCAAATCATGGTCGCTGGATCCGAATCTTCCGATTTTGAAACTGGAGGTTGCCATAAATCGTTGTGGATTCTTGCCAAAGAGCAAGATGGCGGCATTGGAGGGTGTGCCGTCGGAAAGCAATCCAAGATTTTCTAAGACTTCGGAGATAGAAGAATCTATGGATTCGGGTTGCATGCGTTGGGCCTTGACGGCTTTCTTCAGGAAGTAGGCCACGGCGTCATTGTCGATATCGGTCATGCTTGCTCCACGGCATGGCAGATCCTCCCAATTGAGTCCTGTCTTTTTTAGTAGGAATTGATGAAGCACAAGACCTTTCAATTCTTGTTTGGTAGATCCCGAACGATAGTAATAACTGCCTTTGTAAGAAATGGGGATGTTGCTTGGCTCCACAATGATTTCGAGAACGTCTTTCCCCTCCATCGCAACAAGATTCACTTCAGCCACGATGCCTAATAATGATACGATTTTGTTGGGAATATCTTCTAGCGCTTGTTGTGGTTTGTCAAGCCCGACTACCGAGAGGTCGTCATCGATTCCGATGTAAATCTTTCCTCCATGTGCATTGGCAAAGCCGCATACCCACTTCAGGTATTCGTCTTTCCACTTGCGCTTATATTCCGTATTCTGATTCTCGTGTTTCATGGATGAGAGTGCTTTGGTGCAAAGGTACTTTTTATTTCAACCTTTTCGTTAAGCCATGAGCAGAAGCCAAATTTATTTGGATTTTGCCATGGCGAGAAAAGGTCGGTTGAAAACCAACCAATCCAGATAATTATCTTGAGTTATGACGAACTGCCGTAATCCAAAAAATCATATATAAAATTTGGATTGTAATCCGAGAAATTGTATTGAAATTTCGGGTTAATATGGACACGTGTATTTCCGTATCTTTGCGCACAAAAGTTTATCGAGACCATGAAAAAACGACTCACGATAGCACTTGTGGCGCACGATCATAGAAAGGCCGACATGGTGGACTGGGCCAAGTTCAACGCCACCTATCTTTCACGCCACCATTTGGTCTGCACGGGAACCACCGGCGGATTGATCCAGGATATGTTCAAGGAAGTAGGCATCGAGGCCGATATCCAGTGCATGCAGTCCGGGCCTATGGGTGGCGATGCCGAGATTGCCGCCATGGTGGTACGCAACGAGATCGACCTGGCCATTTTCCTTATCGACGACCTCAATCCCCAGCCCCACGAAGCCGACATCCAGATGTTGCTGCGCCAATGCCGCCTGCACAACGTGCCCATCGCCTGCAACCGCATCAGTGCCGACCTGATGATTTCCAGCTCTCTGTGGGACGATCCAAACTACACCCCGATGGCACAAAGCTACATACGGTTCGAGCGGAAAGGGTAAGGCACGGTCGATCCCCTTCCAGTACCATGCGGCTATCGTTGTATTCGGCAAGGATTAGGCCTATATTTTGGTGCTATTTTGCAAGAGAGTGAAGTAAAATGTGTATCTTCGCAATAAGATGAAAGGGTGTTCGATTGAGGATGCCTAGTTGTTTGATGTAATGTTAAACAACGAACATTGTTGAAACAACGCTAACGGTAGCTGTTTTATGAGTGATTATGTGTACACACTGCGAAATTATCATGCGGTGAAAGATGCCTCCATAAAATTGGATGGGATAACGGTGTTGACGGGGATTAATGGAGCGGGGAAAAGTACGCTGTCCAAATGGTTGTATTACTCGGTTAATGGAGCAAATTCTTATGATAGGTACATTTATGTGAGGTTTGCTGCAGCACTGCGTGATCGGGTGAAGGTGTTGGATAGGATAAGGTGGGAACTGGAATTCGCCACTACAGAGGAGAGAAGGGGCAATGCGCGTTTCTTTCGTGATGCACTTAATCAAATGGCGTTTTTAGGATCGGATGATGCGGATCTTGGGGCGCTAATCGAGGTTTTCCAAAAGGTGTCGGAACATTTAGGGGAAGAGTTAGAAATTTATTTGAATACCCGTAACATACCGAGGGTTCGGCGAGATCGTGTTTTTAGCGTACTTGGGATTGAGAGTGACATAACGGAAGATGTGTCAGCTACGATGCGAATCTATCGAGAAAAGCAACAACACTTGGTGGAAGTGTTTCAAAAAAGGTATCTTATGGATAAGGAAAAGAGGGGAAAGGAAACTTTTTTTGAATTGGTTCACAATAAATTTAATATGCGTGATGAATATCCGCAAGATATACAATTTGAAGAAGATGGGGTGAAGTTATTCGATGAGGGGAAGGTGGGGCATCTTTACAACTTGACCCAGGCCATCTATATCGATACGCCGATGGCTCTATTTGGTGAAACGGGGATGGATAATGTATTCTGGCAAGACTTGAACGAATTTGTGCTTGATAGTAGAGAAAATTATGAAGCGCCCCTGGAAGCGAAAAAAATTTTAAAACGGCTAAGCAGTTTGTTGCATGGGAAGGCGATTCTTGCCGATGACGATTTTGGACAAAAAGAAGTCCATTTCAGAAGGGAAGACGGTTTGGAAATTAAGGTGCAGGATGCCGCAACTGGCGTGAAGTCGTTTTCTTATATACAACGTTTATTGGAAAACGGGTATCTTGGCGATAAGACGTTACTGATGATAGACGAGCCGGAGGCGCACCTGCACCCTCAGTGGATTATCGAGTTTGCTCGCATACTTGTCTTGCTGCATAAAAATTTAGGGGTGAAAGTGCTGGTGGCAAGTCATAACCCGCACATGGTTGAAGCATTGCAAACCATAGCCAATAAGGAAAATGTGTTGGAAGATTTGCACTGCTATCTTGCTGAGTCGATAGATGATTATATGTTTACCTATGTGGATCAGGGACACGACATAGAGCGTATCTTTAAGTCGTTTAATATGGCCTACAATAAAATGGACGAATATGGAATTGGCGTATGAAAATGAAGTGGTAGAAGGGCATCAATTTTTTCCCGATTGTGGTTCTACACTAAGAGGGGCTGCAGAAGAGGATTATCCGGGGAAAGGATATTTTCGGGAAGGGGTAAAGTGTCTGGCGATGGATGAGTATGAAAGGAAGATATCCAAGGGACGAGACCGTAATCCTACCATGGATGTTGCAGTGGGTATTGTCGACTATGAAAATAATCGTTGCTCGCATAAACGGTTGTTGTTGGTGGAATTTCGGATGAATTACGGAAGTGAAAGGACTCTTGACGCATCGGAATGGATAAAGAAGGATGAGCATACAAAAGCCTTATTATATGGAACGTGTACTGTCGAGAACTGTAGCTGCTTTATCTTCAATGACAAAGTTATAGAAAGAGTGACTCATTGGTTCCGCGACAAAAAGGGAGAACATCGAAAATTGAAAAATTATAAAGTTTTTTCGGTTAGTCAGTTCGATGGTTATATAAAGTTGAAAGAGGATTACCCCTATACACCCCAAGAAAGTGTTGTACGAATTTTGCGGGAACTGAAGCAGTCTCTTTCGAGTGGGGATGTTTTTAAATATACTAAGCAGGTTGCCTATTGGGCGGATAAAGCAAGAGGCTATGGGGTGAACTACATGAAAGAAGAGGCGGATGGCATTAAGAAAGCCGTGCGAGAATCGTGGAATCAGTTTAAGCAAAAGGCTTTACCTCTGACAGGCGAAGAAAAATTAGAGGTCGAAATAGTAGAGGAGGATTTTGCTTGGTTGACGGATGTGTAGAGAGGAATCTAAGATGGAGAGATGCCGTCGAAATATTTGAGGGATACATAATGAATGAAACAATAAACGGGAGACTTCGTTTTTTTTGAACATTCGAGAGACCATGAAAAAACGACTCACGATAGCGCTTGTGGGACGACCCCAACTACACCCCGATGGCGCAAAGCTGCATACGGTTCGAACGGAAAGGGTAAGATGGAAACTGGATTTCAATGGTAGCGTTTACAAGCGCCCTTTCGGGGCATTTTCTCGACACAGAGCGATAAACCATTTCTCTGTAATTTGTGTGCAAGCTGTTCAAGGGTGACAAATCCCAATAGGGTTTCCATGAGGATAGGGAAAATTGGTATGGGCTTTTATCAAGTAGGATAATTCTGTGTACATTTGTGTCGCAAAATATAGGGTGATGCTTAACAATAAGTCCGTGCTGATAACCGGCGGAACCGGTTCTTTCGGCAAAAAATTTGTGGAAACCATCTTTGCCCGTTATCCGCAGGTAAAGAGGGTAGTGATTTATTCGCGCGATGAACTGAAACAGTTCGAACTGAAGCAGAAATATCCGCACGATAAATATCCTCAGTTGAGATTCTTTATCGGAGACGTACGGGATGGGGAACGGTTGAAGCGAGCCTGCGAGGGCATAGACGTGATTATTCATGCCGCCGCGATAAAGCAAGTGGACACGGCCGAATACAATCCCGAAGAATGTATCAAGACCAATGTTCACGGCGCTCAGAATGTGATCAACGCTGCGTTGGCAAGTGGGGTAAGGCATGTGGTGGCTCTTTCCACGGATAAGGCTTGTGCCCCTATCAATCTGTACGGTGCTACCAAGCTCACATCCGACAAACTGTTTACTGCCGCCAATAATATCCGGGGCTCGCGGGACATTAAGTTTTCGGTGGTGAGATACGGTAACGTAATGGGATCCCGTGGCTCCGTCATACCCTTTTTCATCGCGAAGCGGGACAGTGGTGCTACAGAATTGCCCATTACCGATATGCGTATGACCCGTTTCAATATCTCTTTGCAAGAAGGTGTGGATTTGGTGTTTTGGGCAATTGAACATCATTTGGGCGGCGAGATATTTATTCCTAAAATTCCGTCCTATCACATAAAAGATGTGGCGACAGCCATTGCGCCCGGCTTGCCGCAGGTAGAGATTGGAATACGGCCGGGAGAAAAGCTTCACGAAGAAATGATTACGGTGACCGATGCGCTCAATACGATTGATATAGGCGCCTATTACGCTATCCTTCCCTCGGTGTCGTTCGCATATACGAAGGAAGATTACATCCGTCATCATCAAGGGAAGCCGGTTCCGGAAACGCTTCACTACAGTTCCGATGCCAATGATCAATGGGAAACGGTGGAAAGCATACGGGAAAAAATTAGGCTTTATGTGGATCCCAATTTCGAAGTGAAATGATACGCAAACCTATATCCTACGGTCGTCAGCATATCACGGATGAAGATATTGCCGCAGTGGTCGAAACCTTACAGTCCGACTATCTGACACAAGGTCCCAAGATTTCGGAGTTCGAACGGGCTTTTGCCGATTATGTCGGTTCGAAGTATGCCGTGGCTGTCAACAACGCCACGGCGGGACTGCATCTGTCGGCGGTGGCTTTGGGCGTGAAACCCGGCGACAAGGTGATCGTGACTCCGGTAACTTTCGCCGCCAGTGCCAATTGTATCCGCTACTGCGGCGGAGAGGTGGTCTTTTGCGACATCAACGAGGATACCTACGTGATGGATGTGGAGAAGTTGGAAGAAATGCTGTCCGCCGCTCCTCTGGGAACCTATAAAGGTATCGTCCCTGTGGATTTCGGCGGCTATCCCGTGGATTTGGAACGATTCCGCACCTTGGCCGACAAATACGGTCTGTGGATATTGGAAGACGCCTGCCACGCTCCCGGCGGTTATTTCGTTGATAAGACAGGCACGCAGCAACGTTGCGGGAACGGGAGATTTGCTGATTTGGCGGTTTTTTCATTTCATCCCGTCAAGCATATCGCTACGGGCGAGGGGGGAATGGTGACCACCGACGATAAGGAACTCTATGAATCCTTGTGCCTGTATAGGACGCACGGAATCACTAAAAATCCCGACGTTCTGCAGAAGAAAGATGAAGGCGGTTGGTATTATGAGATGCATGAATTGGGATACAACTACCGTATCACCGATTTTCAGGCGGCGTTGGGTATCTCGCAGCTGAAGCGGGCGGAAAGAGGCCTGCAACGTAGACAGCAAATCGCCGCAAGCTATACGGAGGCCTTCGCGCCCTATGCGGAGAAGATTCGCTGTCCGTTTGTAGCGGACAATGTTTTCCATGCCTACCATCTGTATATCATACAAGTGGAAGACCGTCGGGGTTTGTACGACTTTCTGCGCGAAAACGGAGTCTATGCCCAGGTTCATTATGTGCCACTCCACACCATGCCGTATTATAGGGAACATGGCAGCGCGGGGGTATCGCTTCCCGTGTCGGAAAACTACTACGCACATTGCCTGAGCCTGCCTATGTATCCCACATTGACGGATGAGGAGCAAGATTATGTGATAGCAAAAGTTCTTGCGTATATCGGAAAATGAAAAACATCGCGATTATTCCGGCAAGAGGGGGAAGCAAGAGGATTCCGCGCAAAAATGTCCGGGACTTTTTGGGAAAACCCATTATGGCATATTCCATCGGGGCGGCTCTGGAATCGGGGCTTTTCGAGGAGGTGATGGTTTCGACCGACGATGAGGAGATTGCCGAGGTGGCGCGTCGTTATGGGGCCAAGGTACCCTTTATGCGTTCTTCGGCCACGGCTGATGATTTCGCCACCACGGCAGATGTGCTTCGCGAGGTGCTTGCCCGTTATGGTGAACAGGGACGGCAGTTCTCGAATATGTGCTGTATCTATGCCACGGCGCCGCTTGTTACCGGCAGGCATATAGCAGAAGCTTACGGACGTTTATTGTCTTCCGACTTTTCAATGGTTTATCCGGTGGTGGCTTTTTCGTATCCCATCTGGCGTTGTCTGGATTTGAACGGGAACGGCGAATTGCAACGGCATTGGCCCAAATACGAAAACGCGCGCAGTCAGGACCTGCCCATGGAATATCACGACACGGGCACTTTCTATTGGTACAAGATTGAACCGTGGTTTGCCGGAACGGGCAAGACTGGCGGTATCGTGATGGATGAATCCTGCGTTCAGGACATTGATACGGAAACCGACTGGAAGTTGGCGGAAATGAAATACACGCTGCGGTATGAAAAGAAGTAAGGTCTATTTCCGGGCAGACGCAGATACGACTATCGGATACGGGCATTTTATCCGAACTTTGGCTTTGGCGGATATGCTGAAGGAGGATTTCGACTGTGTTTTTTTTACACAGACCCCTACGGAATATCAAATCCACGAGGCCTCGGAGGTCTGCCGACTGGAATCCCTGCCCGCCGATGAAACCCGTTTTGATCTGTTTCTGGAATGCTTGCACGGCGATGAAATCGTTGTTCTCGACAATTATTTCTATACCACCGAATATCAACAGGCCATCAAAGCCAAAGGCTGCCGATTGGTATGCATAGACGATATGCATGATAGGCATTATGTAGCTGATGTGGTGATAAACCACGGAATCGATAAAGCCTCCTTGTTGGATGTGGAGTCCTATACCCGGCTGTGCTTAGGGTTGGAGTGGGCATTGCTGCGCCGTCCATTCTTGGAAGCGGCGAAACGTGGGCCTTCGCATCGGAATGACAGGATGGAGAATGTGGCTGTCTGTTTTGGAGGAAGCGACGCCATGGACTTTACCGGGCATTTTGTGACACGGTTGACACAGATTCCGTCCGTGCGTGAAATCACCGCCGTGGTAGGCGATGGCTATCGTTCCCAAGCTCCTATGGCTCAGGACTCCCGTGTAAACTATCGTTCGAGGCTCTCTGCCGACGAAATGGCCGAAGTCTTTACCCAAGCGGATGCAGTGTTTTGTTCGGCAAGTTCGGTGTGTATGGAGGCTTTGGCCTGCGGAGCGAAAGTGGCGGCAGGTTGGTATGTGGATAATCAGAGAGGATTTTACGAAATGATGAAAGCCCATGATTGGATATATCCGTTGGGGAAATTGACAGGAAAATATTCTGAGAATCTGCCGGAGTTAACCGATTTTGTATTTGGGATGGCAACAGGACTTTTCTCAGGTGTCGGAATGCATTATGTTTCACTCTTTAAAACTTTATAGATGGATATTTTCGGCGAAAGGCTTTATTTAAAACAGTTGACGGAAAATGATATTACGGATGATATGATGCTTTGGTTTGAGAACACCGAATTGATGCGTTATTATACCAATTCAGGGCGCAAGATAACCAAACAGGAACTGACGCATTCCATTCGTGAAGGAGTGGAAACACAGACCAATTATACATTCGGAATTTTTGTAAAGGACCAACACCGGATTATCGGAACGGTTAAGTTGGGCCCCATCAATAAAAAACACGGCATCTCGGATTTGGCTACCTTACTAGGCGATGCTGATTATCACGGAAAAGGTTATTCCTCTGAGGCGATAGAACTCGGTACCCATATAGCTTTCGAAAAATATGGAATACGGAGGTTGTATGGAGGAATGTATGCTTCCAATATTCCGTCTATCAAGACTTATCTGCGGGCAGGTTGGATAGTGGAAGGTCGATTGAAAGGTTATTACTTGACGGAGGGGAAAAGTGAGGACAGGATTTTAGTGGGATGTTTCAATCCCGCTTGCTTTTCTTTGGAAGAGATAAACGAAATAAAGAACAATTCAAAACAATATGGTTCGTTCTAAAACTTTGGTTGTGGCGGAAATGTCCGCCAACCACAATGGCAGCAAGCAAACGGCTCTCGATACCATCAGGGCCGCAAAAAAAGCAGGAGCGGATGCCATAAAATTGCAGACGTATACGGCAGACACCCTTACTTTGAACTGCCGTAACGAAGACTTTCTGATACACGGAGGCCTGTGGGATGGCTATTGCCTGTACGACCTCTACAAAGAAGCCTATACCCCTTGGGAATGGCATGCCGAACTTTATGAGGCGGCCAGGAAAGAAGGTCTGTTGTATTTTTCAACACCTTTCGACAAAACGGCGGTGGATTTCCTCGAAGATTTGGGAAATCCCATCTACAAAATCGCCTCTTTCGAAATCACCGACATACCCTTGATACGCTATATCGCGTCCAGACATAAACCGATGGTGCTTTCCACGGGCATCGCCACGATAGAAGACATCGAGCTTGCCGTGAATACAATTAGGGAAGAGGGATGCGACGACATCACCTTGCTTAAATGCACCTCAGCCTATCCCGCGCCCATCGAGGATGCGAATCTGCTTACCATTCCGGATATGAAGCAACGTTTTGGTGTCAAGGTGGGGCTTTCCGACCACACAACAGGGGCGGACGTGGCAGTGGCGGCGGTGGCTTTAGGTGCGGAGATGATAGAAAAGCACTTTATCATAGACCGTTCGATAGGTGGCCCCGACAGTGCGTTTTCCATGCAGGAAGATGAATTTTCCGCTATGGTGGAACGTATCCGTCGCGTGGAAAAAGCGCTCGGGAAAGTGGAATATCCCACCGACTCCACGCCGGTGGACGGACGTAAGTTTTCGCGTTCGCTCTATGTGGCTCAAGATATGAAGAAGGGAGACATCATTACTGAAGAAAACGTGCGGAGCGTGCGTCCCGGCTATGGCCTGCACCCTCGCTATTTGCCTGAGCTCTTAGGAAAACGCGTGAACCGGGATCTGGGAGCGGGAGAACGGATGCGGATGGAGTTTGTGGATTAATTTTAAGTTGTTTGAAAATGATGGCTCAAAGAGAAAGCATAATCTTATTTACACATGATTTATCATCTGTTAAATTACTGAAAATGAGTGATTTACGGGGAGGGGGGTACGGGCTTCGCCTTGGTCGTCGATCAGTTGGCGGATATAATACATCGCTATACAAATTATAATGTGTATGTGGTTTGTTCCGCGTTCAAAAACGAAAAAATACAATTTTCGGAATCTTATACCTTACTTGCTAGAAATGCTTGGCTTTGTTTAAGATACCTTCGGCTAAAAGATGTATTTGCTGCAGTTTCTTGTTTTTTTTTCTTTCGTCAACCGGTTGTGAAACAGCGTTTTCGAATTTTTAGGGAACGTTTATATGTCGGGTTGTACGCGCATTATATCAAAAAATATAAGCCGAAAGTATCTTTTATTCATTCTTTGTTGCCTCAGATAATTCCTTTTGTGAGTGCTTCCTTGCGCACAACCACCCCGATGATGTTGGTCTGTCACGGAGACTATGCAACGGAAAAGACAACCCGAACTTTTCTTCTCGGCCTTGCCAAGCTTATGTGTCCACCTCTTCTTGAAACCGGGGCGGTGCTTTCTTGTGTATCGTCGGGTGTGACCAAGTATTTTTCAGGTCTTCCGAATGTTTTCGTTGTTTCTAATCCAATGCCGGCAATGGCGAAGATAGAGGAGACTGACGATGTGTGCATTTCGGAAGCGTTTAATATCTCGGTATGCGGTAGTATCTGTGAACGGAAAAATCAAATTCAGATTGTGCGGGCTTTAGGGTTACTGACGAAGGATGAACGGTTAAGGTTAAAGGTTCATTTTGTCGGGATGGATAGAATGGCCGGACGCGTGCAGAAAGAGGCGGAAAAGCTGGGTGTAGCTTCATGTTGTACGTTTTATGGCATGGTTTCACGTTCACAAACATTGTCCATAATATCCCATTCGCAAGTTACAATGACCACTACGCAGAGTGAGGCTTTTGGGCTGCCGATTTTGGAAGGTTACTCATTTGGGGTGCCTGCCGTATTTTTTGCCGACATTGCACCGGAAAAAGAGTTGGGAGACCCTCGATGCGCCTTGGTGATGGCGGACAGAAGCGATGAAACTGTGGCGGAAGCCATTCGGGAAGCAATGAAAAGGGATTGGGATCACGCCTACATTAAAAAATTTTCGGAAAATTTTTCCGAGCGAGACATCGCCCTCCGATATGCGGATCTTTTCGAAAAAGTGAGCCCCAATGCCTATTCAGAGAAAAAGTGGAATAAACTTGTACGTACATATTTGAGGAACAAAAATCAAAAGTATTATACCTATCCATCCTTTAAACAAGAACTTATGGGCGTATTGGTTAGATTGGGAAAGAAAGGAACGCATTAATTGGTACTGCTGAATTTTATGCTTAATTTCGCCTTGTAGATTAAGCGCAGGCAGAGTATGAAGCACGTGTTTTTTGTCCAGTCTCCCATTACCTATTTGGCTATGTTGGGGGTTCTCTGCAATAGGCGGATTGAAGAGAAAGACGTTGTTGTTTTTTCGAATTGGAAGTATTCTCAATCGGTCGTCCCTTTTGTTTTCATAGAGGGGCGTTCATGGAAGGATTTGTTTAGGAATCCGTCGAAGTTTCTGAACAATGCCCGTTATAACGACAATCGGTTGAACAGGCTGACTGGAGGCGATAAGTTCCAGCTATATGTGCCCGCATTCAGTGGTTCTGTGGATAGGTTTGCGGCAACGCATAGGAATTGTGCCGGCATTCACTTTATGGAAGAGGGCTTGTCGTCCTATGTGCCGGAACTCCCTTTCTACTTCTACAACACCCGGCACCTTTCGCTCGCAAAGACAAGATACGTTTCCTTTAAGGATAAAGTGGAAGATATGTTTAAAGTGCTGAGGGGATATAGCTTTGCCATGCATTCCCTTCCGTTCATTTACAATGCGACCTTTGGCATGCAGGGGGTTTCTTATTTCGGGTTCGGGGAAGATGTCTTTCCAGGTTTTCCCCGGGAGAAAGTCTTTCGGCTGTCTTTTGAGGAAATCAGGGAAAGGTTTCATCCCGAATGCCATTACGATTTGTCGGGCTCGGCTGTTTTGGCCACCTGCGGGTTGTTGGTGGATTTGGATATGTTCAAGGTGGACGCGGATAGGTATTTTAAGGCTATCGACGATTGCGTGCGGAGTTTGGCGGGTAAGAAAGTGTTTTTGCGCTTTCATCCTCATGAATCGCTTGCCGTGCGGAATAAAACGAAAGAACTTTTGAACGCCCATCAGTTGGATTATGCGGAGATTGGAGATCGGTCGATTATGGAAATTGAACTGTTGAATGCCAAGGATGTGGAGGTGTATGGTTTTGATTCCACTATGCAATATTATGCGGCGATGTTCGGGCATAAATGTTTTTCTTTGTCGAACTACGTTTATGGCAGTTCAACTCCGGGAGATGTATTGCGGAAGGTGGTGCCGTTCTTTAATCAGAATATCGGATAATTAAACGTTTGAATAGATGCTTTCGATACTTTCGCGGGTAAATTCCATTTTTCATACGCTGTTTGTGTATCCGTTCCGGTTCAGGCATTTTGGGCGCAGGAGCAAGTTGGTGGCGCCCTTGCGTCTGGATGGAACCCGGAATATAAGTGTTGGTGATGGCGTGTATGTAGGACATTCGGTATGGTTGGGGGCCCTTCCTCCAAGCCCCCCCCCCCACACACACACACCCACACACACCACCACACCATTGTTGCAGATTGGCGATGGCTGCCGTATCGGCAATTTCAATCACATTTACGCCGTGAGAAAAATTGTGATAGAGAATGATGTGCTTACGGCTGACAAGGTTTGTATCCTGGACAGCCGTCACGGTTTTGAGGATATAAATACGCCGATATGGAAACAGCCGGTGGAACCGTTGGCCGAAGTGAGGATTGGCGAGGGTTCGTGGTTGGGCGAACATGTCTGCGTATTGGGGGCTTCGGTGGGCAGGCATTGCGTTATCGGGGCGAATTCGGTGGTGACCCATGATATTCCGGATTACTCGGTGGCGGTGGGAATGCCGGCGAGAATCGTTAAAAAGTTTAACTTTGAAGCCCATAGATGGGAAAAAATATGAAGATACTGATAACTGGAGCGAACGGCTACATCGGAAGCCATGTGGTGAAGCGATTGCTTGACAAAGGGCATGAAGTGGCGGCTTGCGATGTGCGGATGGAAAACGTGGATGAACGGGCCCGGAAGCTGGAATGTGATATTTTCGGCGAAGGAGTCGGGACGGATATTTTCCGTGCAGTCGGTTCTCCGGACGTTTGCCTGCATCTGGCATGGCGGGATGGATTCGTGCATAACTCGGATAGGCATATTGCTGATTTGTCGAAGCATTACACCTTTCTGACCTCCATGGTAAATGGTGGATTGCGGCATTTGGCCGTGATGGGTACCATGCACGAGGTAGGCTACCACGAAGGCTCCATCGATGAGAATACGCCTTGCAATCCCCAATCCCTCTACGCGGTTGCCAAAAACACCTTGCGTCAGGCGTTGTCCCTCTTTCTGAAGGATAAGGAATGTGTCTTTCAATGGCTCCGCGGCTTTTATATCTATGGCGACGATGCCAGGAACCATTCCGTATTCACCAAGCTGCTGGAGGCGGACAAGGCGGGTAAACAGGAATTTCCTTTCACAACCGGGAAAAATCAATACGATTTCATGTCGGTGAATGAGTTGGCGGCGCAGATAGCGGCAGTACTCCTGCAGGAGAAAGTCAACGGCATCATCAACTGCTGTACGGGGCATCCGGTTTCGTTGGCCGAAATGGCCGAGCGTTTTATTCGGGAAAACGGCTTGCGGATAAAGCTCAAGTACGGGGCCTATCCGGACAGGCCTTATGATTCGCCCTGTATATACGGAGACAGCGCCAAAATTCGGCAAATCCTTCAAGCGTAGTAATGGACATGGCAAAGGTTTTGATTATATCGAGTCCCTTTTTCGGCTATCAGGAGAGCGTGGGGCGGGCTTTTTCCGCCTTGGGGCATGAGGTGCGGATTGAAACCTACGACGAACCGATACATCCGTTCAAGGGGTGGCTCCGTTGGCGGCACAAACTGGTGAGAGACAAGGAACGTCTGCGCGCCGGGAGCCGCGCCCGATACGATGCGTATATCAAGGAAGTTTACGATACGTATCGGCCGGATATCGTTTTCAGTTATAACGGCACCATTCTTTTAGATGAGCGCCTGGACTATTTCCGTCAAAAGTCCAAAGTGATTTTGTGGATGTACGATAGCGTGTTGCGCCCCGACAGGGAGCGTTGCAAGTTGCATATCGACCATGCCGATGCCGTTTTTTGCTTCGAGCAGAAAGATGTGGATTATTATGCCTCCATCGGCAAGAAGGCTTACTTTTTGCCCTTGGCCTGCGATACATCGGTCTATTACTCCATAGCGGGGAGGTCGAAAGACATAGACATTCTGTTTGTGGCCACCATCTATACCAGCCCCAAGCGGATAGCCTTGCTGCATAGTCTTGTGAATCGTTTTCCCGAAGCAAAGATCTTGATATACGGAGCATATAAGCCTTATTTCAAGAATCCTGTCAAATGGTTGTTCCGGGAAAAACGCCATATCTACAAAAATGTGAATATCCCTCCCGAGAAGGTGAATGAATTGTTCAGCCGGAGCAAGGTGGCGTTGAATATCCATCATGCACAGACTTTTTGCGGAGCCAACCAGCGGCTGTTCGAGGCTTGCGGGGCGGGAGCCTATCAGGTTTGCGACTACAATCCGTATATCGCGTCCCTGTTCGCGAACGGAGAGGTCGGTCTGTACCGGACGGAGGAAGAAATGCTGCGGGAAGTGGATTATGCCCTGCATCATGATATGACGCGGCAGGCTTCGGCGGCGCACGACATCATTATGAACGGACATACCTTCGAGAAGCGGGTGGAGGAGATGTTGAGGGTAATAGGACAGTAGCGTGGAAAAATACATTCTCTAAGGAGATGACTACGGGTAATTTAAAGAACAAGACGGCGAAAGGCTTGCTTTGGGGCGGATTCGGTGCAGTGATGCTGCAATTCATGAGTCTCGTTTTCGGCATCTTCTTGGCGCGCTTGCTCAATGCGGAGGATTATGGAATCGTTGGCTTGCTGGCCATATTCAGCCAGCTGGCGGCTACCTTTTGCGAAAGCGGTTTCACAAAAGCCTTGGTGAATCGCCCCGGTCTTCGGCACAAGGACTACAATGCGGTTTTCTGGTTCAGCCTTGCGATGGGGGTGGTGTGTTATGTCGTTTTGTTTTTCTGCGCCCCTCTGATTGCCCGTTTTTACAATGAGCCGCGTTTAACGGCCTTGTCGCGCTACGCCTTTTTGTATGTGTTGTTTTCTTGTTTGAGTGTGGTTCCCTTGGCCTATATGCTTAAGACGTTGATGGTAAAGCAACGTACTTTGGTCATGTGGATATGTTTGGCGGTATCGAATATAGTGGGAATCTTTTTGGCTTTTCGTGGCTTTGCCCATTGGGGCATCGTTACGCAAAATTTGATATACAGTGCCTTGAATATGGTTCTGTGTTATGTCTATTCCGGTTGGCGGCCCACCCTTGGCTTTTCCATGAAACCCTTGCGCGAAATGTTCTCCTATAGCGTTAAGTTATTGGGAACGGCTGTTTTGACCATCGTCAACAATAACCTGTTCACTATATTCTTGGCCAAGTTCTTTTCGGTGAAGTTGGTGGGGAACTATAATCAGGCCAATAAGTGGAGTACGATGGGGTATTCCCTTGTGGCAACCACGATTGCGAATGTTACGCAACCGGTGTTGGCCTCTATCGATGTGGTTGCGGAACGCGAGAGGTATTATGCCGCCTTTCGGAAATTGGTTCGTTTTACAGCCTTTGTGGTTTTTCCCATTATGTTTGGGCTTGCATTCATTGCCCGTGAGTTTATTGTGATACTGATTACCGACAAGTGGTTAAGAAGTGCGGAGATGTTGAGTATTTTGGCGGTAGGGCATGCTTTTTTTGTAATGACCAGGGTCTTTTCGGATGTATTGGCCGAGAGGGGGCGTTCCGACCGATATCTGCTGGTGTCGGCAGTTTCGGGGGGATTGCAGATATTAAGCCTTTTCCTATTGCATCCGTTCGGTATTCGGGTAATGTTGCTTTCGGGCGTGATTATTCAGTTGCTGGCTTTTTTCTTTTGGTATTTTTATGTTTGGAAGGAGGTGGGGTATAGATTGTGGCATCTCGTAGGTGATGTGTTTTCGTATGCGGGCATTGCATCGATAGCTCTCGGTATTGCATATTTATTGCTTATCTGGATGGGGGTTACGAATATATATCTTTCCATCGTATTGAAAGTGTTGATGGTGTCGGCTTTGTATATGGGAGGCTTGTATATAACCAAATCTGTGATGTTACGGGAATCTTGTCAGTATATGAAAGGGATTTTGCACTCGGTTTGGAATCGGTGTGGACGAGGAAAGGAAAAACTTTCGTAACTTGACGGGATGATGGATTTAAAAAATAAGATGGCAATGGAAACACGGGTCAAACTGTCTTTAATTATCTGTACATACAATAGATGCAAGTATATCTATCGTACATTGGAAAAAATAGCCTGCAATGATTTTCCGTATGATAGGTATGAAGTCGTATTGGTGAACAATAAGAGTACAGACGCAACGGCCGAAGAATGTACGCGGTTTAACCGCGATTATCCCCAAGTGGATTTCCGCTATTTTGTTGAATTGCAGCAGGGCCTGTCGTATGCGCGCAATAGGGGGATTGCGGAATCTCGGGGAGAGGTCTTGATTTTTTTGGATGATGATGCCTTTGTTTGCCCGGATTACTTGCAGAAAATGCAGCGTTATCTGGAGCAATACCCCGAAATGAGGGCGTTTGGCGGGAAAATCGATCCGTATTACGAGTCGGGTGTGGCGCCGGAGTGGATGAGCAAGTGGAGTTATTCGTGGGTCTCGGCACTTGACAAGGGGAAGAAGGTTTGCACTTTTAAAAATAAGGAATTTCCTATTGGGGCCAATATGGGTATGTATCGTGCCTTAATGGATGAATGTGGGGGGTTCAATACGAATTTAGGAAGAACGGGCAGTAATCTGATGGGAGGGGAGGAAAAAGATTTATTCAACCGTTTGCGTGCGTTTGGGTATGCGTTGTTTTATCTGCCGGAAATATCGGTGGAGCACTGCATACCGGCAAGCCGGTTGACGCGGGATTTTATTGGGCGATTGGCTACCGGTGTAGGTAAGAGTGAGAGAATCCGCACCCAAAACATATCTCGGGAGGCCTTCTATAAAAGGTGCTTTTCGGAAATGATAAAATGGGGAGGGACGTGTGTTCTGTGGGTTGCCTTTTTGCTGAAGGCTTGTGTGGGTAAGGGAAATATCCTGTTCTTTTTTCGATATCGTGTAACGCGAGGACTTTTAGGAAAATAGAATTGCAATATGAACAACTTGGTCTGCCTGAGTCTTTGGCAGTTGAGCAAACGTCAGCGCCGTATCGGAAAGGGAAAAGGGGTGATGAAGGCCTTGGTTAAAGGGCTTTTGCGCAATGAGTGTTATAAACCACAAACGGTGGAGCAGGCAAGGGAAATCCTATCGGCTGTTTGTCCCGATAAACATTCTTCGGCTATCTGTGAGAATAAAATACTGCCTCCTGAAGCGGATTTGATGATTATTATGCCGGTTTACAAGGTTGAACGGTATTTAGAGAAGGCTATACGCTCTGTATTGGAACAAGAAACGCGCTATAGTTTCCGGCTTGTAATTGTCAATGATGGTTCGCCCGATAATAGTTCTGCAATTATAAAACGCTATGAAGGAGACAGTCGTGTAAAAGTTATCGACAAGGAAAACGGAGGAGTGGCAAGTGCCCGCAATTTGGCATTGTCTGAAATTTCAGCCAGATACATAACTTTTGTGGATTCGGACGATGCTTTGCCGCAAGGGGCGATAGAGGCGCTTATGGAACGCACCGTTTCTTGCAATGCCGATATATCGACGGGGAATTTTGTGTGGGTCTATAAGAACGGACGGCGGAAATATTCGCAAATTCACCAGAGGGACTGCCATAATAACCCCATTCCGTTGCCTACGTTCGCATGGGGAAAAGTTTTTAAGGCGGAGCTTTTTGAGCGGATGCATTTCCCTGATTATTGGTACGAGGATACGTTCTATATGTTTTTGATTTATCCGCTTGCCGACAGCATGGCAACGGTAAGCGATTTTACCTACGAATATCTCGTAAATCCCAATGGCTACAGCCATGTGGATTGGAAAGCGAAAAGAAGGGTGGAGGCTGTTTATTTGGTGGAACAGGTGCTGAAAGATGCGGAAACTGTTCGTGGGGGGGTGATATACAGTGAGTTACAAAAGAAACGATATGTGTATGAACGTTTTCTGAGCAATTTGCGTGTCGTTTTTTCCCGTACCTTGTTTTTGGGAGAGGAGGTGAGACGGGCTGTGTTCACGGTGAATTTACATCTATTCAAAACCTACTTTGCGGACATGACAACCGACAACGTGTATTTGAAACATTTTGAACAGTCCTTGCGCAACAAGGACTATAAGGCCTATTTGTTAGCCTGTTTTACGGCTTAAATTTATTGATGAAAATTCTCCGAAGCTCTCTACCGCCCCAGTACCCACTTCCAGGCGGGGAGTATCTTTATTTTGTGTTCGGCGTTGGATAAGGCGTTCTCCAAAAGCTTGCCGTTGTCGTCGCTTTGCGGAAGCAGTACGGCACTGCGCAAGCCGTTGTCGATGCAGTAGTATTTCGGCAGGGCTTTCTGTTGTTTGCGTCTAACAAAAAAGCCCCGGAAGAATCCGAGGCTTTGGTGGGAGTTGAGGGATTCGAACCCCCGACCCTCTGCTTGTAAGGCAGACGCTCTGAACCAACTGAGCTAAACTCCCGTTCTCAAAAGAGGTTGCAAAGATACGACTGTTTTTTGAAATTGCAAACTTTTGGCAAAATTTTTTCGCACTTTTTTTGGAAAATTTTTTGGATGAGGCTTGCAGCTATCTGTAGGGGTGATTCGGGAGACAACAAAAAAGCCTCGGTTCAGGCTTGAACCGAGGCTTTTGCTATAAAACCGCTGGAGCTTAGAAGTAGAACTCGCGGTTGTCTTCGATCTTGGCGGCGTTCTCGAGTGCGGACGAGATGAGGCTGTTGGCGCTCTGCTGCATCTGCATCTGGGTGCTGCGCACGATGTTGTTGATCTGCATGGGGTCGGCGGGGGCGGAGAGGATGTCGTTGGCCATCACGCGGTAAACCCCGGCGTTGCCCTGGATGGGCTGGGAGAGGACGCCTTTTTCGAGACTGCAGATTTCGCCGATTACCTTGGGTTCATAGGCGTTGCCGATCATCGGGTAGGAGTTCATGCGGATGCCGAAAGCCGTGTCGATTTCGATGTCGAGGGCGGAGGCCAGTTCCTGGAGCGTGTTGCCGCCCATCAGCAGCTTGGCCAGTTCCTTGGCTTTCTTTTCCTGCTTAACGAGTTGTTCGGCCTGGGGAATCAGCATGGCGCGTTCCAACGGCATGTATTCGTCTTCGTTGATACTGCGCAGGCCGGCAATGATGTAGCGGTTTTCCATTTCGAACACCTGGTTGGCCACGGCGCCTTCCTTGGAGTCTTTGTTATACGCCCAGCGGATAACCTCGCGCGAGCCGTTGGCGCCCGGCAGGTTGCTTTCCAGTTCGGTGACGGAAGCCTGACGCACCTGCATGCCCATCTGGCGGGCGGCGGAGTCCAGACCGGCTACCTTGCCCTTGCACTGGCCGAGCAATTGGTTGGCGCGGGTGTAGATGTTCTTGGTGGTGGCGGCGCTGGGTTCGATGGGAATGTTGACCAAAGCGGCCAATACCTTCTTGACCGGCTGGGTCTTGGCGGCCACGTAGATGACGTGGAATCCGGCGGGGGCTTCCACCACGGCGGCGGAGCCCGTCTTGGTGTCGAGGATGGCGCGGTTCAGGTAACTTACGAAGTAGCCGTCGCGCTGCCAGCCCAGATCACCGCCGTTCTGCTGGGCGGAAGGATCTTCCGAATAGGTGGCGGCCAATTGGGCGAAGTTGCCGGGATTGGCATTGATGACGTTCTTCAGGGAGTCGGCCAGTTGGCGGGATTGTTCCTTGTTGCGACCGCTCTGGCTGCCGGCTTCGGTGTAGGAGAGGAAGATATGCTGCAGCTGGATGCTGTCGGGGCGCATCTGTACATCTAACAGGGCGGCCATCTGGTAGGAGCGGCCCATGCGGCGGGGCGCGAAGAAGGTGCCGGCCTTGGCGTTGAAGAGCGTGTCCCAACCGGGGAATATCTCAGCCTGGGAGCGGTAGAGGCTGTCGAAGCGCTGGCCAGAGGTTACCGCGTTCACGAAGTCGGGAATGGAGGTTTCTTGCTGGAACTCGGCGTAGAGCTGGGCCACGTTGCTTTCGATTTCGGCCATGTCCTGCGCGGTGGGCGTAACGTCGAACACCACGTAATCCAGGCTGCGGCTCTTGTTCTGCCTGAACATATACTTGTTCTCGTCGTAGAACTTCTTGAAGTCGGCCTTGCTCACCTGCACGTCGGCGTCGGCGATCCGCGAGTAGGGCAGCATTACGTAGCCGGCCGTTACCGTGGAGGCCAAGGGACCGCCTTGGAAAGCGGCCAGGGCGCGGGGAACGTAGAACGACTTGGCCGCCAGGTTATTGTATTTTTCCTTGACGCGTTCGTTCTTGATGATACGTTCCAGTTCGCTCAGGGCCACCTTGTCCTGGTCGGAGAGCTGGTCGAAGTTGTTGATGATGTTCATCACCTGCTGGCGGTCGTAAACGCCCGTCTGCGGGTTGGTGAAGTACTGGTAGAGGTAGGGGCTGATGAACTTGCCGTAGTACATGTCGTTCATTTCGGCCGTGGTTACCTGGATGCCGGTGTTCTGGCAGGCTTCGTTGAGCAGCATGTCCGAAACCAGACGCTGCCAGGCCATGTTGCGGATCTGGCTCATGTCTTCCTCGGTGATCTTTACATCACCTTGGGCGCGCTTGTACTGTTCCGTGATCTGGTCCACATCGGCAGAAAAACTGCTGTAGGAAACCGTTTCGCCGTTGATTACCGCCACCGGGGGCGCGCTTTGACCCCTTCTTCCGAAAGCGTCCTGAACAACGAAACCAATAATGGCGATGCCGATTAAGGCCACCGCGAGGCCGGCATGTTTTCTGATTCTACCGATAATAGCCATCTTCTACTGTTTTTTGTAAGTAAATCTTAAGGTCTCGGACCTAAAAAAGCGGCGCAAATGTAAGAAATTCCCGCCACATATTCAAGATAAAGAAATTTTGATTAAATTTGCGCGATTTTTAGAGCGGTCCGCACGGCGGTCTGTTCGCCGGGAACTTCTCTAAACACCAAAGCTATTGAGCTAAACAACATTCATAAACAACTTTAAAAACTTAAGTAAAATGAAAAAACTGGTTCTCGTTTGCGCCTTGGCCGCTTTCGCCTTCGTAGGTTGCAAATCCAACAAAACCGCCTGCCCCGTAGAAGCTGAAGCCGTCGTTGCTACCGAAGAAGTAGTTGAAGCTCCCGCTGACAGCACCGTTTGCCCCGAAACCGGCAAGGTTTGCGAAAAAACGGTAGAATGCGAACAAGTTTGCGAAAAGAAAGCCGAAGCCGCCGAATAATCCCGGCCACAGGATTTACTTTTCGATAAGTCCGTACAGAGCCGCTTGATTTGAATCAAGCGGCTTTTTTTGTATTTTCGCCGTTTCAGCACTTAAGAAACTTCAATAGACATGAACATAAAAAACGTGAGCCGGATTTGCTGCGCGCTTGCCTTGACGGGCAGCCTGGGCATCTCCGCCAAAGGGCAGGAAAAAATGCAGAATAAAGAAATCACGGTCGATTCCATCTATTTTTCGCCCGACTTCAGGCAAAAGACCCTGACGGGAATCTCCTCCTTGTTGGAAGAAAAGGAATACTACGTTTTGGAAAAAGGCGTCCTTTACCAATGCAGCCGTCAGAAAAACGGGAAGGAAAAGCGCGCGGTGCTGGTGGATCCCGCCCAAGACGCCCGTTTTCAGGGCAAGGAATGGACACCGCAGAGCTTCGCGTTCAACGCCGACAAGAGCAGGGTGCTGCTGCTTTCCGACCGTCAGGCCGTTTACCGCCGTTCGGCGCTGAACAAGGCCGTGGTGTGGAGCAAAGACAGGAACGGCAAGTTCTCCGACCCGCTCGTGCTGAGCCAGCACGGACCGGTGCAGGAGGTGAGCTTCAGCCCCGACGGCCAAAAAGTGTCTTACATCCGTCAGAATAACCTCTATTACATTGATTTGGCATCCGGAAAGGAAACGGCCCTCACGCAAGACGGCCTGGAGAACCGCATCCGCAACGGGCATACCGACTGGGTGTATGAAGAAGAGTTCGGCTTCACGAAGGCCTACGACTGGAATCCCGACTCCAAGTCGATCGCCTACCTCAAGTTCGACGAATCGGCGCTCAAGGAATACGACATGACGATATGGGGCGGCCTCTATCCCAAGACCTACAGGTACAAGTATCCTAAGGCGGGAGAGGAAAACTCCAAGGTGAGCGTCTGGCTCTACAATCTTTCTTCGCGCAAGAATACGCCGCTGACGCTCAAGGCCGACTCCATCGAATACTATCCGCGTATTTTCTGGAATCCTTCGGGTGCCGAGCTGGTGCTTTACACGATGAACCGGCATCAGAACGATTTCCGTATCTGGGGCGTGGACATGAAGGGCAACGCCCGTGTGCTCTATCGGGAACGCAACGCGGCCTACGTGGACATTCACGACAACATCTACTTCTTTAAAGACGGCAAGCGCCTCCTGCTGGCCACCGAGAAAGACGGATATAACCATCTGTACCTGTTCGACATGGACGCCAGGAACGACCAGGGAACGCTGCTTACGCCCGGACAGTACGACGTGACCGGGCTGTACGGGGTCGATGAGGCCAACAGGCGCGTGTTCTTTCAGGCGGCCTACACCTCGCCGGCCGACCGCGACCTGATGTGCGTGGACCTGGACGGCAAGAACCTGCGCCGCCCCGCCCTCGACCTGCAGCTTAAGGGCGGCGGCACCTACGCCACCTTCAACCACGACTTTACGTATATGGTGGTGGAACATTCCACGGCCAACAGCCCCGCCTCGTATTACCTCTACCATATCGGGGATCAGGACGAGCAACTGGTGCGCTGCCTGCTCAGCAACAACCATATCGAGGAAACGGCCAAGCATCATTCGTTCGTAAACAAGGAATTTATCCGGATTCCCGTACCCCTTACCGGCATGGACGCGAACGAATTCATGGCGGCCAAGGGTTTCGGATTGCACCGCATGGAGCAGAAAGGCGCCAAATCGGTAAAGAAAGACGCTCAGGAAAACGAACGGCAGGTCTATCTGCAGGCCTGGATCATGAAACCGGCCGAAATCGGCGAGGGGGCGCCCGAAGGCAAGAAATATCCGGTGCTGATGTTCCTTTACGGCGGGCCGGGTTCCCAGCAGGTATTGAACGAACTCCGTCCGTACCAGACGGCCGAATATGCCTGGTATCAGATGCTGGTGCGCCAAGGCTACGTGGTGGTCTGCGTGGACAACCGAGGCACGGGCAACCGGGGCGAGGCCTTTAAGAAATGCACCTACCTGCAGCTGGGCAAGTACGAGACCCAGGATCAGATTGCCGCCGCCCGCTATCTGGGCGGGCTGCCGTATGTGGATGCCTCGCGCATCGGCATCTGGGGCTGGAGCTACGGCGGATTCATGTCGTCGAACTGCCTGTTGCAGGGCAACGGGGTGTTCAAGGCGGCCATGGCGGTGGCGCCCGTCACCAACTGGAAATATTACGACAACGTATATACCGAGCGCTTTATGCGTACGCCTGCCGAAAATCCCGACGGCTACGAACTGAACAGCCCCACCCATTATGCGGCCAAACTTACGGGCAACTACCTGCTGGTGCACGGCACGGCCGACGACAACGTGCATTTTCAGAATTCGGTGGACTTGGTGACCGCCCTGCAGCAGAGCGGAAAGCAGTTCCAGTTCATGATGTATCCCAACAAGAACCACGGCATGGTGAGCAACGAGGGGTCTTCGCGTCCGCACCTGTATAAGCTGCTTACCGACTTTATCTTAAAGAACCTGTAGGATGCGCGCTTGGAGAAAGGAAGCGTTTTTTATCGCCTTGGGTCTGCTGCTGCCGCTTTGGCTCACGGCCTCCGACTACACGGTGCGGATTAATGGAACGGCCAAGGGGGCCGAGGGCAGGGAAGTGGTGTGGCGCGCCGATGCCGACCCTTTCTCGCTGCGGTTCGTGGAGTTAGGCCGCTGCCGTATCGATGAGAACGGTAAATTCGTGCTGCAGACCGATGCGGTGCGGGACGTTCTGCCCACCTATCTGGTCATCGACTTTTATTCCACCGGTTTTTTCGCGCGGGCGGGCATGGAATACCGCCTGCGCATGGCGCCTTTCGACTACCATGTCGATGAACAGTGCAATGCTTTCGTACCTTCGGGGCAGCTGCCCGCTCTGGGCTATGAGCTGCTCGATACGGCGGGCAATCCGCAGAAGGAGGACTTGAACGCGCTGATAGGCGCCTACTCGCATCTGTACAACCGCATGGTGGCGGAAAACTACGAACGCATCGGCGTGCGGGGCGACAGCCGTCCGGTAACGGAATTCATCCGGGTGTCGGATTCGCTCTACGGCGGCGTGGAGGATGCGTTCTTTGCCGATTACCGATTCTATACGGAGGCGGACTTGAAGGCATTCGCGGGCCTAGCCTCGCGCAAGGAACTCTATGCCGACTACCTTGCCGACAGGCCGATGCTTTGGGACAATCCCGCCTATACCGCGTTCCTGAAATCCTATTATGCCGATTATTTCACCACCAACCGTTTTTTACCTTTCGCGCAGGTGGCGCGTATCCTGAATCGCGAGGATTTCAGCGCGGGCGAACGTCTGGCCTGCCTTGCCGACAGCATGGGGCTGGATTACTCCTTGAAAGGGGAGCGTTTGCGCGAATGGGTCTTGATAAATGCCTGTGCGGAGGTGTGGGGCGACGAACGGATAGACCTGGATAAGCTGCGTTCCATGCTGGCCTACCTGCAGCAGAACACCAAGTTTTCCCGACATGCGGAGGCTTTGAAGAACCTGTTGGAAGCCAGGGCGGAGGCCGAGGCGAAGCATTATTTTACGGGCGTGGAGCTTACCGACAGCGCCGAGAACAAGGTTAGGGTGGAAGACCTGCTGGAACAAGACAAGTTCCATTATTTCGTGTTCGTGCGCG
The DNA here is from genome assembly GCA_023667315.1 of Ruminococcus flavefaciens. Taxonomy (GTDB): domain Bacteria; phylum Bacteroidota; class Bacteroidia; order Bacteroidales; family P3; genus Pullibacteroides. The sequence continues at coordinate 55,020 of JAMPAI010000004.1, forward strand.
CGCCCTACGAGCGCTGCCCTTCCTGCGGGGCGGAGGCCGACTACCTGCGCAAGCTGTGGAACGAGGCCGACAGACAGGTGCGGCGGGCGGTGAAGATCGTGTTCGTGAACTGCGACTATCCGTACGCCACCTATTACCACGACGCCATGCGCCGGCATTATCCCTGGCCATACCTGCACTTTAACGGCCATATCGACTGGATACGGAACATCGATGCCGCGCGTTTCCCGGCCTTCGTGCTGGTGGACGACAAGGGCAACGTGCTCAACGCAAGTTTCAACGCGCCCAGCCGGAATCTAAAGGATCAATTCGAGCAGATGGGCAGGCTCAGGCTCCGCAAGGAGAAATTAAAAAGCGGTCCGAAAGAGTAGCCACCGAGGCGAACATCAGCCCCAGGCGTTGCTTTACTTCCTGCACCGACAGCCATTCGGCCTTCTCGATGCCTTCCTCGGTCTGGGGAACGGCCTGTTGCGGGGAGGGAATTTTCATGCTGAACCAGGCGGTCTGCTTTACGGGCAGCACGCCGTCCTTACCCGGCATAAAGTGAAAGGTATGGTCTAGATACCGCAGGATCTCCAGGCCTTTCAATCCCGTTTCTTCCTCCACCTCGCGCAGGGCGTTGGTGGGGTCGTCCTCGCCTTTTTCCTTCTTGCCTTTGGGCAGGTCCCACATGCCGTTCCTAAAAATGTAGAGGTACTTATCCATGCCGTCGGGAAAGGGAGCCTGCACGATGCCGCCGGCGGCTTCCACGATGGGAAACCCTTGCAGGAAGCGGGCAAAATCAGCGTCCGGATTATTGCAGAGCACGCAGGCGTAGGTGTCGGTGAATTCCCTGCGCACCCACCGGTTCCAGTCGGACACCCTGCCGAAGTCCACGCTCCGGCAGGGCGCCGCCGGTTCCCGGTCTGTGAAATACAGTTCCCGGCTTCCGAAAAATATACGGTTCATAACGGCCTATACCCGTTTTAAGATTTCTTTGGTAAGCTGCCAGAAGCGGGTTACGGTGGAGAGTTCCACCCGTTCGCCGGGGGCGTGTACGCCGCGCATGGTGGGGCCGTACGAAACCATGTCCATGTCGGGATATTTCTCGCTGAACAGGCCGCATTCCAGGCCGGCGTGGATGGCCAGCGCCTTGCCTTCTTCGTGGAAGAGGTCCCTGAAGGTATCGAGGGTCAGCTTGAGGATGGGCGAGTTCGGGTTGGGGTTCCAGCCGGGATAGCCTTCGCTGTGCGAGGTCTTGGCGCCGATGGCCTTGAAGCAGGCGGCCACGCGCTGGGAAGCGGCGTGTTTGGCGCTTTCCACTGAGGAACGCTGGCTGGTGCAGACAAGCACGTGGTCTTCCAGGGTCTTTACGGAAGCGAGGTTGGTGGAGGTCTCCACGAAATTCTCGATTTCGTCGCTCATGCGCAGCACCCCGTGCGGGCAGGCCAGCAGCGCATACACCAGGGCGTCGCGGTTGGTGTCCGCCATAAGGAAGGCGGGGGTTTCGGCCTTGGTGCAGCTTAAATCCAGGTTGGCTTCGGTAACGCGGTATTCGTGGGCGAACATCTTCTTGCAGTCGGCCACAGTGGCGTTCAAGACAGATTCGTGCTTAGGGTCGATGCCGATTACGGCCACCGCTTCGCGGGCGATGGCGTTGCGCAGGTTGCCGCCGTTAAAGGAGGCCAGGCGGAAACCGGGCTTGGAGAGCAGGTTGTAGAGGCAGCGGGCCAGCAGCTGGTTGGCGTTGGCGCGGCCCTTGTTGATGTCGTCGCCGGAGTGTCCGCCCACCAGTCCTTTTACCGCCACCTGATAGTAGGCGAGGCTGTTGTTCGCGGCTTCCTTGGCGAAGGAGTATTCGATCACCGTGTCGATGCCGCCCGCGCAGCCGATAAAGAAGAGGCCGTCGTCTTCGGAGTCCATGTTGAGTAGGATTTTGCCGTTCAGGAAGCCTTTCTCAAGGCCGAACGCGCCGGTGAGTCCGGTTTCCTCATCCACGGTAAACAGACATTCGATGGGGCCGTGTTCGATATCGTTCGAGGCCAGGATGGCCAGTTCGGTGGCGCAGCCCAGGCCGTTGTCGGCGCCCAGGGTGGTTTCTTCGGCCTTGAGCCAGCCGTCCACCACGCTTACCTTGATCGGGTCGGTGTCGAAATTGTGCCCGGAATCGCTGTTCTTTTCGCACACCATGTCCATGTGGCTCTGCAGGATCACGCAGGGGCGGTCTTCGTGGCCGGGCGTGGCCGGCTTGCGGATCAGCACGTTGCCTGTTTTGTCGGTCTTGCATTCTAAGTTGTGCTGCTTGGCAAAATCCACCAGGTAGGCGCGTATTTTTTCTTCTTTCTTGGAAGGACGGGGAATCTGCAGGATTTCGCCGAAATACTTCCAGAGAATCTTGGGTTCGAGGGTGTCGAGAACTTCGTTCATGATATAGGATGTTTTTGATTTGCGTTTAGAAAAGCTGACGGAAGGGCGTCATGAGCCATTCCATGAAGCGGGTTATCTTGGGCGTGTTGAGCCACTTCTCGTAGTCGAAATCCACCGAGGCTTCCGAGGTTTTCCGGATGTGCTCGTCCAGCAGGCCGATGATCTCGGGATTCTCGCCGTAGAGCATAATCTCGTACTGGTAGCGGAAACTGCGGTAGTCCATGTTGGCCGAGCCCATCAGGAAGCGCTTCTTGTCGATAAGCAGGCATTTGGCGTGCAGCAGGTCGGGCTTGTAGAACTTCCATTGCACGCCGGCCTTGAACATGGGCCCCAGGTATTTGTTGCGCAGCAGGTCAACCATCGAAACGTCGGAATGCAGGGGTACGTGCAGCACCACCTTGACTCCTCGCGCCGCGGCGTTGGTGAGCGCCCTGCGGATCTTATGCCCAGGCAGGAAGTAGGGGGTCTCCACCAGGATTTCCTCCTTGGCGTTCCCGATCATCTTGAGCATATAGTTGCGCACTTCCTGAAAGTAGGCGGTGGGCGTGTCCTGGATGATGCCGTAGCCGTGGTAGTTGATGATTTTCTGTCGTTCGAACGGCACCATGTCGTAGAGCTTGTACTTTTCGGCGCTGTGCAGGAAACAGCCCTTGAACTTGCGGGTGATGGGGTTTTCCATGCGCAGGTTCAGGTCGCGCCAGTTAAGCGAGTAGGCGGTGATGTTGCTCGAACCGATGTAGGTGATGCGGTCGTCGATCAGCAGCAGCTTGCGGTGGTTGCGGGTGTTGTTCTTGGCGAAGGTGTTCGAAAGAAAGAATTTCATCTTCTTAAAGAACAGCAGCTTTACACCGGCGTCTTCCAATTCGGTAAGGAATTCGGCGGGCTTGGTGCCGTAGGCGTCCACCAAAAGCCGTATCTCGATGCCTTGCCGGGCCTTTTCCACCAGCACGTCCTTGAAACGGTGCCCGATGGCGTCGTCGTTAAAGCGGTAGGTTTCCAGATAGACGTACTTCTCGGCCTGGCGTATGTCTTCCATCATGGAAGTGAACAACTTAAGGTTGTCGTCGAAAAGCTGTACGGAAATAGGCAGGTTCTCGGGCATAACGTTCCGCCACCGGCATTACCCCCGGCAAGCGGTTGGCGAATTTACGAAAAATATGGGATTGCATCCCCGTTTAGCGGTTATTTGCATTATTTTGAGGTGGCTATAAAACTTTCGTAGATGTCGAGCATAAACACCGGGTTTTCTTTGAGTTGTTTTTTGACAGCCTTGTTCTTTTTGAGATATGTTTTTAGATAAGAAATCCATTGAGGGTTGGATTTTTGAAGATGTGCAGTCATCACGGAAAAATTCAAGTCTCCATTTCCCGGATAATAAAAAGGATAGACCACATCGCTTCCTTCAATTTTAATTCCGTAGCAGACGGCGGCTCCTGTTGAATGCAATGTTATATTAGGAGTGGCACTCGTACCCGCAAAATGTGTTTCGTTTGAGTTTAGGTAATTCCACCAATATACAGTGGCGTGTTCCGAACGGCCGGATATGCCTAAAATCCACTTCAAGGTACGCCTTGAATCGAATAAGGCAGGAACGGCAACTTCAGATGTTTCAAATACAGAGGCTTCAGGATCATTGAGAAACCTGACCCTGAGAATATTGTCAGCGGTTAACTTCTCTTTATTGCCGTTGTCGTCAATAATTGTAAACGATTTATTTTGTTCCCCTTTGAATGGCCCGAACCAATAGCGAAGGAGTTCACCTTTAAGTAAGGCTCCGTCTTTTAAAGTTACTTCAACCTTTGATTCGATGTTTTTCTGCGCCTGGGCCCAATGGACAAGGAAGAACGATAGCGCGATAAATAGGATGGTTATGTTTTTCATAATCATATTGGTGGATAAATGTCTCATGGCTAAATGAACCGTTTTTATAGTAAAACACCCCTCAAAGATATTAATAAAATCACAAATACAACGATTATCAATTTGCCGCTACATCTTTGATGTGGACAAAATCACAAAAACGAGGATTTGAAAACGGAAATTCCCCTGGTTTTGAGGAATATGGGAAAATTTTACTGGCAGCTTTCGAAGTACTGCCAGAGCGCGCCCTCGGGAACGGGGGCGGTGAGGTCCAGCGGGGTTTGGCGCACGGGGTGGATCAGGTGCAGGGAGCGGGCGTGCAGGCTGATGCTGCCGTCGGGATTGCTGCGCTTGTCGCCGTATTTAAGGTCGCCCTGGATGGGGCAGCCCATGGCGGCGAGCTGGGCGCGTATCTGGTGGTGACGCCCCGTGTGCAGCTGCACTTCCAGCAAGAAATAGCGTTCGGAACGCGCCAGGAGCCGGTAGGAAAGCTCGGCCTTCTGCGCGCCGGGCTCGGAGGCCCGGCAGATATACGACTTGTTCTGCTTCTCGTTCCGGAACATATACTGCTCCAGACGATCCTGCTCGCGCGGCGGGGCGAAGCGGGTGATGGCCCAATAGGTTTTCTGCAGCTGCCGTTCGCGGATCAACGCGTTGAGCCGCTCCAGCGCCTTGCCCGTCTTGGCCAGGAGCAAGGCTCCGCTTACGGGACGGTCCAGACGGTGCGGCACGCCCAGAAAGACGTTGCCCGGCTTGCCGTCGCGCTGCCTGATATAGTCCTTGAAGAGTTCGCTCAGCGGAATGTCGCCCGTCTTGTCGCCCTGCACGATCTGCCCCGCCCGTTTGTTGACCGCCAGCAGGTGATTGTCTTCGTAGAGGATAGGCGCGGGGAGCTCAGGCATCAGTACTGTTCCTTTTCGTTGGGGAAATCGTCCGATTTTACGTCCTGCACGTATTGCCCCACGGCGGCGGTGATCTGTTCGCCCAGGTTAAGGTAGCGGCGCAGGAAACGCGGGGAGAACCCCTGGGTGATGCCCAGCATGTCGTGCAGCACCAAGACCTGGCCGTCCACCTGGTTGCCGGCGCCGATGCCGATGATGGGAATGGACACCGACCGGCTCGCTTCCTGTGCCAGGGCGGCGGGTATCTTTTCGAGCACGATGCCGAAACAGCCCGCGCTTTCGAGCAGCTTGGCGTCGGAAAGCAGCTTTTGGGCCTCTTCCTTGCCGGTGGCGCGCACGCTGTAGGTGCCGAACTGGTTGATCGACTGCGGGGTCAGGCCCAGATGCCCCATCACGGGAATGCCGGCGGAAATGATCTTGCGTATGGAATCGACGGCTTCCTCGCCGCCTTCGAGCTTCACGGCGTCGGCGCCGGTTTCCTTCATGATGCGGATGGCCGACTGCAGGGCCACCGAGGTGTCGCCCTGATAGGAACCGAACGGCATGTCCACCACCACCAGGGCGTGGCTTACGGCGCGCACCACCGAGGAGGCGTGGTAAATCATCTGGTCTAAAGAGATGGGCAGCGTGGTGGGATGTCCCGCCATGACGTTGGCCGCCGAATCGCCCACGAGGATGGCGTCGATGCCGGCTTTGTCCAGCAGCATCGCCAACGAGTAGTCGTAGGCGGTGAGCATGGCGATTTTCTTGTTCTCGGCTTTCATGCGCAGCAAGGTACGTGTGGTAACCTTGTTGCCGGAGGTTTGGATGGCGGTGCTCATCGGGACGGTTTTTAAAAGGCAAAGGTGCGACAAAAAAGCGGGAAAAACTACCAGGCCGTGGCCAGTTGCGACAGGTAATTGTAGAAACAGCCCATCAGGCCGCCCAGCACGATACCGGCAAAGCAGATCACCATGGCGATCCGGCTGCTGTTGTCGGAGCGGAAGGCCGGCAGAGGACGGTCGTTGGGGTTGATGAACATGGCCTTGACGATAAGCAGGTAGTAGTAGAGCGAGATGATCGTGTTGAGCAGGGCGATCAGCACCAGGATGTAATAGCCCTGTTGGGTGGCGGCGGCAAAGATGAAGAACTTGCTGAAAAAGCCCGCGAAGGGGGGGATCCCCGCCAGGGAGAACAGCGCGAACATCATGAGCACCGCCAGTTTGGGGTTGGTCTTGTACAGGCCGTCGTAGGAGGAAATGAGCGCGTTGCCGCTCTGTCGTTCCACCAGTGCCGCAATGCCGAAAGCCGCCAGGTTGGCGAACATATACACGAACAGGTAGTAGAGCAGACCCGTGAGCCCCTGCGGGGTGGCGGCCACCACGCCCAGCACCACGTAACCGGCCTGCGAGATGGACGAGTAGGCCAGGAAACGCTTGATGTCTTTCTGCTTGATGGCGAATAGGTTGGCCACGGTGATGCTGAGGATCACGAGCACGTACAGCACGGGGCGCCAGCTGTCGGCCATTACGCCGAACACCTTTACGAAGATCAGGAATAGCGATACGGCGGCGGCCGTCTTGGACACCACCGAGAGGTAGGCGCTTACGTTGGTGGGCGCGCCCTGATATACGTCGGCGGTCCAGGAGTGGTAGGGCACCAGCGACATCTTGAAGAACAGCCCCGTGGCGAAGAACACCAGGCCGGCGATCTGCAGCGGGCTGGCGCTCAGCACCTGCGGAAGGTCTTCGAAATAGAGCGTGCCGCAGCCGCCGTAGAGCAGCGAGATGCCGAACAGCGAGATACCGCTGGCGAACGCGGCGTTGAGGATGAACTTGGCGCCGGCCTCGGCCGAGAGGTCCGACTTCTTGTCGTAGGCCACCATGCAGGCCAGGGGAATGGAAGCCAGTTCCAGCCCGATGAAGAACATCAGGAAATGACCTGCCGACACCATGAAGTACATGCCCAGCAGGGTGTTGAGGGTCAGGTAATAGAATTCACCCCTGGCGATTTCGTGTTCGGTCTCGAGCCATTTTTTTGCGAAAAGGAACACCAGGAGCGTGCCGCAGCCCATCAGCGCCTTGGCCGCCGAGGTGACTGGGCTGGCGGTGTACATGCCGCCGAAGGCCGTGCCGGAAGTGTGGGGCAGGCAGCAGAAAACGATCTGCGCCAGCAGCAGGATGCAGGCAAGCGGGTGCAGGGTCTTGCGGGCCTTGGCGGGGGCGCAAAGGTCGAACACCAGCATGAAGAGGATCACGGCCACCGCGAAGATTTCGTCGCGCAGTATCAGGAAATTTGAAAAGTCCATCTTTTCAATCTTTAATTGTTCATCAAAAAATTACAGGGCGGCCACGGTAAGGCGTTCCACGATAGGATAAAGCGCCTGGCCGATCCAGGCGGAAATCCAGCCCGGATAGAGGCCGATGGCGGCGATGGCGACAATGAGCACCACCACCGGGAAACGTTCGAACCACACGGCGTCCTTAAGCTTGAGGTGTTCGGGATTGTGCACCGGCCCGTAGAGTATCTTGCCCACCACGCGCAGGATATACACAGCCGTGATCACGATGGAGGTGACGGCCACCAGGGTCAATACCCGGTGAAAGGTGTCGCTGTGCTGGAAAGAACCCACGAAAACGTTCATCTCGGCCACGAAACCGCTCAGGCCGGGCAGCCCCAGCGAGGCCAAACCGGCGATCACGTAGGCCACGCCCAGGAAAGGCATGATCTTCATCAGTCCGCCCATCTCGCGGATGTCGCGGGTGTGGGTTCGGCCGTAGATCATCCCGATCAGGGCGAAGAAGAGGGCGGTCATCAGGCCGTGCGAGAGCATCTGCATCACCGCGCCGGTCATGGCGGTGGTGTTCATCATCAATAGGGCGAACAGCACCAGGCCGCAGTGGCTTACCGAAGAATAGGCGTTGATATACTTGAGGTCTTTCTGCACGCAGGCCGAGAACGCGCCGTACACCACGCTGATGCCGGTAAGGAGCAGGAAGATCCATCCTAATTGGGCGGCCGCCTCGGGCATGAGGAACATGGCCACGCGGAAACAGCCGTAACCGCCTAACTTCATGAGCACGCCCGCGTGCAGCATCGAGACGGCGGTGGGGGCGGAGGCGTGACCGTCGGGGCTCCAGGTGTGGAACGGAAAGAGCGCGCCCAGAATGCCGAAGCCGATGAACACGAAGGGAAAGAAATAGCGCTGCAGGGCCACCGGAATCGTGGACTGCGCCATTTCCATGATGTGCATGCTCTGCGCGCCGGCGCTGAAATACACGCCCAGGATGCCCAGCATAAGCAGCGCCGAGCCGCCCATCAGCATCAGGGTCAGTTTCATGGCCGAGCGTTCCTTGTTGCCGCTGCCCCAGACCCCGATAAGCAGGTACATGGGGATGAGCGCCACTTCGTAGAACATGAACATGGTGAACAGGTCGAGCGAGATAAAGAAGCCGAACACCCCGATGGAGAGCAGGCAGAACCACATGAAGTATTCCTTGGGCAGGGGATCGATGTTCCAGGAGGTGAAGGTGCCGGTAAACACGATGATGGCCGAGAGCAGTATCATGAGCACCGAAACGCCGTCAACCCCCACGCTGTAGGCGATGTTCCAGGCCGGGAACCAGGGACGGGAGGCGGTAAAGAGCATGGCTTCGGTGTTGCCCGCATGCCGCTGGGCGGCAAAGAGGAAGCAAAGCACGGCGGCCGCCACCAGCAGGAGCGATGCTCCCGTGGCGCTTACCCAAAGCACCTGTTTCCGGTTCTTGGCCAGAAACAGTCCGGCAAGCATCAGCACCGGAATAAGGACGAAAACGGATAAGAGGTTCATTCGTGTATGTTTTGCAAAGGGTTAGACAAATTACCGCAATAAAATCCAGAGGCACAGCAACAGGCATCCGGCCATCATGCACAGGGCGTAGGTCTGCAGGCTGCCGTTCTGCATCCAGCGGAAGGCCAGGCTGCCTCTGCCGGTAAGGCAGGCGATGCCGTTCAGGCAACCGTCGATTACGTGGCGGTCGAACCAGGCCAGGGGCTGCGAGATGCAGCGGAAAATGATCTTATGGGTAATGAACTGGTAAACTTCGTCGATATAGAAGCGGTGCCTGGCCGCTTTATGCAGCGGGCCGAAGAAGGAGGCCATCCGGTCGGGAACCGCGCTGGTACCCTTGCGGTAGAGGCAGCGGGCGCAGAAAATGGCGGCTAAAGCTATAATCACGCTGGTAAGGGCGATTTTCCAATCCAGGTGGATGATGTATTCGGCGCCGGTGCTGCTTACCAGCTTGCCGAAGGGAATGAACCCGGCCACCACGGTGACGAGGGCCAGGAAGACCAGCGGCGAGGTCATGCTCTTGGGGGCCTCGTGCAGGGGATGGTCGTGTTGCGCGGGCTTGCCCCAGAAGATGTTGTAGTAGAGGCGGAACATGTAGAAGGCCGTCAGGGCGGCGATAAAGGTCATACCCACGCCCAGTGCCGGGCTGAACATGAAGGTGGCCGACAGGATTTCGTCCTTGCTGAAGAATCCGGAGAAGGGCGGGATGCCGGCGATGGCCAGGCAGGCCACCAGGAAAGTGATGTGCGTGAACGGCATGCTCTTGCGCAGTCCGCCCATGTGCGACATCTCGTTGCTGTGCACCGTGTGGATGATGGCGCCCGCTCCCATGAACAGCAGCGCCTTGAACATGGCGTGCGTAAAGAGGTGGAACATGGAGGCCATGTAGCCCAGGCCTTCGTGGCCTTCCATGCCCGAAACGCCTAAGGCCACAAGCATGAAGCCGATCTGCGAGATGGTGGAGAAGGCCAGCACCCGTTTTATATCGGTCTGCACGCAGGCCACCACGGCGGCGTAGAGCGCGGTGAATGCGGCCACGTAGGCGATGCCGTGCAGTATTTCGGGCGTAAAGAAGAAATAGACGGGAAAGAGGCGCGCCACCAGGAACACTCCGGCCACCACCATCGTGGCCGCATGGATAAGGGCCGAAACGGGGGTGGGGCCTTCCATGGCGTCGGGCAGCCAGATATGCAGGGGGAACATGGCGCTCTTGCCGGCCGCGCCGATAAAGATAAGGCCGGTGGCCCAGGACAGCACCGCGCCGCCCATAAAGGTCTTTCCGGCGGCATCGGCGAACAGGCTCGCGTTACCGCTGCACAGCAGGCCGAAATCGAAGGTCTTTGTGTAGTAGGAGAGCAGCAGTATGCCCATGAGGAAGAACATGTCGGCGAAGCGGGTCACGATAAAGGCCTTCTTGGAGGCCGCCACCGCCTCAGGCTTGGTGTAGTAGAAGCCGATGAGCAGGTAGGACGACACGCCCACCAGTTCCCAGAAGATATACATCTGGAAGATATTGGTGGCCACCACCAGCCCGCACATCGAGAAGGTGAACAGCCCCAGGAAGGCATAGTAGCGCTGGAAGCCCTTCTCGCCCTCCATATAGCCGAGACTGTAGATATGCACCATGAGCGACACGGTGGTGATCACCACCAGCATCATGACCGAAATGGGGTCGAGCATCACGCCCAGGTCGATGTGCAGGTGTTCGGTAAAGCGCATCCATTCCCAGCAGAGCGGCTGCATGGAGGGGCGTATGCCGTCCACGCGCGGCAGGGAGAAATACTGCCAGGCGGTTAGATAGGCCAAGACCGCCGCCACCGCAAGGATCGCGGTGTTCACATATCCGGCCCACTTACCTTTGAGGCGGGTGCCGCCAAAGCCGGCGAACAAGAATCCCAACAGGGGAAGCAACAAGATAAGAACCGAGTATTCCATTAGTCTTTAAGCTTTTTCAAGTTGCGTGTCTCCACGTTCTTGAGGTTTCGGTAAATGTTGATGATAATGGCGATGGCCACCGCCGTCTCGGCCGCCGACACCCCGATGGAAAAGAGGGTGAAGAACATCCCTTCCAGCTGGCCGGGGTAGAGGAAACGGTTGAACACGGCGAAGTTTATATCGGTGGAGGTGAGCACCAGTTCTATCGAGATAAGGGTGGCGATCAGGTTCTTACGGGTGATAAAACCGTAAAGGCCGGCAAAAAACATGATGGAAGATACGATCAGGTAAAATTCCATCGAGACAACGGGTTCCATATCCGCTTTTCTTTTTTGTGATACGTTCGGTTAACTGCGTTTGCGCCCGATTACCAAGGCGCCCACCATGCAGGCCAGCAACAACACGCTCATCACCTCGAAGGGCAACAGGTATTGGTTCTTGTCCGTGCCCATCAGGGTGTGGCCGATCTGCTTCATGCTGATCTCGGCATCCATGGGTACCTCGGTGGGTGTCCAGGAATTGGTGAGCAGCAGGAAGCCCACCAGCGCCACGCCGCCCACGGTGGCCAGCAGCGCCAGCCAGCGGCGCAGGCTGCGCAGGGGCAGCGGTTCCTCGCGGTCGGTGTTGGTAAGCAGGATGGAGAATACATACAGGATGATGACCCCGCCGGCATACACTAAAAGCTGCACGGCGCCCAGGAACGAGTAGTTCAGGAAAAAGTAGAGCCCGGCGGTGGCGAACAGCACGAACAGCAGGTAGGTGGCCGCGTGCAGGATCCGGCGCGTGCGCACGGCCATTACCGAGAAAACGGCGATCACCGCGGCCAACAAACCGAAAATGATTCGAAGTATAAGTACGTTTTGCATGGCGGTTATTCCGGTTTAGCAGGGTTAGTATTCGTATCGGCGGCCTTGGCCGGCTTGGGCAGCAGGCTCGAGCCGGGGCGGTTCAGCACCAGCTGCAGCTTGCCGCGCGTAAACACGGCGTTCTCGAACTTGTTGGTGAACCGTATGGCCTGGTGCGGACAGGTCCTTATGCACAGTTCGCAGAAAAGGCATTTGCCCAGGTCGTAGTGATAGGCCGAAAGCACCTTTTCGTTCTTGCCCTCGGCATTGGTCACGGTCTGGCTTTCCACGCGGATGGTGCCGTTGGGGCAGTTCATCTGGCAGATGCCGCAGGCCACGCACCGGTGGTGGTTGTCTTCGGTATGCACCATTTCCAGGCGTCCGCGGAACTGGGGGGACACATAGAGGCTGCCGCGTTTCTCGGGATAGAGTTCGGTGGTCTTCTTGCGGAAGAAAACCTTCAGCGTGGTCCTCATGCCCGTAAGGAGCGATTTGAGGGCGCTGAAAAAATCGGCGAAATATTTTACAAGCGAATTCATGATGCAAGCGGTTTAAAAATGCCAGCCCAAGGCCACGATAAGTACCATCGCGATGAGGTTCACCAGGTTAAGCGGCAGCAGGTATTTCCATTCCAGACGGATCAGCTGGTCGATGCGAAGGCGCGGGAACGTCCACTTGAACCACATGATCACGAACACCATCACCGCGCTCTTGCCCAGGAACCAGATCAGGGAGGGGATATAGTCCATGGCGTGGTTGAAGCCGTCCAGGCCGGGAATGTGCAGCGGCATCCATCCGCCCAGGAATACGGTGGTGGCGATGGCGGCCACGATAAACATGTTCACGAATTCGGCCACGTAGTAGAATCCGAAGTGCATGCCCGAATATTCGGTGTGGTAACCGGCGGTAAGCTCGCTTTCGGCCTCGGGCAGGTCGAAAGGCCCGCGGTTGGTCTCGGCCGTGCCGGCTATCAGATAGACCACGAAGGCGATGCAGGCCGGGATATGCCCCTTGAAGATGAACCAGAGGTCGTTCTGTCCTTCCACCAGTTCCGAAATCTGCATGGTTCCCGAAAGCACCACGATGGTCATGATGCTCAGGCCGATGGAGAGCTCGTAGCTGATCATCTGCGCCCCGCTGCGCATGGCACCGATAAGCGAGAACTTGTTGTTCGAAGACCAGCCGGCCAGCAGGATTCCCACGATGCCGATCGAGGAAGCGGCGATCATGAAGAGGATGCCCACGTTGAAGTCGAGCACCTGCAGGCCCTTGGCGAAGGGAATGCACGAAAAGGCGATCAAGGAGGCGATGATCACCAGGAAGGGCGCCAGGTTGTGCAGGAAACTGTCCACGTGGCGTATCGAGATGATTTCCTTGGTGATGATCTTCAACATATCGGCCACCGTCTGTATGGCACCCCAGGGGCCTACGCGGTTGGGACCCAGACGGCACTGGAAAGCGGCGCACACCTTGCGTTCGGCCAGAATCAGCACCAGGGCGAACACCGCATACACGGCCAGCAGCACGCCGATCAGCACGCACTCAACGGCGATGGCGCCCGTGGCGGGCATGAGGCTGCGCAAGCCCTCGTCTATCCATGTCGTAACAACGCTAAAATCGAACATTGTACAGTCTTTTAAATTTTTAACGGTCTATGTCGGGGACCACGTAGTCTAACGAGGCCCCGATGGTAATCAGGTCGGCGATCTTGTTGCCGGAAGCCAGGGTGTCGATCACCGACACCAAGGGCAGGCAGGGCGGGTGGAACTTGAGCCGGTAGGGATATTTCTCGCCCCGGCTTTCGATGAACACGCCGAATTCGCCCCGCGCCGTCTCCACGCTCTTGAAGAAGCGGCCTTCGGGCAGCTTGATCACGGGCTTGGTCTTGGCGCAGTAGTCGCCTTGTGGAATCTTGTCGAGCAGCTGGCTGATGATCGAGAGCGACTGTTCGATCTCGTCCATGCGCACCATGTAGCGGTCCAGGCAGTCGCCGTTCTTGTAGAGTATTTCCTTAAAGAGGATCTCGTCGTAGATGCTGTAGGGATTGTGCTTGCGCACATCGCAGGCCACGTCGCTGGCGCGGGCGGTAGGGCCGGAGATGCCGAAGGAGAGCGCCTGTTCCTTGCTCAGCAGGCCGATGCCCTTGGAACGCTGCTTAAAGATGACGTTGCCGGTAAACACATCGTGGTATTCCTTGAGCACGCCGGGCAGGTATTCCACAAACTCGCGGGTCTTGCGGATAAAGTCGGGGTGCAGGTCGCGCGCCACCCCGCCGATAACGTTGTAGTTCTGAATGAGGCGGCCGCCGGTAGTGTCCTCGAAGATATTGAGGATCTTCTCGCGGTCGCGGAAGCCGTAGAAGAAGGGCGTGAGCGCGCCCAGGTCCATGCAGAAGGTGGCGTAGAACAGCAGGTGCGACTGAATACGGCTCAGCTCGTCCATGAGCACGCGGATATACTGGGCGCGGCGGGGAACTTCCAGCCCCATCGCGTCTTCGATACAGGCGCACAGGGCGTGACGGTTCTGGTGGGCGGAGAGGTAGTCGAGGCGGTCGGTCATGGCCAGCGTCTGCGGGTAGGTCATTTCCTCGCACATCTTCTCGATGCCCCGGTGTATGTAGCCGCAGTGAACGTCCACCTTCTTAACGATTTCGCCCTGCAGCGACACCTGGAAGTGCAACACCCCGTGGGTGGCCGGGTGCTGGGGGCCGATGTTCACCACATATTCGTCTTTTTCGAACAGGGTGTGGCCTTCGATCTCGGTCTTGCCGTCGTGATCCACGAAAACCGACGTGTCGTCGGGCAGTTCCTCGGCGTCCAGCTTAAGCGGATTGGCGTTCATGTCGTAGTCTTTCCGCAGGGGATAGCCCACGTGGTCGCCGCGCAGGAACAGGCGCCGCATGTCGGGGTGGCCTATGAAATGGATGCCGAAGAAGTCGAACACCTCGCGTTCGTAGAAATTGGCGATGGCCCAGATATGCGAGAGGGTGGGCAGCTCGGGTTCCTCGCGGCTTTCGGCGCGGCATTCGATCACGATGCGGTGCTTGAGTTCGGTAGAATACAGGCGATAGACAACGCCCAGCTGTTCGCCGAAGTCCATGCCCACCAGGTCTTCGAGATAGTCGAACCGCATTCGGGCGTCTTCATGCAGGGGAGTCAGCAGCTTGGCCAGTTCCGCCGGCGGCAGGCAAACCTGCAGGGGCGCGTTTTCCGTTTCCTGAAAAACGGCTTGCGGGCAAATTTCCTGTATAAGGGATTTAAGCGTACTCATATCGGTAGATGGGCGTTATTCTTGGTCTTGGTATTTGGGAGCGAAAACGGGCTTTTCGTCGGGGCGGATTTCGGGCAGCCGGCAACTCTTGGGCTCCTTCTTGTTCACGCCGCCGAAAAAGTGTTCCACCTTTACCTTGCGCTGCAACTGCATCATGCCGTACAGCAAGGCTTCCGGACGGGGCGGGCAGCCGGGGATATACACGTCTACGGGAATAATCTTGTCAACCCCCTGCAGCACGTTGTACGATTTGGTGAACGGCCCGCCGCTGATGGCGCAGCCGCCCACGGCCACCACGTACTTGGGGTCGGCCATCTGTTCGTATAGGCGGTAGAGCACCGGCGCCATCTTGTTCACGATGGTGCCCGCCACCATGATCATATCGGCCTGACGCGGACTGGCGCGCGTTACTTCAAACCCGAACCGGGCAAAGTCGTAGCGGGCGGCACCCACGCTCATGAACTCGATGCCGCAGCAGCTGGTGGCGAAGGTGAGGGGCCAAAGCGAATTGGAACGCCCCCAGTTTATCATTCGGTCTAAGTTGCCCACCACGACCCCCACGCCGTTCCTGCGCAGGGTTTCGATGTATTCGTTGTCGTTGAATTCATCGTAAGGCAAGCCTTTGATAGAAGGTTTCTTTATTTCCATTCCAGAGCTCCTTTCTTCCAGGCGTAGGCCAGACCGAGGGTCAGCACCACCAGGAAAAACAAAACGGTATAGAGTGCCATCATGCCCATTTCCTTGGCGATCACCGCCCAGGGAAAGAGGAACACGGCTTCCACGTCGAACATCAGGAAAAGCAGGGCGAACAGGTAGTATCCCGCGCGGAACTGCATCCAGCTCCTGCCGCGCGTAGGCACGCCGCATTCGTAGGTTTCTTCCTTCAGGGGATTGTATGAACGGGGGCTCAGCCACACGCCGAAACCCCAACCGGCGCACACGAGGGCGACGGCGGTAAGCAATACGACCAAAAGCAAAAGTAAGTTCGACATAGCGCTTAAAAATAAAATAAGATTGACTACTATATAAAACAGCGAATCAATCCAATAAACAATATTCCGCCCAAAAACGGCGCGGCAAAGGTCGCTAATGTTTTTGAAAATGAAAAATGTTTTTTATCAACCGCATAGGGTGGATATTGGGGATAACCAAAGGCTCCCTCCGGTGCATGTCCCGGTTCCAGTCTGAACGATGCGTCAGAAATTGATTTTGTCTGTAAGGTTTAGTTAATCAATGTGATGTAATGGATTGCTTCGATAAAATCGGGATTCAAGCATTATATATAGTAGCCTTGGTATGCGAAAGTCGCCCGCCGGAATTAAAAAATAAAACAAACACATGAAAAAGATCAACAACACGCTCCCCGTCTTCAACATTCAAGACAAACTCATTCCCCTTCGCGGACAATATGTCCTTTTGGATGTCGATGTGGCCGCCATCTACGGGGTGGAGACCAAACACGTTAACCAAGCGATGAGGAACAACCCCGAAAAATTTCCCGAAGGGTATGTTTTTGAATTGCAATCCTCTGAAAAACAGGAGGTGGTCAAAAATTTTGACCACCTCTCCTCCCTGAAATTTTCATCCATGATGCCGCATGCTTTCACCGAAAAAGGCCTCTACATGCTGGCCACCATCCTGAAAAGCCCGACCGCCACGCAAGCCACCCTGCTTATCGTGGAAACTTTTGCCAAGGTGAAGACCTTGAAACAGGAACTCAGCAACATGCAAAACGCGCTACAAAACGGAGAACTCGCGCCCCAGGAACAAAAGACCGTGATTCAACGCTTCGGCGAGACCCTCTCCGACATCGTGATGCCCGACCTGCAGCCCTACGAGGCCGTGGCCGAAGTGGAAGTCAATTTCTTTATCGGCAAACTGAAATACACCGTCAAGCGCCGCAAGGAAGCAGACCTCCCCGACACGGTGGAATAGCTTGACGGCGTTCGTATAAAAATCCGTATTCGGGCGTTATCCATACGATAGGCCTGAAAGAAAGCTCTGTCAAATCGCCATAGAAGAGTGGTTATTCACGGAATGAAAACCTTGTAGGTAATTAAAATATTACCTACCTTTGAAAATTATTTACAATGCCCACTATTTTTTACCTGTTCGGCATGAAATTTTTATTCTATGCCAACGACCACAACCCTATCCACGTTCACGTTGTCAAGGGGGATGCCCACGCGAAATTCCGCCTTTTCCCCGTGACGCTGGTGGAAAACAACGGGTTTAAGACCTCGGAAATACGTATTGCCGAAGGGGTGATCGAAGAGAATCAAGAGTTGATTGCCGAACGATGGACTGAATTTTTTAACAGCGCTGGAAAATGATAAAGGTGAGAAAAGTCTGGCTGACGGAAGATGCGGTATGCATAGAGACCGAAGCGGGAAACGTGTATGAAGAACACTTTGCCGACTATCCCCGCCTGCGCCTTGCAACGCCCCGCCAACGACAACGCTACACCCTTGATGCCACGGGCATCCATTGGGATGAATTGGATGAAGACCTTTGCTTTGAAGGCTTCCTCAAACCCCAAAACCGCAACCGCCTTTACCAGGTCTTTATCAACCACCCCGAATTGAACGCCGCCGCCGTGGCCCGCCGTCTTGGCTTTTCGCAAAGCCTCCTCGCACAATACATAAGCGGTGCCAAACGTCCTTCCCCACAACGCGAGGCCAGGATTCTATCCGAAATCCGAACCATCGGCAAGGAACTTGCAGAGGAACTATGGGAATAGGCAAAAAAGCGCAGGGGAATAGGCATAGAGCACTCTCCTGCGCTTGGTTTTAGGTGGGATTAAACTATGGAATCATGGCAACGCGGAAGCCAAAAAAGTCGTTCTGCCAGACGGAATAGCCGCAGGACCGTTCCGACACCCGGCAGCCACTGACATCAAAGTACCAGCTGCCGCCACGTTTCACGCGACTCGTCCCATTCTTAGGCCCCGTAGGGTTGTCTGTACCGGCTCTGTCATAACTGCCGTACCAATCCGAACACCATTCCCATACATTCCCGCTCATATCGTAGATGCCCAACTCATTCGCTTTCTTTGTACCTACTTCATGCGTTTTTTCCTTACTGTTTTCATAATACCACGCCACTTCAGAGATTGTGTTGCCGCCAGCGTACTTGTACCCCTTGCTCTTCTTGCCACCCCGTGCCGCATACTCCCACTGAGCCTCCGTAGGCAACACATACTTCTTGCCCGTCTTCTCACTCAACATCTCGCAGAACTTCTGCGCGTCATTCCAGCTTACATAGTACATCGGGTAATTGTCCCCCTCGCCAACCAACGGCTTTTCAAAATTCGCCTTGTCTTTTTGCTGCGCCAATGTCGTCCCCATCACCGATATCCACTGCGCCTGCGTAACTTCATGCTTGCCGATATAATAAGAGTCCAATCTGACGGTGCGCACTGGCTTCTCATCATCAACCACATCATCGCCCTGCTCCGCCGTCGCCCCCATTTGAAACCTACCTCCCTCCACATACACCATTTCCAGTTCCATTTCGAATGCTGTTTCAGTAAAAGCCTCCTGCGGTGTATTTGCTCTCTTTTCGTTGTTTTTTTCCTTCTCGCACGCGGCGAAGAGGCTCAGGGTCAATAAGCCCAAGAGGGCGATTTTTACATGGTTTTTCATCGTTTTGTCTATTTATTGTTTGTTTTCTGTTCAGTGAATATTACAACACCGATTACAGCCTGTTCCAACGCTTGCATACGCCTTGCGCTCCGGATTTCCGCCGCCCGGAACGGAGTAAAAATAGGTAAAAAACTCCGGATTTTAAAATGTAAGTATTTGAGTGTTAAGCAATTTTATTATTATAATTTTGGATTATGGCGGGAGTACGGGGCGTAGCGTGCGGAGGCTCAACGCGTTGAGCCTCCGCCATGGGAAAATCCCGAACGCATGGTTCAATCCGTACTAAATTATAATAATAAAATTTTCGCAGTGGCAAGATCATCGCTTTGATTTCATCGGGTAGGGAATGCGGATTTTTTCTCTTCGGTGATTGCAGGCGGAATGTCGTCGGGAGTTCAATATTTAATACCTTTGCATCCATGAAGCGATTTCTATTGTATATCACCCTGATGTT
This sequence comes from Ruminococcus flavefaciens, assembly GCA_023667315.1. Lineage (GTDB taxonomy): Bacteria > Bacteroidota > Bacteroidia > Bacteroidales > P3 > Pullibacteroides. Next base: position 74,144 of record JAMPAI010000004.1, read on the forward strand.
GACGGCCTTGACCGGTGCTCTCGCCCAAGGCGACGTGCGGGTGGGGGCGGAGAACTTTAGCGCCTATCTGTCGCTCTTGCGCGGCAGGAAAGTGGCCGTGGTAAGCAACCAGACCGGCGTGATACCGGTGCGGCAGCACCTTACGGCGGGCAAAGACAGCCTGTGTTACGTTCATATCGTGGATGTGCTGCTCGATTCGGGCATTGCCATTACCAAAATATTTTCGCCCGAGCACGGCTTCCGGGGGCAGGCCGAGGCCGGGGCCACCGTGAGCAGCGGCAAGGACGCCAAGACCGGGCTTCCCGTGGTGTCGCTCTACGGCAAGCACAAGAAACCCACGTCAGACGACTTGCAGGGCTTGGATCTCGTGCTGTTCGACCTTCAGGACGTGGGTGTGCGCTTCTACACCTATATATCCACCCTGCATTACGTGATGGAGGCCTGCGCCGAAAACCGCCTGCCGGTGGTGGTGCTCGACCGCCCCAATCCCCACGCGGGCTATACCGACGGCCCGGTGCTGGACACTTCCTGCTGCCGCTCCTTCGTGGGCATGCACCCCGTGCCGGTGGTCTATGGCATGACCATTGGCGAATACGCCCGCATGATAAACGGCGAGCGCTGGCTCTCCGGCGGTGTGCAGTGCGATCTGCAGGTGGTTCCTGTGCAAAACTATACCCGGAATACCGCCTATGCGTTTCCCGTGCCGCCTTCGCCCAACCTGCGCAGCATGAAGGCCGTCTATGCCTATCCCTCGCTCTGCTTTTTCGAAGGCACGCCCCTGAGTGTGGGGCGCGGCACCTACCAGGCCTTCGAGTGCGCGGGCTTTCCCGGTTCAACTGTGGGCGATTACCGATTCACGCCCCGTTCCCTGCCTGGATTGAGCGCCAATCCGCCGTTTAAGGACGAGGAATGTACCGGCTTTTACGTGCCCGACGGCTACACCGACACCTTGCCCCGAGAACTCGACCTGTCGTATCTGTTGGAACTCTACCGCGCCTATCCGCAAAAAGACAGGTTCTTCAACGCCTTTTTCGTAAAACTGGCCGGAACGCCCGAATTGGCCGCGCAGATACGGGAGGGCAGGGGCGAAGAGGAGATTCGCCGCGCCTGGCTGCCTGCCTTGCGCAAGTTCTGGGAAACCCGCCGAAAATACCTTCTGTACCGATGATCGCCTTTATTCTGGCCGCCGGACTGGGCACACGCCTCAAGCCGCTTACCGATACCCGCCCCAAAGCCTTGGTGGAGTATCAGGGCAAACCCTTGCTGGAACACCTTCTCGAACGCCTGCAGGTGTTCGGCTGCCGCGATTTCGTGCTGAACCTGCATCATTTTCCCGATATGCTGCGGGAGTTCGCCGCCGGATACGCCGGGAGGCACGGGCTGAACATCGCCTTCTCGGACGAAACGGGCCTGCTGCTGGAAACGGGCGGAGCGCTGACCCACGCCCTGCCGCTCTTTGCGGGCCAAGACACGGTGCTGGTGCACAACGTGGACATCTGTACCGATTTGGATATAAATTCGTTGCGTCAGGAAATGATACGACGCGATGCCGATGCTGTGCTTTCGGTGCGCCGCCGCGACACCTCGCGCTACCTCTACGCCGATAAGGAGGGTAGGCTCCGCGCCTGGCAAAACATAAAGAGCGGACAGGTAAAGGGCGAACCGATACGGGAGGGTTTCACTCCCTTCGCGTTCAGCGGCATCCACCTCCTAAAGACGGAATTGGTGGCCGAATGGGCGGAGAGATACGGCACGGACACGCCTTTCTCGGTAATCGACGCCTATATGGACTCCATGCGTTCGAAAGACATCGTGCTGCTGGAACAGACCGGCGGTTATTGGAAAGACATGGGCAAGATAAGCGACTTCTACGCGCCGCTTTAGAAATTCCGTACCTGCTGGTGGCCGGTCTTGCGCTGCCAGAGGATGTAGAGGACCGAAATCAGCAGCAGCCCCGCGGTATAGGCGATTTCTGCGCCGAAGGCCACTTCCACTGAGCATTGCCCCACATAGATCACCAGCCAGCCGTACAGGAAATACACCACCATGTTTATCAGTTCGATAAAGAACCCGGCCTTGGTGTTGCCCCGGCCCAGTACGGTGTTGAAGATAATCTGCGCGAAAATCATGAGATAGGTGGCGGCGATGGCCACCACACAGGGCAGGAGGCTTTCGGTGGCCAGCTGCGGGTCTTGGGTAAAGATGCCGAGTATCGATTTGTGGAAAGGAATGAACAGCAATACGATAAAGCTTACGAACGCCAGCGCCGACAGGCAGGCCTTGCGTACCACCAGGCGGATTTCGCCGGCGCGGTTCTGCCCGCAGAGGTAGGAGGTGAGGGTCGCGGTGGTGGAGGCGAATCCCCAGATGGGCAGCAGGAAAAGCGTGTACATGCTGCGGGTGATGTTGGCGATGGCCAGGGCGCGCTGCCCCAGGCTCTCGATAAAGAGGAAAAACAGGAAATAGTTGGCGAACGAGAGGAAATACTGGATCATTATCGGATACGCCACCCCGATAAGGCTTCCGATCAGCCTGAAACTGAACGGAAAACGCCCGAACGGCCGGTAGGTCTTGCGGTATTTCGAAAAGGCGGAGAGCACGAAATAGCAGGCCACGCCCACCGCTTCGGCAATCACCGAGGCCAAAGCCGCGCCGCCCATACCCATCTGCGGCAGGCCTAACTTGCCGAATACCAGGCCGTAGTCCAGCACCACGTTGACGGTGCCCATGATGATGGTGGCGATCGAAATGGTCTGGGTGCGGGCGATGCCCACGTAAAAGGCGTTGAAGGCGGCGATGGCGAATGCGAACGGCACGCCGTAAACACGTATTTCAAGATAGTCGTGTACCGCCTGCAGTATGGCGGGCGTCTTTACCAGATGGGGCAGCAGGTTCTCGCCCCAGCCTTGGAATGCGCCCCAGCAGAGTACCGAACAGAAGAGGGTGAACCAAAGCGTGTGCTGGAAAATGCGCCCCACCTCGGCATGCTGCCCCTGGCCGACCCGCCGTGCCATCACGATCTGCGCGCCCACGCCGAAGCCGAACACCACCATGACCAGCACCTGGTAGAACACGGCCGCCAAGGCCGCCGCGCCCAGTTCCACTTCGCCCAGATTTCCTAAGAAAATGGTGTCGGCGATGGCGATGACGTTCTGCGCCAGCGTACTCAATATAATAGGAAAGGCGATGCCGAGGATACGTCTGTACGTAATGGCATCACTTGGGTGATGTGCGGATGTCATGGGCACAAAAGTACATCAATAGGATTAAATGGAGAAACGCGGCGAACGCGCTCAGTGCCGTTTCCAGAAACTGCGCGTAAAGAGCACGAAGACGCACATGATTTCCAGACGTCCCACGAACATCAGCGCCGAGCAGACCCATTTGGCGCCGGTACCCATGATGCTCCAGGAGTAGGCCGGGCCGTAGGAGCCGATGCCGGGCCCCATGTTGCTGAGCGCCGATAGGCTGCATGAGGCGGCTTCCGAGAACTCGAGCCCGAAGAACATCAGCAGCAGCCAGCCGATAAAGAAGGTGAGCAGGTAGAGGAAGGTGAAGGTGATGAGCGCCATCTTGGCCGGGGTGGCCACCACCTGGCCGCTGATGCGCAGGGGAATCACCGCGTTGGGGTGCAGCATCTTCTTGGTTTCGTTCTTGGCGATCTTCCACAGCATGGCCACGCGCACCACCTTGAAACCGCCCGCCGAAGAGCCCGTGCAGCCGCCGATCACCATCAACAGCAACAGGATGGGCTGCAGCTTGGCCGCCCACAGCATGTAGTCGTGCGAGCAGAAGCCGGTGCTGGTGGAGAGCGAGATGGTCTGGAAGGCCGAGTAGCGCAGGGAGGGTTCCCAGCCCAAGCCGTTGTCGAAGTGCAGGGAGAGCGCGCAGATAATCGTGGTGGAGATAAAGATGATCGTGTACCACCGGAATTCGGTGTCCTTGAAAAGGCGCTTGAGCTTGCCGCGCAGGGCAAAGAAATAAATCAGGTTGTAGTTTACGCCGGCAAAGAACATAAAGGCCACCAGCACGTATTCGATGCGCGCCGAGTTAAAGTACTGTATGCTGTCCTGGTGGGTCGAGAACCCGCCGGTGCCGATGCAGGTAAAGGAATGGTTCACGGCGTCGAACACGTTCATGCCGCAGAAATAGAGCGATACCGCACAGCCCACGGTAAGGGCCAGATAGACCGTGAAGATCCATTGGGCGGTATTGGCGATGCGCGGCTGGAGTTTGCCCGGCAGCGGCCCCAGGCTCTGGGCGGCGAACAGGCTCACGTCGCCCGTACCGATGCCCGGAATCAGGGCGATGGTGAACAGGATGATACCCAAACCGCCCACCCATTGGGTCAGGCTGCGCCAGAAAAGGAGGGCGTGCGGGCAGGTGTCGATATTGTCCATCACGCTGGTGCCGGTGGAGGTGAAGCCCGACATGCTCTCGAAGAAGGCGTCCGTAACGCCGCCCGTATAGTGGCTGAACAGGTAGGGGAACATGCCGATGATTGAGAACAGCACCCAGCTTACCGCCACCACGATATAGCCGTCCTTGCGCCCCATCCGCTGTTCGGCACCCTTGCCGGCCAGCATAAAGAGCAGTCCTGTGCCCACGGCGATGCCGAAAGAGGCGAGGAAGGCCAATGTGTCGTCTTCGGCGTAGCACACGGCCATGGCCGTGCAGCACAGCAGGAAGAAGGCTTCCACAAAGGCAAGGCTGCCCAAGACCCGTAAGATGAGTTTGACGTTCACGGCTTACTTGAAATATTTTTCCAGACGCTTCACTTCCGTATCGATGCAGAACACCACCGCGCTGTCGTCGCTTTCCAGTCGGGTGGAGCCTCCGGCGAGGATGCCTTCACCCTCGCGCACCAAGCCTCCGATGGTGGCGCCGGCGGGCAGGTCAAGTTCCCGTATCTCCTTGCCGGCGGCGCGCGATTTCTCGCCCACGATGAATTCCACCACGTCGGCCGAAGACACGGTAAGGCACTTGAGGTTGGACACGTCGGCGTCCAGCATCATATGGTAGATGTGTCCGGCGGCGATGGTCTTCTTGTTGATGATGGTGCCGATGTCGAGGCTTTCGGCCATGCCCACGTAGTCGAGGTTCTCCACCATGGCCACCGTCTTGCGCACGCCCATGCGCTTGGCCGCGAGGCAGGCCAGGATATTGGTCTCGGCGCTGCCGGTCAGGGCCACGAAGGCCTGGGTGTTCTTGATGTCTTCCTCCACCAGCAGGCGCATGTCGCGGCCGTCGCCGTGTATCACCATGACCCGGTCGTGCACCACGGCGGTAAGCTGCTTGGCGCGTTCCTCGTCCTGCTCGATGATCTTGATGTTCATGTAGTCGGGAATCAGCATGGTGGCCTGCACCGCCACCTTGCCGCCGCCGATAATGGTGATGTTCTTTACTTCCTCGTAGTTGTCCTTGCCGCAGAGGGTGCGTATCGTGGGCAGGTTTTTCTTGGTGGTCATGAAATACACCAGGTCGCCTTCGGTAAGCATGTCGCTGCCGCGCGGAATCAGGGTGCGGTTCTTGCGCTTGATGGCCACCACGTGGAAGGGCAGGCTGTCTTCGCCCAGGTCTTTGAGCTTGCGGTTCAGTATCTGCGCATTGGCGCGCACCTTGACCCCGATCAGCTCCAGGGCGCCGTCGTGGAATTCCCAGGACTGGCGCACCCAGCTCATCTTCATCGAGTCGGCGATTTCCTGTGCGGCCAGGCGTTCGGGGTAAATCAGCGAGTCGATGCCCATTTCCTGAAAGTAACGCTGGTATTTGGGGTCGAGGTATTCGGAATTGTTGATGCGCGCCACCGTCTTGCGCGCGCCTAAGCTGTGCGAGAGCATGCAGATGGCCAGGTTGCGGCTTTCATCGGAGGTAACGGCGATCACCAGGTCGGCCGCGCCCACGCCGGCTTCCTTAAGCCCGTGGATGGAGGTGGCCGAGATGTTTATCGTGAGCAGGTCCAGCCGGCTGCCGGGTTCCTCCAGCTTGGCGGGATCCTGGTCGATCAGGATAATGTCGTGCTTTTCTTTAGAGAGCAGGTTGGCCAGGTGGGTTCCCACCGCCCCCGCGCCCGCAATAACAATCTTCATCGTAGCAAACTTTCGCCCGTGCGGAACACCGCCCGGAAAAACCTGCGAAGGTAAGACAAAAAAACGTCTTTTACTTAGAATGGGAAGCTTTAGGAACAGATCTCCGTCTGGTCTTTACCGGTTGCCCGAAAAGATCCACGGGGCCGAAAAGGTCGAGCTGGTTTTCGAGCTGGGTGTCTAGGTCTTCGAAATCGGCGTTCCTGTAGTATTCGCGCAATGCCTTTTTTACCAGTTGCCTGAAGCCGATATGCTCGTAGGCGCACAGGCGGTCGTAACGCGCCTTCTCCGTATCGGAAATACGGAAACTGTATTGGCGGAACCTAAGCTTTTTCTTGGCCTTCCGGCTCGGTTTGCGTGCGGGCATGCGGTGTTTTATTTGGTTCCCGTTTTATCCTGTACAGGGCCGAAATACATCAGGCCGCCGCTCTTGCCGTCCAGTTGCAGGCGGTAGTGGCTGCGCACCGGCAGCTGCAGGGCCTTGCCCCATTGGGAAACGAACACCTCCCGGCTCTCGATTTCCTTGTCTTCGTAAACCACCTGGGCCTTGGCCTTGCACGGCAGGCGGTAGTAGAAGCCGCCGGGCTTGTCGCCGGAGGCGTTTGCTTTTTGGAAAGAGGCCGCCGTTTCGCCCGCGCACGGCAGCACCGAGAGCCTGAACACGAGGTGGTCTTCCATAGGTTCGTCGGCATCGGCGGGTTCTATGCCGTATTCGGGGCTGAACAGCGCCACCGGATATTCGTAAACGCCTTCCTGCGGCGTGACCTCGAACGAATGGCGCACTTCCTGCGTGCGCACGGTGCCCGTAAAGCAGTCCAGGTAGCTGCGTTCGTTCCGCTCCATCTGCCGGTACATGAACTCCATCGTGCCGGCGGGGTAGGCCACTTCCTGCAGGCCGGAAAGCAGTTCGGCCTTGGCCGCCTGCAGCTTGAAGATCTGGTCGGCCATCTTGCGCGCCTGCTCGCTCAGGCTCTTTTCATCGACCACGGGGCGCAGTATCTTTTCGATAACGGTATTGGTGTCGGTTTCGTAGCGGCGTATCACCGTATCGAATTTTTGGCGGATGTTCAGGTCGGCCACGGGCAGGGCGGTTACCGGCTGCCGATCGGGCGTTTCGGGTGCTTCCTTGCGGGGCTGCCTGCGGTCGCGTTCCGGGCTGTCGGGGCGGCAGGCGGGCTTGCCCTCGGCCAGCTGAAAGCCCGCGTTCACGCCTAATAATATGCCTTCGGGGCTCAGCTGCAGGGAAGGCAGTTCGCTGCCCTGCACGCCATATACCTGCGCGGGGTCGGGGTGCGAGAGGGTGCGGATGGAAATATGCTTTATCTTGTAGCGTACGGTGTTTTCCTTGATGGCGGGCAGTTTGAGCATCTTTTCGGCGTAGTCGCTGTAAACGCCGCGTTCCGAAATGGTTTCCTCTATCTCTACCGTAATCCGGTAGCTGTTTTGGGGCAGACTGTAAAAGAGCGCGTTTTCGGCGGGTTTGGCCAGGCGCGTGGAAGCGGGATAAACGGCATACTGCGCCCGGGAAGCGTGCAGCGAAAAGGCAAGCGCGGCGGCAGCCAACAAAATTCTACGTTTCATATAAAGGCAATTCTACAAGCGCCAAAGTTAAGGAAAATTCGTTTCTTTTGAACCTGAGGTGGCTTGGGTGGTTTCCCCGATGAAAAGAGAGGGTTGCGTAAGCAACCCTCTCTGCAAAAGTGTTTATCTCACTATTAACCGTCTGGTATATGTTCGATTCCCGGCGGTGAGTTTGATGAAGTATAGGCCTGAGGAGGGAAGCGAGCCGGTAAAGCGCCCGCCTTGCGTGCGGCCTGAACGGATGCAGGCACCGGCGGCATCGTAGATCTGCAATTGCGCGTCTTCTTCCGCCTCCACGGTAAAGCTGCCGTTGGTGGGGTTGGGGTAAAGCTTCACTTTCATGGATTCGTTCTCCGTATTTCCCGTCACTTCAATATAGACGGTGTCGGTGATGATAATTGTATCGGTTTGGATTATCGTAATGGTATCTGTGGTATGAATCGTAACGGTATCGGTCTTTGTTACCGTATCGTGAATGATGCCGGATAAGTTGGGCAGCACGGCCTTATCGACACTTTTATATTCCACCCCATAGACAGAGGCTGTGGCCGTGTAGGTTTTTAAACCCGTTTCATCTTCCGTGGGCTCTTTGTCTGTTGATTCGGTTAAACGGACGCCCGGCTTTACATCGGTTTCGCAACGCGGGCAAGCAAGAAATAGATTCGCTTTATGTGCGGCCGACCAATTCCATTCCACTTTGGTGAAAGAAGTTTCATGGGTAGGGATATATTTTGCATGAACCGTATCCGATTTTTCGTCTCCAAGTTGGGCATAGGCACTGATATAGGTAGTGTCCGTTATGGCAATAGGAGTTGAATACTTTAGCGTGAGGGCGGCATCTTTACCTATTCCATAATAAGTCTCCGACCCTGTGGTGGCAGACAATAGAGACAATGCTGTGCCGCAAAGAACGGAAGAGTCTTTGATGCCGAAAATAGGAGGATAAAGAACATTATCCGCTCCGTCTGATATGGCAAACTCTTTCCAGATATCCGTTTTCAGATAATCAATTTTGGTTCCTGTAGGTACAATCAGTTTTATGTCGGAGAGTGATAAGTCGTAAAAAACATCTGATGAAATGGTTTGTGGTATGGTGCTGTTGTTAGATATAAGGGCAAGACCGTAACAGCAGGCAAATGCAAAATTTCCGATATTTTTCAAAGCCTGGGGAAAGGTTAGAGCGGTCAATCCGCTACATCCATCAAAGCTACTGCTTGCAATGCTTGTCAACTTATCGGGAATGGTTAAAGAACCTGTAAAGCCACTACAGAGGGCAAAGGCTTGTGCCCCAATGAGTAGTAACCCATCGGGCAATGATAAGGAGCCTGTCAGGTTGTTACAGTTCCAAAAGGCTTGTTCTCCAATGCTTTTCAAACTTGCAGGAAAGATTAATGTTCCTGTCAGACTGCTGCAAGAGGTAAAGGCATTGTCTTCAATACTTGTTAAACCTTCGGGAAAAGTTACGGAACCTGTTAGGCTACTACAGTCTTCAAAGGCAGAACGACCTATGGTTTTCAATTCGCTACAGTTGGAAAAGTTTAAGGAGCCTGTTAGATTACGACAATGGGAAAAGGCAAATTCTCCAAGGGTTTTCAAACTTTTGGGAAAGGAGGATAAGGGGCCTGTTAAATTGATGCATTGATAAAATGCAGCATGCTCAATGCTTGTCAATCCCTCGGGAAAAGTTACGGGACCTGTTAATGCGGTACAGTTGGAAAATGCATACTCTCCAATGCTTACCAATCCATTGGGAAAGGTTAGTGCGCCAGTCAATCCGCTACACCAGGAAAATGCATACTCTTCAATGCTTGCCAATCCTTCGGAAAAGTTTAAGGAACCTAAACCGCTACAATTACAGAAAGCATAGTTTCCAATACTTGTCAAGCCCTCGGGAAAAGTTACGGAGCCTGTTAAATAGGAGCATTCGGCAAAAGCGTAATTGCCAATATTGGTTACGCCTTTCTCTATAATTAAAGAGGTTATTTCGAGACCCCATGGGGCTTCTCCCTTACCATAATCTTCCATCGCCCCGGTTCCGCTAATCGTCAGCGTTCCATCCGCATCCAATGTCCAAGTCAGGTTTTCCCCGCAGGTGCCGCTTTGTTGGGAGAAGGCGTATGTAAAACAGCTTGTGAGTAAAAGAGCAATAGAGGCAAGTTTTTTCATCGGGTATTGATTGTATGGTTTATTTAATTTAATACAAAATTAGCGTGTTTTCATCACACAAAAAAGCCCGGAAAAGAGAAATCTTTTCCAGGCTTCCTGTCTTGGTGTTTTGAATGCAAGGAAAACCGCCTACTTTCCGCCCGGAATCTCGTTGGCCTCGTTCAGTGGGGCAGGGGTGAGTTCCTTGGGTTCCTTATCCTTCTTGTTGACGTTCTTGTCTTCCTTGAGGATCTTGCCCTTCTGGGCGTCGATCACCATCTCGCCTTGCCGGTACTGGCCGGTGGCGTGCAGGTATTCCATACGCTTGAGCACGTAGTTGGTGTAGTCGTTGGCGTATTGGTCGCGGCTCTGGTGCAGCAGGCTTTCGGCATTGAGCAGTTCGGTCATCGTGGCCGTTCCCGCTTCGTAGGCATCGTTCTGCATGCGGAAGTTCTCGGTGGCCGTCTCGATCGACAGCTTGGAAATCTCCACCTGGTTGTAGTACTCTTCCAGCTGGTTGTAGAGCTGCTGCATCTGCACCGTAAGCAGTTCGCCCGCGTTGTCGCGGGTGTTCTCGGCCACCTGCAGGGCAAGGTTCGCCTTTTTCATCTTCAGGCCGCCGCCCCACCATTTGGTGATGGGCACGTGCACCGCCGCCGTTCCGAACCAGAAGGAGCGGTCGATGTTGTTCAGGAAGTTGTGATAGGCAAAGCCGCCGCCCACCATGATGTTGGGCAGGTTCTCGCCCAGGGCGAGGCGTTTGCGCAGGCGGGTGGCCTCCACGCTTTTTTCCAGCAGGCGGAAATTGAGGTTGCCCTCCAAGGCCGCCTGATGGTTGGTGCGGTAGGTTTCGGGCGTGGAAAGCATTTCCTCATCCATCGTCACGATGTCGAAGCTGTCCACCGCCACGCCGATATACTGGCCCAACACCATCTTGGTGAGGCTGATGCCGTTGCGCACCTGAATGAGCCCACTCTTCACCTGATTGGCCTTCAGGTTCACCTGCAAGGCGTCGTTGCGGTTCTTCACGCCCGAGGCCACGGCCTCGTCCACATTGCCCTGCAGGTTGTTCAGCAGGCTGTCCATGCTGATAACCGTCTTTTCCTTCTCGCGCAGGTTCAGCAGCTGGCGGTAGTATTTCTCCACGGTAAGCAGCACTTCATCGTGGGTCTGCTGCAACTGGTAGGCCTTTACCTGTTCGCCCACCTTGTAGAGTTTCTGCGCGTTTACGATCTTCATGCCCATGAACACCGGCTGCACGGCGGTGACGGCCGCGCCCAAGCCCTTGTCGAGCACGTCCACTTCCTTGTGCTTGATGCCTTGCATCCCTTGGTCGATGGGACCGGTGATTCCGTTGATGATTTCGCCCACCTGCGGCAACAATTCGGGTGGAAGGTTCTGCATCAGAAACTCCTGCAGGCTTGCCAAACCGGGCAAGGCTTCACCCACGCTTCCGGGCAGATTGATGAAGTCGCCCAGTTCACCGCCCAGAATGCCTTTGTCGGCGATAAAGCCGATGCCTGTGGCCTGGATGGAGGGAAAGAAGTTGGCGATGTTGGCCTGTCGGTCGGCCTTGGCCATTTCCACTTCCAGACGGGCGTTCTTCATCTTGACGTTGTTGGCCAGGGCCAGATCCTGACATTCCTGCAAGGTCAACTGGCGGGGCTGGGCCAAGAGGGGAGTAGCCAACAGGCTTGCCAATCCCAAGCCGAATATTATCTTTATCTTTTTCATCTTAGTTCATGTTTAATGCGGCCGAAACCGTTTGGGTGGAAGCGGCCTTGTCCGCGCCGCGGAACACCAGCCAATAGGCTACCGGAAGCACGGTAACCACCAATACCATCGAGATAAGCGAGCCGAAGCAGATAACCGCGCCCATGGGCGACCACAGTCCGCTGCCGCCCAGAATCATCGGCACCACGCCCATCGAGGCCGCAGCCGAGGTAAGGAAGATGGGGCGCATACGGCGCTGGGCCGAGTGCACGGCCGCCTGATAGACGCTCATGCCTTCGTGGTTGCGCAGCTGCTGGGCGTAGTCGAGCATGATGATGCCGTTCCTCACCAGGATGCCCATCAGCGATACGAAGCCCAGGATAGCGGTCAGACTGAAGTCCTTGCCCAGTATCCACAGGCCGAAGAAACCGCCCAATACACACAGGGCGATGGAGCAGAGCACCAGCAAGGCCATGTTTATCTGCTTGAAGTGGAAGAGCAGGATAAAGAAGATGATGGCGATGGCGATGCAGAGTCCGCTCAGGATACGGGGAATGTTGTTGTCGTCGATTTCGCGTGAGCCTCCGTAAGAAACGCTTATCTCCTGAGGCAGGTCGAGTTGTTTGAGCTGTTTATCGACCGCGTTGGTGCGGGCGGTGGTGTTGTAGCCCCTCACCACGTCGGCCGAAACGGTAAGGGTGCGCACGCCGTTCTTGCGTACGATGGTGCCGTCTGTCCAGTCGGGGCTGATGTTGGCCACCTGCCGCAGGGGCACCGGCTGTCCGCCGATCAGGGTGGGCAACAGGCCGTTGTTGATGTCGGTGAGGTTGGCCTCGTGGTCGCGGTCCGACTTGATGACCACCTTGATCGGGTAATCGCCGTCCCAGAGCGTGGTGATGGGCACCCCGTCGCCCATCTGCAGGGCGATGGTGGCCGAAAGCAGGGTCTTGTTGATACCCAGGCGGTTGGCCTCGTCCTTGTTGATGTCCACGTTCACGCCCGGCAGCGAGCCGTCGAAGGAGGAGCGCACCATGCACAGCCCTTCGGTGTTGCGCATCATCTGCATCAGGCTGTCGCCCCAGAACTTGAGCTGGGCGATGTCGTTGCCGCTGAGCCGCACTTCAATCGGGCTGGCCGCTTCCGAATAGTCCATCTGCTTGAACCTTATCTGCGCCATCGGGAAGTAGTCGGTGTAGAGGTTGGCGTATTCGTCCAGAATCTGTTCGGTGGCCTTGGGGTCAACCGTGTTCACGATAAACTGGGCGAAGTTGCTGCCGCCGATCTGGGGCGCGTAGGTGGTGTGGAAACGGGGCGATCCGCTGCCCACGAACTTGGTGATGTAGGCCACGCGGGAATCGGCCTTGAGGATGCTTTCCATGCTGTCGGCAATCTGCGCCGTGGTTTCGAGCGCGGTGCCGGCGGGCAGGTAGAACTCAACGGCGAACTGGTTGCGTTCGGCCGTGGGGAACAGCCGCTGGGGCAGACGGCTCATGATAAAGAAGCCCACCGCCACCGAGAGCACGCCCACGCAGAGGGTGATGGCCGGACGCTTGAAGCAGCCGGCGAGCAGTTTTTCGTAATACTTCTGCACGATATCCAGGAACGACTTGCGCTGCTTTTTCTTTTCGGCCGCCGCCTGTTGCAGACCCTTGCGGATAAAGCGGTATTGCAGGTAGGGCACCAGCAGCACCGCCACGATAAGCGAGATGCCCAGGGTGATGATGATGGCCCAGGGGAAAGACAATATAAAGTCTTTGAACATGCCCTTGAAGGTGAACAGGAAGGGAATGAAGGTGATGCTGATGGCAAGGGTCGCGCTCAGGATGGAGATGAAGAATTCCCTCGCGCTGCCTGCGGCCGCCTGCCAGCGGGGCATGCCTTCGTCGAGGCGTTCCATATAGCAGTCCACGATCACCACCGAGTTATCCACGATCATCCCCAAGGTAACGATAAGGGCGGCCAGGGTAACCGTGTTCAGCTCGATGCCGCAGAGGAAGAACACGCCCAGGCTCATGAAGATCGTGATGGGAATCGTTACGGCCGACACCATGGCCATGCGCAGGGGCATGAGCAGCACCACCACGAGGATAACGGCGAGGATGGCGATAAGGAGCTCCCTCAGGAAGTTCATCACCGATTCCCGCACCACGTGGCTTTGGTCGGTTACGCAGGAGAACTGCACGTCGGAAGGCAGTTCCTGCTGGTATCCGTCAATGATTTTCTTGGCGTCGTGCCCCATCTTCACGATGTTGTAGCCCTGTCTGAGCTCGATCGACATGAGCACGCACTTGGCTCCGTCGGTCTCGATATAGGAGGAGGGGTGGGGGTATTCGCGCTCGATGCGGGCCACGTCCTTAAGCCGCACCACGTTGCCGAGCGGGTCCGAATACACGATCTGTTCAGCGATGTCCCGTTCGGAAGCGAACGACTGGGAGATATGGATGGGAGCCACGAAGGCCGCGTTCTCCACCTTGCCGCTCATCGTGGTGAAACCCTGCGAGAAAAGGCGGGCCGAAAGCATGGGCATGCCCATGCCGTAGTGGGCCAGCTTGGCCTGGTCGAGATATACGGTAAGCTGTTCGGACTGCGATCCCACGCGGCTTATCTTGCTGATGGCCTCGATATTGCGCAGGCGTTCCTCCAGGTCGTCCATATATTGGTCCAGCTCGCGGTAGGTCTTGTCGGTGGAAGACAATGTGTAGAGCAGCGAGGAGGTCTCGCCGAAGTCGTCCATGGCCAGCAGTGCCAGCACGCCTTGCGGCAGCTTGGTCTTGAAGGTCTGCAGGCCGTGCTTGAACTTGGCCCAGAAGTCGTTCTTCTCGGCCGTCCCGATGGTTTCGTTCAGACGGAGCATCACCACCGCCATGCCGTCGCGGCAGTAGGTGTAGGTGCCTTCCTTATCCACTTCCTTGTAGGAAAAGATAAAGTTCTCGAGCGGCTTGGCCAGCTGCGCCTCGATCTGCGCCGAGGTAGTGCCCGGATAGACGGCCACGACCACGCCCTGGCGTATCGTAAAGCCGGGAAATTCCTGTTTGGGCATGATCTTGAGCGAATACGCCCCGAAAATCATCATGAGCACCACCACCAGAATCACAATCTGGCGATGGCTCATGGCCCATTCTATAACGCCTCCTTTTTTCATGGCTTACTTCTCGATTACGTTGGAACCTTCACTCACTTTCTGCGCGCCTTCGATAATCAGTTTCTCACCCCCGTCGAGGCCGTTGGTCACCAAGGTGCCCTCTTCGGTAAGGCCGCCCACGGTAATGATGCGCTTGGTGGCCATGCCGTTGCGCACCAGCCATACAAAGGCCTGTCCGGCATAGTCTATCTGCACGCAGGAGTTTGGAATCACGATGCCCGCCAGATGGTTGCCTTCTTCCTTGATGTCCACCTTGCACACCATGCCCGGCATCAGTTCGTGGAAAGGATTGCCGATCGAGATCTTTACGTTGTAGGTTCTCGAGATGGGGTTGGCCGTAACGCTCTTTTCGGTGATGCTGCCGTGAAAGCGCTTGTTCTTCAGGGCGGGCACCACGATGGAGGCTTCCTGGCCGATGCGGGTGTCGGCGATTTCGTTCTCAGGCACGGGAATCTTTACGTTCACGCGGTCGATGGTCACGATTTTCATGACCGGCGCGCCCGGCAGCACGGTAACGCCTGTCTCTATCTTCTTGTCGGCCACGATGCCGTCGAAAGGTGCCTTGAGCACCGCGTTCTCCAGGTTCTTGCGGGCGATGCCTTCCATGGCCGTGGCCTGCTGCAGTTTGGTCTGCACTTCCGTCCACTGTATTTCGGTAAGGCTGCCTTTCTTGTACAGCTTGGAATAGCGGTTGTATGCGTCTTTGGCCTGCTTCAAGGTAGAAAGCGTGGCATCGTAGGCGTTCTTGAGCGAAACGGGATCCAGTTCGGCCAGTTTCTGCCCCTTGGAAACCTGCATGCCGTCCGACACATAGACCTTCGCTATGCTTCCGGCAGCCTGAAAGCTCAGCGAGGCCGAGGATTCTTCTTCCACGGTGCCCGAATAGTTCTGTTCGTAGTGGGAACGCGAGTCGGAAACGGTCATCACCCGCACGGAAGTGCCCGAAGGAATGGGGCTGATGTTGCTCTTTTCTTTGCAGGAACACAGCAGTGCCGCCGAAAGCCCCAGTGCACATACCGTAAAGCCTTTGTTTTTCATCTCTGTATGATTTATTACGATGTTGTTACATTATAAAAAGGACCCGCAGGTCAGGAAATGCAAAATTCTATATGCAGGCGGGATTGAACAAGGTTTGTTTTTCGCTAAAAATGGTTTGTTTTTCCTGTTGAAATTTGGATAAGAATACGGGAAGAAGTATCTTCGGGCCTGAATTTCGGACCGTATGCAGAACGAAAGATTTTTGGAAGCCGGTCGCGGCTATGTGGAAGACGATGCCGTGGTGCTGGACAGTTTGCGCCATATTGTGGATTATCAGGTCGAGGGACAGTCGGATATGGTGCTGATGGCGCTCTGCACGCGGGGCAAGGCCGTGTTCGAGGTGGACGGAAAGATACACAAGGCCGTGCGGGGCAGTCTGGTGCTGCTCCGTCCCGGCAGCGTGGTGAGGTTCGAGGAACTTACGGCACGCAGCGAGGGCATCGGCATCGGCTTTACGCAGAAGTTCGTGCAGACTGCCATCGTGGCCTACCGCGACCTGTGGGCTTTGTTGATGGGGGTGCAGGACAATCCGGAAATCAGGCTGGAAGCCGGGGAGATAAAGGACATCACGCGCATTCACCGGCATCTGTACGAGGCCTGCCTGATGCCGTCCCACGCCTTCAAGTCAGAGATGCTCCATTCGTACATGCAGGGGCTGATCTATCAGGTGGCCCTGGTGGTCTCGATGCATATAAAGCATATTCCGGTGGGCAATTCCCGGCATTTCGAGCTGTACTACCGCTTTATGCAGCTGGTGGAACAATACTGCCGCCAGTCGCGCCAGGTGGCCTTCTATGCCGACAAGCTCTACGTAAGCCCCAAGTACCTGGGCATGGCGGTGAAGTCGGTGTCGGGCAAGACGGCTAACCGCTGGATAGACGAATACGTAACGGGTGAGGTAAAGAAGATGCTGCGCAACACCACGGCTCCCATCCGGCAGATTTCCGACTATTTCAACTTTCCCGACGCATCCTTCTTCACCAAATACTTCAAGCAGACCGCCGGCATGTGCCCCAAGGAATACCGCCTCCGCTCAGGAAGGTGATCAAAGTCTTATTCGACGATCGGCAGCGAGGAGTAGCGTTCGGCGTAGTCCATCATCTGGGCCGCGAAATTGTCGGGATAGGAGATCTCGATATCCGAGAGTTTGCCCGCTTGGTCGTAAACCGGCCTCAGCTCGGGGTTCACGAAGCCGCCGTAGGGCGCCAGGTTCAGCTTTTTGTAGCGGTCCAGCACCTCGCGGTGCAGTGCGGCATCCACCTTTACGCCGTAGTTCTCCACCAGGGCGCGTCCGGCTTCGTAGTCGCCCTCCGACTTGATGCGCTGCACCTCGGCCAGCAGTTCGGCGAACAGGGCGCGCAGCCTTTCGTAGTCGTTGATCTTGAAATACGTCTTGCCCTCCCGCACCACTTTCTTCACCACGTTCTGCGCCAGCCCCTTTTCGTAGGCCCAGTGGGCGATCAGGCTGCGGTTGCGCATGTGGGCCTCTTCGATTTCCTTGCCGTATTCCACGCGCACCAGCTGGGTCATCAGGCCGTTGCGCATATATCCGTCGTATTCGGCCTTTACGGGTTCCTTGTCGGGCAACAGCCCCAGTTCCTGCATCTTGTCGTCCATCATGTAATAGAGGGCGAACAGGTCGGCACGGGCTTCCTCCAAGGTGGAGGCGTAGCTTTTGAGCGCTTCCGAAACCACGCCCTCCAGCATCTTGCCCGAACCGTGCCCCAGGCATTCGTGCAGATCCGTGTGCAGGTTGTCGCCCACGGAGGCCGAGGCCTTGGCGCGGTCTATCTCTTCCTGGCAGAACGCGAATTCCTGCAGCATGCCGCCCAGTTCCTTGGCGCTCTTGTCGTAGGCATCGGTAAGGTTCTCGATGGTTACCGACTTGCTGCCGTAGTCGCGGCGGATCCAGTCGGCGTTGGGCAGGTTGATGCCGATGGGCGGGGTGGGGAAGCAGTCGCCCCCCAGCTGCACCACGGTGATCACCTTGGCGCTGATGCCCTTTACCTTTTCTTTCTTGAAGCGTGGGTCGACGGGCGAATGATCCTCGAACCACTGGGCGTTTTGGCTGATGATTTCCGTTCTTCGCGTGGCTTCCTCGTTGCGGAAATTCGCGATGGCCTCCCAGCTGGCCTTGATGCCCAGCGGGTCGCCGTAGGTTTCGATAAAACCGTTGTTGTAGTCGGCAAAACTATTGTTGTCTTGCGTCCAGAGCACGTTGTAGTCGTCCCAGGTCTTTAGGCTGCCGGTGGTGTAGTAGTCGATGAGCAGCCCGATATGTTTTTTCTGCGCGTCCGACTCGGCTTTGTCGGCCGCCTTTTGCAGCCAGAACACGATTTTTTCGAGCGCCTGCGAATACAGCCCGCCGATACGGCACACCTCCTCCTTCAGCTGGCCGTTCCGCTTGGAAAGGCGGCTGTTCAGTCCGTAGGAGAGCGGGTGATCCTTGGCTTCGGGGTGTTCCTTCTCGTAGGCTTCCTTCTGCCGGGCGTAGAAATCTTCGGCCTCGGCCGTGCCCGCATTCAGGTAATAGTTGCAGGCGGAAGCCTCCACCAGGCCTTTTTTCGGGTCGAGGTTGATGCGTTTCTGCGCCAGGTCTTCGTTGAACATCAGTTCGCCCACGAACGCGCACAGGCTGTCTGTGTCGGTAAAGCGCAGGTCTTTTTCAGCGCATTCCTTCAGTTGGGCCAAAACCCCGCTCAGATTGGAAGTTTCCATGCAGTGTTTCAGGTATTGGCGGCTGAAGGCGGGCAGGAACTTGTCGCAGGCATAATGGTGGTGGATGCCGTTGCTGAACCAGAAGCGTTTCAGGTAAATCTCGAAATTTTGGAAGTCTTCGGTGTCGCGCTTGCCGGAGTACGTCTTGTAGATGGCCTCCAGCACCCTTTTAATAAGGATGTTGTATCGGTAGTTCTGGGCGTAGAGGATGTCCCGACCCGCATTGGCCGCCATACTCAGGCAATAAAGCAGTTCCTTTCGGGGCAGGGACAGTTCTTCCCAGCCGGGAACGCGGTACCGCATCACCTTAAGGTCTGCGAAGCGGTCTATCGTATATCTGAAATTTTGGATTTTATCCGGTTTCTCTTTCACCTTTACGTATATTTTGGCTTGCGGGCGGCAAAAATAACACGAATTTGCAATCTTTTTCGTACTTTCGCGGCAGATATCGGCTTGCCGGTAACGGACTCGTAGTTCAATGGATAGAATTTCAGATTCCGGTTCTGACGATAGGGGTTCGACTCCCCTCGAGTTCACTCGCTAAAAAAATCTAATGGGCGGTAAAACAGATTGTTCGCCTGTATTTTCCCTTGTTCAAAACTTTTTCATAACATTTTTTCGGGGCACGTTGTTTTCGGTTTTCGCCGCCGTACCTTTGCACCCGGTATCGGTTTCCTATCGGGCTTGTTGCCAAGCCTGTCGGGATGAAAAGGGAATCCGGTGAAAGTCCGGAACTATCCCCGTAGCTGTAAGTTTTTCCATCCGGCCTTGCCTATGCCACTGAACGGACGTTCGGGAAGGCGCAAGGCCGCCAACAAGTCAGAAGACCTGCCGTTGCCGTACTTGATCCGGACTTTCGGGCGAAAGGCGAGGATGTGCCGTGGCGGATGCCTTCAGGTGCAACATCTTCTTGCCGCCGCTTTCCCGACCGACAGTTTCCGGAACATCATCACGATTGTTAACGTTTTAAAAACAAACGCTATGGACTTGTTTATCATTAAACGGGACGGAAAGAAAGAACCTTTTTCGATCGACAAGATCAAGAAGGCCATCTCGAAAGCTTTCCTTTCGGTGGGCAGTTTCGCGACCCAGGACGTGATCGCCACGATCCTGAGCCGGGTCAGCATCACCAACGAAATGACGGTGGAGGAAATCCAGAACCAGGTGGAAGTGGCGCTCATGGCCGAACGCTATTATGCGGTGGCTAAGTCGTATATGCTTTACCGTCAGAAACATATCGAAGACCGCGAGGTGCGCGACAAGCTTAAGTTCCTTATGGACTACTGCGACGCCTCGAACGCGGCCACCGGCAGCAAGTACGACGCCAACGCCAATGTGGAGAACAAGAACATGGCCACCTTGATCGGGGAGCTGCCCAAGTCGAACTTCATCCGCCTGAATCGCCGCATGCTTACCGACCGGCTTAAGGATATGTACGGCAAGGAAATGGCCGACCGCTACATCGACCTGCTCAACAGCCACTATATCTACAAGAACGATGAGACGAGCCTGGCCAACTACTGTGCCAGCATCACGATGTATCCCTGGCTTACGGGCGGCACCCTCTCCATCGGCGGCAACTCCAAGGCGCCCACCAACCTCAAGTCGTTCTGCGGCGGGTTCGTGAACATGGTGTTCATGGTGTCGAGCATGTTGAGCGGCGCCTGCGCCACGCCCGAGTTCCTGATGTACATGAACTACTTTATCGGTCTGGAATACGGCGAGGACTACTACCTGCATGCCGACAAGGTGGTGGACCTCTCCAAGAAGCAGCGCACCATCGACAAGGTGATCACCGACTGCTTCGAACAGATCGTCTATTCGATCAACCAGCCCACGGGGGCGCGCAACTACCAGGCCGTGTTCTGGAACATTTCCTACTATGACCGCTATTATTTCGAGAGCCTGTTCGGCAACTTCTACTTTCCCGACGGCAGCCGTCCCTGCTGGGATTCGCTCAGCTGGCTGCAGAAACGCTTCATGAAGTGGTTCAATGCCGAACGCCTGCGCACCGTGCTCACCTTTCCGGTGGAAACGATGGCGCTGCTTACCGAGAACGGCGACGCCAAGGATGCCGAATATGGCGACTTTACGGCCGAGATGTATGCCGAGGGGCATTCGTTCTTTACCTACATGAGCGACAACGCCGACTCTTTGAGCTCCTGCTGCCGCCTGCGCAACGAGATACAGGACAACGGCTTCAGCTACACCCTCGGGGCGGGTGGGGTGTCCACCGGCTCCAAGAGCGTGCTCACCATCAACCTGAACCGCTGCATACAGTACGCCTCCCGCCAGAACATGCCCTACATGGCGTATCTGGAAGAGATCGTGGACTTCTGCCACAAGGTGCAGCTGGCCTATAACGAGAACCTCAAGTACATGCACAAGAAAGGCATGCTGCCGCTGTTCGACGCCGGTTACATCAATATGGGCAGGCAGTACCTCACCATCGGCGTGAACGGCCTGGTGGAGGCCGCCGAGTTCCTGGGCATCGAGATCAGCGACAACCCGCGCTACGAGAAGTTCGTGCAGCAGGTGCTGGGGCTTATCGAAGACTACAACAGACGCTACCGCAGCAAGGAAGTGATGTTCAACTGCGAGATGATTCCGGCCGAGAACGTGGGTGTGAAACACGCCAAATGGGACCGGCAGGACGGCTACATGGTGCCCCGCGACTGCTACAACAGCTATTTCTACATTGTGGAAGACGAGAACGTGAACATCATCGACAAGTTCCGCCTGCACGGGCGCAAGTACATCGAGCACCTTACCGGCGGATCGGCCCTGCACATGAACCTGGCCGAGCACCTGAGCAAGGAGCAGTACCATCAATTGCTCAAAGTGGCCGTCAAGGAGGGCTGCAACTACTTTACCTTCAACATTCCCAATACGGTGTGCAACGACTGCGGGCACATCGACAAGCGCAACCTCAAGG
Organism: Ruminococcus flavefaciens; assembly: GCA_023667315.1. Lineage (GTDB taxonomy): Bacteria > Bacteroidota > Bacteroidia > Bacteroidales > P3 > Pullibacteroides. Next base: position 95,502 of record JAMPAI010000004.1, read on the forward strand.
AATGCCCCGTCTGCGGCAGCAAGAACGTGGACTATCTGACCCGCATCATCGGCTATATGAAACGGGTCAGCAATTTCAGCCAGGCGCGGCAGAAGGAGGCCGCAAAACGCCATTATGCTACGGCTGGCCAGTTATGACGTGGTGTTCAGCGAGGTTCCCGACGAAGTTACGCTGGCACTGAACCTCGCCAACTGCCCCCACCGCTGCCAAGGCTGCCACAGCCCCCACCTTCGGGAAGACAGGGGCGAGCCCTTGGACAGAACCTTGCTTGCGTGGTTATTGGAAAATTACGGAAATTCCGTAACTTGCGTCTGTTTTATGGGCGGGGATGCCGAGCCGGAAGAGGTGGCGCGCTGTGTCGCGTTTGTAAAGAACCATGCGGCGAAGCCGTTGAAGACGGCCTGGTATTCGGGCAGCGACACATGGCCTGAATCGGCCGTGGAAGGCGTGTTCGACTACGTGAAGATCGGCTCCTACAGGGAAGATAGGGGAGGCTTGGATAATCCGGCCACCAACCAGCGCATGTACCGCCTCAAAAACGGACAAAGAGAGGATATCACGGGCCGCTTTTGGAAAAAAGGGCTGAAAATTTAAGGAAAGATGAGCTTGCAATTCAACGTACAGGAAATTCTCACGGCCTTTATGGTGCTGTTCGCCGTTATCGACATTACGGGTTCCATTCCCATTATCGTGGATTTGAACAGCAAGGGCAAGAAGGTGAAGGCGGGACAGGCGGCTCTGCTCTCGCTGGGAATCCTGGTGGCCTTCCTCTTTGCCGGCGGCGGATTGCTCAAGCTTTTCAACACCGATATCGCCTCCTTTGCCGTGGCCGGCTCGCTGGTGCTGTTCGCCTTGGCGGTGGAAATGACCTTCAATGTGGAGCTGTTCAAGAACGACGGCGGCATGGCTTCCTCCACCATCGTGCCGGTGGTGTTCCCCCTGGTGGCGGGGCCGGGCACGCTGACCACCGCGCTTTCGCTGCGGGCCGAGTGCGGGGCGGAGAACATCATCGTGGCTCTCGTGCTCAATATGGCGATCGTCTATTTCGTGATCTGGAAAATCAATATCGTGGAACGCATCATCGGCAAGAACGGCATCTATATCTCCCGCCGTTTCTTCGGGGTGATCCTGCTGGCGATGTCGGTAAAGCTGTTCGTGTCGAATATCCGGCTGCTCTTGGCCTAAAGCCTGCGCTGGCGCACGGCCTCGTAGAGGAAGATTCCGTTGGCCACCGACACGTTGAGCGAGTCGATGCTGCCCAGAAGGGGAATGCGGAGCTGTTCGTCGCAGAGCTTCAGGTATTCGGGGCTCACCCCGTTTTCTTCCGAACCGAGGATAAAGGCAGTGGGGGTCGTGAAATCGGCCTGGGTGTATTCGATCGAAGCCTTTTCGGAAGCCGCATAGACCTTTACCCCGGAGGCTTTCAGCAAGTGAATCGTACTCTTGAGGTTCTCCTCACGGCAGACAGGCACCGTCATCAAGGCGCCGGCCGAGGTCTTTACCGCGTCTTCGTTGATGGCCGCGCTGTTCTGCGCCGGAAGTATCACCGCGTTCACGCCCGCACATTCGGCCGTGCGTACCATGGCGCCGAAGTTGCGCACGTCGGTCACGCGGTCGAAAATCAGCAGCAGCGGGGTCTTGCCCGATTCGAAAATACAGGGCAGCAGATCCTCTATATGGTTGTATTCCACCAGCGAAAGATAGGCCGCCACGCCCTGGTGGTTGCCGCTGCACAGAAAGTTGAGCCGCTGTTGGGGCACGTACTGGGCGTGCAGGCCGTTGGTGCGCAGCCTTGCGTCCAGTTCCCGGTAAATCTCGCCCTGCAGACCCTTCTGGATAATGATCTTCTCGAATTCCTTGCCTGCCCGGATGGCCTCCAGCACGGGGCGGAGCCCGTAGATCATATTGTCGGGACGTTTGGGACGGCGTGTAAAGTTATTGGGACGCGGGGAACCGCTTCGGCGGGGATTTCGGCTTATCATTTCATTTATTGTTTGTTGCGCCCTTCGTGCCGGAAAGCCTTTTCGTTTTGGCAGAAAAGCCGCATTTGCTATAACTTTGCAAGTTTACGAATAAATAACGTACCGTGCCGAAAGTTGCCTTCTATACCTTGGGTTGCCGACTCAATTTCGCCGAAACTTCCGATCTGGCGCGCCGTTTTGCCGAGCAGGGCTATACGGTGGTGCCTTTCGAACAGGCGGCCGACCTCTACGTGATCAACACCTGCACGGTAACGGCGGCGGCCGAAAAGAAGTGCCGCCAGACCATCCGTTCCGCCCACCGCCTCAATCCCGGGGCGAAGATCGCCGTGGTGGGCTGTTTTTCGGAACTCCGCCCGCAGGAGGTGGAAAGACTGCCGGGGGTCGATTTCGTGCTGGGCAACCGCAACAAGCACCTGCTTTTCGATTATATGCGCGGGGAAAAAGGCCCGGAATCCGCCTCGGAACAGATGCCTTTCGTGCCCTCGTATTCCACCTTGGGACGCACCCGTTCCTTCTTCAAGATACAGGACGGCTGCAACAATTTCTGTTCCTATTGCGCCATTCCCTACGCCCGTGGCCGCAGCCGCAGCGACACCGTCGAGCGCACCATGCAGACCGCCCGCGAGATAGCCGCCACCGGCGTTAAGGAAATCGTGCTTACGGGCGTGAACATCGGCGATTTCGGCCGCTACCACGGCGAAACCTTCTATGGCTTGCTGGAACAGTTGGAGCAGTTGCCGGGGGTGGAACGCATCCGTATCGGCTCGGTGGAACCCGACCTGCTGGGCGACGACATTGTGGAACTTATGGCGCGGTCTTCCAAGTTGATGCCGCATTTCCACATTCCCCTGCAGGCGGGCAGCGACGAGGTACTCAAGCAGATGAAACGCCACTACGACCGCGCCTTCTATGCCGGCCGGGTGGAAAAGATACGGACACTGATACCCCATGCGTTCATTGCCTGCGACGTGATCGCGGGCTTCCCCACCGAAACCAGCGCCCAGTTCGAGGATGCCTGCCGCTTTCTGGAAGACCTGGATCTGAGCGCGCTGCACGTGTTCAGCTACTCGCACCGCGCCGAGGCCGCCGCCTCTCACCTCGATTTCGTGTATCCAGCCGGGGAACTGGCGCGCCGAAGCACCGTCCTGCACGAACTTTCCGACCGCAAGAAACAGGCTTTCTACGCGCGCTTCCTGGGTACGGAGGCTTCCGTGCTGTGGGAGTCTGACAACCATGACGGGCGGATGTACGGCTATACGCCCAACTACCTGAGGGTCTGCCGTCCGTTCGACGGAACACGGGTGAACACGGTGGGTGTGCAGCGGCTGGACGAGTTAAAAAAAGACACCGACAAAGATTGGTGTTTCATAGGATAAAGTAGTACCTTTACTCATCGAACGCAAGCAAGAGAATGACGCAGAAAAGGAACAACAGGATGTTAAACAGCGGACGGCTCAATTTTATATTGATCCTGTTCTCGATCCTTATCGTGGCCGCATCCCTGTTCTTTTCGCGCACCTTGGTGGAACAGCTCAAGAAAGAAGAACGCGTAAGGGTTCAGAATTGGGCGATCTCGAACCACCGCCAGCTGGACATGGCCAACCGGGTGCGCAGCATCTTCGCGCAGATGGAGACCGAGGAACGCCAGTACGCCACGGTATGGACGTATGTGTATGAACGGGTGTTCAGCCCCGTTTCGCCCACGCCGAAAGACTTCGACTTCCTGATGCGCATTATGTCGAGCAACAACCGCCCCTTTATCCTGGTGGGCAGGTCGGGAAACATCATCGAGTCGCACGACCCGGACATCAAGACGGAAGATCATCCGGTATTCACACCCGAAATACAGGCGATGTATTCGGTGTATCCGCCCATCGTCATCGACGCGCAAGGGGTCAAGTACAGCCTTTACTTCAAGCCTTCCGAAGTGTTCCTGAACCTTAGGCGGCTGTTCTCCGACCTGGACAGTTCGTTCAGCATCGAGTCTGTCAACAGCATTTCCGCGCTTTCGGTGCCGGTGCTGATTACCGACGAGAGCAAGAAAACGGTGTTGATGTATCAGAATATGGGCGAAGGCGTGTTCTATTCGCAGAAAACCATTCAGGCCAGGATCCGCAAGATGCAGGACGACAACGAGCCGATAGAACTGCATCTGCCCGGCGTGGAGAACAAGACCTATTACCTTTTCTACGAATCTTCGGCCTTCCTGCGGCGCATGAATTTCTTTACCATCGCCCTGTTGCTGGCGCTGCTGGCCATTATCGGCGGAGTGCTCTCGCTGCTCAACCTGTCTAAGAAGATGGAGCAGAACCGCGAGTGGTGGGGCATGTCGAAAGAAACCGCGCACCAGTTGGGCACGCCGCTTTCGTCGCTTCTGGCCTGGCTCGAATACTACAAGACCAAGGAGGCGGGCGAGCCGATGGAAAAATCGGATCTGGCGGAAATCGAAAAGGATGTAAAGCGCATAGAGCTGGTGACCAACCGTTTTTCGAGAATCGGTTCGGTGCCCGAACTTAGCTGGGACAATGTGGTGCCGGCCGTGTACCGTTCGGTGGAATATCTGAAAGCCCGCAGTTCGAGCCGTATCCGCTACGTCATCAATGTTCCGCCCGAAGCCGTCGTGATGGCGCAGTTCAACGCCCCGCTTATCGAGTGGGTGTTCGAGAACCTGTTCAAGAACGCGCTCAACGCCATCGGCGACAACGAGGGCGAAATCGGCATCTCGATCACCGAAAGCAACGAACACGTTACCATCGACGTGCACGATACCGGCAAGGGAATGCCCAAGAACACGTTCAAGAAGGTGTTCGAGGCAGGGTTCACCACCAAGCAGCGCGGCTGGGGGCTGGGGCTTACCTTGAGCCGGCGCATTGTGGAAAGCTATCATAAGGGAAAGATTTTCGTGGAAAGTTCCTCGCCTCAGACCGGCACCGTGTTCCGCGTGGTGTTGAACAAGGAAGTGCGCAAGCATTAGACGAAATGACGGGGCTGTACATCCATATACCTTTTTGCCGTCAGAAATGCCTCTATTGCGCCTTTTATTCGGTGGCGGCCCGTCAGGAAGAATATAGGGAGGCGTATGCGGAAGCCTTGGTAAAGGAAGCGGAATACTTTAAGGAATATTATTTCGGGGGAAAACCGGCCACGGTGTCCACGCTCTACATAGGTGGTGGAACCCCGTCCCTGCTGCCGGTTTCCTTTTATACGGAACTGCTGGAGAAACTCTCCGCCCGTTTCGATTTATCGGCCTTGGAGGAAGTTACCTTCGAGGCCAATCCCGAGCACCTCTCCGCCGCGTATCTGTCCGATTTATACCGATACACCCCGGTGCGCCGCCTGAGCATAGGCGTGCAGTCGTTCGCCGATGCCGACCTGAAGGCCCTCAACCGCCGCCATAGCGGGGCGGAAGCCCTGCAGGCGATCGAAAGCGCACGGGCGGCCGGCTTTGAGAACATCAGCATAGACCTGATCTACGGAATCCATCCGGAAACCGGACATTCCACCTGGCCGGACAACCTGAACCGGCTGCAAAGCCTGGACCTGCCGCATTTCTCGGCCTACGCCCTCACGGTGGAAGCCGGCACGATGCTGGAACGCAGGCTGGCCATGGGCAAGATGCGGATTGCCGGGGAGGAGGGCATCGAAACGGAGTATTTCCAATTGCAGGAGTTCGCTTCCAGGCACGGCTACGAAGCCTACGAAATCTCGAACTATGCCCGCCACGGGGCCTACGGAATGCACAACCGCAACTACTGGCGCGACATTCCCTATATCGGGCTGGGGGCGGCGGCGCATTCGTACATCGGCAGCGAACGGCATTGGAATCAGGCTTCGGTGCAGGCCTACATCGCGGATCCGGTGGGGGGCAAGGAACGCGAATGCCTGAGCGAGCGCGACCGCTATCACGAATACATCATGACCGCCCTGCGCACCCGCTGGGGCGTGGAAGAAGAGAAAATCGCCGCCTTCGCACCCGCCCTGCGCGAAGAATTCCGCCAACGGGTGGAAAACGAAATAAAATGCGGAAATTTGCAGCGCGAAAACGGAGCATATACCGTTCCGCCGGCCAAGCGCCTGCTTACCGACGGCATCGCGGCATCGTTCTTTTAAGCCTATAAGATGAGAGCGCTCAAATACATATTGTTGTCCATGGCTCTGTGGGGCGGCCTTGCCTGCCGCTGTCCGCTCGGGGCGCAGGCTCCGCTTGCCTCGGCGGGCGTGGCCGAACTGGCGGTGGCCGAGAACGATTCGCCTTTCCGCGTGCTTACGCTCGGCCAATTGGGCATGTTGGTGGTGATGGAGCAGAACGACCTCTATGCTTCTAAGCCGCAGCGCAGCCTTTATTTTTACGACGAGAACCTGCATAAGCGCTGGCAGAGCGAACTGCCCATGGAGAGCCGTTTCCGCTATGCCGGGCACCGGGTGGAGCAAGACAGCCTGCGCTTCGCCCTGTTTGCGCCCGCCGGAAAGAAAGAACAGCCCGAATTTCTGGAACTGGCGGTCTGCCTGGCCGACGGACGGTATAACTTTCATACCCACAAGGTGGATGCCGAATCCTTGGGCAAGGCGGAATTCGCCGAATTCAAGCTGTCTTCAGGGAAATGGCATTTTTTGGTGCTGCAGAAAAACGACTACGTGTATTGCGTGCTGGATCTCAAGGCCGATACGCTCTACCGCTGCACGGTGGCGGCCGCCAAAGACTATACCTGCTGCGACTGGCAGTTGGACGGCGAGGGCAACGCCTGCTTTGTGTTCCGCGACGCCAAGATTATCGAGACCGGGCTGTACTACAAGAAAATATCCGCTTTCGGCGATATATTGGCGCAGGAGGTGATTGCCTCGCCCCGCAGCGACATCCGTCTGGTGGATGCCAGGATAGCGGTGTTGGGCAAGGACGACTTGATGCTGGGCGGCAGCTGGAACATGGCGCGCGCCCGCCAGGGGCTTTCCAACTACGACCAGGGCAGCGAGACGGCCGGCCTGTTCGCCATGCGTTACCGAAACGGCGGCCTTCGGGATTTCTGGATGAAGGCCTATCTGGAGTATCCCGACTTAGACACGCTCTTGGGCAGCGAGGAACGCTACCGTTACAGCCAGGCCATGCAGAAAGCCAACGGACGCACCGTATTGCCCGATTACCTGAGCCTGTTGCGGCTGTTGCCCGACAACGGCAAGTTCCGTCTGGTGGGAGAGGTCTATGAACGGGTGGTGAGCACCGTTACCGAGGTTTCCTACGATTTTTACGGGCGCATGATGCCCTATACCCGCGTTACCTTCGAGGGATACCGCTATAAGGACGCCTTTTACTCGGAGTTCGATTCCTCGCTGACGAACCTGCGCAATTCGGTGTTCGATCTGGAACAGCAGCAACTCTACGACCGTTTGCTGCCGCTTTCGGTGGCGGTGGAGAATCCGCAGGGCGACCTGCTCTACGGCTACAACTACCAGTCGGCCGTCCATTACCGGCAAACGGTAGGGGAGAACGGCATAGGGGCGCTGAAGAATTTCGGGCTTACGCCGCTCTTGCCCGGCGACCGCCTGCAAAGGACGTGGGGCAGCTCCTTGACCGAATGGTTTTCGGGATGTCTGTTGGCTTACGGATACAAGCAGATAGCCAATTCCCGCCGCAAGGGCAAGAACCGTCAGAGTGTCTTCTATATGAACAAGGTGATGGCCGAGACTAAGCCGTAAGGAGAATGCGGCAGGTGTTCTGCGCCATGCCGAACAAGCCGCCCTGAATCTCAAAGAACTGTTCCTTGTCTTCGTGATCCACCAGACGTACCTTGCCTTTTGCCAGCAGCGAGAGGATAGGGGCGTGGCGTTCCATTACCTCGAACGAACCGTCGGCTCCCGGCAGCTGCAGCAATTTGGCCTCCCCTTTAAAGATAATCCTGTCGGGGTTTGAAATCGTAACCTCCATTAGGCTTCGGCTAAGATTTTACGGGCTTTTTCCTTTACGTCGTCCAGGGTGCCCACCATGTGGAATGCCTGTTCGGGATACTCATCCATCTCTCCGTCCAAGATGGCCTTGAAGCCGGCGATGGTGTCTTCGATCTTCACGAATTTGCCGGGCAGACCCGTAAAGGACTCGGACATGAAGAAAGGTTGCGAGAGGAAACGCTGTATCTTGCGGGCGCGGTTCACCACCAGCTTGTCTTCCTCGCTCAGTTCTTCCATGCCCAGGATGGCGATGATATCTTGCAATTCGCTGTTGCGCTGCAGTATGTTCTTGATGCGCTGGGCAGTCTGGTAGTGTTCCTTGCCCACGATGCGCGGCGAAAGGATGCGCGAGCTGGAGGCCAGCGGATCCACGGCCGGGAAGATGCCTAATTCGGAAATTTTGCGGCTCAGTACGGTGGTGGCGTCCAGGTGCTCGAAGGTGGTGGAGGGCGCGGGGTCGGTCAAGTCGTCGGCGGGCACATACACGGCCTGCACCGAGGTGATGGCGCCGTTCTTGGTGGAGGTGATGCGTTCCTGCATCAAGCCCATTTCGGTGGCCAGGGTGGGTTGGTAACCCACGGCGGAGGGCATACGGCCCAAAAGTGCCGAAACCTCGGAACCGGCCTGGGTGAAACGGAAGATGTTGTCGACGAAGAACAGGATGTTGCCGCCCTGACCTTCGCTGCCCTTGTCGCGGAAGTATTCGGCCAAGGCCAATCCGGAGAGGGCCACACGGGCACGGGCGCCGGGCGATTCGTTCATCTGGCCGAACACCAGCGTGGCCTGCGATTTCTTCAAGGCTTCGCGGTCCACCTTGCTCAGGTCCCAGTTGCCTTCTTCCATGCTCTTCTTGAATTCCTCGCCGTATTGGATAACGCCCGACTGAATCATTTCCCTCAGCAGGTCGTTGCCCTCGCGGGTACGCTCGCCCACGCCGGCGAACACGGTCTGGCCGGAATATTGCTTGGCGATGTTGTTGATCATCTCCATAATCAACACCGTCTTGCCCACGCCCGCACCGCCGAACAGACCGACCTTTCCCCCTTTCATATAGGGTTCGATCATGTCGATGGCCTTGATGCCGGTATAGAGCACTTCCTCGTTGGTGGTAAGCTGGTCGAAGGAGGGTGGGTCCTGATGGATGGCGCGGCGGGCGCCGCCTTCTATGGGGCCTATGCCGTCGATGGGCTGGCCGATCACGTTGAAAAGGCGGCCGTTGATTTCATCGCCGGTGGGTACCGAGATGCCGCAGCTCAGGGCGGTTACTTCCAAACCACGGTAGAGTCCGTCGGTGGAGTCCATCGAAATGGCGCGTACCGTGCGTTCCCCCATATCCTGCTGGCATTCCAGCACCACCGTGTGCCCGTCGGGACGCACGGCTTCCATGGCTTCGTAGATAATGGGTATCCGTTGACCTTCATCGAAATAAACATCGACTACAGCGCCGATGACCTGCGAGATTCTGCCTTTGCTGGTTTCCATAACGAAATCGGTTTAGCGTCTTCTTTCCTTAAAATCTCCGCCGATGGGCGTGTCTTTGCCCGGATGTACGGTGGCTTTCTTTTCTACTTTGGGTACGGTGCGGTTTTCGGCCGAATTACAGAAATCGGGCGTGCGGCTCACCGCCACCGTGCCTCTGTTGGACGAGCAGGAACAGAGCGCCGCCACGGCAAAGAGGACAACCGAAAGCCCCGCGCAAATACGGGCCGTTTTCTTGAAACTCAACATACGTAGTGTGTTTTAGAAGGGTTGTTTACGACCACAAAGGGCATAAACGCCCCAAAGGTAATGATTTTTTACGTTTTGTGAAAATACGGGGAAGCACCCGGGCATCTCCGGAACAAGCCCTGAAAATTTTTGTAACTTCGCAGGTTCTCCGCTTGTCTGAGTGCAGGCGGAGGCGGCACGGTCCGGGTCTTGTGTCCGGGACAGTCCCAAACAGCAAAAATTATGGAAGATTTTGTGGTTTCGGCGCGGAAATACCGCCCGGATACATTCGATACGGTGGTGGGGCAGCAGGCCATCACCACCACGCTTAAGAACTCCATCAAGAACGGGCATCTGGCGCAAGCCTTCCTGTTCTGCGGGCCGCGCGGGGTGGGCAAGACCACCTGCGCCCGCATCCTGGCGCGCACCATCAACTGCATGAATCCGGGGGCCGACCTGGAGCCCTGCGGCGAATGCGAGTCCTGCCGGGGCTTCAAGAACAACGCCTCCCAGAATATCTACGAACTGGACGCGGCCTCCAACCGCACGGTGGACGCCATGCGCGCCCTGGTGGAACAGGTGCGGATCCCGCCGCAGGTGGGCAAATACAAGGTCTATATCATCGACGAGGTGCACATGCTTACCTCCGAGGCCTTCAACGCCTTTCTCAAAACGCTGGAGGAGCCGCCCGCCTATGCCAAATTCATCCTGGCCACCACCGAGAAGAACAAGATCCTGCCCACGATCCTGAGCCGCTGCCAGATTTTCGACTTCAAGCGTATCGGGGTGGAGGACATCGTGAACCACCTCAGGTCCATATGCCAGAAAGAAAGCATCGCCTGCGAGGACGAGGCCCTGCGGGTCATCGCCCAGAAGGCGGACGGCGGTTTGCGCGACGCCCTCTCGATGTTCGACCAGATTGTGAGCTTTTCGGGCAACAGCCTGAGCTACAAGCAGGTGATATCGATGCTGAACATCCTCGATTACGAAACCTATTTCGAGATGTTCGGCTATTTTCAGAACGGAGACGTGCCTTCCTGCCTGAACCTTTTCAACAAGGTGCTCGAAAACGGCTTCGACGGACACGTGTTCGCCGACGGTTTGAGTGCGCACCTGCGCTCGCTGCTGCTGATGCAGGATGCCAAGACCGCCGAACTGATGGAAAGTTCGCCCCAATTGCGCGACCGCTACCGCGAACAGACTTCCAAGTGCTCGATCGCGCAGCTGCTGCAGGCCTTGGAACTCTGCAACCAATGCGACTTGCAGTACCGCGACAGCAACAACAAGCGCCTGTTGGTGGAAATGCTGCTCTTGCAGCTTGTGCGTGTGTTCGCACCCGCCTCCTTGGGTGCCAGGGGAGGGGAGGCTCCGGCTTCCGCCCTGGGGGAGCCCGTGGCGCCGCCCGCTAAGGCGGCGCAGGCAGCAGAACCTCAGCCTCCGGTAAGCACGCAGGCGGTTCCCCAACCCCCGCAGCCGCAGGCTTCTGCACAGACACCCCCGCAGGCACAGGTTCAAACGCCCCCTGTGGCGCCGCCCGCTCCGGCGTCCACGCCCGGCGAGAACCCGCAGCCCGCGTTCCGTCCGGTCAAGGGGTTCACCAGCCTCGGTTCACTGAAGAACCTGTCGATGCAGGCCGAGACCGCTCCCGTGCAGGCGAGCGTGGTGCCCGAAGCCGACAGGCCCGTGGAAAAGGCCGCGTTCACGGAAGTATGGAACCGCTATATCGAAAGCATACGGGAAGAACGTCCCAGCCTGTATTCCATACTGGCCGCCGCCGCGCCCGAAGCGAATGCCGAAGGGATGGTGCTGCTTCAGGTGGCCAACCAGTCCTCGAAAGAATCAATGGAGAAGGATGCCGTGGAGGTGCTCACTTTCCTCAGGAAAGAACTGCATAACGGCAGGATAGAGTTCCGCTACCATATCGATGAAAACCGGGAACTGGCCGCCAGGCCCTACACTCCGGGCGAGAAGTTCATGAAGATGGTGGAAAACAATCCCGAACTAAAGAATTTTAAGGAGAGCCTCAAACTCGACCTGGAATTTTGATATACAGAATCTAAAAGTTTAACGATATGAAAACAAGGTTTTTATGGTTTATCGGCTGCTTGTTCGCCGGCGTGTTCTCCGCCTTCGCGCAAGAAACCGTAAACATGGACGAGGCATTGACCCTGGATCCGAAAGTGCGCTACGGCGTGTTGGATAACGGGCTTACCTATTATATACGGCAGAACGCCAGGCCCGAGAACCGGGTCATGCTGCAGCTGGCGGTAAACGCCGGTTCGATCTGCGAGACCGAGGCCCAGCGCGGTCTGGCGCATTTTACCGAACACATGCTGTTCAACGGCACCAAGCATTTCCCCAAGAACAAGCTGGTGGATTTCCTGCAGAAGACCGGCGTGCGTTTCGGGGGCGACATCAACGCCTACACCATTTTCGACGAAACGGTGTATATGCTCGAGATTCCCACCGATAAGGAAGGCATGCTCGAAAACGGCTTCCAGGTGCTGGAAGACTGGGCGCACCTGGCCAATATGGAAACGGCCGACATCGACGACGAACGCGGCGTGATCATTGAGGAATGGCGTATGGGGCTGGGCGCGCAGGATCGTATGCGCAAGAAGATCTTTCCCGTTATCTTCGGCAACTCGCTCTATGCCGAGCGCCTGCCCATCGGCACGGTCGAAAACCTGCGCACCTTCAAGCCCGAGGAAATCCGCAGCTTCTACAAAGACTTCTACCGTCCCGACCTGCAGGCGGTCATCGTGGTGGGCAACATCGACCCCGACTATGCCGAAAGCATGGTTAGGAAACATTTTGCCGGCATCAAGAATCCGGCCAACGCCAAGGCGCGCGAATATGCCAGCATTCCCGACAATGCCGAACCCATCTTTGCCGTGGCCACCGATCCCGAGGCCACCTCTTCCTCCATCGAGATCTACATCAAGCACCCGCATCAGATAAACCGCACCGTGGGCGACTACCGCAACGGCATCATCAGCATGCTCGTGAGCCAGTTGATGCAGGCCCGCTTCATGGAACTGGCGCAGGATCCCGACTGCCCCATGGTGATGGGCTCGATGGGCGAGGGCAACCTGGTGCGCAATACCGACATCTTCGTGGTGAGTGCCATGGCCAAGCCCGGAAAGATCGGCGAGTCCTTTATCGCCATGCTGGGCGAAACCATGCGCGTGGATAAGTTCGGTTTCGAAGCCACCGAATTGGAACGCGCCAAGCAGACCATCGCCTCTTTCTACGAAAGCGCCTTGAACGAGGCTGCCAACCAGAGCTCGAACGACCTGGCCTCCGAATACGTGGAACACTTCCTTAAAGGCACGTCCGCGCCCGGCATCGAGGCCGAATACGCCATCATGCAGGCCGTTCTGCCCGGCATCACCGCCGAGGAAGTGAGCAGGTATGTGCAGGACAAGATTACCGAAAGCAATATGCTGGTGGTCGTGAACGCCCCCGAAAAGGAAGGCGTGGCCGTTCCCACCGAAGAAGAACTCAAGGACTTGTATGAAGTGGCCAAGACCATGGAAGTGGAACCCTATGTGGACCGCGTAAGCATGGAGCCGCTGCTGGAACTGCCGGCACGACCCGCCTCGGGCGCCCGCATCGTTTCGGTGAACATGGCCTACGGCACCACCAGGGTGCAGCTTTCCAACGGCATCGAGGTGGTGCTGAAACCCACCACGCTTAAGAACGACGAGATCCTGATGTGTGCCTATGCGTTCGGCGGCACCTCCCTGGCCGACGACAACGAATATATGGATGCCAAATATTGCAACTATATCCAGGCGCAGTCCGGTCTGGGCAATTTCGACCATACCATGCTGATGAAGCAGATTTCCGGCAAGAACCTGAACCATAACTTCGTGGTGGGCGACATCACCTCCGAAGTGTCGGCCTCCAGTTCGGTAAAGGATTTCGAGACCATGCTCAAGATCAACTACCTTACCTTTACCGCGCCCCGCAAAGACGGCGTGGCCGCCCAGCGTGTAATCGCCAACCTCAAGAACCAGATCCGTTTCCTGGGCAACAATCCCATGTATTTCTTTATGGATACCTTGGTCAAGGCGGCCTCCAACCACGACTCGCGCGCCGCCCTTTTCCCCACCGCGGCCCAGTTGGATGCGGTTGACAGCAACAGGGCCTACGATTTCTATCGCGCCCAGATAGCCGACCCGGCTTCGTACCGTTACTACCTTGTGGGCAATTTTCAGGTTAACGACGACCTGCTCTCCCTGCTGGAGACCTATATCGGCTCGCTGCCTTCCAAAGGCACCAAACCCGCGTTCAAGGACCGCTCCACGCCGAATCCTTCCACCATTGTCGATTTCCGCGTGCAGAAAGGCTCGGCCGAACAGGGTATGGTGGGGATCGTGTTCACCGGATCCATCGACTGGAAGAAAGTGGAAGACAGGAGGGCATTGACTTACTTCAAGGAAATCATGGAAATCCGCATGCTGGAAAAGATCCGCGAGGAAATGGGCGGCGTGTATAGCCCCATGCTGGAAATCAATATCAGCCCTTATCCCAAGGGAAAGTTCTCGTTTATGGTGATGTTCGGCTGCGACCCCGAGAACGCCGACACGCTTACCGACGCGGTGCTGGCCGAAATCAGGAGCATCATGACCTCCGGCCCCGACGAGACGGTGCTGGAAAAGGTGCGCGAGTTGAAAAAGCGCAACTTCGAGAGCATGAGCCAGAAGAACGAGGCCTGGCTGTTGTGGATCAAGAACGCCGACTACTGCGGCACGGATCTGGGCGGCTTTACCGCCGAGGCCCAGGCCAGGAATGCCGCCTCCATGACGGCCAAGAAGATTCAGAAGGCCGTTAAGAAATATTTCGGCAAGATGGTCTATACCCGCGTGGTGCTTGAACCCGATCCTGCCGAGCTCGAAGAAGAATGGGATTAAGAAAATTGGTAACTTTGTACTGCAATCAAGGTAACTATGCCAACATTATATGAACGGCTGGCGCAGGACGTGCGCTTTCAGGAAGGCATGAAGGTGTGCATGAATTGCGGAACCTGCACGGCCATCTGTCCGGCCGCCGAGTTCTACGATTACGACCCGCGCAAGGTGCTGGATCTGGTTCAGCGGAAAAAGGAAGCCGAACTGGAAGCCTTGCTCAAGAGCGATGTCATCTGGTTCTGCGGCGAGTGCATGTCGTGCCTTACCCGCTGCCCGCGCAACAACGGCCCGGGTCTGGTCATTATGGCCCTGCGCACGCTCTCGCAGCAGACGGGCCTTTTCGTGCATTCGAAAAAGGGGCGGCAGCAGATCCTGCTCAAACGCAGCATAGGCGAGAACCTGCTCAAGTACGGCTATTGCGTATACGGCCCCACGATGATGCCCGAGAACCATCCCGAGGGCGGCCCCATCTGGGAATGGGAGCATTCCCACCTCAAGGAGATGTTCGAGCGCCTGCACGGCAACCTCGACAGGCGCGGACCGGGCGCGCTGCGCAAGATTCCCGACGAGGATCTGGCGGAACTCAAGCGCATTTTTGATGTCACGGGTACCACGGAATTATTTGAAAATCTGGAAAACTATTCGGCGCAGGAAGCCCGGCGGATGGGCATGAGCATGGACGAATACATCAGGAGCGTCGAAGCAAGCAAATAGTCTATGAAACTGGAAGGCAAAAGATTGATATGGAAAGACTATCAGAAGGAGATTCCCGACGATAAGTATTTCTATGTGCGTTCCTGCATCCGACAGAACTTTTTTCCCGCATCCGAGCACCATTTTCTAAAAATCATGCGGGAAGACTTGGGCAAGGATGTGTATGAGACCGAACACCACACCACCTGCGGCGGTATCGGCTATCACTGCGATGTGGTCAAGATCGAGACCGTCATGTCGATCGTGGCGCGGCAGTTCGCCCTCATGACCGAGGCCGGCTACAGGAACTACGCCGTTTCGTGCATCACATCGTTCGGCCTCTACACCGAGATCATCCACACCTGGCAGACCATGCCCGAGGTGTTGGAAAGGACCCGCCGCCAGCTTAAGGAAGCCACGGGACGCGAGTTCGAGATTCCCGAGCATGTGGCGCACGCCAGCGACATCATCTTCAAGCTGCGCAACGAAATCGCCGCCAAGGCCAAATACAGGCTCATCAACCAAAAGACGGGAAAACCCCTCAAGGTGGTGGAACACATCGGCTGCCACTATGCCAAGATGTTCCCGCACAAGGGCGTGGGCGGAGCCGAGTATCCCTACGTGCTGGCCGGCATGGTCGAGGCCTGGGGCGGGGAAGTGGTGGACTATCCCGAACGGCGGCATTGCTGCGGCTTCGGTTTCCGCCAGTATTTCGTCAAGGCAAACCGGGGCTATTCCCTGTCGAACACCCACAAGAAGTTCGAGTCGATGGAACCCTACAAGCCCGACATGATCATCTCCAACTGTCCCGGATGTCCCTATTTTATGGATCGCTGGCAATACGTGATCGCCGAGAGCGAGGGCAAGACCTACGGCGAGAACGGGCGCGGCATTCCCGTGTTCACCTACGAGGAGGTGGCCGGGTTGGTGATGGGTTACGACCCCTGGGACTTGGGTCTGCAGGTGCATCAGATAGGGTCTGAACCTGTTTTGGACAAGATGGGCATTCCCTACGACCCGGCGGCCAAATACAAGGGCCTGGACGGGCAGGATCTGGGAAAACCCGAGTTTCCGCTGAATATCGGTTGCTGTTAAAGAATAAGCCATGGAAAACGTAATTGTCGTTATAGGCGGCGGCCCCGCAGGTATGGAGGCCTCCTTGAGTCTGGCAGGCCGCGGGCACAAGGTGTATCTTGTGGAAAAGTCCAAGGCTCTGGGCGGGCATCTGGCGCGCTGGGATCGTCTGTTCCCGCAATTGGACGAGGCCAAGGACGTGTTGAACGAGATGTTGAACGCCGTCAGGGAGGCCGACGATAGGATAGAAGTGATTTACGAAGCCGAGGTGCAGTCGCTAAAGCGGCGTATGCGCGGCCTGGAAGTGATGTTGAGCAACCAGCGGCTCTTGCAGGCCGACGCGGTGCTGGTATGCAGCGGCTTCGAGCTGTTCCGCGCCCAGCGCAAGGAGGAATACGGCTACGGCATCTACGAGAACGTGCTCACCTCCGCCGACCTGGAGGAACGTTTCCGGCAGAAGAAGGTGCTTTGCGCCGACGGCCGCGTTCCCGAAAAGGTGGCCTTCGTGCATTGCGTGGGCTCGCGCGACGAGAAAGTGGACCACACCTATTGCAGTAAGGTGTGCTGCGTCACGGCCGTGAAGCAGGCCTGCGAAATCAAGGAACTCTATCCGCAGGCGGAAGTGTTCAACCTCTATATGGATCTGCGTATGTTCGACCGCTATTTCGAGCAGATGTACCACAAGGCGCAGAGCCACTATGGGGTGCATTTCGTGCGCGGCCGCCTCTCGGAAGTCTCCGAAACGGCCGACGGCAAGTTGCAGATCAAGACCGAAGACACGCTCTTGGGGCGCCCCATGCGGCTTACCGTCGATATGCTGGTGCTGATGGTGGGGATGCAGGTCTGCGCGCAGGCAGGGGAACTCTCGGAAAGACTGGATCTAAAGATTTCCGCTTCCGACCATTTCTTCGAAACCAAAGACCTTTTCCTCAAAGGCAATTACGCCCATTCCAAAGGCGTTTTCCTGGCCGGAGCCTGCACGGGACCCAAGTCTTTGCCCGATACCTTGCAGGATGCCCGCTCGGCTGCCGAAAGCGTTCACCGCTATCTTACCGATTAAACGACAAGGCCATGAAAGACTTCGGTTTCGGAATCAAGAAAAGCGGCGTCATCGATCTGGACAAGGCGGACTTTTCGCTCCTGAAGGAAATCGCGGAAGAAGAGCCCTCTTTCCTCAACTGCTTTTATTGCGGTACCTGCACGGCTACCTGCAGTGCCGGGAAATTCACGGGATTCAACCTGCGGCGTCTGCAACTGCTTATCAAGCGCGGGCAGTTGGATGAAGTGGCCGAACGCATATCCGAATGTATGCTCTGTGGAAAATGCCAGTGGGTATGCCCCAAGGGAGTAAATACGCGCCATGTCGTTACGCTTGTAAACAAGAAGTTCCATGCACGAAAGATTCGTTAACGCATACGACCCGTTTGTAATCCCGTATATGATAGGCTATGTGTTCGTTATAGCCTATCTGGTGATTGCGTTGGTTACCGTGGTGAAGAACCTGCCGGTGAGCGACAGGAAAAAGATGCTCCGGCACTTGTTCAGCTACAGGATATTCATCACAGTCAAGGACATCTTTGCCGACTGCCTGCTGCACGTCAAGATATGGAAGAAGAACAGGATGCTGGGCTATATGCATTCCAGTATCGCTTTCGGCTGGTTCATGCTGATATTGGTGGGGCATATCGAGATCTTCTTCTTCGCCCCGCACCGGGTCAACCTGCCGTATTACCCCATCTTTTTCCGCTACTTCATGATGGAGACCGAAACCACGGTGGGCGGCAGCGTGTTCTTTTTCCTGATGGACTTCTTCCTGCTCATGGTCTTGTCGGGCGTGGCGCTGGCCATGATAAAGCGCATACGGCGGCGTCTGTTCGGCATGAAACGCACCACGCGCCTTAAGTGGAACGACCAGCTGGGCATGTACGCGCTCTGGTGCATCTTCCCCTTGCGCTTCCTGGCCGAGAGCTTTACCTCCCATATCAGCGGCGGCGGTTTCCTGACCCGCGGGTTCGGCATGATTTTCGACTGGTTCAACCAGTTTATGAACAACGACGCCCTGATACGTCCCACCTGGTGGGCGTATTCGATCGCGCTCATGGTGTTCTTCCTTACGCTGCCCTGGAGTCGTTTCACCCATATACTTTCGGAAGCCCTGCTCATCTATATGCGCAATGCCGGCATCCGCGAGACCACCAAGAACAACGGCTACGCCAGCGTGGAGATCTACTCCTGCTCGCGCTGCGGCATCTGTCTCGACCCCTGTCAGATGGTGTCGGCGGCCTCCCTGCGGCAGATGGCCTCGGTGGAATTTACGCGCAACGTGCGCCTGCGCCAGGACAAGCAGGCCATGGCGGCGGCCTCCTACTGCCTGATGTGCAACCGCTGCGTGCAGGCCTGTCCGGTAGGGGTGAACTCGGTTCAGCTGAAGCTGAACCTGAAGGGCGCCGACGTAAAATACCTGTACCCGAACCGCTACGATTACGTGGAGGCGGAGGCCAATCCGATAGCCTCCACTTCGGCCTGGGCGGGCATCCTGCAGAGCGTGTCCGAAACGGCGGCACCGGCGGTCAAGGAAAACGGCAAGCCCGAAGTGGTTTATTTTGCCGGCTGCATGAGCCATCTCACGCCCAATATCGAACGCTCGATGGTAAGGATTTTCGAGGCCGCCGGCGTAAGCCATACGTTTCTGGATAAAGACGGCGGCATCTGTTGCGGCAGACCCCTTATGCTGAGCGGCGACAGGGTGGGCAGCGAGCAGCTGGTGGCCAAGAACACCGAGGCCATCCTGGCCACGGGCGCCAGGATATTGGTTTGCTCGTGCCCCATCTGCTACAAGATCTTCAAGGACAGCTATAAGCTGGAAGGCTTGCGGGTCATGCACCACACCGAATATATCCTTATGCTCCTGGAGGCCGGCAAGATTACCGTGCGCAAGAGTTCGCTCAAGGGAGTCTATCACGACCCCTGCGAATTGGGACGCAATTCGGGTATCTACCAGCAGCCCCGCGACGTGCTGTTCCGGGTGCTGAACCTGCGCAAGACCCCCTACGAGGGCAAGGAAGCCCTATGCTGCGGACACAGTATCGCCGCCGAAGGTATGCCCTACAAGAAACGCCGCATGATTGCCAAAGACGCCTTGAAGAAAATGACCGAAGAGCCGGTGGACGTGCTGGTGACGGCCTGCCCCTCCTGCAAGCGGGCATTCGCCGAAATAGGTTCGGCCGATATCAGGGATATTGCGGAAATCGTTTGCGAACAACTGGTGAACCACCGCAAGCCTACGGATCACGACCGCCGTTAAAGCTATTCGGAGAAGAGGCGGCCTTGCCAGGTGCCGCGTTCTTCCAGACGTTTCTCGATAAGCTGGAGAATGCGGTCGCTGCGCAGGTTCCCGAAAGTGGGGCCTGCCTGAAAGCGGGCGGGCGCCTCCCCGGCAAAGCGTTCCATCATGATGCGGGGCGAGAGCCTTTCCAAAAAATCCACGATGAAATCCACGTAGGAATCCACCGTAAAGAACGAAAACGCCTGCGGACGGGCGGCATATCCCTTTTCCAAGGCTGTGTGCTTGATAATCTGTAACTGATGCAGCTTCAGGGTGTTTACGGGCAGGTGAGAGAGAATGTCCGCCTGGGCCAGTTCTTCGTCGCGGCTCAGTCCCGGCAAGCCTACGATTAAGTGAGTTCCCGTAAACAGTTTGCGTTCGGCGGCGGCCTCGAAAGCCTTGCGCGCCGTGTCGAAATCGTGCCCCCGGTTCATCCATTGCAAGGTCTTGTCGTAGCAACTCTCGATGCCCATTTCCAAATGGATGTGCTTTGTTTGGGCAAGTTTGGCCAGATAGTCTAAAATTTCTCCGTTCACGCAGTCGGGACGGGTGCCGATGGCCAGCCCCACCACATCGGGCACGCCGAGCGCTTCTTCGTAACGTTTCTTTAACACATCGAGCGGGGCGTAGGTGTTCGAGAAAGCTTGGAAATAGGCCAGGTATTTGGGCGCGTGCCGGTAGCGCCAGGCATGGAAAGCCTTGCCCTCGTTCAATTGTTCCGTAATGCCGGGCGTCTGTTGGCAGTAGGAGGGATTGAAGGCCTCGTTGTTGCAAAAAACACAACCTCCCGTACCCTTGCTGCCGTCGCGGTTGGGACAGGAAAAGCCCGCGTTCACCGAAAGTTTCTGCAGGCGGAATCCGTAGGTTCTCCGCAAATAATCGCTGTACGCGTTGAACCTCCGGCTGTTGCCCCAGGCAAAAAGTTCTTTCCCTGCTTCGGCCATCGCGTTTATTTCTCTTTCTTGGGATGGTTGGCGGTATTGAAGATAACCGGCTTGTAGGCGATCATCACATAGCCGTAGTGGGGCAGCCGGGAATTCCCGGAGGCGATGCCGCTCAGCGTCTCGAGCGTTTTGGTGCGCGAGTGCAGGGCGTAACCCACCGTAAGCTTCAGGTCGGGCAGTATGTCGTATTTGTAGATCAGCGACATTTCCAGATCCAGGTTGCGGGAATCGATGCCCGCTATATCGTTGGCCGCCCAGAAATAGCGGGCGTTCAAGGCAATGGAATGCCTTTTCTCGGGAAAATAGCCGAAGGTGAGGTAGGGCTGGTGGTAGCCTGATCCGAGCGTGATGTCCTGGCGGCCCGATCCGCTGAACAGGTCCATGATGCCTAAGAAAGAGTGTCCGCTGCCCATAAAGCGGTTGAATGCGTGGTCGGTGGCTTGTCCGGGAAGTTCGGCCGAGGCATCTTCGTTGCCCGAGATATAGTCGTAGGCCGCCTTGATCTCGACGGTGGGGTGCGGCTTGTACGAAACGATGGCCGTGGCCATGCCCGCCACGATGTTCCGTCCGAAAAGGTCTTTGCCGAATTGGCCGTAGGCATACACCAGCGCCGAGAGCTTGCGGTCGTGGCAAATGTCGAAATAGGTGCCCAGGGCCGTGCGCGCATAGATTTTGGTAGGGTCTTTCCTTACTTCCGGTATCGTCTGGGCACTGTCTGCAAAGGCGTGGTAGTGTCTTTCCTGAAAATCGGTTACCGAAAGCGCGCTCCAGCGGAAATCGTCGTTGAAGCGGTGCGATACATAGGCGATCAGCAGGTATTTGTAGAAATCATCCAGGTGATAGGGATTGAGGAAACGGTTGCCGCTGTTGTTAGAGGCCGAGGCCCCCAAGTCCACCTTGGTACGCTCATCGAGCGAGCGGTAGCGCAGCATCAGGGCGTCGTTGGCGTTGCCGCACTCATCCCACAGCGAATAGGCGAAATAGCGTCTGTCTTCATAAACGATGGGCATTCGTCCCACCTTTACGCTGAAACGTTGGGCGAATTCGGCGTAGAACCAGGCCTGGGCGATGCCGAAGCCGTAAGGCGTGTGCATGCCGCTGGTCTCGCCCCAGATGCGCCCGTCTTCCAGCTGTACGAAAAATCCCAGGTTCTTGTTCCGGTAGTCGAAACCGAGCCGGGTGCGTTGCCCCACCCAAAAAACGCCGTGCTGGGACTTGTCCAGCATGCCCATATACCCGTGGGAATACAGGCCGCGTTCGCGGATCTCGCCCGAAAGAATAAATTGCCCCTGCGCTTCAGCAACACAGGGGCAAATAAAGGAGCCTGCAAACAAGAACAGGCTTAGAAAGCAGAATAATCTACGCATGCTTCGTGAAAGGGACTATTTGTCGATTTCAACCATTTCAACTTCGAACACCAGGGTCGAGTAGGCGGGGATGTCTTCGCTTACCTTGCGCTCCCCGTAGCCTAATTCGAACGGAATGATAAGGGTCGCCTTGCTGCCCTTGGGCATCATGGTCAGGGCTTCGTCAAAGCCGCGGATCATCTGACCCACGCCCGCCGATACCGCCATCGGTTCGTAGGGACGCTGGGGCATGTACATGTCGTTTTCCTTGGCCACGGATTCGATGTTGGTGTCGAACAGCTTGCCGTCCAGACGCTTGCCGATGTAGTTTACCTTTACGGTCTGACCCTGTTGCGCGGGTTTTCCGGTGCCTTTCTTGGTCATGATGAAGTACAGGCCGCTTTCGGTGGGCTCAACATTCAGCTTGTTGTCGGCCAGGTATTTGGCAATGGCTTCCTTTTCGATTTCCTTGGCTTCGGCGGCCTTCACCAGGTTTTCCTGCTGCAGTTCTTCTTCGGTGTAGAACTTGTCCACCTTGATCGAGTAGATCACGTACTTGCCGAACATGTCGGGCACGCCGCCCATGTATTTGGCCATCGAGTCGGAGGGAATGTAGAATACGGCGCTGTCGCCTTCGTGCATAATCAGCAGGCCTTCGTTAAGGTCACCGGGAAATACCGATTCCATGATCTGCATGATCATGTCGGACTCTTCGAGGGCGAAGATCACGGAGTCTTGCGAGGAAAGGGCCATCTTGCCCTTTACGATATCGCCCATCTGGGCGGCCCGGCCGTTGCCTTTTACCAAGAGGTCGTATTCCAGCCCGTTGGCGGTTTTCCTGTGCGAACCGCAGGCGGAAAACGCCAATACGGAGAGCAGCAGGCCCATAGTCAAGAGAATGTTCTTTTTCATTGTATTGAGGTTAAAATTTTATCAAGCCTTCGTTTGAGGCGAACAAGCCGCAAAGGTCGGCAAATTTATTCAATTCTCCGCCATTTGTTCGGGGCGGACCAAAACTTCTTCCACACAAAGTTCGTAAAGCAGGCTCGCCATGGGCGGAATCTCCGCCCCGTTGCCCGAAAAGCCGAAGCCCAGCCGGGAGGGCAGGATCAGCCTGGCCCGGTCGCCCTTCCGCATCATCAGCACCGCTTCGGTAAGCCCCGGTTCCGTTTCCGATTTGCCCACGATAAAGGTTTTAAGCCCGTTCTTTCCGGAGGAGGCGATCTCCTCGCCGTTGAGCAGGCGCAGGCTGTAGCTAAGCCTTACCGCGTCGCCGCGTTCCACCCTGGGCGCGTTGGGATTGGACCCCGCCTCTATGTTATAGTACAGTCCGCTGCCGCTGCGCTGCATCTGCCAGCCGCTGCGCTGCAAGAACGCCTCGATGCCCTCCAGTTCCTGGTGCACGGCAATTTCCTGGGCCGAGAGCATCTCCTCCTTGGCCTTGGCCGCCGTGTTTTCGGGCGTTACGGCCACCACCGTGCGCTTGCAGGCGCAAGACAGTGCCGCCAGCACCGCCAGGCAAAGGATCAGCACCCGGGAGCGGGCGTCGGCGTAACGTAAGTCGGGGCAGCGGCTCATTTATTTCCGTCGTATCGATTTTTCGTAGAATTCGGGCAGCAGGCGTTCGAACTTGGCCACCGTTTCCTCGATCGTGTCGTGCGAGGCGGCGCCGGCCGCGTTCTTGTGTCCGCCCCCGTTAAAGTGTTCCTTGGCGAACTTGTTCACGTCAATGTCGCCCTGCGAGCGGAACGAGATGCGGATACGGTCTTCCTTTTGGGTGAAGAAGGCCGCGAAGCGTATGCCGGCAATGCTCAGCCCGTAGTTCACGATGCCTTCCGTATCGCCGGGACGGAAGTTGTAGCGGAGCATGTCCGCCCGGTTCAGGTACATGTAGGCCGTTTCGTATTCGGGCTTCACCACCAGGCGCTCGCCCAGGCAGCAACCCAACAGCCGCAGGCGGCTTTCCGAAAAGTTGTCGAAGATGTTCTGGTGCACCTTTACGGTGTCCAGACCTTTGGAAATCAGGTCGGCGATGGCCGAAAACAGTTCCCCGTGCGAGCAGGAGTAGCTGAACGAACCCGTGTCGGTGCTGATGCCCGCGTACAGGCAAGCACCCACCTGCGCGTCAATGAAGTTCGGGTCCAGTTCGTGGTAGATGACCCGGTACAGCACCTCGCAGGTGGAGGAAATCTGGGTGTTGGAGAACCCCAAGTGAAAACTTTCCGTATCGGGTTCCAAATGATGGTCTATCATGATGCGGGGCGCCTGCACTTTCTCCAGGAGCGGAGACATGGCCTCGGCGCGGCTCAGGCGGTTGAAGTCGAGCACGAACAGTAGGTCGCATTGAGCCAGTATCGCGGCTATCCTGTCGGGATGTTCCTGGTAGTTGAGCGCGATTTTTTCGGAATCCATCCAGGCCAGGTTTTGGGCGTAGCGGCTGGGAAACATCACGTGGCTGTCTTTGCCCATATTCTTGAAGTACAGGTGCAGCCCCATCGAGGAACCCACCGCGTCGCCGTCGGGGTTGTTGTGGCTTATGATGACGATGTTACGGGCCTTTTCGAGATAGCTTTTGAGCGGATGGATTTCCTGACCGCTCTTGGCCAGAATACGGTAGGGCGCAGCCTGGTCTTTTTGCGCGGGCAACACCGTGTAAGGCATGGCGGCCTGTTCCTTGAGAAAAATGTTCTGTTCCATTGTATGCAGCTTTGCCGGGCCGAAAATACTAAAAAAGCGTGTCTTTGTCGGAAAAAGGCGGATTGTCGAGCGGAAAATTGTTTGAAGACTGTCCCAGGCACTCGTGCAGCCTGCGTACGGCTTCTTTGCGCAAGGGGTTGGTTTCCCGTGCCGAAACGATGTAGTTGAGCAGTTTTACAAAGTCCTGCAAGGCCTGAATGGTGTTGCAGATCTGAATCTGCCGCTGCTGGCTGAACACGGGTTCCACCGCCGTGCGGTTTATCAGCGAGCCCTGGTGGGTGATGTCGATGCAGAAGCGGATGTCGTCTTTGCTTATCGATTCGGGGTCGGAGGTGCAGGCCAGCAGGTTCACCACCGGCAGGTTCAGCAGGAATACCGGCAGTCCGTTCCGTTCGGCCAGATACTGGTAGGCCAGAGCCAGGCTGCGGTCGTTGCCCTGGCGCAGGTTCAGCAGGTTGGGCAGGAAGAAATCGGCGAAGTTGTAGTCCGACACGATCTTGGTTCCCAGCCGGAACCCGCACTGGTTAAAGAAAAAGTTGTTGAACAGCGCCAGTTTCCGCGACAGGCTCACGTCCGCACCAAGCAGCAGCCAGCAGTCGCCGTGCAGGCGGTTGAATTCGTTGCACACCCTTTCCCAGGGCAAGTCGGAATAGAAAGCCGAAGAAAGCAGGTAGAAGCCCCGCAGAAGGTTGGGGGAGGCCTCGTCCTTCCAGGCCGAGAGTTTCCTGCAGGCTGTCTCCACCTGCAATTCGGCCGTCAGCGCCTGGATGCGGTTCTGCCAAAGCGAACGTTTTGATTCAGCCAAACGAGCAGAGCCGAGCTCGCTCGAGCTATGCCGTGGCGTAAAAACGTGCCTTGAAAAGGAACCTTTGTCTTGCATCCGTGCCTTTTCCAAATAGGGCAAGGCCTCCTCGCCAATCGAAAAGAGGGCTTCCTTAAGCGTTTGGTAGATTTCTTCGTCGGTTTCGTCCAACATGCCTACCAAGGCTTCTATTTCGGCTTGTCCGGGAACGCGGTTCATCAGGCGGTGAGGCGGTTTACTACCGTTTCGATCAGTTTTTCCATGTGCGGGTGATAGTCTTCGCTGAACTTCTTGGTGCAGCGGTTGGCGATCAGCAGGCATACGGTAAGGCAGCGGTGTCCCAGCGCGCGGCCCAGGCCGTAGAGCGCCGAGGTCTCCATTTCCATGTTCGACACCTTGATGCCCTTGAAGTCGAAGCTCTGCAGCAGGTCGTTCTGTTGCGGATAGGAGAGGGGAAGCCTTACCACGCGGCCCTGCGGGGCGAAGAATCCGGGCGCGGTGGCGGTAATGCCCTTCTGCATGTCGAAGGCCACTTTGTTGAGCAAGGTGGCCGATGCACGCACCACATACGGACGGGCGAAGCCCATCGGCAGCTTGAGGTGGGCGTCTAGGGCGCGCTCCATATCGTGTTCGAACATCTGGTCGGGCACCGAATAGTAGTTCAGCAGGCCGTCCAGCCCCAGGCCGTATTCGCCGGCGCAGAACGTGTTCACCTCAAAGTCGGCCTGAAAGCTGCCGCTGGTGCCGATGCGCACCAGGTTCAGGCTCTGGTGTTCCTCCTTGGGCGTGCGGGTCTTCAGGTCCACGTTCACCAAGGCGTCCAGTTCGTTGAGCACGATGTCGATGTTGTCGGTGCCCATACCGGTGGAAATCACGCTGATGCGCTTTCCTTTCTTCATGCCCGTGTGGGTGATGAGCTCGCGGTTCTGCACCTTGTGCTCGATGCTGTCGAAGAATTTCGACACCGTGGGCACGCGGCCGGGGTCGCCCACCAGGATTACGTTCGGCGCCAGCTGTTCGGGCTGGAGCGCGAGGTGATAAACGCTGCCGTCGTTGTTCAACGGCATTTCGGATGCGGGAATGGTTTTCATAGTGTTTAGTTTTATTAGGTTATTTATTGAGTGATTCCACATAGTTGAGCCAATCCTGGGCCTTCTCGCCTTTGAGCACGCGGGGAAACTTGTTCTGCGCCCCTTCCTTGCCCTGTTGGCGCATGTAGTCGTAGAACACCTGCAAGGGAAGCACCTCCACGTCTATGGTGCGGATGGCTTCCAGGCGTTCCACCCGGTAGTCGTCGTTGAGTACCTTAAGGTATTCGTCAATCTTGCGGGCGGCTTCGTCCTTGTCTAAGGGCTGGTCGCAGCCCAGGAACCAGCGGTGCCCGAACATGCCGTTGCTCTTGACGCCCACCACGGTATATTCCAGAATGCCCACGTTCTTTTCCTCGCCCAGCATCTTTACGGCACGGTTCATGTTATCGACCGAGAGGTGCTCCCCGCAAAGGCTCAGGAACGATTTGGTGCGGCCCGTGATTACGATCTCATTGTGCGCCTTGCTGGTAAAGCGCACCGTGTCGCCGATCATGTAGCGCCACGCGCCCGAGCAGGTGGAAATCAGCACGGCGTATTCCCGACCTTCCTCCACTTGGTCTATATATAAGGTCTGCGGATGTTCCACCACCTGTCCGTCCTCATCGAAATTGCGGTCGTCGAACGGAATGAACTCGAAGAACAGCCCGTTGTCGAGTACCAGCTGCATGGCGTTTACGCCGGGGCGGTTCTGAAACGCCAGAAAGCCCTCGGACGCCAGGTAGGTTTCGAGATACACCAGCGGATGCGCCAGCAGTTTCTCGAAACTGCCCTTATACGGTTCGAACGATACCCCGCCGTGCACGTAGATCTCCAGGTTCGGCCAGATGTCGTGGATGGTCTTGAGGTTATAGCGCTCTATGATTTTCTGGAACAGGATCTGGAACCAGGCCGGCACGCCTACCACGGCGGCAATGTCCCATTCGGGCGCCTTGCGCACGATTTCCTCTATCTTGGTGGGCCAGTCGCGTTCCCGCGAGATGCGTTTGCCCGGCTTGTAGAAATGCTCGAACCAAAAGGGCAGGTTTCCCGTGGTGATGCCCGAAAGGTCGCCCGCGTAATAGGTGCCGTTGTATTGCAGGTGGGTGCTGCCGCCCAGCATCAGCGCGCTTTTCTGGAACAGTTCGTTGGGAAAGTCGTATTGGGCCAGGGCGAACAGCTGGCGGATGCTGGTTTTCTTGATGGCCTTCACCATGTCGCCCGTAACGGGAATATACTTGCTGCTGGCGCCCGACGTGCCCGAACTGAGCGCGAAGTGCGTGTTCTTGCCCGGCCACGAAACGAAGGTCTCCCCGTTGAGGCTGCGGTACCACCAGTCGCGGAACATCCTGTCGTAATCATATACGGGAACCCGTTTCGAAAATTCCTGCCGCATGTCGGCGCTGCCCAGAATTTCTTTAAAGCCGAACTCCCTTCCGAACGAGGTGTCGGCGGCTTTCGACAGCAGTTTCTTCAACACGCGGTTCTGCGCCTTTACAGGGTCTTTTACGCTAAAGAAACCAACCAGAGGCACTTTGTTGGCTCTGAATTCCAAGGCCGCTTTCAAGATGGAACCGAACACCGGTATTCTCCTGCGGGTCTTTTTGGCCGTCTTCGAGGTAGGTTTTGTTTCGGGCATACCTTATCATTGATTTAAATACCAAAGGTACGTAAAAAAAACGTTTTTTTGGGGCGGGCTGCTTCGTTGCAGCCCTCGGCTTGTTCGGTCACATACCTCAGTACGCTCCCTCACCGCCTTCGGGCTGCGCCTCGCATCCCACCACCCAAAACGTTTTTTTTGCCCCCGCACGGCGGGCTGCTTCGTTGAAAGCCGCTGGAGTACTTGGTCACGTACTGAAGAATAAGAACGAAAATAGTCCCTGAATTGACTCTGCCAAGGTGACCCCCGCCGCTCGTAGGAACCCCTGGAACCAGAATAAAAAAACGTTTTGGGTGGTGAGATGCGAGCCGAAAGGCTTTGGGGCGCGCAGGAGCGTACTAACGTACGTGACTAAGCGAACCAAAGCCTTTCGGCGAAGCAGATCGCCGCCCAAAACGTTTTTTCGTGGAGCATATGGGACTCGAACCCACTACCTTTTGATTGCGAACCAAACGCTCTACCAGATGAGCTAATGCCCCCTAAATCGGTGCAAAGATAGAAAAATTTTTTCCCATTTCGTATCTTCGCGTACTTTTTCAAAAAACAGACCATGAGCAACAGAATAGCCTTTTGGTATCATAATGCGCGGCCCATTTCGCTGCCTCAGAGCCTTTTGCCCGCCATCACCGCCTTGGCGGCCGCTTCGGGCATGGAAAGTTTTTCTTGGCTTCCCGCCGTGCTGGCGGTCGTGGGGGTGGGGCTGGCGCATTTGGGGATGAATCTGGCCGACGACTGGTTCGATTACCGGGTTCATTTCGGGGAAGTGCGTCAGGAACTGGCCTCCGACGGCATCCGCGCCCGTATCGTAAAGTATCCCTATCTCACCTCCAGCGAGGCCACGCCCCGGCAACTGCTGGCGGCCACGGCCGTGTTCCTGTTTCTGGCGGCCTGCATCGGGGCGGTGCTCACCTGGATGCGCGGCCTTACCATCGTTTATCTTACGCTGGCGGCCTTCGTCATCGGTATTTCCTATTCGGGCAAGCCTTTCCGCCTCGGTTTCCGGGGCTGGGGCGAGGCGGTCATTTTCCTGATGTTCGGGCCGCTTTGCATGGCCGGCGTGTTCTATGCCGCCACCGGCGTGTTTTCGGCCAAGATCGCCTGGATCTCGGTTTCGGTGGGGCTGCTGGTGGCCAATATCGTATATACCCACTCCATTATGGATGCCGCCCCCGACCGCCGTATGGGCAAGTTCACCATGGCGCACCTGATGGGTGGTCCGGCCGGGCAGCTCGTGCTTTCGGGCATCTTCAACCTCGTGCCCTATGTCCTGATTACCGTGGGCGTGCTCCTCAAGCAGCTGCACCCCGCGTATCTGGCGGTATGGGTCGTGTTTCCGCTCTCGGTCTGGCTTATACGTTCGCTCTACGGCTTCTGCTACGGCAACAAGGACGAAAGCCTGCAGACCCGCTGGTGGGTGGCTCCCAAAAAGGATTTCGAGGCCTACCGCAGCGCCGGGGTCGAATGGTTCATGCTCCGCTGGCTCACCTCCCGCAACATCATCATGTTCTTTTGCTTTATCTTGATGGCGGTCAGCTTTATATTCCCTGAAACCTGGTAGCGATGAAAAAGATGCTCTATCTGGCGCAATGGTTTTTCCGCGCCCGTTTCCTGGGCCGCCGCGCCCCCCTGCAGACGGTGCTGTTTATCGGCGACCGCTGCAACCTGCAGTGCAAGCATTGCAGCGTGTATCAAAAGGAGAACCCGCACGAAATGACCTACGAGCAGGTGCGCGGACACTTGGCCTATTCCTACGCCCTCGGTTCCCGTTTCGTGGATTTCGAAGGCGGCGAGACCATGCTCTGGCGCGACGGGGAAAAGACCGTCAACGACCTGGTCGACCTGGCCAGGGAGATGGGCTTTTTCTCGGCCACGATTACCACCAACGCCCAGCTGCCTTTCGGCGGCTGTCATGCCGATTCCATCTGGGTGAGCCTGGACGGAACGGGCAAATACCACGAAGAGGTGCGCGGGCAGGGCACCTTCGCCCGTCTGGAGAAGAACATCGCCGCCGCCAACCATCCGCACCTTAGCGTGAACATGGTGGTGAACACCCTTAACTGGCAGGACGTGGACAACACGATCGAGTACGCCGAGAAGAACCCGCACATCGAATCGATCAGCATCAACTTCCACACACCCTTTCCCGGCACCGAATACCTCTGCCTCGACAAGGAACGCCGCAACCCGGTCATCGACAAGGTAATCGCCTACAAGAAAAAAGGATATCACATCATGAACTCGGTCTCGGGGCTCAAGAAGATGCGTTCGGGCAACTTCAAGCGCTGCTGCTGGGTCACCAACTTCATCTATCCCGACGGCAGCCGCGGCTTATGCATAGGCGACGGCACCGATATCTGCAAGGATTGCGGCTTCTGCATGGCCGGGGAGATGGCCTGCGTGTTCGCGTTCAGGCCCGACACCATTTTCGCGGGGCTCAAGTTGCGGGTGTAGGCGAGGTGCGTCTTAAAGATTTTTTGTACTTTCGCAAGATGTTTTGTTCTAAATTAAGGTGTTTTGCGGCGCTTTGCGGTGTCGTTCTGCTTGCGGGTTGTGCGTATCAGAAAGAGTATAACCAGGTTAGCAAGAGCGGTACGGTAGAGGAGAAGTACAATTTCGCGCTGAAGGCCTACGACCGGCAGGACTACAAGAAATCGAGCGCGGTGTTCGAGGAACTCCTGCCTCTTTTCCGGGGCAAGGATGCCCTGGAAGGCCTGCTCTACAATCTGGCGTACTCGTACTTCTACGACAAGGACTACTATATGGCGGCCTATTATTTCCGCACGCTCTCGCGCCAGTTTCCCAACGGCGGAAAGGTGGAGGAAGCCACCTATATGTCGGCCTATTGCAAGAGCCTGGAATCGCCCGACTACCGCCTGGACCAAAGCGCTACCAAGGAGGCTATCAAGCAGCTGCAGCTCTATATCAACTACTATCCCGACAGCCGCCGGGTGGAGGAAGCCAGCCGCCTGATCGTGGAAATGCGCAAGAAGCTGGCCATGAAGGCCTTCAATATCGCCGGCATGTATTACAAGCGGAGCCTTTACAATGCGGCGGCCATTTCCTACAACAACTTCCTGCGCGATTACCCCGAGTCGCCCGACCGCGAGCAGGCCATGTTCCTGATGCTCAAGAGCCGTTTCCTGTATGCCAAGAACAGTTTCAGGCATCTGCAGCCGGAGCGTTACCGCAAGGTGCTCGACATCTACGACCTGTTCCTGCGTTCCTATGCCGACTCGCGCTACCGCGAGGATGCCGACAGGTTCGTGCAGCAGGCCAGGGCGAAGCTGTAAGGGAAGTAAGAGAGAATAATTGAAAAACAATAGATAAACGATGGATTACAAGAAAATCAAAGCGACACACGACGCCGTTACCCGCGACCTGACCAATTTCGACAAGGAAACGGGCAACATCTACGAAACGGTGGTGAACCTGTCCAAGCGGGCCAACCAGATTTCGTCGGCCCTCCGTCAGGAACTGGTGAACAAGATCGCCGATTTCTCCGCGCAGAACACCGGCGGCGACGGTATCGACGAAATCTATGAGAACCGCGAACAGATCGAGATCGCCCGCTACTACGAACAGCTTTCCAAGCCTACCTTGATCGCCACGCAGGAACTGCTGGACGGCACGCTCAAGTTCAGGCGCGCCAACGAGGCGGCCGAAAACACGGCGCTTTAATAAGGAATCATGTCGTTGCAGGGTAAAAGAATCATCGTAGGTATCAGCGGGGGCATCGCCGCCTACAAGACGCTTACCTTAGTGCGCCTGCTGGTAAAGGCCGGCGCGCAGGTGCGCTGTGTATGCACGCCCTCGGCCTTGGAGTTCGTTACGCCCCTGAGCCTCTCCACGCTGTGCGGCTCGTCGGTGTATTCGGATATCTTTGCCCTGAACGAAGAAAAGACCACCAAGCACATTTCCTTTTCCGAATGGGGCGATTTGCTGGTGGTGGCGCCCGCCACCGCCAACACGCTGGCCAAATTCGCCAACGGCATCGCCGACAATGCGCTCAGTACGCTTTTCGTGGCTTTCGACAAGCCCGTGCTGGTGGCTCCGGCCATGAACACGCGTATGTACCGGCATCCCGCCACGCAGGAGAACCTGCAGAAGCTGCAGTCCTGGGGCGTGCATATCATGCAGGCGGCCTCGGGCGCGCTGGCCTGCGGAAGCGAGGGGGTGGGGCGTATGCCGGAGGCCGAAGATATTTTCGCGCGGGTGCAGGAACTGTTCGGGAGTGCATCCGGGAGCGTGTTCAAGGGAAAGAAGGTTCTTATCACGGCCGGTCCCACGGTGGAGGCCATTGACCCGGTGCGCTACATCAGCAACCATTCCACAGGACTGATGGGCTGCCGTATCGCCGACGAACTGACCGCCCGGGGTGCCGAGGTGTATCTGGTGCACGGCCCGATGCAGGCCTGCCCGAAACGGAATCCGCACAAAGACATTCCTGTAACCACCGCCGCGCAGATGTGCGAGGCCTCCACGGCCCTGTGGCCGGAGATGGACATGGCGGTGCTTTCGGCCGCCGTGGCCGACTACACGCCCGCCGAGCCGAGCGCGCAGAAGATAAAGAAACACGACGACAGCCTGCAGATAAGGCTTTCCAAGACGCAGGACATCCTGGCCACCTTGGGCAGGGAAAAGCGGCAAAACCAATTGTTGGTGGGCTTTGCCCTGGAAACGGAAAACGAACTGGCCAACGCGCGGGAGAAACTGCAAAGGAAAAACGCCGACCTGCTGGTGCTCAACTCGCTCAACGACCGGGGAGCCGGTTTTGCGCAACCCACCAACCGCGTCACCTTTCTGGAGAAGGCGGGAACGGTGGTCCCCATGCCGCTTAAAGGCAAGGAGGAAGTGGCTTCCGACCTGGCCGACAGGATGGAGGAGGCTTACGGCAAACTTTAATCGAAAATCCATGAAAAAACGGTTCACCCAACTACTCCTGTTCGTTTGTTTCCTGTCGGGAATGGTTTCGCAAAAAGCCTCGGCGCAGGAGCTGGACTGCCGCCTTTCGGTGGTTTCCACCAAGATAACCTCCGGCGACAAGACCGTTTTCGACGTGCTTTCCAAGGCGCTCAACCAGTTCGTGAACGGGCGCAAGTGGAGCAACATCCCCTTTCAGACACAGGAACGCATTCCCTGCTCGATGACCATCGACATTCAGGAATACAACCAGGGCACGGGGCAGATGAAGGCCTATCTCTCGGTGCAGTTGCGCCGCCCCTGCTACAAATCCACCTACACGAGCACGATGCTCAACATCATCGACAAGGATTTCTCGTTCCGCTACATGAAGAACGACCCGCTCGAATACAACGACAACAGCATAGGAACCAACCTCACCGCCACGATAGCCTTCTACGCCTACATCATTCTGGGCAACTACATGGATTCGGGCTATCCGAGGGGCGGGGAAGTGTTCTTTGAACGCGCCAACAATATCGTGATGCAGGCGCAGTCGCTCAGCGAGCAGGGCTGGCGGGCCAGCGAGAAGAACGACCGCAACCGCTACTGGATCGCCGAGAACTACAACAACGGCAACTATCAGGCCATACACGAGGTGATTTACCGCTATTTCCGATTGGGCATGGACATGATGTACGACAATCCCGACCAGGCGAGGGTCAACATACTGCAGGCAATCACCCAGTTGAACGGCCTCAAGCGTATGCGCAGCAGCCTGGCCTGCGTGCAGCTGTTTCTGGAATCGCGTGCCGACGAGCTGGTGAATATCTTCCAGCCGGCACCGCAGGAAGAACGCCAGAAGGCGGTGGACCTGTTCGTGGAGGTGGATCCCTCCAATGTGACCCAGTACCGTAAAATCCTTTCGGGAGCCGCTTCCCGCTAACCAACTTCCAATCCGTTTTCCATGTTAAAGCACCTCCGCATAGAAAACTACGTCCTTATCCGCTCCTTGGATGTGGATATCGATTCGGGTTTCTGCGTGATCACCGGCGAGACGGGCGCGGGAAAATCCATCCTGCTGGGCGCCCTGGGGCTGGTGCTGGGGCAGCGTGCCGACAGCGGCATTCTGGCGGATGCGGACAGGAAGTGCGTGATCGAGGCGCATTTCGATGTGGAGAACACAGACCTTTCGGATTTCTTTGCCAGGAACGATCTGGATTTCGACTCGGCGGATTCCTTGCTGATACTGCGGCGCGAGGTGTTGCCTGGCGGCAAGTCGCGGGCGTTCGTGAACGACACCCCGGTGCTGCTGCCCGTTTTGCGCGAACTCTCTTTCCTGCTTATCGACATCCATTCCCAGCACGAGACCCTTACCTTGGGGCGTGCCGGATTCCAGCTGCAACTGCTGGACAGCTATATGGACGACGCCTCCGGGCTGCTTCCGGAATATGCGGCCCTTTACCGCAAGTACAAGGCGCTGCACGAAGAGATAGAACGCCTTCGGGAAGAGCAGGCACAGAGCGCGCGGGAGCAGGACTACTGGCAGTTCCTTTTCGAGGAATTGGACCGGCTGAACCTGCAACCGGGCGAACAGAAGCAGATGGAAGACACGCTGGAACGCCTTTCCCATGCCGAGTTGCTGCAAGGCACGCTGGCTGCGGCCGTTGCCGAGACCGACGGAGAGGAGATGAGCCTGCGCTCGCGCTTAGACAACCTCTTGCGTTCCCTCAGGAAGATAGCCCCTTACCACAAGGGCGTGGAGGAATCCCTGCCGCGCTGGCAGTCGCTCCTGGCCGAACTCTCCGACCTGGGTGCCGACCTGAGCCGCTGGAGCGAGGAAGACCATACAGACCCCGACATACGGAACAAATACGAGGAACGCCTTGATGCGCTCTACCGTCTGGAACGAAAGCACCATGTGGAGGACGAGGGCGGCCTGATCGCCTTGCGCGACGAACTGGCGCAGAAACTGAACCGGATCAGCGGATCGGACGAGGAAATAACGCGCAAGGAGTCTGAACTGGAAGCCTACGGCAATCAGCTTGCGCAGCTGGCCGAACGGCTGCATGCCCTGCGGGAAACGGCGGCACAGAGCCTGCAGGCGGCCATCGTGAACGCTTTGGCCGAACTGGGCATGGAACAGTCGCGTCTGGAAATCTGTCTGTCGGATACCGGACGGTTCACACCCGGCGGCCGCGACAAGGTGGAGTTCCTCTTTACCGCCAACCTGGGCGGCGAACCCAAGGAAATATCCAAGGTGGCTTCGGGCGGGGAACTGTCCCGACTGATGCTGGCCATCAAGTCGGTGATACACCGCCGCAACCTGATCGGCACGATTATTTTCGACGAGATAGATACCGGCGTTTCGGGCAAGATAGCCGGAAAGGTGGCCGCCATGATGCAGCGCATGAGCCGCTACATGCAGGTGATCGCCATCTCGCACCTGCCGCAGATCGCGGCCAAATCTACCGCGCACCTGTATGTCTATAAGGCCGAGGAAAACGGGCGCACCGTTTCGTGCATCCGCTCCCTGGAGGGCGAGGCGCACGTGGAGGCCATCGCTTCGATGCTGAGCAACGAGCAGGTTACCGGAGCGGCCATGGAGGCGGCGCGGGAATTGATAAAAGGATAGGAGGCAGGGCAGTGGAAGATTCGTTGGAAGATTACATGGACGAGGAAACGTCCCGCCTTTTGGAACGTTACACGCAGGAATCGGTTTCCGGAAATCTCGGTTTTTACGATGTGGACGAATATGTGGCGCTCATAGACGCCTATATCTGGAACGGCGACCTCACCAAGGCCATGGAGGTGCTTTCCATAGCCAAGGGGCAGTATCCCGAGGCGGTGGAACTCAAGCTCAAGCATGCCGAGATCTGTCTGGAAATGGATTTTCTCGACCAGTCGCTGCAATTGCTGGCCGAGGTGGAGCGGGTGGAACCCTATCTGTACGACAGCTATATCGTAAAGGGACATACCCTGCTGTGCATGAAACGCTTGGATGAGGCGCGCGAAAGTTTCCTCACGGCCGGGGAGAAGGGGGCCGAGAAGGTGGATGTGGACATGGGGCTGGCGCAGGTGGAGATCGAGGCGGGAAATCCCGAAAAGGCCTGGGAACACATGCGGCGGATCATCGGTTACGAGAACGACACGGTGGAAACCTGCAACCGCTTTATAGACTTGGCGCAGAAGGGCGGCAAGCTGCCCGAGGCCATGGAACTGTTGCGCAGACTGCTCAAGGAAAATCCCTATTCGCTGCTGTACTGGAAGACGTTGGTGGAACTGGCCGATGCCGCCGCCTGCTACGAACAGGCGCTGGAAGCCTGCGATTACGCGCTGGCCATCGCGCCCGACGATCTGGAGACGCTCAAGAACAAGTTCAACCTGTTCGAGAACGTGGATACCGAGGAAAGCCGGCTCGACTTCTACCTGCAGATGGAGAAGATCGCGGTGGAAAACGGAGACGAGACTTTTCTGGCGGCGGTGATGCTGCGCGTGGCGCAGGAATACGAGCTGGACTTCGCCTGGGAGAAGGCAGAGGTCTACTATCACCGGCTGCTCGATGTGCCGGCGGTTCGCCAGTACGCCCTGTTCCGCCTGGGGGTGATCGCCGATTTCGGCCATTCCTACGCCTCCTCGCTGGCGTACTTCAAGCAGGCCTTGGAGCTGGTGTCCGAAGACGGAAACGAAAAAGGCAACCGCGCCAAGATTTACCGTGCCATGGCGCGCACCTACCTGAATATGGGCAAGGACGAGGAAGGCTTGAAATACAGCCTGATGGCCGTGCAGGAAGACCCCGACGACCGTTTCCATCTGTACAACTATATCGCCGACGCGCTCGAAAGGGGCGGTTTCGCCGATGCCGAGGAATATCTTGAAAAAGCCTTCGCCGAGAAAATCACGGCCGAACGCATGCTGGCCAAGGCCGTTTTCTACTATTACACCGGGCGGGAGGAAGATTCCTACGGGCTGTTCACGCTGGCATTCCTGTCCGATACCCGTACCCTGCGCGACCTTTCGCTCGTGTTCCCCGAACTCGTTACCGACAACCGGCATATCAAGGCGCTTTTCGAATCTTCGGCCGAAACGCTTAAGGACACCTCCTTCAACATAGATGACGAGGAACCCCAGTTTTATTATGGACCCGAAACCAACGAATGAGCTTACCGACATTTTCGGCCTGATTGGGCATCCGCTGGGCCATTCCTTCTCGGCGGCCTATTTCCGGCGGAAGTTCGAGAAGGAGGGCTTGCGTGGCTTCGCCTACCTCAATTTCGATTTGCCCGACCTGGCCTCCGGCATTCCCGCACTCAAGGCTGATGCCCGTTGCCGGGGCTTTAACGTCACCATTCCGTACAAGCGCGGGATATTTCCGTTTTTAGATGCCGTCTCTCCCGACGCCCAGGCGATAGGGGCGGTAAACACCATAAGGGTGGAGGCCGACGGACGTTGGACGGGCTACAATACCGACTATACCGGTTTTTATGAGAGCCTGAGCCGTTTTTTGCCGCAGGGCGAAACGCCTGTCGCCCTGGTGCTGGGCAACGGCGGGGCTTCGCAGGCGGTGCAATACGCGCTGTACAGCCACGGGATTCCGTATCTGTTGGTGTGCCGGCAGCCGCAGGCTGTAGAGCGGAAAGCCTTTGTTCCACGGCAGGTTCTCGGCTATGGGGAACTTACGCCCGAAACGGTGGAGCAATGCCGTTTACTTATCAATACCACCCGTCTTGGCATGTTTCCGGAGGTGGATTCCAGTCCCGATATTCCGTATGCGGCGGTAGGCGAAAGCCATTGCGCGTTCGACTTGGTGTATAATCCCGAGACCACCGCCTTCATGCGCCGTTGCGCCGAACGGGGTGCCAAGACCTGCAACGGATTGCAGATGCTGCACAATCAGGCCGAGGGGGCCTGGCGGATCTGGCGCGAGAATACCGCGGTAAGCGGCTTGTGGTCCGAATAATCCACGTTGCGCGTGTCGAAGTAGCGCACTTCCAGATTTCCCTTATAGAGCATATAGTCGATGCGGTAGGAGGGGTAATAGCCCCGGTAGGATTGGCCGAAACCGTTTCCGGCCTCGATAAAGGCGTCCCTGAACCCGTTGCGGCGCATGTATCCGTAGGCATAGGAGACCGGCTGGTCGTTCATGTCCCCGCAGATGAGGATGCGTGAGGGCGCGTGCGAGGTCTGGGCATGTACGGAAATCTGCCTTATCTGCTCGCTGCGCGTTACGGTGGCGCGTTTCATCTTGCCCAGCATGCGCTTGGAGCCGTCTATGTACTTGCGTTCCTTGGCGGGATTGGCCGAGGAGTTGCGCAGGCTTTCGAAAAAGGCCAGGTCGGACTTGTCGAAACGGTTCGACTCCAGATGGATGTTGTAGATGCGCAGCGTGTCTTTGGCGATCAGGATGTCGGCGAACACCACGTCGAAGGTGCTCATGCTCTCGATGCTGCCCTGGTTCAGGATAGGATACTTGCTGTAGATGATGTTGCCGTAGTAGAAGTTCTTGTTGGCGGCGGGGCGGGTGCGGTAGCGGTAGCCGGCGTCGGGCAGCGCGGAGCCTAACGAGAAGCTGGCGTTCTTGCTTTCGTAGTATTCCTGCATGCAGACGATATCGGCATCCTGGTCCTTGACGTAATCGAGCAGCTGGCTCTTGATCGAGCCCTTTTCGCCCGGAATCTCCCCGTAATAGTTGAACAGCCGCACGTTGTACGACATTACCTTGAATCGGTCGGGTGCCATCCATTCGCTCTTGAGCGGTTCGGGCGAACCCTTGCCGCGCAGCAGCGACACGGTGTTGGTGTAGTTGAGCAACACGCAGCCGGCAAATAGCAGGGCTTCCCAACGCAGAAAAAGCAGGTAGAGGATCGTGAGTCCGATGCCTAAAAGCAACAGCACCGGAAAAGCCAGGCCGAACAGGGAGGGGAAAAACAGGCTGGCCGGATTGATGTAGCGTACGGCAAAACAGAGAATCAGGCCTATCGCCACGATGGAAGCCGGCAAGAATACGAGTCTGTGCAACCAGCCGCCGCTTTTTTTCTTTTTGGCACTCATGGGTTAATTCAGGTAACTGCTTCGGCTGTAAGCTTCTAAAAACGCCCGTTCGTCTTTGTTCAGGCCTTCTTTTCCGTGTTCGCCCACTTTCTGCAGCAGCTGCATGGCATAGGCTTCCTGTTGCCGTTTAATGCGGTTGTATTCCGCGTCGCTTACGGCCTTTCCGCTCAAATCCACGAACGCCGTTTGGGGTTTCTTCCTGAAAATGTTTCCGAACCAAGACATGTAGGGTAGGCTTCAAGACAACTAAGGTACGAAAAAAGCGGGAAATGCCTAAATTTGCCCCGTACGTACAAGCTTGGCATCATGGAAAAGAGCGCATTGACAGAACGACGGCTGCAGGATTTCTGCGCATTGGGCAACTACCTCAGGGAGGCGGATTCCGACCCGCAATGGCGGAATGCGGTGGAGCGGGCGTGCGCGGCCAACGGCTTCTTTACGCCGCAGAATATCGGAAGGGCGGTGGCGCAATGGGCCGGGGTATTGAACGAAGCCGCCTTGCGTGCCTGGATGGCACCCTATATGGACCGGATTCCCGATAAGCCGAAAGACATCGCCCTCGTCATGGCGGGCAATATCCCCTTGGTGGGCTTTCACGACTATCTGTGCGTGCTCTTGTGCGGTTATTCGGCGCAGGTGAAGCTCTCCTCGAAAGACGCCGTCCTGCTGCCTTTCCTGAACGCCAGGATGCCGTCCTGCGCCGAGGTTCGCTTTACGCAGGAGAGCGTGCGGGATTTCGACGCCATCATCGCCACCGGCAGCGGCAACACCTTCCGCTATTTCGACTATTATTTCGGCCGCTACCCGCACCTGTTGCGCAGGAACCGCACTTCCGTGGCTGTGTTGAACGGAAACGAAAGCCGCGCGGACTTGGAAAGACTGGCCGACGATATCTTCTCGTACTTCGGCCTGGGATGCCGCAACGTGTCGAAACTCTATCTGCCCAAGGGCTACGAGGTAAAGGAACTGGTACAGGCCATGGCACCCTACACGCAAGCGCTGGCGCTCAACAACGGTTATAAGAACAACTACGACTATTATAAGTCCGTGTATCTGGTAAACGGGCAGCCTCACCTCGATACCGGGGCGGCGCTCTTTACCAAGGCCGAGGGCATGGCGTCGCCCATGAGCGTGGTCTATTACGCGTATTACGAAAATCGGGAAAATTTAAAGAAATTCCTGGATGCGAACCAGGAACAGATACAGTGTGTGGTGGGAGAAGGCGGGTTGCCGTTCGGGAGCGCCCAGCAACCCGGCCTCGACGATTGGGCGGACGGTGAGAATGTCTTGGACTTCCTCGTCTCGCTTTAGCGTTTATTTTTCGGTGATTTCAAAATCCACGTCTTCGATCGTGTCGTTTACGATATGCTTGCCCGATTTCTTGAGCTGGGCGCGGATCTGCAGCAGAAAGAGCAGGTTGGTGAGGCCGTAGAAAATGCAGCCGCATCCCACCAGAATCATCATGGCCTGTTCGGAGGCGATGGGGCGGAAGCAGATAAAGATGCCCAGGAACAGCAGCACGGCTCCCAGTACATATTCGGCGGCGTTGGTCTTGACGCCCGACTTGCGGATGCCCATCAGCGAGGCCAGCTGGCTTATCCCGCATACGGCCAGGAAGATGCCCAGCAGGATCATGACGAACTTGACCCAGAATCCGGGGGCGATGATCAAGGCCAGGCCGACCACAAGGCTCAATCCAAGATTGAAGTAGTTCATGCCGGCGGGCTTGCGGCTGTTCATGAAAAGGCTCAGGAAAGACACCGCCCCGATAAAGAGGATGATGCCGCCGGTAATCACGACGAACAGGTTGGGGGTCAGGTTGGGGAAAAAGCAGAAGAACAGACCGGCCAGGATAAACAGGACGGAACGCGTGGTGCTTTTTTTCGCATCGAAAGCGGAAATGAAAAAGTTCATGGTTTTATGGTTTTAATGGTTTGACGATGTGTGTTTTCTTCTTTTCTTGGGGTCGGGATTGCGGGCCACGATATCCTCGTGCAGCCGCCACTTGCCGTTTTCGAACACATAGGCCTGGTAGATGCCGCCTTCGGGTACATAATAGGCGTAGTCGTCGGCCATGGCGGTCTGTTGCGGCATCAGGCGGTCGAAGATAATCATGTTCGCCTTCTTCTCCGTCTTCTTGCCCTTGGCGTTCTTCTGCAGATAGGCCTGATAGTCGTAGCGCAGGATCATGCCCGTTTTCCGGCCGAAGCGGAACACGACCCGCTTCAGTTCCGAGTCCTTTCGGCTCCTGTCGGTCTTGGCGCTGCCCGGAACCTTGCCCTTATTCACGAAAAGGCTCGCGCCGAACTGCACCTGTCCGTCGGGTTTTATGTACATGGGTTCGATAACGCTCTGCTGGTAGAGTTCCTGCCCCGAATTCCAGCCCAGGAAGGTGTAGTAGGTGCGGTTCCCTACCTTTTGCGGTATGCAGTCGTAATAGAACGCTCCCCACCAGCTCTCCGCCGTTCCTGGAATCTGTTCGGGGAACGGCTGGTAGAGCGACATGTCGTTGAGGTCGTACAGCAGGTAATCGTTCTTGGTGGCGCGTCTTACCTGCAGCAGGGCCTTGTACGACACCGTGCCTTCCGCTTCGGGAACGCCCCAGTTGAGCATGCGGAAACTCTGCTCCTCGCCCTTGTAGTAGTTCAGGTTCCTTACCTTCTCGAAAGGGAAGTCGCGGCCTTGATACCGTTCCAGAATCTCTTGGGCGAAAAGGCTGAAACTGTCGCTGGCGTTCCAGCGGTAATCGGCGGGGCAGGCGTAGATATTGGCGAACAGGCGGTTCAGTTCGGCCAGTTGAACGCTCACCGAATCGTCCGCGTTCTGGCAGAGGCCGCGCGCGGGCTGCAGGAACGCCAGCGCCCACAGGCAATACCGTAACAGCGCCGAAGGTTTCATCAATCGATCAGGTAGGTGATGGTGGTCACCACGCGGATGTTCTTTACGTGGGGCGTGGTGGCGTCGCTGTCGGCAATGCTGAACGAACCCTGGCTGGCCGTCTTGATCTTGCCCACCTTGCTGTGGCTGTCTTTGGCGAATTTCTCGGCGGCTTCGCGCGCGTTTTTCGTGGCCTCGGCAATCATGTCGGGCTTGATGTCGTTCAGGGCCGTGTATTCATACACCTCGCCCCTCCAGTCCTGATTCTCGAGCACGATGCCCTGCGAGAGCAGCTTTTCCTGGCTGCTGATAAGCTTGCGCACGGCCTCCACGTCCGAAGAGGTTACGGTAATGATGCAGGTGGCGTAGAAACGCGACTGTCCCGCCTTGATCTCGTCGCTGTACATATTGGTCTTGCGGTCTTCCACCATCGGGGCCTTTACGGTGATCTCGCTTTCGGAAATGCCGCCCTTGTTCAGAAATTCCAATACCTTGGTGCGGGTCTTCTGTATGTCGGCGTAGAGTTGGCCGATATCGTTGCCGAAGGCCTTGAAGCAGATGGGCCAGGTAACCTTGTTGGCCTGCACCGTGCGTTCGGAAAGCCCGCGCACGGTAACGGTGCGGTCGTTGTCGCGGTGCTGTATGCCGTAGCCCACCAGCCATCCCAGGGCGATCAGGGCGATGCCCAGCACGATCGATTCGAGTCTGAAGTTCTTCATGTCTCAGGAATTTTATCGTTTTCGGAACGTAAAGATAAAAAAAAGCCGGGGAAATCGATTTCCCCGGCTTTCATAGGCGCTCAAAAGAGCAGGCTTATTTTACGACAACCAGTTTGCGGTGGGCCGACTTGCCGTCTTTGGTAAGGCGTACCACATAGGTACCCTGGGCAAAGGCGGATGTGGCAATCTGCAGATCGCCGTTCACATGGTTGCTGAAGTAAACGCGACGGCCGGTAAGGTCGAAAATCTCAACATCGGCACCGTCGAGGTTCGTGATGTTCACGTTTTCGAAAGCTGGGTTGGGATATACGCGTACATCGCCCATCACTTCATTTTCGTTGGCCACGTTGCCGCCCTTTACGATAGAGGAGGACTGGAAGATATAACCGCTTTCGTGCTGCACGAAGCAGATAATCTGCAGGTCATGCGATTCTTCCATATGGGTGCGCCCCATGTTGGTCGAAGAGGTGAATGTTTCGGTCTTCCCGGTTTCAAAGTTTTTGGAAACTCCGCCGGCGGTGGGCAGAAACGCCATCGCTACATTGTGGAATTCCGTCTCTCCATTGGTACACTTATTTCCAGTAGTGGTTTTTTCCACAACTACGGCAAATACCCTGCCGGTGATGGAAATGTTGGGGGTGACTTCAAACTTGAGCGACAGTTTTTTTGAATCGTCAATGGAGGCTTCCGTAATGTCGATGTCGAAAGAAGCTTTGTGTGCATGGGCTGCGGTAGCCTTTTCTTTTAATTGACGCTGGAGATCCGTCCAGTATTGACCTTCCCATTGGGTAACCACTTCCATTCCGTTATAAACGGGGAAAGGAACGCCCCAATAACCGCCTAATCCAAATACTTCGTCATAGAACTCCATACGCGTTTTGTTTCCTTCAATATAGTAGGGGTCGCCAGTTCCCGGGAAATACATCTGATATTTGATTACGTTGAGTGCTCCGGCATCTCTCAGTTCTGTCAAGACGGGATTGAGGTATCTGTTGGCCGAGGCGCAAGGACTGCAAGTGGAGGAAGTGAAACCTTCGAACAAAGGTACATACGGTTGATTGAGTTTGGATTCGTCCAAAGTGAAGAATTCGATTTCTGTAGCCGTAGGATTGGCATTCGTTTCTCCATTGATTTTAGTGGCCTGCATCTTTAAGGTATGCTTGCCGAAATCCAACCCTTTGAGTTCGATGCTGATTGAACCGGTCACTATACCGGAAATGGGTTCCAATGCATCGTCTCCGGATCCCAAAGTAATGGGAAGCGTACCTGTTTGTTTCCCGTTGTCGATATCGAAGGTGTATTCGATACTATTGACATCCAAGGCACCGATATTGGCTATCGTCAGGTTGAGGGGCAGTTCGTCCCAAGCCACGGGTGCCGCCTTCAGGGAGGTGGAAACTTCGGGCGTCTTGGCATACGCGGCAAACTTTACATTGTCCATCAAGAAATAAAATGCGCTGGCGTTATGAGTGGTAGAGAAGAACAATTCCATTTCCACTTTCTTCCCATTCCATTTGGAATCCAATACGGCAACGAATTTACCTTCCAGATAAGTTTTATTGAGGTTCAATATTTCTACGGTATCCCAGACCTCATCGTTTTCAAGCCTTACCCGTACTCCGAAGTTGCGAGTGGTGTTGATG
Organism: Ruminococcus flavefaciens; assembly: GCA_023667315.1. Classification (GTDB taxonomy): domain Bacteria; phylum Bacteroidota; class Bacteroidia; order Bacteroidales; family P3; genus Pullibacteroides. The sequence continues at coordinate 139,844 of JAMPAI010000004.1, forward strand.
CTGGTTACATTCCACATATAATCGAGCGAAACGATATTGAAGACGTCTTCTTCCATCTTGAAAGGAAAGGCTATGATTTCGTAAGTACCGTTGATGGTATCGTTGAATCCGCCGCCTTGAATCACCTGACCGTTCGGGTCACGCACCCAGCCGGCCCAAATGTCCGTTTGGCTGGTTTGCAAGAAATGTAACGGCCCTTCTGTTTCCGAGATATTGGTACATTCGTTTATATTCCAAAGGGTTTTTGTTAAGCCTTGTTGGAAATCTTCTTCCAAATAGGTCTTGATTTGCGCCTGCGAGGGCGAAACCATGAATGCGGCGGCCAAAAACGAGAGCGCACCGATCAGGAATTTCATTTTTTTCATAATGAATTAATGTTAAGTGTTCTGTTTTTAATTTGGTTTTGGTTGGTTTTGAGCTGATAAACGGAGAACCCACCGTTCATTAGCGGCATAAATGTACGATTTTTTTCTATAGTGCCAGGGGCCTTCATTATGTTTTTTTTTGCGTATGTAGTAAATTTGTGCCCGTTTTCAATTGCTAAATTTTTAAAACACACGAAATATGGCTATTACAAAATTGGATGAACTTTTCGACATGGTGAAAGCCAAGGGGAAGAAACGTTTGGTTGCGGCTTATGCCGTGGATGACCACACGATTTGCGCCGTGAGCAAGGCGGTGGATCTGGGTATCGTGGACGCTACCCTGGTGGGCGACGAAGCCACCATCAAGAAGGTCTGCGCCAGCGAGAAGATTGATCCTTCCAAGTTCAAGATCGTTCAGGAAGACGTGGACACCAAGGCTGCCGCCACGGCCGTCAAGTTGATCAACGACGGCGAAGGCGACCTGCTGATGAAAGGTCTGGTGAGCACCGACAAATATATGCGCGCCATCCTCAACAAGGAAAAGGGCCTGATGCCCGGCCCCAAGGCCATGCTGACCCATATCGCCCTGCTGCAGAATCCGTTCTATCACAAGATTTTGGTGGTGAGCGACATGGCGATCATTCCCGCGCCCGACCTCAAACAGAAGACCGCCATCTGCGACTATCTGGTTTCCACCGCCAAGAAAGTGGGCATCGAAAAGCCCAAGGTGGCCGTGCTGGCCGCTACCGAACAGGTTTCCACCGGCATGCAGGCCTGCGTGGACGGCGCCTTGATTTCCAAGATGGCCGACCGCGGTCAGATCAAGGGCTGCTATGTGGACGGCCCCCTGGCCTTGGACGTGGCCATCGACAAGGAAGCCTGCGAGATCAAGGGTGTGGGCGGCCCCGTGGCCGGCGATGCCGACTGCCTCTTGTTCCCCAATATCGAGGCGGGCAACGTGTTCTACAAGGCGCACACCAAGTTCTGCAAGGGCGAAGTGGCCGCCATGGTGGTGGGTGCCCGTGTTCCCTGCGTGCTTTCCTCGCGCGGCGACAGCATCAACACCAAGCTGTACTCCATCGCGCTGGCCGCCCTTTCCTGCAAGTAAAGGACCGCAAGGAATCAATGCTGAAAGCCGGGTCGAACCAAGAACCGATCCGGCTTTTACTATACAAAAAGGTTCTTGACAGACAATTGATATATGGAAAATATCGGCGTATTGGCGCTTTCGGTGTTCACCAGTCTGTTCGCCATCGTGAACCCGGTCGTGAACATTCCTATCTTTTTAGACCTGACTTCCTCGGCGGATGCCGCCACCAAGAAAAAGGTGGCGAAGATGTCTACGGTAACGGCCTTCTTTATCGTATTCGTATTCTTGATCTTGGGGAAGTCCATTTTCGATTTCCTGGGCATTACGATTCCCGCCTTCCGCATCACGGGGGGAATCCTGCTGTTCTATGTGGGCTTTGAATTGCTTTCCTCCAAGAAATCGAGCATCCAGAGCAATACGGGAAAACCCGTGGCCTTCGACGAAAGCGTGGCCATCTCGCCTTTGGCGATCCCCATGCTGGCAGGCCCCGGCACGATTGTGGCGGCCATGAACTACACCGCCAACCAAGACTACATCGGCATGGCGGTCATCGCCCTGATGCTGGCCTTGGTCATGTTCATCACCTATCTCGCCTTTATCTTCAGCGAGAGGATCTTCAAGGTATTGGGCAGCAACATCATTATGGTGCTGGGCAAGCTGATGGGGCTTATCGTGGCCATTATGGGTACCAATATGGTGCTGGACGGCATTAAAACGGCATTGTTGTCGTAGTCGCCGATTTTAGTTAACTTTACCCCGTTTTGTTTGCACAATATCCAAGCTATGGAAAATAAAATACAGGCGCTTGCCGACAAACTGTATCAAGACGGTTTAGGCAAGGGCAAGGAAGAAGGCGAACGCTTGTTGGCGCAAGCTAAGGAACAGGCCCGCCAGCTGCAGGACGAAGCCCGCCGCAAGGCCGACGAAATCGTGGAAAAGGCGCGTAAGGAAGCCGAAGACCTCAAGAACAACGCACTTACCGAAATCAAGATCACTTCCCGTCAGATGATTTCCACCTTGAAGAAAGAAGTGGAAGAGCAACTGATGGGCAAGGTGGTGGAACCGGGCGTGCGTTCGGCCATGGAGCAGAAGCAGTTCATGCAGGAACTGATCCTCAAGGCGGTTTCCGCCTTCGCTTCCGGCAGCCAGGCCCCCGACTTGCGGCTGATTCTTCCCGAATCCGACCAGGCGGCCTACGACGCTTTCTTAAAGGAGCTTACCGGAAACACCTTGAAAGAAGGGCTTTCGGTATCGTTCAGCGGCGACCTGCAGGGCGGCTTCAAGATCGAGAACCGTGCGGGCGGCTACCTGCTCAGCTTTACCGAAGAAGACTTTCTGGCGCTCTTTAAGGAATACGCCCGCCCCAAACTCAAACAACTCCTCTTTTAAGTGTTTGCCATGAGCGGCTACTATCCTTACCTTCTGTGCGGATTGCCGGAGCTGCATTTCGACATGGACCTGTCTGGGTTCTCCTACGAAGACATACTGGCGCAGGTGCGGGAATTGCTCACGCCTGCGGACAACAAGACGCTGGATCTGTTCCTGGCCTTCGGTTCGCACGAGGAATCGGCCAAAGACTATCTTGCCCTTCAGGATGAGGAACAAAAGGCGGAATATCTGCGGGAACACGACCTGCCGGCCTATCAGCGGAAGATCTTCGCCCAAAGCCTGTCGATGCTGATGTACGGCGAGGAAGACCTGAAGGTGGACGACACGCACGAAGACATCGAACGCGCCTTGGTGCGGGTGTTCGACAATGCCTTCTATGAGGCGGCGCTCAGGCACAGGAATCCTTTCCTGCGCAAATGGTTCGCCTTCGACGGCATCCTCAAGAACACCCTGGTGGCTTTTGCCGCCCGCAAGCAGGGGCGTTCCCCCGAAAACGAATTCGTGCAGGCGGCCTCCGCCCCCTTGATCGAATGGATCAAGGAAGACATGAACGAAGGCGATTTCGGGCTTAAGATGCGGCTTTCGTATGCCCAGGACCTGTTTGCCGCGCTGGACCTGCCCGATGTGTTCGAGCGGGAACGCGCCATCGACCGTTTCCGCTGGCAGATGGCCTCGGAGATAGCCTCCGGAAAAGACTTCCAGTTAGACAAGGTGCTGTGTTATATGCTGCATGCGGGTATCCTGCGCCGCTGGCAGAAAATGGATCCCGAATCGGGCAGGGAATACCTGCGCGAGGCGGTGTCGGAAATGAGAAAAGTTAACCTGCAGGGAGAGAACGCCTAAGGCGCGGCCTCCTTACAAACAAGCAATATGGAAAAGACAAAAGGCAAAGTAAGCGGTATCGTTTCGAACCTGGTGATGGTAAAGGTGCAAGGCCCCGTTGCCCAGAACGAGATCTGCTTTATCGAGTTGGATGGCGTGAGGCTGATGGCCGAAGTGATCAAGATTACCGGCGATACGGCTTACGTGCAGGTTTTTGAAAGCACCCGCGGCCTGAAGGTGGGGTGCGAGGTGGAATTCGAGGGACAGATGCTGGAGGCTACCTTAGGCCCCGGTTTGCTTTCGAGCAATTACGACGGGTTGCAGAACAACCTGGCCACGATGGAGGGTGTTTTCCTGCAGCGCGGCTGTTACACGGCGGCCCTGGACTCCACCAGGAAATGGGATTTCAAGCCTTTGGTGGAAGCCGGCGCCAAGGTAAGGCCCGCCGACTGGATCGGCGAGGTGAAGGAAGGCTGGCTGCCCCACAAGATTATGGTGCCCTTCAAGCTTAAAGGCGAATATACGGTTAAGAGAATCGTGCCGGCGGGCAGCTACACCATCGAAGACGAGATTGCCGTGCTGGTGGATGCCAAGGGCAGGGAAGAAACCGTGAAGATGGCGCAGAAATGGCCGGTAAAGGTGCCCGTCACGCATTACAAGGAAAAGCCCCGTCCGTTCCAGGCGCTGGAAACGGGCGTGCGCGTCATCGATACCTTCAACCCCATAGCCGAGGGCGGTACCGGATTTATCCCGGGGCCTTTCGGTTCGGGCAAGACCGTGTTGCAGCACGCCATCTCCAAGCAGGCCAACGTGGATGTGATCCTGATGGCCGCCTGCGGGGAGCGCGCCAACGAGGTGGTGGAAATCTTCGCCGAGTTCCCGCTCTTGGAAGACCCGCGCACGGGCCGCAGCCTGATGGAACGCACCACCATTATCTGCAATACCTCCAACATGCCTGTGGCCGCCCGCGAGGCATCCGTCTATACGGCCATGACCATCGGCGAATACTACCGCGCCATGGGCTTGCGGGTACTGCTCTTGGCCGACTCCACCTCGCGCTGGGCGCAGGCCTTGCGCGAAATGAGCAACCGCTTGGAAGAGCTTCCCGGCCAGGACGCGTTCCCGATGGACCTGCCGGCCATCATCTCCGGATTCTACGCCCGTGCCGGCTATGTATATCTCAACAACGGCGCAACCGGCTCCATCACCTTTATCGGAACCGTTTCGCCCGCCGGAGGTAACCTTAAGGAGCCCGTTACCGAAGGCACCAAGAAGGCCGCCCGCTGCTTCTACGCCCTTTCGCAGGCGCGTGCCGACAGTAAGCGCTATCCGGCCATCGACCCCATCGACAGCTATTCCAAATACCTCGAATATCCCGAAATCATCGAATACTTCGACCAGAAGATGGGCCCTGAGTGGGTGCCGCTGGTGAACGAGGGCAAGAACTTCGTGCTGCGGGGCAAGGAAGCCTACGAACAGATCAACATCCTGGGCGACGACGGCGTGCCCGTTTCCTACCACGACCGCTATTGGAAATCGGAGCTCATCGACTTCGTGATCCTGCAGCAGGACGCCTTCGACAAGACCGACAGCCTCTGCCCGATGGACCGTCAGAAGTATATGTTCGAGAAGGTGATGGACGTCTGCCACCGGGAGTTCGAGTTCGAGACCTTCGTGGATTGCGTGGACTTCTACAAGGGCATGATCAACGTGTTCCGTCAGATGAACTACACGCAGTTCCAAAGCGAGGAGTTCAAGGCGTACGAACGTCAGATAGAAGAAATGTTAAACAGCCGCCCACAAAAAGCGCAATAACCCGAAACCATGCAGAACAACAAAGCTTTTCAACGCATTTATACGCATCTGGAAGCCGTTACCAAGGCCACCGTTACGGTAAAGGCCGAGGGTGTTTCCAACGACGAACTGGCCATGGTGGGCGACCGCTTGGCGCAGGTGGTGAAGATTGACGGACAGAAAGTAACCCTGCAGGTGTTTGCCGGCACCGAAGGCCTGGCCACCAACGCCGAGGTGGTGTTTACCGGGCGTGTACCCGGACTGAAAGTGGGTGAGGACCTGGCGGGGCGTTTCTTCAACGCATACGGCGAGCCCATCGACGGCGGCGCCGAGACCGAGGGCGAATGGCGCGAGATCGGCGGCCCTTCGGTGAACCCGATGAAGCGCAAGCAGCCTTCGCAGCTCATTCCCACCGGTATCGCGGGCATCGACCTGAACAACACCCTGGTTTCGGGGCAGAAGATTCCTTTCTTCGCCGATCCCGACCAGCCCTACAATCAGGTGATGTGCATGGTGGCCTTGCGCGCCAAGGTGGACAAGATCATCCTGGGCGGCATGGGGCTTACCAACGACGACTACCTGTTCTTTAAGAAATCGTTCGAGAACGCGGGTGCGCTCGACAAGATCATCTGTTTCGTGAACACGACCGAACAGCCGCCCGTGGAACGCCTTCTGGTGCCCGACATGGCGCTTACCGCCGCCGAGTACTTCGCCGTGGACAAGAACGAGAAGGTGCTGGTGCTGCTTACCGACATGACCCTGTATGCGGACGCCCTCAGCATCGTGAGCAACCGTATGGACCAGATTCCCTCGAAAGACAGCATGCCCGGCTCGCTCTATTCGGACCTGGCCAAGATTTACGAAAAGGCGGTGCAGCTGCCCGACGGCGGCTCCATCACGATTCTGGCCGTCACCACCTTGAGCGGGGGCGACATCACCCACGCCATTCCCGACAACACGGGCTACATTACCGAAGGCCAGCTGTTCCTGCGCAACGACAGCGACGTGAACAAGGTAATCGTGGATCCGTTCCGCTCCCTTTCGCGTCTTAAGCAGCTGGTTATCGGCAAGCAGACCCGCGAAGACCATCCGCAGGTGATGAACGCGGCCGTGCGTCTGTACGCCGATGCGGCCAACGCCAAGACCAAGCTCGAGAACGGTTTCGAACTGAGCGATTACGACGAACGCGCTTTGGCTTTCGCCAAGGACTATGCGGCCAACATCCTGGCTATCGACATCAATATCGACACCACCGAGATGCTGGACCGTATCTGGCGTATGTTCGCCAAATACTTCACGCAGACCGAAGTGTCCATCAAGAAAGAGCTGATGGACCGCTACTGGAGCAACTAACAAGGCGCGGACATGGCGATAAAGTTTCAATACAACAAGACCGCGCTCAACGAGTTGTACAAGAAACTCAAGGCGCGTACGCGGGCGCTGCCCACCATCAAGAACAAGGAGTCTGCCTTGCGGCTTGAGGTGAAGCGCGCCAAGGCCGATGCCGAGGGCAAGGATCGGGAACTGGCCGAGAAACTGCGGCAGATGGACGGTTTCGCCCGCCTCTTTACCGAGTTCCGCCCCGACCTGATCCGCGTGGAAGACGTGCAGCTGGAGTTCTACAAGATTGCCGGCGTGCGGATTCCCCGCCTCAAGAACATTGAATTTTCGGAACGGCAATACCCGCTGTTCGGTGCGCCGCTGTGGTTCGCCGACGGCCTGGGCTTGCTCAAGGACTTGGTTCAGATAGGCATCGAAAGCGAGATCTTCTCCTACAAGATGCAGCTTCTGGACACGGCGCGCAAGAAGACCACCCAGAAGGTGAACCTGTACGAAAAGGTGCAGATTCCCGGCTATAACGAGGCGATCCGCAAGATAAAGCGCTTTATCGAAGACGAGGAGAACCTGGCCAAGTCGGCGCAGAAAATAGTGAAGAACCGTCATGCGGAGGAGGTAGAGCCATGATAGTACCTATGACACGCTATTCCATCCTGGTGTATCACCGCCAGTTTGCGGCCTTTATGGAACGCCTGCAGCAGACGGGCCTGCTGGATATCCGGCAGGAGGAAGTATATAGCGAAAAGGCGGACGAGGAGTTCTATCCGCTCCTGCAGCGTATCGACAAGGTGCTTTCCGCGCTAAAACGCGAGGCCAAGGAACTGGAGAGACAGGACCGGAAGGTTAAGGGAAACCCCGTGTTTAATGTAAAACTGGCGGCCTGGACGCCCGAACGCCTGCTGCACGAATGCGAAAGCGTTCTGGAAAGCAAGCGGAACAATATCGCCGCGCTCCGCGAACTGGAAGGGAAATTGCACGAAGCGGAAATCTGGCGGAGTTTCAGGAAGGCGGATTTGCAGCGTCTGGAGGCGGCCGGCTTGCGTTTTGTGTTTGCCGAGACCGCGCAGAAGAATGTGCAGGACATAGAGCATATCAAGGCGGCGTTCCCTGTGGAAATCATCAGTCAGAATGCGGGGAAAGCATATTTCGTATGGGTGGGGCAGGCCGGGGAGGCCTATACGTCCGAAAGCCTTTCCAGGCAGTTGGGCTTTACCGTGAACCTGCATGCCGCGCCCGAACAGCCCCTGGACGTATTGCAGGCCGAACACGCCCGTCTTGCGGACGAAAGCCGCAGGATAGAGGATAATCTCCGGGTGCTGGTGGGCGCCGCCGATAGCTTGAAGGCGGAGAAGAACCGTTTGCTCGACAGGCTGAGCTACAAGACGGTCTCGTTGAATGTGCCTCAGCAGGCTGAAGGTACCTTGCGGTTCGTGGAAGGCTATCTGCCCACCGAACAGGTGCCGGAATTCGAGGCCTTCCTGGAACGGGAGGAAGTGGTGTATCAGGCCGTGGAGGCCGAACGTCTGCCCGAGGAGGATACCCCGCAGATTCCGGTGCTGTTGCGCAACAACCGTTTCGCCAAGCTCTTTGAACCGATCACCCGCCTGTTTTCGCTGCCCAATTACCGCGAGCTGGACTTGACCCCGATGCTGGCGCCGTTCTTCATGGCGTTTTTCGGCTTCTGCCTGGGCGATGCCGGCTACGGCCTGATTCTGATGGCGGCCGCGCTGTTTATCGTCAGGAAATATCCGAAGGCCAAATCTTACGGCTGGCTCGCGTTCTGGTTCGGCTTGGCCACCGTGGTGTTCGGCACGCTTTCGGGCACCTTCTTCGGCATCAGCCTGTTCGATATCGAGGCCTTGGGCAGGCTGCGCGACTATATTTTCGACAGCAGCAAGATGATGACGCTCTCGCTCGTTATCGGGGCGGTGCAGATTCTGTTCGGGATGTTCATGAACGTGCTGCGGCTTACCAAGGTAAAGGGCTTTAAATATGCCCTGCACCGTATCGGCTGGCTGGCCGTGATCGTTTGCGGCGGCCTGTTGGTGGGCGCGCCCATGCTGGGGCTTGCGCTACCCGCGCCCGTGACCTATGGCCTGGATGCCTTGGTGATAGCCGGGGCGGTCTTGGCGCTGTTCTACAACAATCCCGACAAGAACCCCTTGTTCAACCTCGGGTTGGGCTTGTGGGATACCTACAATACGGCCACCGGCCTGGTGGGCGACCTGCTTTCGTACATCCGCCTGTTCGCCCTGGGGCTTACCGGGGGTATTCTTGGCTCGGTGTTCAACACCCTTGCCCTGGACGCGGCCAACGGGGTGGGGGTACCGGTGGTGAGTCAGCTTGTCATGCTGGCCATCCTGCTGTTCGGTCACAGCCTGAACCTGGCCCTTTGCGTGCTGGGGGCGGTGGTGCATCCCTTGCGCCTCACGTTCGTGGAATTCTACAAGAACGCGGGATTCGCCGGAGGGGGCAGGGAATACAAACCGTTCAGCATCAATAAATAGAAATCAATCAAAAAATAAACATTCAAAAAATAAAGATTATGGAACCTGTTGTTTTGGCTTATTTGGGTATTGCCGTGATGGTTATCCTTTCGGGTATCGGAAGTGCGTACGGCGTATCGATCAGTGGTAGCGCCACCTTGGGCGCGTTGAAAAAGAAACCCGACGCGCTGGGTTCCTGCATCGCCTTGAGCGCGTTGCCGGCCACCCAGGGTCTGTACGGATTCGTGGGATTCTTCCTTACCTACACCAAGATTACGGCTGAAATCAATTGGTTTCAGGCGGCGGCTGTTTTCGGTGCGGGCCTGGCCTTGGGATGCGTGGCGCTTTTGTCGGCCATCCGTCAATCCAAGATCTGTGCCGACGGTATCAACGGTATCGGTGCGGGCCACAATCTGTTCAGCACCACGATGATTCTGGCGGTATTCCCCGAATTGTACGCCATCATCGCCCTCTTGGTGACGATCCTTATCGGCGGAACGCTGTAGGAGAAGGCGTTGCCGTAAAATAAAAGCCTCTTTCGGTATTCCGGAAGAGGCTTTTATTATGCCCGTTATACGGGTGAGAGTTGTGCGTATCGCTATTTTTCGGCCATGAGCTTGCGCATCTGCTCCATCATGTCGGGCAGGGCGCGGATGGCGGCCATTTCCTTCCACTTGGCGCGAACTTCCGTTACAGGGGAACCGAAGTAGGTCTTGCCGCCTTCGAGCGATTTATCTACGGCCGAGGTGGCCAGGATAACCGCCCCTTTGCCGATAACGAGGTCTTTGTTCACCATGACCGAAGCCCAGATGGATACGTAGTCTTCGATTACCGTAACCCCGGCGATGGCCGAGTGGGCGCCGATAAGTACATGTTTACCGATATGGGTGTCGTGGCCGATCTGGATAAAGTTGTCCATCTTGGTGCCGTCGCCCACGATCGTGTCGCCCGAAACACCCCGGTCAACGGCAGTCAGTGCACCGATTTCCACATCGTTGCCGATAATCACGCGGCCGCTGGATTCGAACTTGCGGAACGAACCGTCTTTGGTACGCTGAAAATAGCAGGCATCCCCGCCGATCACCGCACCGCTCTGTATGATGGTGTTGTTGCCGATGGTGGTGTAATCGTTGACGGTTACGTTGGCGTGGATGATGCAGTTTTCGCCGATCTCCACATGATTCCCGATAAAGACACCGGGCTGGATCACCGTACCCTTGCCGATTTTGGCGGTGGGACTCACCATGGCGGAGGCGGGAACGAACGGACGGAAATGGCGTGTCAGCTTGTTGAAATTGCCCATAGGGTCGGGCGTGATCATCAAGCATTTGCCCGCGGGGCATTCCACTTCCTTGTCGATCAATATCACGCTGGCCTTTGAAGAGAGCGCCTTGTCGTAGTATTTGTCCAGATCGACAAAGGTGATGTCGCCTTCTTCCACCATATGGATCTCGTTCATTCCGGCAACGGGAAAGTCGGGAGAACCCACAATGCGCACATCGGTTAAAAGATCCGCCAATTGCTTGACGGTCTGCGGTCTGTCGAATTTCATCAGCAGAGGGAGTTAAGAGCCTGGTAAAATTAAACGCGTTGCGAATATTCGCCCGTGCGGGTATCCACCTTTACCTTGTCGCCCGTGTTCACGAACAAAGGCACGCGGATGGTGGCGCCGGTGTCGATGGTGGCGTCTTTCATCGCGTTGGTGGCCGTGTTTCCCTTTTCGCCCGGCTCGGTATAGGTGATTTCGAAATCCATGTATGCCGGAAGGTCGCACGAAAGTGGCTCTTCGGTTTCGGCATGCACCAGGATTTCAACCACGCAGCCTTCCTTGAGGAACTGGGGGTTGGTGATCAGGAATTCGGGAATGTTGATCTGGTCGTAGGTTTCGGAATTCATGAAGTTGTAGCCGGAGTCGTCTTTGTAGAGGAACTGGTAGGGACGACGTTCCACACGGGCGGTGTCGATCTTTACGCCGGCGGGGAAGGTGTTGGCCAACACGCGGCCGTTCTTGAGGTTCTTGAGGCGGGTGCGGACGAAGGCGTTGCCTTTTCCAGGTTTTACGTGTTGGAACTCAACGATTTGCCAAAGTTCGTTGTTGAAGTTGATGCACAAACCGTTTTTAAAGTCTGCAGTTGTTGCCATTATGCTGTACTGTTTGGTATTTGCAAAACAAATCTTGTGCGGGAAGACGTAAGCGTTTAAGAACGAAAATGTTCCGGTACTCCGCGCACAAAGTGGGCAAAGTTACTAAAATTGAGGGGTTAATGCAAATTCAAAATTTTTTGAAGTGAGGATAAACAAAAAAGGCGTCGAACTTTTCGTTGACGCCTTTTTGCAAGAATCCGTGCGGAAAACTATCCGAGGGTAGCCACCATCACGGCCTTGATCGTGTGCAGACGGTTTTCGGCTTCGTCGAAAACAATGCTGTACTTGGATTCGAACACGTCTTCGGTTACTTCGAGGCCGTTCATCTTGTATTTTTCGAACACGTCCTGACCCACCGTGGTTTCCAGGTTGTGGAAAGCCGGCAGGCAGTGCAGGAACTTCACGTTGGGGTTCTTGGTGGCCTTGATCACGTTCATGTTGATCTGGTAGCCCTTCAGGTCCTTGATACGCTTGCCCCAGGCTTCCATCGGTTCGCCCATCGAAACCCATACGTCGGTGTAGAGGAAGTCAACGCCCTTCACGCCTTCGGCCACGCTTTCGGTCAGGGTGATCTTGGCGCCCGTTTCCTTGGCGATCTTCTGGCATTCGGCCACCAGTTTCTTGTCTGGCCAGTAGGCCTTGGGAGCCACGGCGCGGAAATCCATACCCATCTTGGCGGCACCCACCATAAGCGAGTTGCCCATGTTGTAGCGGGCGTCTCCGAGGTAGGCGAAGCTCATCTGGTGGAGCGGTTTGTCGCAGTGTTCCATCATGGTGAGGAAGTCGGCCAGGATCTGGGTGGGGTGGAATTCGTTGGTGAGGCCGTTCCAAACGGGAACGCCGGCGTATTCGGCCAGGGTTTCCACCGTGGTCTGGGCGAAGCCGCGGTATTCGATGCCGTCGTAGATGCGGCCCAACACGCGGGCGGTGTCTTTCATGGATTCCTTCTTGCCCATCTGCGAACCGGAAGGTCCGAGGTAGGTTACGTGCGCGCCTTGGTCGTGGGCGGCCGTTTCGAAGGAGCAGCGGGTACGGGTGGAGTCTTTCTCGAACAAGAGCACGATGTTCTTGCCCTTGAGCTTCTGTTCTTCCGTGCCGGCGTATTTGGCGGCCTTAAGCTGGGCGGCCAAGTCCAACATGTATTTGATTTCTTTCGGGGTAAAATCCAGCAACTTCAGGAAGCTGCGGTTCTTTAGGTTAAATGCCATGGTTTTAGGTATTAAATGATTAGTTTTTTATTCGTTTACGATACGGGTTCCGGCATCCGCCTTGCCTAGTTCGGAAGCCTGCGTGATCACGCATTCCTTGCCGCCGTGTTCCAGAAAGAAAATGGCCGCGCGCACCTTGGGCGCCATCGAGCCTTCGGCAAACTCACCGTCCGCCAGATATTGCTTGGCCTGCGCCACGGTGATCCTTTCCAGACGCTGTTCGTCGGGCTTGCGGAAACGGATATACACGTTCGACACGTCGGTGAGGATAAACAGGTTGTCGGCACCGATCTTGGCCGCCAGCAGGGCCGAGGCCAGATCCTTGTCGATGACCGCCTCCACGCCTTTGTACATTCCGTTTTCCTCAATCACGGGAATGCCGCCGCCGCCCACGGTGATCACCACGTTGCCCTTGGCCACGGCATCCTTCACGATGTTCACGTGATCGATGTCGATCGGGGTGGGCGAGGGAACCACCTTGCGCCAGCCGTTGCCCTTGGGGTCTTCCTTGAACTGGGCACCGGTCTCGGCGGCGAAACGCTCGGCTTCCTCTTTCTTATAATACGGGCCTACCGGTTTGGTGGGCTTCTGGAAGGCCGGGTCGTTCTTGTCCACCTTAACCTGGGTCAGCAAGGTCATGACCGACTTGTCGATGCCCGCCTCGCGCAAGCGGTTCTGCAGGCATATCTCGATCATGTATCCGATGGAGCCCTGGGTCTCGGCCACGCAGAAATCCATCGGCATGGCCGGCAGGCCGAATGTCTTGTTGCCCGCTTCGTGCTGCAACATCACGTTGCCCACCTGGGGGCCGTTTCCGTGTCCCACGCAGATCGTGTAGCCCTGTTTCATCAAGGCCACCAAGGCGCGGCAGGTTTCATCCACGTTTTGGGTCTGTTCGGCAAAAGTTCCTTTTTGCCCGCTGCGCAAGAGGGCGTTTCCGCCCAGGGCGACAACCGCAGTTTTCATAGAAATCGACTGTTAAGTGTTTAGACCAAATTGGCGAATCCCATAAAGGCCAGGGCCAGGATGCCGGCGGTTACCAGCGTGATGGGGCTGCCTTTCATGCCCTTGGGAACGGAGGCCAGTTCCATCTGTTCGCGGATTCCGGCCATGATCACCAGAGCCAGGCCGAAGCCCACCGCGGTGGCGAAACCGTAGACCACGCTCTGGGCCAGGTTGAATTCTTTCTGAATTACCGAGATGGCAACCCCCAGCACGGCGCAGTTGGTCGTGATAAGGGGCAGGAAGATACCCAGAGCCGAGTAGAGCGAGGGGCTTACCTTCTTCAGGATGATTTCCACCATCTGCACCAGGGCGGCGATCACCAGGATGTAGGCCAAGGTCTGCAGGAAGCCAAGGTCGAGGGGCACCAGCACGTATTGGTTAATCAAGAAGGTAACCAAGGTGGCGATGGTGATGACGAACACCACGGCCGCACCCATCCCGACCGAAGAGGAAATCTTGCTCGACACGCCCAGGAACGGGCAGATGCCGAGGGTTTGCGCGAATACGATGTTGTTGACCAATATCGCGCTTATAATCAAAATGATATATTCCATGATAAGTGTTTTTACAGGTTAAGGCTTAGTTTTTCTTGCTCAATTGGCGAACCAAGGCCACCAGGAAGCCCAATACGATGAACGCACCGGGGGCCAGCACAAAGGCGATGATGCCGTCTGAGCCACCGATAAAGCTGGTTCCGAAGAATTTGCCGGCGCCCAAGGCTTCACGCAAGATACCCAGCAGGGTAAGGGCCAGCGTAAAGCCCAAGCCCATGCCCACACCGTCTAAGAGCGAGGCGAAAACGCCGTTCTTGGAGGCGAAGGCTTCGGCACGTCCCAGCACGATGCAGTTCACCACAATCAAGGGAATGAACATACCCAGGCTTTCGGCCAGCGAGGGCACGAAACCCTGGATCAACAGATCGACGATGGTAACGAAGGCGGCGATCACCACGATAAAGCACGGTATGCGCACCTTGTCGGGAATCAGCGACTTCAGGGAAGAGATGAGCATATTGGAGAGGAGAAGCACGAAGGTGGTGGCCAAGCCCATACCCAGGCCGTTGATGGCCGAGGAGGTGACCCCGAGGGTGGGGCACATACCCAACATCAGCACCAAGGCGGGGTTCTCTTTGATGATCCCCTTGCTGAAAACTTTCCAGTAATTGATATTCGAACTCATTTTTTTCAAATTTTAAAGGTTGGTGGATTGGGTTTGCGTGGCACCGCTTTCGGCATCGGTTCCTTCAGGGGCGGGTTCCTGGGCTGCGGTAAGCTGCTCAAAAACCTTGAACGCGCGGTCGAGCGCGTCGCAATAGGCCCGCGAGGAAATGGTGGCGGCGGTAATGGCATCCACATCGCCCCCGTCTTTCTTTACGATAAAGCGGAACGAGGAAGGATGCTTGCCTTCGAACTGCGCGTAGAACGAGGATTCGGTCATTTTCGCGCCCAAGCCCGGGGTTTCGCCCTGTTTGAGCACCGACACCTTGTTGAGCGTGCCGTCGGGCAGGATGCCCGCCATCAGGTTGAATTCGCCGTTGAAGCCTTTTTTGGTATAGGTGCTTACAGCCACGCCCACGAGTTCTCCGCCCTGATAGGCCATGTAGTAATCCATGGCGCGGTCGGGTTCCCCTTGCAGGGCAAGTTTACCTTCTTCCAGGGTTTCGTAGGCGGGAAGCACTTCCTTGAGCGCGGCTTCCTTTTTCTGCTGCGCGGCGGCTTCGATCTTGTCTTTTGTAAGCGTATAGACCCCGCCCAGGCAGAGTCCGCAGACCCCGGCGATAAGCGCCAGGCTCAAAAGCATATTGGGTAAGGTGGATTGTAATTTCTTCATGGCTGTGTTATTTGGAGGTGGCGAAACGTTTGGGCGTGGAGCCACGGTTGATAAGGGGCACGAAAGCGTTCATGATCAGGATGGCAAACGAAACGCCTTCGGGATAGGCGCCGAAGGTACGGATAAGCACCGTGAGCACCCCGCATCCGATACCGAAGATGATCTTGCCCTTGGCCGTCATGGGAGAGGTGACCATATCGGTGCCCATGAACACGGCTCCCAGCATGATGCCGCCGGTAAGCAGGTGGAACACGGGATCCATGAACTTGTCGGGGGCGCACAGCCAAAGGATGCCGCTGAAGATGAAGGCACTGCCCAGGAAGGTTACCGGAATGTGCCACGAAATGATCTTGCGGCAGAGCATATAGATACCGCCGATCAGGATGGCGATGGCCGAAATCTCACCCATGGAGCCGGCCATCTGTCCGAAGAACAAGTCGGAGTAGGCGGGCAGGGAACTCATTACGTCGCTCACGCTTTGTCCGGCAGCCAAACCTTCTTTGGCGATGCCCAGCGGGGTGGGGCCGGTTACGGCGTCGGCCAGGAATCCGCCCTTGCACAAGGCGTGGGGAAGTTTCCATGTGGTCATGGCGGCCGGGAACGAGATCAACAGGAACACACGGCCCACCAGCGCGGGGTTGAAGGGGTTCTGCCCCAGACCGCCGTACGCCCATTTGGCGATGCCAATGGCCACCAGCGAACCCACGATGGCCATCCACAAGGGAAGGCCGGCGGGCAGGTTCAAGGCCAGCAGGATACCGGTGATCATGGCCGAGCCGTCGCCCAGACAGCAGGGCCTCTTAAAGAAGAACCGGTTGATAAGGTATTCGAACACCAGGCAGCTGAGAACGGTAACCACCGTAAGCAGCAGGGCCTGCATGCCGAAGAAATAGACACTCACTAAAAAGGACGGGATCAGCGCGATTACCACGCCCCACATGATTTTGGTAACGGATTCGGGTCCGTGTACGTGCGGGGCTCCCGATATTACCCATTTTGTATTTTCAGCCATATCGCTAATTCTTAAATGGTTTCTGAATTATTTTGCGTTTCTTGCACGAATTATCTTGCCCACCGTGGCCTTGCCGAGCTTGACGTTGTCGAGCAGGGAACGGTTGGAGGGGCAGGTAAACTGGCAGCATCCGCATTCGATGCAGTCCATGACCCGTGCCTTTTCGGTCTTGTCGAAATCCTTGGCGGCCGTGGAGGCGGCAATCAGGTAGGGTTCCAGACCCATGGGGCAGGCATCCACGCATTTGCCGCAGCGGATACAGGGATATACGTTGTTGCGATGCGCCTGCTTTTCGGGCAGCACCAGGATACCCGACATCCCCTTTACCGAGGTTGCTTCGGCACTCATGAGGGACTTGCCCATCATCGGGCCGCCGGAAATCACCTTGCCGGTGTCTTCGGGAACGCCGCCCACCGCTTCGAGGAAAGCCGATACGGGCGTGCCGAAACGGGCCAGAAAGTTGGTGGGTTCAGGAACCGAAGGGCCGGTAACGGTAACGGTGCGCTGTACAAGCGGCATATTCTTCTGCACGGCCTGGTACACGGCGTAGCAGGTGGCCACGTTATCGACCACGCAACCCACGTTGATAGGCAGTTTGCCGGAGGGAACGGCACGGCCGGTCAAGGCCTTGATAAGCTGTTTTTCGGCGCCCTGCGGGTATTTCATCTTCAAGGCCTGAACGCTGATGCCGGGGAAAGACTTGGCTACCTCGGTCATGTGTTCGATGGCTTTGGGCTTGTTGGCCTCGATACCCACGATGGCCTGTTTTACGTCCAGGGCTTTCATCAGTATGCTGGCGCCGATCATGATTTCTTCGGCATGGTCGAGCATCAGGCGGTAGTCGCAGGTAAGGTAGGGTTCACATTCCACCCCGTTGAGCAACAGGAACTCGGCCTTGGCATCCTTGGGAGGCATCAGCTTTACATGGGTCGGGAAGCAGGCGCCGCCCATCCCCACGATCCCCATTTCCTTTACCTTCTGGATAATGGCGGGGCCGTCCAGTTCGATTTCGCGCTTGATGTCGAGGCTGCGGTCGATGCTTTCCTCCCATTCATCGCCTTCCACATCGATAAAGATGGCCGGCTTGGGATAGTTGGAGGCATCGGGAATGTCGGCGATCTTGTTTACCGTTCCGCTGACGGGCGAGTGAACCACCGCGCCCAGAAAAGCGTCGTTCTGTGTCAGCACGGTACCCACCTTAACCTTGTCGCCTTTCTTGACGATGGGCTGGGAGGGTGCGCCCAGGTGCTGGCTTACCATCACGCAAACCTGTTTGGGAATCGGCAATTCCTTAACGGGGGCTTCCGTGTTCAGTTTGCTGTCGTGGGGGTGAACCCCGCCTATATTGAATGTTTTCATATCGCTTCTGAAACTTTCGTGATTAAATGGTTTGGGCGGCCGGTTCGGCTTCCACCTTGACTTTCTTCTTGTCCAAGGGCATGATGGTCATCGCGTGGGTCGGGCAGGCATCCACGCAGGCCTGGCAGGAAATGCACAGGGCGTCGTTCACATAGGCCAGATTGTTTTCCAGGGTGATAGCGTTCTGCGGGCAGGTCTTAACGCACTTGCCGCAGCCGATGCAGGATACCTTGCACACCTTGGCCGAATAAACGCCTTTCTGCTTGTTCATGCAGCCCACATACACCCGGCCTTCTTCGTCGCGGCGCTTGCGGATCTCGATGATGCCGCGCGGACAGGCCTTGGCGCAGGCACCGCAGGCCGTACATTTTTCGGGGTCGGCTTCGGGCAAGCCTGTCTCGGGGTTGATATGCAGGGCGTCGAACGCGCACACGGCCGTACAATCGCCGAATCCAAGGCAGCCGAAAGGACATCCCCCCTCGGTCGGCATCACGCCGGCGGCGTAACTGCAACTCTGCAGGCCTTCGAAATGAGCCTTGGCCTCGGTATTGATTTTGCCGCCCTTGCAGCGTACAACGGCGATCATGGGATCTTTCTTTTCGGGAACGCGACCTAGAATTTCGGCGATGCGCGCCACATTCTCTTCGTTGCAGACCGGACAGCCCGTGTAGGCGGGGTCTTTAACGATCTGCACGGCCATGTCGCGGCAACCGGCCTTTCCGCAGGCACCGCAGTTGGCTCCCGGCAAGGCATCGGCCACCAAATCAATCCGGGGGTCTTCTTCTACTTTGAATTTTTGCGCCACGAAATACAGGATCAGTGCCAGCACTAAACCCAACGCGGCCAAAAGCCAAATGGAATTGATGATTGTCAAGTTCACGGTAAATGAGTTTATAAGGTTTGTGTAATTGTTTGCGGATCTTTTCCGGAGAGCGTGTAGTCGAGCACTGCCGGAAAATAGGTTTGTTCCAGGAGGTGTATCTTCTGCGCCACCGCCTCGGCGTCATCGCCCGGCTCCACCTTGCAGTGCGCCTGAAAGAGGATACGGCCCCGGTCGTAGTCTTCGTTGACCACGTGCACGGTGATTCCGCTTTCTTTCTCGCCGGAGGCCACCACCGCCTCATGTACGTGCATGCCGTACATACCCTTGCCGCCGAACTTGGGCAGCAGGGCGGGGTGGATGTTATAGATGCGTTCGGGATATTCCTTTATAAGGTAAGGCGGAACCAAGGCCAAGAAACCGGCCAGCACCAGGTGGGAAACGCCGTGTTCCCGCAACAGCGGAAGCATGAAGGCGGGATCGGCCAATTGCCTCTTGTTGATGACCGCCGCCGGTATGCCCAGCGTTTTGGCGCGTTCAAGCACGAAGGCTTTGGGGTTGTTGCACACCACCAACACCGGACGTATGCGGTCGTTTCCTTGGAAATACCCGCATATCCGCTGTACGTTCGTTCCGTTTCCGGAGGCGAAAAGCGCGATGTTAAGTTTTGTGTCGCCCATTGCTTAGCCAAATGGAAGCCTCGAAAATTTTTAGATTTCCCAGGTGTCGCCGCTGTTCAGAAGATCATCCATACATTTGATTTTGGATTCCTTCTGTGCCTTTTCGATCTGGTCTTCCATCAGCTGGTTGAAGGTGGGCGAAGGCGTGTCGCGGATAACGCCCATGGCCACCGGGAATTTGGGCAGCTGCATTTTGGCCAGCATCAGGTGGATGCCAGGGTCTTCAGCGTAGGCGTCGTGAACGAGCAGGTCTTTTTCGGTAATGCCGTCCTTGCCCAGTTCCACCACTTCCAGTTTGCCCTTGTTCAGGCGGATACCCTTGTTGCGTTCCTTGCCGAAAATCATCGGCTTGCCGTGTTCGAGGATAAGCTGCGCGTCGTCGCGTACGTCTTTGCCGGTAATGGCGGCGTGCGCCTTGTCATTAAAGATAACGCAGTTGTCGAGCACCTCGATGACCGAGCAACCGTCGTGCTTGGCGGCTTCCAGCATCACGGAAGTCATGAGTTTCACGTTGTTGTCGGGCACGCGGGCAAAGAAAGAGCCTTGCGAGCCGATAACCAGTTCGCCGGGGTTGAACGGGTGTTCGATCGTACCCATGGGCGAGGTCTTGGTGATGGCTCCCATGGGCGAGGTGGGCGAGTACTGCCCCTTGGTGAGGCCGTAGATCTGGTTGTTGAACAGAACGATGTTCACGTCCATGTTGCGGCGCACGATATGGATGAAGTGGTTGCCGCCGATGGCCAGCGAGTCGCCGTCACCGGTGCTGATCCATACGCTCAGGCCGGGATTGGCCAGCTTCACGCCGGCGGCGATGGCGTTGGCGCGGCCGTGGATGCCGTGCAGGCCGAAAGTGTTCATATAATAAGGAAAGCGCGAGGAACAGCCGATACCGGAAATGTTCACGAAGTTTTCCTTCTTATAGCCGATTTCGGGAAATACGTTTTCCATCGCGGCCAGGATGGAGTGCGAGCCGCAGCCCGGACACCACTTGACCATCTGGTCGCTGGCAAAATCCTGTTTGGTCAGCTTTTCTTTCGATTTTTCTATGGCGATTTTCATGAGCTTTTCTTTTTAAGGTTATTTTGCCAACAATTGGTTGAAATGGTCGGCCAGTTCGGTAACGGTAAAGGGCAGACCCTGTATCTTGTTGTACTGCTTCATGCTCAGGTGGTCGAATCTGGCGCGCAGGTAGTTTACAAACTGGCCTTCGTTCAATTCGCATACCACGATCTGTTTGTGGCCTTCCAGAATTTCCTTGGTATTCTTGGGCAGCGGCATGATATAGTTGAAATGGGCATGGGCAATGCTCTTGCCTTGTTCCTGCAGGGCTTTTACGGCGGTGTTCACCACGCCTTCGGTACCGCCCCAGCTAACCACGAGCAGGTCGGCATTGGCCTCGCCGTCGAGTTTCTGCAAGGGAATGTCGTTGGCCACCCGTTCCACCTTTTCGCGTCTGAGGCGCGTCATTTCGGCGTGGTTGAGCGGGTCGGTGGACACGTTGCCGGTAATGCTTTCCTTTTCCAGGCCGCCCACACGGTGGCGCAGGCCTTCGGTGCCGGGCAACGCCCAGCCGCGTGCCAGCGTCTTTTCGTTGCGCACATAGGGTTTGAAATTCTTATCGTTGGCAGCCACGATCGGCGGAGTGATCTTGGGCATGTCCGCCATCTTGGGAATACGGAACAGCTGGGAGCCGTTGCCGAGCGAACCTTCGGAAAGCAGGATACAGGGGGTCATGTGTTCCATGGCCAGCCGGGCGGCTTCAAAAGCGAAGTTGAAGCAGTTGGCGGGCGTGGAGGAGGCGATCACGATAAGCGGAGCCTCGCCGTTGCGGCCGTACAGAGCCTGGTTCAGGTCGGACTGTTCGGACTTGGTGGGAAGGCCGGTGGCCGGACCGCCGCGTTGAACGTCCACCACCACGAGGGGAAGTTCGGTAATCACCGCAAGACCCAGTGCCTCGCTCATCAGCGAAAGGCCGGGGCCGGAAGTGGAGGTGCAGGCCAGTGAACCGGCGAAGCTGGCGCCGATGGCCGAGCAGATGCCGGCGATTTCGTCTTCGGCCTGGAAGGCTTTCGCGCCCAAGTCGCGGTGCTTGATGATTTCGATCATGATGTCGGTGGCCGGCGTAATGGGGTAGGAACCCAGGAAGAGGGGACGGCCCGATTTCTCGGCGGCCGCCATCAGACCCCATGCGGTGGCCGTGTTGCCGGTAATGTTGCGGTAACGGCCTTTTTCCATCTTGGCGGGAGCCACATGGATCACCGATTCCACGATTTCGGCGGCTTCGGCATAGTGATGGCCCGCTTCGAGCACCTTCTTGTTGATGGCGATCATCTGCGGCTTCTTGGCGAACTTGGTCTCGAAGAAGTGGTAGGTGGTTTCCATGCTGCGGTCGAAGATGAAGTAAATCATCCCCAAGGCGAACATGTTGCGGGTCTTGTCGATGGTCTTGTTGTCCAGTCCGTCGCTTTCCAGGGCTTTGCGCGAGAGGGAAGTGATGGGCGCGGGCACGAGGTTGTAGGAAGACAGGCTGTTGTCTGTCAATGGATTGGATTCGTAATTGGCTTTCTGCAGGGCTTCGGGGGTAAAGGTGTCGGCATCCACAATCACGGTGGCGCCCTTCTTGGCCCATTTCAAATTCGCCTTGAGCGAGGCGGGGTTCATGGCCACCAGCACATCGCACTGGTCGCCGGAAGTGCGCACTTGGGTCGCGCCTACATGCACCTGAAACCCCGAAACACCGGCCACGGTATTGTGCGGCGCCCTGATTTCGGCAGGATAATCGGGAAATGTCGACAGGTCGTTGCCCGCCAAGGCGGCCGAATTGGAGAAAAGGGTGCCGATAAGCTGCATCCCGTCTCCCGAATCGCCCACAAACTTGACCACCACGGCCTGTTTGTCCACGTGAGGAATTTGTTTAGCCATATCTTGTATTGTTTTATGCGGTTTTACGTGCCGTACCGAAACGGCATACGGGCGCAAAGATAGCCAAATTGTTTGATTTACGACAGGGCAAAAATCGGCGGCGGCCCCGTCCGGTCCGTTTTTGCGCCTTTGAATTTCTGTTTGTATCTTTGCCGATTGTGCAATAATCTTTTAACCACACGAATATGAAAAGGTTTTGTGGCTTCTTGATTCTCGTTACATTATTGGCGGCAGCCATGCCGGGCTCGCTCCGCGCGCAAGCGTTCATAGTAAAAAACCGAACCATTTGCCGGGGGGCATCCATCCCTCATGACGGGGGGCTTTATGAAAAAACTTCCGATTGCAAGATCGTTTCCATCAAGGCGGGGGGCACAGGGGCGGAACTTAAAGATGAGGAATATTTAAAACCGACCGCTACAACCGTATATCACATTACATACGAAGATGCCACGGGTCTTCATGGGCCTGAAATGGCAACAGTTACGGTTTCTCAGCCCCCTACATTGACCGTTGCCTTGGTGCAACCGACGTCGATGCCGGCAGGAGGTTTTTGTCCGGGTGTAGAGGTGAGTTTGGTGGCAAAGCAGCATAGCGGAGATGTTTATTGGACTATTTCAACGGAAGGAGAAGCGCAGAAAAAAGAAAGCGTAAGTTATAAACTTACAGAAAATTGTTGGGTTAGGGCGCAATCGTACAATTCTTGTGGTTTTGTGGATACATCCATTTACTTCATGGTAAGGACGGTTCCCGATTTGCAAAATGTGCAACTGGAGTTAGATACGGTGATAAAAGATAAGGTTTGTTTTGAATGTGGCTTTTATCCAGAAGTGAACAGCATAGTTAAGGGGGTGAAAGATGGTCAGGGACAGATAAAAAGTGCCTCTATTACCTGGGGCGATGGTTCAACCGCTGAAGCAACCGTCAATACGGCAGCCTTCGAAAAGAAGGTGAATATAACGGCCATTGTGGAATCGGCAGATGCAACCTGCGGCGCTTCGTCTGCAACCAAACAAGAAAAGATTGAGCTTAGGGGAATTACGCTGAAAATACCGGGAGTGGACTGTACGCCGCAAATACAGGATGTGGTTACGCTTAAACCTTGTGTGGATCGAGGTGTTTATTTGAGAAACGTATATACCCCCGATTGCAAGATACAAGGAGACCCGGTATTAGAGGCCGCCGGCGGTTCAAAAATAAACATTACGAAAGACAACCCCTTTTTACAGACGGAATCTTCCGAGGCG
Source organism: Ruminococcus flavefaciens (assembly GCA_023667315.1). Taxonomy (GTDB): domain Bacteria; phylum Bacteroidota; class Bacteroidia; order Bacteroidales; family P3; genus Pullibacteroides. The sequence continues at coordinate 163,353 of JAMPAI010000004.1, forward strand.
GGAAGATATCAATGGAAGGCAGTGTATGAAAATTATTCCAAGACAGATCCCGCCCAGGTATTACACGTAAAGGCTTCCTATCAGCAGGCTTGCCACTATAGCAAGCAAACGGCGCAGACAAAGACTGTCGATAAGGAAATAAGGGTGCAGATAGATACTTCCTACCTTACGTTCGATTACAAGTATTGCCCCGATCCGGTTGGGCCGGCAGATTTGGAGATCAAGGGTGAAAATGGCATAGTTACTATAGAAGACGTTCAGTTGACCAGACCTTCGGGTGGATTGTCCAACTTTTTTAATCTGTCCCAGAGTGAGTCATATTTCCGAATCTATACATCGAAAGAGAATGTAACGGATAACAATCTTTCCACTTACCAGCCGATACGCGTTAATGTACGGTTTAAGGTGGATAAAGGATCCTGCCATTTCGAGGTGCAAGTCTCGATTACGAGGTTGAAACAGCGTACCGATTGCAAGATGAAATTGAATCTGATTACAAGATCTCCGTGTATCGGAGCGGAACGAACCTTAGCCTTGACTCCCGCAGAGGGAGCAGTTATCGATTATATCGAATTGGAACCTAACGACAGATTTGTTTTTGACATAATTCCCGGAAAGCCGAGTTTCAAACCATATTATGCAGGGGCCCCGGCAAAAGAAAACGAGACAGGAGATATAACGGCAACGGCTTATTTTCATATGCCAAATTCATCTGAGATTATAGCCATGACGGAAACGTTTAAGGATGTGGTGGTTGAGTCTTGTACTGCCAGTTTGGCATCCATTCAGGTCAATAGGTCGGCATGCCTTATGTGTCCGGGAGCGGAAATGAGGGGCACGATTACCTTTACTAATCCAACTACGGAAGAAAACCGCGTAAGGGTGGAGGTGTATCCACAGGAGACCAATAAAAGGGGATCGGCCGAGAAGTATAGCGCGCGTAACAACACGTACACTTTGCATCGTTACCTCTTTGGCGATATGCAGGATTATCGTGTGGTGGTAACCTATAACGAGGGCTATTCTGCCTATACGAAACCCATGACGTTTAATGTGACTGCAAACGGAGAAAAAGGATATGGTGAGGAAATAACGGCAACATCCATCAAGATGGCCGATATATGTTCCATGGTAAAGGATGTGGCGCCGGACAGTGTTTGCGAGGATGAGACGGTCGATTTGTACGTCTATAGCCAGAATTTTGCATATGACACCCTTAAAAAAATCGTTTGGAATGATCCTGCGGTAAAGGCGGTGGGATCTGGTATTGAGGATTGGAATGATTATCAATACATAGACAATAAGGGAACTGTAAAAACGCAAAAGATAAAACGTTTCCACTATCAGGTGGTGGCCAAGGGAAATGGCGTTTATCCGTATGAAGTTCACACAAAAATAAGGGATTCCATTTATGTTCGTTTAGATACAATCCGTGTAGCAGTCTTGAAAACGCCCCGGATCTTTATACAGGATACGATTTTTGCCTGCGACGGACAGCCGCTCGATCTCCGTCCGTATGTGAATGCCAGTGTGGTGGATATGTCGTCGTTTGCGGTCAACGAATTGACCATACCGGGTGAGAGTGTCGCCACCGGGCCATGTACGCTTACCGGCACATTGAAATACAAGTGTAGTAGGTTTCCCAACAATAAAAAGTCGGAAACGGTTCAGCTTTTGGCAGAATACCCCGTTTATAATGCGTGGATACCGGATAGCGCTTATTGTCCTGGAGAAATAATTAAATTGCAGCAATCGGGTACAAACGGACGTCTAACGTGGACTAGAAGGGTTCAATTGGCAGGAGGGGGATTTTCTCAACCGGATACCTTGTTGGTGAATGGAAAAAGTAGCGAGGTATTGCCTGATGAAATGAGTGAGTCGGATCATTTATATACGGTAACGGCCCAAACGGCATGCCCCACGGTGCCTCCTATTTCCGTGCAGTTTATGGTTATATCCAAGGATGTTCCCGAAGTTAACATTATCGACAACTCCGCCTGTAGCCCGGCACCATTATTATTGGAAACCGCTCCTTGGACTCAGGGAGAAATCCGTGAAGTGAAATGGTTCGTGAACAATCAGGAGTGGCCCTCAACCTCGGTGAATCCCACCTCCGAAAGCGTGGAGGTTCGGTGTGACGTGACCGCAACGAATGGTTGCTTCAATTCGAATACGGCAACGCTGTATTCTTATCCGGCTCCGCAAATCACGATAACCGTGGATAACGGCCCGATTACAGGCGGCATCTATTGCGCGCAGGCGGGTGAGACGGTTCTTTTTACAGGAACGGGTGCAGAAAGTTATGAATGGAGCAGACCATCGGAAACGAATGTAAAGACAGGCAGTTCCTATTCATTGCAAATAAATAAGGATGATATACTTTCCGTAGAAGGCACGGAATCGGCGCACAATTGCTCGACGAAGGTGGATTTGCCCATTTATTTGGCTCCCGCCGCCAAAATCGTTTCGGAAGTTACGGAATGTCAAGGAGCAAGCTTTGCTGTGTCGGTTGAATCGGAAGCCTTTAACGATGTGGGCTATCTTTGGTATGATCCGAACGGAGATATCGTTTGTCCGTGCGATAAACTTGGTATTACAGATTATGATGAAGGTAAGGTCGGTGTATATGAGCTTGTTGTAGAACGAAAGGGGTGCAGGGTGGAACGGTCTGTGGAACTGAAGATGTATCCCGTTCCGAAATTCGATTTTGCCGACAGCGAATTTTGCGAGGGTGAACCTTTGAAGTTGAGTGTGGAAACGGGCTTGGATGCCTCTATGCAAAGCAAGAGCCAATTTACATGGTATGATAAGGACGGCAATGAACTCCCCGACCAGATGGGGTCAAATTCATATACGGGGAAGGCCTTGTCGTTGGCGGATGGCGGAGACTATCGCCTGCATATCAAGGTGGACAACCAATGCGACTATGACGGAACGGTTACGGTAAAGGTGGATCCCCATTCGCATCCGAATTTTGCGGTGGATCCGTTCTACTGCGAGGGCGCGGATTTCGTTACCAAGGCAGAAGACCAAGGTGACGGTGCAACCTACGGATGGTATTCCTCCAACCGGCCTTTCCTCACTACGCCCACGCCGGAAACCTTGCTCGAACTGGGCGGTTTGATGATGGAAGACAGCGCCTATCTTACGTTGACCGTATATCGCGGCGCCTGCGTGGACGATACCTCCATCTTTATCCATGTACGTTCCATGCCCAAGCCCGAAATCGAGCTGGTGGGCGCCCTGCAGGACGAGAAAGGGGCGTACTATTGCGAAGGCTCGCCCATACGTCTGGATGTTCCCGATGCCCGGGTGGGCGACACGATAAGCTGGTACTTTAACGGCAACCTGATTCCAGGCGCAGCTTCGGGCAGTTACGGGGTGGCTGCCGCCACACTCGAGGATAACGGTAAATACGGCTACGAGGTAAGGCGCAACGGCTGCAATGGCGAGACCTCGCTCTATGTGGATGTGCGTGCGCTGCCGGTGCCCTTGGTGCAGGATACCTTTATGTGTTCGGGCAAGACCTTTGTCATGGATGCCTACAATGCCCAGTATCCGGACGCCACCTTCAGCTGGTCGACGGGGAGCACGGGGCGTCTGCTGGAAATCAACGCGGGCGGCACCTATTCGGTGGTGATGAGTTACGCGGGTTGCGACGGAAATAAATCGTTCACGGTGGAAGAAAGGCCCTCGCCGTATATCGGATTCCCCGAAGACACGGTGATGTGCCAGCGGGATTCGATCCTGTTGACGGCTCCCGGCGGCATGGACACCTACCGCTGGCAGGACGGTTCAAGCGGTCAGACCTATCTGGTGACCTCCGAAGGCGCTTATACGCTCTTTGTAGAGCTGACGGGATGTACCGACTACAACGAAATCTTCGTGCACGAGGATTTCTGCTCCAACCTGTACTTCCCCTCGGCCTTCTCGCCTAACGGCGATGCCATCAACGACCGTTTCGGCCCTATCACCACGGCTGAAGACGACCAGGTGGTGTATTCCCTGTATATCTACAACCGCAACGGCGAGAAAGTGTTCGAAAGCCACAGCCTGACCGAAAGCTGGGACGGAACCTATAAGGGCGAGAAATGCCCCGGCGGCGTGTATATCTACCGTTGCATCGCCCACGCCAGGCAGAACGGGCGCAAGCTTTCGGCCGACGGCACGGTAACGCTTCTGCGGTAGGGAAGGGCTTCCGAAATAAAATCGGAAGTTTTTCTAAAAAAGTATTACCTTTGCGGGCTTTAATTTAGCCTGCATATGTCGAAACAGGGAGGCGGATTCCGCTTGGCGTTCGCCGGTTTGAAAGAGGGCAAGCATACGTTTGCGTACGTTCTGGATCAGGAGTTTATGGAACTGTATCCCGAAACGGACGTGTTCTGCGAGCCTCAGGTGCGGGTTGAGTTGGAAATGGAAAAGCAGGAACGCATGATGTTGCTGTCTTTCCGTTTCAGCGGCACGGCGGGTACGGCCTGCGACCGATGCCTCAGGCCCTTGCGCTTCGGGGTGGAGGTGCAGGAGGAAATCATCGTCAAGACGGCCTCGGCCGGCGAAGGTGACGCGCAAGACGAAGAAAACCTTTGGTGGATCAGCGAAAAGGATACCGCCATCGATTTGGCTCCGTACTTCTACGAAACCATCGCCTTGAACCGTCCCCTGCAGGTTTTCTGCCCGGAAGACGAAAACGGGGCACCCACCTGCGACCCCGCGATGCTGCACCTGTACAAACAGCCGTCCGTGCAGCTGGAGCCGGAGACCGACCCCCGCTGGGATGCGCTGAAAAAGCTGAAGAAATAAGAGTATAAACGTTTTAAACAAAATAAGTCATGCCTAATCCTAAATGGAGGTTCTCCAAGACCAGAACCAGAAAAAGAAGAACCCACGACAAATTGGATATGCCTCAATTGGCAACCTGCAGCAACTGCGGTTCGCCCGTTCTGTACCACCATGTTTGCCCCGAATGCGGTTACTACCGTGGCAAACAGGTGATGGAAGTCAAGACCAACGCGTAGTGTTGCAGTGGCTTAACCGCCACGTAAATTTCCGTAATGAGATTCGGATTGGACATAATGGGGGGCGATTTCGCTCCCGCCGCCACCATAGACGGAGCGGTTTCCGCATTGGATGAGATCGGGTCGGGCAATGTAATCGCCTTGCTCGGCGATGAGACGCTTATCCGTGAGGAACTGCGCCGCAGGGGTGTGGGCGAGGACAGGTTCGATATCGTGCACTGTCCCGAAAACATCTCGATGGAAGAAAAGCCGCTCAAGGCTTTGTCCGAAAAGCCGGGTTCCGGTATCGCCACGGGGTTCAGAATGTTGGCGCAGGAAGGCTTGGACGCCTTTGCCAGCGCCGGCAATTCGGGAGCCATGCTGGCGGGTGCCGTCATGAGCCTCAAGTGCATTCCCGGTGTATTGCGCCCCTGTACCTGCACTATGGTTCCCCAGGAAGACGGAACCTATAACCTTTTGCTCGACATCGGTACCACGCCCGACGCCAAGCCGGAAGTGATGGTGCAGTTCGCCATTATCGGCAGCATATACTCGCGCTATGTGCTGGGCGTATCCGAACCCAAGGTGGGGCTTCTGAACGTGGGCACCGAGGACGGCAAGGGAAACCTGCAGTGTCAGGCGGTGTTCCCGCTCCTGAAGGAATGCCCGCACCTGAACTTTACGGGAAACATGGAACCGCGCGACTTGTTCAAGAACCGTGCCGACGTAATGCTGGCCGATGGTTTTGTGGGCAATATCGTATTGAAGGAAATCGAAACATTTTACAGACTTATCCAAAAGCGGGGCATTTCCGATCCGCTTTTCGACAGGTTAAATTACGAGATTTACGGTGGAAGTCCCATCCTGGGCGTGAACGCGCCCGTGGTACTGGGACATGGCATTTCCAGTCCGCTGGCCATCAAGAATATGCTCTTGCAGTCCAAACGCATGAGCGAGCAAGGCTTGATCGATGCCCTCCGCCGGCTGTTTGCCGCCTATACCGGCGAATAACGGCACGTAAAGAAATGGCTTTATGGAAAAAATAAATGCCGCCATAACGGGAGTGGGTTGTTATCTTCCCGATTATGTGCTTACCAACGACGAACTGAGCCGTATGGTGGATACTTCCGACGAATGGATCATGACCCGTATCGGCATCAAGGAACGCCGTATCCAGAAGGAAGAAGGCAAGGCTACCTCCGATATGGCGGCGGCTGCCATCAACGACCTGTTGCGCAAGACCGGCACCAAGCCCGAGGAAATCGACATGGTGCTCTGCGCCACGGTGACGCCCGATATGCGTTTTCCTGCTACGGCCTGTCTGATCGCCGACAAGGTGGGCGCCAAGAACGCCTTCGCGTTCGATATCAATTCGGGTTGTTCCGGCTTTGTTTTCTCGCTTTCCACGGCGGCGCACTTCGTGGAATCGGGGCGTTATAAGAAAGTGGTGCTGGTAGGCGCCGAAAAAATGTCTTCGATGGTGGATTACACCGACCGTTCCACCTGTCCCATCTTCGGCGACGGTGCGGCGGCGGTGCTGATCGAACCCACCACCGAAAAACTCGGCGTATTGGACGAAGAGCTCTATTCCGACGGCTCGGGCTGGACACACCTGCACATGAAGGCCGGCGGCTCGTTGATTCCCCCTTCGCACGAAACCGTCGATAAACGTTGGCACTACATCTACCAGGAAGGTCAGCCCGTGTTCAAGTGGGCGGTGTCCAAGATGGCCGACGTGGCCGAAAACATCGTGAAACGCAACGGCCTGGATGCCGACAAGGTATGGGTTGCACCCCATCAGGCGAACCTGCGTATCATCGATGCCGTGCAAAGACGGCTCGGCGTTCCCCACGAACACGTGATGATCAATATCGAGAAATACGGCAACACCACTTCGGCCACCATTCCCCTTCTGTTCTGCGAATGGGAAAAGAAGTTCAAGAAAGGCGACGACATCGTGCTCTGCGCCTTCGGTGCCGGATTCTCCTGGGGCGGTATATGGCTCAAATGGGCCTACGACGCCAAGTAGGATTTCTTCGATAGACAAAAAGGCGGTTCAGAGGAACCGCCTTTTTTTGTTTAGGACTATTCGTTCCGCCGTATCTCTGAGCAGAGGATGGCGGCGGCGATGGCCGCGTTCAGCGATTCGGCACCCGTGGCCTCGTGTTTGGGCGAGGTGGGAATCGTGAGGCGGTGATGCACGGCCTTTTCGAAATCGGGCGCGATGCCGTGCGCCTCGTTGCCTATGATATACCAGGCTTTTTCCGTGTGTAAATCTGTCTTGTAGATGTTTTCGCCCTGCATGAACGTGCCGTAAACCGACACGGGCGCGGGCTTCTTCCGCATGATTTCGAGAAAGCTTTCCCTCGACGCCTGATATACCGGCACCAGTGCCACCGAGCCCATCGACGACTGCACGCACTTGGGCTGGAAAGCATCGGCGCAGCCTTCGGTGCAGAGGATACGGTCTATGCCGAACCAATCGGCCATACGGATGATGGTGCCCATATTGCCCGGATCGCGCAGTTCGTCCAACAGCAGGCTCACGCCCGTACAAAGGCTTTGGGCATCGGGCAGGGTGGTGTCGGGTTGGCGGCAGAGCATCCATACTTCCTGCGGGCATTCCAGTCCGCTGATGCGTTCCAGTTCCTTGGCCGACACCTCTATCTTCTCGGTCTGTATTCCGCTCCGGCTTTCCCATTGCAGCAGCAGGTGCTGGTTGGCGTCCTTGTTCCACCAGGCTTCCACTGCCAGGATCTTTTCGATGCGCAGGCCCGATTGCAGCAACACCTCCGCCACCTTGGGCGTTTCGGCCACGAACACGCCCTCTTGACGGCGGAACTTTTTCTGTTGGTAATTCTTGAACTGCTTGATTTGTGCGGCAGAAATCATGGCTTGAAAATTAGGGTGTCAAGATACGAAAAAAGCCGCTTCGTTCGGGAAGCGGCTTTCCTTTGCAGGCAAAAAACTTATTCGGCGTAAACGTCCAGTTCGATTTCGGCCTTTACTTCACGGTGCAGGTCAATCTTGGCCTTGTGCTGGCCGATTTCCTTGATGGCTTCACCGGGAATGGTGATTTTCTTGCGGTCGATGTCGAAACTGTGCTGTTCTTTCAAGGCATCGGAGATCTGAATCGTGTTCACCGAACCGAAAATCTTGCCGGAAGTACCCGCCTTGGCGGCGATCTTTACGACAAGGCCATTCAATTTGGCTGCCAAGGCTTCGGCATCCGCCTTGATCTTTTCTTCCTTGAAGGCGCGTTGCTTGATGTTTTCGGCACGCATTTTCTTCATGCCCGGAGTAGCCAATACGGCATAACCTTGGGGAATCAGAAAATTGTTGGCGTAACCGTTCTTTACCGTAACGATATCGTCTTTGTAGCCCAATTTGGCCACGTCTTTGGTCAAAATAATTTCCATTCTCTTATCCTCCTTACTTTAACAAGTCGCCTACATAAGGCATAAGGGCCAAATGACGGGCGCGTTTAATGGCTTGCGCTACTTTCTTCTGATATTTCTGCGAGGTACCGGTAATGCGGCGGGGCAGAATCTTGCCTTGTTCGTTCACGAACTTCAAAAGGAAGTCGGCATCCTTGTAATCGATATACTTGATACCGCTCTTCTTGAAACGGCACCATTTCTTCTTCTTGGTATCTACCGCAATCGGGGTAAGATATTTAATGTCGTTATCTACAGCCATCGCTTTACTTGTTTTCGGGGTTTACACTAGCTTCTTTCTTGGCGGCATGCTTCTTTTCGTTGTAGGCGATCGCATGCTTGTCCAGCTTGGTGGTGAGGAAACGCAACATCTTTTCGTCGCGGCGGAAAGCGGTTTCCAACACGTCGATGGCTTTTCCTTCGGCCTTGAATTCTATCAGGTAATAGAATCCGGTGGCTTTCTTCTGGATGGGATACGCCAGTTTCTTCAATCCCCAATCGTCTTCGAAGACGATTTCGGCACCTTGCTCAACGAGCAGGTTCCGGTACTTCTTTACCGCTTCCTTCATCTGTTCTTCAGACAAAACGGGAGTCATAATGAAAACGGTTTCGTACTGATTCATCGTTTTACTTTGTTAAAGGTTAGTAATCAATAAGCTTCCCGGCTTTCGCCAAAAAGCCCGCAAAGATAGTGAAAAATTTTGGAAAAGCAGTATCTTTACTGCCCTAAATTGCTACAATCATGGAAAAAGTTATAAAATCCGCATTGATTTCCGTCTTTCATAAAGAGGGACTGGACGAACTTTTAAATGTGCTGAAGGCGCACGGAGTAAAGGTCTATTCCACAGGAGGGACCTACGACTTCCTGAAAGCCAGGGGCTTGGATGTGGAGACCGTGGAATCGCTTACCGGATATCCCTCCATCCTGGGCGGACGGGTCAAGACCCTGCATCCGGGCGTGATGGGCGGCATCTTAGGGCGTAGGGAAGTGGCCGACGACCTTGACACGATGAAGAAATACAGGATTCCCGAAATCGACATGGTGGTGGTGGACCTCTATCCGTTTGAGGAAACCCTTGCCTCGGGCGCCTCCGATGCCGACATTATCGAGAAGATAGATATCGGCGGCATTTCGCTGATCCGCGCCGGGGCCAAGAACTTCAAGGACGTGCTGATCGTGCCCTCTAAGGAACACTATGCCGAAGCCGCCCAAATATTGGCTAAAAACGCGGCCACCACGCTCGACGCCCGCCGCCGTTTCGCCGCCTACGCCTTTAGGAAAAGCTCCGCCTACGACAAGGCCATCGGCAGCTATTTTAGCATGACCGTGCCCGGCCTCAAGATGGAGGAACCCGCCGAAACCTCGGCTTCCAAACCGAGTCTGGGGGGGCTTCCGGCCGAAAACAAGGCCTTGCGCTACGGCGAGAACCCGCACCAGAAAGGCGCGTTCTACGGTTCACTCGAAAGTTGCTTTACCCAGCTGCACGGCAAGGAAATATCCTATAACAACCTGCTGGACATCGATTCGGCGATGGCCTTGATGAAAGACTTCGGCCAGCAGCCCACCTTTGCCATCCTGAAGCATAACAACGCCTGCGGGCTGGCGGTACGCCCCACGATATCGGAGGCCTACAGGGACGCCTTGGCGGGCGACCCAGTGTCGGCATTCGGCGGCGTGCTGGTGTCGAACACCAGGATAGATCTGGCCACGGCTCAGGAAATCGACAAGATATTCATGGAGGTGCTCTTGGCGCCCGGCTACGACGAAGACGCCTTGCAAGCACTCAAGAGCAAGAAAAACCGTGTACTCCTGCAATTCAAGGACTTCAAGATGGGGAACCCCTTGATCCGTTCCTGCCTGAACGGGGTGCTGGTGCAGGATCGCGACACGGTGGTGGAAGATCCTTCCATGCTGAAGCCCGTTACCCAAAAAACGGCCACCGATGCGGAAATCGCCGACATGCTGTTTGCCAACCGCATCGTGAAGCACAGCAAGTCGAACGCGATCGTCATCGCCAAGGGCGGGCAGCTGCTGGCTTCGGGCGTGGGGCAGACCTCGCGTGTGGACGCGCTGCAGCAGGCCATCGCCAAGGCGCGTCATTTCGGCTTCGACCTGAAGGGGGCGGTGGTGGCTTCCGATGCTTTCTTTCCCTTTGCCGACTGCGTGGAAATCGCGCACAAGGCCGGCATCACGGCCTTTATCCAGCCCGGCGGCTCGGTACGCGACCAGGAATCCATTGACTACTGCAACAAAAACGGACTGGCGATGGTCTTTACGGGCGTGCGCCATTTCCGCCACTAATTAACATGCTGACAGCGTCATGTTGCTCAAATATATGATAAGCCTCATTTCCCGCTTCGGGCAGATGCTTTCCGAGGCAGGATGGAATATCGGGCTGGTGCGTGTAACGACCACACTGGCCGTTATCGTATGTGTGGGATTGTTTTGCTGGGGGCTCTACTGGCTGGTGCGCCTGATTTTGTCACGGGTCGTGCGTTTCTTTTCCAAATCCAGGCACCATATCGGCGAAATGCTGCTCAAACGCCATGTAATCCGCTACACATCCTATCTGATATTGGGCGTTCTGCTCCATGCCTCGGTGCCCACCATTTTCGAAAGCATCCCTTCCTGGATCCCGTTCATGCAGAAACTCATGAATATCTGCGTGCTGTGGTTCACCCTGCGCATCATTACGGGAAGCCTCTGGTGCATTGTTGACTATCAGGCGGCCTATCAGCGGAACCGGCAGAAATCGTACAAGGGGGCGGTGCAGTTCGCAGCCATCGCCGTGTATTTCGTGGGGGCCATCGTGCTGCTTTCCATTCTGCTGAACAAATCGCCGCTCGTGTTTATCGGTGGCTTGGGCGCGGCCTCGGCGGTGCTGATGCTGATCTTCAAGGACAGCATTCTGGGGTTGGTGGCCGGGGCGCAGCTCTCGTACAACGATATCGTGCGTATCGGCGACTGGATCACGATGAGCAAGTTCGGCGCCGACGGCACGGTAATCGACATCACGCTCACCACGGTAAAGGTGCAGAACTTCGACCTTACCGTAACCACGATACCCGCCTATAACCTGATATCGGATTCTGTGCAGAACTGGCGCAGCATGTCCGATTCCAAACACCGCCGCATCCAGCGTTCGTTCAACATCGACATTACGGGCATACGTTTCTGCGAGCCCGACTTTATCACGCATCTGGCCGGGCAGGAACCGGTTTCCGAATTCATGAAGCCCTATGTCAAGACTTTGGCGAAAGATACGGAAGCCAAGGCCGATGAAAACCGGCCTTACGGGGGTATCACCAATGTATTCTTATTCCGCCGCTATATCGAGTTTTACCTGCGGCATCACCCCAATATCGAGAATGCGCCTGGCTACACGCTTATGGTGCGTCAGCTGGCCATCAGCGATTACGGGCTGCCCATCCAGATCTACTGCTTTACCCGCACTTCCGACTGGATTGCCTACGAGTCGATACAGTCCGACGTGTTCGACCACTTGCTGGCCATGGCACCCGTGTTCGGACTTTCGGTGTTCGAACGCACCTCGCAAGTGGATGCCCGGATAAAGGAATCGGGCCTGCCCACGATAGGCAAGCCCGAAACAGGGGATTAGCAAGAGAATCGCTTTTTACTTGCGACGTTCAATCAGTTTGCATACGATCTGCACCGCGTTGGTGGCGGCGCCCTTGCGGATGTTGTCGGAAACGATCCAGAGGTTCATGCCGTTTTCCACCGAGTTGTCGCGGCGGATACGCCCCACAAACACCTCGTTCTTGTCATAGGCGTAGAGCGGCATCGGGTAGAGGTTGCGGCTCGGGTCATCGACCACGATAACCCCCGGCATCTGCGAAAGCAGGCGGCGCACTTCCTCCAGTTCGAACGGCTTTTCCGTTTCCACGTTCACCGCTTCCGAGTGCCCGCCCGAAACGGGAACGCGCACCACGGTAGCCGTAATCTTGATATTGGGGTCGCGCAGTATCTTGCGGGTCTCGTTCACGAGCTTGGTTTCTTCGGTGGTGTAGCCATGGTCGTCGAAATCGCCCCCGTGCGGAATCACGTTGTGGTGGATGGGGTAGTTGTAGGCCATTACCGGGCTTTCGAGGCCCTTTTCTTCGTTTTCCATCTGTTGCAGGCCCTTCATTCCCGAACCGCTCACCGACTGATAGGTGGAGATGACCAGACGCTTGATGCCGAAGGCCTTGTGAATGGGCGCCAGGGCCATCACCATCTGGATCGTGCTGCAGTTGGGGTTGGCGATAATGCGGTCGATGTCCTTTACGGCATCGATATTGATTTCGGGCACCACCAAGGGCACGTTGTCGTACATGCGCCAGGCCGAGGAATTGTCCACCACCGTGCAGCCCTTTTTGGCAAAGAGGGGTGCGTATTTGAGCGAGGTGGAACCGCCCGCCGAAAAAATGGCGTAGTCGGGCGCGGCGGCAATGGCGTCGGGCACTGAAACCACCTTGTGCTTCTTGCCGGCAAATTCCACTTCCTTGCCCACCGAGCGTGCGGAGGCAGCGGGCAAGAGTTCTATATCGGTCAAACCATATTCTTCCATAAGGCGGAGCATTTTGGAACCGACCAATCCGGTAGCTCCCACAACGGCAATTTTCATCTTGTTGATAAGTTTTTATTTATTGATAGACAGATGTATGCAGGTGGCTTACACCACAAGGGCTTCGATAAAATTCCAATCCGCGCATTCTATCTATACACGTACAAATATAGACAGGAATACAAATGAAAGGAAAAATATCTTTACGGAACTTATTAACGCTGCCCGGTTTATTGATGTGTATGCCGCTTTGGGCGCAATGGCAGGATTCGTTCGACAAGGATTTGGAAGCCTGGCAGGGCACCAAGGAATACTTTCGTCTGGACAGCGGCCGCCTGCATTCCTGCGGCCCCGAAAAGAAGTCGGTGCTGTATCTGAGCCGGGCGTTTCATGCGGAGGAAAACGAGGCCGATATTCCCTTTGTGCGGGGCGTGATAAAGGGCGATTCCGCGCTGGCTTTCGAATTCGGCCTCGACCTGCAGTTTGTGCCCTCCACCACCAACAGCCTGCGGCTGTACCTGTTCAGCCGGACTCCGGTGTTGGACGATACGGCGGAAGCCCTTTACCTGCACTTGGGACAGAAAGGCGGGGAGAACCGCTGGCAGCTCTTTTACAACAGCCCCGACACCAATTATATGCTCTGGCAGGGCAAGACGGTGTTCAGCAAGCAGAAACAGATGAAGTTCGGCCTGCGGGCGGTGTATCAGCCCAACGCCTATATGCGTTTCTATGTGGATGATGGAAGTTCGGGAAAGCCCGTTTGGAGACCGGAGGGCGACAGCCTGCGCATGGACTTCCTCCGGCCTGTATTCCTGCCGGACACGGTTTCGGAGGAGGCTCCGCTTTTCTACAGCGGCTTGATGGCGGCCTATCAGACGGCCTCGCGCGCCGACAAATATCTATTCGACCATGCGCTGGCCGGGCGTTTGCCCGTGGAGGAACAGGAGGGGAACACCGGTATCGTGCACCGCCCCTTCGATACGGTCTGGGAGGCGGAAGCTGCCGACAGGCTCTGCCTCTGCCATATTCCGCAGGTGGGTTCGCTGGCCGTCAACGAGATCCTGTTCAACCCGCGTTCGGGCGAGAGCCGCTTCGTGGAGATCCGCAACCTGTCGGATACCGTGTTCTGCCTGTACGATTTGGCCTTGGGCGTGCCCAACGGCAACGGCTGGAAATACAGCCGCGTGTTCAAGGATTATCTGTTGATGTTGAAGCCCAACGCCCATATCGCCTTTGCCAAGGATGCGCAGGGAATCTCGTCCCTGTACCGCGCAGAACCCGCCAACATCTATACGGCGGTTGCCTTTCCGAGCCTGAACGACAAGGCGGGGAGTCTGCGGCTGATGTGGCTGCCCAAGGCCGGCGACAGCCTGCAGGATACGGTGGTGATCGACGAGGTCTTTTACAGCGAGGAATTCCACCACTGGCTGCTGCCCGATGCCGAAGGTGTGTCGCTGGAACGAATCGATGCGTATGAACCGGCCATAAATGCCGGCAACTGGGCTTCGGCGGCCGAAACGGCGGGTTACGCCACGCCCGGCTGCGAGAATTCCCACCAGCGCCATTCCGGAGGGGAAACGGAAGCGAAATATTTTACCTTGGATCCGCCCCTGGTAACGCCGGACAACGACGGACGGAACGATTTCACCTATATACGCTGGAATGATAGATTGTCGGGATTCGTGTGCAGCATGACGGTTTACGACGAGCACGGGCGCAAGATAAAGACCCTCTGCCAGCAGACACTCTTGGGCGCGGGCGGGGAAATCCGCTATGATGCCACCGATGCCCAGGGCCGCATTCTGCGCCCCGGCATCTATGTGCTGTATATCGACCTGATACGCCCCGACAGGCGTCACAAACGCCTGCGCTACGCCCTGGCGGTAGGATAGGGCTCAGCCCCGCTTTACGGAATCGACCCGGTAGAGCTTGTCGCCCCGGTGCAGTTCGCGCGTGCTCTTGAACGAACAATAGGTGCCCTGCACGGTTTCCTGTATCGGTCGGTCATCCATGCGGATCTCGGTGGCCACGGCCTCATACACGCCCGTGGTGTTGCCGATTACCACGAAGTTGTCGCCTATCTTGAGGTTGGAGGCCTCCACCTTGAGTTCGGCCACGCTCGGCCGGTCGAAGAAATTGGTGATCTTGCCCACGTAGGTCTTCTGTGTCGTGGCGCTCGAACCGTATTTGGGCGTCCATTCGCCCATTTTCTTGCCTAAATAATATCCGCTCCAGAAACCCCGGTTATAGACGGTAAGCAGCCGTTCGTTCCATTTCTCGATGTTCTCACGGGTGTAGGTGCCGTTCTTCCATGCCTTCACCGCCTCCTTATACACGGCGGTAACGGTCTTTACGTAGTCCGCGCTCCGTCCGCGCCCCTCTATCTTGAGCACGCTGACCCCGGCATCCAGAATCTTGTCGAGGAAATCCACGGTGCAGAGATCTTTGGGCGAGAGCAGGTATTCGTGGTCCACGGCGATTTCCACGTCTTGTTCGCCGTCGGTCTGGCTCAGTTTGTAGGGACGGCGGCACAGTTGCAGGCAGGAACCCCGGTTGGCCGAGGAGTTGTAGTAGTCGAGGCTCAGGTAGCATTTGCCCGAAACGGCCATACACAACGCCCCGTGCGCAAAAATCTCGATCTGCACCAAGTTTCCCGACGGGCCGCAGATGTTTTCGGCCTTGATTTGCCGCACGATCTGTGCCACCTGTTCGAGGCTCAGCTCGCGCGCGGCCACCATCACGTCGGCATACTGCGCGTAAAAGCGCACGGCCTCGATATTGGTGACGTTGCACTGGGTGGAGATATGCACCTCCATGCCGATCTGGCGCGCGTAGGTGATGACCGCCCAGTCGGAAGAGATCACGGCACAGATGCCGGCCTCTTTTGCCAAGTCCAGCACGCGGCGGCTTTCGGGCAGCTCGCCGTCGTAGATCACCGTGTTGAGCGTAAGGTAGGTGCGCACTCCCTGTTCGCGGCATATCCGGGCGATCTCGCCCAGGTCTTCGGGCATAAAGTTCACCGCCGCCCGCGCCCGCATATTGAGTTGTCCCACACCGAAATAAACGGCATCCGCCCCAGCTTGCAGGGCTGCCTGCAGTGCGGGGAACGAGCCCACGGGGGCCATGATTTCAATCGGATTTTCCGGCTTTCTTGCAGTTTCCATAATCTGCAAAAGTACGTACATTTGCCTTGAAATGGATTCACAGACGGCATTTATTCAATATATCGAGGCGGAAAAACGCTACTCGCCCTGCACGGTAAAGGCCTATTCGTCTGATTTGGCCGAATTTGCCCGCTATCTCGACGAACACTACAAGACCGCCCTGCCGGATGCCGACCAGATGCAGATACGCTCGTATGTGGTGGACTTGGTGGATCAGAAATTCTCGCCGGGCAGCATCCACCGCAAGATGTCCACGCTTAAATCCTATTACAAATACCTGCAGAAGAACGGCAGGGTGCAGGTGAATCCGGCCTTGAAAGTGCCGCTGCCCAAGATTCCCAAGCGCCTGCCGGTGTTCGTGGAGGAAAGCCGCATGGAGCGGATCGAGGCCGAAGCGGTAAACGGCGAGGACTTTACGGCCTACCGCAACTACCTGATAGTCGAGATGTTCTACGGAACGGGCGTGCGTCTGGCCGAACTATTAGGCATGGCCGACGAGGATTTAGACACGGCCAACAAACGGGTCAAGGTGTTGGGCAAGCGCAATAAGGAACGCATCATTCCATTGACAGACAATCTGATAAGCGAAATCGAACACTACCGTACCCTGCGCGCGCCCAAGGCGGAGCCGGGACAGCCTGCGTTCTTCATTACCGAGAAAGGCCTGCCGATGCCGCGCTCCCAGGTGTATCGCATCGTGAAGGAATGCCTGCACCTTTACACCGACCTGGCCAAGTGCAGCCCGCACGTGCTGCGCCACACCTTCGCCACCCACCTGCTCAACCAGGGGGCGGACCTGAACGCGGTAAAGGAACTGCTGGGACACAGCTCGCTGGCATCGACCCAGGTCTATACGCACAACACCATCGAGAAGCTCAAGAAGGATTATGCGGCGGCTCATCCGCGCCAATAGTGCCGCTTTCGCGAAAAAATCGTAACTTAGAGGCGGACTTCCGGATACTCCGGAGCCCGGGAGAACTTCTCCCGAATACTAACCGGTTTCTTCGAGGCACCTGTTGGGTTCAATCGAAGAAACATAAAATCAAAACATTATGGAAGTAACGGTGAATGCGGTAAAATTCAAAGCCTCCGCAGCTTTGTTGGAATTTATCGATAAGAAAGCGAAGAAAGTGGAAACCCTTCTGCCGCAGGCTTCCAAGGTGGAAGTGAGCCTGAAGGTGGACAAAGACCACGATGTATGCAATAAAGTGGCGGATATCCGCATTCTTGTAACGGGCGAGGATCTGTTCGCCTCCAAGCAGTGCGATACCTTCGAGGAAGCCATCGACAACTGTCTGGATGCGCTCAAGCGCCAGATCGAAAAGTTAAAGGAAAAGTGGCACAAGTAGGCATGAACGCTCCGGGTCAGGACGACACCATCTGCGCTCCTGCCACGCCCAACGGTACGGGAGGGGTATCGATGGTGAGGGTCAGCGGCCCCAAGGCATTGCAGACGGCAGTGGCCATAGGTGGGAAGCGGTTGGAAGACATCGCTTCCCACTCTTTGCGTTTGGCCACTTTGCGCGATAAGGACGGAATCATCGACCAAGGGGTCGTGAGTTTCTACGCCGCCCCGAACTCCTATACGGGGCAGGAGGTGGTTGAATACGCCTTGCACGGCTCGCCCTATATCGTGGGGCGTCTGTTGCAGGCCTTGACGGCGCAGGGGGTGCGTATGGCCGAACCGGGCGAGTTCACTCGCCGCGCGTTCCTCAATGGCAAGATGGATCTGAGCCAGGCCGAGGCCGTGGCCGACCTGATTGCGGGCGAGAACAAGGCGATGCACGATTTGGCGATGCGGCAGCTGCGGGGCGGCTTCTCGAACGAAATCGAGGTGCTGCGCAGCAAGTTGTTGGACTTCGTGGCCTTGGTGGAACTGGAACTGGATTTTGGCGAAGAGGACGTGGAGTTTGCCGACCATACCAAATTGCAGGCTCTGTTGGACGAGATAGAGCGGAAGGTAACGGCTCTGCGGGCGTCGTTCAAGGCGGGCAACGCGATTAAGGCGGGCATCCCCGTGGCCATCGTGGGCAAGCCCAATGCGGGCAAGAGCACGCTGATGAACGCACTCCTGCACGAGGAACGCGCCTTGGTGAGCGATATTCCGGGCACCACGCGCGACACCATCGAGGAGGTGTGGCATATCGACGGGCTCAAGTTCCGTTTTATCGACACGGCGGGTCTGCGCCAGAGCGGGGACGTGGTGGAGAAGATGGGCATTGAGCGCACCATGGACAAGATGCGGCAGGCACAAATCTGGCTCTATCTGTTCGATGCCGAAAACGGCTCGTTGGTGGAGGCGCGGGAAGAGGTGGAGGCGTGGAAGCGGCGTCTGTGGCCGGAGGATGCCGGCGGGAGCGGGGATGAGGCGGAGAAGATACCGGTCTTGAAGGTGATTTTTGTGGCCAATAAGGTGGATGCCGTGGGGCGTGAAGCGGGTAGGGAAGGCGATACCGTATATCTGTCGGCGCGGGAGCGTCAGGGTATGGACGCCTTAGAGGATGCCTTGCGGGAAATGATACCGGAAATGCCGTCGGCGGACGCGGTGGTGCTGATCAATGCGCGCCATTACGAGGCCTTGGGCCTGGTGCGGGCCGACTTGCAGAAAATCCGCTCCGGTTTGCAGGCTTCGATTCCCGGCGATTTACTGGCCATGGATATCTGGAGCGCCATTGAACACCTGGGCGCGATTACGGGCAAGATTTTGGCCGATGACGTGCTGGGTGCTGTGTTCTCGCGCTTCTGCATCGGGAAGTAGGAAAGGGGTGAGGATTCCAAAGACTTTTGCCCGGTGTAGTGAACAGTTTGTGTATTTGTTTAATGCAAAAATCACTTTATTATGTCATTAAAGGACTTTTTAGGTTGGGCCGTTGTATGGAATTGGCTGTTTGGTAAAAAGGAGCGCCGTGCAGAACAACGACGGAGCCTGCTTGATCAGTTAGATGAGTTTGACCAAGACACTATCGATTCGGTTGAGCAAGACTATTGTTCCTATACCCGAGGAACTATGGGCTATAAGCCTCGGGAGTACGTGGATGATATGGAGGACGAAATCGAGATGTTTGAGGAGTTTTGAGGGGGCTTTACCTGTATTAACTCATCTCCACCGCCACCTTTATCACGCCGTCCCGTTTTTCCTCAAAGAGCCGATAGGCTTCATCGATGCGGGAGAGGGGGTAACGGTGAGTGATGAGGGGCATCGTGTCGAGGCGGCCTTCCTCAATCAGGCGCAGGATTTCCGCGCAGTCGCAACCGTCCACACCGCCGGTCTTGAACGTGAGGTTCTTGCCGTACATATCGGGCAGGGGCAACACCTGCGGACGGTCGTATAAGGCGACGACCGTAACGATAGCATTCGGACGGGCGCACTCCCATGCGAGTCTAAATGTTTCTTCGGCGCCGGCCACTTCAAGAACGGCATCCGCCCCGCCGTACTCGCTGTGTTGCGCCACAAAGTCCCGGCAGTTTTCGGGCGAAGTCACCATCACTTCAGGATAATGCGTCTTGACAAATTCCCGCCGTGCTTCATCCTGCTCACATACGATAATGCGTCTGGGGTTTTTGAGACGGGCGCACAGCAAGGTGCAGAGGCCCGTGGGGCCGGCGCCGATGATAAGCACGGTGTCGTCGGGTGTGATTCCCGAAATCCGGGCGGCCCAATAACCGGTGGCGAGGATGTCGCCCACAAACAAGGCCTGTTCGTCGCTTACCGTGTCGGGAATGCGGTTCAACCCCTGATTGGCCAGGGGAACGCGCACATATCCGGCCTGTCCGCCGTCGATGCGGCACCCCAAGGCCCAGCCGCCGTGGGGCGAAGTGCAGTTGTTCACATAGCCGTGGCGGCAGAAGAAGCATTCACCGCAGAAGGTCTCCACATTCACCGTCACGCGGTCGCCGGGCTTGACAGCGTTTACCTCCGGCCCGACCGCTTCCACCACGCCCACCATCTCGTGACCGACGGTAATGCCCGGCACGGCGCGCGGCACACTCCCATGCTTGATATGCAGGTCGCTCGAACAGATGCTGGCGAGCCTAACGCGTATAATGACATCCTGCGCGTCTTCTATAACGGGCTTAGGCTTCTCTACCAGTGCGAATTTTCCTTTTGTTGCGTAGGTGTATGCTTGCATGGGTTATGGAGTCGGTGCAAGGAAAGACCTGTTTCCGTGTTTAAATTGTTTCCACTATGAGGTTGAAACTTGTATCTAACCGGATGATTATATTTTTCCCTTGGGCGACTTTTTGAAATTCAACACTCTCATCGAGAACCTTTTTCAGATCTCTCGCAACAGCAGAGCCTGTTTTTTTAGGAATAATACCATCTGATATATTTAAGCGAAAAGAGTATCCTGATTTCTGTCTGTTTCCTACTTCTTTGAAACGTGAAGAATCTAAAGAAACCGTCCCTTGCTCCTTCCTGATTATCTCCAAAAGATCATTCAAGTGATTGTTCCAAATGTTGATATACAGCCCGTTCATGAAAGAATGATTTATATGTGTTAATTACGCGAATTTAGGCGTTTACGGCAACAAAGCAAAGCATTGCGAATTGGCGAAGGGGGAATCCTCTTCGGGAGGGGGAAGACACGGGGGCATTGAAATGTGATTGGATTAGGGATTTTTCGTAAATTTGGGGCGCGTTTGGAGGGAGGCAAGGTGTTTTGGTGGCGTTTTTAGGACACTCCAACGAAAAGAACAAAGATGAAATCGGAGGTTGTTGCTATGTTTGAACTGATGTCCATGCGGGGAGTTTGCTCTCGTGTGTGGTGTTATAGTGTTGCGACCATCTTCTTAAGAAAATACCGCCTAAGTAATGTTCAAGATTTCATGGGATAATAAGACCGGAGGTGTGGCGTTATCAAACAAGATTATGCCAGATTCACTAGGCGTTTCCCCGCGTCCTGTATTCTTTGAGGAGTTGGATTTATTGGGATTGAATAAGAAAGGGTATAAGTATCCACATTGTCAAGAACCCCTTATGTGGGCTTGTAATAAGCAATATTTCTACAGGGGCGAACTGATGTTTGAGGCTAAGGGTGCCAATGTGTATGATTCCGCTCAAATAGTGTTTCAAGAAGGGAAGCAAAAGGCATCATTAAAACCTGTGGACGTGAAAAGTATGCTGGCTCGTTGCAGGGATGAGATGTTCTTGTTAGAAACAGAAGCAATAGAGTTTATTCGCGATATCTATCTGCAATATGTTGATGCAGCTAAAAAGGTAGCGGCTATTAAGTCCAATCAGTTAGATTTTGAAGTATTGGCGCAAAAGGTTGCGAAAGTAGCCAAAAAGAAAATGGCCATTGTGAAGCAAGACTGTGATAGTTTTGATATTATGCCATTGGAAACGGCGAAAGAACAGGGAAAGCGTACCTATGCTACGACGAAAATCGATGTTTTTCTTGCTTCATTTTCAGGCGGCAAGGATAGCCAAGTGGTGCTTGACCTTTGCACGCGCGCGATTCCTCCACAGGCTTTTGAAGTGATCTATAGTGATACCGGCTATGAACTTCCTTCTTCGTTGGAACTATATGAAGAAGTAAGAAAGCATTACCAAAAGCTTTATCCGGAACTTTCGTTCCGCATAGCAAGAAACCATGAGAATGTGCTGAATTATTGGGATAAGATTGGAACTCCTAGCGATACACATCGTTGGTGCTGTTCCGTGATGAAGACGGCTCCACTCTATAGAATGTTAAAGGTTAATGGTGGCAATAAACAGGCGAGAGTTTTGGCTTTTGAAGGGACAAGGGGCGAGGAAAGTAGTCGTCGCTTTGGTTATGAACGAATAGGAAAAGGCGTAAAACATTCGAATGTCATAAACGCTAGACCTATCCACTATTGGAATACAACAGAGGTCTTTCTCTATTTGCTTAAATACAATATCCCTTTCAATCAGGTTTATCGAATAGGAAAGCCAAGAGTTGGATGTCTGATTTGCCCATTTTCGTCTGAGTGGGATGATATGATTGTTAATACGATTTATCCTAAACAACTTAATCCCTTCTTAAAAAGAATTGAGGATTGGGCTAAATCTCGCGACATTCCAAACATGGAGGAGTATATCAAAAATCATAAGTGGAAGATTCGGGCAAGCGGTAAAAACATGGATATAGTCAAAAGTGTTTCTTTTGTTCAAGATAAGATGCAGCTAAAGGGTAAATCCTCCAATGCTTCTTACCCCATCGAAACATGGTTTCCCGTACTTGGTGCTTGTGTGATAGATAAAAAGAGTAAAAAAACATACAAAGGTGAATTAAACATCAAAAACAATATATATCCGTTTGAAATAGAGGAAAAGGACAAGAATCTTTGCGAATTTACCATTAATGGCATCGCAGATCCGATCTTAATAGGACTGTTGAAAAGAACTATTTATAAGTCGGTCTATTGCATACAATGCGAAGCCTGTGAAGTGGAATGCCCTACAGGGGCTTTAAGTGTCTATCCTAGGATAGACATCGATTCCGCAAAGTGTATTCATTGCCACAAGTGCCTTGATTTTCACACACGGGGATGTATCGTTGCAGACTCATTAAGCATGTCAGAAAATTCTAATCTCAAATTGGCCAACATTAGTGGCTATGGCACATTCGGCCTCCGTGACGAATGGCTGTCAGAGTTATTTTCAACCAAAGAGGAGTTTTGGGGGAACAATTCCTTGGGGAAAAAGCAAATACCTTCATTTAAAGCATGGTTGAGAGACGCTGGAATAATAGATCCAAAAGGAAATTTTACAAAATTGGGAAATTTCCTGGCCAGTGTGTACATAGATGTTCCTGTCTTGGTCTATGAAATAATTTGGATTAACCTTGCCTATGATTCAACATTGCTAAAGTGGTTCATTGAAAATGTTGAAAACGGTGCAACTTATTCAAAACAAACACTTCAAGCTGTCTATGAATCTCAATATCATGAGGGGTTTACTACGTTTGAATATGCACTGGGCGCCTTATTTAATTTCTTCGCCACAACACCAATCGGAATAGAATTTAATCAGCAAGTTGAAAGCGGGAAAAACGAATATAAAAGAGAGGCCTATCAAGACCTATCACGGATAGCCGTAGCCTATTCGTTGTACAAATACGGAGAAGAAAATGGAATTAAGACTTTTAGAGTGAATGATCTTTATCGGCCTGAATGCAAGGGGGGTGTATATCGAGAATTTGGTATTGGCAAATCGCAGTTGGAAAAGCAATTGCGCTCGTTGAATTCAGAGAGCAATCCAGTTCTCACGGCTGAATTAAATATGGGATTAGACCATATTTCATTGCGCGATGACTTGAACGCAGAAAAAGCGTTGGAAATATTGTTAAATTAGCTAAGAATACTTGACAACCATGGCTGAAAAATATTCAGATATAATTACTATTCGTGGTGGTAAAATCGCCTACAATATACAAGACGAGGAGCAAGAGGCCTGGAAGGATTTTATTGCCAACGATCAGTTTAATGGCATCCTAAAGACTGTCATCAAGTCAGTCAGTGCAAAAAATATAGATGACCATAAATCTTTCTGGATTGAGGGTACATATGGTACGGGAAAAAGCCATGCCGGAGCCGTTATAAAACACCTTCTCTGCGATGAGATTGCCCAAATCAAGGATTATGTGGAGGAAGAATATAAGGATGAGCGATTTAAGGAATTAAAGAGTCAGATTTGGGGATTGCGAGAAAAGGATAAGAAACGCCTATTCCCTGTGATGCTTTATGGACAAGCCAATATTGCACGAAAAGAAGACCTCTCCCTGCAATTGCAGCGAGCAATTAGTGATGCATTGCGAAAAGCGGGAATACATATTACGGTCAAAACAGACTTTGAAAATCTCTGTGACCATATCGACGCTCAACCGGAAATGTGGAATCTTTTGATAATGAAAAGTCCGCAATTGAAGTCGGTGGCTCCAACCGTGGAGAAATTAAAAAGCAAACTTCTGCAGAATGAGTTGGGAACCTATGGTAAAGTAATGGATGCGCAACGAAATGCCGGAATTGATGTGCGCATGGAAAGTTCACGCCTGAAGGATTGGTTCTTCGAGGTACAAGACGAATTGGCCAGATCCAAGGATAAATACGGCTATGATGGCTTGCTGGTTATCTGGGACGAGTTCACTGAAGTTATGACTTCGGAATTGGGCGCCAGCCTTTTGGTTAGCCTTCAAGAGATAGATGAAAATGTGATGAATTTGAAAAACAATTCTTATTTCTTATATATCTCTCATCCTTCAGCCCTGAACACTCTCTCTGCAGAAGAAAGAGACAAAACAAAGGGGCGTTACCACTATATGCGTTACCAAATGGAGTCCATTTCGGCTTTTAAGATTATGAGCCGGAAATTTAAATTAGTGAATGGTGCTTCGGAAGAAGATCAGTTAAATTTGGCCAGTCAATTTTATAAGAAAAGTTCCAATTTGTTAGACATATATTCGTCGGCATCAGCGAATCCTGAGGAAACCAAACAGGATTTGAAAAAACTTTT
This sequence comes from Ruminococcus flavefaciens, assembly GCA_023667315.1. Taxonomy (GTDB): domain Bacteria; phylum Bacteroidota; class Bacteroidia; order Bacteroidales; family P3; genus Pullibacteroides. The sequence goes on from JAMPAI010000004.1 coordinate 187,989, forward strand.
TCCATTGCACCCCAGCACAGCTAATTTGGCGACCTACTATGCGAGAGAAGTAGGGTCGTCAAGCCGAAGTGTTTTTGAATTCATTGGAAGCAATGATGCAGTAAGGGCGTTTTTGGATGATGAAAATCATTTCCTGAACAGGGATACTATTACAGCAGAATATCTTTGGGATTATGTACAGGAAATTTTTAATGCCAACGTTCAGCGCTATGGTGTGGTTACGGAAAGATATAACTCCCGCCATTTAGAGGTAGAACATCAAGGGGACGCTTATTTGGCCGTATTTAAAAGTGTACTCCTCTTGAATGCATTGAATAATATTGCTCATACTGAAACGGTTACTCCCAGCGGCAACAACATTGGCAATTTATACGCTGGGACGAGCTTGGAGCCGATGCTGGAAGATATTCTAAAATATTTTGACGAGAAAGGAATTATACAATGTTTGCCGAGTGATGAGGGGGGATTATATGAAATTCGCTTTTCGGCACTTCCGGCTAAAGATATAGAAGAGAAGAAAGAAGAATTAAGGCGCACGGCTTTCAAGTATGCGGAACAATTGCTTAATTTTAACGATACAGCCAATAGGGAAATAGGAAAGTGGATTACCAACATTTCAAGACCTTTCCAGTTTAAGATGCTTTCGGCACACGACAGCGAACACTTGTTGTTGAACAAGATTGAAAATTATAGTAAGTCCGCAAAACCCTATGAAGTTTTTATAGCTATGTTGTTTGGCAAGTCGGGTGCAGAGATTGGCGGCTTAAAAGAATTGGTGGAGAAGGCGGTAGAGGACGAACGCTTTGCCAACATTGTTTTTGTGGTGTATGATACACCGTTGGGAGAAAAATCGTATGAACGTTTTATTGAGTTTATGGCAAATGCTGATTGTGCCAGTAAGTATAATCAGCCAGAGCAACAAAGGGCTCACACCGAGAGTGCTTCGGCTATTATAAAGGAATGGCTCGGTAAAATTAGGCAGGGGCTTTTCCAATATTATAGAAAAGAACTCTCACGAACGGCGGCGTGTGTCAAGATGGCCAGTACTTTCAATGAAATTATCGTACCGAATATTTTCGGATATGGCCCTGAATCTTTGGAAAATTTAAGGAAAGTTCCAAAAACTTTCTGGGAAAAGAAATCAAGCAAGACCATTGTAGATAATGTTCTTTCGTTTGACACCAAACCCGAAATTATTGAGAGATGTACCGGTCCCATGAATCCGTTTAAAATCATTCTGCAAGACGGGTTGAATGAAAATTTAGAATGGATGGATGATGCAGATAAAAACCATCCACTCTATTTGATTGAGGCTTTTATTGACAAAAAGTTTAAGCATACAACCAAAAGTGAGCCATTTAACATGGGTGATCGTTTAAAGGAATTGACATATCCTCCATTTGGGCTGTATCAATCTTATGCCGGCATGGGGATGGTGGCTTTTGCTATGCGCAAGTGGGTGAAACAGATTTTCGATCTTAATGGTAAACCTCGGGATGTGCAATCTTTGGTGGAAGATGTGGTGGAAATGTTCAAAGCTTGGGAAAATGATCGGGAAAGCAACAAACTTAATTTTAGGTTTGAAACTAAGGAAAGTCGCAGTCTGTGCGAAAGCTTCATCAAGCTATTTAATTTGGGAGACTTGAAAGATTACAGCGATGTATCAAGTCTTACAGATGCCCGTACTGCGATTAAATATGGCTATTTGAAAGAGAAAGGGTTCCCTCTTTGGTCCTTAAAGTATGTGAAGACGGGCATGAAACCCGGCATGCAAGATTTGATTGATAATATTCTGAAAATACTGGCAACAGATAATACTCGTGATCCGAATCTATTAAAAGATACTTCGGAGGGTATTACTGTTTATAGGTTTGATTTTAAAAACCTTCTCAATGCCAGTACTTCGTTTTCCGATGGATTTTTGAACTTTATGTTGGCGCAGGATGGTTTAAATTTCAAAGAGGATGAATTTGACGAAGCACTCGAGTATCTAATACAGCATTTACAAAACGACAGAGGACTCTGGAGTGAAGAAGAAGTATTGCAAGAATTGAATAAGTGGAGGTCCGTCAAGTCGCAGGCTAAAGCACGAGAACTTTATCTGAAAATTATCTCAACTGCCAAACGGGAAGACGAGATAAGTGAATATTTGGAAAATGATGATCCCCATGTTCGCGCGGCGGCAGCTGAAAAAATAGAAGTACTTAGAAAGACTTCTTCAGCTACGACGGCCAGCAAGGGATTTGTTCAGAAAAAGAAGAAAGCCTTAGGAAGAGTGGATAAGATTACTAAGGTTGCTGAAGCCAGAAGATTGTTAAAGCTGATTTGTGAAAGTGAAGTTGTGAATGAGGGCGTCTTAGATCTAATAAATGATTACGATGCGTAAGGATTTTCTTTCGTCTGAAGACTTATGGAGTTGTTTAACTATAGACGCGACAACAACTGATGCACGGGCAGCCTCGGCAAACCGCTTTCCCGTACGCTTCGTTTTGTTTGATACTTTTGGTGATTCTGCTGAATTTGTAGACAGACTTCAAAACAAATTGAAGTGTACCGTAAAAAGTGTAAGTGACTGGATTGATTCCGACTATCCTGACACCATTATTACACATAGTGAATTGTCGGATAGGATAAAATTTTTTGCCGCAGAACACGATGAAAGCGTCATCTTGACCCCCTTTTCAGAATTGGCCCGTTTTTATGACAATGTCAGCAAAGAAGAGTTTAATTCACTTATTGCCACAATAAAAGGGATTGAAAACGGAAGAGCGGCGTCAGGGCACAATCGGCGTATTTACATCCCTATTGTCGGGTTAGAAGGAAAGATGGCTAGATTTGATAATGATTCGCAATCTACCATTTGGCATCTTAAAAGTGAGGAGGAAAAAGGCGATTACAAATTGATTTTGACTAATGGCGATACTTTTGGAGTAAAGGATTTGTCTGAGTACACTTTGGTGAATACTGTTTATGATTGGTTGGAGATTTGGAAAAAGCAGCCGGACAATAAATCCATCATTCTTACATCTCCAGCACTTTTTGCCAATGAAGAATACGCACGACCCGATAATGCTTTTATGATTTATCCCTGCCATAATGCTTATGAATTTTTAACGCGGGGATTGTCCTTAGATTTCGGCTCTATTGTGTATCGGGAAAGCGATGAGGAGAACTGGAAACGATTGGGCGCAGAGATTGATGCAAATAACTTTTCGTTCGAGAAGTTTTTTAATTCTTATTTTCATATTGATAACCTCGCCGATTATGGTGTTTTTTTAAAGGCCTGGTTCGATTGTGAGGGAGATAATTTTAAACGGTGGTTGCTTGCTTCTTATTATGACAGCAAATTTTGTCAACAAGGTTATGTTTGCCTGGCCTTACAGGAAACAAAAAGCCTCAATACTATTGATTTCTTTACGGCTATTCTTTCTGTCATTTTTGAATCTTCGGATTCGGAGAAATATATAGAGGAAAGGGCTATTTGTTTGGAAGAAGCAGCCAAAAGAGGAGTCAAAATTGGAGATGACGCCAGGGCTGATTTGAAATCGGATTTAGAGGTTATGGCCCAAATAAAGGATTATCAAACGGCTATCCGCTACTTTTCCCCACTCACGAAAGAGGAAAAAGAATTGGCTTTGGAATGGTTGTCAAAAGGTTATATTTGTAAGGACGATATAAAATCGTTCTTACCATCTCTATACGATTACTTGGAAAGAAGTAATATGAATACGACACATGGATTGTGTACGGAACTACTTTGGTTGAATGGCTATTTTGACGCATATAAAATGGCTAAGTGTAGAAATCAATATGCTGCGAATGTTGAATCCATCGTAAGGGAGAAAAATGCCACGGAACAGAGTTTTAAAAGTTGGTATGGAGAATTACGGAATACGAAAACACATCTCTACGATAGACAGGATATTGATGTCTATTATTGGATTGATGGCTTGGGTGTTGATTGGATTCCTTACATCATTGCCAGATTGGAGAAGGTGGAAGGTGTTTATTTGAATGAAGTTCTAGTGGCTTGTGCCGCTTATCCATCCAAGACGGATAACAACAAAAAATCGCTGGTAGAGTTGGCAAAGGGTGAACTTAAAAAATATGGAGATTTGGATGAATTTGCACACAGCAATAAATCATATCCTCACTATATTTTGGATGAATTGGATCTTGTAGACAAGGCCATAGAGAAGATTACATCAGAATGCCATGGAAAGAAGGTTGCCATTGTATCAGATCATGGGATTACCTATTTATCGCAATATTGTGATGGTCTCAATATGGTCGGAGTTAATTCGGATCATGGGGGCAGAGTGGCAGAAAGGAAAGACGGCAGAAAGATTTCGGGAGACAATTATGTAGTGTGCGAGGACGAGAAGACATTTTGCGCCCTGCGGCATGCTTCACTTTGCGCAAAAATACATGAGGGATTGGGAGCCCATGGCGGATGTACCCCGGAGGAAGTATTAGTGCCTATCTTCATTATTTCGCCTAATAAACAGGATGTACATTGGACAGCTAAATTGCTGACAGGAGATTTGACTCCGAAGAATTCTGTTGTGCGATATGAAATTAAAGGCCTTTTGTCTTCGGTTTCTGCTAGTGTTCTCTATAATGGCAAGAGTTATGGACTACAGTCTATTGCTGAAAATGAATTTGAGAGTGAACCTTTGAGCCTGGATGCTTCGATATTGGAAGTAAAGTTGGTAATTGATGGTATAGAAAAGGTCGATAAGATCAAGGTAAACATGGGGGCTACAGAAGTTGATTTGTTTGACTTTTAAATAAAGGAAAATGGATAGTGCAGTGAGTGAAAAGATTCGGGAAAATTTCACGGCGATGGCCATTTATAAAGATTCGGCATCCACAAATAGTTTATTTGCAGGGCGTAATCTGCCGTCTTTTGTGAAGGATTTTGTGTTGCGGCGTTATATCAACGATACGGGAAAGCCGGATTCTGTGCAGTTGACAACCTTTCTGAATAATACTATTCCTCTCAAAGCGGAAATGGTGAAAGAACGTTTAAGTAATAACGAAGAATTGACGTTACTTACCCGATTCATCATTTATATAGATTTGGTGCGGGGAATTCGGCACTTCGGTATTCCTGATTTAGGTATCAAGCTCAGTGAGGGTCAAATCCCAGAATATGTATATTCTAAGCATAGGGGCACCTTGGTGGATGGAGAGAAATGGGGTATTATAAAAATTTGTGTGTTGCCGGATGAAGATGGGGCAAGAAATCACGTGGAAATGGTCGATTACAAACCATTTAAACCATATAGTTCCGTTGATTTGGATTTTTATAGAGAGGCTAGGAAAAATTTTACAATAGAAGAATGGTTGGACTTTCTTCTATCCGCTATGGAATACGATGCACAAGGATTTGATGGTATTGCCTGCAAGTTAGAATTTCTGTCCCGGCTTTTAATTTTTATAGAACCCAGACTGAACGTGATAGAGTTGGCGCCAAAAGGAACAGGAAAATCTTATGTTTTTGGCAATTTGTCAAAATATGGATGGCTGGTAAGCGGAGGAAAAGTAACTCGAGCCAAGTTGTTTTATGATAAGCAGAAACAACAAAATGGCATCATTAAGAACCATGATTTTACCGCCTTTGATGAGATACAGACGATAGTTTTTCAAGAGCCATCAGAAATTCAGGCCGCACTGAAATCATATTTGGAAAGTGGTAAGACAACTATTGACAACAATGAATTTTCTTCGGAGTGTGGTTTGATTTTGATGGGGAACATTCCGTTAGGTGCGGATCGATTGCCACGGTCTAACAGATATTTTGATTCTTTGCCAGAGAATTTCAGGGAATCGGCATTATTGGATCGCTTTCATTGTTTTATTGAAGGCTGGAGGTTGCCACGTATCAACAAGAGTATGATTTTTAAGGGGTGGACGGTAAACGTGGAATATTTTTCAGAAATTCTTCATGCATTTCGAACGGAGAGTCATTATGGACAAATCTTTGATGAATTAGTTTCGTTTGAAAAGGATGCTGATATACGTGATTTTACTGCAGTAAAACGTACGGCTACAGCGTATATGAAATTATTGTTTCCTCATTGGATATCTAAATTTGATGTAAACATTGACGATTTTGATAATTACTGCTTGCAGCCGGCAATTGAACGTAGAGGAATAATTAAGGAACAGTGTCATAATATTGATCCTGAATTTAAAACCAAAATGCCGGAAATTAGCGTGAGAAGATAGTTGTTCCACTATGGTTGCGGGCTGCAATGCGTTTCGGATATATCCTTTGGTGGATGAATTGAGGGCATTGATTCGGATCTATGGGTGTCGGTTGTAAGTGACAATTCTATTGTAATTTCAATGTAAAAACAATCTCTGTAACAAAAGCCTCAATGTATGTCTAATTGTGCTGTGTTTGATTTTCATCCCGTTCCACAATCGTTACCAGTACACCATTATCCTGAATACTATGGATTTTTGTGAGAGGCAGGTGGGGTGGATGGCCGTAATCAGGCGCGGGCTCGGCAGCCAAGGGCAGGGATGTGTTTGGCAAGGTGTAGGTTTTGCATGTTGGCAAGTTTCCTGTTATTTGGTCGTATAGGTTGTCAAGGACGGTTTCTCGCGTTGCCTTGGAGCGGACTTGGCATTCCCAGATGCGGATTACAGTCCATCCGACCTCGACAAGGGCATGGGTGTTCTTTAAGTCCCGAGCCTTGTTGGTGCTGATTTTGGATTGCCAGAAGGCAACGTTGGATTTCGGCATCTTGAAATACTTGCAACCTTCGTGCCCGTGCCAAAAGCAACCGTCAATGAAGATAACCGTTTTGTATTTGGGCAATACGATGTCGGGTGCACCGGGCAGTTTCCTGTCGCAGACGCGGAAGCGCAGTCCTTTGGCGAAAAGGAATTTCCGAACCAATATTTCGGGCTTGGTGTCCTTGCCGTGGATTGCCGCCATACAGTGGTGCCGTTGCTCCGGTGTCATCGTGTCGGACATATCGTGTTTCGTTGTATTGGAGACAAAAATAAGGAGTATTTTGAATAAACAGGCTAGTTGTTATGATACAGATTTGGAGTATATTCGTAGGTGTTTAGAAATGGCAAACCATGGAAAGGAGAAACAGCGATGAACAGAATCATCTTAATCGGCAATGGCTTTGATTTAGCACATGGATTGCGGACCAGTTATGCGGACTTTATCAATTGGTATTGGGAAAGACGCTTAACGGGGTTCGCAAATAATAAAACTGCAGTGGATAGCGATGTCTTGTGCACGTTCACAATAACAGATGGTCCGGGGATAGGAGATGTAAAAATCAAGACATGGAAAGCTTTTTATGAACATAAAGGTAAACTATTGCCAGGACTAAAAACGGCGATGGATTATTTTTTCAAATTGAAAGAATTTCTTACGCTTACCGTAGAGTCGTCTTTGTTTTTGGATAATATATGCAAGGAAATCAAACAGAAAGGTTGGGCCGATATAGAGAATGAGTATTACAAATTATTAAAAATATGTGCAAAACGAGAAACTTTGAATAATTGCAGCCTAAAAGAGATAAATAGGCAGTTCTGTTATTTACGTGATTTGTTGATACAATATTTAAAAGGGATTCAGATTAATAAAAGGATGGTGAATGATAAAATTGATGCTATTGTGCATGCTCCACTGAGCCCTTGTGAGTTTTCCCTTTTAGGAAGAAAAAAACTAGACGAATATTTTAAGGATTGGTTGAATCTTGATGAAAAAGATGCTGTAAATAGATTATGTCGATATAAGATGTATGATTGTTATGATTATATGGATGATTTGCGTGCATTTAAGTCTATGTACAAGGATGAATTACATGATACAGAAACGATATTGTCGATTTTGCAAAAACATAATACACTCTATGTAGAAAGGGAATTGCGCCCAGACAAAACGTTGTTTTTAAACTTTAACTACACAAAACTTGCAGAGAATTACTTTTTTAAAAGGGAAGGTTTTCAATTTATCTATATACATGGAAATCTTTCGAAAGATAGTGCCATTATATTTGGGCACGGGGACGAGAAAGATAACGCTTACAGGGAACTTATAGACCTTAATGACAATGAATATTTAAAAAATATAAAGCCTATTAAGTACCAAGAGTCTGATAATTATCCTAATCTCTTATTGTTTATATCTTCGGCGCCTTATCAGGTTTATATCATGGGGCATTCTTGCGGGATTTCAGACAGGACTTTGCTGAGTACGCTATTTGAACATCCTAATTGTGTTTCTATCAAGCCATTCTATTACCAAAAGGATGATGGTACGGACAACTACTTGGATTTAGTTCAAAACATTAGTCGTAACTTTACTGACATGAAACTCATGCGGGACAGGGTGGTGAACAAGACTTTTTGTGAGCCGTTGCCGCAGTGTCGATAGTTGATGTAAAATCAAATTTGTAGAATATGAAACCAATAACCTTCCTCCTCTCCGACATCACCAAACTCCGGGTCGATGCCATCGTAAACGCGGCGAATACTTCGCTTCTTGGGGGCGGCGGGTCGGGAGCTACTGGAGGAGTGCCGCACTTTGGGCGGTTGCGCTACGGGGCAGAGCAAGATAACGGGGGCTTACCGCTTGCCGTGTCGCAAGGTGATCCACACGGTGGGGCCGGTATGGCGGGGCGGGTCACACGGAGAAGCCCGGCTGTTGGCCTCCTGCTACGATACGGCCTTGCGCCTGGCGGCGTCCCACGGCCTTAAAAGCATCGCCTTCCCCTGCATCAGTACGGGCGTTTACGGGTATCCTCAGTGCGAGGCGGCGCAGATAGCACTGAACACCATCCGTCATCACCTCGAAAGCGGTCTCTACACGGGAGAGGTCATTGTCTGCTGTTTTCTTGAAGAGGACTACGATATCTATAAGGAACTGCTCCACGGGGAGGCGTAGGGGCCGGAGAGAGTCCCCTTTTTGTGTTGGGAATAATCACAAAACATGTTGGAAAAATGTGATTAAGGAAAAGCCAAAGCATTGTTAAATAAAGATTTAAACTTTTTTCTATTGGAAAACATCATTCTGGGCATGCCCTGTTTTGGGTGATTGGACGGAAAAGTTGTTGGAAATGGTTTGAGCCTTGCGATAATCGGGGCTAAGGCAAGTTGCAATCTTACTCATTGTCGCTGTTAGGATTTTCGCTGAGCGATTCATTCTCATTTCTTAAGTCGGCAAGCACTGTGCCTTTGTACGAAAAATATTTGGCACCTTGATATGCGCCGGAAGTATTTCGTTTATCTTCGGGCATGAACGTGCCGACGAAAGGGGAGAGTTTATAAATCCGACCGTCGTATTCAACGGCATCATCTGTGGCTACTTTAACTACAGTCCCCGTTGGGATAAAAGTTACTAGTTCTCCGATTTTAATACCACACATGCTGAACTTAAAACGGGGACGTTTGACCTCTCGTTGTCTTGGTATTACATCCGTATCTTTACGTATGGGTTTGTTCTCATGATACAAAGTCACCTCGGCATCATCAATAGTTGACTCAATATCCTTGAATATCTCCAGCGCCATTTGTGGGGAAACATTAAAGAATTCCCTATTCTGCCGTATACGTAGATCTGTCAGGCGGTCAATCATTTTATGGACCAACTTTTCCACCTCGTTATACTTGCAGGTTTGTATCGTTGCAAAGATGTCAAAGGGGAGAGGTACAGCGGTGTTATCAAGCTCTTTAGATCTGACATCCACAGGGCGTGAGCTCTTGCCAATCTTAACCCAATCTTCCTTAAAACTCGGATTGGTCAGTATGTAAACGTATCCTTTTTCCTTGTTGTTCATTGTTGTTGAATATTCCTATTGTTATCGTGTCTTCTCGGCGATGAGATTCTTTGCCTGCTCCATAACTGATATAAAAGCATCGATGTTTTCAATGTCAAGGAATACGGCAGAGCGACTAGTGTAGCCCTTAGTGTACACATTTATTCTTATTAAAGAAAGCTCCGAACTTGACGCCATCATTGGTTTTATATTCAGCTTCAGTATATATTTCAGGTGCAGAGGGAAGAAGTGTGTTTTTAATATATTGCAAGGACTGAATGCACGCGTTTAATTCATCCGAGTCAAGCGTTCCAATGTAGCTGTCGCTTGTATACTGGCTGCTGTAATGCGTCTCTAAGCGGAGACATCCCAATTTTGAACCGCTAACGACATTTTTCATAATGAGAACTTGGCATTCAACGCCTTTAATCTTTTGAAGGTCGTAGAACTCTTTTACAAGAAATGTTCCGTTGGCGTTGAGAAATTCAACGGCCTTACTCTTTGATTCGGGAATGGCACTTTTCTCTTGAGACTGAGCCAAAGATGAAAGAACCGCAGTGAAAGCGAAGATGCAGAAAAGCAAAGACTTTTTCATGGTTGTGGTAGTGGTTAAAATTTGAGCAAAGTTAAGCATAAGTGAGAAAATTGAGTTGCTGTTTGTTTTTTGTCACAAAAAGACTGGGTGTCAGATAACTGTTATATGCTTGATTCGTCGGTAGAGTCAACAACCCAATGCGATTTTACAAAATAAGATTGTTATTTGAAAGAGAAACATCGTTCGGCCAGTGTCGGAAATGAGTCGGTTACACATTGTAACCGACTGCAAGAATTTTTTTCGCGGGTCTCACTCTGCGAAGGGGTGCATTGTTGTGGCACACAGGTTCCGCTTAATATCCCGCAACTATCCGCTTGTTAATATTGTTGTACCTTTACAGGTTACGAAAATACAAAACAAGATGCGACAAGACCGGGAATACACCATGCAAGACACACCATTAAATGAGGAAAGAAACGGGCAGAGAGGCTTCTTCGTTGCAATACTAACCGTGGTCATTGTAGGAATTATTGTCCTGGTGATCTTTTGGACTACAGGGCTTATTCGTTTTGGTGACACAGACGAAAAAGCGCCGGAAACCATAGTGCCGGAAGGTTCGGCGGAAGAAATCGCCACCACTTCATCCCCTAATTTCATCGTAACGGAGGCCGAGTGGAAGGCTCTTCAAGCAGAGGTGAAACGCTTGCGTAACGAGGTGAATCAACTGAAGCAGGGACCTGCGAAATCGGCAGCTACAGCGCCTGCCGCTCCGTCTCCTCGCCAAACCACAGTTCCCTCCGTCACCACGGCGACTGCATCTTCTTCATCATCTACGTCGGTTGGCAAGGATGATATTACACTCGCCAACTATTCTCACGATTGGGTTAAGTCTGACGCAACGGTGGCCTTCATGAACAATACCAACCGCACTGTTTCGAGTGTGACAGGTCGCATGATTTATTACGATATGAATGGCGATATGCTCGATTATCAGGATTTTACAAAGTCTTTGGTTATTGAACCGGGCATGGTGAAGAGCGTTACGCTGAAAGGATATGGATATAGGGATAGTTATGCGTACTATAAAAATAAGGCATCTCTTAGCAATCCTGACCGCAAGTATAAGGTGAAATTTGAGTTGAAGTCGTACAAGTTAAAGTGATGGGTATGATTTTGCAAATGGGACACTTGGTGGTTGACCCCGTTGTAGGGGAGGCGCTGTTGATGATATTTGGAGGAATTGCCGCCCTTGGATTTGTGTATCTTCTGCGCATACATATTGCATGGCGCATGGCAAAGAAGAGACATCGTGATCCTTTAGGCTGGATACTCCTGTCGTTCTTTTTCTCTCCATTGCTCACTTGGATAATCCTGCTTATTGTAGGAGATGATAAGTCTTCTCGCCCGGAGACAAGCTAATGTTGTATGTATTGATTGGATACCGTTCGTGCGTCCTGCTCAAAGATTTAGAACAACCGCTTTAGGAATCATCCCGCAAATCTATAACTCCCCAACCGCCATGAAACCCCGTCACACCATCCCACTAATCCTCATTTCAATAACACTGATTACAGCCTGCACACCAAAACCGGCGCTCCAGCCACAGGCATCCATTCCGGCGAATGCCATTTCGTTTATCTTCGATTCGCATTTGTATTTTCCGGGATCTATCAACGACAGCCTCGATGTTATGCTGATTTTCGACAGCGGAGCGGATATGCTTTATCTCGATGAGGATTACACCGTGTTGTCGGGCTTCAGGAATCTTCCGTTGCGCATGGGCAAGGCGGTTGTTTCCGGGGCCGGAGACGGGCGAGGGGAGTTGGTCGACCTGGTTTGGGACACGTTGCGGGTGTCGCTGGGAGCGGCGGCGAATCCCGAATGGACGAGTGTTCATTCGTATTCGCCTATCCTGAACCTCCGGCAGATGTTGGGGCGGCATATCGACGCCATGATCGGCAACACCTGGATGTTCGAGAAAGTGTTGGAAGTGAATTTCGACGGCAGTTACCTCTGCCGGCACGACACCTTGACGGAGGCGATGCTTCAAGGCTATCGGCGGATTCCCGTCACCATTACCGGCAACCGCATCGATGTGGAGGCAACACTTAAAATCAACGATTCCAATGTGGTGCGGGGCAAGTTTCGGTTCGATATGGGATGTGGCGGTGCATTGGTGTTGACCAAGGCCGCAGGCGACGACCTGCATTTGGCGGAGGTTCCCAAGGCGTTTTTCAAGGCGCAACATTATGGCCTGGGCGGTGGAGGCACTGGAATGGATATTCGGGCGGAATGGTTCTCGCTGTTCGACACTTTGACGGCACCTATTGTGGAATGTAGCCTGAACCGGGAGGGTGCCTTGTCGGAAGGCTTGGATTATGTAGGGCTTCTCGGCAATGGCATTTTGTCGCAGTACAATTGGTTTATCGATGCGCCGAACCAGACCTTGTGGGCGCGTCCGAACCGTCGGGAAAACGATGCCTATCGGCATTCCTCCAAAACGCAGATGAGCAGTGTGGACAGAACGGATATCTGCGAGGGCCGGATTGTGAACAGCCTGTTTGTGGACGGTATCGCCGAGAAGGCGGGTATCGAAATCGGCGACACGATTGTGGCGATCAACGGTCGTCCGGTACGGGAGATTTCGTGGGAGGAACAACGCCAGGGGCTGAACCTGAAAGGGAAGACCCGCTACACGCTCCGCAAGAAAACCGGCGAAACCAAAGATGCTGTGCTCTTTATCGACGGGGAGGTGCTGCCGTAACCTCTAACGCCGGCCTTAACGAGAAAACTTCATTTAAAATAGTTCCCGGATATCCATCGAGAGGAACTCTTCGGGCCGTAGGCCGCCATCCCCCACAATCAATGCCGTTTGAGGATTGAAGCGTTCCTTGAATGTTTCCAGCCCCGCTGTCTTTTTCTCCGCATTGCTTTTCACTTCTATGGCTACGACGGACCCTTTTTCCCTCAGCACGAAATCCACTTCATCGTTGCGTTCCCGCCAATAGAACACTTCCAAACGGTGTACGAATGCCTGACTGATGAGATATGCGCCCACACCGGATTCGAAGATATGCCCCCAAGCCTTGCGGTCCATGATTGCCTGCCCGAAAGCAAGAGGACTGTATATCGTTTTCAAGGCATTGTTATAGACTTGAAACTTTGGGATACTCGCTTTCCTGCGGGCGGTGTCGATGCTGTATTTGTTCAATCCGTTCAGCATTCCCGCTTCATCCAACAAATGGATATATCCTGCCAGTGTGGTCGTATTGCCGGCATCCTGCAAGGCACCGATCATTTTTGTCAAGGAGAGTAACTGGCCGGAATAAGCGGCTCCTAACTCAAAAGTTTGACGTAACAGGGCGGGCTTGCCGATGGGGGTGTCCATCAGGATATCCTTATTGATTGTGGCTTCGACAATGGCAGATTGAATGTATTGTTGGTAGCGGTCATCATCGTCAATCAACGCGGCCGCTCCCGGATAACCGCCGTAAAACAGGTATTGGTCGAGGCTGAAGCCGAAGCAATCCCGCATTTCAGGGAAACTCCAGTGTGTCATGCGGATTTCCTCGAACCGGCCGCCCAGGGATTCAGAAAGCCCTTTCTCTAAAAGAATACGGCTGCTACCGAGCAAAAGAACCTTGATGTTGCGGTCGTGAAAGGTATCGTCGTCCCATTCCTTTTTAACAACTTCGCTCCAGTTTATGATTTTCTGAATCTCGTCAATGACGAGGACAATATTCTCATATCCTTTGCTTTCTTTCAGGCTGCGCACGGCTGCCCAGCAGTTTGAAACCCATGCGCTGTTGGATGCCGGTACATTGTCGGCCGAAAAGAACTGAAAGGGGGCGTCCAAACCCTGCAGCACCTGCTTCACAACGGTGGATTTCCCCACCTGTCGGGGCCCCATAACGACCTGAATGAACCTACGTGGCTCTTCAAGCCTTGTTTTAATTAGGTGATATTCAGTTTTCTTGTACATGTATTTACATTTTACGCAGTATGGCGCGTATTTTTACTCAATGCAAATATAATGATTATTTCAACCCGCCGGAACGCGAGGGCGGAAACCTTTCAATCACTTCGCGGCTCATTTCCACAGATGTATGAACCGGTCAAAGCGCCAATTTGCTGACCCGTTTGTCGGAAGCATAGCGGAAAAGCGCCTCCGCATCCTCGGGCTTCCAAGACCGCAATATCAGTCGGTTGGTCGCTATCATCTCATCATTCCAACCACATCCGTAGGCAACAGCACGTTTTCGGATGCATCCGTTTGGGTGTTTTTCAGAAATAGCATGGGAACTATCGTGTGGTCTTTGACAAAGGGCAACATGTTGGCCTTGCGGAGGAGTTCATCTGTGAGTTGTCGGGCGTTCTCCTTTTCAGTCCATTTGCATTCGCCCACGAGCAGATACTTTTTGTCGAGCGATTCGGCCACCACATCGAATTCCACTTGTTCGGGCTTTCTTTTTTCATTGAGTACCGAGCCCCACCAGCGTTGCGCCTTGCCGTAAACGATGCCGTTTAGGCTATTGCCCGTTACGGCATCCCGGCATAGTCTTTCCCATTGCAGGCTTACATACTCGGCAAAATGTGCACTCAAGGCCTGACGGACGGGAAGATCGCGTCCCAATTCGATAAAGGATCGGTTGGGCACCACAAAGCGATAATAAAATGCCATAAACGGATCGGCAATCTTGTAGAGGCTCTTCTTGGCATTCTTTTCATCCACCCCGAAAGGAATATCCTTTTCCAGAAAGCCGAGGTCTATCAGTTTTTTGAGCGGACGCGACAAGTTGGTTGCAGGTTCGTTGCAACGGGCCGCGATTTCGGCCAGACGGTTCGCCCCGGTTCCAATATAAGACATAAGGGTGGCGGTCTTTACCGTATCCTTTACATCGTCTTGAAAGAGTTTTACCGGCTCCTCGTAAAGGGCTCCGTTTGCCGAAAATATGTTGTGCCACAAAGCTTCCTCCAGTGAAGATTGATTTTCCCGCAACTCCCAATAACGGGGTACACCACCCCATACGGCGTATTCTTCCACGGCTTTCACCGCATCGAGTTTCAATGCGTCTTGTATATAAGGCAAGCGGATGGGGGTGAGCCGCATGATTTCGTCGGCACGTCCATAGAGCGGGGCCGTGGAATCGAGGAAGAGGCCGTACATCATGTTCTGCGGGGAGCCGCAAAGCACCATATTGTATTTTAATTGCTTTTCATCCACCAATTTCTGCAATACGGACGGCAATTCGGGAGACTGTTCCGCAAGGTAGGGGAACTCATCCAGGCATAGCGTAAAACGTTTGTCGGTACGATGATTGATGGCACGGAACAGGGATTCCCAATCGGGGTAGGTGAGTTGGTCGAAATCGGGAAACACCTGTGCGACAACATGGGATAGCAGGCTTCGCTGATATTGACCTTCCGAACGGTCGGCCAAAAAATAGACATCCTTCTTGGTCAACACACGTTTAACAAGAGTGGATTTGCCCAAACGCCTGCGTCCATAGATAACGACTAAAGAAGCCTTTTTGCGGGCGAGCGCCCCCTTGAGGCGCGCGGTTTCCTCTATCCGGTCAACAAATTTCATGCTTCAAAATTATTATGCACTGCAAACATAATGTTTTTTGAGCATAATATGAAATTTTTGGAAAACACGAACTGCAGATCGGACTGAAATAGCCGTTTATGATCGTGCGGTTTCCCTACATTTATTGCGTAATTCTTGCAATAATCCAAAGGGAGTGGGGTTGTCTTGTATATTCATCAATGGCGTATACACTTTGATGAGTTCCTTCTCCATTGGGGTTATATTGTCCCTGCACTCCATGAAGTTTATCATCAAATTTTCTTCTATCCACTTGATAATTTTTGCGTTGTCGTCGGCACTGAACCGATAGTTGTTTTGGTTCTTTTTCCCTTTCAAGGAGCCTTTGGGCGGTAAGTAGCCCAATACGGCACCGATGGTTCTGAAAAAGGTTGCATGACGGCGGGCGTGCAACTCCTCTTCCCATAGGCGTTTTCTCAAACTTTGTGAGGCTTGCCCGATATAGAGTAAGTTGTCGTTCCTGTTCTTCAGTTCATTGCGAAATTCCTTTGGAAGTTTATCCGGGTTTTTGACCCGAATGGCATAAAGTCCGGGAACATCGGGAACATAGCTGGAGGATAAATCCTTGACATTTTTAAATCGAGACTTCTCCGTTAACGTTTTGGGGGTTATGATTGGGGAAAGTGTTTCTTGGGGAGTGGATAACGCAGGCTTTGAAACTTTCTTGACGGAAACACCTCCGCTGCGGACGTATGGAATATGCCAACGCCTGTCTGCAGTTTGGTATGCATGAGGAATCTCTCCATTCCATAATTTATCCCTTAAAGGTTTGCCTGGTCTTGCTGCACTGTCTTTCAATATGCCGGCTCTATCTAAAATTTCCGCAGCCTGTACGGCATCAAGTTCCGTTCTGTGGTTTTGTTCCATCCAACGGCAAAGACATTCAATTATTGTAGAATTGTTATTCATTGGTCTATTTGTTTTGATGGCGCAAAGTTAGGATGACTTTTGAGTAAAGACAAAATGGGTCAATTGAAATCTGACCAACCTATAAACTACGGTTGTATTGCCCATTTTGCAGTGTTTATACCGTGATTCAATCTTGTAAATCGCAATCGGCTATGCAATGAACTGAAATCACCCATCTTTCAACTCTCGCCGGTACGCGAGCGAGGGATCGCCTTCGAACTCGAACTTCCCGACAAGTGCAAAGTGGCATTTTTCGGCTGCGCTTTGGGAGGCGATGTTTCGGATGTCAGAGGTAATCAACAGGGAGACGATTTTGAGAGCATCGCGGCAATAGGCAACTATAGTTTCGACAGCAGTTGGTCTTTGAGCGTGTCGCGGGACTTCGCCAAAAGAAAGTAGCTACGAGAAATGTGCCGATAAGCGAAGGTGAAAACGGGAAAAGAGGTTGTCTCATTAAATTTGATTAACTTTGGTAAGTGCTAATCTTTGACAAGATGAAAAAAATTGAAAAGCAAGTCATCATGGTGGCTTTAATGATTTTTCTTAGCCTACCAGCTATTGCAGGGCCTTTTGGAATAGATATGGGGATGAGTCTTAGTGAGGTGAAGCAGGTGTGTAGAACGGTTCCTGTTTGGATAAAAGATGATGTCTATGAGATAGTACCACCTAACACTAATAATCAGTTTGAAACGTATTATGTTAGGATTGATTCCGATTATGGCGTGTATTGGCTTAAGGCGATAGGACAGAATGTATACACAAATAAATACGGCGAAGAATTAAAAAGTGTTTTTGATCGTCTTGTCGAGAGTATAAAAAGAACTTATGGTGATCGAGATTTGTATCAATTTAACAGCGTAAAGGAAAATAGTTTCTGGAAGAAAGATAAAGATTTTATGTATTCCTTGATGAATGGCGACCGTACCCTGGAGGCTCTTTGGACAAAAGAAGGTTTTTTAGCGAATTTGCGTAATGCCACTGAAGATATTGAGATTATGACAAGTCTTTTATTGGATTCTCTATACCGCGGAATCCTTGTTGGCAATAATTTGGATGTTTATGAGTTAAGTGAAAACCAAAAAGACAGCATCAAACATAACAATCCGGAACTTGGGTTGGTGATAAATGCTTTTGAAGAAAAAAAGAAAAGTATAAAAAGTCTACCGGAAGATATTTCCAGTATAGGCGTTTTTACTCACGCAATGTCTACTGAAAAGGGCTATGTTAGCTTGGAGTATTCTTTTTCAAATAGTGAGAATGTAAAAGAAAAGGAAGATTCAGTGTTCTAATTGATATGCTTGGTTTTGTCGTGTTTGAATCGATTATAATAAATTGGACGGCAATTGGGGCTATTGCCACTTCAGGTGCTGTTATTGTCGCGTTGTTTGCCAATTATCGAACGAACAAGAGCAATAAAAAGAATCGAGAGTTACAGATTGCCTTATTGAGACAGCAAAGAGATCAGAAGAAGTTGGATGAGATGGTACAGAATGTCATGAGGATTTGTAATAAGATACGTCCATTAGATATCCTTTATTACTCATCAAAACTCAGAGATGGCACTTTGCTGTAGATGATAGACGGCACCTGGAACAATTAGCCATAGAGGATGAAGATGAGGCAATCAATATATCCTTGCAGATGGCTGTTCTGAATAATCATGATTCAGCCAAGATGGTACTTGATAGTTTACTTGACCTGAGAAGGGATTATGGACTTTGGTCGAGAAGTGTGTCTTGTCTATCTCAATATGGCTATTTTAAAAGTTCAGTCGAGATAGAAAATATGATACTATCCATCACAAATGAGATGATAAGCAAATGCAAGGGAATGGGATGTGACGACAGTGATATCGCTGCTATATTGAGTGGCAGAAAAAAGCCCATCGATTGTGCTCTTAGTATTATGATACTATTTGAAACAAAAATGGCGAAAAATATTCAGTGCAAAAAAGATGTAGTAGAAAAAAATCTAATATCTTTCTTTAGTCAAGAGCAAAATAGAATTGATGCAATTGTTTCTTGACGATTCTTTGTTCCGGTGTTTTTACCTGTCGCAGGAATGGGTAAGTCGGTTTCATATTGTAACCGACTGAAGGATTTAAAACAATACCGACCAAACCGTTTCGAGTGTGACGGGACGCAAGATCTACTATAAGAAGTGAAATTTGAACTGAAACCATGCAAGGAAAAAAAATAATTATGCCCCAAGAACATAATGTTTCCGGAGCATAATCATCGTCCCGTCTCCTCCCCGAAAATCCGCTCAAATAAAGCACGGATCTGCGTTTCGTCGGCGATAATGCGGTGCAGTTCCTGGAGGCGGGCGGCGTTCTCGCTCCAGGGAATCCATATCTTTAGATAGCCTTCGGGGCCGTATTTGGTTACGAGGTGGTCGAGGGTGCGGCGGTAATGGCCTTCCTTGTCCAACTCGGGGTAGTGGGAGAGGCCGTATTGCACGGTGCGGCGGATAATGGTCTCGGGGTCGATGAAGCGGTCGGCCTCGGCCACGATCAGGCCGTAGGTGTTTCGGGGTTTCTCCTTGTTGGAGGCGCGGTGGTCAGCCACGGCTTCGCCCATCGTCTGGCGTTGTTCCTCCGTAAAATGCTGTTTTAGAAATTCGTCTGCCAAAAGAATCTGCTGCGAGTCGAGATGATGGTTCTCCCGGCCGTTCACCAAGCCCAAGTCGTGGAAGGCGGCCACCACATACACCATGTCGATGTTCACCTCCGGCATCTTGTCGGCCAGTTTCAAACTCTGTTCAATCACCATGCGGGCGTGGTCCTCGCGGTGCGCCTTGTCGAAACCGGCGTATTGCGGAATGATATGCCATTCCACGTAATCGGTCAATCGGGGGTTCAGCGTCATGACGTTTGGGTATAAAAAACTTAAGGAGCGTGAAGATAAGTCAAAAATCCAATCCATGGCAACTTATTTCGTAATTTTACGCTCCAGACATGAAAATCATGAAAAAGAAACATTGGTTCCTGTTGGGGATATTGATTTTTGCAGTGCAAGGTGTCTTTGCACAGATTCCGTGCGGTATCGAAGATTCACTCCGCGCTTGTTCCACGTTTCGGCTGACCTATGAATCCGGCGGGTACAGGATAACGGTTGCCAAGGAAGCCATTTCCAGTCCGGAACCGGGTGGATGTACGGTGGAGGCGGTGAGCGAACCCCTTCAAGAATCCGGAGTTTCCTGTGCAACCGAAGTGCTTCAGCTATTGTTTGTTATCCTTGTACTTTTCTTGGTCACGGTGAGGATTGCGTCTTATGTCGCCATAATCATCATGGCCAAACGGAGAAAGCGGAGTTCCATCGGCTGGCTTCTGGCGAGTTGTTTCCTCAAGCCGTTGTCCATATGGATTATTCTTTCCGCTATCGGCAGGCGGAATTCAAAAAAGACCGCTGCGAAAAGTCCGGGCAAGGTATCGAAAAAATAGGCGGGGCAGTGTCAAGATAGGACGTTGTCCTAAGGCCATTTTCGACGAGGCGACCGTACAACGGGCGTGCGATCATTTCTTACTTTCCCAGATATCCCCAGGCCGCATACAGTGGCACGTTTCGCATCCAGTCCCGCTCGCGGTAGTCGGACATCGAGAAGCGCAGGCCGTGCAGCTCGGGCTGGGCGGCCACGAGGGTGGAGAGCGATTTGGAGCGGAGGTTCTCTTCGGCTTTCACCTCTATCGGCACGATATCCATGCCGTTCTGCACCACGAAGTCGATTTCCAGCTTGGCGTCGTTGCTGTAATAATACACGGAGTTGTTGAAGCTGGCGGCCAACTGGCTCATCACGTAATTCTCGGTAAAGGCGCCCTTGGCTTCCTCCATGCCGTTTTCGGCCACCAGCAAGACTTCCGGCGGAATCTCGCTCATCGCGCCCAGCAAACCGCAATCCAACAAAAAAAGTTTGAAATTGGGCAGATCCTCATAGAACTTCAACGGCATCTTCAGCTTCTGCACCCTCGGCACCTTATACACCAAACCTGCATCCAGCAGCCATTGAATCGCCACCTCGAAGTCTTTCGCCCTTGCCCCCGGCTTGGCCACGCCATAGATAAACTTCTTGTTCTCCTTGGCCAGCTGCGAGGGCATCGACTGCCACACCATGTTGATGCGGTTGGATTCGGAGGCCGGCACATGCTTCGAAATGTCCTTTTGATAGGTATAGAGGATATTGTTCTGAATCTCGCGCACCCTTACCGCGTCGTTGGAAGCCACGAATTCCTTTACCGCCTCCGGCATGCCGCCCACAAAGTAATACTCCCGCAAAAATTTGATATACTCGCTTTTGAGCATCTTGGCTGTTTCCCAGTCTTGGGCGCGGAGAAGCTCCACCATCTGTTGCTTGCCCTTGGCGAGCAGGAACTCGTCGAAGGTCATGGGATAGATGTGCAGGATATCCACCTTGCCCACGGGAAACGACTCGTTGCGGTGCATCGTGATGCCCAACAGCGAACCGGCCACCGCCACATGGTATTGCGGGGCGTTCTCGCAAAAATACTTCAGCACCGAAAGGCCGTGGGGGGCTTCCTGAATCTCGTCGAGGATAATCAGCGTTTTGCCGGGCAGGATGCTCTGTCCTGTAATGGCGCTGATGGCCAACACAATACGCTGAATGTCGTAATCCTGTACGAACAGGGATTTGGCCAGTTCATTGTCGTCGCAGTTCACATAGGCCACGTTGTTGAATTCCTGTTTTCCGAACTCTTTCAGGATATAGGTCTTTCCCACCTGCCGGGCGCCCGAAAGGATCAGCGGTTTCCTTCCTTTTTTATGTTTCCAGGCCTTAAGTTGGCGGATGATGTTTCGGTTCATGACAAAAGTCTGTAAATTATCGTTTTCGGTGCAAATATACATTTTTCCGACCGAACTTTTGCAATAAAACTACACTTTTCCGACCGAACTTTGAGATTTCGGGCGGCGGCATTGACTTTCCCTGAAAAAGGTTGACACATTAGGGGCTGTTTAACTGTTTTTGTTT
>JAMPAI010000050.1 GCA_023667315.1 Ruminococcus flavefaciens
TTAGCTCAAAAATTCACAACCTATCTGTTAACATTCATTATTAAACAACCTCTAATGATTATATATTAAAATCGGGTGATGGCATACCATCACCCGACAAATATACACTAATATTTTTTTAACTCCAAAAGGTTTTTTAAAATATTTTTATAAATTCAATCTTAACATGAACAATAGTAGTATAACTGTCCCTTAACCGCCCTGCTCAACTATTCGTAACAGGTGATAAGGAATGAATTTACACCCCAGCGATCGGCCCAGGTAATAACGCGGCCTTGCTGTGCTTCATCGTCAAAGTACCAGGTGGCTACGGCGCCAAATGAGTCCATCTGCCAACTGCCCATATCCTTGCCGTTACTCTTGTCCTTGCATTGCTTCATGTTATCAAAGTTCAAGGCCCCGGCCACTTGCTCATTCAGCTCCTGATTGGTGAATAAACCACGGGTACACTGGTCGGTACCGGTAAGGAAGAACGAGTAGGATTGCCCGTTAAGTATCATTGCATACACAGTAGGACGACGTGAGCCGGTACGCTCCGGCTTGGTACCACTGCGCGACCACCAGGCATCACCATTGGACATTGTTGCTCCGTTGTACCATGCGGGGTGATAGTCACATGATGCTCGGTTGCTTCCATCGGGATTGTTAAGATATATCTTCACATGACCATTGGTCTCTGCACCATTAGGTTCACAGTCACCTACAAGGTAGGGGTCATTTTCACTGCTGCCAAAGTAGGAAATCATCTGGAACTGTGTCAAGTCAAGCTGAGTGTGCTCAGTGTAGATATCTTCGTAGTTCGGCTCAAGAACTCCACGATAAGCATAGAATTTGTAGTGGTGACCGCGATCGGTGCGTGGTGCCGAGGTGGCAATTGCCGCATTAATGGTGATGTCACCGGCTACATTAATATAAGGTGACGCATCAGTATCGTTAAGACTTATATCAATAGTAATGGGGGCAGTTCCAATGTGCACCGGGTCGGCATCAATCGAAGTCCAATAGTAAAAGTCGGTCTGACCGGCACTCTTACGGCCTACAGCAGCCACCATATTACCCTTGAAATCCGAGGCTATGGCCACGATATCGGCAACATTGATACTGCCAAGGTTAAGCGCACCGTTAGGAGTGAGCGTTTCAACATCAAATACTTTGATTGCGAGCGACGGATTAGCCGCCATCTGGTATTTGGCACCGGCTTGGCCATCATCACCCCATGCATAGCGACGTGAAAACAATACCAGCTTGTCAGTGCCACAGAAAGCGGGATAGCACATAAGATCACCCATGGACGTTTTCAA
The DNA here is from genome assembly GCA_023667315.1 of Ruminococcus flavefaciens. Lineage (GTDB taxonomy): Bacteria > Bacteroidota > Bacteroidia > Bacteroidales > P3 > Pullibacteroides. Next base: position 1,302 of record JAMPAI010000050.1, read on the forward strand.
ATCCTCCGACTTCCAAGCAGGCCATGTGCCAAATGTTCCGGGATATCCCAGTTCAACATAGGTCTTGCAAGCTTCCTCCTCGATGTCGCCAATACCCTCACCGACTGCTTTCATTTCACTCTCCTTCCAACTTACATAGAACTTTTTGGTGTGTTTGCCATCACCCGAGGTAACAGTGTACTCCACCGGGGCGTCGAGATGACTGAAGTCCTGACTCTCGGTCATGGGAGGGTTAACTGTAGCACCCATTGAGAGGTAAAACTGCGGACGGCAGTTGGTGAGATATTCACTTGCATCAAGGAATGGACTAATGCACACGTAGAACTTGGTAGGATCATTGGCATCGGGCTTGACCTTGAAAGTCTTTGCAGCACGTATCTCCTTGGTAGGATCTTCAGGGTCATAGACAGCCGGAGCAGAAACCGTAAAGCCAAAACTCTCGATATTGGCATCAGAACGCAGGTCGGCGGTCATATCGTCGTCACAAGCCGTGAGCGAGCCCATCATGACTCCCACAGTGGCTGCATATAATATATATTTCAATTTCATAATTGTAAATTTTACTCGTCAATTATTCAGTAGCATCATCAGTGAGTACATATTCACCCTCAAAGTATCCAATGACATTATATACACGTTTGGTACCTATGCCCGAAGTAACGGTAATATTGATACCTTGAGCCACACCCTGTGAATCGCGGTTGCAGATGTCGTGCAGAGCCAACGGCGGAGTAATAATCTCACTATAGGTGAGCGATGCCGACAAATAGCAACGCTCGGGATCGTAGACACCCATGAGGCTGCGCTTAAGGATAAACTCCACCTGGCCATGACCACCCTGCACCTCGGCAGCAGTTACCTGTGAGCCTTGAGTGATAACACGCTGGCCGTTGATGTATTCCGATACCATCACCACGTTCCCCTGTGCGTCATACTCGGTAATCTTACCGGCGATACCCTCGGCAGCTGTGTTGGTCTTGATGCGCATGTCCGAAATCAGATTGTTGTCATGCTTGAAATCTTCGTCGGCTTTCTGACATCCGGTAAACCCGACCGCCACAACCAGGGCAAGCATGCCCGACATCATATATTTATATATCTTATTCATATCATTGTATTTTTTTTTACAGATTACCAACCGGGATTGTCTTTACACAGTTTGTTGTTGTTGAGTTCATCACTGGGAAGCGAGAAGTAGCGGTAACGCTCCTGATACATACGAGCTATGCCACCATCGGCATCAACAGTACTGTAGGTAAAGATGCCGGCCGTTGTCTTGGTTACGAGATGACCATGAACAGGCTGCTCGTTGATGGTCTGTTGAGCCAGATCCCAACGGCGCAAATCCCAGAAACGCAAGCCCTCACCTGCGAGTTCACAGCAACGTTCCTTGCGCAGATAGGTCATAAACTGATTGAGGTCGGTGGTGTTGCGAGCAGGCAATCCAACGCGGGCACGCACCTCATTAAGAGCTTTGCAAGCCTCAGTAAACATACCCAAATGAGCATAAGCCTCAGCCTTGTTAAGCAGCACCTCGGCATAGCGCAGGATAATCTCAGTATTGTAGCTGCGGTTGGAGGTAGTAATTTCCTCTCCTTCCATGAGGTATTTGCGGAAGTAGTAACCGGTACAAGTACGACCCTGGGTCGATGCATTATTAGTCCATGGTGAGTAGCAATCCTTGCCGTCGGCTACACTACCCGAGCCCTTGTAGGTCTCGATAGTACGGCCTTCCCATTCGGCGCCATTGTAAAGAATAGTAGCCTGGAAACGGGGTTCACGATCAGTGTAGGGATCTTTGTAGAAGAATGACCACAGCGGATCATTGAAATTGAACGTACTGCCATCCTTCATTTCATACATATCAACCAACTCGACTGTGGGCACTATGCGCGCATTGACTGTGCCCATATTGGGGTTGCGCGAGTCGCCAAAGGGACGCATCTGGGTGTCGTAGTTGTTCATCTTTATCTCTTTCTTACCATATATGGCGTAGATAACCTCGACACGATTGGCTGCATCATAGCGGCAGTTGAACAGTTGCTTGAAGTTCTCCACGCGAGCCTCGAAGGTCTGAGCGGATGGCTGACGCAGACTGTAGCCGCCAAACTTCTTGCAATCTTCGGCAGCCTGTGCGGCCACCTCCCAGCGATTGGCATAGAGAGCCACGCGCGACAAAAAGCCTGACACCATGCCCTTGGTAGCACGACCCACATACTTAGTCTCCCACGAGTTGGGAAGGTGCTCAATCGCCCACTGCAACTCGTTGATAATCCAGTCATAGGTTTCCTCCTCGCTGAGGCGGGCGCGATTGACGTCCTGTTCATAGCGGCCGTCGTCGAGAGTTCCGTTGACGCCCGACTTGTCGGTGCGTATCACCAGACCGCCATACACGCGAGCGGCAAAGAAATAGCTCATGGCGCGGCAGAAACGTACCTCGGCACGACGTATGTTACACCATTCCTCACCGTAGCGGGTTACAGCATACTCATCGATGTCATTGAGCAACTTGTTGGCTCGCTTTACACGACCATAGGTGGCGCCCCAGCAGTTGAATGGACCGGCATTGTTTTTACCAAACGAGTTGGAGAGCATCCACGTCTTGTTGTACTGGTGCTCATACTGATCCCATGAGGTTGACTTTGCAATATCGCTGAAAGCGTCATAAAATTTATTACTGTCGATAAGATAGTTGTTGGAATGGTCGGAGAATGTCTGGTAAGAGGCAATAACATACCCCTCGGCGGCGCTCTCTTCGTTCCATATATCCTCGGGAATGAACTGAGTGGTGCTGCGTACGTTAAGTTCATCATTACATGATGTCGACCCAAGCATTAAGGCCGTCGCAGCAAATATATATATGTATCTTTTCATTGTTGTGAATTCTCCTTATTGATTAGAATGACAGATTAAGACCCAAGCTCCAGGTTGATTGCTGGGGATAGTGGCCGGCACTTACCGAGGGAGACTCGGGGTCGACCCACTTGAAATGACTCAAGGTCCACACGTTGGTTCCGGCAACATAGATGTTGACACGGCTGAAGGGGGTCTTGTTCAACCACTGCTCGGGCAAGTCGTAGCCAAACGATAGGTTCTTCAGTCGCAGATACTCACCGTTAATCAACCACCAGGTTGAAGTAACGGCATTGTTCTGGTTGGCGATGGTCGACAGGCGCGGATAGCGGGCATTGGTATGCTCGGGAGTCCAGGCGTTCTCAACCAGATACTTGGGAGCGTTGGTGTCGCCGTAGAACGGACGGGTGTAGGGGGTGTGGTCACTGTGTCCGTTGCCCCACACGCCGTTGAGCGTATAGTCCACATGGCTAACACCTTGCCACAACAAGTTGAGATAGAAATTTTTGTAGTTGAAGTCCATGTTCATCGAGAACGAAATCTCGGGTAGTGAACCGTAACCGATGCGCACAAAGTCACTCTCGGTACCCTTATACATGATTTTGCCGTCACCGTTGGTGTCCTTGTACATGATTTCACCCAAGCGTACACTGCCCGAGGGAGCGGACGGATAGTTGTCAATCTGCTCCTGGGTCTGGAACAAACCCGTAGCTATAAGGCCAAAGCGTGCTCCCATGGGGTGACCGAGCTGCGAGTTGTACATGGGATGGTCGTCGCTGGTTTTCATCTTCAACACTTTGTTGCGGGCAAAGCTGAATGTACCGCGCAAGCTGTAGTTGAAATCCTTGGTGACACGCAACTGGTGCTTCAAAGTTATATCGATACCGCGGTTGTCAATAGCTCCGGAGTTCTCACGCGAGGGGGCATAGCCACCAAGCGATGAGGGGAACTTGCCGCTGATACTCTCGATTAGGTCGCTGGTGTGCTGATAGAACACATCGATCTCGGCACCCAGTTTGCGCTGCAACACGTCTATGACCACGCCCACGTTGAAAGTCTTGGTGGTGGACCA
>JAMPAI010000051.1 GCA_023667315.1 Ruminococcus flavefaciens
AAACAGTGCCATACCCATAGTTATATTATCTTTTATTTTATTTCGATGCCCAACCCCATTAATCCAAAAAGGCTGTTGAATATTATTCTCATATTTATTCGCAATATATGCTCGTATATATTCTTCTAATGTAGCCAAATAAATATAGAGTTTATCACGCAACAATTTATCTTGGCTTAATTTTTCAGCAAGTAAACTCCATTTAATTCTTTCGTTCTCGCGAACATCAAACTTCAAATATTTTAAAATTTTAGCGTGTAATGCAATCCCTTTTACGTAAATATAGCAATCGGCCTCTTGTCTTTCTTCTTCCGATTCAAATTCAATATGCCCGAGCAATTCGTCTCTTGTCATAATAATCTATTCCTTTGATAATAGTTATTTATTTCGTTATAAAACAGTACTATCGTTGCTTGCCTTATACTCTCGTCTTTTTTCTTCTCTTCTATAATTTTAGGCAATAAATACGTTTCCAATAATTCTTTTTGTTGTTTCACAGTTAATCGACGAAACCGCTCATAAATATAAGAATTCTTTTGCGGAAGTTGAACCCATGTATATTGACTTTGACCGTTACGTCGTATTCTTTTTTCTTCGTCTATACTTATAATTACAAAGTCGAATGAAAATTTTTCTTGATCCGCATCAAACTTTCCATCGCTTTTTGAACACCTAACCGTAACCACAGTTTTGGAATCCTCAACTCTTTCATTATGATTACTATAATCGGTAAAAGCTTGCAAGAAATCCTTTTTAATAGCCGTAGGATCCGAATCCCCGTCTTTACTGTTTTTCGTTAATACGATCTGAAAGTCCAAATCATATTTACCGTTTTTATCTTGAACAATACACCTTCGCTTTTGAGATCCTATCGGTCGGCAAAAGAACTTATAATGGTTTTTAATTAAATGATGTGCTCGAACATCTTCAACAAGTTTATGCGCTCTTTGTCGTGCTTCGCTACTTGCTCTATGAGTAATTATCTTAACCATATTTATCCTTAAATTTGTTTGATAATTCATTATAGCATGATTAATAACTATTTTCAACTACAAACGAAATAAATTGATATAAATTTTAACCTATAAAATTTTTTCGTTAATCATATAAAACATCTATTTCAGAAAAGACCTTATCACTTTCAGCTTCGTGTCTGTGATTTTTACCTAATTTTTCCAATAATCTCGCTGTATTCGGATACTCAATTCTAATTACGCTTGCATCGTTCTCATATTTCTGTGCGATTCTGAGTTGATCGCTACCATCACCGACACAACGCATACGCATATTATTCTTGCCTGCGATAAATCCGCTATCAAATTTATCGCCGGAATATTTTTCTATCACTCGTCGCGCAAACTCATGAGGAAAGATATCATCGGAACCAGCAACACTCCTTCCGATAACTTCTCCTACAAAACATAATGCATATTCTTTGTCTTCTACTTTGTTTACTATGCTGTCAAAAAAGAATATGTATTTATCAAAATCTTCATAAGCAATTTTTGGTAACGTATAATGAAAATTTAACCACAAGCTCGCGCGTAATCTTTCCTCGGTTTTATCGTTTAGAACATTTATTATTTCGAACGGGCGCAAAAACAAATATGTTTTCATTCCTTCCGTATAATCTTTAATTAACTGTTTCCTATAAAATTCAAATTCGATTTCTGCGATTTCATCCGTATATATATAATTATCTATCTTATCAAATACACTCGAAAAATAGTAATATTCGATAGCGCGATTTATTTGTGTAATATCAATTAAAAGGATTTGCTTACACACTTTTATAATTTGTTCTATATTATCTTTATCAACAGGTTTATTATAATAAAAACCTAACAATCCTAACGGGTTGTACTTTAATAAATTATTATATATTTCTTCATCATAAACAAACATGCGCTTACTACACCAATATGCCCGCCTAAATGTTTCTTCGTTCAACAAACACAAAATATCATTTCTGTAAATTGACGGTAATATTTTTAATTGCACTTCACTATCTAATAATTTAAAAACACTTTCAAATTCGCTTAATTCTACTCGATCCATAATTGCTGCAAGTATATTAAATTTTGACAGTTCAACACACTTTATGCAAATATTACGTATAGATCGAGTCCGCTCCATACTAAAAATAAAGTTTCCCCAACATGCATTATCATCCATAATAGATAACAACCTATAAATCACATCTTCCCCATATAGTTGCTTCAATTGCAAATACATCGTTTTTCGATAATCTAATATAATAGTTTCAGATTTCTCATAATACTCATCTATATCCATATCATCTTCAATAATAATGGGACAGCTCCACCATGATCTAAAAAACAATGCGAATCTTGTAAACATATCCGGATTTTGAATTTTATCCGAAAATTTCTTTAATGCCAAAATTTGTTTGTCTGCACTTCTTTTATTATGCTTTGCAGATAATTTAACTAATCTTATAGTTTTCAATACATCAAAATATATTTTATTAAGCTGTTCTGCATCAAATTCCTCGTAAACAATATTATCAGTCAACTTATCTAAAATTTTTGGGTAGATTATCTTATAAGATTTAATAAATTTTTCTAATAGCTGAGATGATTTTTGTTCCAAAATTATATCAGCTATTTTTTGAGTTATTCGTTCTATAGCCTTATATATATCTCCACAAGTAATTTCTTCTTGACATATATCCTTAGGATAATCTTCTATACTTACAGAACGAGCCGAAATATTATTTCCAATGAGATCCAAAGCAAAAGCACTCATTTCTATCGGATTCTCATCTATAAAACTCAGTAACAGCCCTTTCTTCTCATTTAATGTTAAAGCATTGTGTGGGATTAAAATATTCAAAGCACTCGATAGCGTTTCCATAGGACTGTTTACTATACGATATTCATAGTTACGCAAATATAAGTCTTTAAGAATTCGGCATGCATCAACCTTAGTCGAATTAAACTGTGTTAAACATTCGAGAGCCCACAATATATTGCAATACTCATTGAACCCTGTCTGATTTTCAAATAATGGCGTAATTATGCCGTTTTTTTGTTTTAAGTCATTTTGTATAAAATCTAAGACCACTGACGGCGCAGCTTTCGCAAAAGTTGTTAAATTTTTTATTAATAAATACTGACATTTCTTATCTTTCATTAACATTATAATAGATGAAATATCATTAACAACCCTTTGCCTGTCTTGTTCGCAGTTATTGGAGAAATATACAAAATTCATAAGCAAATTATTGAATATGTTCCCACTTATCGGACTATAAATAGAATTCGAAATGCTTAGCGACGATATAATAGCTTTAATAATTTCAACCAGCGATGCATACCACCTATCACTTACACTTAAACGCATCTCCGTCCAGATATCCTCATAGTTAATAATAGCATAATGCGAGCCGATACTTTTTATGGGGCTATCTTCATATCTTAATAGTTCTCTCATTCGGTCTTCAAAATCTTGATACTTGACACCTAATTTTTCTATAATCTCGCGATGTAAATCATTATTCTTATTTACATTTCTCATAAATAAAATCGGGATTAATGGAGTTAGATTCCCGCTTTTTGCCCATTTCGGACATGTTTCATTAGCCGTACCGGGAATATGTCTTAACAAAATGTATGGATTTCTATCTGTAAATTTGCTTAATCGTGTTGCTTCTATACCCTTTATTCCCATTTGCTCCAAAGCATTCTCGAACATTTGACCGAATAATTTATTTAACTCAATATCAGGTTTTATACTCGTGTCCTCGCAATTAAAACAAAGTATAACACGGTTATTATTTTCGGATATTATATCGCTCTCATATTTGAAAGTAAAAATGAATGTCTTGTTCTTAACTATCTTATTTATTTCATTATATGTTTTCTCATTATCTATTACTATATATGTTTCACCTTTTTCTTTGTTCGTTAACGTAGCAGCCAATACAAAGCCAACCGCATCTATATGGCTTTGACTTTTAACTCTTATAATATCTTTTTTAACAAAATTGTTTAATAACTCAACTTTTTCACCTCTACCGCGAATAAACATATCCATTACAAAATTAGGCTCTGTCTTATGTGAAAATTTTTCCCAAGCTTTAGATACACTTGAAAATGATAATACCTTACTGCTATAATTCTCCAAGAGCCAGCACACCACGGCGGGTTCGGAATTCAACCAATCGCAAAGCTCAACAGCATCGACTATATGAACATTTGCCCACTCCCCCTTTCTTTCGTTTTCCCATTGCTGTTTACTAATGCGATTTTTCCAGATATATGGTACAACCATATAAAGTGAAGTCTTTGATTTGTCTATACCTAACGGATCGTTATTGCGCTTATCATAATCCGAATTAACTTTCTGTAAAGAATTGTGATTTATTCCACATTCCCATACGCTAAAACCCGGTTTAATATGCGTGTTCCCTTCATCACACTCAACCACACCATCAAACCCCGGAGCCCAAACATCATTCATGCTCGGAAATCTAATCGTTGAAATATTCTTTACGCTTGATAATATAAGGCGTTTAACTAATTCAGGTAAAAGCCCTGCCGCATTTATCTTATAGCTTTCTACAATTTCTTTTAATATTTGAGAATCTATTAATTCCATTTCACCCTCACGAATCTAATAATTGTAATATATTATACCATATAAAAGCAAACAAATCAATAATCTATATCTCCGAATATATTGTCTTTCGGCTTTGTGAGTTGGCACAGATAAAAACCATAAGTCAACGGCAAAAAATATTGCTAAGAATATGTAGATGTCATAAGTCGAGTTCTTCAACAGACTTTACTTTTTCTTTTGACGCAATATTTTGTTGCTGTTCGTTGACTTATGGAATAGCAGTATTTTCATTGTATATCGCTATATATTTTTTCCTGTGCCTTGTTTATTGTTGCCGAAAGGCAATATATATTCGGAGGTTAATCCAAAAATGAAAGAAACAAGTGCAAATGTAAATCAAGAGAATCTGTCGAGAAAATACTATCTCTCAGAATTCTCTTACAACGACGGAGAGTTCGAGATTATCTTTAACATCATAGATATCTCGTTCGTCTACGAAACGATCACCGTTGCCATTACACGTGCGGGCAAGATTACGCAAGACACATATCCCCTGCTCCGTGACAGCGACGGTAAACTCTATTTCGAGTTCGGTATGTTCT
>JAMPAI010000052.1 GCA_023667315.1 Ruminococcus flavefaciens
AAGTTGACTTTATGGAGGATAATACTGGATTATATACATGTATGTATACAGAGAGGTTTATATCTTATGAATATCAAATATGGAAATATCAATAATATCATAAATCGAATAAATAGTATAAAGCAAGGCACCTATAAAAAGCAAAAAGTTTGTGTGTTGATAGGTGCTGGCGCAGACATCTCTAGCGGAGGTGTCCTTTTTCGAGAGTTGAAAATACTCTTTCTAAGGGAAAATGGTTGTATGGTACCTTCTATTATTAGCGATAGAAGTTTGGATGAACAGTTTGAAAATCAAATAGAAAAAATGTCCCAAGACGGTCGCTGTGAAACGCTTGAAAACGTCATGAGAAATCATAAAACCCCTTCTGAAGGCTATCTATTACTTGTAATGCTTGCAGAAATGGGACTTATTGACGCCGTTATCACTACGAATTTCGATTGCCTTTTAGAAGAAACTCAAAAGCTATTAAATTCAAAGCCTTTTACGATCTTTACCCCAGGAAGAGCTCTCCCTAAGGAATATTTTTTACGTCGTAGCAAAATACCGCCTTTTTATTTGAAAATGCATGGTGATTTGTCTGATCGTCTTGTAACGCATTTAACAAAAAATGAAATATGTAACAAAAACTATAGTGAAAATTTCATCAATTTATTCGAATACATTATTCAGAATTACAGCATCATAATTGTCGGCTATGGCGGCTATGACGATTTAATTACCGAAATTTTCAAACAGAAAATAGATCAAATTGATGAAGTTTACTGGTGCAACATATGCGCCCCCAAAGAAGACTCAAATTTAGCTTGTACTTTGGAAAGCAAACTCTGTTACGTGAACACATCATTTGATACTCTTTTTCAGAAATTATCAAGAAATCTTTTAAGAGACGTAAAACTAAAAAATGCAAACCCTTTTTTTGTACCCACTGTTGTTCAATCTAAAATGGATCATCAGATAGCTATGTACAAAGAGCGATTCGGAAATAGCAATCAGTTGATTGAACGGATAGATGCGTTTTTCAATTTGAAAAAGTATCTAACATCTTTCACCACTAAGTGTATCGCCATAGTAGGTGATCGTAGATTTGGGAAATCCTGTTTTACTTATAAGTCAATGACATCTTTACCAGATATAGAATTTCTTCCTGTCTTTTTTAATCAGAAATATAGTATATTGGAAAACATGGCGCGAGCATTAGGATATGAGACAAATATACCTTTTCCCATTATGTATGCCTTTTCAAAATGGCGGAACGAAACCCACCAGCAACTTGTCTTTATTATAGATGATTGCTTTAATACTGAAATATTTCAAGGAATTGAAAGTGCCAAACTTACGGAATTTTTTAATTTTCTGTATGTCGTCCGTGAATTTAGATGTATTCAATTTATCATTTGTTTTCAAAATGAGATTTACAATGAATTAGAAAAAAATGATATGTTTTCAGCATTTGGTAATATCATTTCCAAAAGAATAAATATTGGAAATTTTTTCGAAGAAGACATAACAAAGTTTTTAAGCAAAAACTATTCAGGAAAAAATATATCTATATTCAAAAAGCAAAAGTTATTATACATCCCATATGTTTGGGAAATCATAAACAAAAATAACATCATGTTATCAGAAAAAATGGATTTCATCACGCAATATGTTAACGTTATATATAATGATTCGGTAGGTACTTATGATTTTACTAAATATGCATTAAATAGACTATTAAGACAATTAGCCTTTAAGCAACTGTTTAATCCGACTCTGCAGATCGATACAGCATCGCAGGAGTACGCTTATTTGACAAAAATTAAAGTTATTGACTCTTCCGGGAAGCTTATTTATCCTGAACTAACAGAGCATTTTTGTAAGGAATATATGTTAAAGTCCGCCTCGTTTGAGGACGTAATTTCAAAAACAATCATTCCAAAGTTGCAAGGAAATTATTCTTTTTCCAGTTCACAATTGGATGTCTATATTTCCGTTTTGGCAGAAATGGATGATATTGAAAAATTTGATGTTGTTCTACAAGGTTTAGATAAACTTGTTTCCGCTGAAAATGTGTCCTTTTCCTCAAGAAAAGTGACTATAAAGGTTTTGAAAATATATTTGGGCCATAACGCTAATCTATTTGAGAATTACTTGCGGAGCATCGACATCAATAGATACTCTTTTCAGATGCAATACTATTTGTTTAAGGTTTGCGCAGAATTACGCCCTGGTGTTTTAGAATTGTGGAATCGCCCTAGCGACGATGCCAAATTATCCTATGCTGCTTTTGTGCTATGTGATGATATTTTATATGATGCGCTAAAAAATATCTGAATCATGATCAGCCAATTCCGGAAATATTTGCTCCTTTTTCGACCCCTTCCGGACTTATAAAGCTATGCCATATATTAACTTATTGGGGTTGGGATAATACAGAAGAGGCAGAATATTCTCGCTTAAAAGAGCTTGTTTGTAAAGAAATATTTCCTATCATAAAAACGGATGATATAGCTGTCCGGCACTTTGTTGATGTTTTAATAAAATATGCATATAACGTATTTTTCAATGCAGGAGAAGATTTTCAAGAGCAATTTCCACGTTGCAATAATCAGTCAATACGCGTTCTTATAAAAAAGGTATTAAGTGGAAAAGCTATATCAAAAACTGAATACGGGGAATTGCTTCAAATAAACATAGATATTAACAATAGTTGGTTATTTATCATTTCCAATGTTATTGTTGTACAGTCAATGAAAAATCATCTTGATGAAACATATAATATGTTGTTTCATTATTGGGATGATGCACAGTTTAATGTACAAGTGCAGCATCTTGACTTTTTCCTAAGCAGCACTTTTTGGTCTTTATATCTGAATATGCCAAATAATCGAACAAAATTTACTACAATATTTGAAAAAATCGTAAAAAAATATGACCGACTTCTCTTCGCATTGCCAATTACAACGCGAAGCCCATCTACTCATAAATTTTCGGACGAGTTTGATGCGACTTTTGAAGACGGTTTTAACCCCTTGGCATTTTATTTTTACACTGCGCCCTACGAAAGTTATACAAAGTCCGTTACATGGGACTGTGGGAAAGCCGAATTAAAGATATATTGGGATTTGGCGCGTTATATGTCTGACTTGGGCAAGACTGATAAAATACTCCGTATCGTGCATGCATTGGGTCAAATGATAAGTATCTATCCCCAAGAGGGATATAGCGCATTAGAAAATTTAGCAGAGTTTCATCACCCTACTATAAAAAAGGGACTTATTCGCATATTTAAGGAGAACTATTTACGATATGGCAATATAACAAAAGACGTGTTGGAAAACCCTAGTTATCATTTTGAACCTAGTGATATAGAAGAAATCATTTATAATTCGGAATTTTTCTTAGAGAACAGGACTATGGAACAATTACATTGGGGAAGATTATTCTATAATTTAGAACAATTTTTTAACATTAGTGTATCTGAACGTTTTTTATCAAATGTGTTATGCGCTCAATCATGTGTTGGATTTTTATGTGCCTTTATAAACAGCTTTTTGACATAATGTGTTTACCAATAATATATTTTTGTGCGATACATAAAATATATCGCCGTTAAAACAGATTATCCCATCAATGTACTGCTTAAATAAAAATGAAATAATTCGTCAAACATATTTAACTCTTCTGCAGAAATAAATACAGAAGGAGACAGCATTATACTTGCGTTATGAAAACCCCCTGCTGTTAGGATTAGTCCACTCTTTTCTCCCCTGTAAGTATATGGCTCGTTCAAAGCCTTCTCTGTTAATGCGTGAACCAATTCAGGAGCTGGTTTACGCGTTACAGGGTCACATATATCGATACCAGCAGCATGCCCCAATATTTGTGCGCGTGCAATACATGAATATTGCTCTTTTAACTTCTCAATAATTTTCAGAAACAGTTGACTGCTTTTCTGCATTTTTTGAAGATGTTCTTGCTTTTCAATTATGTTAAATGTTTCTAGTCCAATAACGGTTCCCAAGGGATGCCCAGCAAAAGTGCAATGAGTAGATCCTGTTTGCCAAATCTGAGGAGAGATAATCTTGTCACTGGCCCATACTCCAGACAACGGCCAAATTCCATTTGAGATCGCTTTCCCAAAAACAATAATATCCGGGCAAATGTCATAATGCTCAAAGCTCCACAATCGGCCAGTCCTATAGAATCCCATCTGTACTTCGTCAGCTATCGTAACAATATTATGAGAGCGCAATAACTTAAAAAGTTGCTTATAGTAATCTTGTTTTGGAAATACATATCCTCCTCTTCCGAGAACAGGCTCAAAGATAAAAGTTGAATACTTACTTTTATTACAATTGGTGTCATATACTCCTAAGAACTCACTTTCAAAAAGACGTGCCATTCTGTTAATGCAATACAAATCGTTTGAAACGCAGCTTGACTTATCATATGCACATAAAGAACAACAAGGAAACGGTATCGTATAAGTGTCAATGACATTTCCAAACTGCCTTGTATATCTATAACTGGAACTAATGCTGGAGGCTGCCATTGTTCTTCCATGATAGGCTCCTTCAAAGCAAATAACCCCATGGTTGTTAGTATAATTAAACGCAAGTTTTAATGCATCATCTACCGCCTGTGCACCACCAACTGTAAAGTGCACTCGGCCGGCCAAGCCATAATTTGAATACATATAGTTACATATCTTTTCAGAAAGCAGGATTCGACTTTCATTCATGAATTCAGCGGCTAGTGCTGGCAGGGTATGTAATTGATTCATAAGACAATTATTATACGATTCGTTTTGATACCCAAAATTAGCAGCACTGTTAAACATTTGCATATCGAGATATTTAATATTCTGTTCGTCATACAAAAATGAACCTTTGGCGCGTTGAAAAATCTTTTTGGGAGTATGTTTACTTGATGTATCCCCTTGAGAGCAAAATTGTTTGTCTTTTTCCAAAAGTCTTTGCATAATACACCTTCTTTAGAAAATAGGATAATCCAGTATTATCCTCCAT
>JAMPAI010000053.1 GCA_023667315.1 Ruminococcus flavefaciens
GGCCACGGGCCGCGTAACCGGTCCTCGGCGCCAGCAGCCCGAGCCGCTGTTCAGCCGCAACGGCGGCCACGGCATGGTATTCCGCGGATTCGACGGCGTGCTGCGCCTCGTGATCCACGCGCCCAACTCGCCCTCGGGAGCCGAGCGCGCCCGCATATTCGAGCTGGAGGACACGGGCGACACGCTGCGCTTGCGCCGTTGAGCCGGCGCGGCATGCGGTAACGCTCTGTCACATTCCCACGAAAGTGACCACCGAACGCGGCGGCACGGCTGTGACGGCCGTGCCGTTCACCTTTCCCACGGGTGCGAGATTCTCGCCAGCGCGGTCGGAGGTGCGGTAGGCGCGCCAAACGGTACGGCGTCCCCAGCCGAGGGATATCTCGCGCTCCTCGCCCGAGTAGTTTATCACCACCGCCACACGGCTGCCGTCGGCATTCACGTAGGCCGATACCATCAGCCCCTCGGGGTCGGTGGCGCTGTCCAGCCCCTCGCACGACACCTCCACGCGCCGCGCCTGCGGACGGATGAATCGCGAGAAGTTGCCGAGCGTCCACAGCAGTTTCGAGTCGCTCACGCCGAGGCTCACCGTGCCGCCCGCGGCGTAGCGGGTGCCCGATTCTTACATCGGGCTGAGACCCCGCCGCCGCTTCGCCGCGCGTATCGGCCGGTTCGCGGCCGGTGTCGGGCGGTTCGGGGCCTCGGGCAGCCGCTTCGCCGGATAAAAATGGCTCTGCAGATGCCTGCAGGGCCTATTCGGCCCCGCCCGACGGCGTTTCGGCCGGCGGGGGTTCCGTCCGGCCCCGCGTTACGTGCGGTTCGCCTCGCGGTTGTGGCGTTTGGCCGGCAGGGCTGGTCGGCGAGACGGCATCCGGTTTTAATTTTGCCCTTGAAAGAGTGGAAACATATTAAAACCGAAATACCATGAAACGATTTGTTCTGACATTGCTTGGCGCCGCGATATGCTTCGTATCGCTCGCGCAGACGGGAAAGGTTACCGCCACCGTGGTCGATGCCGCCACGTCGGAGGGCATAGCCGGCGCGGTGGTCGAGGTGGCTCCGGCCGACGATCCCGACAACGACGATCTGAAGAAGTACTACACCTCGGGATTCGACGGCGCCGTGTCGATCACGGGCCTGAAGCAGGGCAGGTACCGGCTGACGGTCACATTCCTCGGGTTCGAGGACCGTACGGTGGAGCTGGATGTGTCGGCCGCCGCTCACGATCTGGGCCGCATAGCCATGGAGGAGTCGGCTACCGAGATCGACGCCGTGGTGAAGGAGGTGCAGGCCATGCGCACCTCGCAGAAGGGCGACACCACCACCTACAGCGCCGACGCCTTCAAGGTGGCCGGCGACGCCGATGTGGAGGGGCTGCTGAAGAAGATGCCGGGCATAACCGTGTCGGGCGGTTCGGTCGAGGCTCAGGGCGAGACGGTGAAGAAGATCTTCGTCGACGGCAAGGAGTTCTTCGGCGAGGATGTGTCGACGGCGCTCAAGTCGTTGCCGGCGCAGGCGGTGAAGAACATCGAGGTGTATAACAAGCTGAGCGACAATGCCGAGTTCTCGGGCATGGATGACGGCGAGAGCTACAAGGCCATCAACATCGTCACGCGCGAGAACATGCGTCAGGGCGTGTTCGGAAAGGTGTACGCCGGTTACGGTTACCAACCTTCCACCGACGGCGTGACCGCCGCCGACAAATACATACTGGGCGGTAACGTCAATCTGTTCCGGAACAGGACCCGCCTGACGCTCATAGGCCTGCTCAACAACGTCAACCAGACCAATTTCGGATTCGAGGACATACTCGGCGTGTCGGGCGGCGGCATGGGTCGCGGCGGCGGTATGGGCCGCGGAGTGGGTTCGGCGATGGGTTCGGCGCAGGGCGGTGTGGCCGACGTGGCGTCGATAGGCGCCAACCTCACCACCTCGTGGGGCGAGAACGACAAGGTGCGTCTGGAGGCCAGCTATTTCTACAACCGCACCGATACCGAGAACCTCTCGCGGCTCATCAAGTGGTACGAGGCCCCCTCGCCGGTGGATACCCTCGCCACCGAGGGGTATTCCGAGACGCTCAACTCCAACCACCGTTTCAACGCCAAGCTGGACTGGGACATCTCGAAAAACCAGTCGCTCATGTCGCGCACGGGTTTCAGCTTTCAGGGCAACGATCCGTCCAGCACCACGTCGGGCACGCAGCAGGGCCAGAGCGGCTACAACATCGTGAGCAACGGCAGCGACGGCCGCAACCGCGGCTACAACTTCTCGGAGTTCCTGATGTACCGCGCGCGTTTGGGCAAGGCGGGCCGCACGGTGACCGTCGACGGCAACGTAACCTATTTCGACAACTCGTCCAACGACACCTACAGCTACTCCAACATGGCTACCGTTCCCGTTACGGAGGCCGACGGCTCGGTGAGCTACCGGCCCGAGCTGCGATACCTCTACAGCACCTCGCCGTCGACGACGCTCACCACCCGCGCCAACCTCACCTACACGGAGCCCATAGCCAAATACGCTCAGGTGTCGATGCAGTATTCGTTCGGCTACAACCGTCAGGACCGTGACAAGAGATCATACATAGCCGACGGTCCGTCATACGACATCACGGGCGCGGTGCCCGACACCTCGCTGTCGAACGCCTACAACAGCGCCTACACCACGCACCGCATAGGCCCGGGCATACGCTTCGCCAAGGAGCGCAACACGCTCATAGGAAATATCTATTACCAGTACTCGGAGCTGGACGGCGACACCTCGTCGGAGCGGATCACGCGCAAGTACAACAACCTGACCTATTTCATGATGGGCAACTTCAACATCGACTCGCATAACAGCATACGCCTGTTCGTCAATTCGATGACCGAGAATCCGGGCATCACCCGCCTGCAGGGGATCTACGACGTGTCTAACGCGCAGTACATATCGCGCGGTAATCCCGATCTGAATCCCTCGTACACCAACATGGTCAATTTCCACTACGTGAACACCGACGTGGAGAAGGGGCGCACTTTCATGTGGATGTTCATGCTGCAGAACACCTCGGACTACATAACCACCAGCACCGAGTACAACGCGCATATCGCGATCGACAACGGCGAGGGCGGTACCACGACCTACAACCCGTTGCAGTACACCACCTACACCAACATGGACGGCTACTGGAACCTGCGCACCAGCCTGAGCTACGGCCTGCCCGTGGGGTTCCTCCGCTCGAACCTGAACCTGCGGGCGGGCGTGTCGTACTCGAAGACACCCACGCTGATCGACAACCGTACCGATGTGGCCGGCACGCTGGGCTACGACGCCGGTGTGGTTCTGGGCAGCAACATCTCGGAGAATGTCGATTTCACCCTTTCGTGGAACGGCAGCTACTACGAGTCGAAGAACTCGCTCTCGGCGGGCGGCAACGCCAACCGCTACTTCAACCATACGGCGTCGGGCAATCTGAAACTCGTGCTGTGGGGCGGTTTCACCTTCACGGCCAGTGCCGCCTACAACCAGTACGTGGGATTCACCAACGACTATAACGAGAGCTACGTGCTCTGCAACGCCTACATAGGCAAGAAGGTGCTGCGAAACCGTCTGGGCGAGATTCTGGTAGGCGTGAACGACATCTTCAACCAGAACACCTCGTTCGCCCGCGCGTCGGGTTCGGGTTATACGCAGAACTCGTGGAACAGCGTGATAGGCCGCTACGTGAGCGTGCAGTTCACCTACAACATCCGCAGTTTCGGCAAGAACGCATCGACCGACATCAGGGATTACGACATGGGAGGAGGCTCGCGCCGCGGATTCGGCGGCCCGGGCGGCGGTCCCGGTCCCCGTTGAGCGGTGCGGTGGGGATAGTTTGCGGCGCGGCCATAGGAAAGGCTGCGCCGCAAAATCGTTTAGGCTTGCGGAGTGGAGAGTTGACATTCCTGCGGTCCTCGGGACCGCGCGAGCCGTAGCCTCCGCGCGCGGAGGCTCGCAATTAACATTCGCTCGCTCCGCAGGCTGCGGCACGCATATCTCGTGCCCGCATCGCCTTCGCGCTCCGTCGGATATTCGGCCTGCGCCGCCGCGGCTGTCATCTCCATCCGCCGCCCAGCTCGCGGTAGAGCGCTATGCGCTGTTCGAACATGGCGAGCATGGCGTCGTAGAGGTTCTCCTCGGCCTGCAGCAGACGTGTCTGTGCGTTCCATATGTCCAGATACGATCCGTTCTTGGCCGCCATCAGCCGGCGGGCCCGCTCCAGCGCGCCGCGCAGTTCGGTCACCTGACCGTACAGCATCATGGCACGCTGACGCGCCGAACTGTAACGCATCATGCTGTTCGACACGTCGCATTGCGCCGATATGATGGCGTCGCGCAGGCGGATGAACGATATGCTTTGCGCTATCTGCTTCACCTGTCGCTGCATGCGCAGCTCGCCGCGCTTGAGCAGAGGCTGCGCCAGCCCGCCCAGTATGCGGTAAAGCATGGCCGAGGGCGTGTCGAACCAGTGGCGTATGCTCTCGCTCTCCCAGCCGACGTTGCCCGTGAGCGTCAGGCGCGGGTACATGGCGGCGCGGGCCGCCTGCGTCATGTGCCAGTCGGATTGCAGCTGCTCCTCGGCCGCCATTATGTCGGGCCGGTTGCGCAGCAGCTGCGCCGGTATGCCGGCGCTTATGCTGTCGCGGAACATGCTCTGGCGGTAGACCTCGGTTATCGGGGCGCGGGATATGTCGCCCTCCCTGCGTCCCAGCAGGCTGTTGAGCGTGTTGCGGGCGATGAATATCTCGGCGTCGATGGAGGGCAGCTCGGCCTTGGCCGCGTAGAGTTCCGACGAGGCCTGATTGGCTATCATGCGCCGGCGCTCCGAGGGCAGCGACACGATCT
>JAMPAI010000054.1 GCA_023667315.1 Ruminococcus flavefaciens
GATGTATCTTGCCTTGTATGTATACTTTGTGCGAACGCGAATATCTTATCTTGGGTTCCATTGTCGTATGTTTTCCGTTATGTTTTACTCGTCGAGAAATGCCGTGAGCGGCGAGCTGGCCTCGGCCTCGAAACCGGCCGTCTGCATGCCCAGTCCGGCCTCGCGGGCCTTGCGTCCGGCCGCTACGGCGTCGCGGAACGCCTCGGCCATAGCCACCGGATCGCCCGCCACGGCTATGGCGGTATTCACCAGACATGCGTCGGCTCCCATCTCCATCGCCTCGGCGGCGTGGCTCGGAGCGCCTATTCCGGCATCCACCACCACCGGAATGCCCGCCTGCTCGATGATGATCTGCAGGAAGTCGCGCGTACGCAGGCCGCGGTTGCTGCCTATCGGCGCGCCCAGCGGCATGACGGTGGCCGCTCCCGCCTCCTCGAGCCGCTTGCACAGCGTGGGGTCGGCCTGACAGTAGGGCAGTACCACGAATCCCATCTTGGCCAGCCGCTCGGTGGCCTTGAGCGTTTCGGTCGAGTCGGGCAGCAGGTAGCGCGGATCGGGGTGGATCTCCAGCTTGAGCCAGTTGGTGCCGAACGCCTCGCGGGCCATCTGCGCGGCGAACACGGCCTCCTCGGCGTTGCGCACGCCCGAGGTGTTGGGCAGCAGCTGGATGGCCGGACCGGCTATGTGGCGCATCATGTCGTCATCGTCGTCGCCCAGCTCTATGCGTTTCATGGCCACCGTTACCATTTCGGTTCCCGATGCCTTTATCGCCTGCTCCATCAGTGCGTTGGAGCCGAATTTCCCCGTCCCGAGGAACAGACGCGACGAAAATTCGCGTCCGGCGATTACAAGTTTTTCCATATGGTTATGTTTTTGTCGTGATTATCTGTAAAGTATTGGATTGATATTTTGCGGCTTCTTTGAAGCCGCGCGAGCCGTAGCCTCCGGCGCGCGGAGGCTCGCTACGCTCACTCCGCAGGCTACGACTCACACCTTACAAGTCCCATTATTTATCCATTCATCATCCTGCCCGCACAGCCGACCGCCGTATTTTCCTATCTCGCCTGCGATGCGGTCCATCTCCGCCGCGGGGTCGTCGGCGCGCAGCACCGATCCCGACAGCGCTATGCCCGTCACTCCGGTCCGCATTATAGGCCCTATGTCGTCGAACTCTATTCCGCCTATGGCCACTATCGGCAGCGTCATCCCCGCCTCGCGCATGCGGAGTACGATGCCGGCGTAACCCTCGGTGCCGAGTACGGGACTCAGCTTGGCCTTGGTGGCGGTGAAGCGGAACGGTCCGCAGCCTATGTAGTCGGCGCCCGCCGCGGCGTGGGTACGCACGTCGTCGAACGTGTTGGCTGTGCCGCCTATTATAGCATCGGGGCCGAGTAGTCTGCGCGCCTCGGCCACGGGCATGTCCTTCAGGCCCAGATGCACGCCGTCGGCTCCGGTCGCCGCCACCAGCTCCGCGTGGTCGTCGATGATGAACGTGGCGCCGTAACGGTCGCACAGCGCCCTTACCTCGCGCGCCGCATCGACGAACTCCCCCTCGCCGGCATCCTTCATGCGCAGCTGCACCCAGCGGCATCCGCCGGCGAGGGCCATGCGGGCCGAATCGACGTAGGTGTATCGCTCCGTGAAGTGGGTGATGAACTGCAGTCCCACCGATGTCAACCTCCGCATGCCACCCTTATTATTACGAGTTTGTCGCCCTCCGCGAGTTTGCGCGCGGCCCATTCGGTGCGCGGCACCACCGTGTTGTCGAGTGCTATGGCCACCATTGCGGGTAATTCCAACTGCGCGTGCAGCGCCGCTATGTCGCCGGCATCGGTCTCCACCGGCTTGTTGTTCACGTATACGGTCATAATATGAGGTGTTTGTGGTGATAAATGCAACGGGCGACGACCGCTTGCTGGAGAAACGCGACACACAATTCCTACGGCAGTACTGACTGCATCAGGTTCGAGGGTATGATCTCAGCCCCGCGGGGCACCCCTTTGTATTTATCTTTTGGCAAAGATAAGAAAAATAGCGCTACGTTGATCCGGCCGCGCTGAAATATTTATGTCCCGCGGCTTGCGGATGCGTGCCGCCGCCCGCTTATGGCTGGCGGCTGGCGTGCCTTGGGCGCGGTGAGGGATGCGGCGCATGCGGTTCCTGCGGGGCCGGACCGTGCGCTATACCTTCTCAGAACTCCGCGGGGCACTCCAGCCTCATGTGCCGTCCGCTTGCGGGGTGGGTGAACTCTATCGCTTCGGCATGCAGGCACAACCGTCCGCCGCCGGTCCCGTATATGTCGTCGCCTACGATGGGCGCTGCGAGTCCGTCGGCATGTGCCGCGTGTACGCGCAGCTGGTGGGTGCGTCCCGTAACGGGGTGGAATCTCACCCTTGCCGCATCGCCCTCGCGGCCGAGTACCTCGAACCGTGTCACGGCCTTCCGGCCGTCGGACGCCACCATCTGGCGCGGACGGTTGTCGTAGTCGGCTTTCAGCGGCAGCGATATGGTGCCGCTCTGCCGTTGGGGCATGCTCTCCAGCAGCGCGACGTAACTTTTGCGTATGGTGTGCGCTATGAATTGGGCCTGCAGCGCCTTGTGCGCCTCCTTGGTCTTCGCCAGCAACAGCAGTCCCGACGTCGATTGGTCGAGCCGGTGCACTATGAGCGGACCGGTGGCATCGGCATAACGCTCGCGCGCCCACTCCTCGACCGACCTCACGCCCGATCTGCCCGCGACCGACAGCATGCCTCCCGGCTTGTTCACCGCCACCATGTGCCCGTCCTCCCACACGATTTGCGGTTCGGGCGGGCGTATGCCTGTCAGCGGGTTGGGCTCCACATCCAGCCCTTCGAGCATGTGCGTCAGTATGGGCTTGCACTTGCCGTTGCAGGCGGGG
The DNA here is from genome assembly GCA_023667315.1 of Ruminococcus flavefaciens. Lineage (GTDB taxonomy): Bacteria > Bacteroidota > Bacteroidia > Bacteroidales > P3 > Pullibacteroides. The sequence goes on from JAMPAI010000054.1 coordinate 2,900, forward strand.
TAGTAGCAGCCGTGGCGGCGTACCTCGCCTTTGGGCGAGTCGCCCCACCAGAACTCGGCCATGGCCAAGGGGTGAAGGTCGTGCGAGTAGGCGTATTGCAGCAGTTTGGGTGCGGCGCCCTCTCCGGCACCGGCCGGCGGCGTGCGCTGGGGCGTGGGGGCGAACAACTCGCACAGGTCGCGCTCCTCGCCCCGCGCGTTGAGCATGCGGAACTGTCGGAACAGCCTCGTCTGCAACTCGGCCGAACGGCGCCGGCGCTCCCCGCGCAGCGCCTCTATCTCCGATTCCCGCGCGGCTACGGCCTGCCGGGCCTGCGCGACGAGATTCTTGTGGTGGCGTGTGAGGCGTTGCAGATCGGCATTCTCGCGCTGGCTCTCGAGTATCAGCGCCGCCTCGTCGGCACCCGCGGCCCGCCGCGCGTCGCGTGAGCGTTTCGACTCGGCCATGCGGCGTTTCATCTCTGCTTGTTCGCGCATGGCCTCGGCTACGGCCTGCGTGAGCCGCTCGCGGTCGGCGAGGTAACCGGCATCGCGCTCCATGGACTCTATCCTGCGGTTTATCTCCGATATTTCGGCCTCCCCGCGCCGGAAGAAGTCGTCGGGCCGCAGCATGTCGTAGACGGGCGGAACGAAGTATCCGTGCCGGTTCGTCCCGCCGAGATTGCCCGAGAAGGCGGCCAGAAAACCCGTCCGGCCCCCGTCGTCGCGCACGACCAGCACCCCGAACATCTTGCCTTGCCGCAGCTCCTGCCGCCAGTCGCCGCGCGTGGCTATGTAGCGCTGCACCTGCTCGGCGGCCATGCGGCTGAGCGGGTGCGGCGTGTAGTGGAACGGCCATGTGAACTGGTCGGGCAACTCCATCCCCTCGGTGGGGTATTCGAATCGGTGCAGCATTGCGATCGCGGTTTTGCCTGCAAAATTAACCATTCGGACGGAAAAAATAGGCCGGTCGATGTCCGTTTTCATCATGCGGTCCGGAAATTATGCGTGATCCCCGATTTCCATGTGATTGCCGTAGTTTCCGTTTGTCGGGTGCTAATTAATGGGTTGCGGTCCTGAGGAGCGCGCGCCGCCGGCGTTATGCCGGTTTTACCGGCAACTGCCGGCAGTCAGGTTCGTGGCGCCGCACCGGCCTTCCCGCGCGGCGGGGCCGACGGCAAAAAGGGGATCGCCTATCGCAGGCGGTCCCCTTTTTTACGGCAGGATGATGTACTATCCCATGTAACCCTTTATGTAGTGGTGGTGCGAACCCCAGCGCTCGAAAGCGGCGCGGTCCAGCTCCTCGCGGGCCGAGGGGTGGGCGATCGAGATGAGCAGGCGCGCACGCTCCTGCATGCTCTTTCCGTAGAGATCCACGGCGCCGTACTCGGTCACGATCCAGTGGGCGTGGAAACGGGTGGTCACCACGCCGGCACCCTCGAGCAGGGTGGGGCATATCTTCGACACGCCCTTGTTGGTCATCGAGGGCATGGCTATGATGGCCTTGCCGCCCTTCGACAGCGAGGCGCCGTAAACGAAGTCGATCTGGCC
>JAMPAI010000055.1 GCA_023667315.1 Ruminococcus flavefaciens
ACAGCAAGCGAAAGGCAACGGTTTTAAGTTCGAGCCGACCGACGGGGGGGGGTACGCTAAAACAGTCAGCACCCGAGCCGGAGCAAGAACGGACGACAATTTTATTATCGAACAAGGGGACGCAGTACGAGCGGACGACAATGGTGGCGGCGACCCTAATGGCGAGAGATTACAAGGGGTTCGGCAACCAAGCAATGAACGCCGTGGTCGAGAAGAACGCGGGGGGGGGCTGACGGTATAATGGTCGGAAAATCGCCGAGTTTTCAACGCGGACCGTTAAAAAATATAAGTTGGGCAATAATGACCGACGGAATGAATGGAGTTATAGAATGGGCAAAATCAAATGCGAAGAAATAGGAAAGCTCTGCGGCGGCAAGTGGGACAAGCTACACGATATAAGTCGTAGGGTGTACGGCGTAGACGGACTGTCGCCCACGGTACATACAGCGGGCGGTGGACAGCAAGAATTAAAAATCGCCGAGCCTATCGCTTATGACGAGCAAAACGGCTATTTGCGCAAAGACGGAACGGTCGGAACACTGACAACGGACGGAAACAGCCCGAAACACAATAACCGCATCGTTGAGCCGAGTGATTACAGGTTTTACCGACAAGCGGTCGAAACCTTGCAAGAGAACTACCGTGAAGCGGGCGACACGATAGACGCGTTCAATAAACGCGTCAACAAAGGTGGATGCAGCCCGACGATAACGACACGCCCGGAGGGTTTGAAAACCGCAATATTGCCCGTAACAAACGATTATCGCATACGAAAACTAACCGAGCGGGAGTGTTTCCGTTTAATGGGTGTAAGGGGCGAGGACTTCGAGCGCATCGCAAAGAACCAATCAATGTCAAGCCTTTACCATTTGGCGGGCGATAGCATAGTAACGGCTTGCCTTATGGCAATATTCGGGGTTTTGCTTGATACCGACTACGAAACGAAAATTACGGAGCTAACGGAGGAGTTGAAAGAAAAATGAAATACGTCGATACCCCGTGCGGAAAGGCTATAATGCCCGCCGCATTTGAAGAAGAAATCGAAAAACTAACGAACGACGAGCTTATACAGCAGCTAATCGAGAACGAGCAAAAATCGGCGCACGGCTTTATTGACCCGTTCAAATTACAATTCGTAATAGATAGGGGACTATACGCCGAATATTTGAGAGCGAGGGCAAATCAATGAGAAAGAAATTTTTATTGATAATAACGGTTTCGATTATGCCGATTTTGTTTTTATCGGCTTGCGGGAGGTAAACGGTGGAAAAGCCTTACTACATAGCAAGTTGCAGTTGCGGGAAAGATAGCCTTGCAATGGTACTGCGGCTAATAGCACAAAACAAACCCCTCGACGAAATAATTTTTTACGATACGGGTATGGAGTTTTCAGCCATATATCGTAATTGGGAAGAATTGAAATTATACGCCGGGGCTTGCGGAATACGATGCACAACACTAAAACCCGAGTGTGAATTTTTGTACGATATGCTCAAGCGAGAGGTTAAGAACCGCGACGGGAGCGGGGTTCATTTCGGCTATTCGTGGTGCGGCGGCGTTTGCCGTTGGGGGACAACAGCAAAGCTAAAAGCCCTTGACAAGTACTGCGAAGAGCGCAACGCTTTCTGCTACATAGGAATAGCCGCAGACGAGCCGTTAAGATTACAAAAGGAAAGAAAGCCGTATAAATTATTCCCACTAAACGAATGGGGAATGACAGAGCAGGACTGCCTCGCATATTGCTGAGATTGCAACGTTGATTGGAAAGAAAACGGCATCGAGCTATACGACATATTAGACCGGGTGTCGTGTTGGTGCTGCGCAAACAAAAACCTTTGGGAGCTACACAATATATGGCGATACTTGCCCGAGTATTGGGAGCGGCTAAAAGAGCTACAAAACCAAATCGAAAGACCGTTCAAAAAAGAGTATTCAATTTTCGAGTTAGAAAAAAGATTTGCAAGCGGGTATATTCCCAAGCATAGAAAAAAGCGGGAGGAGCAAAAATGCTGACAACGAGAATACGCAAACAAATAGAATGGCATTTCATAAACTACCAAGCGGATGCGGCTTTGTATAACGAACGGGTGCGGGACATACTCGAGTCGGGGCTTACGCCGAATTACGGCGGCGTGGGCGGCGGCAACAGCATAAGCAGCCCAACGGAAGCAAAGGCAATAAAACTATACGAGCTTGACACCGAGCGGTCGTGGGCGACCGTAGTCCGCAATACATTTATAGCCTTTCAGTTCGAGCCGGAGCATAGAGTTATGGTCGAATTGTACATAAAGGGGCGCACCTTGAAAGAGCTATTATGCGACGGACTATGGGAAACAACCTTTTACCGTTGGCGTGAAAATTGGCTTGAATACGCCTACAAATGGGCGAAAAAATTTAATCTTTTATAGGGTTACACACCCAAGTCGTGTGTAAATAACCGATTTTATGTGATATAATATTATCGTTGAAAATTCTACCAACACCAAACCTCGCCCCGAGCAAAAGCGGCGGGGTTTTGTTTTTGAGGGAGTACAGAGTGCAGATTGTATATAAAGCAACCGAAGAGCTGAAACCGTACAGCCGCAACCCAAGGAATAACGACGGAGCGGTTGAAGCGGTTGCGGCGAGTATAAAAGAGTTCGGGTTCAAAATGCCGATAGTAATTGATACCGACGGGGAAATAATCGCAGGGCATACAAGAATTAAAGCGGCGAAGAAGCTCGGGCTTGCCGAAGTTCCGTGCATAATTGCGGACGACCTAACGCCCGACCAAATAAAGGCGTTTCGGCTTGCGGACAACAAAACCGCCGAGCTTGCCGAATGGGACTTTGAGCTTCTACAATTAGAGCTTGAAGAGATAAACCTTGATATGACCGAGTTCGGCTTTGATACGACAATGCCGGGCGAACCATACGAGGACGATTACGAGCCGGAGCCGCCCGCAGAGCCAAAAACCAAGCCGGGCGAAATGTTCAAGCTCGGCAGACATACGCTTTTATGCGGCGACGCTACGCGCGCAGCGGACTATTTGAAGCTGACGGGCGGTTATGCGGTAGACCTACTATTAACCGACCCGCCTTATAACGTAGACTATGAGGGCAAGACAAAGGACAAGCTGAAAATCGAGAACGACAAAAAGGACGATACAGCTTTTTACGATTTTTTGAATACAGCGTTCGAGAACGCCGCCGAAGCATTAAAGCCGGGCGGCGTTTGGTATATATTCCATGCAGACAGCGAGGGTGAGAACTTCCGCAGAGCGGCGCGCGAACGTTTGGGAAAGGTAAGAGAATGCCTTATATGGAATAAAAACACCATAGTCCTCGGGCGGCAAGATTACCAATGGAAGCACGAACCCGTCCTATACGGGTGGAAAGACGGAGCGGCGCATTATTTCGTAGACGATAGAACGCAAGCGACCGTTTACGAAGATAAAGGCATCGACCTTAAAAAGCTAAAAAAGGACGAAGCAATAAAGCTCTTGCAAGAGATATTCTCGGACAAGATAAGTACAACGGTCATAAACGAGGACAAGCCCGCACGGAGCGCAGAACACCCGACAATGAAGCCCATAAAACTGCTTGCGCAATTCATACGCAATAGCACGCACCCGAACGAAAAAGTGCTTGACCCGTTCGGCGGGAGCGGTTCGACGCTAATCGCTTGCGAACAGCTCGGGCGGGTATGCTACACAATGGAGCTTGACCCGAGATATTGCGACGTAATAATCGACCGTTGGGAAAAGCTGACGGGACAAAAGGCGGTAAAGATATGATAGAGAAAGTAAACCCGAGCCACCCCGACAAGATAGCCGACCGCATAGCGGGCGCAGTCGTGGACTTGGCATATATGAAAAACAAAAACCCGAGAATTGCGGTCGAGGTACTAATCGGACACGGCAAAGCGCACATAATAGCCGAAAGCTCCGTGCCATTAAAGACCGACGACGTAATACGCGCCGTGTGGCGCATAGCAGGGACGTGTGCCGTAGATTTCGTAAGATACGAGCAAGACCCCGCACTTGCCGAAAATCAATGCCGTGAGCCACGCTGTGGCGATAACGGAATATTCAAAGGAATTCCGCTAACGGACGAAGAAAGGCGGGCGTCGTGGCTTGCAAGAGCCTTATACGACGAATACGGCGCAGACGGTAAATATATAATCGACGGGGACAAAATAGTCGTATGCCAAAGCCACGCAACCACCAACGAACTGCGAGAGAAAATATCGCAAAAAGGTAAGCGCATAACGATAAACCCGCTCGGCGATTGGCTCGGCGGTTTGAACGTAGACACGGGAGCAACCAACCGAAAGCTCGGCAGCGATATGGGGCATTCGGTAACGGGCGGCGGTCTGCACGGTAAAGACCTATCGAAAGCGGACGTCAGCGTGAATATATACGCATTCCTT
>JAMPAI010000056.1 GCA_023667315.1 Ruminococcus flavefaciens
TTTCACAAAAAGCACCGGAAAAGTGCCTCCGAACGGAACTTTTTCAGACTTTTTTCAGAATCTCTCGCAAAACGATTGACATTTCAAAAAAAATCTGGTATAATAAAGAGCATAAAAATAACATCCGTTGTTCCATAGCAACGGAATCCGAGCACCGAGGTGTGGCACAACTGATGGTGCGCGACATTTGGGAGCAGGACACCGACTTCGCACAGCGACGAAATCAAAATCGCCATAACTCCTTGTAAACTCTGACTTTTTCGGCACTCTACTCTTTCTGAAAATATGGTTGAATCGAGGCTTGACCACAGGTTTGACCACTTACAAAAATTTCATAATCATCAATCGGGGTGTAGCGCAGTTGGCTAGCGCGCGACATTTGGGATGTTGAGGCCGCAGGTTCAAATCCTGTCACTCCGACCAAGATCGGCTTTGGGAGCAATCTCAAAGCCTTTTTCTTTGCCTACTGCGTATCAAAAATTGAGGGCTGACGATGTTGTATTCGTCAGCCCTTTCATTTAAGCTTTCAATGCATTTTTCATCTCCGCAATTTCCTCTTTCATCGTCTTTATAAGCTCTGCAAGTTTTTCCTCGCATTCCTCCCGTGTCTTTGCGTAGACATTACGGGCTATCCGCTTTCCGTTCACTCTCGGTGTGAACCGTCCTTCGTAAAGGTGGTCATTAATCATCGTCACGCATCCCGTTCCACTCTTTCTTATCTTTGCCTTATACGGTTCAAAAACCGTCTGTGTGGCGTTTTCTGGAGGTGGCTCGGCACTTTTTTCGGTCGGCTCGGGCATTTGGGCGTTTGTACCGCCGATCTCTCGGTCGATACGAATCGCAGCTTGCTGTTGCATTGTGTCAGTAATGTGACTATAAATGTTCAGTGTCGTTTCCGAGCTTACGTGACCTATCATTGCTGACAGCGTTTTAATATCCATGCCATTTTCAAGTGCCATTGTAGCGAAAGTATGCCGTAGGTCATGAAAGCGTATCTTTTTACAGTGCGATCTTTCGAGCATCAGTTGAAAACGGTGATACACCGCCGTGGGATTTTTCGGTTCACCCTCTTTCGCGGGTGATGGGAATATCCATTCGCCTTTGGTTTGCTTTTTAAGTTCTGCGAGAAGTGCCGCCATATCGGGCGGAAGAAGGATAGTTCGCACCGAAGATTTCGTTTTGGGCGCGCTTATTTCTACCGACTTTCCAGTCTTTACGACCTGCCGTGTGATTCGAAGCTCGCCGGTCTGCAAATTAAGGTCACGCCATTTTAGTCCGAGAATCTCACCCCGACGCATTCCCGTGGTTAGTTCAAGGAGAAATATTTCGTAGTATCCTTCCTCTTTTGCTCGTGCGAGAAAACGCAGGATTTCTTTCTGTGTTAATACCTGCATTTCTTTCGCTTTTTTCGGTGGAAGCCTGCACCCGATTGCAGGGTTATTGGTAATCAGCCCTTCCACGACCGCCTTTTCGAGTGCGGTTCGGCAGGTCGTATGGCAGGAGCGCACCATTCGGTCGGATAAGCCCTCGCCGTATTTATCTACAAACCTCTTGCGACCGCCTTTCTTCAGTCGTGCGTAGAATTGCTGTAGGTCATTCTGCGTGAGTCTGTTCAACGGTATTTTGCCGATTTCAGGGATAATGTGCGTATAGATTCTCCTCTCATAACTTAATTGCGTGGTTTGCCGTATCTTCGGTTTGGAAAAGTTCTGATACCAGAAATCAATCCAATCTCCAAACGACATATCCGGTTTGAGCCTGTCGGTTGTTCTTCCGCATTGCTCCTTAAATGTTTGGAGTTTTTCTTTGCATTCACCTTGGTTTTTTGCGGTGACACTTTTGGTTTTCGGATAGCCGTTTTCTTTATATCCGACGACGATTCTGCCTTCCCATCTGCCGTCCTTGCGGAGGAATACGGAGCCATCGCCCTGCTTTTTCTTCGTCATGGTCTACTCCTTTATCATCATTTTTTCATCATATTGCCTACCACGACCGAGGCGGTCTTTTGCATATCACTTGTCACATGGGTATAGGTATCAAGTGTGAAGCTTGCATTAGTATGACCGAGAATACCCGACAGTGTTTTCGCATCGACACCGCCTTTCATTGCGTGGGTTGCGAAGGTGTGACGCAGATCGTGAAAGCGTATCAGCGGTAGCTCTGCGTGTTTCAGTATTATCTTCAACTTTCGGTAGGTTGCTTCCGGATGGATGGGCTGTTCGGGATTTAAGAATGCCGGAAACACCCACTCGGTTATCGCTGTCTGCTTACGCTTTTGCAGTATTTCGCTAACGCTCGGCGGCATAATAATATTACGCGTGCCGGTGTTTGTTTTAGTCTCACCGATACGAACTCCACCGCCTTTTTTATTGGATACCGACCTTTGCACTCGGAGCCTGTTTGCACCGAAGTCGATATCACCCCATTTGAGTCCGCAAATCTCGCCCCTGCGTAAGCCTGTCATCACTTCCACATAAAAGAAAACATACCAATATTCCTCACTTTTAATTGCTTCGAGAAAGGCTTCAAGTTGTTCGTCGTCAAGAATTTGCTTTTCGGCATCGTCGTACCGTTCGTAGGGTTCTTTGCGATCAATCGTTCCCGAACCGCTGTGTTCAAGGCTTCGTGAAGCATCATGTGAATACCACGCACCATACTGTCTGCTAATTCGTAGGAGCCGTCGCGGTTCGGTTTCACTCTGCCTTGTTTTTTGATTTTGTTATAAAATTTCTGAATGTCGGCAGTCGTAAGGGACGACAGTTGCTTTTCACCTATAAACCGCTTGACTTGGTTATTCGTAATGCTTCTGTAACTTTCGAGCGTGGTTTCTCTTACGGTAAATATCATATACTCATCGAGCCACTTGTCCATCCACTCGCCAAGTGTCATCCTGCATTCTTCGGTAAGATCAACATCACGGTAGATGTCTATCAGTTGATGGAGCTGTTTCAATGTACCTTTTTGCGTTTTGCCGAACACCGATTTATACATCGGTGAACTGTCATTTTTGTGACCGATGATAATGCTACCTTCCCAACGCCCATCCGAGCGTTTTCGGATCGTGCCGTCACCTTGCGGTCTGCGTTTGTTTGCCATTTCATTACCATTCTTTCTTTTTGATATTTACACACTCAAAGATATATATGCTGTTTTTAGTCGTCAGTGTCATACGGTTTCCACACTCTGCCAAATTGCCTATACCTGTTTTCAGATAATTCAGTTCCATATCGTATATGACGATAAAATACTTTTTGGGATGTTTGTTTTGGCTCTGATAAATATGCATGGATACCGCAGAATCCTTCATACTCTTTTCGCTACTCCCATTCTTTGTCTATTGCCGACGGATAGCTCGACTCTACCGAGACAACCCGTCCACATTTCTTTTTATAAGTTCCGCCATGTAAATCTCCTTTATTTTTGCGTACCACAACCATACCACAGGTTCGAGAGAATATCCAGCGTTTTGGTGCAGAATTATCAATTTGTTATCAATTAAAAATTTTATCAATAGCAAAAGCCGCTTGGCTTTCCACCAAACGGCTTTCACTTTACTATTGATTTGCTTATTCCAAATCATCAAGACATTTTTCAATGTTCCTTCCCGCATAGAAAACGTGAAGAATGATTACGGTGCTTGTTTCCTCATTCGTCAGATAAAACACAATATAATTTCCTACGCTCATTTTGCGAAGTCCTCGGCTTTGCCACGGCTCTTTCTCATAAACGGGATAGCGCAAGGGCAGTTCCGAAAGCCATCCAACCGTTTTTAAGATACGGTCAACCAAATTCTTTGCTATGGTAGGTTCAAGCAGGGTATTTGATATATAAGAGTGGATCTCACGTATATCGTCACCAAATTCAGGCGTTACAGTTACATTCCATTTTTTCATATTCCCAGTTCCCGTCTTATATCAGTGTCAAATTCTTCAAAAGGAACACATTTACCTGTAGCGGCAGAGCGTACAGCTCCGTCCATCAGCAAATTGAACTCATCGTCAGTAAGACTTCCGAGTGCGACAGGTTTGGTTTGAGGAATCTTTACATCAAACGGAATTCCTCTTTGCAGAACGAGTTGCTGTAAGAACATTCCCATTGCCGTTGACATTGAAATGCCGAGTTGACTTAATACGGCTTCCGCTTGCTCTTTCACAACCGGATCTACTCTCGTAAAAACATTTGCGGTTTTGGACATATCGAAAAACCTCCTTCTTTTGTTTTCACTAATAGTATACCATATTATATTGCGTTTTGCAAGCATTTCGCTAATATTTTTGTTGGAAATTTTTGCAGATGATATTTTCACCATGACATCGTATGCCGTCTTCTG
>JAMPAI010000057.1 GCA_023667315.1 Ruminococcus flavefaciens
TTCAGGATTGGCTAGCTCCACACCCAGGATAGGATCTATGTGAGACTCTTTTCCTGGTATGTATGGTCCTACCTTGATGTAGTCCACGAATCTGGTGAATGGTACTGGCAATGCCCATGATTCTTTCCGTGGGGTATAGTGAGTCCAAAGCACCAGTGGCAATTCCGTAGTACGGAGTTCTAATAGAAAATCTTCCATCAGATTGAGATGCTGATCACAGGGTTCACCACCGAGTATCCATATCTGATCTATGAGTCCTGATGTTTGTCCATCCACAGCTTTCTTCAATATCTCATTCAGGATACATCTGTACTGCTTGCCGATATCAAAGTACCACAACTCTGGGTTGTGGCATCCCTGACAAGAGTGTTCCTTGCATCCTGAGACATAAATTTCCAGTGCTTTGTGTTTGACATTGATCTCAGTACCAGCTATATAGACTGAATTGGCCCAGTAGGTTTCTTTGTTTTTGATAGGCTTATCCAAAAACATATGTTCAGCTTTCCATTCTCCCACGATAGATTCTCCTTTTAGCAGGTATATTCCACACAGGGACACCCATGAGAGGTGCCCCTGTGGGATGGTGATATTAATCCTTTATCTGCAGATCTTCTTCCACGTAGAATTGGCGATTAGGCCAATCCTCATTTCTTCGTGTAGGATTCCAGTTTTTCACAGTGGTAAAGAACCCTACCACTCTCGTGATCTGACTGTCCCAATGCTGTCCGCAGGTAGGACACAGATCTGTACCTACCCAGGTGTGTTTATTGGGGCAACAGTTGAGTTTGTAGTTGATGGCCCAGTATACGACACCCTGCTTGGCAGCATATTTCATCAGATTGACCAATGTGTTGGTGTCATCTATCGTGTCACCTACATTGATGTGTGCTATAGCACCGCCAGATAGCTTGGCATCAAACATCCCCTGTAAACGGAGTCTGTCGAACATATCTGCTTTGGTGATCAACGGGATGAATTGATTGCTGTAAAGCGGCACGCCGATATCGTAGCCGAGCATTTTGTCTTTCTTAGCTAGTTTGACAGCAGATGATTCCGCAGGTACTTGTTCGACGTTGTGTGGAGCATGCTCAGCTTTCTCTGCCTGATCAATCCAATCTGATATATGATCCAACAGATCGATCACCAGACGCTGACCTGTCTCTTCCAGGATATTGAGACCCATTAGATTGACAGCTTCATTGATTCCTACTACACCAAACGTGGAATACTGCTTGTTCAGATCCATGTAACCATGTTGGTACAACGGTGCCGCATTGAGTTCGATTCTCTTCCGTATGAGTTTACGTTTGCAGGCATTGATGCGTTGTGCTATCACGAATAAGTCATGCACATTTTGAATGAATTGATCATAATCACCATCAGCTTTCAATGCAGCACGTGGTAAGTTAGCCGTTACCACACCAAGTGATCCTATTTTGGTAGAACCAGCACCGAATGAGTTGAAATACTCTGACTTTTTCTCACTGCGTAGTCTGCAGTTGTGTGTGACAATACCATTGGCCAATGTGAAGTAAGGCTGTGATTGATCTTCGCACTCGATACAGTAGATCCAGTCATGCTGGTATGATACTGATTCAATTGTAAGTACACGACTCCAATATTCGTTTCGTTCATCGGCTGTTTTGTTAGCCGGCAATGGAGGGAAATATGGAGCTGCCGAACATAAGATCATTGAACCAGGACAGAGCTCTATGGTAGTCTTTTCACCAGTGTCTGTCACATGTAGATGATTGTCACTGGCCACCATCACGGCTTGATGTTCAGTAACGATACGATACATCCTGCGTTTAGGTAACCGAATGCAACGTCCACGTACCCAATCACCATGACGAAATACTAGGAAAGGATATTTTTCTTGTTTTCCTACTTGAATGCTCCATAATTGTTGTAGGTTATTTACCTGGACATCAGCATGTTCATCTTTGCGCCAAGTCACATTCTGTTGATGACCAAAGCAACAACTGGAGAGTGTTGATGTAGTTCCATTGTAAAGATTGATGAAGCCATATTCCTTGTTCTGTTCTGCGATAAACTGTAGGAATCCTTCATCTGCTATTTCCCTGTTTTCATCAATGGCGAAACAAGCTGTGGTGACAGGGAATGTGAGTGGTGTGCGGCGCATCTCTGTGTTCATGACTTCACAGTAGATGCGTTGAACGAATTTAACGGTTGCCTTTGTGGCACCATAATCCGGACACAATGTATCCAGGAATGTGTCGTCATATAAGGAAACATTACTGAAACTCGCCTGAACAGCACGATAGTTCCAGTTTAGTGAGTATACCAGGGATGTGACTTGTTCACGTACGTAGGTTTCGATATTGGATATTTTGACATGTCCATCACACCCAGTTTCTTTGATCTTGTCCACATATTTGGAAGCTACCAATAGTAAGTCAGCTAATCCAGTGGCGCCTAATGTGCTATTGGCAGCCACTACGATGAATTGTTCTACTTGACGGAAAAAAGTAGCCAGGCTTTGTGGGGGAACTATCTTCAATCGTGAAGACATACCTTCCAAGCCATTACAAAAAATATCATACGTGCTGTAGTTAAAGCAATTGTGGGATCTTAAATGGCCCTCTGCGGTAAAATAACCTGTCTCTGTGGTAACATCATAAACGATTGGATGTATTGGTAATGTTTGCACATTGGCGACTGTATTGGTGCTATCATCCCAAGTCACCAACATGCCTGGTATCACAGATGCTGCTTCAACTATGGAATCATCTGCCAGCACCACAGGGTGATCTTCGGTGACAACAATATGGGCACCACCGGTGAATGTGATGCGCCGCATGGTTTTTGTATTGTGATGCATTACCAAGCGTTGTAACCGAACAAATCGATCGCCATCGCGTATCAACCAATCACTGTCCGACATATCGACTTCCCACCAATCGGCCTTTTCAACAGCCAATATCTTGAAGTCATTCCACAGGCTGTACATTGTGGTGGTTAGTATGATATCTGGTCTATCAAGATGCTTTAGTTCCACACGGGTGCCACCGGCATAGCTGTACGGCATTGCCACATCAGTGAAATCATTGATATAAATGTCGCCTGTTAATTGTGCTTCGATTATTTTATTAGCTGTATTTTGTCCGTAATTTTTTTTTAATTCTTTCCAAATTAAAAAGTAGCTATTATAACGTTTCAGTGGTTTAGACATCTCGTAGTTGTATTCGATTCCTGTTTTAGCTACTACATTAGCATTGGCATCGATAGATACATCAGCTGTGGAATTTGTGTTGTTGAAGAAATTCTTGGAAAAATCATTGATGTCTGTTTGTTTACCAATTCCATCCAAGGTGAATAACTCTTCACCATACTTAGTCTTCAGACCGTGCATCAGATCCGTGAATTCAGGATCCCACGAGATCGTGATTTCCATATATTTCCCCCATTTCGTTTAGATAGATTCAATAGATGATTTGTCTCCTAAAATGCTGTAAATCACGGATAAAAAATACTACAACGTGAGATGGCGTGGTGGATGCTGGGGGTCCCTCTAGGGGACCCCCGCAGCGCCTAATATGCGGCCATTCTAACTGAACAAATCCACATATCTTTCTTTAAAGAAGCCATCCGGCCACTGTGAAGTGAATTCACCGAAGTCGTTGATGCCTATTGAGACAAACCGCATATCCTTACATACATAGTAAATACTGATTTTATTCAGAGGAATTTCTGGCGTACGATCTAATGGAAATTGCGGTTCGTTATCTTCTTTGATTCTTCGAATGATACGAAGCATCAGGTGTTCGCTGTGCGTCACTACTAGGGAAGGCATATTACGCCGCATTCTCCAAAGAAAATAATCGCCCAAATGGATCGACCATGCAGGATGTAGATATGATTCTGGATAACAAAATAATGTCTGACCTGCACCGGCATTTAGTGTCGCAGCCAAGTGTCGGGCGCCGCATCCAGATGATTCGTCTACTATTAGATCTGGAAATTCTGGGGCATCATCGCCTTCCAATGGACGCAGCCATTTGTCCATTTGATTTGGATCGACAATCTGCCACCAGCCATCACCCATTTTCATAGTAATCAACGTAATTGGATCCACCGCAGGATGGTGAAACACTAGGGTCAAATTATTGATGCGGAAGTTGTTGTTGAATTCATGAATGATGTGAGCGTCGTACATTTGGATCTCCTTTAAAGGTGATAGATTAATTAGATTCTCCAATATAAAATGCACACTGGGGAACTTGTGTTTTAAAGGTTTGCGGGCATGATTATTTCATCAAGCCCTCCTTTACAGTCTC
>JAMPAI010000058.1 GCA_023667315.1 Ruminococcus flavefaciens
CTGCTGTGGCTGCCGAGAAGGCTGCCGAGAGCCAGTACAGTATGGCCAAGCAGGGTGCACAGAGCGAGGACAAAGCCAGTGCCAGTGCTATGGTGGGTGTGGCTCGCGGCGGTGTTGCCGAGGTTAATGCGTTACTTGACGACCAGTACCTCACCGCTCCCTGTGACGGACAGGTTGATGTGATTTATCCCCACTTGGGCGAACTCGTGGCCATGGGTGCTCCCATCATGAACGTGTTGCGCACCGACGACAAGTGGGTAACGTTCAATGTGCGCGAGGAGTTGCTCAACGACCTCACCATGGGCAAGAAAGTCAAGGTAATGATACCTGCGCTTGACCGCAAGGAGGTGGAAGTGCAGATATTTTACATCCAGGACATGGGTTCCTATGCTACCTGGCGTGCCACCAAGACTACGGGTGACTGGGACAGCCGCACGTTCCTGATTAAAGCTCGTCCTCTGGAGGATTTGCCCAATCTGCGTCCCGGCATGACTGTAATTTACCACATCTGAGAGGGCTATGAATACCACCGGACTGTTAGCAACGATGAAGCGTGAGCTCGCGCGGTGGGGTAGCCGCCGGGTGTACCTGTGGGGTCTGGTTATCATTCCACTCATGGTAGCCTTCTATCTGCTTATGCTCATGGATTCCGGTTTGCCCACCAAGGTGCCCACTGCTATCGTAGATTTGGATAATACCCCAATGTCACGCAACCTCACACGGTCGCTTGGTAGCACTGAGCTGATTGATATTACCGAGCATCTCACGAGCTACCACGATGCCATGACCAAGGTGCGTTCGGGCGAGATATATGGGTTCTTCCTTATACCGCATGATTTTGAGGCTCAGGCGCTTGCCGAGCGCACGCCCACACTCACCTATTACAGTAACATGACCTATTTTGTACCCGGAACGTTGGCTTTCAAGGGGTTCAAAACCATGGCGGTACTTACATCGGGCACTGTGGTTGAGACTGCGCTTACCGGGAGCGGAGTGAGCAAGGAGGTTGCCGGCACGCTGCTGCAACCTATCGTTATTGATACACATCCATTGGGTAACCCGTGGACCAACTATTCAATATATCTGTGCAACTCATTCATTCCCGGTCTACTGGAGTTGATGATTTTCATCATGACCTGTTTTGCCATAGCGGGCGAGCTTAAGCATCACACATCGCCGCAATGGTTGCATACGGCCGGCGGCTCCCTCTCTACGGCTCTGTTTGGAAAACTGTTGCCGCAGACTATGGTATTTGTGGTGATAGGCTGGTTTATGGAGGTGCTTCTGTACAAGTTTCTGCATTTCCCATGCGGGCATTTTGGCAATATGATGCTGGCAATGGTGCTGTTTGTCGTAGCATGCCAGGCGTTTGCCGTGATAGTGTGTGCCGCACTTCCCAATCTACGTCTGGCATTGAGTATATGCTGCCTGTTGGGTATCCTAGCGTTCTCTCTGGCCGGCTTCTCATTCCCGGTGGAGAATATGTATGGTGCCATAGGTATCTTCAGCAATGTCCTGCCGGTAAGGTGGTATTTCCTTATCTATGCCGATCAGGCTCTTAATGGTGTGGCTCTATACTATTCGCGCGAGTTTTATATGATGCTCCTGCTGTTCCCCATAGCGGCCTACACCATTGCATGGCGATTGAAAAAGAGATGTTTAAACCCTGTATATGTACCATGATACTATGTTTGGACGTTTGAGAAATTGGACTTTGGACACCGCGCGGGTAATGAGACGTGAGCTTTACCTGTCGCTCACCGATATAGGGGTACTGCTGTTCTTCTTGTTCCTACCCCTGATCTATCCGCTCATATATACTCTCATATACAACCCCGAGGTTGCACGCAACATCCCTGTAACTGTGGTTGACGATTGCCGCACGGCCGCCAGTCGTGATTTTGTGCGCATGGCCGATGCCACGGAAGCGGTTAATATTATAGGTTATGCTTCCGATATGGCCGAGGCCCGTCGCTGGATGGATGCCAAGGATTGCTATGCCATACTGTATATACCACGAGATTATGCCCGCAATCTGGGTCGTGGCGAGCAAGCTCACATCTCGTTCTATTGCGACATGTCGTTGCTGTTACGCTACAGAGCTCTTTTGCTGGGCATTACCAATCTGCAGTTGGCCGGTGGTTCCAAGGTACGTGTCGAGACCTTGTCATCCTACGGCCTGTCGGGAATGAGAATGTCGGAGAGTCCGGTTGAAAATGTGTCTTTTATGCTGGGTGATACCGAGCAGGGTTTTGCCTCGTTCATAATCCCTGGTATCATAGTACTAATATTGCAACAAAGCATGCTGTTGGGTATCACACTGTTGGGGGGTACATCACGCGACCGTCGTCGTCTCTCCCCTACCGGCCGTGATCCGCTCGCTGTTGATGCTCCGGTATCAGCCACAGTCATTGGCAAGATGCTGTGTTATGTACTCATATACCTGCCGCTTATAATTTATGTATTGCACTTTGTACCGCATTTCTTCTCGTTACCTCACGAAGGCTCGGCTCTGCAATATATCCCATTCATACTGCCCATGTTGATAGCAACAGCTTTCATGGGACTCACCTTGAACGTTCTCATCAAGGAGCGCGAAATGTCGTTTGTGGTTGTGGTATTTACTTCAGTTGTATTCCTGTTTTTATCGGGACTTACCTGGCCACGATATGCAATGAATGTGTTCTGGAAGGCACTTGGCGACCTTATACCCGGCGTTTGGGGCATGGAGGGCTTTATACGCATCAACTCCAATAATGCCACACTGGCCGACAACTCGCAATGTTATCTTATGATGTGGGCTCTTGCACTGCTCTACTTCTTCACAGCGCTTTGGGCAACCAATCACATTAATAAGGGCCGGCAGTCGCCTTTGAACTAAGACCTATTTAGATATAAAATTTAAAAAAAATTAAGTTAATAATTGTATATTTTATATTTATGCAATAATTTTGCTACGTTGTAAAACCTAATTTAAATTAATTGAATTATGAAAAAGTTTTTACTTGGCGCAGCCCTTATGCTCGCTTCTGTTGCTGCTTCAGCACAAGTTTATATGGGTGGTTCAGTTGCTTTTGATCGCAACACATCTGACAACGAAACAAGATTTATCATAGCGCCCGAGGTTGGTTATAACCTTAACGCCAAATGGGCAGTAGGTGCAACAATTGACTATACTCATGACTTTGAGCAGGGACAGTCAACCGATCTTGTATCACTTGCTCCCTATGCACGTTACAGCTTCTACAAGCACCAGAAAGTACGCCTCTTTGTTGACGGCGGTATTTCATTAGGCGTTGGCAAGTCAAGATTTGATGAAACCATGGTTGTATGTAAGATTGGTTTCAAGCCGGGCGTAGCATTTGATATCAACGAAAAATTTGGTCTTGTTGCTCATATGGGTTTCCTTGGTTATCAGGGCTCAAACGGCGAAGCCAAAGAGTATGATATTAACGGCAAGACAAAGTATCCCGACAAGTTTGGCTTCGACTTCAGCTCATTGAACCTCTCACTTGGCTTCTGTTACAACTTCTAAGCCAGCCTGATAATAATCTAAAAAAGTGAGACGTGTACCACACTAAGGTATATGTCTCACTTTTTTGTGTTAAATACGCATCTATTACAACCTATCTGTTAACATTTATTATTAAATAACCTCTTAATTTGCGTAATACGTGGGTAAAAGCTAACTTTGCAGTTCCTAACACGATATATGTCAACCAAAACAGTATAAAATCCTATTAAAATGAATATACTTGAACTTAGCGAACAAGAAATAATACGCCGCAATTCACTTGATGAGATGCGCAATCGTGGCATTGACCCCTATCCGGCTGCCCAATGGCCGGTTAACGCTCATGCCTACGAGATAAAAGCCAATTTTAGCGATGACGCAGTCGAGCAACGCGATGTTGTGGTGGCAGGCCGCATCATGACACGACGTATTATGGGTAAGGCTGCTTTCATGGAGCTTCAGGATTCTACCGGTCGCATTCAGGTTTACCTCAACCGTGACGAGTTGTGCCCCGGTGAGGACAAGGATCTGTACAACGTTGTGTTCAAGAAGTTGCTCGATATAGGCGACATAGTAGGTGTGGAGGGTTTTGTGTTCCGCACACAGACCGGTGAAATCTCTATCCATGCTTCCAACCTGGTAGTTCTGAGCAAATCATTGCGCCCCTTGCCCATAGTTAAGGTAAAGGATGGCGTAACTTACGATGCCTTTGATGATCCCGAGCT
>JAMPAI010000059.1 GCA_023667315.1 Ruminococcus flavefaciens
TACATATGAGTATCCTTCTACTAAAGACTACCCAAAGTCTTTGAAGAGTACAGTTTCCGCAGAGAAAGATATCATTCGTCTTCATGATAAGATTCGCACATATATGATTCCTCCTGCGCAAGTTGGGAACCAAGTGAATCGCTTGTTGCAGAGTTTTGGCAAAGAAGTGCTCGAGCGTGCTCCCGATCCTGACGATCTGAAGAATTCTACTACTAAGATTGTGCGGGATAGGATTCGCGGTCAGAAGAAAACTATCACGATCACACGTGAAACGCTTGGAATATATATCAATGAGATTATGAACTACAAGCACGATAAAGACGATATTATGCGTACGCGTAAAGCTATCATTGATGACTATGAGTCGTTAAAGCGAACATATGCTGCGGTGACGAAAGATCCTGAGAGTCTGATGAGGTCTCATATCAGAGATCTTAAAGATCCTGACCGCGAGGCATTCTTGGCTCATGAGTATACACGATATGCTGATATCCATATGGAGATGATGCGTCTCTTCAATGGGTATATCGCGATATACAAAGCTGCATTTGACACAAAGCTGCAATGTCTTACCGAGAAGATTGAAAGTAATAAAGCGGCTATCACTGAAGTTTTCACACGCACTGGTGTCTTTGCTGCGATCAATACAAAAACAGCATCGCCAATTCCAAGAACAGAATAAAAGAAACACCCGGGGAGAAATCCCCGGGTGTTCTTGTTTAGCCGTTAGCGGTCAAGTTGTCAACAGACGCGATATCAGTATTAGCCTTATCGGGCATTTCCGGTCGCCGTCTGAGTGTGAGAGTTACCTCAGAGATATAGGTGTTTGTACCTTCACGATGAATACCGAGCGTCCACCTTTCCAGTCGGAAAATGTGATTGTTCAGATCCAGACCCTCATAGGATGTATCTGTCGTAAAGACATAATCCTTATATGGGGTTAAGAAACGGACCGAACTATTCAGTGCCATAACAGCAACAAGCACATCACCAATCATACTGTTCATGATTTGTGCTTCAGTAAGATCGTTGTTGGTATAGATGTACTTCATCGTTGTGGCTGATTCATCCAAAGTCCTTTTCTGAACTTTACCCTTCTTATTCACACTGGTAAGTGTTGCAAATTGGGCATTTGTCTCACGTGTTGTACGGTCATAGATGGTCGGTTCTTTGTTCAGGTTGATCCAGTGTGTTTGTTTTTCATCATCATCACATGACCCGGTAATATGATATCCAGGTTTTTGTGGATTCAAAAGAACCATCGCAACTGTACCATAGTCATTGGCATTTTCTATCTGAATGTTCGGCTCGATTGGTGATAGACAGTATAAGTACTTCAGATCATGATATACGATAGGATCACAGTCATATAGCCCATAGAGCCGGTTCAGACGATAAATGTTTGGAACCAACCTACCGAGAGACACGGTGACATCTTTCACCATACCGGTTTGCATTGGAGGTGTTGCAATGATGATTTCCTTTGGAATATTTCGTGCCAGGAACATCGCTTGCAGCATTGCCGGGTACGATGCTTCATCATAATGATCGGCATACTCCTGCTTGAACCAATTGACGATGTCAAGGTCGATCAAATACATTTCAAACGGCTGAAGCTTTCTCATCTCTTCAGCAAGCTGTTGAGACTCACTATCAGTCTGTGTAATGTATACAGTCTGATCTCGTGCAGGTATGATGCTGAACGTGTGTTGCAGGAACAGTTTTGTTCCGATGATCTCATCATTGGTAGCACCCAATTGCTGCTCAACGATATCGATCTTCAGTCGAGCGTCTACGACGTTATCGTAAAGCTCTTTAATGTGCTCAGTAATCATTTCGATTCCACATTGGATAACCGGCATCGTGTGCTGCTTCTCCATGCCAACGGTGGGATCTCGGTAGATGTTGATGAAGTTGAAGTATGTGATACATCCATCACGGTACTCGTATCGTTTGTTGTTTACAGTGAGGACCACTGATTTTGGGATGTATCGGTACTTATATAGTGTCAGCGGCCCATCCGCCATAAGTCAACCCTCCTCAATCACCAAAGAACACCCGCTGACAGTCGGGGTCAGACGGAGCCAGCTCCCAGTCACTGGCCAGCAGATCCGTAATGGACGGAACCCACATGGCGTGATCACCGCTCACCAGGCAAATCTGCAGGTACGGAAGGACTTTGAAGAGATCACCCTCCTTGATACCCCAGGCCTCTGCAGTCTGTTTGTTGCAGCTGATACCATCAGGGTAACCCTTCTGGTATACGACATACTGACCCATACCGTTCCATCCGAGGCGAGTCAGATGATGGCCGAGTTTCAGCATTTCAAGAGCACGAGAGAAATTCATGCCGATGTAGTTCTCTTTCGGCTCAATGCGATCCTTCCCATACAATACAGCCGCCTCATGCTCGATACGGCAGCCGCGGGCATCGGCCCAGCCTTTAACGAAGTACACCACATCAGCACCATGCATCAGGCGAATGGAATCGCCGAGGCACTCCAGGGGCTCAATAAGGCCGTCCTTGAAGTAGGTATCGATCAGCTCACAGGGTTCGCCGATGATATTTTCAGCATCCCTTCGCGCAGCCTCCATAGCAGCGAGAACATCCTTTTCCGGAATATCGCGCATGGGAAGACTCACAAATACCTTTTTCATAATGAAATTCCTCCAATACTTATTAGTCATATCTGAATGCTTCGCTCATATTGAGGTTCATGATCTCAAGCAATTCGGGATCCATCGCCCCAGCAGCGAGCAATTCATTCATTTGTTCGAGCTCGGTTTCGTTGTAGATGTCATAGCATTGTGCAGCTACTCGTGCAATCTGATCCGATGTAATAGCAGCTGCGCCCATGTGTGCAGACATCGCACGATATCGATCAATGAAATAAGACCGATCTACCTTAAGCTGTAGTTTCTTATCTGGCATGTGTCCAGGTAGTGCATCCAGGAAACTCTGTATTGACATACCAGGAACAAGATCACCAGTTTTAATCATTTGGTTTGCGATCTTAATCATAGTGGATATCTTACCGATATACTTTGTTGTTTTAACCGATACATCTCCGCAGCCAGCAAATGCCCATAGCAACGGAAGCATATCAGGTGTAAGTCCAGGGTCGGCCTTTGTCTTCAGCTCATACAGGATGCCGTTTTTGTAACAAGTACCTTTTGTAATGAGGCGAGAATCATCACGCCTGTTGTAGAGCTGTACGACATTGCTTTGCAAAAGTTGTGTTGCAAACATAGACTTTGAGTATATCGTATAGAAGATATCATCCTGGAACCCCAATTTAGCAAACAGAGAGAAATCATCGATCCCTTGATTATTGATACAATAGATTCCCTCAAAGTACGGTGATAGCCCAAGGATGAAGTTCCAAGCCACTTCAATTGCTTCATTGACGAATCCAAAACTGGTATCGTTCTTCGAGTACCGTTTGTATAGCTTGCTGTTAAATTCCGGACAGAACTGTGCCTGATACTTTGGAAGTTCACGATTGAATACAACGTAGATATCATTATCAAGATGTAATCGTGTAGCCAGATATCTGCGGTAATGTCCGAGGACATTCATAAATCCGACAACAATATCACGAACGAGCTCTTCCTTCGTATCGACATAAATGTTTGCGATATTTTTATCGCGATATAACCGATAGAAAATTGAGTGTGCGTCCACATAGACAACACCCATACGATATTTGCTTGTATTGATTTCCTGATACAGTTTATCGAGCACCTCAAATTTGATACGAGATGCACCAATCATGTATCGGACTAAACTTGTTTCTTCAAACATTGGCATCTCTCCTTCTTATTAAGATGTCCTCAGTTTAATCTGTAAGGAAAAAGAGCGGTGGGATTTAACCCACCGCTCTCTATAGCCAGGGATGGCAAGCATCCCTCCTTACTTATATACCCCAAAAGGGTCGAAAATCTTATCCCTGATCTTATTAGGCCGCTTTGTATCCAGAATCTTCTGGATCTGTTCCATATACCGCTCACGAGAATTAGCATCATCGTGATTAAAGTCATAGTTCAGACCCATCTGGTCAAGCACAGCCTTAGTCTGTTCGCACGGATTCAGCCGATAGCCCTCATATGCCATGTCGATATCCCATGCCGCAGCAATCAATGCGCTATAGACATGGCATATGAGGGCTATCGGCTGAATCCGTGCGAACAG
>JAMPAI010000005.1 GCA_023667315.1 Ruminococcus flavefaciens
AAACAAAAACAGTTAAACAGCCCCTAATGTGTCAACCTTTTTCAGGGAAAGTCACATTCGGGCTCCAAAACTTGCAAAAAGTTGCAAAATCAGCATGAAACAACCTGCAAAAAGTTGTAAATTTGCCATTGAAAAACCCGCAAAAAGTTGCAATATGCTTGAACGGAAGATATTTAAAAAACTCAACGACTGGCGAATATCAAAAAAAAAGAAAGCCCTGCTTGTAAAAGGCGCCCGACAAGTCGGTAAAACAACCAGTATCCGCGCATTCGGCAAAAAGCACTACAAGCATTACATCGAAATCAACTTCGAGAAGACCCCTTCGGCACGGGAGGCCTTTGCCGGCGATTTGGACGCTAAAACAATAATCCTCAACCTGTCGGCCATGGGCTACGGCCCCTTTGAGAAAGGGAATACGCTCGTATTCTTCGATGAAATCCAGAGTTGCCCCGCCGCCCGCACCGCCATCAAGTTTTTGGTAGAAGACGGAGCCTACGACTATATAGAATCTGGTTCGCTACTGGGTATCAACTATAAAGAAGTATCCTCCTATCCTGTCGGCTTTGAAGAACAGGTGGAGATGTACCCACTTGACTTCGAGGAGTTCTTATGGGCTAACGGCGTTTCGCCCGACGTCATCGCGCGGCTTCGAACAGCCTATGAACGCCTTATTCCCTTGCCCGACTTTCTACACGAGCAGATGATGGGCCATTTCCGCCGCTTTCTGATTGTAGGCGGGATGCCGGAAGCTGTCATGGCCTTTCTGTCGAATAATGATTTGGAGAGAACCCGCCGCGTGCAGGCAGCGATACTGGACGGCTACCGCAACGACATCGCCAAATACGCCGGCAGTGAACAGCATTTAGCCAAGCAGGTGTTCGACGCCATTCCCGAGCAACTCTGCAAAAAAGACAAGCGTTTCGTATTGGCCACTCTGGAGAAGGGTGCCTCGCAACGCAAGTTCGGCGATGCCACGCAGTGGTTGGCCGATGCAGGTATAGCCTATTTCTCTTTCAATGTCAGCGCTTTCGAACTCCCGTTTTCATTCTCGGAGAAGCGAAATCTATACAAACTCTTTATGCTCGACACGGGTCTGTTGAGCCACATGAGCCTGAAAGACATCCAATTTCCCGTTCTCAACGGCGAGATAGACATCAACGAAGGGGCGCTGACCGAAAATTTTGTAGCCGTGGAATTGGTCAAGCATGGCATATCGTTGAACTACTACGACAAGAAAAGTCGTCAGGAACTCGATTTCATCTTTCCCGAGCGGAACCGCATCTCGGTTATCGAAGTCAAGTCGGGCAACAGCTACACACGCCACGCCTCTCTGAACGCCATCCGCACCGCCTACCCCGACCGCATCCACCGCTCCATAGTGCTGAGCAAGTATAACGTTTTCGTTAAGCCAAATGAGCCATCGAAAACTTGTTTTCAAGATGGCCATGGCGAGAAAACGGGCGCGAAAGCGAATATCCGCCATGACGAAGCGTTTGGCAGTGATGCCCCCCACCGCACGGATGAAGTGGTATATTACCCCCTGTATATGGTGATGTTTGTGTAGGGGAGAGTGTTAGGTTATGTATTATTTGATGATAATTTTTGGAAAGTATGAGGATACAAGATGTTTTTGCCAACTTTGATATAATTGACAAAAAATGTTTTAGCTTTCATGAACTAGTTTCCGCAATAAATGCTTTGGGGAAAGATGAAACTAAGAAACCGGAACATCAGTATGAGTACGTAGCTTTCAGTCTTCAGCCGCAACATGGCGAGAATCCTTGGGGAAATTATTATTTTGGTCCATATCTCACTGGGACTGATAACGAGGGAAATATTGTTTATATTCCATCAAGGGATCAGATCACACCAAATGCGGTTTTATATTGGGAAAAAAGGTATAAAGAAGTTATAAATCCGTTATTAAAGATGCGCTACGCCGCACTAGTATGGGATTACAAAAAAACGATAGTACATGATAACTATGAACCCAATCTATATCGTATTCTCGTTGATAGTATGTTGGAGGTTTGTAATGGCGATTATCAATGCCATCCTGCATTAACAATCAATGTTTTGGAACGCTTATTTGATATAGCTAAAGGGCAGCCACAAGACTTATTGCTAGTTAAGCAAGCCTATGCCAATTTCGAAATACGGCATGCAGAAGATAAAAATGTACGTTATTGGGCATCACGATTCGAGATGATGCTTAAGTATAAAAACAGTTTTACTCAAAAAGAAAAAGAGGATATTGTGGCAGAGCATGAAGCTCGTTTGGAAAGACTCAATACCCCTGATGAAAATGATAGAGTTAGTCCTTGGAATATTCAGGCACAAGTATCGCTTCTAGCAGACTATTACAATTCATGTTCTCAGAAAGATGACATTATGCGATTATTACAAATTTTAGAACAAGCGTTTTACAAAGAAAAGATCCATATGACTAGATTACAATTTATTGGTAATCTAGAACGTGTTTTGAAGTTGTATCGTCATTACAATCTTTCTGATGAAGTTAATCGCGTTTTGTTGAATATACAACAATTAAGTATTGGCACTACTAGCGAGTTAGAGTCGGTTGTGTATGAGCTCGAAACTCCTCAGGAATTTTTTGAATTAGCAGACAGAATGTTTGGCAAGAAAGCAACAACAGATGAAGAACGATTAAATAATTTTGCTGGTTATTTTTTACCGAAAAAGGCGAAAGAAGAGGAAAGTTTGAAAAAAATTGCGGAGGAAGCGCCTTTGCAATCTATTTTTAAGACACAATTGAAAGATGAAAAAGGACGACCAACATCTGTAGTTGGCCCAATTGAAGAAGATCTAGAGGGTAATCTTGCGTATTATATAGCGGAGAAACTTTCTTTACAGGGTGGATTTCTCCGTGTAGCGATTGACAAATTATTTGCAGCTGGTATCTCAATGGAGAAGATTATGAATAATGTAATAGTTATATCTCCGATTTTTGACGAGGAACGTTATGCAATAATACGAGAGGCGCTTGATTTTTTGGTTGAAGGTAGATATATCTTATTCAGTCATTTGATTGTCCCTCAGATAGAGCATACAGTATGCAATCTAGTAGAAATGGCAGGAGGAAGTATACTTCGTTTACAAATGCATGGCAAAGGATTTCAATTAAAAACGCTTGATGAGTTGCTCCGAGAAAGAAAGGCAATTGATATTTTAACTGAAGATGGTGCATATTATCTTCGTCTAGTTTTGACACATCAGATAGGACTAAATATTAGAAATTTAATGTGTCATGGAATACTTCCTGCAGAACATTTTGGTAAAGAAACTGCAATGAGATTGTTCCATGTACTCATTTTTTTGGGGCTTTGTCAAAAAGAGAAATAAAATCTTTGTATGATTTTTTAACTATTTAATATAGTTGTATTTAGAATCACCGCGTTGCTTTACAAAGGAGAAGACGGCGATACGCTCAGCCTTATCGGCGTGGCTTTCGTCATGGCCTCTTCGCTCTCCTTCCTATGCGATTTATATCGTGGGCACCGCCCCATGCCCCAAAACATCGCCACGCTCAAACTCATGTTCTACGGACTGGCTTTCGGTATGCTCGTGTTTCTTGTGCGCCTCGACTTCGGACAAAACCTGCAACTCGTCTTCCGACCCATACCTGTGGGCTCCCTCGTTGCATTAGCCATCTTTCCCAGCGTCATTTCGTTGGGCTGCACCACCTTGGCCATCCAATACATCGGTTCCACACCTGCGGCCATTGAACCCTCTTTTCCTCTCTGTTTTCACAAATTCATCGTATCCTCGCATTAAAATTATATCAACAATCAACCTCACAGCCCACGCACCCCCTCCCGATACCTTTTCAGTTCTGATTCAGGGAAAGCCGCTATCGCACGGTCGAGTTCCCTGAGAATAACAGCTTTGTCCTTCGGCAAGACACCGGTTATCGGCACGGTGTTGGAGACATGGTTGGCAAGGATATTGGTCTTTATTCCCAACCGGCTGATAAAGGTTCGCAACTCCAGCAGGCGTTCCATTTCCGGTTCCTCCTCGTAGGTTCCGGCAATCACATCTTGATACAGAGCTGATTCCGGAAAAACAGTAAGCGAAACGATATTGATGATATAGGGATTCAACTTGTTCAGCACTTCTGCGGAAGCCAATGCGGAAGCCTCGCCCATGCCTTTTCCTCCAAGTCCGTTGAGATAGACCACATTGTATTTGATGCCCGCTTCATCGAGCTTTGAAAGCTGTTCAAGAATATCTTCGGCTTGATATCCCTTGTTCATTCTTTCCAAAGTCGGATTATGGGCGGTTTCCATACCGATATTGATATTGTCGAGTTTCATGTGCCTCAAATTCTTCAACTCCTCCACACTCTTGGGGGCGACATCCGTAACTCGGGCGAACATTCCGAAAGACTCCATGTGCGGCAGATATTTCCTCAGCAAAATGGCAACATCCATCAGTTTGTCATAACTCATGACAAAAGGATTCGCACCTATAAGATATACCCTGCGGGCGCGCGGCTGCCATTGGCGTATCACCCGAAGATCTTCCTCCACTTCGCTCAAGGGCGACATCTTGAACGGAGTGCCGTGATACAGGCTGCAAAACTTGCACCGATGCCAAGTGCAACCCGATGTAACTTGCAAAAGCTGTGAATTGGCTTCATACGGCGGCCTCCATATCGGACCTGTAAAATGCAATTTCGGTTCCATCATTCCTCGATTATTTTTGTAATTTCGTACCGCAAAACTACCCGATAATGAAAATAGAAGCAATAACTTACAAGAAGGTTCGCCCCTTACTGAAAAGTTAGTTCCGCTGATCTTCAACCCGTTTTGCACACGCCGCCATGACAAAAAAATTAGACTACGGATATTGCAAGGCCGCGCCGATGCTCGAATGGCTCGGCAACAAATGGGCCTTGGTGGTTCTCGTAAAGATTGCGGAAAATGAACCTGTGCGATTTAACGAACTGTATCGGAACATTCCGTCCGTTTCCGAAAAGGTCTTGGCGCAAGTACTCAAACAACTCACCTCCGACGGCATCATCTGCCGGCAACTGTTCCCTGATGTACCGCCTAAGGTGGAGTATTCCATCACCGACTTCGGCAAGACCCTACTTCCCCATGTGAATGCCCTTCTCCACTGGGGGCAGGAAAACTTCGAGCGGATTATGATGAATCGGAAAAGTACAGACACAACCGCGACGGCTACACCGAAGCCAAATCGGAACTCGTGAAACGCATCACCGCACTGGCGAAACAGCAAAAAGACAATAGGTCTTAATTTTGTTACTGCGGTAAATTTTACGGCGGTAAAAATCCCTCAAAGCCCGCTCACTGCGGACAGCAAGAACGCCTAAAAACAAGCCCGTAAAATTGCTAACTTAGCGGCAGGTTTCGAACAGGTTCTTTATCCGGGTAACGGTCGGATTATGAGGAAGATTGTTTTAACAGGATTGCTTTTGTTGGCCGCCTTGCACAGCGAGGGGCAGAACTTCCTTACCGGGACGGACAGCCTGCTTTATGCCCCTGCCCTGCAGAGTGTAACCATATCGGGGCAGCGCGGCAACAAGATCACCCCCCTGGAAACCACGCTGAACACCGTTATGCTCAAGAAGGCGGACATTATGTCGAACCTCTCGGGAAGCCTTATGCAGACCCTTTCGGGCATTCCCGGCGTACAGGCCATGACCATCGGTTCGGGCAGTTCCAAGCCCGCCATCCGCGGCCTGGGGTTCAACCGCACCGTGGTATCCGAAAACGGCGTGAAGCACGACGGGCAGCAATGGGGCGAGGATCACGGGCTGGAGATAGACCAGTTCTCGGTGGATGAAGTGGAGATCATCAAGGGTCCGGCCTCGCTGGCCTACGGCTCTGACGCCATCGGAGGCGTGATCAGCCTGCAGAGCAATGTGGCGCCCAAAAAGAAGTTCGGCGGCAGCGTTCGCCTCTTTACCCGCAGCAACAACGAATCGATAGGCGGCAACGCGCAGGTCTACGGGCGCAAGAAAAGGTTCTGGTACCGCGCCGACCTTACCTATACCGACTATGCCGACTATATGGTGCCCGCCGACAGCATACGGTACTACGACTACAACATAGCCCTCTACCGGCACCGCGTGCGCAACACCGCCGGCAAGGACCGCAACGGAAGCCTGACCTTCGGCTATACGGGCAACAACGTCTCCACCAACGTAAAGGTATCGGACGTGTATTCCAAGAGCGGTTTCTTCGCCGACGCCCACGGGCTGGAAGTGCGGCTGTCGGACATCGACTACAACCGCTCCATACGCGACATCGACCTTCCCTACCAGTTCGTGAACCACTTCAAGGTGGTGAGCAACACCAAATGGAACGCCGGCAATTCCCGATGGATCGGCACGATCGCCTATCAGAACAATATCCGCGAGGAACATTCCGAACCCGTGTCGCACGGCTACATGCCCAAGCCCACCGGCACGCTGGAGCGGCGCTATGTAAAGCACACCGCCAGCGCCGCCCTCGGCATGACCCTGCCCCTGGCGCACAGGAACACCCTCAGCGCGGGGTTCAACGTGGATTACCAACACAACCGGCGCGGCGGCTGGGACTTCGTGATTCCCGATTTCGGCACGGTATCCGAAGGGCTGTACGTATCCGACAAATGGCAGGCCAACGAGCAATGGGCCGTCAGCGCGGGCATCCGCCTGGACGGCATCCACACCCATATCCATTCCTACTACGACTGGTATCCGACCCCGCAGGCCAACGGCGACCCGGTGTATATGAAACGGGCCTCCAAGCTGAACCGCTCCTTTTTCAGCTTTACCTACAGCGCGGGCGTAAGCTTCGCCGACAAGGGCTGGTCGTTCAAGGCCAACATCGGCAAGAGTTTCCGCGCACCCTCGCCCCAGGAACTGGGCATCGACGGCATCAACTACAACGTGTTCCGCTACGAGAAGGGCAATGCCGCGCTCAAACCCGAACAGTCTTACCAACTGGACGCTGGTGTGTCGTGGACGGGAACGAGGTTCGAGTTCGCGCTCGACCCCTACATCAACTATTTTCCGAACTACATCTACCTCAACCCCACCTCCTCGTATGTAGAGGGGCTGCAATCCTATTACTACACCCAGAGCCGCGTGTTCCGCTACGGCATGGAGGCATCGCTGGCCTACCGTTTCCTGCCCGACTGGAAACTGGGTCTGAAAGGGGAATACCTCTATGCCGTTCAGCTCTCGGGAAACAAGAAAGGCTATTCGCTGCCCTTCTCGCCTCCCGGTGCCGTACATGTGGAACTTACCTACAGCCTGCCCGAGACCGACGGGAAAAACGGAGGGTTCTTTACCCTCGACCTGAAACTAGCCGCCCGCCAGGACCGCATCGTCCCGCCCGAAAAGAGCACGCCGGGCTATGTGCTGCTCAATGTGTCGGCAGGCAAGGACTTCGCCATAGGCAACAGCACGCTCAAGCTGAACCTTAAGGTACAGAACCTGCTGAACACCAAATACTACGACCACACCAGCTATTACCGCCTGATAGACCTTCCCGAACCCGGATGCGACGTTTTCCTTATGGTGGAATGGGTGTTTTAAGGCTTGCAAACGCTTAAAAACGATATACGATGATAAAGAAACTGCTTTTACTGACGCTGCCCCTCCTGATGTTCGCCTGCAAGGACAACAAGGAAATAGACATGGAAAGTCCGAAGATCGCCGGCGGGGAAACCGAATCGCCGTTCAACTGCCAGACGATCCTGCGGGGCGAAACCTTGCCGGTAAGCTTCTTGCTTACGGATAACGAGGAGTTGGGTTCCTACAATATCGAGATCCACAACAATTTCGACCACCACAGCCACTCCACCTCGGCCGAGGATTGTCCGTTCGACCCCGACAGGGAAGCGGTGAACCCCTGGATTTACAACAAAGACACCGATATTCCGGCGGGGCTGCAATCGTATGCGCTCTCCATGAAAATTGCCGTGCCGAACGATGTGGACACGGGCGACTATCATTTCACGGTACGGGTCACCGACAAGGCCGGATGGCAGAGCTTTAAGGCCGTGAGCCTGAAAATGCGCTGAAAAAGCCCGTTTCGGGGCGAATTTCAACCATAGCCATCTTTCTGTATTTCAATTCGCTCCGAAGATTTTAACATTTTTTTAAGAATTGCCGATGTTCTTTATGCCTATCTTTGCCCTGTTGCTAAAAAAAACATATCATGGATCAACAGGTTGACATCAAAGAACTCAACGACAAAATCCAGCAGGCAAGCTCTTTCGTGGACTTGCTTTCGATGGAGATGAAGAAGAACATCGTGGGGCAGAAAGACATGGTGGAAAGGCTCCTGATCGGGCTTTTGGCAAACGGCCATGTGTTGCTCGAAGGGGTGCCGGGACTGGCCAAGACCCTTGCCATCAAGACCCTCGCCACCGCCGTCGATGCCAATTTCAGCCGCATCCAGTTTACCCCCGACCTTCTGCCCGCCGACCTTATCGGCACGCAGATCTACAGTCAGAAAGACGAGAACTTCATTACCCGCAAGGGCCCCATCTTCGCCAACTTCGTATTGGCCGACGAAATAAACCGTGCCCCGGCCAAGGTGCAGAGCGCCTTGCTGGAAGCCATGCAGGAACGCCAGGTAACCATCGGCGAGGAAACCTACAAGTTGCAGGATCCCTTCCTGGTGCTGGCCACCCAGAACCCGATCGAGCAGGAAGGCACCTACCCCCTGCCCGAAGCCCAGGTGGACCGTTTCATGCTCAAGTTGGTGATCGGATATCCGCAGAAGGAAGAAGAAAAGCTGATTATCCGTCAGAACGTTTCCAACAAATACCCCATCGTCAACAAGGTGGTCGATACGCAGGAAATCATCAAGGCCCGTGAACTTACGCGCGAGATCTATGTAGATGAGAAGATAGAGAACTACATCACCGACATCGTTTTCGCCACCCGCTACCCCGAACAGTACAGGCTGGAGAAATACCGCAGCATGATCTCGTTCGGTGCCTCGCCCCGTGCCAGCATCAACCTGGCGCTGGCCTCCAAGGCCTACGCCTTCATCAAGCGCCGCGGCTACGTGATTCCCGAAGACGTGCGCGCCGTATGCTTCGACGTGATGCGCCACCGTATCGGACTCAGCTACGAGGCCGAGGCCGAGAACGTGACCACCGAAAACATCCTCAACGAAATCCTCAACACCGTGGAAGTTCCATAGAATCTGCCTCCCGAATGGATTCTTAAAACGACGAACGATGGAAACTTCCGAATTATTAAAGAAGGTGCGGAAAATCGAGATAAAGACCAAGGCTTTATCCCGTCAGATATTTTCCGGACAATACCACAGTGCTTTCAAGGGGCGCGGCATGGCGTTCAGCGAGGTGCGCGAATACCAGTACGGCGACGACATCCGCTTTATCGACTGGAAGGTGACCGCCCGCTTTCACAAACCCTACGTGAAGGTGTTCGAGGAAGAGCGCGAGCTTACCGTGATGCTGCTTATCGACGTGAGCGCGTCCGGGCTTTTCGGCAGCGTGACGCCCAAGCGCGAGACCATCAGCGAGATCGCCGCCATCCTCGCGTTCTCGGCATCGCAGAACAACGACAAGGTGGGCGCGATATTTTTCAGCTCGGAGGTCGAGAAATACATTCCCCCGCAGAAGGGCCGCACGCACCTGCTGCGCATTATCCGCGAGATGATCGATTTCGAGCCCGTGCACAAAGGCACGGACATCAGCGCGGCGCTGCGTTTCCTGCGCAACGTGCAGAAACGCAAGAGCACGGCCTTCCTGCTTTCCGACTTTATGGACGCGCAGTACGAGGAGGCGCTCAAGATTGCCTGCAAGGCGCACGAACTGATCGCCATCCACGTGGCCGACCCCATGGAGGCCTCGCTGCCCGACTGGGGGCTGCTGCGCATCCAGGACAACGAGAGCGGAAAGACCTTCATGATAGACAGTTCCTCGTCCCGCAACCGCAAGGCTTTCGAGGCCTACCGCCAGGAATCGGACAGAAAGCGCAACACCGTGATGGCCAAATACGGTATCTCGCATGTTTCCGTACGCACGGGCGAAGACTACGTGAAGCCCCTTATCAATCTGTTTAACAAGCTATGAGAATAAACAACAACCTGCGGATTTTCCTGTGCCTGCTCTGTATGGGCCTGCCCGGCCTGAGCCTGGCGCAGAAAGAGGTGCGCGTATGGGCGGAGTTCGACACCTCGGGCTGGATCGGCGACGGCCTGGAACTGCGCCTGTGCTGCCTGAGCGACGCGCCCGAGAAGGTGAACTTCCCCATCCTGCAAGACCGTATCTCAAACGACCTGCAACTGGTTCCCGAAGACAGCCTGCGCGTGAAGACCTCCTCCGAGGCCGCCACCGGGCTTTCGCTGCGTTCGGTTTCCTACCGCTTCTCGGCCTATAAGGAAGGCGTTTACACAATGCCGGCCTTTCCGTTCGAGTTCGTGCGGAACGACAGCCTGCTGCAGTTCCGCACCGATACGGGGATCGTGCGTTTCTTCGCGCCCGTGGTCGATACGGTGCAGCCCATCAAGGACATACGCGCCACCTTCGAGGTGAGCCGCAAGGAACTGTTCGGCGAATATTTCGACCGCTACGGTTTCTGGCTGTGGATCGTGCTGGGAGTGGCCGCACTGGTTGCCGCCGGCCTCCTGCTGTGGAGACGCTTCAGGCAGGGCAAGCCACTCTTCGTGCCGCAGAAGCCGCCCGTTCCGCCTATCGACCGGGCGCTCGCAGAACTGAAAACGCTTAAGGAAAAGCAGCTCTGGCAGCAGAACCGCATTAAGGAATACTATACCGAGCTTACCGACATCCTGCGCGTGTACCTCTCCGGGGGCATGGGCATCGCGGCCGTGGAAATGACCAACGAAGAGCTTTCCGCCGCCCTTAAGGAGAACCTCGGCGACACGCCGGAACATCTCTCCGCCCTGCTTTCTGTCCTGGATCGTTCGGTGCTGGTGAAATTCGCCAAAGTGCTGCCGCCGCCCGACGAACACGAAGACAGTTTCAGGAAGGTTTCCGGTTTCCTGGATTACCGCAAGGCCAAGGAAGCCGAACAGACCACGGAAAACGGGGAGAGCAGTGAGGCTCCCGAAACAAAATAAACGCCATGGAAAACCTCGTTTTTGCCTATCCGTCCGTGCTGTGGGGGCTGCTACTGGTGCCCGTAGCGGGCTGGTGGCTGTTCGCCCGCGACAAGAAGACGCATCCCTACCTGCACTATTCCGACTCGGGCTTCGTTTCCGCGCTCAGGAAAAGCTGGCGGCAACGCCTCTACCCGATGCTGCATGTGCTCCGCCTGCTGGCGCTGGCCCTGCTTATCGTGGCTTTGGCGCGCCCGCAGGCCAAGAGCAAAAGCAGCAGCAAGAACATCGAGGGGGTCGATATCGTGATGGCGATGGACATATCGGGCAGCATGCTGGCCGAGGACTTCTCGCCCAACCGTCTGGAAGCCTCCAAGCAGCTGGCGCAGGATTTTATCCGCGAACGCGAGAACGACCGTATCGCCGTGGTGGCCTTCAGCGGGGAAGCCTATACGCAATGCCCCCTCACGATAGACCACGGCATTCTCGAAAACCGCATCAAGCAGCTTAAGAGCGGGCTTATTCCCGACGGAACGGCGCTCGGCGACGGCCTGGCGGTCAGCATCAACCGCGTGCGCCAGAGCAAGGCCAAGAGCAAGGTGATCATCCTGCTTACCGACGGAGTGAACAACGCCGGCTCCATCGACCCGCTCAC
Organism: Ruminococcus flavefaciens; assembly: GCA_023667315.1. Taxonomy (GTDB): domain Bacteria; phylum Bacteroidota; class Bacteroidia; order Bacteroidales; family P3; genus Pullibacteroides. The sequence goes on from JAMPAI010000005.1 coordinate 11,731, forward strand.
CGCCTCCGACCTGGCCAAAACCTACGGGGTGCGCGTCTATACCATCGGCGTGGGCACCAAGGGGCTGGCCCCCTATCCGTACAAGACGCCCTTCGGCATCCAGTACCAGAACGTAAAGGTGGAGATCGACGAGAGCCTGCTCTCGCGCATCGCCCAGGAAACCGGCGGGAAATATTTCCGCGCCACTTCCAAGAGCAAGTTGCGCGAGATCTTTGAAGAAATCGACAAACTGGAAAAGACCAAGATCGAGGTACTTTCTTTCGAACACCGTTCCGAAGAATACAAGCCGTTCCTGTGGGCGGCGCTGACGCTGCTGCTCCTGGAACTGATCGGACGTCTGTTCATCTTTAAAACCATGCCGTGATGTTTATCATAGAAAATCCCCAGATACTATACCTCCTGCTGCTTATCGTTCCCTTTGCGGGCGCGTTCTACTGGAACATGCACCGCAAGCGCAAACGCATGGACGCATCCGGACCATACCCGGACATACGCCGGCAGATGCCGCAGTATTCGGTGGGCAAGCAGCACCTTAAGTTCTACCTCTGCGTGCTGGCCTACGCCCTGATCGTTTTCTGCCTCTCCAACCCCCAGCTGGGCACTTCGGTAAAGAAGGCCGAGCGCAAGGGCGTGGACGTAATGGTGGCGCTGGACATCTCGAACAGCATGAACAGCAACGACATCCAGCCCTCCCGCCTGATGCGTGCCAAACAGGCGGTGATCCGCATCTTAGACAAGATGGAAAGCGACCGTATCGGCCTGGTGGTCTTTGCCGGAGACGCCTACCTGCAACTGCCCCTCACCACCGACTACGGGGCGGCCAAGCTGTTTATCAGCAATATCCAGACCTCCGACCTGAGCCGTCAGGGTACGGCCATCGGGGCGGCCATCGACCTGTGCGCGCAGAACTTCGACCCACAGCACGAGAACGTGCACAACAAGGCCATCATCGTGATCAGCGACGGCGAGAACCACGAGGACGACGCGGTGTCGGCCGCCCAGAACGCCGCCAAACGGGGTATCGTGGTGAGCACCGTGGGCATGGGTTCGCCGCAAGGGGCGCCCATTCCCGAATACAAGAACGGACAGGTGGTGGCCTATAAGAAAGATGCCGACGGCAATGTGGTGATTACCCGCATAAACCGCGCCATGCTCGAAGAAATCGCCAAGGCGGGCAAGGGCTTCTATGTGGAGGCCAACAATATCTCCTCGGGCGTGGAAACCGTGTTCTCCAAACTCGCCGAATTAGACAAGGTATCGTTCGAAAGCCGGAACATTTCCGATTACGAGACCCGCTACACATATTTCCTCGCCATGGCCGTACTGATCCTCTTATTGGAAATCTTCCTGTTCGAAAAGAAGAACCCGCTCTTGAACCGCAAGCGTATCTTCGGCGACAAGACCGCCTCCCGCGGCACGGCCGCCCTGCCGGTATGGGGCTGCCTGCTGTTCCTCGCCTTGGGTACGGGTTCACTGAACGCACAGACCGCCATCCCCACCCATCAGGGCAACAAGTTCTATCTCGACGGCAAGCTGCACGAGGCCGAAATCGCCTACCTGAAGGCCCTGCACAGCGACAGCACCTATTACAAGGCCAGATACAACCTGGCCAACGCCCAATACGGACAGAAGAACTACGAGCAGGCCCTGGAGAACTACCGCTCCGTGACCGAGAACCCCGCGCTGGGCAAGGCTGAGAAAGCCTCGGCCTTCCATAACCTCGGCAATACCTTCGTGCAGCAGAAAGACTATCAGAAGGCGGTGGATTCCTATATCCAGGCGCTCAAGCAGCAGCCTGGACGCACCGACACACGCTATAACCTCGCCTACGCCCAGCGCATGCTGCTGCAACAACAGCAGCAACAGCAGAACCAGCAGCAGAACCAACAGGACAAGCAGGACCAAAAGCAGGATCAGCAGCAACAACAGCAGCAGAACCAGCAACAGCAAGACCAGCAGAAAAAACAGGATCAACAACAACAGCAGCAGAACCAGGCCCAGGACAAGCAAGGCCAGGAGCAACAGCAACAGATGTCGCCCCAACAGAAAGCCAGGCAACAGGAGGCCGAGCGCATGCTCCGCGCACTGGAGAACCAGGAAAAGAACACCCTGGAAAAGATAAAGAAAAGCAAAGACCAGGGCAAGGGTTCACCCGTTGAAAAAGACTGGTAAGTTGAATCGGAAAAGAAAACGACACATGAACATAAGCAACCATACAATACGGAAAATCCTGCACACGCTCTGCCTGCCCCTGCTCTTGTTCGGGCTTACGGCGGCGGCATGGGCGCAGGAACCGGTGCTGAGCCTGCGGGCGCCCTCCACGGTGAGCGCGGGGCAGGCGTTCGAGATCTCGTACTCCATCAACGTGCGCGGTTCCAAGTCGTTCCGCGCGCCGGCCTTCAAGGGGCTCGACCTGCTGTTCGGCCCGGCGCAGTCGCAGTCGAGCAGTTTCCAGTTTGTAAACGGCAAGCAGTCGCAAAGCTTCACACTCTCCTATACCTACCAGTTGCGCGCCCCCCAGCCGGGCAGCTACCGTTTCGGCAAGGCCAGCATCGTGGTCGACGGCAAGACCTACGAGTCGGATCCGTTCAACCTGGAGGTTACGCCCGCCGCACAGAACACGGCACAGCAAGGCACGCAAGGCCAGCGGCAGAACCCGAACGCCCGTTCCCAAACCCGTGAGGAAGCCGCCGTGCCTGCCGAAGTAAGCGACAAAGACCTGTTCGTTACCGCTTCGGTGAACAAACGCACTCCCTATGCCGGCGAGCAGGTGCTGCTTACCTACCGTATCTACACCGCCATTCCCGTAGAACAGTTCAGTATCTACAAGACCCCTTCCAACAAGGGCTTCTGGACCGAAGAACTGAAACTCAACGCCGACGAACAGGAGCAGGATGTAATCGACAACAAGCTCTACGTGTATGCCGATATCCGCAAGGTGGCGATCTTCGCCCAGGAAGCGGGCGCGCACACGCTCGAGCCCATGGAGGTGGAGGCCCTGGCGCAGGTGCAGGCTCCACGGCGGCGCTCGGGCAGCATTTTCGACATGTTCGACGATGCGTTCTTCACCCCTACCCAGACAGTAAAGAAGAACCTGCGTTCCAAAGCCCTGCGCATCAACGCCAAGCCCCTGCCCGCCGAGGGCCGCCCCGCCTCGTTCGACGGCCTGGTGGGCGACTACAGGATCGACTTCAACTACGACAAGAACCAGCAGATAAAGGCCAACGAGGCCGTTACGTTTACCTTTACCGTATCGGGCAAGGGCAATATCGAGATGATCCACGCCCCGCAGATTCAGTTCCCGCCCGATTTCGAGGTCTATGAACCCAAGATCTCGCACAACAAGCAGGTGTCGGCCAACGGGGTGAGCGGCTCGGCCACGTTCGAATACATCGTGGTGCCGCGTAACCGGGGGGTATATAAGATCAACGCCTTCCAGTATTCGTTCTTCAATCCTCAGACCGAAAGATATGTGGAGAAGACCGTTCCCGAAATCGTGCTGAACGTGGAGAAAGGCAAGGACATGCCTGTGGCGGAGGCCGGTTCTAACCATGTTTCCGGTGCTTCGGGCGATATCGGCTATATCCGCACCCGGACGGGCAAATGGAACAAGGCGGGGCAGACGTTCCTGTTCTCGCTGGGCTTCTGGCTCATCCTGCTGGGCGAATGCGCGCTGTTCGCCGCCTTCCTGCTGATTTACCGCAAACGCATTGAACGGAACGCCGACATCGTGGGCACAAGGAACCGCAAGGCCGCCAAGGAAGCCAAGCGCTGCCTGCGCAAGGCGGTGTTCCTGCTGGACGAGAAGCACAAGGACGCCTTCTATATCGAGATTTCCCAGGCGCTTTGGGGCTTTCTGGCCAACAAGCTCAATATACCGCAGGCCGAACTGTCGTTGGACAACGCCCGCAGCGGGCTCAAGGCAAGGGCGGTAAGCGAGGAGCTTACCGAACAATTCATCAAGACCCTGGAGCATTGCGAATTCGAGCGTTTCTCCCCCGCCCCCACGGGTCTGGAAGGCATGAAAGCGCTCTATTCCGAGGCGGAGAACATCCTCTACCGGGTCATCGACACCTTAACATAAGGGATTACTGTTAAAAGTCTCGCATATCACTACGGCGGCTCAAAAACATTAGAATGAAAAGGATTTGCATCTGCGGAGCTTTCAGGTTGGGCAAGAAACCAAAAGGCGGGCAAGAAATCAAGACCGTTATTTTGGCGGACGCATTGGAGGCCGAATTCGGCAAAATCCTCAAGATTGATACACTTGCGGCCAACAGCACGTTCAAAATACCCTTTCAGCTCCTGTGGGCAATGATTTTCTGTCCGGATATAATTATCTTACCTGCACAAAACGGCATTGTCGTATTGTCCCGTCTATTGGTTTTATTAAACAGGTTGTTTCACCGGAAACTGCATTATTCCGCCATCGGAGGCTGGCTTCAAGATTTATTGAAAAGTAAACCCACAACCTTGGCCGCGCTAAAAAAATTCACCGGCATTTACGTGGAGACGCAAACGATGAAAACCGCCCTGTCTTCATTGGGGTTGGACAACGTGTACGTGGTACCGAACTGCAAACCACTTTCAATTATCAGTCAAGAAAATATTTTCAAAGAATATAAAGAACCTCTTAAATTGGTTACCTTTTCCCGGGTAACCGAGAAAAAAGGTATCGGAACGGCCGTAGAAACCGTAAAGGCATTAAACGAAAAGTATGGCCGCGAAGTTTTTCAACTTGACATTTACGGCCCCATTGATCAAGAAGATGAAAGTTGGTTTGAAAACCTTAAAAATACCTTCACTCCTTCCATTTTTTACAAGGGGAACATTCCCTTTGACCGAAGCGTTGAAACACTCAGCCCCTATTTTGCCTTGCTGTTTCCCACCCAATACTTCACGGAAGGCATACCGGGAACAATCATAGATTCCTACGCAGCCGGTGTGCCTGTTATCGCTTCCCGCTGGAAAAGCGCTTCAGACGTAGTGGAAGACGGCATCAGTGGTTTTGTCTATGAATTTGGCGACAAGCTTGCTTTGGAAGCGATTTTGGAGCGTATCGTTGCCGATCCGGATATGATTGTACAACTTAAAGGGAATTGCCTTCGCAAAGCAGAGGATTACCTGCCTCAGAAAGCATTAAAACCAATATTCAACAACATATCCAACTAAAATCTTCACAACAAGCCTTATCTTTGGTACGCTATTTTATATACCGGGAATTATGAAAATCTGTTTTTTGGTCGCTGATATTTCTCATACGGGCGGTGTGGAGCGCGTTACATCGAATCTCGCCGGAGCCTTGAAGCAAAGCGTCAAGAATATTGACATTGAGATTGTTTCTCAATTCAAATCCGAACCGAAACTCTGGTATTCATTTGACGGATGCACCATTCATTATCTAAATGGAAAAGATTACGAAGCAAAGCCCCATTCGCTCAAACGTATGTTCAGGATATTGGGAAATGTAATCCATGTCAGAAGATTTTTCAAATCACACCACTATGACTACATAGTCAGCCAATCGTTTCCCAATACCGCACTTTTATACCTGGCCGGCACCTGTATGAAAAACGTACTGGCGGTGGAACATGTAAAATATGACTATTACAACAATCTGCTTAAATCTTTCCGTCTGCATGTGTACAAAAAGACTGCGAAAGTAGTCGTGCTCACCAATAATGACAAAGAATGTTACGACCGTTACCTGCCCCCAACACAAACCATACAGATTCCCAATCCGGTTGTTGTTCCTGAATACCGCCAATCGCCATTAAACAAAAAACAAGCGGTTGCCATTGGGCGCCTGCAGTATCAAAAAGGGTTCGACACCTTGACCGATGTCTATGAGATTGTTCACCAGAAGCATCCTGAATGGATTGTCAATATCTATGGCAACGGAAACTATCGTAAACAAATCGAAAAGCATATAAAGGCGAAAGGATTGGAAAACGTTGTAATCCTGAAAGGTAGAACCGACAATGTACCTGCCGTCATGGAAGAATCGGCGTTCTTTATCTTATCTTCCCGGTTTGAAGGTTTTGGAATGGTGATTGCCGAAGCGATGTCTCAAGGTTTACCTGTGGTTAGTTTTAACTGCCCTACCGGGCCTGCCGATATTGTAAAGAACGATTTCAACGGGATCCTGGTCGAAAACCAGAATGTAGAAAAGATGGCAGACGCCATTTGCTATATGATTGAAAATCCGGAAGAACGAAAACGTATGGGAAAGAATGCCCTAAGCACGGCGAAATGTTTTGGAGGCGATATTATCGCCAGCCAATGGATTCAACTTTTCGATAGTCTTCGGCACGAGTCCCGATAGCCTAAATTATTCGACACATAAAAAAGATGAAAGCGCTCATGCAAAAATTCATTTCAACCGCAATTCTAACTCTGATTTTTTCGGCTGTAAAGGCCGACACTCCCTATCAGGAAGCCTTCGGCAAGGGCAACGACTTTTACGCGCAGGAAAATTACGTCCAGGCCATCGAGCAATATCAGACGGCATTGGAAAGCGGCTACGAATGCTGGGAAGTGTTCTTCAATATCGGGAACGCCTACTACCGTTCGGGCAATTACCCGCAGGCCATACTCTACTACGAACGGGCCGCGAAACGGGCGCCCGGGCAGCCGGAAATCCAGGCCAACCTACGCCTGGCCGAAAGCAAGATCGCCGACCGGTTCGAGCAGATGCCCGTGTTTTTCGCCACCGCGTGGTGGCAGTCGGTGGTGGCCCTGTTCAGTGCCGACGGCTGGGCCATCGTGTTGGCGGTTCTGTTCTTCCTTGCACTGGCAAACCTCTGCCTCTATCTTTTCGGGCACGGCTACATGCAAAAGAAAACCGGCTTTTACGGACTTTCGCTAAGCATCGTGCTGTTCGTGGCCGGACTTTTCGCCTCCATGGAAAGCTATCGCCGCAGCCGGCAGGAATACGCCGTGGTGATGCAGGTTTCGGTGGATGCCAAGACCTCGCCCGAAGACCGCAGCCAAACCGCCTTTACGCTGCACGAAGGCAGCAAGGTGCTGATCGAAGACCAAATCGGGAATTACGGGAAAGTGCGCGTAAAGAACGGCTCGCGCGCCTGGGTGCCGATGGAGTGCCTGGAAAAAATTTAGACACTGCCCCAATGGTGCCTTTGGCCTTCCATCCGAACAGTGTCTGAACAAGTTGTTGCCGAGAAACCGGCGGATTATTTTTCGGGAAGCGCCGGAGCCTCGGGATTGCGCGCCAACTGCGCCAACATATCGGCTTCCGCCACAATCTGATTGCCTACATACGCCCAGCCTTTCATGTTGCACAATCCCCTGCGCAAGGGCGAAATCGGCGTAAGCTTGAATATCAGCGTGTCGCCCGGCACCACCTTGTGGCGGAACTTCACGTTGTCCATCTTCAGGAAGTAGGTCAGGTAGTTTTCGGGGTCGGGATACTGGGTCAGCATATAGATGCCGCCCGTCTGCGCCATGGCCTCGATAATCAGGACGCCGGGCATTACCGGTTCGTCGGGGAAGTGGCCGGTAAAGAAAGGCTCGTTCATCGTTACGTTCTTCACGCCCACCACCTGGTCTTTGTCCATATAGACAATCTTGTCCACGAGCAGGAACGGAGGACGGTGGGGAAGAATCTTCTTGATCGCGTTGACGTCGTAAAGAGGGGTTGCCGTTATGTCGAACGGCGGCAAAGCTTCAGGTGCCATATCTTTTTGCATTTGTTTACGTATAACCTTGATGAATTCTGTGTTGCTGAAATGTCCGGGACGCAGGGCATCGACCGAGGCGTGCATGTAGCAGCCCAGCAAGGCGCAGTCGCCCAGCAAGTCTAAGAGTTTGTGACGGGCGGGTTCGTTCTTGAAATGCAGGTCCACGTTGTTGAGGATGCCTTCTTTCACCGCCACGGCGGGTTTGTTGAACAATGACGCCAAACGATTGATTTCTTCCTGCTCCACCTTGCGGTCCACAAACACGATGGCGTTGTCTAAATCGCCGCCCTTGATAAGGTTCTGTGAATGCAGGAACTCCACTTCGCGCAAGAACACAAAAGTGCGGCATTTGGCAATCTCTTCCGCATAGCGGTCGCCGAAAGTGTCTATGGAGGCGTATTGCGGCACGATGACCGCCGAATTATAGTCTATCCTGACGGTAAACTCGCGCTTGTCGGAGGGCATGGCCTTGATTTCGATGCCCTTTTCTTCGTTGCGGAACGTGAAAGGCTTGCGCAGGTCGTAGTAGCGGCGTTCGGCTTCCTGTTCGCAGATGCCCACCTTGAGGATGGCCTCGGTAATGATGCGCGCGCTGCCGTCGAGAATGGGCATTTCGGGACAGTCGGTCTCGATAATGGCGTTGTCGATTTCCAGGCCCACCAAGGCCGACAGCACGTGTTCGATGGTCGCCACCATCACCCCGTCTTTCACCAAGGTGGTGCCGCGCGAGGTATCGCCCACATATTCCGCCAATGCCTTTATTTCCGGCTGTTCGGGCAAATCCACCCGCTTGAATACGAACCAGGTGTTTTCCGGAGCCGGCTTTATCGTAACCTGTGCCATCTTTCCGGTGTGCAGTCCCACGCCCGAAACGGTAACCGGCGCCTTGAGCGTCCGTTGCTTGACAATATCTGACATGCTATTCTATTTTCTGCAAAAAAACGTGTAAAGATAACACTTTTCAGCGGTTATTCCTTTTCCACCTCCACAAAAGGGCGGTTTCCTTGGGATAGAACTCGTAGGCGCCGGCTGCCGGCGGATTGGAACGCAGACGTCCCTTAATGTCCAGCTCCGCCTTGCCCTGCGCGAAGGCCGGGTCGCCCAGCCCCACCGCAGCCGAAGCCAGGGTGTCGAGATCGAAATCGTAGCCGTCGGCATCCCTGAAATATGGGTCTTCGTTCCAACGGCAACTGTCGAAGTACCGGCTCGACTGCGCCGGCTCGTATTGGATCAGGCAGCGGGTAAAGAGCATGTTCGCCGCCCCGGCCGAATCCAGGTCGATTTCCAGCTGCCGGCTGTTGCGTCCGTAGAAAATGCTGTTGTTGAACCTCGCGCCCTCCAAGATGCCCGCCGTCTTGCCCTCCTCGTCTTTATTGCTTAGATACAGGCAGCGGTTGTACACCCCGATCATGCCCCCGTAATAGTCGTTGGCGAAGGTGCAGTGCGTAAACGAATAATCGCCGCCCCCGTTCAGGCAAAGGTTCACCTGGCTTTCGCCAATGCAGAGGTTCACGCCCTCCACCCGCGCGTTGCGGGCCAGGATGCCGTGCCTATCCATATTCTCGATGCGGGTATTGGCTATCTGCATGCCGTTTCCGTTGTCGGGATCCACCCACAATGCCGTCTGCCCGTTGCGGATCACTGCATAATCCACCGTATGGGGGCCGCTGGCCGAATCGAGCCATATCCTGCCCCACTGTCCGGCCATGTTCCGGTAACTGCCGTCTTGCCGCAGGGAGGTAAAGGTTACCGGGTCTTCCAGGTTTCCCGAAATCTGCAGACGGCTGCCCGCCTGCATCCAGATGCCGGAATTGTTGGCGAAATAAAGCCTTGTTCCCGCCGGAAGTTCCAAGGTCTTGCCCTCGGGCACGGTAAGATAGCCGTAAATCACATAAGGTTTCCTGTCCGCAAAGGGATAATCGGCCTCGTTCCACAGGAAATACCGGAACGAAAGCGAGTCTTCTTCGTAGAAACTGCCCTGCAGGGGATCTTTATAGGGAACCCGTATCGAACGGTCGCCCTGCCAGTAATGGGCATCCTGCCCCCAGGCGCACAGCACCACCTGCTGGGCGGCCATGCCGTTCAGCTCGAAGCGCAGATAGTCCGTCACCTCGAACGGGTCGTCCTGATTGCGGTAATCGAGCACGGTCTGCACGAACAGGTACAGGCTGTCCTTGCCGCCCAAAACGAGGTTGCGCTGGCTAAGCGCCGTGTCGCCGTTCAGGTTGAAGCGGAAACGCGAGCCCTCTCCGCCGGCCAGATAGACCCGGCTTATCGTAACGGCCCTGGAGGCCGGATTGCGCACCGTTATGACCTTGGTTACGCTGGTCTGCGTGCTCAGGATGGTGTCGAAACGTATCGTATCCTGCGAGAACCGCAGATACACCTCGCCCTTCTCGAACTTGCGGTATTCTTCCCGGCAGGAAAAAAGCTGCACCAGGCAGAAAACGCCCAACAGGAATGCCGCCGCGCGGCCTGTCTTAAAACAAAACTCTTTCATGAATCACACGACTAATCGGTATCCGACCCCATGCACGTTGATGATCTCGGCCGAGCAGACCTGCCGCAAGGCCTTGCGCAGCTTATTGATATACACATCCATGCTCCGCGCGTTAAAGTAGTTGTCCACCTTCCACACATTCACCAGTATCTCCTTGCGTTCCACCACTTCGTTGGGGGTCTGGCAAAAGGCCTTCAACAAATCGGTTTCCCGTCCTGTAAGCGACACTTCCTCGCCCCGGTTGCTGATCAGTTTCTGGCTCGTTACATCGAAAACGGCGTCCCCCAGATCGAAACGCAACTGCACATTCCCTTTGTTCCTATCCATAGTACGGCGCAGGATGGCCCGGATACGCAGCAAGAGTTCGTCCATGCTGAAAGGCTTGGTCAGATAATCGTCCGCCCCCATCTGGAACCCGCGCAGACGGTCGGTCTCCAAGGTCTTGGCCGTCAAGAAAAGAATGGGGATATTCATATCGACCCGCCGCACATCCCTGGCCAAGGCGAAACCGTCTTTTTTCGGCATCATGATGTCGGTAATCAGGAAGTTGAAACCGCCGCGCAGAAACACCTCGTAGGCCGATTCCCCGTCCCGGCACAAATAGGTCTTGTACCCTTTGTTATTCAGGTAGGTACGCAGGAAAGAACCCAGGTTCGGGTCATCCTCCGCCAGCAAAATGGTTATCTGTGTATCCTCGCTCACAGGCAATCGTTCTTTCATCGTTGGCAAATTTACAAATTAAACGGTCTTGTCTATCCTATATAATCCAAAATCGGGATTTTAACGAAGTTCCAATCTATAACAAACTAATTTACATCGTTATAAAATTTAATTTTTGTTAAAGCGAGGACATAAAAAAGCGGCGGCACCGTACGATGCCGCCGCTTTTTATCGAAGCCATGGAAATTAGGCCTTGGTGGTGTAGATGCCTTTGGCCTTGGCCGCTTCAATATCCTTCTTCTGCTTGCGGAGCAACAGACGGTAGGAAATGGGCGAAGCGATGAAGATGGACGAATACGTACCGATAACCACGCCGCAGAGGATGCAGAACACGAAACCGCGGATTACCTCGCCACCGAAGATAAAGATCATCAACAAGGTAACCAAGGTGGTGCAGGAGGTGTTGATGGTACGCGGCAGGGTGCTGTTGATGGCGGAGTTCATGTTGTCGATGAGCGGATGCTTGGGATAGAGCGCCATGTTCTCGCGGATACGGTCGAACACGATCACGGTATCGTTGATGGAGTAACCGATCAAGGTAAGGATGGCCGCGATAAAGGCCTGGTCGATGTCGAGGGAGAACGGCAGCACCCCGTAGAAGAGGGAGAACAGACCGATGGAGATCAGCACGTTGTGCACCAGCGCCACCAGACCGCCCAGACCGAACTGCCAACGCTTGAAGCGCACGGCGATATAACCGAAGATAAAGATCAAGGCGATCGCCACCGCGATGAAGGCCGAACGGGTAATGTCGGTGGCCACGGCGGCCCCTACGATTTCGGAGCTGATCTGCCCCACCGATTTGTCTTCGTTAAAGAGCTGGAAGTCGATCGGTTCCACGAAGAAGTCCTTGCAGCCTTCGTACAGACGATGTTCTACATCGGCATCCACTTCCTGGCCGGTTTCGGTAATGCGGTACTTGGTGGTAACCTTCACCTGGTTGGAGGCACCGAAGGTCTTCACTTCGGGGGCGTCGCCGTCGAAAGCGTCGGTAAGGGTGGCGCGCAGGTCGTTGGCGCTCACCACCTGATCGAAACGAACCACGTAGGTCCTACCACCGGTAAAGTCGATACCCAGGCTCAATCCGCGCACGCAGAGCGAGATAACACAGATGGCCACCACGATACCCGAAACAACGAACGAATACTTGCTCTTTCCGATAAAGTTGAAGTGAACCTTGGAGAGGAAGTTTTCGGAGAACTTGTGGCTGAAGGTAATCCTGGCGTCGCGGTCCAGCCAGCGGGAGAACACCAGGCGGGAAATGAAGATGGCCGTGAACATGGAGGTAAGGATACCGATGCACAGGGTGGTTGCGAAACCCTGGATGGGACCCGTACCGAAATAAAGCAGGATGATGCCGGTGATCAAAGTGGTCACGTTACCGTCGATGATGGCCGAATAGGCGTTCTTGTACCCGTCGTGGATGGCCATGCGCATCGACTTGCCGGCGCGAAGCTCTTCCTTGATACGTTCGTAGATGATTACGTTGGCATCCACCGCCATACCCAGGGTCAACACGATACCGGCAATACCCGAAAGGGTCAGCACCGCACCCAGGGAGGTAAGGATACCGAAGATAAAGAACATATTGATGACCAAGGCGAGGTTGGCCACCCAGCCGGCCCGGTTGTAGAAGATGTACATATAGATGAGGATCATCACGAAGGCCAGCAGGAACGAGATCATGCTGTGGTTGATGGATTCCTGACCCAGCGAAGGCCCTACCACGGCTTCCTGCACGATGTTGGCGGGAGCGGGCAGCTTACCGGCCTTGAGCACGTTGGCCAAGTCCTGTCCTTCTTCCACGGTGAAGCCGCCGGTAATCGAGGAACGTCCGCCGGCGATCTCGCCGTTTACGGTAGGCCACGAATAGGCCACGTCGTCGAGCACGATGGCGATCGAACGGCCGATATTGTTACCCGTGAGGTTCTTCCATACGCGGGCGCCTTCGGTGTTCATGCTCATGCTGATTTCCACGCCGCCGTTCTGACCGAAGTCCTGACGGGCGTCGGTAACCGCGTCACCGCCAAGGGGAGCGCGGCCGTCGCGGGTGTTCACCTTCAAGGCTACCAAGGAGTAGATGTCGGTGTTGTCCTGAACCGGCTTCACCGACCATACGAACTTGGCGTTGCGGGGGAACTTGGCCTTGCACTGTTCCAGCATCGCGTTCACCTTGTCCATGTCTTTCTGACGGGCGTAACCCACAACGGGGCCCTGGCGCTGGATGTCGCCCTGATAGAAGGCCGGCATCAAGAGGGCGAACAAGGGATTCTGGGCAGCGTACTGGGCTTCGTCCAGAGCCTGTTCATTGTTTTCGGTATTCTGGGCTATCTTGGCCAAGAGGTCGTTGCTGTCGGCTTCGGCAGCGGCAACTTCTTCCTTGCTCTCGGTGTTCTCGCCTTCATTCAGTTTCTGAACCGAAAGCAGGTAGGCGTTGGCATCCTGCAGATAGGGCATCAGTTCGCTGAACTCGTAGGTTTCCCAGAATTCCAGCTGGGCCGTTCCCTGCAGCAGCTTGCGCACACGGGCGGGGTCTTTCACGCCAGGAAGTTCCACCAGGATACGGTCGGTCTGCGCCAGTTTCTGAACGTTGGGCTGAGCCACACCGAAGCGGTCGATACGGGTACGCAGGATTTGATACGTACGGTCGAAGGCACCGGCGGTTTCCTTACGGATGGCCGAGATAACCTGCGCGTTGGTGGAGCTGGCGTTCACGTCCTTCATCTCGAAGCTGAAGATCGCCGCCATCTGCGCGTCGGGGTCCTTTTCGTTCCATACGCGGGCGAACACGTCCACGAAGTTGGTGTTGGGCTCGGTACGGTTCACGATAACGGCTTCGTCCACCACCTTGTTGAAGAACGAGTCGGTGCTGAAACCGGCCAGGGCGCGCACCACGTCCACCGTGGAGACTTCCATGGTAACGTTCATACCGCCGCGAAGGTCAAGGCCGAGGTTCAACTCGCGCGCCTTGCATTCCTTGTAGGTGTACTTGCGGATCAAGATGTTGTACACCACGTCGTTGCCGACCGAATCGATAAAGTACTGGTGCTTCACGTTGTAGATGGAGTCGGCCAGGAAACGTTCGCGCGTCTGGTTACCACCTGCCAAGGCTTTGGCTTCCACCTCGGTGTTCACCTTGGCGTAAGCATCGGCCCGACGGTCCACCTTACGGGCAAAGAACGTAAACGACAATTGGAAAAGGCAAATGATAGCGAACGCTATGGCAAAAAACCTTATAACCCCTTTGTTTTGCATGGTTTAATTGATTTGGGTTTTAAAAAATAGGTGCAAAGATACGATTTTTCTTCATTATCGGCAGGCACTTATCAGCGGTAAGTCATTTCCCCGCGCAAAGGCTCGCCCAACAGGCGGCAAGTCTGTTCGTAGCCTAAGTCTTTTCCCAGCAGGTACATCATCTTGGTTACTGCCGCCTCGCAGGTCATGTCGCCCCCCGACACCACCCCGGCTTTCTGCAGCTGGGTGCTGGCCGCATACTTGCCCATCTCCACGCTGCCCTCGGCGCACTGGGTAACGTTCAGCACCGGAATCTTCTTGCCGGCGGCAACGCCCAAGGCTTCGGTAAACTCAGCGGAGGTGGGCGCGTTGCCCGATCCGTAGGTTTCCAGCACAAGCCCCTTCAAATCGTTGTTTTCCAGGAGCGAACGCATGGTCTGCGGGGTCAGCCCGGGATGAATCTTGAGGATGAGCACCCGGCTGTCTAACTTTTTCTGCACGCGGAAGGCCTCGGTGGGCTTCTCCTGCGCATAGTCCTTGATGTCCTCGAACCATTTCACGTGCACGCCCGCCTTGGCCAGCACTGGATAATTGGCCGAACGGAAGGCGTCGAAACACTCGGCGCTGTATTTGGTGATGCGGTTGCCGCGGAAAAGACAATCCCCGAAGCACACGCACACTTCCCGCACCACCGGCTCGCCCTTTTCGTCGGTGGCGGCGGCCATCTCGAGGGCGTTCACCAGATTCGACTTGCCGTCGCTGCGCAACACCCCCACGGGCAGTTGGGAACCGGTAAGCACCACCGGCTTGCCCAGATTCTCGAGCATGAAACTGAGCGCGGAGGCCGTATAGGCCATCGTATCGGTGCCGTGCAGCACCACGAAACCGTCGTAGGCGGCGTAGTTTTCCTCAATCACCTGCCCGATATGCACCCAGCCTTCGGGGCCCATGTCCGACGAATCGATCAGCTGGGGAAAGCAATAGGCGTTTATCTCCACGTCCAGCAGCTTCAGGCCCGGAACGGCTTCCATCAGGTTCTCGAAACGGAAAGGCGACAAGGCTCCCGTGGCGGCGTCGCGCACCATGCCTATGGTTCCTCCCGTATATACGATAAGTATCTTTCTCTTGCCCGTCATGTGCTATAGTCTTTTGGAACTGCCTGCAAAGGTATGAAAACGGCAGAAAGAAATAAATATATTGTGTACCTTTGCAGGTTATGTGCCCGCGCAGCCCGCCCGTAGCGGCTGTCCGATTACGCAAGAAATTAATAATCACTTAAAAATAAAAGAAATGGAATTACCTTTCGCAGAATCTTGGAAAATCAAGATGGTTGAGCCGATTAAGAAAAGCACGCGTGCCGAACGCGAAAAATGGCTTAAGGAAGCTCACTACAACGTGTTTCAATTGAAATCGGAACAGGTTTACATCGACTGCATCACCGACTCCGGTACCGGTTCGATGAGCGACCGCCAGTGGGCCGCCATGATGATGGGCGACGAAAGCTATGCCGGTGCTTCCTCCTTCTTCCGCCTCAAGGACACCATCACCCGCATCACGGGCTTCCAATACGTGATTCCGACTCACCAAGGCCGCGCCGCCGAAAACGTGCTGTTCAGCCACCTGGTGAAAGCCGGCGCCGTGGTTCCCGGAAACTCCCACTTCGACACCACCAAGGGCCACATCGAAAGCCGCAAGGCCACTGCCCTGGACTGCACCATCGACGAAGCCAAGGACACCCAGCTCGAAATCCCCTTCAAGGGTAACGTGGATCCCAAGAAACTGGAAAAGGCCTTGGCCGAACACGCCGACAAAGTGCCTTTCATCATCGTTACCGTTACCAACAACACCGCCGGCGGCCAGCCCGTGTCGATGCAGAACCTGCGCGAAGTGAGGGCCATCGCCGACAAGTACAAGAAGCGCGTTATCCTCGACTCCGCCCGTTTCGCCGAAAACGCCTACTTCATCAAGACCCGCGAAAAAGGCTACGAAAACAAGACCATCAAGGAAATCGTAAAGGAAATGTTCTCCTTGGCAGACGGCATGACCATGTCGGCCAAGAAAGACGGTATCGTGAACATGGGCGGTTTCATCGCCACCCGTCACGAAGACTGGTACGAAGGCGCCAAGTGCTTCTGCATTCCTTTCGAAGGCTACCTCACCTACGGCGGTATGAACGGCCGTGATATGGACGCCCTGGCTGTCGGTCTGGACGAAAACACCGAATTCGACAACCTCGAAACCCGTATCAAGCAGGTGGAATACCTGGCCAAGCGCCTCGATGAATTCGGCATTCCCTACCAGCGTCCCGCCGGTGGCCACGCCATCTTCGTGGATGCCGACCGCATCCTGACCGAAGTGCCCAAGGAAGAGTTCCCCGCCCAGACCCTGACCGTGGAACTGTACCTCGAAGCCGGTATCCGCGGCTGCGAAATCGGCTACATCCTGGCCGACCGCGACCCCGTTACGCGCGAAAACCGTTTCGGCGGCCTCGACCTGCTCCGTCTCTGCATTCCGCGCCGTGTGTACACCAACAACCACATGGACGTGATTGCCGTTGCCCTCAAGAACGTGTTCGACCGCCGCAAGGAAATCAAGCGCGGTGTCAAGATTGTTTGGGAGGCCGAGCTGATGCGTCACTTCACCGTTCAGTTGGAAAGACTCTAATCGTATTCCGAACTTCGTTTCTTGCCTACCCGTAGCGTAAGAAAACGTTGCCGAAGGGTGGCCGCATATTTCCGGCCACCCTTTTTTCCTTAACCCAAAACATAAACACTGTTGAATTTCCGCATGTCCGCCCGTAGGTTTTCCGTATTCCGCACCGTTTTGCGGGCATGCCTCCTTGCCTGTATCCCCCTGCTGTCGGTTTCCTGCAACAATGTGGCGCACCTCTCGCCCGACCAAAGCCTGCTGGTAAAGAACAAGGTGAAGGTCTCCCGGGGCGGAGAGGTCTCCAAGATGGACATGACCAATATGCTGATTCAGGAACCGAACAGCAAGATTCTGGGCGCACGCATCCGTCTGGGCATCTACAACGGGGCCAAACCCGACAAGCACAACTGGTGGAACAACAAACTGCGCGAATTGGGCGAGCCTCCCGTGGTGTTCGATTCCTCGGCCATCGTTTCCTCGCAGGAACGCATCCTCATGCACGCCGCCAGCAAAGGCTATTTCTATCCCGAACTGACGTCTGAGGTTAAGCGGAAGGGCAAGATGAACCGCAAGGTGGTGGTTTCCTATAACCTTAGGCTGGATGAACCCTACCGGCTGCGCGACGTGGCCATCTCGGTGCTGGACGACAGCCTGCAGGGCCAGTTCGACGACTGGGAGAAACGCACCCTGCTCAAGCCGGGCATGCAATATAAGGTAAGCACCCTGGACGCCGAACGTTCCCGCATCGCCGAGAAACTGCAGAACCTAGGCTACTGGGCGTTTTCCAAGGACTATGTGTCGTATTCCGTCGACAGTTCACTCAATTCCAAGCAGATGGATGTCCTCCTGCTGGTCAAGAAAATGTATTCCAAACAGAACGACAGCCTTACGGGGGAACCGATACTGCTTCACCACAAGAAATACTACATCGACAATGTATATCTCTTTCCGCAATCCCGCTCGAAGATAAACGAACGCGACTTCGACACCGTGGCGTTCGAGAATGTCTCCCGGCGCGACAGGCGCAAGGGCATTTTCCGCCCCACCTACCACTTCATCAACCAGGGAAAGCCCATCATCAAGTATAAGCCCCTGCTGCAAAAGACGTTCCTTAGAAGCGGCGACCTTTACTCCCTGCAGAACGTAAGCCAGACCTACAACAACTTAGGCGACCTGCGGGTGTTCCAGTACAACAGCATCAGCTTTACCGAAAAGCCCTACGACACCACCCTCTCCTATATCGACAACAACCGCCTGGACTGCAATATCCATATCATCCAGGGCAGCCGTTTCGGGTTCAGCGTGGAAGGACAGCTCACAACCTCGTCGGGTATCCAGGGCATTGCCGCCGTAATCGGCTTCCAGAACCGCAACACCTTCGGCGGAGGTGAGATCCTGAACTTGAAACTGCGCGGCGTATATGAATTTCAGGTAACGGCCGACCAGCAGAAGAACAAGACCTTCCTGAACACCTTCGAGGTAAAGGCGGAGGCCAGCCTCGAGTTTCCCCGCTTCCTGCTGCCGATAAGCCTCGACCGGTTCTCGCAGTATTTCCGCCCCTCCAGCATCATCGCGGTAAGTTACAGCTATCAGCTTAAACGCGACTATTCCCGGGGAACGTTCAACGCCACCTTCGGTTACCGCTGGCGGCAGAACATGGGCGAGCACGTGTTCAACCCGATCGAAATCAGCACCATCCAGATGGGCAACCTTTCGGAACGTTTCGAAAAGGCCCTGCAGGAATATCAGGAGAAAAAGAACTACCGACTCTATTACCAGTATTCCGACCACTTTATCCTGACCCCGCGCTACCGCTTTACCTACAACGACCAGCGCCAGGGCGAGATACGCGATTTCAACCGCCTCAAGGTGGAAGTGGAAGTGGCGGGCAGCCTGCTCTACGGCATCGCCTACGCCATTCACGGCGAACAGCCCCAAAACGCGGGCTACAAGCTGTTCAACCTGCCCTTCTCGCAATACACCCGCGCCGAGGTGGACTACGCCCACCACTTTACGTTCGGCGAGAAGACGAGCCTGGTGCTGCGCGCCGACTTAGGGGTCGGCTACAGTTACGGGAATTCCAAGTCGATGCCTTACGAAAAGGCGTTCTTTGCCGGCGGAAACAACAGCTTGCGCGCCTGGCCGCTGTATCAGCTGGGGCCCGGCGGGTACGCCCACCCCAAGGGCACGCCCGACTTCGAGCGTCTGGGCGACATCCTGATGGTGTTCAATATCGAACAGCGTTTTCCCATCGTGGGCGGGCTGCGCGGTGCCGTATTTCTGGATGCCGGCAACATCTGGCTGTTCCGCACCAACGAGACCTACCCCAACGGCGTGTTCTCGCCCAAGCGGTTCTACAAGGAATTCGCGCTGGGAACCGGCCTGGGGCTGCGCTACGACTTTAAGTTTTTCCTTATCCGCATGGATATCGGTGTTCCCTTGCGCGACCCCTCGCTGTCGGGCACCAAAGACAGCTGGGTCATCAAGCATTTCAAGCTGAAAGACCTTATCTTCAACTTCGGTATCGGTTATCCTTTTTAATGAGTGTATGAAAACGTTTGCCACTTTCTTACTTCGCCTGGCCGGCTGGAAGGTTAACGACTTTATCCCGCCCCAAAACAGATACGTGCTGATCGTGGCGCCGCATACTTCGTGGACGGACGCCTTGATAGGCCGGCTGGCGTTCTGGACCAAGAAACTGCCGGCGCGCTTCTTCATCAAAAAGGAATTCTTCGTGTTTCCGTTCGGCTGGCTGCTCAAGGCCCTGGGCGGGATGCCCATCAACCGGGAACAGGCGCAGCACGTGGTGGAACATGCGGTGAACCTGCTTTCCACGCACGAGAAACTGGCCTTGATCATTACGCCCGAGGGTACGCGCCAACGCACCGAACGCTGGAAAAAGGGGTTCTACTACATTGCCAAGCGCGCCCGGGTGCCGCTCTACGCGGGCATCGTGGATTACAGAACCAAGACCTGCACCGTCTTGCCCGAACCGCTCGACACCGAACAAGATCTGGACGCGCTGACAGCGGATCTCCGCCGGATTTACGCGCAGGCCACGGGCAGGGAGCCTGATAAGTTCGCGCTGCCGAAATAAAAATTAGCCTTGCCTTTCTTGTAAAATAATCGTACCTTTGCGCCCTCTTTGCACTTGGTGTTCGGGCAAAGAGGCATTCCAGAACACGATGAAGGAGAGGTGGCCGAGTGGTCGAAGGCGCACGCCTGGAAAGTGTGTAAGCGTCAAAAGCGCTTCCAGGGTTCGAATCCCTGTCTCTCCGCAAAGAAACAAAGAAAAGCCGCTGAATTACAGCGGCTTTTCTTTTGCAGGAACGAAACCAGGGACTAATACTCGCTCTCCTTATCCTTGACCTCTCGCAGGACAATACCTCTTGCATACCCTCCTCTTTTTCGTTAACTTTGCGAGTTTAGGATTTTTGCACCATGCGCTTCAGAGACATCATCGGGCAACGCGAGCTTATCGAAAAGCTGATGGCCGCCGTGAACAACGGACGCATACCCCATGCCCAGCTGTTTTGGGGCGCGGAAGGCAGCGGACAGCTGGCCTTGGCCACCGCCTATGCCCAGTACATCAACTGCCGGAACAAGGTGCACGCCTCTTCGGGCGAGGATTTGGGCGGGCTTTCGTCCGATTCGTGCGGCAAATGCCCTTCCTGCCTTAAATTCCAGCAGATCGCCCACCCCGACCTGCACTTCGTCTATCCCAACAACGCCGACGGAAGCCGCATCAAGAAAGACTCCCAGAGCCTCGACTATATCGAGCAGTGGCGCGAGTTGATGCTGGCAAACCAAGGTATCTTCAGCCTCAACGAATGGACGGAGGCCATGAATATCGGCACCAGGCAGCCCATCATCAACGTGCGCGACTGCCGCCAGATCTTGCAGACCCTGAGTCTCAAGCCCGCCGAAGCCGCATTCCGCGTGGTGATCGTGTGGCTTATCGAGAAACTGGACGTAACCACCTCCTCCATCCTGCTCAAGACCTTGGAGGAACCCGAACCGCAAACGGTTTTCCTGCTGGTTTCCGAAAATCCCGACCGTATCCTGCCCACCATCCTGAGCCGTACGCAAATGGTAAAGGTGCCCCGCCTCGAACCGGCCGACCTTGAAGCCTACCTGCGCCAAAAGGGGCTGAGCGCCGAAGACGCGCGCGACCTGGCCTCACGCAGCCAAGGCAACCTCGTGGAGGCCAAGCTGCTGTCGGGCAACAACGAGATGCGCAAGAACTTTCACGAAAGTTTCGCCGACTGGATGCGGCTCTGCTTCAAGGTGGACATGCCGGGTCTGGTGGCGCTGAGCGAACGGATGAAAGACCTGAAGGGCGAACCCGTCAAGCTGTTCCTGCAAAGCTGCCTCAACGAGATACGCGCCTGCCTGCTTGTCTCCAACGGCTGCGGAGCCTGGGTGCAGGGCGATGCCGCCGAAAAGACATTCTGGCAGAATTTCTCGAAATTCGTAACCGCCGCCAACGTGCGCCAGTACTACGATTTATTTAACGACGCCATCTATCAGATAAGCCGGAACGCCGATATATCCAGCCTGTTCACCGACCTGAGCATACGCCTGTGCCGGATATTGGCCATGGCAAAAAACAACGCTTCGAAATAATACATCATGGATCAAGATATTTTACGCAAGACCTCCTATCGCGACCAAAGCGAAGAACGCGATTTCGTACGGCCCGAAACCGCCGGGAATCCCGAAGAGGAAACCCGCGAGGACGTATTCATGCGGCTTACCGCCGACGAAAACATCTACAACAGCCGGGGGCTCGCCCACGCGCCCAAAATGGACGAAAGCTGCCGCGAACGCTACCTGCAGATGGGCTGCTGCGCCCAGATGCACAGCTGCCAATGGACGGACGCATTCCCCGCCATGAGCGCCGAAAGCGAGTTTCCCATCGTGCAGGTGCGCTTCAAGAACACGCACAAGGAATTTTTCCGCCTGCCCGAAAACGAAGACCCCAAGATCTTCCACACCGGCGACATCGTGGTGGTGGAAAGCACCAACGGCCACGACACGGGCGTTATCTGCCTGCAAGGGGAACTGGTGCGGCTTCAACTGAAGAAACGCAACCTCAAGCCCGACGCTCCCGAAATACGCAAGATTTACCGCAAGGCGCGCCAGAACGACGTGGACAAATGGACCGAGACCATCCAGGCCGAGAAGGAAATGCAGCGCCGGGCAAGGGTCATCGCCGCCCAGCTGGGACTCAGCATGAAGATAAACAACGTGGAGATTCAGGGCGACTTTACCAAGGCCATCTTCTACTACACGGCCGACGACCGTGTGGATTTCCGCCAGTTGATTAAGCTCTATGCCGAGGAGTTCAAGATCCGTATCGAGATGCGGCAGATCGGCGCCCGTCAGGAATCGGGCATCCTGGGCGGCATCGGCGCCTGCGGCCGGGAACTCTGCTGCGTAACCTTCCTGCACAATTTCTCGTCGGTGGGCACGCACGCGGCAAGAGTTCAACAAGTGTCGCTCAACCCGCAGAAACTGGCCGGACAGTGCAGCAAGCTCAAATGCTGCCTCAACTACGAATACGAAGTGTACGCAGACGCCATGAAGTCGATGCCCGACGCCAAGGCGATCCTAAAGACCGAGAAGGGCGATGCCCGCTGCGTGAAGATGGATCCCCTGCGCAGGCGGCTCACCTATTCCTACATCGAGATTCCCGGCAGCTACGTGGACCTTACCGCCGACCAGGTGTTCGACATCCTCGACCGCAACAGGAACGGCGTAACGGTAACCGAACTGGAGGAACTTACCAAAGACACGCGCAAACCCGAAAAGACACAGCCCGAGTTCAAGGCCGTGGTGGGACAGGACGACCTGACCCGCTTCGACAAGCCCAAGGAAAACAAGGGACGCAACCGGGGCGAAAGGCGCAAGGGCAACGGGAACGGAGGCAACCATAACGGCAACACCTCCAAACCCAACAAGAAACCCGCGCACAGTCTGCAGAAACCCGTTTTGAAGAACAACCATGAGAACCGCGAATAAACTGCTTGCCGGCATACTGGCCGCGGGCGCGTTCTGCCTGCTGGCGGCCTCCTGCCAGCGCAGCACCCTGCTCAACAAGACCTTCGACACGCCCCAGCCGGCCTGGGCATATCTGGAGCCGATATGCTTCGACCTGATGGTGGAAGACACCGTGCAGCCCTACGACGTAACGTTCAGCCTCAAGCATACGCGCAACTTCGCGTGGATGAACTCCTTTTTCCTGATCACCACCGTATTTCCCGATATGGAGACCACGGTCGATACCCTGGAATGCATCCTCTCCACGCCCGACGGGAAATGGCTCGGCAGCAAGCTGGGCAAATACCGCAGCTTAGGCTTCCTATACAAACAGCATATCTTTTTTCCCATGCCCGGACAGTACCGGTTCGAGGTAAGGCACGCCATGCGTAGCGACAGCCTGCAGAACATTGTCTCGGTAGGGATGAAAATTCAACGCTCATGAAGGCAAAACCTTCCCAAACCAAAGAAACCGTCAGAAACTTCAAGCGTTACCGCCGTATCTTATGGAGCATTTTCGGAGCCTGCGTAGGCTTCGTGGTGCTGCTCTTCTGCGGTATCGGATGGGGACTGTTCGGGTTCATGCCCTCGTTCGAGGATCTGGAAAACCCCACCAGCAGCCTTTCTTCCGAAATCATCTCGTCCGACCAGGAGATTCTGGGGGCATATTATATCGAGAACCGCACCAACGTGGAGTTCAACGAACTCTCGCCCTATCTGGTGCAGGCGCTCATCGCTACCGAAGACAGCCGTTTCTACAACCACAGCGGCGTGGACCTGCGTTCCTTGGGGCGCGTCTTCTTTAAGTCGATTTTGCGGGGCGACCGCAGCGGGGGCGGCGGCAGCACGATAACCCAGCAGCTGGCCAAGAACCTCTTTCCCCGCAAGGAACTTTCCAAGATGGGGCTGGCGGTGCGCAAGCTCAAGGAATGGGTCATCGCCGCCAAACTGGAACGCAACTACACCAAAGACGAAATCATCGCCATGTACTTCAACACGGTGGATTTCGGAAACAACGCCTACGGCATCAAGATTGCCGCCGCCACCTATTTCGGCAAGCTGCCGGGCGAACTCGCTCCCGAAGAGGCCGCCGTATTGGTGGGCATGCTGAAGGCCACCTCCTACTACAATCCCTTACGCAACCCGCAGAACGCAACCAACCGCCGCAACGTGGTGTTCTCCCAGATGCGCAAGGCCGGTTTCCTGAACCAAAGCGAATACGAGGAACTCTGCGCCAAGCCCATCGACATGTCGCATTTCTCGCGGCAGAACCACGAGGAAGGCCTGGCCACCCACTTCCGCGAATACCTTCGCCAATACCTCACCCAATGGTGCAAGGAACACAAGAAACCCGACGGCAAGCCCTACGACCTGTACCGCGACGGGCTAAAGATCTACACCACCATCAACTCGCGCATGCAGCGCCACGCCGAGGAAGCGGTGGCCGAATGGATCGGCGGTACCCTGCAGAACGACTTCTACAAGGACGTGAAGGGTTCGAGCCGTTACGCCCCTTTCTCGGCCGACCTGACCCGCGAGGAAGTGAACAAGTTCATGGAACAGGCCATGAAGAACTCCGACCGCTACCGTGCCATGAAGAAAGCCGGGGCTTCGGACGAGGATATCAAGAAAGCCTTTCACGAAAAGGTGGCCATGAAGGTGTTTACCTGGCAGGGCGGCGAGAAAGACACGGTGATGTCGCCCTGGGACTCGCTCTGGTACCACAAGTGGTTCCTGCACTGCGGCCTTATGTCGGTGGAACCGCAGACGGGTTACGTGCGCGCCTATGTGGGCGACATCAGCTACAAATACTTCAAGTACGACAACGTGTCGCAGGGAAGGCGGCAGGTGGGTTCCACCTTCAAGCCTTTCGTATATACACTGGCCATGCAGGAGGGCGAGTTCAAGCCCTGCACCCAGGTGCCCAACGTGCCGGTATGCTTTCCGCTGCCCGACGGCGAGGAATGGTGTCCGGCCAACTCGTCGAGCAAGCGCGAGGGCGAGATGGTGAGCCTGCGCTGGGCCTTGGCCAACTCGGTGAACTTTATCTCGGCCTACCTCATCAAGCGTTTCCCGCCCGAAGCGGTCATCAACCTGACCCGCCGCATGGGTATCACCGCCCCCATGGAAGCGGTGCCCTCCATCTGCCTGGGCACGATGGACATATCGGTTAGGGAAATGGCGAGCGCGATGTCCACCTACGCGAACCAGGGCATCCATATCGACCCCATCTTCATTACCCGTATCGAAGACAAGCACGGCATCGTGATCGAGAACTTCGCGCCACACCAGGAAGAAGCCATGAGCGCCAAGACCGCCTACCTGATGCTCGACCTGATGAAAGGCGTGGTGGATGAAGGCAGCGCGGGACGCCTGCGCTGGCGTTACGGACTCAAGATGCCGATTGCCGGCAAGACGGGAACCACGCAGAACCATTCCGACGCCTGGTTCATGGGCATCACGCCCACCCTCACCACCGGCATCTGGGTGGGTGGAGAACTGAGGTCCATCCACTTCAACAGCATGCGCCTGGGGCAAGGGGCCAACGCCGCCCTTCCAGTCTGGGGCATCTATATGAAGAAGATCTACGAAGACGAGGAACTGGCCTTTCCGCAAGACGACTTTGAGAAACCGGAAGGCGTGGATGCAGAGCTCCGCTGCAAGGACGAGAAGCGCGTACCCGTAAGCGAGGAGGAAGAACCCGAAGAAGAACAAGTGCCGGTACAGGACTTTCCCTCGGAAGATGAGAATTTAAATAGTTTAATGTAAAAACAAATAAAGGGCTTTCGCCCTTTATTTGTTTTTATACTCCGAGGGAGAGAGCCCCGTTTTCTCCTTGAAGTATTTTCCAAAGAACGACTGGTTGGCGAAATTGAGCATGTCGGCAATCTGCTGTATCGTGTATTTGCGGCTTTTGAGCAGGGCGCGGGCCTCGAGAATCACGAAATCGGAAATCCAGTCGCCGGCAAAACGGCCGCTTACCCTGTGCACCACCTGCGAGAGGTATTTGGGCGTTACGCAGAGTTTGTCGGCGTAGTAAGTGATGCTGCGTTCCTGCGTGTAATGCCGCTGCACCTCCTCCATAAAGCGGTTGTAGAGTTCCTGGCTGCGGCCGAACCTCTCTTTCGGCGCGGCCTCCCTTTCCTTATTCGAAGCCAGCAAGGCGTTCACCACATCATAGGTAACCACCTGCATGTAGCCGAGCAGGGAATCCCGTAAAAACGGATTTTCCGTCTCCCTTATCTTGGCCTTCATCAGATCGTAAACCGTCATGCATTCTGTCATCACATTCTCCGGCAAGTGCGCCATGGGTGCGATCAGTTTCCGCTGCTGCAACAGCATGGCCAGCCCCGATTGGTTGGTAACCGGAAAGGACTCGGGAATAAAGGCGATCAAGGCCACCTTGGCGTTCCTTCCCATGCCGCAATACTGGCCGATGATGCCCGACTGTCCCACCAGCACGTCGCCCGAATGCAGTTCGAAATCCTGCAGGGTGAGCCTGAACCTGAGGTTTCCCGACAGGCAGAACAACACGAAGGTAAAGGATATCTTAAACGGATGCTTTTCAAAAAAACGCTCCACATCCGCCGATGAATGCCCGTCCCGGATGTTGTCCAATAACAGGACCTGCTTGTCCAGATGCGCGGAGTCGCCATGTTTGGACAAGAAGCCCAGATTCAGGTCTAAGTAAGGTGCTTCCATAACACCAAAATAATACTTTTAGGACACAAAAATACTCTTTTCGCGAAATCAAAACGCAAATTTATCATCTTTTAGAACAATAACAAATCCGATTAGACGATAAAAATCACAATACAAAAACGGAATTTTGCGGCCGATTTCAAGACCAAGAACACCATGAGAAAAACCATCATCCTGCTGCTCGTTGCCGGATTGTTCTGCGCCTGCCACCGTTCCGCCCAACCCGATGCCCCCTTGCGGAGCGTGGTCCTTGCAAGCCCCGTGTCCCTCGAAGCCTCCACCGTAAAGACCTTTTCGGGCATCGTGCGCGAGGCCCACCTCATCAACCTCGGCTTCAAGACCGCCGGGCAGATCGAGAAAATCCACGTAAAGGAAGGCGATTTCGTGACCCAAGGCCAGCTGCTGGCCGAACTGGACGACTCCGACTACCGCTTAGGCGTGGAAGCCCTGCAGATTCAGTACAACCAGATAAAGGACGAGGTGGAGCGCACCTCGCGCCTGTTCAAACAGAAAAGCGTGTCGGCCAACGACTACGAAAAGGCGCGTGCCGGGCTCAAGCAACTGGGCATACAGCTCCAGGTGAACAAGAACAAGCTGGCCTACACCAAACTCCACGCCCCCACGGACGGATACATTTCTTCTGTAAACTTCTCGCCCGCCGAGATGGTGGATGCCGGAACGGCGATGTTCTCGCTGATGGACGTATCGCGCATGGAAGTGGCGGTGGACATTCCGGTGGATGAATACCGGGAATGCAGACGCTTTACCTATTATTACTGCAAGGCGGGCAACGGCCGCCGCTATCCGATGGATTTCGTAAGCCTCGCGCCCAAAGCCGACGGCAACCAGCTCTACCGGCTGCGCCTGGCCTTTGCCGAACCGCCCCACGGGGAGTTTACCGCCGGGCTTAACGTGGAGGTGGGCATCGGGGTAGCCGATTCGGGTGCCGCCACCGGCTTCGCGCTCCCGCCCTGCGCCCTTTTCGAACAGCAGGGCGATGCCTTTGTATGGGTGTTGAACGCCGACTCCACGGTTTCCAGCCGCAGGGTTTCGTTTGGCCGCCTCGATGCCGAAGGCCGTGCCGTGGTAAACGGACTAAGCGGGAATGAACGTATCGTGCGCGCCGGAGTGAACGTATTGCGGGAGGGCGAGAAGGTTCGCGTAATGCCGCAGCAAGGCGAAACCAACGTGGGAGGGCTGCTCTAATGAGGATAACTGAATTCTTTATGCGGCGGCCGCTGCTGTTCTGGTCGTTTATCGCCGCCATACTGATTGCGGGCGTGCTGTCGTTCCGGCAGATGCCCAAATTGGAAGACCCCGCCATATCGGCCAAGCAGGCCATGGTGGTGGTGCCCTGGCCGGGAGCCTCTGCGCACGAAATGGAACTGAAGGTGGCGCAGCTTATGGAAGACGAGCTGCGCACCCTGCCCGACGTGCACAAGGTAAAGACCGAATGCCGGAGCGGTTCGGCCATGTTTACCGTGGAATTCCAGATGTCCGTGCTTGCCGAAGATTTGGAACAGCACTTCGACCTGTTGCGCCGCAAGGTGAACGATGCGGCCATGCGCCTGCCCCAGGGATGCTACGACCCTATCGTGATCGACGACATGATGGACGTCTACGGCATCTGCTACGCCCTTACGGGCGAGGGATACGACTATCCTGAGATGTACCGCTACGCCCGGTTCATACGCCGCGAGCTGATGGACGTAAAGGGCGTGAAGCGCATCAATATCGTGGGCAACCGCGACGAGGTGATCGACATCACCCTTTCCAAGGAACAGATTGCCCGCAACGGCATCGCCCCCACGCAGATCATGTCGGTCCTGCAGCCGGCCTGCAAGACCGTGAACGCGGGTTCTTACGCGAGCGGTTCCGACCGGATTCCGCTGTTCGTGAATTCCTCGATAGAAAACGAACAGGACATTCGCCGGCTGCAGATCCAGACCATGGACGGCAAATGTATCCGCATCGGGGATATCGCCAAGGTGGAACGGGGCTTTTCGGAGCCCCAGCGCAACGGCTTCTTCGTGAACGGCAAGCCCGCCCTGGTGATCTGCGCGGCCATGGAAGCCGACGTGGTGGTCCCCGATGTGGGCAAGGCGGTGGACGAACGACTTTCGGAAGCCATGCAGCGGGTTCCGGTGGGTTTTCAGGTGGAGAAGATTTTCTTTCAGCCCGACAAGGTGAACAAGGCCATTTCCTCCTTTATGTGGAACCTCGTGGAGTCGGTGGCCATCGTAATCCTGGTGCTGGTGCTGATGATGGGGCTGCGGAGCGGCCTTATCATCGGTTTCGGGCTGGTGCTTACCGTGGCCGTGTCCTTTCCTGTCCTGAATATGATGGGCACCACCCTGCAGCGTATCTCGCTCGGGGCGTTCATCGTGGCCATGGGCATGCTGGTGGACAACGCCGTGGTGGTGATGGACGGCATACTGATGGATAAACGGCGGGGGCTTGGTCCCAAGACCTACCTGTACCGCATCGGCAAGAACACGGCCCTGCCGCTTCTGGGCGCCACCATCATCGCCGCCTCCACCTTCCTCTGCGTTTACCTCTCGCCCGACACCGCCGGAGAATACGCCAGCGACCTCTTCCTGGTGCTGTGCGTGAGCCTGCTCGCCAGCTGGGTGCTGGCCCTGGTGCAGGTGCCCTTCTGTGCCAAGTCGTGGCTGCCGAGCCGCCCCAAGGCGAACGGCAAAGAAAAGAAAGACCTTACCGACTCGTCCGTGCACCGCCTTATACGCCGTGCCATCGGTTTTCTGATCGGCTACAGGCGCACGGCCATCGTAAGCGCGTTCGTGCTGCTGGCGTTCAGCATCTTCGGCATGACGAAGGTGAAGAACCTTTTCTTTCCCGACTTCGACTACAACCAGTTTGTGGTGGAATGTTTCTTCCCCTCGGCCACCAACGCCGACACGGTGCGCGACAAGATGCTGCAGATGAGCGGCATGCTCTCGGGGCACCCCGGTATAGAGCGGGTGGCCATGAGCCAGGGCAGCGCGCCCGCCCACTACTGTCTGGTACGCCCCATGACCTCCGGCGGAGACTGCTACGGCGAGTTGATCGCCGACTGCAAGGATTACAGAACCTTGGTGAGGCAACTGCCCCATATCCGCCGCCAGTTGCGCGAAGCCTTTCCGGAAGCCTATATCCGCACCCGCAAGTACAATTTCTCGATATCCACCAGCCACACGGTGGAAGTGGAATTCTCCGGCCCCGACCCCGATGTGTTGCGTTCCCTGAGCGCACAGGCCGAGGACATCATGCGCCAATCGCCCTACGTGGACGCCTATTCGGTGCAGAACAACTGGAAACCGGCGGGCAAGGCGCTCGCGGTGGATTACGTGCAGCGGGACGCCTTGCGCTCCGGCATCAACCGGGGAGATGTGGCCAACGCGCTGCTGGCCGCCACCGACGGCATGCCGGTGGGCGTGCTCAACGATCAGGAACGCATGGTGATGCTGAACCTGCAGGTGCGCGAGGCCGATGGCAGCCGCATCAGCGACCTGAGCGACATTCCCGTGTGGAGCATGATGAACGTGCATATCTCGGAAGACGAGCTCAGGGGCATGCTCTCGGGCGGCAACACGATGGGCGAGCTGCAGGACAAGGTGTTCCGCGCCACCCCCCTGGGCAATATCGCGAACGGCCTGCGCCTGGACTGGAACGAAGAGGTGGTGAGGCGGCTCAACGGACGCCGCGTCATCGAGGCCGAATGCGACCCGGATCCCGACAATTCCCATGCCACGCCCGCCAAGGTGATTGCCGACATTCAGGATAAGATCGAGGCCATTCCGCTGCCCGAAGGCTATGCCATGCGCTGGGTGGGCGACGGCGAGGTGCAGGGCGAGGCCATCGGCAACCTGCTTAAGTTCGTGCCCATCACGATTTTCCTGATTCTGGGCATCCTCTTGCTTCTGTTCAACAGCTGGCGCAAGGTGATTCTGATCCTGCTCTGCTTTCCGTTCGTATTCTGCGGCATCGCCCCCGCCCTGCTTCTGAGCGGCCAGCCAATGACCTTCATGGCCATTATCGGCATCCTGGGGCTTATCGGCATGATGGTGAAGAACGCCATCGTGCTCGTGGACGAGATAAACCGTCTGCAGACCGAGGAGAAACGCCCCGCCTACACGGCCGTGGTGGAGGCCACCGTGTCGCGCGTGCGCCCGGTGCTGATGGCCTCCCTGACCACCATCGTGGGCATGGTTCCGCTGGTGGCCGACCCGATGTACGGATCCATGTCCATCACCATCATGGGCGGACTGGCCGTGGGCACGCTGATCACGCTGATCCTGCTGCCCCTTTTCTACACGGCCATGTTCCGTATCCGCAAACCCGCCAACGCCTAACGTAAAAGAAAGATGAAGACTTTATATGTTTCCCTCCTATGCTGCCTCGCCTGTGTATGCGCACCGGCACAAGCCCCCGCAACCCTGAGCCTTTCGCAACTCAAGTGCCGCCAATTGGCACTGGAACACAGCGAAGATCTGCAGCAGGCCGAGAACCGGCTCCGACAGGCGGAACTGGACAGGAAGATAGCCACCACGGCCTACTTTCCCAACATCGCGGGCTCGGCCACGGGAGCCTACATGCTGCCCGACATGGACGTGATGGGTATGGAACTAAGGATGCGCGGCACCTATATGGCGGGCATCACGCTGACCCAGCCCGTGTATGCGGGCGGCAAGATCACGGCGGGCAGGCGCCTGGCCAAAATCGGCGAGGAGGCCGCCGCCGAGCAACTGCAGCTGGCCCGCATGGACGTGATCGCCGAGGCCGACAACGCCTACTGGACCTACGTGGCCGTGGGGCAGAAGGTTGCGATGCTGCAAAGCCTGCAATCGCAGATGGACACGCTCCGCCTGCAGGTAGGCACCGCCGTTTCTGCCGGCATGGCCACCGACAACGACCTGCTGCGCATCGAGGCCAAACGCAGCGAAATCCTCTATCAGCTGCAACGGGTGCAAAACGGGCTTGAACTCTGCCGTATGTCGCTCTGCCGGCTTATCGGAGCGGAATTCGATACCGAAATAGAGGTCTCCTCTACGATAGGCGACATTTCGGAACCTTCGCCGAAACTGCCCGCCTCCATCAAGAACCGCCCCGAACTGAGCCTGCTCGAGAAGCAGGTGGCCGCGGGCAGGCAGCAGGTGCGCATGGAACGGGCGGACATGCTGCCCCAGATCGGGCTCTCGCTCGGCTACACGTATTACGGCAATATCAAGCTGCACAGCATGATGGACGTGGGCAACGGCATGATGATGCCTATCGACCATGAGTTCCGCGACGGCATCGGACTGGCCATGCTGGCGGTAAAGATTCCCATCTGCCACTGGGGCGAGAAAACCAAGCAGGTAAAGAAAGCCAAGTACGCGTTGAACAATGCCGAACTGGACTTGCAGAAGAGCAGCAGGCTGCTGTCGATCGAGGTGCAGCAGGCCATCCGGAACTTACAGGACGGCTATCTGCTGGTGCAGACCGCCGAACTGGGCGTGCAGCAAAGCAATGAGAACCTGCGGGTAATGCAAAACCGTTACGCGGCGGCGATGGCCACCCTGACCGAACTGCTCGACGCCCAGTCGCAATGGCAGCAGGCGCAAAGCAACCTGATCGAGGCCCAGACGCAATACAAGATCCACGAAACCGGCTACCTGCGCGCCACCGGCATGCTGTTCTATTGAGGAAGTTCTCTATCCGAAACCGTTTTTTTTCACGGGCGGTGTACTTCGGTACACCGCCCGTCTCGTTTATAATCCGAGTATGGCAGCCGGGGCGATTCCGAGAATGGAGCACAAGGCACGGGCAATGCGCAGGGTGGGTTCTGAACGCCCCGCGATGTAATCGTTTACCCGCGAAGGGCTGACCCCCAGTTCAGCCGCCAATTGTTTCTGCGTCATACCCCTTTCTTCGATCGACAGACTGATGAGTTCACCCACCGTCGGTTTCTCTATCCGGTGATACTGAAGCTCATAATCCCGCACCACATCGGCCACAATGGTCAACTCAAGTGCACGGCTATCGTTTGCCGGGGTGTCCTCTCCCACAAGGGGCAACAGTTCTTCCACCCTATTCAACGCGTATTCGTACTGTTTCTTGGTGATTTCCATGGCTCTCGTTTTTATATGGTGCAACAATCTATCTTATCGTATTCGGCATGCGTACCAACAAAACGTATAAAGACATATCCGATGGTAAACTTCACCACGACCACAAGGCGGTATCGGTTACCCCGGATATCGAAGACGTAGTGCTGGTTCCCCGCATAATCGGAGGCCGGAAAATCCGCCCGTATGTCGGCGAGCGTATGCCATTCGGCTTCTTCCGTCAGATGATACCAACGCTCCAAAGCCACCCTCGAATCCTCCCGACCCGGAGTTTCAAAGAATTCTTTGAGCTTTTTATGTGAGATAACGCGCATAACCTTAATCCTGCTGCAAAGTTACGCATAAATTTTGAATTGCAGAATATTTTTGTATTTTTATTCCGCTATACAAAATCTGATTGAGGCAAGGCTCAGGCGTTTTGCGCGCCGCCCAGCAACTCCACGAAACCTTTCTTGTTGAACTGATAGTAACGTTCTATCATTTCCGGGCTGTCGTTTTCCAAGAGGAGCAGCATCTCGCGGGCGAATTCGAGGGTTGCCGAGCCGTTGGCGGTAACGATGCCGCCGTCGCTTACAGCCTGTTCGTTCCGATAGCCCGCTTCGTTGGTGTAGTTGGCGCCGCCCCATGATTTCAACTGCTCCAGGCCGTTGCCCGTATGCTTCACGGCGTTCAGGTAACCGTGCTTGGCCATAAAGGAGGCCCCGTTGCAGATGGCACCCACCGGAATGCCCTTCTCCAAGGCACGCTTCACGATAGGAACCACCCTGTCGGCTTCCTTTTCCATCCAGCCGTAACCGCCCACCAGCACCAAGGCGGCATAATCCCCGGGCATGGTGTCGAACGAATAGTCGGGCAAGGTGCGGAACCCTCCCACCGAGCGCACCGGATCCAAGGTGGGCCCCACCGTCCTGTTGATGTATTTAGGTTCCGGCCTGTAGCCGAAATCTCCGTTGAGGATGGCCTGAGCCAGATAAACGGCCTCGTGCCCGGCATAGTCGTCGAGCAGGAGGTATAAGACCATGGGCGTGTCAGTTTTCATTCCTGTTGTTTTTTTCTTGTCTTTTCAAACAGCCATTCAAGCCGTTCCGGTGTATAGCTCAAATCGCAGGTCCGGCCATGAGACCAACCGTTTTCGATATCCAGCCTGACCACACCGCCTTTTTTCTGTAGTTTGTCAAAAAAAGCCTTGTATAATCGCCAAAAACGCCTCTACTCATCACCATTCTTTCCTTTCCTGCAAATTTACTCATTCCAGCAGAATCCCCAACGAAGCTCCGCCCAAAATACTCCGCCTCGGCAAAAACAAATGAATTTGTTTTTGCTCTCGACTTATTCGTGATTTTTGGCTCCGCCCAAAATACTCCGCCTCGGCAAAAACAAATGAATTTGTTTTTGCTCTCGACTTATTCGTATTTTTGTGAGCCGTCGGAGGATGGCGGTTTGCAAAATTATCGGTCATGAACGAACAGGACACGCTTAACCTTATCTTGAACCATCGGAGCATTCGCAAATACCGGAACCGGGATATTCCGCAGGAAGTACTCGACAAGGTGCTGGAAGCCGGCACACGGGCATCCAACACCGGCAACATGCAGATGTACAGCGTAATCGTTACGCGCAGTGCCGAGATGAAAGAAAAACTCTCGCCCCTGCACTTCAACCAGCCCATGATACGGCAGGCACCCGTAGTGCTCACCATCACCGCCGATGTGGCGAGGTTCCACCGCTGGTGCGCCATCAACGGTGCCGAGAAATCGTACGACAACTTCCTGTGGTTCGTGTGCGGCTGCGTGGACTCGATGCTCTTTGCCCAGAACCTCTCCATTGCCGCCGAAGCCTGCGGACTGGGGCTCTGCTACCTGGGAACCACCCTCTACATGGCCAAGGAAATCGCGCAGATGCTCGAACTTCCCCAAGGCGTGGCCCCCATCACCACCATCACCCTCGGCTATGCGGACGAACAGCCCGCCCTCTCCCACCGCCTGCCGCTCCATGCGGTGGTTCACTACGAGAAATACCGCAAGGATTCCGACGAAGACATACGCCGCCAGTTCGCCGACATCGACAATTCCGAGCTGACCCGCCACCTGCTTCAGGAAAACAACCTGCCCAACCTCGCCCAGGTGTTCACCCAAAAGCGCTACCCCAAGAAAGACAGCGTAACCTTCTCGAACCGCCTGCTCGATTTCCTGACGGAAAACGGATTCATGGCGCAATAATTCTTGAAACAAACCCTCAAAACACCGCATAACACAATGAATCAAGCATTAACCAAAACCGACTTCCGGTTTCCCGGACAAAAGAGCCTCTACGTGGGCAAGGTACGCGACGTTTACAATATCGGCGACAAGTACCTGGCCATGGTCGTTTCCGACCGCATCTCGGCCTTCGACGTGGTGCTGCCCAAAGGCATCCCCTTCAAGGGTCAGGTGCTGAACCAGATTGCCGCCTACTTCCTTGACGCCACTGCCGACATCCTGCCCAACTGGAAAATCGCCTCGCCCGACCCGATGGTTACCGTGGGCAAGTTCTGCGAGCCTTTCAAGGTGGAAATGGTGGTGAGAGGCTACCTTTCGGGACACGCATGGCGCGAATACAAGGCCGGCAAGCGCGAGTTGTGCGGCGAGAAACTGCCCGACGGACTCAAGGAGAGCGACCCGCTGCCCCGCCCCATCATCACTCCCACCACCAAGGCCGACGTGGGACATGACGAGGATATCTCGAAGGAACGTATCCTCGAACTGGGTCTGGTGAGCCGCGAAGACTACGAACAGTTGGAAAGATACACACTGGAGCTCTTTGCCCGCGGCCAGGAAATGGCGCGGCAGAAGGGCCTGATTCTGGTGGACACCAAGTACGAGTTCGGCAAATGCGAGGGAAAAATCGTGCTGATCGACGAAATCCACACCCCCGACTCCTCGCGCTATTTCTATGCCGAGGGCTACGAGGAACGGCAGAAGAAGGGCGAGCCCCAGCGCCAGCTTTCCAAGGAATTCGTGCGCGAATGGCTTATCAGCAACGGATTCCAAGGCCAGGCGGGACAGAAGGTGCCCGAAATGACGGATGCTTTTGTACAGCAGGTTTCCGAGCGCTACATCGAGCTCTACGAACATATCACGGGGCTGAAGTTTCAGAAGGCCGACACCTCGCAGCTTTCGGAACGCATCGAGAAGAACGTTACCGAATTCCTCGAATCCCGCTAAATCACAACAACGCCCCGCCCGCCGGGGCGTTTTCATATCCATAACCTTCAAAAAACGGCATTTTGGGCAAGATTGCTCCGACCGACGGCGGTCAACGAAGCCTCAACAGCCAGATACTGCATCTGGCTGTTCCCAACCTGATCAGCAACATCACCGTGCCGCTCTTAGGTGCGGTGGATCTGGCCATGATGGGGCGTATCAACAGCCTCACGGCCATGGGCGCCATTTCGCTGGGCGCGATGATCTTTAACTTTATCTACTGGAGCCTGGGCTTCTTGCGGATGGGAACCTGCGGTTTCACGGCGCAGGCCTTCGGGGCCAAACGCCTGGACGAAAGCGCGCTGATTCTGTTCCGCGCCCTGTTTATCGCGCTCTGCGGCTCGATGCTGCTGTGGATCTTGCAGACCCCGATCCTGAAGGTGGCGCTTTGGGCGGCCTCTCCCGAAGCGGAATTGGCCGAAACCACGGCGCGTTACTTCCGCATCCGTATCTGGGCCGCGCCCGCCACGGTGGCTTCGTTCGCCTTTGCCGGCTGGTTTATCGGCATGCAGGATTCCAGAACGCCCATGTGGACGGCCATCCTGATCAATATCGCCAACATCGGCTTCAATTACCTGTTTGTGTTCGTGTATCGTCTCGGTTCGGAAGGCGTGGCGCTCGGCACAGTGCTGGCGCAATACACGGGCCTGCTGTTCTACCTCGGTTTCGCCTATAAGAAACTCCGTCCGCACCGGCGGCTGTGGAATTGGAAACAGGTGTGGAACGCCTCGGCCATGAAACGCTTCCTGAACGTGAACTCGGACATCTTTCTGCGCACGCTGCTCATCATCCTCGTATTCGCGTTCTTTACCGCCCAGTCGTCGCGTTTCGGCAATGAGACATTAGTGCTGAACACGCTGCTCTACCAGTTCTTTATCTTCTATTCATTCGCGATGGACGGCTTCGCCCACGCCGCGGAAGCCCTCTGCGGCAAGTTTACGGGCAGCGGACAACAGGCGGAGAAAAAGCGCACGGTAAAACAGGTTTTCGTGTGGGGTGCCGGCATCGCGCTGGCGTTCACGCTGGCCTACGCCCTGTTCTTCGGCGGCATCCTGCGCCTCTTTACTCAGGATGCGGTGATTTTAGAGATGAGCCGCACGTATTACGCCTGGATTCTAGGCATCACCTTGATAGGATTCCCGGCCTTCCTGTGGGACGGGGTGTATGCCGGTTCGCTCGCCTCCCGCGCCATGCTGCTTACGATGGGCATTGCCACGCTGGGATTCTTCGCCCTGTTCTATCTTTTCCGCACGCCCCTGCAGAACCACGCGATATGGCTGGCCATGACCGGCTTCCTCGTACTGCGCGGCCTCACTATGGGAGCCTGGTGGCGGAAGGTTATTTGATGTCAAAAAAGGCGGGGCGGTTCGTAAAGAACCGCCCCGCCTTGCTTTCCTTGCTTCAGGTCGCTGTTTACTGCTTGCTTACCTTGAATGCCCGACCGTCTATCTTCAGCAGATAGATGCCGCTATGGCAATCGCTCAGATTCATTTCGATGATGCCGGCCGGTACACGGGTTATCTTGCGCACCGAACGTCCCGAAATATCATAGAGGTTGATTTCTTTTGCCCCTTCGGCCAAGTCGATATGCAGTTTGCCGTCGGTGGGGTTGGGATAGATTCTTACCATAGTTTCCTTTACATTGCTTTCGTTTGCTACATGTTGCAGTTGCACTTTTTCCACTACGTCCGCGCCCTTTACGGCAACTTCGCCGCTCACGGCTTCCCCGTTCAGTTCCACCGTATAGGCGTAGGTGCCGTCGGGCACGTTTTCCACCTTATATTTCCCGGCAGCCAGTTCCGTCCCGTCGAACGTAACCTTGGCATTAGTCACAGGCTTGCCGTTCTGGTCCGTCACCTCAAAACTTACCGAATAATACGAAACATTGTCGCGCAGCAAAAAGATGGTGGAAGGCTTGCATAAGTCCGCACTTCGTATCAACTCGTCCTGAGTCAGGGAAATCGCAGACAAATCCATCGGTTCTTCTTCCCTAAGCACAATGGCAGAAACAGCATCCAGACTATAATAGCCATAGAACCCGAAATCCATATTGCCTAAATACGCCTGGGGGGCTTCCTTATAGACGGCCACCACAAGATTCTTGCCCGTGTAGAAGTAAGGACGCTGGAAGTTGATGACAAAATTGCCGCCATCTCTGTCGCCTACCGTAATCCCGCCGTCAAACACTTTGGTTAATGAAACGGGCGAAGGCACACTCTGCAGAAGACCTTCGTTATTGGTTTCTCCAACATACACCACAAGATGTGTCCTTTCCGTTTCCTGTTCGAATTTCGTGCGGAACGCGATGCCGCCGATATTGCTTCCGGATTCAAAGGCCAAGTCCTTACGGTTGTAGAGAATCCAGCTCAACGAATTGTTGTCGTACATGCTTAATGGCGTGCTGTATGTAATATCTTCGCCTTCGTAGGCATCCACCATACTGCCCTTTATGCCTTCGGCCTGAACCGACACGTAAAATTCGGACGTGGTGTTGTTGGCAGCGAATTCATCGTCGTCCATAACCAATACCGCCTTCAATACATGCTCGCCTTCCTGGGCGAAGGTATGCTCATAGACCAGCTTGGCAAAGGCGCCGCTTTCCAATTTCGTGCCGGGCACGCTTCCTATCTCGGTTTCACCGTCGTAGAACTTAAGGCTGTAGCTTTCTACTGCATTCTTTCCCTCATTACGCACACAAACGGTGTAGGCATTCTTTACTCCGGCACCGAAAACACGCAGACCCTCTATCTTCGACACTACCGCCAGATCATTTTCCAATTGCGTGCCGATCTTTACATTATCGATATCGAAGTAGAATTCATCAGGCAATCCGTTGTCACGGGTAACCGTTATGTAGAACTGGCAGATTTTTCCGGCATAGTCTTTCACATCTATGCTGAACGGCTTATACAAGGTGTCCGATACATGCGCACCGTAGTCTTCATAGTAGATATTCTTCCAGGTCTCCCCGAAATCTTCCGATACCTCCACCTGCCACATGAGGTTCTCTCCGGCAAAAGCCTTTCCGGGATATGTTTCATAATCCATAACCCGGTATTCGAATTCAAATACGGGATCGCTCCCCATAAAGACTGGATTGGTAATGATTTCCCGCGGTCCGTCCATAAACCAGAAACTGTGCGTGATGCGCCGTCCGTTTTCCTTACCGCCGTTTTCCTCCACATAGAAACTCCCTGTCCAGTTGAGCGGTCGCTGATTCTTGGCTATATTCTCGAAATCCTCATGCAGATAACCCGACAGACCTGGATATTCCACCATATCGATCAGGGTGATGTTCAGGGTGGTATCCGATTTCAAGCGCAAAATTCCCCGTGCAGGGACGAAGCCCTCCTTCTCCACCACATAGGCGTACATGCGGGCCGGCATATCCTCGAACACATACGTGCCCGCTTCTCCGCTTTGTCCGTTAAGCGTAACAACGGCGTTCTCAACCGTATTGCCGGCTACATCCTTCACGGCAAAGGTAATGTCGTATTTCTCGTCCGAAACCGACGAATAGAAGAACTTGACATTGGGACGTTGGAATTTAGGATTCCTATCGTTTTCGTTCGGCTTCATCGGATCGATATTTTCTCCATCTGTAGCTATCGCCATCGCCTCTCCTCCCATCGGAACACTAGTGGCATAAAATCGGTTTGCATCATAGTCGGTCAAAACCTTTTCTGCGGCAATCCGCGAAAAAGTATATACCGCCAAGGTACGCTCCCCGCTATAGGCGAACGGCTGCGTAAAGTCAAAGCGCACACTTTGATGATCGCCTTCGACAAAAGTCATATCGCCATCGAAGACTTTGGTAAAATGAGTCGGATCGATAAACTGTGCCTGATAGTTAACGAATTCAATTCCATTCAAATCGGTTTCTCCTATATACACCTGTGTTGCCAATGTAATTTCGGTAGAAAATGAACCTTCGAACATCAAGGCACGGATATCGCCCTTAATGACATTAAGTTCCTCGGGCATATAGAGAGCAAGAGCTACACTTGTTTGAGCTGTAAAACTAAACGGCTGACCGCCCACCAGCATGTTTCCATTGCCCACTTCCACCACGATGCCGCCTTCCTCCTGCACATCGATATTGATGGTAGCGGTATCGTTGTCCGGATTTTGATCGCCTTCCAATACCACCACCGCATACAGTCTATCCGTTCCGGCCTGCGTAGGGGTAAACTTCAGGGAATGTTCCTTACGGGCTCCCGCCTCTATGCCGGCGGTTACGTTTTCGCTTGCCAGCAGTTTCTTTGTCTGGTCGAGCAACTGCACGCTATAGACCGTCTGGTCGGCCGAACCGTTGTTGAATACCGTAAATTCATACACCGCCTCTACGTTGACCGTAGGCATGGACGAACCGGAAATCTCTCCCTGTATCATCAGGTCGTTGGCCACGGCCTCGGCCTTGGTGCCCACGCCGAAGTTATCGACATAGAGCGAAACCGTACCGGCGTCCGCTTCAGGCTTGGCTTTGAGCCGTACGTGGCCGTTGGTACCGGCATAACTTTCCGGCAAGGTTGCGCGGAAAAGGGTATACGCAGACGAAGAAACGAAGTCCGAGGCAGCCACAGTCTTGACGGGTGTCCAGTCTTCGCCGTCGGCGGAAACCGCCAATTCAAGGGTTAAACAATGTTCAGGCGCGTCTCCAACTACACCGTAGGTCTTGTATTGAAACTCCACGATGGGTTGCGTGCCGAAAGCGCACTGTTGGGTGTAAAACCAATAATCTCCATTGGTTTGAGTCATCTGCGCTTTAATAGCCATATCGCTTTCGAATCCAGCGAAATCGGGTTTAAAGGTAGCATTGCCGTGATCGTCGGTGCTTATCTGCCAACCTTCCGGCTTATTCGGTCCCAGGATTCCGAGCGATTCGAAATCCTCCAGATACCAGGTTTGGGCATGTACGGACAGCATCCCTGCCAGCAGCCCCATCACCAATAAAAGTTTTTTTAACATGGCTTTAATTTTTAGTTAGTATATAACGCCGCCGAGACTTACATCCGGAAAGCGCGTTTTCTTGACACCGCAAAATTAAATGCAAAAAACACAGAAAGATAAGCGGTTTCCAAGGGGCATTCCAATCCCCAAAATACGTTTTTACAACACCATAAATCCGTTTAAATATTTATGTATCAGAAATACGAATAAAGAATCACCCTACGTTTTACAGGTTCAGAAAACAGCGGGTTGTCCATTACTTTTCCATCCCTTGTCCATTCGTTGTCCGCAGGCCTTCCGCTTACAATCCGGCGATAAGATCGTCTAAATCCACCTCCTTCTCCAAGTTCAGTTTCTTACGCAGACGGTAACGGTTCTTGTTCACCGACTCTTGCGAGAGGTTTAAGAGTTGCGCTATCTGTTTGGACGACAACCCGATCCGTATATAGGCGCAGAGTTTTATCTCGTTCGGGGTAAGATGCGGGCAGGTTTGTTTCAGATTATCGAAAAAGTGAGGAGCCACCTGGGTAAAGTGCGCCACGAACTGTTCCCAATAATCGTTATCCATATTTAAATTACTGTCCACCAATCGTTTTATCTTATCAAAACCGCTTTCATCCTTCTCCGCCCCGGCCTTGAGAGCCGTTTCCTTAACGGCACGCAACACATTGTTCTTGTTGGACAGCAAGAGGGTATAAGAGGTCAACTCCCTGATTTTCTGTTCAGTCTTTTCTTTCTGCAGAAGACTTATCCTCTTTTCGTTTTCCAATTGTCCGGCAAGTTCCTGCCGCTCTATTTCCTTAAGCAACAGGGTCTGACGGGAACGCCGCCTGCGTTCCACGGCCACCAGCCACAGCAGGAGCACCGTAACGATAACGCTCAGCGATGTCACGGCCAGAATCACCATCTGCTTGTTTTTAAGCCTCAGCGAACGTTCCGCCAATTGGCTCCGGCTTTCGGAAAGTTCCATCACCATATTGACATAGTTCTTCTGCGACTCCCTGTCCATAGGCTACTGCACCCTATAAATCAACTGATTATATTTCATCAGGTAATGATAGGAACTGTCGGGCATACCTTGCTCCGAAAAAAGAACGGAAATTTCGTAAGCGAGCGAGGCATACGAACTTAAATTACTGTCCATCAATGATATCGAGCAAGCCTTATCGTAGTAGGAACGGGCTTGCGCGTACTCCTTCCTGTAACGAAAGTAATTGCCGATATTCTCGTACAAGAGCACCCTTATATTATTGTTTCCGTCTTCCGACAAAAGCTTCAGACTTTCGTTATAGCAGAAATAGGCCGAATCCCTCCGGTCTAAGGCTGCCTGATATGAACCCAGGTTTAGCCATGCCACCGCCAGAAGATCCTTATGGCCTTCCTTCCCTTGCAATGCCGCCATCGGAGAACGGATAAAGGCGGCTGCCGCATCGTATTTCTCTTCTATAAACAACAGCCGCGAATAATTGATTTGAAGTCGATACCAAGCCAATGAATTTGTATCCAGTAAATTGAATGCTATGTCGTAATAACGGCGGCTTTGATCGTAATCGTAGAAATAAGGACTTATATTGCCCAAGGTAACCGCTGTTTCCGCAAACATTTGAGAATCACCGATTTCTTCAGCCAGACGATGAGCCTCCAAGGCATAGCGGAACGCCACCGTAAAATTGCCGGAAGACAATTCCGTAATGGCCTTGGCATAATTCAGCAACAAACGGTTGGCGGCATCCCGCATCATGGCGGGATCCTGCAACAGCGAATCGATGCCGGAAGCATAGCGGCTGTGTCCGTTGCTCTGCGAATATTCGGCCAAGACATCCCAATAGATACATTGCGCCAAAAGATGACGGTCGCCGCCTTTCGATGCCCGGGAATAGAGTTCCCGAATCATTTCCTTGGCCTGCCGCCCCCTGCTGAAATAATTCTTTTGAACGAAAGCGACCAGGGAATCCGACGGAAGCCGGGTATAGCCGGCGGAAAATTCCGCCGCCGAAGCGGAGGAGCACAAACCAACAAACGACAGGCACACGAAAGCGCAGCCCATCAAACTTCGTCCGAACCGATTCCCTGCCCGTTTATTCATACGCAACAACCGTCCCATACAGATCGAAGGCCTCGGCAGATGTAATCCTTATGTTGTAGAACTCCCCGGTTTTCAACTCGGCGGAATCGGCCGGTATCAGCACCTCGTTGTCTACTTCGGGCGAATCGTAGCGGGTGCGGCCCACATAGAACTCGCCTTCCAGACGGTCTATCAGCACCTCGTAGGTCTTGCCGATGCGGGTCTGGTTCAGATTATAAGAGATTTCTTCCTGAATGTCCATGATTTCCTGCGCCCTGCGTTCCTTTTCTTCTTCAGACACCGTGTCGCCCGAGGCGTAGGCCGGTGTGCCTTCCTCGCGCGAATAGGGGAACACGCCCAGACGGTCGAAGCGGAACGACTGCACAAAGGCCTTCAGTTCCTCGAACGCCGCCTCATCCTCGCCCGGAAAGCCGGTGATGAGCGTGGTGCGGAAAGCCGCGTCGGGCAGTGCCTCGCGGAAATCCCGCAACAGGGCAAGCGTCTGTTCCTTGCTCGTGTTGCGCGCCATATCCTTTAAGATGGCCGAGTTGATATGCTGCAAGGGAATGTCCACGTAAGGGCATACCTTGGGCTCGTTCGCCATCACGCGCAGCAAGTCTTTGGGAAAGGCGTGGGGATAAAGGTATTGCAGACGTATCCAGTGCAGGCCCTCGATACGGCAGAGTTCGCGCACCAAGTCGGCGATGACCCGCTTGCCGTATAAATCCATGCCGTAATAGGTCAGGTCCTGCGCCACGAGAATCACTTCCCTCACGCCGTTCCCGGCCAGCATGCGGGCTTCCTGCAAAATTTCTTCCTTGGGTCGGGAAATGTGTTGGCCGCGGATCAGCGGAATGGCGCAGAACGCGCAGCGGCGGTTGCAACCCTCGGATACCTTAAGGTAGGCGTAATGCCTGGGCGTCGTGAGCTTCCGTTCCTTGGCATCGGTTTCCGTATGGCTCTGCAGGATGGCGTTCACCACTTCCTGCGCGTTATTCACGCCGAACCAGGCGTCCACGTCGGGAATCTCCTCTTTAAGTTCGTTTCCATGCCGCTGCACCAGGCAGCCCATCACGAACACCTTGCCCTTTTTGCGCCGGTTCTTGCGGGCGGTCTCGGCCAGGATGGCGTCGATCGACTCCTCCTTGGCATCCAATATAAAGCCGCAGGTGTTTATCAGCACCACATCGGCGGTGCGCGGACTGGTTTCGTCCACAATGCCCCAGCCGGCCTTCCTGACATTGCCGAGAATCACCTCGGAATCCACCGTGTTCTTGGAACACCCCAGACTCACTACTTTTAAGGATGGCATGACCGATGTTTATTTTTCGTTGCCGAACAGCGATTCCACGAAGCTGATCTTGTTGAACAGCTGCAGATCGTTTATCTTCTCGCCCACCCCGATATACTTGATGGGAATGCGGAACTGATTGGAGATGCCGATGGCCACCCCTCCCTTGGCCGTACCGTCTAATTTAGTGAGCGCCAAGGCGTTCACTTCGGTGGCGGCGGTAAACTGTTTGGCCTGCTCGATGGCATTCTGCCCGGTGGAGGCATCCAGCACCAGCAGTATCTCGTGCGGTGCCTCGGGCACCACTTTCTTCATCACGTTCTTGATTTTCGAAAGCTCGTTCATCAAGCCCACCTTGTTGTGCAGACGCCCGGCGGTATCGATAATCACCACATCGGCTTCCTTAGCCACGGCCGACTTAAGCGTGTCGAACGCCACCGAGGCCGGGTCGGAGCCCATGTTCTGCGCCACAACCGGCACATCCACCCGCCGGCCCCATTCCTGCAGCTGCTCCACGGCGGCCGCGCGGAAGGTATCGGCCGCACCCAGCACCACCTTGGCGCCGCTCTGCTTGAACTTGTAGGCCAACTTGCCGATGGTCGTGGTCTTGCCGACCCCGTTCACGCCCACCACCATAATCACGTAAGGCTTCTTGCCGTCTTCTTTCCACGGGTCGTCCTGCGGGCTTTCCACCAGCAGGGCACAGATTTCCTCGCGCAGCACCTTGTTCAGCTCGTCGGTGCCC
This sequence comes from Ruminococcus flavefaciens, assembly GCA_023667315.1. Lineage (GTDB taxonomy): Bacteria > Bacteroidota > Bacteroidia > Bacteroidales > P3 > Pullibacteroides. Next base: position 56,678 of record JAMPAI010000005.1, read on the forward strand.
AGGTATTTGTCGCGCTTCACCCTTTCCTGCAGGCGTTCTATAATCTGCAGGGTCGTGTCCACGCCCACATCAGACGTAACCAAGGCTTCCTCCAGATTGTCAAGCACCTCGTCGTCAACGGTCGATTTTCCGGCCACAGCGCGGGTTATTTTCTTGAAAACGTTTTCCTTGGTCTTGTCCAGTCCCTTCTGCAAAACCTCCTGTTCTTCCTGAACCTGCGTGGCGGTCTTGTTGCGGGAGAGAAACGAAAAGATTCCCATCTCGATCGATTTTTACGGTAGGTTACAAACACATAAAGGTTCACCGATGTAACCGATGAACCTCCATGCAAACAACGGGCAAAACACCCGTAAGACACCACGAAAAGCGGAATTAAGCCTTGTTGGCAAAATATTCCTTTACCTTGTCGTTGGCGATGATTTCTTCCTTGAAAGTATAGGCACCCGTCTTGGGCGACTTAACTACTTTCACTACCTTGGCAAAATCCTTGCCGGTACTGGTTTTCAGGGTTGCAACTACTTTCTTTGCCATGGCTCAAACTATTTTATTTCTTTGTGAACCGTCATTCTCTTAAGAATGGGGTTGTACTTCTTCAATTCCAAACGGTCGGGCGTGTTCTTTTTGTTCTTGGTGGTAATATAACGGGAAGTGCCCGGCATACCGCTGGCCTTGTGTTCGGTGCATTCCAAAATCACCTGAACGCGTGCCTCTTTATTTTTCTTTCCCATGGTTTCTTACTGTTTTAAGGTATTCTGAATAGGGGTGCAAAAGTAGTATTTTTTTTTGGATTAACAAAGCACCCCTGTCTTTTTGGCCACGTCGTCCTATTTTCGTATATTGGCCTGTCAAACAAACAAAACATTAATCAAAACAATCCATCTATCTATTAACCCCCAAAACCATACCGCTATGAAAAAATCGTTGCTTATCCTGACACTCCTCGCTTTTTCGTTTGCAGGGATTCACGCTAAAGAAGCCATCACGAAAACCGATACCGTGATAATGGTTCCGACCAAAAGGAATGTGGTTAAAAAAGACATTCCCGGCAGAGGTTTTGCCAAATCCGTGGAAGTATCGGCAAGTGCCCTTCCCAAAGATGTCGCCAATGTATCGCTGGTGATGCTGAATGGATACCGGTTTAATAAATATATTTTCATCGGTGGAGGAATCGGTATCACGTACCTCTACGAAAAAGATGTGTGGGAGTATGGTGGCAACAAGGAGGTAGACATCGACCACAGCGTGGGAATACCTGTGTTCTTCCGTGCAAAATTCAATTTCACGAACAAACGGGTATCACCCTTTTTTGGCGTAGACCTCGGGGTTGCTTTACTTTGGGACGTTGATCACGAATACAGTTACGATTACGTTGATCCCCGGTTCATCTTCCGTCCGCATATCGGACTTGATATCAACGTCAGCGAAAAAATCAAACCCTACATTATGGTAGGCGGTTCTGTAGATTGCGGCGCGTTGTTTTTCGGTGTCGGCTGTAAATTTTAAGGATAACCGCAAAACAAAAAGAGCCTGTCCATCGGACAGGCTCTTTTACTATACATGCCTCCAGGAAGATTACTTCTTGGCCGGCTTGATGTCCAGCTTCACGGGGTTGACCATGTTTTCGGTCTTCATGATCTTGTCGAGGTCGGCCTTGGTCATCAATTTGTATTTCAGAACCAATTCGATTACGCTCTTGCCGGTTTTCTTGGCTTCCTTGGCGATTTCGTCGCCCTTGTGGTGGCCGATGTAGGGGTTGAGCATGGTGATGATGCCGATGCTGTTTTCCACCATTTCGCGGCAGCGTTTTTCGTTGGCCTTCAGACCGTCGATACAGAGCGTACGCAGGGTGTTGAACGCGTTCTGCAGCAGTTCGATGGATTCGAACACGGCGTAGCACATAACGGGTTCCATAACGTTCAGTTCCAACTGGGCGGCGTCGGCGGCCATCGTTACGGTAAGGTCGTTACCGATAACGCGGAAGCACACCTGGTTCACCACTTCGGGAATAACGGGGTTCACCTTGCCGGGCATGATGGAGGAACCGGGCTGCATTTCGGGAAGGAACACTTCCTGCAAACCGCAGCGGGGGCCGGAACCCATCAGACGCAGGTCGTTGCAGACCTTGCCCAGACGAACCGCCAGACGTTTCAGGCCGGAGGAGTAGTTTACCACCGCGCCGTTGTCGGAAGTTACGAAAACGAGGTTCTTGTCGAGCTTGATCTTGAGTTTCATCACCGAAGCCAAGGCCTTGGCGCAGGCATCGGCGTAACCCGGTTCGGCGTTGATGCCGGTACCGATGGCGGTGGCGCCCATGTTCACGGTAAGGAATTCCTGGGCGGCTTCGTCCAAAGCGGCCACTTCACGCTTCAAGCCTTCGGCAAAACCGTTGAAGGTCTGACCCAAGGTCATGGGAACGGCATCCTGCAGCTGGGTACGGCCCATCTTCACCATCTTGGCGAATTCCTTGCCTTTCTTTTCGAAAGACTTGATGAGCTGCTTGAGCGCGGCCACCATTTCCACATGGCTCAGGTAGAGGCCGAAGTGCATGGCGGTGGGATAGGCGTCGTTGGTGGACTGGGAGCAGTTTACGTGGTCGTTGGGGTTGCAGTACTGGTATTCGCCCGGTTTGTGGCCCATGATCTGCAGGGCGCGGTTGGCGATCACTTCGTTGGCGTTCATGTTCATCGTGGTACCTGCACCACCCTGAATCATATCGGAAGCGAAGGCGTCGTGGTGCTTGCCGGCAATGATTTCCTTGCAGGCGGCCACGATGGCATCCAGCTGCTTCTTATCAACACGCTTGGGGTTGATCTGGTTGTTGGCGATGGCAGCGCCCCATTTGGTGTAGGCAAACCCCTTGATGAAGTTGGGGTAGCGGTACATGGGCACGTTGCTGATCTTGAAGTTTTCAAAGCCACGAAGCGCTTGCACGCCGTAAAGGGCGTCGGCGGGAAGTTCCTTGGTTCCCAGCAAGTCGGCTTCTTTTCTCGTTTTGGTGCTTCCCTTTACCGTTTTGGAAGCGGCGGCAGTCTTAGTTGTTTTTGCAGCCATTTTTTCTATTCTTTTGGTGTTTATTATTTACGTGTCGATCCGGGATATACCTTCAAGGCCTCTTCCAGGCAATGCATGGCTTCCCGCAAATCTTCTTCCTTAAGTACATAACTGATGCGCACCTCGTTCTTGCCCGAACCCGGCGTGGAATAGAAGCCGGTGGCAGGCGCCAGCATAACGGTCTTGCCTTCGGTGCTGAAATCCTCAAGCAGCCACTGGCAGAAGCGGTCGGCGTCGTCAATGGGCAAACGGGCCACGGCATAGAACGCCCCCTTGGGATTGGGGCAGAAACAGCCGTCCATCTTGTTGATGGCGTTCACCACGATATCGCGGCGCTTGGTGTATTCGGCCAACACTTCGGCAAAATATGAATCGGGCGCGTCGATGGCGGCTTCCCCGAAAATCTGACCGTAAGTGGGAGGGCTCAGACGGGCCTGCGCCAGTTTCATCGCCGTGGAATACACTTCCTTGTTCTTGGTCACGAACATACCGATACGGCAGCCGCAGGCCGAGTAACGCTTGGAGATGGAGTCGAGCAGGATCACGTGGTCTTCCAGGCCTTCAAGCTGCATTACCGAATGGTACTTGCAGTTGTCGTAGCAGAATTCGCGGTACACTTCGTCGGCCATCAGGAACAGGTCGTGTTTCTTTACGATCTGCGCCAGCACCTTGAGTTCTTCTTCCGAATAGAGGTATCCGGTGGGGTTGTTGGGGTTGCAGATCAGGATGGCCTTGGTGTTCGGGGTGATTTTCTTTTCGAATTCCTCGATGGGAGGCAGCGCGAAACCGTTCTCGATCTTGGAGACGATGGGCACCGTCTTTACCCCCGCCTGCTTTCCGAAACCGGAGTAGTTGGCGTAGAAAGGTTCGGTAACGATCACCTCGTCGCCAGGGTTCAGGCAGGTCATGAACGCGAACAGGATGGCTTCCGAGCCGCCGTTGGTAACGATAATCTCGTTTTCGTTCACATTGATGTTGAAGGTCTTGTAATATTCGGCCAGCTTCTTGCGGAACGAGAGGATACCGGCCGAGTGGCTGTAGGCCACCAAAGGCAGGTCGTTGTTCTTTACCGCGTCCAGCGCCACCTTGGGAGAGGCGATGTCGGGCTGTCCGATATTGAGGTGATAGACCTTGGTTCCCCGTTTTTTGGCTTCGTCCGAGAACGGAACGAGCTTACGGATAGGGGAAGCGGGCATTTCCTGCCCTTTTTTTGAAATGGAAGGCATGATTTTCTGTTTTCAAAAACAACAATCCCCGACTTTTAAACCGGGGATTGCGTATGATTTCTCAATTAGTTCTTTGCATTTACCGTGCCGCGGATGGAGAGCACCACGCGGTCGGGGTTTCCGTTGGTGGAAACGGTGATGGATTTGCTGATGCCGCCGATACGGTTGGTATCGTAGTGAACCTTAATGGCGCTTTTCTTGCCGGGCATAATCGGCTCGCGGGGCCAGGAAGGAACGGTGCAGCCGCAGGAGGAACGCACATCGGAGAGGATCAGCGGTTCGGTTCCGTTGTTTTCGAACACAAACTCGCAATTGCCGTTGGCGCCCTGTTCAATGGTGCCGTAATCGTGAACGGTCTTTTCGAATTTGATTCCGGGACCTTCCACTTTTTCGGTGGTTTCAGCCTTATCCACAACGGGAGCGGCCATAACGACGCCGGCGCACAACAAAGCGGCCGCCAGCACAAATCCACAAACAAGTTTTTTCATTGCTTTCTGTTTTTAAGTTTTTCTTGGATGAAAGGCGCGAAACACTACCCCATCCTATCAAACGGGCGCAAATATACAAAAAGCTGAACGCAAAAGAAAAATTTACGCCATTTTGTCTTGAATATCCTTTGTTTTCAAGCGGTTTCGTGTCAAATTTTCAGAAAGAAGGCAACAATAAGGCCTCGGCAAGGATTTTGCCTGGATGAACGCAACACTAAAAAAACGAAACCATGACCTTAAACAACTTTACCATCAAGGCGCAGGAAGCCATCCAGAAAGCACTCGAGCTGGCTTCCGGCAACCAGAACCAGGCCGTGGACGACCTTCACTTACTGAAAGGCCTCCTGCTGGCCGACGAACACGTTTTGCCCTTCCTCTTTAAGAAAGCCGGCGCCGATCCGGTACTTATAAACCGCGATCTGGACGCCAGGCTCGAAAGCCTGCCCAAGGTAAGCGGCGCGTCCGCCCCCTACCTCACCCCCAACGCGGAACAGTGCCTGCTTAAGGCGCAGAACCTGCTTAAGGAATTCCAAGACGAATACGTTACCATCGAGGTGCTGCTGATCGCCCTGCTGGAACAGAACGCGCAGGCGGCGCAGCTCCTTAAGAACGCCGGCATCAACACCGCCGACATCAAGGCCGCCGTAAAGGAAATGCGCAAGGGTTCGGCCGCCAAGGACGCCAACGCCGAAAGCACCTACCAGGCGCTGGAGAAATACGCCCGCAACCTCAACGACATGGCGCGCAACGGCAAGCTCGACCCCGTGATCGGGCGCGACGAGGAGATACGCCGCGTGTTGCAGATCCTGAGCCGCCGAACCAAGAACAACCCGCTGCTTATCGGGGAACCCGGCGTGGGCAAGACCGCCATCGCCGAAGGCCTGGCGCAGCGAATCGTTAGCGGAGACGTGTCGGAAGGCCTTAAGAGCAAGCAGATTTTCTCGCTCGACATGGGCGCCCTCATCGCCGGGGCCAAGTACAAGGGCGAGTTCGAGGAACGCTTGAAAAGCGTGGTCAAGGAAGTGATCCAGGCCGAGGGCGAGATCATCCTCTTTATCGACGAAATCCACACCCTGGTAGGCGCCGGAGGCGGCGAAGGGGCGATGGACGCCGCCAATATCCTCAAACCGGCCCTGGCGCGCGGCGAGCTACGCGCCATCGGCGCCACCACCCTGGGCGAATACCAGAAGTATTTCGAGAAAGACAAGGCGCTGGAACGCCGTTTCCAGACCGTGTATGTGGGCGAACCCAACGTGGAAGACAGCATCTCGATCCTGCGCGGACTCAAGGAACGCTACGAAACCCACCACCACGTGCGCATCAAGGACGAAGCCCTGATTGCCGCCGTGGAACTCTCCCACCGCTATATCGCCGACCGCTTTTTGCCCGACAAGGCCATCGATCTGGTGGACGAGGCGGCCGCCAAACTGCGGCTCGAAATCGATTCGGTGCCCGAAAAGTTAGACGAGGCCGAACGCAAGATACGCCAATTAGAGATTGAACGCGAAGCCATCAAGCGCGAGAACGACCCCGCCAAACTGCAGGCGCTCAAGGAAGAAATCGCCAACCTCTCGGTGGAACGCGACAGCATGAAGGCCAAGTGGAAAACCGAGAAGGAAACGGTAGACGGCATTCAGGCGCAGTTGGACGCTATAGAACGTTACAAGTTCGAGGCCCAGCAGGCCGAACGCCTGGGCAACTACGAGAAGGTGGCCGAGTTGCGCTACGGGCGCATCAAGGAAGCCGAAAAGCAGGTGGAGGAACTCAAGGCGCGACTGCAACAGGAGCAGAAAGAGGGCGCGATGATCAAGGAAGAAGTGGGCAGCGAGGAAATCGCCGACGTGGTGTCGCGCTGGACGGGCATCCCGCTGAGCCGCATGCTGCAGAGCGAACGCGAGAAGCTGCTGCATATCGAGGACGAACTGCACCAGCGCGTTATCGGGCAGGACGAGGCCATCCAGGCCATCTCCGACGCCATACGCCGCAGCCGCGCCGGCCTGGGCGACGAGAACCGCCCCATCGGCTCGTTCATCTTTCTGGGCACCACCGGGGTCGGCAAGACCGAACTGGCCAAGGCCCTGGCGGATTACCTCTTTAACGACGAAAAGGCGATGGTGCGCATCGACATGAGCGAATATCAGGAGAAGCACACCGTTTCGCGGCTGGTGGGCGCGCCTCCGGGCTACGTGGGCTACGAAGAAAGCGGCCAGCTTACCGAGGCCGTACGCCGCCGCCCCTACTCGGTGATCCTGCTCGACGAAATCGAGAAGGCGCATCCCGATGTGTTCAACATCCTGCTGCAGGTGCTCGACGACGGGCGGCTTACCGACAACAAGGGCCGGGTGGCCGACTTCAAGAACACCATCGTGATCATGACCTCCAACCTCGGCGCGGGCTATATACAGCAGGCATTCGAAGACATGAAGCCGGGCGAGGAAGACCAGGCCTACCGCAAGAGCAAGGCGCAGGTAATGGACGAGCTTCGCCGCACGATGCGCCCCGAATTCCTGAACCGCGTGGATGAAACCATCGTGTTCAGGCCCTTGGACAAGAGCCAGATCCTCGACATCGTGAAACTGCAGATGAAGCAGGTAACGGCCCTGATGAAGAAAAACGGCTACGCGCTGGAAGTGAACGATGCGGTATATGACGACATCGCCAACCAGGCCTACGACCCGCAATACGGGGCCAGACCCATCAAGCGCTTCGTGCAGCAGCACATCGTGAACGAACTGTCGAAGACCATCCTGGGCGGCAAGCTCCACAAGGAAACGCCCGTCTGCCTGGACGTGTTCGAAGGCAAGTACGTAATCTACAACAAAAGCGAGAAGAAGTAGCCTTGCCGCCACGACCGACGCTTAGTAATGCGAAGCCCGAAAGATTTTCGGGCTTCGCTCGTTTATTTACCGAGCCCAGGCCATAACAAATACCCCAGCCACACACCTTTTTAACACCCGTTAACGTACCGCCTGGGATGACGAACACGAAAAATGGTATTTCTCCATTGTGGATGTTGTGGCGGTGCTTACCGACAGCGCGTACCAAACCGCCCGTAAGTACTGGAAAGTATTGAAAGGCAGACTAATAAAGGAAGGTTTTCAACTGGTAACAAATTGTTACCAGTTGAAAATGCATGCTCCTGATGGCAAAATGCGCCTTACGGATGTTGCTGATACCGAGCAGCTTTTCCGAATCATCCAGTCTGTGCCTTCGCCCAAGGCGGAACCGTTCAAGGTTTGGATGGCGCAGGTGGCGGCCACCCGTGTCGACCAACTGCAAGATCCGGAACTTTCTATAGATCAGGCCATAATTGACTATAAGCGTCTGGGCTATTCGGATGCATGGATCAATCAGCGGGTGCGGAGCATTGAAATCCGCAAGGAACTTACCGACGAGTGGCAGCGGGGCGGAGTCCGGGAGCAGCAATACGCCACCCTTACCGACATCATCACCAAGGGCTGGAGCGGCCTATCCACCAAACAATACAAGAATCTAAAAGGTTTGAAGAAGGAGAACCTCCGCGACCATATGACCAATCTGGAACTGACCCTGAACTCGCTGGCGGAAGCCTATACGACGGAACTGTCGAAAACAAAGAATCCCAAGACCATGGCGGCTCATTCGGTGATTGCCAAGCAGGGTTCCAGTGTGGCAAAGACAGCGAGAGATAAAATGGAGAAGCAACTCGGCCGATCAATCGTTTCCCCGCGCAACGCCAAACGTCTGCAACAACCCGGAAACGACACCGGCAACAAAGGGCGCAAACTCGACCGATAGCCCTAAAAGACCGAACAACTACCAACCTTAGTGCATAATGATGTATTTCCTTTGTTCAAACCAAAAATTTATATTATTATAATTTACACGGACCAACCACACAGTCAGAAACAACCCATTCCCGCCCCGACAAGCCAACCCATCCGCAATGTAAATTATAATAATATAAATTTTATCTTTTTCTACAAAAACTACAATACATAGATAAAATTTAAATTATACTATATTTGTAGTGGTCTGACACAGGGCGTGCACCCTGTAAAACAAGGTGAATAAAATGAAATACAATAAAATAATGAAAAGACTATGGATTGGCTTGGCGGCCATCGCCCTGGGTTTATGCTCGCTGCAAGCCCAGGAAAGCGCCGCGCCCCGGATTTTGGGATTTGATTGCAGCGGAAAATCGGTAAAAAGCTTGGACGTAAGCGGAGGCACGGCATTGACTAACTTGTCTTGCTACAACAACAGCTTGACAAGTTTGAACGTGAGCGGCTGCACCGCCTTGGCGAATTTATCTTGCTACAGCAACAACTTGACAAGTTTGGACGTGAGCGGTTGCACCGCCTTGACGACTTTGTCTTGCTACAGCAACAGCCTGACAAGTTTGGACGTGAGCGGCTGCACCGCCTTGGCGACTTTGTCTTGCTACGGGAACAACTTGAAAAGTCTGAACGTGAGCGGTTGCTCCGCCTTGGCGACTTTGTCCTGCCACAGCAACAACTTGGCAAGTTTGGAGGTGAGCGGCTGCACAGCCTTGGCGAATTTGTCTTGCTACAACAACAGCCTGAAAAGTTTGGACGTGAGCGGCTGCACGGCATTGAAAACCTTGGCCGGACATTATCAGTATTCTTTAAGGGTGGACACTCTGAAAATACACGGAGTGTCGATGGCAACGCTACGCATAGGCAGCTATTCCTCCATAGGACTTGTAGATGCCCAAGGATGTACCTCTTTGCGTAGTATTTCGGCAAATAACGGTAGTTATGCCCGCATAAGTAAAATGAATCTTCATGATTGCTCGAATCTAGAAAGTTTGAGTTACTCCTCCACATCTTCTTCGAGTCAAGCATTACAAGAATTGGATGTAAACGGTTGCACAGCCTTGTCTGAATTGAATTGCTCATACAGTCTCCTGACAAACTTAGACGTGAGCGGTTGCACAGCACTGAAAACACTGAATTGTGCGTATAACAGTCTATCAAATTTAGACGTAAGTAAAAATGCTGCCTTGGAGAACTTGTATTGCGACAACAATAAAATGACAAGTCTGGACATAAGCGGCTGCACCTCCTTAAAGAATCTGAGGGCGACGGTAAACACCCTGACCATCCATGGCAACTCAATGGATACGCTTGAAATCGAAAACAACAGTAATATAAGCGTTATTGATGCCGTCGGTTGCACGTCCCTAAAGGAACTGGTGTGCAACGGCATCAATTTGACAAGATTAGAACTGAGTGGTTGCACGGCTTTGACCGGTTTGGATTTTGAAAACAACAAGCTGACAAGTTTGGATATAAGTGGTTGCACGGCTTTAAGGGAACTGAATTGCAGTGGCAATCCATTGGGGAAACTAGACGTAAGCGGTTGCACAGCCTTAACCAATCTGTATTGCTATAACAACCAATTGACAGATCTTGACATAAGCGGATGCACGGCATTGAAAATCTTGTACTGTAGCCAAAACTCATTGACGGATTTAATTGTAAACAACTGTAAATCGTTGACAAAATTAATCTGCTGGGGTAATCGATTAACGAAGCTGGAGGTAAATAATTGCACATTGTTAGACACCTTAGGCTGTGAATCGAATCTTCTAACATCTTTGGATCTAAGTGGATTGACCTCTTTAAAATGGCTATATTGTGGAGGCAACAATCTGACAAGTCTAAATGTAAGCGATTGTTCGGCCTTGATGAAACTATCTTGCAAAAACAATCGGTTGACCACCTTGGACGTAAGCCAAAAACCAGCCCTAACAAGTCTGTATTGCTATGAAAATCCATTGACAAATTTGGACGTGAGCGGCTGCACGGCCTTGAACTACTTGGCCGGATATTCTTCCGGTAGCAGTTATTCTGATCATCATTACTTAACGGTGGATACTTTAAAAATACACGGAGTGTCGATGGATACGCTGAGTATAGGCAACTATTCCACCATAGGACTTGTTGATGCCAAAGGGTGTACCTCATTGCGCAGTATTTCGGCAAATAACGATCGTTATGCCAGCATAAGTAAAATGAATCTTCATGATTGCTCGAATCTAAAAAGCCTGAGTTGCTCCGGATCTTATTCTTATACAGGTTCTTTAAAAGCATTGGAGGTAAGTGGATGTACAGCCTTGTCTGAATTAAACTGCCAATACAACAAACTTGACAGCCTAAATGTAAGCGACTGCGCGGCCTTGACGGAACTGAACTGCTCCTACAACAACTTGACAAGATTAGACCTAAACCAAAATCCGGCCTTGACGGATCTGAACTGCTCCTACAACAACCTGACAAAATTAGACCTAAGCCAAAACCCGGCCTTGGTGAACCTGAACTGCTCCAACAACAACCTGGCAAGCCTTGACGTAAACGGCTGTACGGCCTTGAGCCATATGGAGTGCGACAACAACCGCTTGAGGCGACTGGAAACGGGATACAGCATTTCCTTAGATGCCTCCTCGTTCCGCAACAACCGATTTCCCTTTTCCCTGCTGTACAACAGTTATGGCGTTCGTTCCGACTATTACGTAAAAGACCAGTCGGATTCCGTTACCGTTCTTATCGACAAGGATTTCGACCTGTCTTCGGAACGCGTTGTGGGGCAGATACTTTCCACCTTCGAACTTACAGACGCCTACGGCAAGGAGGTTCCCGATGATTCGTGGGAAGAAAACCGCTTTGTCTTTCGGTTTCATGAACCGCTCCGATATACCTTGAAATTGAAAAACTCAAGCTTCGAGGATGCTGTCTTTACCTGGCATATCTCGGTGGTGGAGGAAATGCCCGCCAACCACTACACGGTAAAGGTGGCATCGGGCAATACGGCCTGGGGTACGGCCACCCTTACCGGAGGTGGCCCCTACATAGAGGGCGAGGAGATAACCATCACCGCCAAGCCCAGGGTGGGCTACCGCTTCGTGAACTGGACTAGAAAGAACGGCAGCACGTTCAGCAATGAGGCGGTTCACACGTTCACGGTAAGCGAGAACCTGGAACTTACCGCCAACTTCGAGGAGCGTCCCGAGGATGTGGAGACCTTTACCGTAAGCGTGGAGAGCGGAAACAGCGACTGGGGACGTGTATCCATAACCGGCGACGGCACCTATGAGGCCAACGAAAACGTAACCATTACCGCCGCCCCCAACGCGGGCTACCGCTTCGTAAACTGGACAAAGGGCAACAACATCTTCAGCACGGAGGCCGTCTATACGTTTGCCGTTACGGAAGACCTGGAACTGACAGCCAATTTCGAGAAACGTCCCGATACCGGTACCTTTACCGTAAAGCTGACGCCCAACAATGAGGCCTGGGGAATCGCCACCCAGTTGGGCGACGGCACCTACGGAAAGAACGACCTGGTAACGATTATCGCCACCCCGCAGAACGGCTACCGCTTCGTAAACTGGACGAAAGAGAACGGCGATGTGTTCAGCACCAACGTGATCCATGCCTTCGCCATAACGGAAGATTTGGAACTTACCGCCAACTTCACCGCATCCGGCGTGGCCAACGAGACGAACGAGACGGAGAACTTTCACGTTTACGTTAAAGACCGCAGCATCTGCCTTTCCGAAAATATGGGCAGTGTGCAGGTGTTCAACGCGGCGGGTATCTGCGTATATAGCGGGAACGCCACCGCCATCCCGGTGCGTCAAGGCGGCCTTTACGTCGTAAGGACGGCGCATGGAAACCATAAGGTAATCGTAATGTAAAACAATAAATCACAATATCATGAAAGCATTAAGAATAGCCATATTACCGGCACTGTCGCTCCTGCTGTGTGCCCCATTGTCGGCTGCCGAAAGTAAACCCGCGGTACCGGAAAATCCAATAGAATCGAGAATGGCGCAGGCCGACACGGTTCGGATAACCTGGGCTGTAAGCAGCACCAGTTCAACCAAATCCTTTTCTTTCTACGGAGAAGCCGGCAAGTCCTACAAGGTGGACTGGGGCGATGAAAAGACAGATACCTACACCGGAAAAGGACCGAAAGTATCCATCGTGTGCGAACACTATTATTCCAAAACCGGCGACTACAACGTGCTGCTGTTCGGCCTAACGGAAAAATAAAGGGAGAAGATATTCCTCTAAAATCAGGATAGCGAATCTCGCTCAGCAAAGAGCCGCCTCGACCATATGGTCGGGGCGGCTCTTTTTTATTAGCGCCATCGTTATTTCAACCCTTTGGCTAAACTGAGTTACTACTTTATCCCCGATTTTTTGCCTAGATAAAGTAGTAACTCAACAACCTTCCATCAAACTAAGACACTACCTTACCCGCGTAATTTAAAAGAGATTCGTACATTTGAAACTAGAAACCCATCTATCTATGCGGCGGAGATTTTTCCTTTACGGGCTTTGTATGCTGGCGTACGCGCTTTTGGCGGGGGCCATGCCCGGTTCCGCCGTGCTCGCGCAGGAGGTGCTGCCCGTTGGCGTGCTCGACCCGGTGGAGATTCACGGGCATCCCCTTTCGTATGCCGAGAAACAGGCCTTTCTGAAGCTGGTCTATAACGTGCGACGCACCTATCCCTATGCGGTGATGGCCAAGGAACGCATGGATCAGTACAACGCCATGCGCGAACAGGTGGGCAAGAAGAAAGAGCAGCGCAAGATCCTCAAGGAAGAGGAAGCCGCCATAAAGCGCGACTTTATGGAAGACCTCAAGAACATGACCCGCAGCCAGGGCACGGTGCTCATCAAACTGCTGGCGCGGCAAACCGACACCACGGCCTACTTCCTGCTTAAGGACTTCCGGGGCAACGCCCGCGCCCTGGCCTACCAGACCGTGGCCCGACTCTGGGGCTACAACCTGAAGGAAACCTATCAGCCCCAAGACCGCGACCGCGACATCGAGGCCATCGTACAGCTGATCGAACAGGGAAAGCTGCTTCCCATAGAACCCAATAAAAACGCCGCGCTCAAAAAGAAGCGCTGCCCCTAAAACCACCGCCATGCCCAGAGAATCCACGTTTATCGACTACGTATGCCGGCATATCGAAGGCTTCGACCTGCGCGCCACCGACCTGCAGGTGGTGGTGCCCTCCGTGCGCCTGGGGCGTATGCTGGGCAAACAGCTCGTACGCCTGGCCAAAGAGGAGAACCGCCTGCCCTGCTTTCTGCCCAGGTTCGTTACCATCGATAAGCTTACCACCTCTTTTTCGGGGCTGGCCAAGGCCGACCCCACCGAACTGCTGGCCCTGCTCTACACGGCCTATGCCGAAGCCTGCGCCGAGGCCGGGATACAGGCACGCAGCCTCGACCGCTTCTGGGAATGGGGGCGCATGCTGATTTCCGACTTCAACCAAATCGACAACCAGCTGGCACCGGCGCAAGAGATTCTCCAATACATGGCCGAAGAAAAGCGCCTCGGCGCCTGGCACCTCGACCTGGGTTCCTCGCAGGGCAGGCTGCAGAGCGGCTATCTGGCCTTTTACGAACTGTTGCTGCCCCTCTACCGGAACTTCACCCGGAAACTGCTGGCCGAACACATCGCCTACACGGGCCTGGCCGGACGCACCGCCCTCGAAAGGCTGCCGGGGCTGCTGCAGGAGAACGCGCTCTCTCCCGACACCTTTTACCTCTTTGCCGGCTTCAACGCCCTTACGCAGGCCGAAGAAAAGATCATCAAGACCTTGGTGCGCGAGAAAAAGGCGGAGATACTCTGGAACGCCGACCGCCACTACCTGGACGACCCAATGCAGGAGGCCGGGCATTTCCTGCGCCAGTACCGCAAGGATCCCGACCTGAACCATTTCCTGAAAGACGAAGACATTGCCGACAAGATACGCCACCTCAAGATAAACGTGGTGGAATGCGCCCAGCGCACGGCGCAGGTAAAGTGGGCGGTGCGCCACATCTCAGAGCGCGGGCTGGCGGCGGGCACGGCCTTGGTGCTGAACGACGAGAGCCTGTTCGCCCCCGTAATGAACGCCCTGCCCGAACACATAGCCTGCAACGCCACCTTGGCCGCCCCCCTGTCGGGCACCTTTGCGGGAGAACTGCTGACGCGCCTGGTGGAGATCCGCCACTACCTGCTGCAAGGCAGGAGCCGCCGCATGACCGCGCTCCAGTTCCTGCAACTGCTGCGAAACCCTCTGCTGGCGCCGGTTCAGAAAGACAGGAAGGCACTGCGGGAAAAAGAAGAGGCCGTGTTGAACTCGCACCGCGCCCATTACGATTTCTCGGAGTTCACGGAACTCTTTCCTGAAAACAATCCTTTCTGTCAGGCCGCCGCCGGATTCCTGCTGCCCCCGAAAGACGCCAGGCCGTGGCACCCCATCGAATGCCTGCAACGGATTGCCCGCTACTGGCTCGACCTTACTCCGGAACCGGGCACGCAGGCCGATCTGTTTTCCGCCCCGCTCAACGATTTCGAGCAGGCCTACCTGCTTTATGTGGAACAGAACTGCCGGGCGCAATTGCAGGTGCTGGAGCGTTACCCGCAGCTGCCCTTGGGCGAGATTTCGATAAACAAGCTGCTGGGCGAACTGATTTCGGGCGCGGAACTTAGCTATACCGGCAATCCGGAAACGAGCCTCAACATCATGGGGATGCTGGAGACGCGCGGCATGAATTTCGAACACGCCGTGCTGCTCTCCATGAACGAGGGCGTATTGCCCAACACGCCCAATCCCGAAAGTTTCCTGCTGCACGGGCTGCGCCATTTCTACAGGCTGCCCGCCCAGAAGGAAGAGGCCGCCATGCAGGCCTACCATTTCTACAGCCTCTTGCAGGAATGCGGCGAGGTTACGCTGGTGTATGTGAACTCCCCGGCCGAAAAGAACGCCGAGAAGAGCCGCTTCGTGCTGCAGCTTCAGCACGAGCTGCCCGATAACGTGAACCTTTTGCCCGCGCCGGATTTCGGGTTGATGGACGCCGGTTTCCAAACGCAAGGGCTGCGTATCGAGAAGACGGAGGCGGTGATCGGTTCGATTAAACGGCGGCTGGAGGGACGGGGCATCTCCTTTTCGTCGCTGCACACGTATTTCCAGTGCCCCATGCAGTTCTACCTGCGCTACGTGCTGGGACTGGGCGAACCGCCCCAGGTGCAGGACCAGATGGACTCGGCGGCCAAGGGAAACGTGTTCCACCGGGCGATGGAGCGCTTCTTCAAGGGCGAATACCCCAACGGGAAGAACCTGCTGAACGTGGATCTGTGCGCGCAAGACATCGAAACGCTGCGCAAGCACATTCCCGAACTGGCGGAACTGGCCATGCAGGACGAATTCGAGGGCGGCAGCGCCGAAAGCGGAGCCAACCGCATGGCCTTCGAGGAAGTGAAGATATTCCTGGAACGCTACGCCTCCGCCCTTCAGGAAGAAACAAGCCATGCCACGCTCAGCGTGCTGGGCTGCGAGCAGCGGCTCAACCAAAGCTTCGAGGCACTGGTGCCCGGCCTCAAGCTCGTGATCGACGGCTTCGCCGACCGCCTGGACCTCTACGAAGACCAGGACGGCAAGCGGCTGCGCATCATCGACTACAAGACGGGGCATGTTTACGACCGTTTCCTCGATCCCGGCGAATGGGACGAACTGCGCGAGAAAGACTACAAGCAGGCCCTGCAGCTCTCGTTCTACATCTTCCTGTACCGCCACAGGTTCCCGCAAGACAGGCGCCCGCTTCAGGCCTGCATCTGCGGCCTCAAGAACCAGGGCAAGATGTTCGCCCTGGGAAACAGCCTGCCGCTGGCGCACCCAAGCGAGGCCGAATACCTGGAATGTATGGAAGGCTTTATCCGGGAGTCGGTGCAGGACATGCTGGATCCCGCCAGCCCCATCACATGCTCCGGCGACGAAGCCACCTGCCGATACTGCCCCTTTATCCAACTATGCCAAAGCCATGCAGACCAACTCGCTTAACATATACAAGGCATCCGCCGGAAGCGGAAAGACCTACACCCTTACGCGGGAATACCTGCGCCTGGCGCTGCGTCCGGGCACGAGCCCGCGCAATATCCTGGCCATCACCTTTACCAACGCCGCCACCGCCGACATGAAGCGCAAGATCGTGGAGACCCTGGCGGAGGTAGCGTGCGGCAAGTACGCCGACTGGCAAGGCCTGCTGGAAGGCACCGGCATCAAGGACGAAACGGCACTGCGCGAACGCGCCCTCTCGGTATTGCGTTTCCTGCTGCACACCTGGCAGGATTTCTCGATCAAGACCATCGACAGCTTCGTGCAGAACCTCATCAAGCCCTTTGCCTTCGAACTGGGTCTGCCGCAAAACTACACGCCCAATCTCGAGGAGGCTCGCCTGAGCGAGGAGATCACCCAGAAGATGATCGACGATTTCGGGCTGCCCGGCATGGAACGGCAAACCGAATTCCTGCGCCGTTTTCTAGAACACCGCAACGAAACGGGCAAGAGCCTCGACCTGAGCCAGAGCCTGCAGCAGGTGGTGAACCTGCTTTTTTCGGAACGCAGTTTCGAAGCCTTGGAAAGCATGAAAGACATCGGGGCGGAACAGTTCAACGACATCATCGCCAGGTTGAAGGCCGAATGTGCGGAAATAGAGCGTTCCGTTGCCGGACTTCTGCAGCAGGGTCGGGAAATCATCCAGAACAACCAGTTGGAAGCCTCCGACTTTCACGGAGGCAGCAAGGGCGTTTACGGCTGGTTCGCCAAGGGGGCGGAAGTCGGGATGCCCGACGCCAAGTTCCTGCAGGCCATATCCAATCCAAACGCCACGGTGCAGAACGGCATCGAAAAAGGCGTGCTCAAGAAAGATTCGCCCGAGGCCGAAGCCCTGACCGGACTCTGCCAGAGACTCACCTCCATCGATATCGGCAACTATTTTCTGTTCAACGAGATACATAACTCCATCTACGCCCTGGCGCTCGTGAGCCGTGCCGAGGAAGTGCTGGAAGAAATCAAGGAAACTACCTCGGTGATCCCCATCTCGGAATTCAACAAGCGCATAGACCGGGCGCTGTCTTCCGAAAACAACAACTTTATCTTCGAGCGCAGCGGCTCCCGCTACACCCACGTGTTCATCGACGAGTTCCAGGACACCTCCCGCCTGCAGTGGAAGAACCTACGGCCGCTCCTGGAAGAGAACCTTGCCCAAGGCAACGAATGCCTTATCGTGGGCGACCCCAAGCAGTCGATCTACCGTTTCCGCAACGCCGACATGGAACAGTTCGTACAGCTCTGCCGGGGCAACGGAGCCATGGCGGTGAACCTCAACAACCTGCAGAGCAACTGGAGGTCGGAGCCGGGCATCATCGCGTTCAACAACGATTTCTACCGCTTTGTGGCTCAAAATTCCAACGAGCTGATGCGCGAAGTGCTGCAAGGGCACGAACAGTTCTACCGAAACCGTACCGACGCCCTGCCGGAAGCCGACCCGCAGGCGGTGCGCCTCCATATCGCCAAAAACATGGGCGGCGACTGCCTCGACCAATGGTATCTGGAACAGACCTTGCGCATCGTGCGGCAGTTCAACCCCGGCGACGTTACCGTGCTCTGCCGCAAGCGCATCCAGTGCACGGCGGTGGCCAACTTCCTGGTGGCGAACGGAATCGCTGTCTCCACGCCCGACTCGCTGGTGCTTTCGGCGCACACGGGGCTGAACCTGGTTATGCACTCACTGCGCTATATCGACAGCCGGCAGCGTTTCTACATGGGTATGTGCTTCGTGCTGGCCAGGCAACTGGGGCTGTGGAACGACGGAACGGGAAACAACGACTTTTACGAAGCCTGGAAAGGCAAGGCCTGCCTGAAGACATTCGATGCCCTGGCGAACCTGAACCGGGAACAGGCCGACGTCTATGACACGGTGGAAGCCGTACTGCGCTTCTGGAACATGAACGGGAAAACCGACCAATACCTGCTCACCTTTCTCGACACGGTGCAGAACGGCCGTTTCGGAAGCCTCTCGGCGCTGATCGAATGGTGGGACAACAATGCCGGAAAAACGCCCGTATGCCCGGTAAAGAACCAAGACTGCGTAAACGTAATGACCATTCACCGTTCCAAGGGGCTGGAATTCAAGGTGGTTGTGATGCCTTTTATATGCGACACCCCCATGAACCGCCAGGATCTTTTCTGGACCTCGCCCGGCAGCATTCCCCCCGAGATCGGGCTGCCGGCGGCCTTGGTGCGCTACGTAAACGCCGTAAGCTCGGGACAGACCGGGCAGGATATGGAACACGAAAGACAACTGGTGGACATCGACAACCTGAACGTGCTTTACGTGGCCACTACCCGCCCCCGCCACAAACTGTTCCTGCTCTGTGCCGAACCGAGCAAGAATCCGGGCGGCTTCAGTTCCGCATGGTCGCTCTGCCGCTTTGCCGACACACATCCCGAATACATAGAGCAAGTGGAAGACGGTGCCACACTGCCCGAACCCATCCAGGCCGAAACGCTTCCGGCCGCGACCACCGCGACCGAATCCGAAGCGCAGACCTCGCCCCCAGTGTCCGCAGCCCCCAATACGCCAGCCAGCCCGTGGCGCAGCCGCATGCTGTCGGCCCGCTTCGACACCCAGCCCTCCACGCCCGAAATGGAATGGGGCAACTTCATACACCGCGTGCTTTCCCATATCACGACCGCCCACGAAGCGGGACTGCAACGCGCCCTCGATGCGGGACTGAACGAATACCCGCACTTCAGGCCCCGCCGCAAGCAGGCGCTCGAATTTATCCGGAGCGTGCTCGAAAATCCGTCGTTGCGCCCCTATTTCAGCGCCGGTTGCCAGATCAAGCGCGAAACCGGCATGGCCGATGCCGAGGGCAACATCCATATTCCCGACCGCGTGGCCATACAGGGAAACACCGCCGTGGTGCTTGACTACAAGACCGGCGCGCCGCACAAAAGCCATGCCGAGCAGGTGCGCCGCTATATGAAACTGTTGCGGGAAACGGGGCTGGAATGTAAACAGGGATTTTTGGTATATTTAGGCGACCGCCTGAAGGTGGAGGAAGTGTCCTAAAGGCCGGGAACCGGCTACGCCCAAAGATAGAAATCGCGCACAAGGCGGCGGTATTCCTCCGTATAGGTGCCTTGGGCGTTGCAGATAAAAAGCGTGATTTCCTGCGGGCTTTCGGCCTCGCGCTCAGAATGAGTCTTGCGCCACGCGCACAACACCCTTTCGCAGGGTTTTCCCGGCTTGGAATACACGCGGGCAAGCCGTTCCAGGCGCAGCAAGGAAGCCGTTTTCATCACCAAGGCCTGTATTTTCTCAAAGGCGGACAGCGGCAGGATCATGGCCAGCCGCCCTTCCTCAAGCAGCAGGCCTTCACTCTTGCGCAACAGGGCGTCGAACGGCAGGCTGTCGTTATGCCGCGCCAGGTTCCGCGCCGCCTCGGGCGACTTCAAGGATTCGCTGAAAAAGGGAGGATTGGATACGATAAGATGAAATTTTTCCGTTTCCGGATATTGCAGGAAGTCGAGGTGCTCC
Organism: Ruminococcus flavefaciens; assembly: GCA_023667315.1. GTDB lineage: Bacteria > Bacteroidota > Bacteroidia > Bacteroidales > P3 > Pullibacteroides. The sequence continues at coordinate 76,838 of JAMPAI010000005.1, forward strand.
ACGCAAATCTGCGTATGCCAGGGGGATTGCTGCACGTTATGCCGCGCCTCTTCACACGAAGGCGCATGTATGTCGAGGGCGGTAATCCTAAGGTTTCCCGGACCGGCCTCCGCTTGCATCCGTTGCGCCAGCATCAGCGAGACAACACCGCAGCCGCAGCCTATTTCCAAGACCTTTACGGCTCCTGCATCCGAGCGCGGCAAGTCTGCCCATGCGCCCAGCAACACGGCATCGGTGCCCACCTTCATGGTCGATTGCCCGTGCGAGACCGAAAAGCGTTTGAACCCGAACTCCGGCATAGGCCTATAAACCGAGGTAAAACTCCACCAGACCGGCGGGTGCCTGCACGTGCATTACCTTGTTCTCGCGGTCGAGGCTCTGCAGGAACTCATCCACCAAGGGAATCATCACCTCCTTGCCGGAAGGATGTTCTACACAGAGAACGGCCTGGGCAGCGTTGTCCATCACTTCCCTAAGGTGCCCCAGGGAACCGTGCTCCTTGTCCACCACCTCGAAGCCCTTTACCTCGTGGTAGTAGAACTTGTTGCCGGTAAGGGGCGGAAGCGTGTCCAGGGGCAGGTACAGCGTGTAGCCCACCATAGCCTGCGCCTTTTCCAGGTCGGTTTCTTCGAAACGCAGCACCACCCCGTTGTGGCGGATCTGCACGCTCTCGATAAAGTAGGGAACCAGCTTGCCCTTTATCTCCACGAAAACCGAGTCCAGGTCCTGATAATCCGAAAGGTTGTCCACGTCAAAAAAGGCGAACACCTCCCCTTTCAGTCCGGAGGTGCGCACGATCTTTCCCAAAAAGTAGCAGGAATCCTTATCGACTACCATAATCAGCGTTTTTGCTCGTTTAATACGTCTTGTCGTCTTCGGCCTTGGTCTGTTCAAAGCGGCGGCGCCAGGCCTCGGGCATCGGGAACGACTGCTGAAGCACGGCATCGTAGGTGGAGAGCACCCCGTAGGAGTCGGCATGCACGGCTCCGTCTTTCTCGTTCACGATAAGCTGCCGCATGCCGATGCTGCGTTCGCCCACTTTCTCCAGCCGGGTTTCCACAAACACCTTGTCTTCGAACACGATCTGCTTGCGGAAATTGGTTTCGAGATGCACCAGCACCATCGACTTTCCGTTTGGGTCGAAATCGGGAATGAGCTCGTTGAGATACAGGTAACGCGAGGTGTCGAACAGTTCCGGATAGCGGGCGTTGTTGATGTGTCCGAAAATGTCGATGTCGGTGAACCGTATCTGTATGGGCATTCTTTTCATGGTGATTCATATACGAAAAAGGCGCGAACCCATCGGATTCACGCCTTTTTGTTCAACAATGGGCTGATTAAGCTTCGGCGGGAGCTTCGGCAGCGGCTTCCGGTTCAGCGGCAGGCGCTTCTTCGGCGGGAGCGGCGGCTTCAGCCTGCGCGGCCTGCTGAGCGGCCAGTGCGGCGGCCTTCTTTTCGGCTACCTTGGCGGCGATGGCTTCGCGCACTTTCTTTTCTTCTTCAAGACGGCTGTTGCGGCCGGCTTCCATCTTGCTCAACCTTTCCTGATTGGCCTTGTTGATCTTTTCTTCTTTTTCGGCAACCCAAGCCTGGAAACGCTTTTCGGCTTCTTCCACGGAGAAAGCGCCTTTGTCAACGCCCCTAAGCAGGTGGTGTTTCAGCATGGCACCTTTCACCGACATCAAGTTACGGGCGGTGTCGGTGGGCTGGGCACCGTTTCTGAGCCATTGAACGGCTTTGTCCACATCCAATTCAATCTTGGCGGGTTCGGTCATAGGGTTGTACGTGCCCAACTTCTCGATGAATTTCCCATCGCGAGGTGCACGACCATCCGCTACTACAATGTGATAAAAAGGAGCACCCTTCTTACCAAATCTCTGCAGTCTGATTCTTACTGACATCTTAATTAGGTTTTTAATTGTTTTCCCAAACCGGCGGCCTATAGAGACCCTCCGCTTTAAGGGCTGCAAAGGTAGCGTTTTTTACCGACTTCCGCAAGTTCCGCGCATCTAATTATCTTTGCGGGAGAAACAATGCTACACGCCATGAAAAAGCTTTCGGTTCTTTTCCTTTTTGCGTTCGCCGCCACGATATTGTTAAACGCCCAATCCCTGCCCGAAGGGTACCGGCAAGACATTCTGGGCGAGGAATTTATCTGCAAGACCATCGAGATGCAGGACGATTACGAAGGCAAGGTGGTGACCACCCTCGTGCGCACCAGGGAACAGCCCGCCACCTCCACCGCACTGCTCTACGTGCACGGCTACAACGACTATTTCTTTCAAGCCGAGATGGCACGTTTCTTCGAAAGCAACGGCTACCGCTTCTACGCCATCGACCTGCGTAAATACGGACGTTCCAGACTTTCCCACCAATATCCGTTCATGGTGATGGATCTCAACGAATACTTCGCCGACATCGACAGCGCCGTGGCGCAGATGCAGCGCGAAGGCTGCCAAAGGATAGCCCTGATGGCGCACTCCACCGGCGGACTCATCACCTCGCTCTACTGCCAGGCGCACAAAGAAAACCTGCCGTTCTACGCCATCGTGTTCAACAGCCCGTTCTTAGACATGAACCTGGGGCGTGTCGTGGAGAAAGTGGGCATTCCCGCCGTGGCGCGCATGGGCAAGAAATCGCCCCACAAGAAAGTGAGCGGAGGCCTGAGCACCGCCTACGCCGAAAGCCTGCTGAAAAACCACCACGGCGAATGGACGTTCGACACCACTTGGAAATACCCCGTGGCACCCAAACTCACCGCCTCCTGGATACGCGCCATCCACCTGGGTCAGAAAGAACTGCAGAAAGGCTTGGAGATACCCTGCCCCATCCTGGTGATGCACTCCCACCGCAGCGTGTATGGCAAGAAATGGAAACCCGAACACCAATCGGGCGACGGGGTGCTGGATGTAAAGGACATCGAGAAATACGGCAAGACCCTGGGGCCGCAAGCCCGCACGCTCACCATCGAGAACGGCCTGCACGACCTGGCGCTATCGGCCAAGCCCGTGCGCGAGAAATTCTACCAAGAAGCCCTCTCTTTCCTGAATCAAGCGAAATAAAACGCGGAATCTATGCCTTAAGCGCGTTGTCTTCGTGCATCGCCTTCCTGTAGCGGAACAACACGATAAACAGCAAGGCCACCACCAGCGCGTAGGCTGCAAAGAAGAACCAGGCCGAACGCCAGCCTTCCATACGCGCGGCCACATCGAGCGCGTTGTTCATGCAGCCGAAATGGTTCACCACCACCTGCGCGCCCAGCGTGCCCACCGTGGCGCCTATGCCGTTGGTCATGACCACGAACAGCCCCTGTGCGCTGGAACGCGTGGAAAGGTCGGTCTCGTTATCCACGAAAAGCGAGCCGGAGATATTGAAGAAGTCGAACGCGACCCCATACACGATCATCGAAAGCACGAACATCCACACGCCGCTTCCCGGATTGCCGAGGCCGAACAGCCCGAACCGCAATACCCAGGCGAACATGGCGATGGCCATGACCCGCTTGATGCCGAAACGGGTAAGGAAGAACGGTATCAAGAGGATGCAGAGCGTTTCGCTGATCTGGGAGAGCGAGATAAGCAGGTTGGCGTGCTGCGTGCCGAAAGCGTCTGCATATTCGGGCATCTCGCCGAAACCGGTAATAAATGGATTGGCATAGCCGTTGGTAATCTGCAGGGAAACCCCCAGGAGCATCGAAAAGATAAAGAACAGCGCCATCTTGCGCTGCTTAAAGAGGGCGAAGGCCTTCAATCCCAAGGATTCCACCAAAGATTTCTTTTCGGAGTTTCCCTTGGCCACGGGGCAGGCCGGCAGGGTATTGGCATAGACGGCCAACAGAATTCCCCAGGCGGCGCACACGAAGAACTGCCCGAAATTCTGCTGCAATCCGCACAAATCCACCAACCACATCGAGCAGATAAAGCCGATGGTTCCGAAGATACGTATGGGCGGGAATGCCTTTACGGTATCCAGGCCCGCCTTATCGAGCGCGTTGTAGGCCACCGAATTGGACAAGGCCAGGGTGGGCATGTAGAACGCCACGCTAAACGAATACAGGGTGAACAGCAGGGGGAAGGCCACGTCCTGCCCCGCCGTCATGCCGTAGAAACCGGCACCCGCCATAAACACCGCCGCCAGCAGGTGGCTCAGGCTCAGCAGCCGCTGGGCGGGAACCCAACGGTCGGCCACGATGCCCAACAATGCCGGCATAAAGAGCGACACGATGCCCTGCATCGCATAGAAAAGACCTATTTTTTCGGCCATGCCCACTTTGGCCAGATACGTGCCCATGGAAGTGAGGTACGCGCCCCATACGGCAAACTGCAGAAAGTTCATCGCGATAAGGCGGATGCGGATGTTTTTCATAAGAAAGGTGTTTACAGATACGCTAACGGGTAACAAATGTACGAATTAATCCAACACGACGCCCGCTCCCTCACTCACGCTTCCCACTACGCAGGCGTAGGGATAGCCTCCGGCCTTGAGTTCCTGCAGCACGGAGGGCACTTCATGCGTCGGCACACACATCAGCAGACCGCCCGAAGTCTGGGCGTCGGCGCAGAGCATCTTGCGTTCCAGGCTCACGCCAGGCCCCACCTGCAGATGAGGCCTGGCGAATTCCAAGTTCTTGAACGCCGCCCCCGGCACGCAACCGTCCTGCAACAGCTGCAAGACGCCGGGCAGTACGGGCAGGCTTGCCGTATCGATATGCAGTTGTTTTCCTGAGGCGGCGGCCATCTTGCAGGCGTGGCCCATCAGACCGAAGCCGGTAATGTCGGTGGCGCAGCGGATGCCGTGGTTCCGCATCACCTCCGCCCCCTTGGCGTTCAGAAGGCACATCTGTTCCAAAGCCTCGCGGTAAGCGTTTTCTTCAGCCATGCCCAAGCGGTGGGCGGCCACCAGCACGCCTGCGCCGAGCGCCTTGGTAAGCACCAGCACGTCGCCCGCCTGCGCCGCAGCATTGGTAACCAGTTTTTCGGGTGCCACCGTCCCCACCACGGCCAGTCCGTATTTGGGCACGGCATCCACAATCGTATGTCCGCCCATCGTGAACGCACCCGCCTCGTTCACCATTTCCTGACCGCCCAACAAGATATCGTGCAGCACCTCCAGAGGAATACCCTCGGCGGGAAAAAGCGTGAGGTTGAGCGTTAGCAGCGGCGTTCCGCCCATGGCATAGACATCACTCAGCGCATTGCAGGCCGCGATCCGGCCAAAGGTACGGGCATCCGAACAGAGCGGCGGAAAGAAATCGGTGGTCACTATCAGGGCCGTGCTGTCGTTGAGGCGATACACACCCGCATCGTCGTGGGTCTCTATATCCACCATGATGTCGGGATGAGACTTCAGGGGAATGTCGGCCAGAAGCCTGTCCAGCAATCCGGCCGGCAGTTTGGCCGAACAGCCCCCGGTCTGGGAAACGGATAAAAGATCAAATTCCATCGTCGCTTATATTGAATTCTATGCCGGCCTCGCCCCAAAGCTTCCGCAACAGGGCCTCGTCCTTTCCGGCAAACACCAGTTTCATGCCGCAAGGGGTTTTCGGCGGCCCCAGCACGGTCTTAAGCTGGCAGGACACGCCTGCCTTGAGCGCGATTTCCTCGGCGCGTATCAGAATCGCGGCGCTCCCGAACAAGGCCTGCTTCATCAGGGATAAATCACTTTAAAGGATTGCGAAAGCAATGTGGCGATATGGTACATATTGCTGATGCTGCCCACGGCCACCTTTTCCTGCAAGCCGTAAAATTCCACACAGGTGCCGCACACCACCAGCGAAACGCCCTTTTCCTGCAAGACCTTGAGCGATTCCAGCACGGGCGAGTCCGCGCAGGTGAGCTTCACGCCTTCGTTGTAGAAGCAGATGGCCTGAGGCAGGCTGTCCAGTTCGGGCAAGACGTTCAGGAAGGCCTTTACCAGCAGGGAGCCCAAGCGTTCGTCGCCCTTACCCATGCACAGCGAGGACACCGCCACCACATAGCTTCCCGAGGGCGTCTGAGCCGGAGCGGGCGTCGGGGCGGTGCGGCAGAAAGTCTCGGCCTGCGAGCGGTCGGCCGCCGATTTCTCGGCTTCGGAGCCCACCACGAACGAAAGGATCCATTCCTGGTTATCCACCTGCATTTCCTTAAAGGCGATGCCCAATTCGGACAGATAGTTCTTGAGGTTTCCCAAGGGAATGGCACCGTCGCCCACCACCTGTATGGGCGTTCCGGCCGCAGCCTGGCCGATGGCCTGCTTGGTCTTGATTAAGGGCGCGGGACACGAAAGCCCGCGTACATCTACGGTTGGCATATCTTTCTGTTTTATTTTTTCTGTATGAATGTATGGGAAAATTCAAGCAATTCCCGGCAAACCGCGTCCGCCGTGCCGGTGGCCATGCAGCGGTGAACCGTTTTCCCGGGACGTTTCTGCAAGGAAAAAAGATAGGTCTTGTCGTAATAGGCAAGCGCCATCTCCACGGCCTGTTCGATATGGCCGCCCTCCACGGCGGCAATAGCCTGCCGCACCCGGTCGCCGCCCATGCGCCGTTGCAGCCTCGACAGGCAATCAACCAACAGCGGGGCGGGCATCCGGCCGTATTCCTCCATGCCCCGGGCGATGCGTTCAGCCATGGGGCGTTCCACATAAACGAGCGGCGAAGAAGTCAGCAACGTGTAGAATGAATGGGGAAGCACCACCTTGCCGAGGTTCAGGCTCTCGTCCTCGCACCAAACGGGGCGTTCGGGCGAAAAGCGCTCCATAAGCGCATGCAGGGTGTTGGAGAATTCCTCGTTGCCGGGCTGGGGTTCCTGACCGAGCGCGCCGAACGCGGAACCCTTGTGGTGCGCCATGCCTTCCAGGTCGAGCACCTGTTCGCCCTGCTGTTCCAGGCAGTGCAGGATTTCGGTCTTTCCGCAGAGCGTGGGGCCGCCCAGCACGATAAACCGCCAGGGCTGCCGCATCATCGCTTCGAAAGCGTTGCGGTAAGCCCGGTAACCGCCGGGGTACACCTGCACGTCTATGTCCTGCAGGCGCAGCAGCCAGGCCACGCTCGCGCTCCGCATGCCGCCGCGCCAGCAATAAAGCATGAGCCGGCCTTTTTTCGAAAGGGCCTTGCCCTGACGCAGCATATCCGCAAAACGAGAGCCGGTCAGCTCCAACCCGCGTTCTATGGCGGCGTATTTGCCCTGACGCGCATAGAGGGTTCCCACCTCCGCCCGTTCCTCATCGGTAAACAGAGGCAGGTTGTACGCCCCCTGCACGTGTCCACGGCGGTATTCGGAGGGCGTTCGCACGTCCACCCAGACAAAATCGTCCGTTCTTATCGAACCCGGTTCCATAGCATCCAAGCCGTTTTATAGCAAGGTAGCAAATTTAAGAAATTCCTTAACTTCGCGTGTTTTTTGAATCCTTGTTTTTTGTAATATCAGCAAAGGAAATGAGTACCAGAGATAAGGCGCCTAAAACGCCGGAAGTGGTGATGATTTCGGGGGCTTCGTCCGGTATCGGCAAGGCCTTGGCGCTGGAAATGCTCCGCCGGGGCTACAGCGTTTCGCTCTCCGCCCGCCGCGAGGAAGTGATTGAGGCATACCTCGCGCAAACACTCTCGCCCCAAGAGGTGGAAACGCGCTGCCTGGTGGTGAAAACCGACGTTACCGTGGAGGAAGACTGCCGCCAGTGGGTGGAAAAGACGGTACAGAAATTCGGCCGGATCGACATACTGATCAACAATGCCGGGCTTTCGATGCGCGGCCTGTTCGTGGATTGCAAGACCGAGACCCTGCAACGCCTCATGGACACCAACTTCTGGGGCACGGTCTATTGTTGCAAATACGCCCTGCCCCACCTGCTCAAGAAGCGCGGTTCCTCGGTGGTGGGCATCTCCTCGATTGCCGGCTACCAGAGCCTGCCGGCGCGGGCGGCCTACTCGGCCTCCAAGGCGGCCATCCAAAGCCTGATGCAAACCCTGCGTATCGAACACCGCCGCCAGGGGCTGCACGTTATGGTGGCCTGCCCCGGCTTCACGGCATCGCACGTTAGGGAGAACGCACTCGACAAGAACGGCAACCCGCAGGGCAAGACCCCGCGCGAGGAAGACAAGATGATGACCGCCGAGCGGGTGGCCTTCCTCATTGCCCGGGGCATCAAGCACAAACGGCGTGCGCTGATCATGACGCCGCTCGGAAAGATTACCGTTTTCGTGGAAAAATTCTGGCCGCAGCTTACCGAGGCGGTGGCCTATTCGTATATGTCCAAGGAGCCCGATTCGCCCTTTAAATAGCATTGAATCATTATGAACGCGCAAGAAAACGAACTGCAGGTTAAGTGTATGCCGGTGAACCCCATCGAGATGAACCTCTATGTGGTGTACCGCAAGAACGGCGAAGGCTTTATCGTAGACCCGGGCTGCTGCCGGGAATCGGAATTCGAACGCCTGTACCGCTTTATCGAACAAGAGAACATCCAGATAAGCCATATCCTGCTGACCCACCCGCACTTCGACCACTTCTGGGGGGCCGCCGAGGTCTGCCGCCATTTCGGCCTGCCGCTCCACGTGCACGAAAAGGCCTTGGGCTTGATTGAAAAGGGCGCGATGGGCGCGGCCTCGTTCGGCCTGCCGCCGGTAGAAGTCCCCGAAAACATAAAGGCGTTCGAGGGCAGCAAGATGCAGATTGCCGGAACCGCGCTCGAAGTGCGCTACACGCCCGGCCACTGCGAAGGCAGCGTCTGCTTCGTGCTTCCGGAAATAAAGACCGTATTCAGCGGCGACGTGCTCTTTAACGGCAGCATAGGCCGCACCGACCTACCCACCGGCGACTTCGACCTGCTGAAGAAAAGCATTTTCGAACAGCTCTTCGTATTGGACGAAGGCTACTCGGTACGCCCCGGCCACGGCGGCCGAACCTGGATCGAACAGGAACGGTATCAGAATCCGTTTTTGTAGGGGATGGCTTGAGGCACGAGTTTTTGTTTACGGACGACCGCACGATTAGCCATAAACTTATTTTTGATTATCGCTTTTGTAATTTTGTTACGGTTTTAGTGTTTAAAATTTTGGTATGCAGATTTTAGTCTGTACCTTTGCATCACAACCAAGAAAAACATACCGTTGTGATAGCAGAATTCAACGTCGAGAATTTCTTGTCCATCAAGTCGGCTCAAAAAATAAGTTTTGAACCCACGCCGGACACCACTTTGTCGGAGCAATACACCCACGAAGTGAAGCCCGGGGTGCGCTTACTCAAAATCGGCATCATTTACGGGGCGAACGCGTCGGGCAAGACCAATATCCTTACGGCCTTTGAGTTTTTCAAGATGCTTGTCTTGGTTATGCCCCAAGACCGTAATGCAAATACCGTATTCATGCCTTTTTTGCTGGATGACACCTCGAAAAACGGCACCACTAAGACGGTGATGTCCTTCTATATCGGTCCATCCAAATACATCCTCAGTTTTGAGTTGGATGCAAAGCATATCCTTTCCGAGACCTTGATTGTGTATGATTCCAACCGCCCCACAAAACTGTACAGCCGCAGTTACCACGAAGCCACCGACTCCACAAGTATAGAATTCGGCACAAACCTAAAGTTGTCGAAGAAGAGCCAGGATATCATTTCGGGCAACACCTTGAATAATGGCAGCGTGCTGGCAGCCTTCGGCAAAAGCAATGTAGAAAAGACCAAGCTGAACGATGTTTACGACTACTTTGACCGGCAGGTAGGGGATGTGTTGACGCCCGGAATGCTGTTATCGGGGTATATAAAGAGGCGTTTATACAGCGATGGCGGCGGTGAGTTGAAGCGATTTATCCTAAATTTCCTAAAAGCCTCCGACTTCAATATAGAAGATGTAGTCTTGCAGGAAAAGGAAGAGTTGATTACTACCGAATTGGAGCAAGCCATTCGGCAGGTTCCCGTTAACGAAAATACCAGGAAAGAGTTACTCAAGAAAGGGACTATCACAAGTACCGAATTGATCTTCACCCATCATGCCGGAGAACATCACTATACCTTAGGAGAGGGAAACGAGTCCAACGGCACCATGCGGTTTTTGGGCATCGCCACAATTCTGTACTTCCTGCTGAAGAAAAACCAGTTCGTGGCTATCGACGAGGTGGAATCGAGCATTCATTACGAACTGCTGGCCTACTTCATCAAGGTGTTCCTGGCCAACAGCGAGCAAACCTCGCAGATGTTGCTGACCACGCACGACATCAACCTGCTCAACGAAGACTTCATCCGCCGCGACACCATCTGGTTCGCCGACAAAAACGAACTCGGCGAAACCAAAATCATTCGCCTTTCGTCCCTTGGCCTGCACAAAAACCTTTCGCCCTACCATGCCTACCGACAGAACAAATTGGTGAAACTACCGTTCCTCGGCAGCATTTACTTTGACCTAAACGATGAAAACGATGAGGCGGGCGGTAAATAAAAGCATCGCGATTATCGGCGAAGGGGAAACCGAGTGGTTCTACTTTGAGTCCCTGCGGATAGCCTGCCGCTACCCGTTCAAGGTGGCACCCGACTTCCCGCAACACAGCGACATCGGGCATATGTTGAAGTTGCTGGAGGCATATCTATACAAACAGTTCGACCTTGTCGTCTGCTTGTTCGATATGGACCGGCTTTTTCAACATCCCGCCGAAATGCAAGTATATCGGCAGGCGAAGAAAAAGTACAGTACCGCTAAATATGCGGGAAAGGTGATGTTCGTAGAGACGAATCCCTGCACGGAGTTCTGGTTCTTGCTGCACTTCCTGCCTCGCGCGGTTTGTCGCAAATACGAGAATTACGAGCAACTGCTTCCCGAATTGCAGAAGTACATGCCGGGCTATGAAAAGACCCAGCGATACTTTAAACGAACCAACCTCTACAAATACCTGACTGAAAACGGAGACTTGGAACGCGCTATCGCCAACTCCGAAAAACTATGCCAAATGTGCCAAGCATCACCGGAGGACAAGATGGCATACACGGAGGTGCATCGGGTGATAGAGGTGTTAAGATACGCATCGTCTTAGCGTACTTATAAATTTGCATTGTAATACAATTATATTTTTCAAACCATAAAAAAGAAAAAGCAATGGACAAAATTTTAAACACACTTTATCTCAAAGTCAAATCAGAGACCAAAACACTGACCAATAGCGCCATAGCTCAAATATTAGTAAAAATCATATACTCAAATGAAAACCGTCTACCATTTGAGACCATAGTTTCTTTATACAAAAAATTTACAGGGAGGAAATCTGTCAATGAAAATATCATCAGAGACGTATTATCAACCCTCTGCGCCACAAACGAAATCAAATTAAGTACAAAAAATGAATACTATATAACAGATTTGAAAAGGAAACAAATTGATTCAACTTGTGAGTCTTCAAAAAAACGACGTAAAAACATCATTGATACGTTTTTTTCACAAGTGCATTCAGAACGCGAAGCCATTGAGATTTGGCTTCAAGATGTGTCTATGCATTTTTTTCAATTCTTTTCCAATGAGTGGATTTCAGATTTGATGGAAACAAAAAGTTCCATTATTAATAACAAGGACAGTATTCGCGATGTTATTGTAAAAAGAACTAAAGATATCAAGAAGATAGATAAAAGGGATCAAGACATTCTCCCAAAATTATTCTTCGAATTTTTATGTTCTAAAGATGCAGATGTGGTTGCATATTTGTGGGAATATGGCACTTCTGCTTTCTCCGCAAAGCTAATAAGCAATACTGTAGGTGTTGATACTTTAACACTTGATGTATTCAAAGGATCCAAGTGCCTTTTTGATACGAACATCCTCATATTCGCAAAATTAGATGCAAGCAAATATCATAAAGCTCTAATTTCCCTTGAAAAATCTTTCAATAACTTAGGCATCGAAATAGGCATATTACATATAACAAAAGAGGAATATCTGCATAAAATTGATGTTCAAAGGAACATAACCCTGAACAATATTGAAAAAATGGGTTATGACCTCACAGCAACGGCCGAAGATGATTTTACCCAAAGCGCAATAGCATTGCATTGTAGAAAAAAAGAAGATTTTGAGACATTCTTTGATGACCTCAATGTATTGCCTCCATATTTGCATAAATCTCTTCCGATTCGCATAGTGGATAACAAACAAATTGCAGACGCTATCGACTATGCACAAAAAGATGAAAAAAAGAAGAAAAAGTTAAATTCTATTTTTTCCTCCGCAACAGGAAGAGAAAAAAGGCCTGCCCCTCTCAGACATGATGTAGGGCTGATTGCAGGTGCTGAATCACTACGTTCTAATGAAAAATGGTTCATTTTATCAGAAGAAATATCTGTAAACGAATACTCAAAACAAAAACCCGTTGAGAATGGACTACCATTATCCATACGAGTAGGTACCCTAATAAATGTACTAGCATTAGATAGTGGCGGGGATTGTTTCGATGCAAATGATTATATGCCATTATTTGCCTCCATCATACAAAATGGATTTCAACCATCAAAAGCAACCTTTGCACAAGAGGATCTTTATGCTATTTACGATTTGAATCATCAAATAGCTTTACTCCCTGATGAACAAAAAAGGGATATTGTAATGAACATACACGCCAAACGGTTAAAAGGAGAAAATGAAGAAACTTTAAAAATCGAATTAGAGCGAGCTATCACAAGAGGCAAACTGCAAATCTCCAACGACTTGAACGAAACACAAAAAGCGCTAACCGCAACAGAAGAAGAGGTAAAAAGACAAAAAAGTAGAGGTGATATTGCAACACAGGCATTACTATCACAAATACAAAAAGATGTCAAACGTTCTTATCGAAAAAAATTATGGACGTGGATTCTAATACCCGTGGGGATTCCTTTGGTTGTTTGGGGTATACTTTTTTTCTTGCCTATAACATTAAACCTTAACGTATCAAGCCAGTTAGTAAATCCTATTATGAATATAATCACAGGAATAGTGCCGGATCTCATCTACCTGCTTTTGGGCGGAGCAAGAAAAATCCGCTCTATTTTCAAAAATAAGAATAGGTTCTTCGAAGAAGAAATCGAAAAACGAATGGAAAAAGCTCTAGATGAACAAACCAAATATAAAAAGTAGATTTCTGTATATTTAAAGAGGAAATAGAAGAAGACAGCGGGTATTCGCTGTCTTTTTCTATTTCCTACCCCACCCCCGTCATCTCGTCCACCAGATCTTGGTAGGAGGCCACTTTGTGGTAGCGCACCTTGTCGGTGGATATGGTTTTGAACAGTTTTTCCGCGCAGGCGATTTTGGCCTTTTCTATGGCGCTCAATTCCATGGAAGACATAGAGCCTTTGGTTTCGGCGATGAAGAAGATATGCTTGATGCCGTCGCGCTGCATGGCTATCGCCCAGTCCGGAGCGTAGTTGCCCACCGGCGTGGGAATGTGGAATGTACGCGGCAGTTTGGCATATACCACCACTTCGCTGGCCTCGTCAAGGGCGTGGGCGAAATTTTTCTCGCCGAGACTGTCGGTGATGACGTAATCGGTGATATGCTTCTTCGCCTCACAGACCCGCGATATTTCCGTGTGGCTGTTGACGGTGAAGATATCCGAATCGTACTTGCCTTCAGTAAGGTGATAGTGGATATGCTCTACCACCATCGTGGCCTTCTGCTCGCGGATAATCTGAACGACCTTACGGATAAATTCCTCGGGATTGTTCTTGAACAGCGCCAGTTTTATGGGGCGCAGACCTTGTAGAATCCTGACCGCCGTCCTGCGGGTGATGTTGGCCCCCTTTGCAACCTGCCCGATAAGGTCGTACCGCACCGAAGAAGTGCTCACGTCCGTAAGTTCGTGCGACGACGATTTCGTATTCCCGAAAGAAGCAACATCCTCTTCCGTCTGCGTTCCCGTTATCTTGACATAACGCAGGGTACGCACCTGCAATCCATCGGTATTGAGATGCAGAACGGCGTTCTTTATCAATTCTTCGGAATCGTAGCTTACCGTATAGACATATTGGTGGTTGATGGCTTTCCACAGTTCCTGAAATTCCGGCTTGCTGAAATTCTTGTTGGGATGTTGTTCGGGTATCTTGGAGGAAGATTCATCCTTGATCATCTCTTTCAAGACGGACGGATCGAAAATCGACTGTATCAGTTTCGTCACCCCTTCGGCCATCGGTGCAAGGTTTTCTCCATAAGGAACAAGAGTTTCGGCGGCCACGTCGGCATGATACTTAGGCGTGATGTTGCCGTTGTCATCCACATATCCGTTATCATCCAGGTAATTCATGATCCAGCGGGCCTCGCGGTCGGAAACGACATGCGGCTGCGCGTTTACAAGAATGGTCTGCCCGGCAAAATAAGAGGTCGTGGCTTTCGAGACCCGTTCACGGAGTACCTCACGGGTTTCCTTCTGCAAGGCATTGGTGAAGTCCGCATAACTTTCGTTGGCGATAACGGTAAGCACGTTGATGTTGTGCACGTCGGCGCCCAACAGTTCCTTGTCTTGACGCACCCCGTCTTTATCCACACAGATACGCAGGCCGCGCCCCACCTCCTGCCGCTTGGCGGTGGTGGAATTGCTATGGCGTAAAGTGCATATCTGGAATACATTGGGATTGTCCCAACCCTCGCGGAGCGCGGAATGCGAAAAAATGAAACGGGTCGGCTCGTCGAAACTTAATAAACGTTCCTTGTTGCGGAGAATCAGGTCGTAGGCCGAGATGTCGTCCGAAATATCCGAACCCCGTTTCACCGCGCTGTCCACCGAACGGCCTTTCTTATCGATGGAGAAATAGCCCTTATGCACCTCTTGCGCCGTGGAACGGTGCACATACTCCCAATAGTCCTTATCCCACAGCGAACCTTGCGAAAAGGCCCTGTTGTATTCCTCCTCAAAGATCTGCTGGAACACGCCCTTCACCTCGTTGCCGTCCGCATCATAAGAACGGTATTTGGCTACCTCGTCGATGAAGAAGAGCGAAAGGCACTTGATGCCCTTTTTAAAAAGCATGCATTCCTTTTCGAGATGCGAGGCGATGGTTTCGCGTATCTGCACACGCTGCATATGCAGTTCGTTAGCATCGCCCAGCACCTCCCCCTTGTGAAGGCACACCCCGTTCATAAAGGTGACGTAGGCCGCGGGTTGCTCCAAAGTGCCGGGAAAGATTTCCGAGACCACATAACCCTCATATTGGGCAAGGCCGTTACTTTCAGCAAGCAACGAATCGCCCACACCAAACGACTTGATATGGCGGCGCGGCTCGCCGGCGGCGTTCTTCACCTCGATTTCCATACGCGCCACGGGCGGCTTGTTCGGCGAAAGCACAATGTTGTCGAGATACATATACCCGTTGGTGCCGCGTAAGTTCCTCACTTCAAATCCCTTCACGGCGATACGCTTTACCAGCCGTTCCCGGTAGGCGTCCAGCGCATCGAGCGCATACACCATGTCGTGTTTGATCTTGAGGGTAGCCGAATAGTTGAGGGTGAACAAGGGGCTGAACCGCTTGAGCGCCGTCTGGGTCACCGCACCCTCCATTTTCTGCGGCTCGTCCATGATGATAACCGGATGATTGGCCGCGATGACGTCTATGGGACGGCGCGAGGCAAATTCATCGCGTTTATCGTAAATAATGCGGCTTTCCTTGCTCTTGCCGCCCTCCTTCATTGAGGCGGCGAACGCCTGGGTGTTGATGATCATGACGTTCAAGCCGGCGTCCTGCGAGAATTGGTCGAGTTGATTGAGATTGGCCGAATTATAGATGAACCAACGTGCCTTCTTGCCGTAATGCTCCATAAAGTGGTCTTCGAGCATGCGGAACGACTTGGCCACCCCTTCGCGGATGGCGATGCTCGGCACCACCACCATAAACTTCGACCAGCCGTAAAGACGGTTCAGCTCGAACATCGTCTTTATATAGACGTAGGTCTTGCCCGTTCCGGTCTCCATCTCGATATCGAGGCTTACCGCGCCGAGGCCTTGGGTGTCGGCCAGTGAGGACGACAGCGGCACACCCGCACGAGTCTGCACGGCATGCAGGTTCTCGAGCAACTGCTTGCGGTCAACGGCAACCTCCATATTGCGGTAGCCGTCATCGTTTTCGTCTATCCGTCGCTGGTGGATCTTGCCTAAGTCGCGGCGATACTTGGTGCCGTCATTGAAGGGCTGCCCCACAAAAATGTCGGTAGTGTTCTTGACCGCCTCCGTCTGATAGGCCTGAATCTTGAACTTAAATTTCATGGCCTACAGAATTTTGCGGGTGGTTTCGGGCGAATAGTGGCGGAAGATCTGCTCGAAATTGTCGAGCACGTTGTCGTTGGCGGCCGAGGCATCGCGCATCACGAAGTATTGCGGCTTCAGCTTGGCGATTTCCGTTACGGTCGATTCGTTCACCTCCTTGTCGAAGGTCGCGATAAGGTAATTGCCATCCACAAAGAACACCTTTTTGCCGTTCACTTCCTTTTCTTCCACCTTGGCCGACAGTTCGATATTGAGTTCGGGCATCACCTGAAAAAGCAGGTCGAGCGGCGTGCGGTCGGATTTCACGTTATCTACAAACAGTTTGAGTTGGTCGGAAGTAAAGTCTTCCGGCTTATAGAAAACATCCTCCATATTCGAGGAATCGAGTTTGAGCACGCGGAAGCCGATGTCCAATTTGTCGATACCCTCCTTGCCAGCATTTTCTTCCTTGATTTTCTTTCCCGCCCGGCGGATGCGTTCCTTACCGATTTCGCAGATGGTATTATAACCCGCCTTACGCGCCTCGCTATCTTTCCCTGTCTCTTCGGGCAACTGTACCATAATGAACTTGCGGTGCCCGCCGTCCTCCGCGTTGAGTTTCATGACCGCATGGGCGGTGGTGGCGGAGCCGGAGAAGAAGTCAAGGATGAAATCGTCATTGTCAGAAAAAGCGTCTATAAGATTAGATACGACAATTTCATCTTTAGGAAAGTCGAACACTTCTTGCTTCATTAAATCCCTAAGTCTTAATTTTGCCCCACGCCTGTCTTTGTAGAATACAGTATCTAACAGCTGAGTTTCATTGTCATGCAAATAGCGTTTTAGAACAGGGAGTTTATCGTTATCGTAAAAAACTAAACGACCCTCTTCTACTGCTTTCCATAAATCTGCCTCCTTGCCAAAAACCCATCCGCGAGAAGGGGGATTTATCGTTTTTCCGTTGATGGGATTTATTACTTGATATTTACCCCCTCCGACACGGGAGACGTTGTCCATACAGTAACAACCTCGTTCATCTATATGGCAATAATGAGCATGGGCCTTAGATTCCTCGGGAGCATCGTTAGAGAACCATTTTTTTAATTTTTCTGTCGCTAATTCGCAGTCATTAGCACATTCAGCTAAGAGAGATTCTCTTTTAGCATAAATTGCTTCAAGCCCACGCTTTTTTTCTTTCCATTCCAAATTGCTGTTACGGCATAACTCCAAAGATTTAGCAAATACAAGAATATATTCGTGAGAAGTAGAGATAAATCGTGCAGTATTTGTTTTACCGCCTTGCCATACCATTTGGGCGATAAAATTACTTTCACCGAAAATCTCGTTCATCATACGACGAAGATTTTCTATTTCATTATCATCTATGGATACAAGAATAACACCCAACTCCGACAATAAATCCCTCGCCACTTTTAAGCGTGGATAAATCATGTTGAGCCAGTCGGTATGGAAGCGACCGTTGGCCTCGGTATTGCGTTGCATGGGGTCAGTCGTTTGATTCCCCTCTTCGTCCCGAAACCCGCTGGTTGCCTCAAACTCACCTTTACCTTTCCCATAGTCATCGTTATAAACAAAATCATTCCCCGTATTGTACGGCGGGTCTATGTAAATCATCTTGATCTTGCCGAGATAATCTTCGCGGAGCAGTTTAAGCACTTCGAGGTTGTCGCCCTCTATGTAGAGGTTCTCAGAATCGAAGCCTCCGGGTGTGCCATCCTTGCCCGCACTTTCTTTCTGACACGGACGCAAGGCCATATCGGAAGGCGTATTGGCAAGACGCGATGCCGCCCGCTTGTCGGGCCACGTAAACTGATAGCGTTCCTCACCCTCTTCCAGCACCTCATTCGACAACTCCGCCCGAAGTTTATCGAAGTCTATGGCCAGTTCCGGCTTCCCGCTCTTATTCAGTCGCTCCGTAACGCACTGCGGAAACAGCGCGGCTATTTTCGCCACATTGCTGTCCACTGCGTTAGTACTTTTCATGTTCAGTTTGTTCATTATCGTTTATCTCTTTTACCAGTTGCTTTGCAAAATAGTCCATTACCATGTCGTCATATCGCAAAACAGCCTCTATTTCAATGTGTTCACAATTTTCATCATATTGTTCCAAAAATCCGCCCGTCAGTTCTTCTACTTCTTTAACCCAAAACTCACTAACCTTCTTCCTGATTCGCAAAAGTTCCTTTAACAATCGAATATCATCTTCTGTGATTCCTTTGCTTAATTCTTTATAAAATTCATGCACAAACTGATTCCTCCGCCTGGAAATATTTGTAAGCGTCATAAAGTCAGTATCATCTATTGCATTAAGATGATTTTTCATGAATTTACAAATTGACAAAGTCTGGATGACCCTCCCTTTTTCATTTTTATAACACTTGAGGAGTTCTCTGTTGCACTTCTCTTTACTTTCTTTATCTTCTGTCCGTTCATCCGTAATAGGATCATGTAGTACAAATTGTGGCGTAATTTCACCCGTATCCACATTCACAAGGTCAAAATTGGAATACAATGTTATGAACTGTATCTTCCAATAGGAAACAAACTGCTCGAATGCCATAACAAATAAGCAGACAAAAGAAAAATCATCCTTTAACTTATCTAATTCAATATCCATCTCGAATCTTTCAGTTTTTGAAGTTCAACAAACAATTCCCTTTTCCGCCGCGGCTGTTTGGTCGTTGCCATCTGTTTTTCCAGCACGACGATTTGATGCCGAAGTTTCTCCACGCGTTCTTCTTCGGCTTTCTGCTCCGTATAGTCATCTATTGAGGTTATCGGCTTTTGCGAAATCTGCGCAAGGAGGTTGGAATAGACGGCATCCATATTTATCCCCTGAATGGTCAAGGTCAAATCGGCAAGATTGACTTGCTTGCGCAGTTCCGAGGCTATGATTTTCCAACCGACAGCATTTGAGTGCTCCACGCGTTGTTTATGTTGCATCAACACGTCCGTATATTCGCCATATTGAATAACGTACAGGCAATGTCGGGGAATCAGTTTGTCGAGTGCGCAAAATGGTTTAATAGAGTAACTATCGGTTTTGCAACGAAAATAGAACACATCTATTTCGTTCACTTCCTCGCCCGGGGCTACATTCAGCGTGTCGGCACGAAGCACATACAACAACCGTATCTGCTCAAATTCGCCCGCCAGCAAGTCTCGCACCGCCGTGGGGGTAGCGCTCGCCTTGACAAACTTCGCCTTGGGGATTAGTTTGTCCACGAAACAGCCTTGCGGAAATTTGAGCAGGTTTTCCATTTACTCTATGACAGGGACAAAAACGACTTCGTCTACTTCAAGTTTAACAGGATAAATGGCAAAGTCATTTATCGCATGGACTTCTTTACTTCCATTATCAGGTTCCCACGCATACACATTTGTACAACCATCAATACATGCCACCAATGCATTATAGAGCGGTAGCGTATCATCATATTTCCGATATGCATTTTGCACAAATGGCACACCATTGTACAAAAATTTGAAAGGGAATCCCGTTTTAATATTAATTACTTCCATAGCTATTTCACTATTAAAAACGTTATCAACTCAAAATCATCAAGGCCGGCGATTTCGTTCCGCAAAAACGAAGTTTCGCCTTCGGAGAAAAGCGAATCCATATCGCTTTCTTCCTTGACGGTGACGATGCTCTCTATGGCGCAGCGCAACAGGTCGGTATAGGCCGACATATCGCGTCCATCTTTGGTCTCGCGATTCACCTGCCTGCACAGTTCAATGAGCGGTTCCGTCTTCCCCTTGCAGGCAAGGCGCATCGTGTCGAGCATCTTCTTGGGGTCAAGATGGTCTATCAACACCTCCCCGTCCTTGGAAAGGTAAACCATATAAAACGGATGAAGCCGGTTGGTGTTGCCGATATTCACTTCATTGCGACGGTTGCGCAACACGAAAATCACCCCGGCGGGTAATCCAACAGAAGCCGCGACAACGGCATTCATGCCATTGGGCGTGTGCTCAATATCCGGGTTCTCCTTGATATAGTCCAGCAAGTCGAGACGGAATTCGTTCAACCCCAAGTCCATAATCGAGACGCCGGTGTTCATTTCCTCTATATCGACAACCTCCTTCTGGAGGCGTTCCAGCTGGTCGCGGCGATATTTCAGGTCGCCCTGTTCCTCGGCGGAAAGAGGGTTGTCGTCGCCGGTGGCGGTGAGCACCGACACTTTCATCCGCGCCTCCACACGGCCTTTCAGGTCGATATACTCGTCCAAATCCATATCGGGCCAATAGTTCACCAACTGTATCACCTCGTTGCGCGATCCGATACGGTCGATGCGCCCGAAGCGTTGGATAATGCGCACGGGGTTCCAGTGAATATCGTAGTTGATAAGGAAATCGCAGTCTTGCAGGTTCTGCCCTTCGGAAATGCAGTCGGTGGCAATCAGCACGTCGATTTCCTCCTTCAGGCCGGGATAGATGGCCTCCTTTTCTTTCGACAGGGGCGAGAAAAGCGTAAGCACCTTATTGAAATCGAGTTTCTCGCGGAGCTTGAGCGTGGAGCGGGCCTCCACATCGCCCGACACAAGGGCGGTGTTCATGCCCGTGCGTTCCTTGACAAGGGGCGCGATATTTTCGTAGAGATACTGCGCCGTATCGGAAAAGGCGGTAAAGATGATGATTTTCCTGTTTTCGCCATTGATGGGATGGGCGAACTTGTCGCGGATGTCCTGCAGGAGCATTTGCAGTTTGCTGTCATGCCCGGGCGTGATGTCGGCAAGCATCGCCAGCAGGTTCCGCAAAATGTCGAGGTCTTTGGCAAGGAAACCGCGCCACTGGATATAATCCATGTCGGCAAGGTCGATTCTGGTCTTCTTGTTGCCGATAAAGACACTGTCCTCCCGATCATCGAAATCGAGCCCGTAGGAAAAATCGTAATCACACACCACAGAGGCCGAAACCTTGGCCGCCTCGGCATCGATGGCCTCAAGGGTAGCCTCTATGTATTTCGTTATCCGCTCCAGCGTTAACCGGAATGAGTTCACCGAACTTTCGAGACGTTTGAGCAGGTTGATGCCCATCAATTGCCGGATGCCGCGTTCACGACCCGCCCGCGAGAGGTTGCGGAAGCGTCCGTCTTCCCGCGCCTCCGTATATTTTTCCAGCTTGCTGGGCAGGATAAAGTCGGAAGGCGTGTAGATGGCTAAGTTCAGGTCGCTTACACTGGAAAAAATATCGTTGAAACTAATGGTTGTGGTGGGCAGGTCGGTCAACTTGGGCGTACGGGAAATTGGTTTCAACCGCCTGGGAAACTTGCCGATATCGGCCGTGTCGTAATATTGCTCTATATGCTTGCGGCTGCGGGCGATGGTTACACTGTCGAGCACTTCAAAGAAATCGAAACTGAGGGAATCCAGGAGCGTCTTGGTGGTCCGTTCCTCGGGTGGCAGTTTCGACCAACGGTTAAAGGCGGACTGTGCATCGCGAAAAATCTTATCCACCGACGAAGTTGTGTTCAACAGCGCGTCCATACGCCCGGAATCGCCCTCGTAGGCAAGCGCGAGTTGATTGCGCAAGTCGTTGAAACGATTGTTGACGGGCGTGGCCGACAGCATCAGCACCTTGCTCTTCACACCCGACCGAATCACCCTGTTCATCAGTTGCAGATAGCGGTTCTCCCGCGGATTGTCGTCGTTTTCGTCGGTCGTCACCTTGCCGCCGTTGCGGAAATTATGGCTCTCGTCAATCACTATCAAATCGTAATTGCCCCAATTGATATGCGACAGATCCTGTCCGTTGGTCTTGCCCTCCTTGCGCGACAGGTCGCTGTGAAAGAACACATCGTAGCGCAAACGGTCTTTGGATATGGGATTGTTCAGATAGTTGCTCTTATAGGTAATCCAGTTGTCGTTCAACTTTTTCGGGCAGAGCACCAATACAGACTTGTTCCGGTTTTCGTAATACTTAATCACCGAAAGCGCCGTGAAGGTCTTGCCCAAGCCCACACTGTCCGCAAGAATACAGCCGTTATACTTCTCCAGCTTGTTGATGATGGCCAGACAGGCATCTTTCTGAAAGTTGTACAGCTTGTTCCATATCTGGCTTTCCTTGAATCCAGTGGCCTCGTTGGGCAAGACGTCTTCGGAGAGATCATCCAGAAACTCACGGAAGATGTTATAGAGCGTCAGGAAGTAAATGAACTCCGGGGCGTTTTCCTTGTAGGCGTTGGTGATGTTGTTTAAAACCTCGTCGGTAACCACCTGCAATTTGGAATTGTCGTTCCAGATCTGGTCGAAAAGCGTCAGGTATTGCCGGGAGAACGGAGCCTCGAACTTGTTTATCACCGTATAGGCGTTGTCTCCACGTTCACAGCCCAACTCCACGGTTGTGAATCCGTTTATGGGCATATACGCCTTGTCGTCCACCGTGGCGAAACCCACCATATTCTCGTGGGTGCGGTTCGACTTAAAGCAGGCCTTCCGCTTTATCCATTCCGCGCATTCTTTCGCGATGGCTTTTTGCGAAAGTTCATTGCGCAACTTTATCTCGAATTCGGAACCGTATAGATTCCGCTCGCGATGAAGACGGGGAATGTAGAATTCCCGCTGTTGCCTGTCCACCTTTTCGGTAACAAAGGTGGGAGAAGTAAAGATGAAACGGAGTTCCTCTATATCCTTGAGGTGAGATTTCAGTTCCTCGAAAGCGTAGATAGAAAAGCACGACGCGGCAATAGACACCTTGCTTCCGTGCCGCAAAGCCCGCAGCAAGTCGTCTTTAAAAATTGTATGTACGTTGTCTATCAGCTCCATAAGGAAGAAATGGGGTTCCGCGCCGAGACATCGTTCTTCCATAACAAGAAAAACAACGTCTCTACGCAAGAGACCATCAATCTATCGCGAATGTACGAAAATAAAAGAAATTTTGATATTGTCAATACGCTCAACAAGAATTGTAATCAATACTTGAAACCTATCAACAAAAAAAATATTTACCAGATCAACAAACTGAACCACACAAAAGCAGACAACTATTGGCGGTAGCAAATGAAATTGAACCCGTGAGAGGCACTCACGGGTTCAAATTTGAAGTTTCCAACGGAAAAAGCCCCTACCTCTCCCGCGTCTTGGCTTCTTCCCAGTACGTGTTCATCTCGTCTAAACTCATGTCGTGCAGGGACTTGCCTTTCTGTATGGTCTGTTCTTCCAGGTAGGTGAAGCGGCTGATGAACTTGCGGTTGGTGTGTTCCAGCGCGTCTTCGGGATTGATGCCGATAAAGCGGGCGTAGTTGATGAGGGCGAAGAACACGTCGCCCAACTCGCTCAGCGTCTTTTCCTTTTGGGCGGCGAGCGCGGCGGCATCGGCCTTCCCTGCCTCCAGTTCCTTGGACTTCCTTACCTCCGCCTGCAATTCGTTCAATTCCTCACCCACTTTCTCCCACACCTGTTCGCCGTTTTCCCAGTCGAAGCCCACGCCCCGAGCCTTGTCCTGGATGCGGAAGGCCTTGATCATGGCCGGCAACGACTTGGGAACGCCCGAGAGCACGGAATGTTTCTTGCCCTCCTTCAGCTTTATTTCCTCCCAGTTCTTCTTTACCTCGTCGGAGGTTTCGGCCTGCACGTCGGCAAAGATATGCGGATGGCGGCGTATCAGCTTATCGCAAAGGCTGTTGCAGACATCGGTAAAATCGAACTTACCCTCTTCCTTGCCCAACTGCGCGTAAAAGGCGATATGCAGCAGCACGTCGCCCAGTTCCTTGCGAACCTCATCGTAATTCTTCTCGGTAAGGGCGTCCGAAAGTTCAAACACCTCCTCCACGGTAAGGGTGCGCAGGCTGTCGAAAGTCTGCTTTCTGTCCCAGGGGCACTCCTTGCGCAACAGCGTCAGGATACGCAGCAAACGGGAAATGCCTTCCTGCGGATCCCGCGCCGCGTCTTTGTTGGGTAAAAGGTTTTCCAAGCTCATTGTCCGGATGTTTCTTTCTTCTTGTGAAGGCTCAGTTTCGATTCGTCGCCCCGCAACAGCCTTCCTATATTCTTGCGGTGCGTTATGATGATGAAAAGTCCGATAAAGATCGAGAAAAAGCGCAAAGCCGGTTCGGTCTGCCTGAACACGAAAATTTCCAGGAACGGAAAGGCAACCGCCGCCATGATGGACGAAAGCGACACGTACTTGGTAAGGATGAACACGAGGGCGAAGATAAGCACCGACGCCACGAAGGCCTCCGGATAGATGGCCAGCACCACCCCCATCAGCGTGGCCACGCCCTTGCCGCCCTTGAATCCGGTATAGAGGGGGAACACATGCCCCAGCACCGCCGCCACCGCCAAGGCCACATCGAAATAGAGCCGGTAACCGGCCGTAGCTTCGGTAAGGAACAGGAAATCGAGCTTTACGGCCAGCCAGCCCTTGAAGGCATCGATAATCAGCACCACGATGCCCGGCGCAAGCCCCAGGGTACGTATCGTGTTGGTGGTACCGGCGTTATGGCTGCCGTACTGCCGCACATCCTTATGGTAGAAAATCCGTCCTATCCAGACCGAAGTGGAAACGCTGCCTATCAGGTAGGCAACCGCCAATCCTATTGCCAATAAAAACATAACTGCTAATATTCGTATTCTTCCCGCATGCGGAAAGAGTTCACAAAGGTATTTTTTTGGGAGGTCTTAGACAAATAGAACTCGTAGCCGTTCTTTTTGCGCGCCCCCGGCTTTAACTGGGTGATGTGGTTGTTCAGGGCATCGCTCGACGAGATCAGCTGCATGTAATGGTTGCTGTGCCTGAAATAGACCCAGGCGTTGGAGGCCGCCTCCATGTAGATTTCCACCACATCGCCCTCGCGCTTGGTGCGGCGCAGGCTTATGTAGGTGTTCACCTTCTTGTTGACCGCGTTGCCGCCCACCGCCAGCAGTTCCGCCTTGCCGCTGCCCAAGTAGGCGTTGTTGGACGAATGCCAGTCGAACGAGATTTCGGAGAACGCCAGCGCCTTGCTGAGCGGTTCGGGGATACGCCCCATGTAGCCGGTAAGCTTCAGTTCGTTCCTGACCCGTTCCAGTTCGCGGCGGTCGGCCTTTTCTTCCAAATAGCGCATCAGGTGGGTGCGGCGCGAAGGCTCGGCGCTCTCCAGCTGCGGCTGCATGTTGAAGATGGTGGCGATCTGCTTGCACACTTCGGGCGTAAGGTAGAAATCGAACACCGCCAGGGCCCGTACCGACACCTTGCCGTCCTGGGCGCTGGTCATCATGTCGCCGTAGAAAGAGGGACGGAACTCGTAGGTGTTCAGCTGCAGGTTGATATTGCCCGTGGCGCGCGCGAAACAGGCGTTCACGCCCACCGAAAGGGCTTCGTGCCCTGTGCTGTCGAATACGCGGTAACTGCGTTCCGGCTTGGAGAAATTGAGCCAGCCCGCCGCGCTGATATTGGGAATCTGCGTGGAGAGCTTGCGCCGCATGAACAGGAATTCGGGCGCGCCGCTGCGGGGGCGGGGCTTGGTGTAGAAACCACATCCCAGCAGCTGCCCCACCGTAGAACGGGTCTGCGCCGTAACGGGAATCAGCACCGAATCGGGATTGACAAGCCCCTCGAACTGAATGCCGTCGGCCAGGAACGGATTGCCCGCCTTCAGGTTAGCCGCTTCCTTGCCCGGAACAGGTTCATCGGCATCCTTCTTCTTGCCGCGCTTGCTGTGGGTATCGGGTTTCTTGGCCTCTGGCTCGGGTTCATCCTCTACATCGGCGAAAAGGTCTTCCTCCGGTTCCTCTACCTGTTTCTTGGATGAACGCACCTTGGTATCGTCCGAAACATACTCGAAATCGTCGTAATCAGCCGTCTCCGCCTCGGGTTCCTCTTCTCGGACCGGTTCCTCGTAGCGGTAATTGTCCTGCGTCCTGGGCGCGTTGCTGAAATCGCAGGCATACACCATGCGCGCGCTGCCGGCAAAATAGGGGTAGGTCTGCTGCGCGTTGAGCGTTATCCGGCCGATAAACTGGAAGGCCTCGTTAAGCAGCAGGGCTCCCGAATCGGCACTGATCCGCGCCGAAGCCTGCGAATAACCCTCCCGCATGGGGCGGATGCCGGCAAAATAGACGGGCTGCACCTCGATGTCGGGCGCCACATAGTCGAACACGCCCGACACCCGGTACTGCTTGGCCGAAAGGATGCTGCCCCTTACATGGTGGAAGGCGTGCAGGCGCTGGCGGTCGCCGAAATACAACTTGGCATCGGCAAAGGAACGCAGCTGCCCGCCCTTCTCTACCGTTACCGAACCCTGATGGGGCACGAACAGGGCGTCGGCCACCAGGATGCGGCGCACCCCGTTAAAGGTGAGCACCGAATCGGCATACGACAGATGGGAGGCCGTGGCGCTGAAGTGCAGCCCTTCCTGGGCGCGCCGCGTGGAAACGAAGTCCTCGCCGGGCAGCACAGCCGTAAAGAGGTCGCCCGTCTTGAGGGTATCCAAGGCCAGTGCACGTTCCGGACTTATGGGGCTGCCATGGCTCATATCCACCGTCTTGTTCCGCATATTCCACACTATGCCCGAAGCCCTGCCCTCGTACTGGTGCAGCCCGAACTCGAGCGGAGAGGAACCGTCGATGGAGCGGAAATCGCCCTTCTGTGCGTCTAAATCCACCTGCAAGGCATAGTCCTGCGACTTCAGGAAATCGGCGCCCGGCCCCGACTGCAGGCGGAAATCGCCCGAATCGGAAGAGAACCCGCGGGAACGCACCTCAAAACGCGGCGATGCCAAACGTGCTTCCCCTTTCTTAAAGAACACGCCCTCGGCGCGCGACACCGACTCCGAGAACGAGTATTTGCCCGCCAGCACCCAGGGGCCGGCAAAGCAGTCGAGCAGGGAATCCTTTACCGAAGACACCTCGTAGAGCGAAGAATTTTTAACGAACACGCAGTTCACCCCGCCGCCCCGAATCTCGGGATACGATACGGAGGCATTGCCGTTTTCCTTCAGGTTGAACCGTTTGGCCTTCATCTTCATTTTAGAAGGAAGGAACACCAGATGCTTCGATTCGGCGTGCGAGGCCAGGAAGTCGAAGCTGCCCGCCCCCTGCAAGCCACCCCTGTCTAAGGAAACCTGTCCCGTAAAGAGCGCCTTGCCATGGTAGGACGGCCAGCCGTTCTCGGGCGTGGGCGTGGCGAATCCCAGCGAGAAGTCGGGGCGTATCACCAGCGATTCCCGAATGTCGGGAAAAATGCCCGCCGACACCAGCGTACCCTTGAACTTGATGCTGTCCACCTCCACCGTGTTGAGTTTCTCCATCTTGAACGGATCCACCTTAAAGTAGAACGAATCGGGCTTGTAGGCCCCCTGCTGTATGTCGGCGTCATCGTAATACACGTAGGCCGGCTGCGTGCTCTCGAAGATGGGATATTCGGGAAAGTCTTTCTTTCCGCCCTTGTTGGCGGGATTGTCGATATACACCGTGCCGGTAAGCGAACGGATCAGCGAAGACACCGGATGCCGCTTTTCCTCGCCGTCTTCCATGCGCACCACTTCCAGGCCGAGGCGCTTCACGTCGGCGATGTCTATCTTGTAGTCGTCGTAGTAGAAGCGGGCGCCGCGCACCTCGAAATTAAAGGTACCCGCATGCAGGAATCCGTTAAAGTGGAAGTCGCGGTTCTTGAAGATCTCCACCACCGAGTCCACCGGCTGCAGGTACACGTTCTGCTTGGTGCTCATGTGCACGTGGCTTACGCCCGTCATGCGGATGTCCAGGCTGTCGGTGCGCAAGACGGCCTTCACGATGCCGTTCTCGGAGGTGGTGAACTCTATCTCGTCGAAGTCGGCCTTGCCCGCCGACACGTCTAAGTTATGGAACAGTCGGGGTAAGAGGTTCAGTTTCTTCAAGCCCGGATCGTAGCTCACGAAACCGAAGGCGATCGGATTGCGGAGCAGTGCCAGCGCCTGCGTGGGTGAAAGCCCCAGGCCGTTGGCCACATCGTCCAGGTGCAGTTCGGTAACACGCCCCTTGCGCGAGAGCGAATACAAGGCGTAGAGCGGGTTCTGGTCGGTACCCATCATCAGCTTGCCCAGTTCCTCGCGCGAATAGAGCTGCAGCGACTTAAAGCTGACCACACCCACCCTGCCGGGCATATTGAGCAGGCCGATCTCTATCTTTTTCCGGTCCAGATACCAGCGCAGGGCCTCGAAATCCATACGCAGGTTGTGATAGGTGTCGATAAAGGGAATGTCCAGGCCGTATTTTTCCATAGGTTCCACGTGCATCACGCGGGTCTTGGCGTCGAACCGCACCGATACGGCGGGATTGTAAATGGAGTCGTTTTCCAGATAAAACACGAAATGCGATTCGGGACCCGACAGGCGGCCCTGTTCCAGGATAAAGCGGTTGGCGATGACCTTGCCGCGCAACACGCCCTCTTCGTACACATACAGGTGCGCCAAGCGCTCGCCCGAACCGAAATGGGTCTTGGATCCCTGCTGCACGAAAGGCCCCACGATATCCATGCCGGGAAAGATGCCCTTGATGGAAAGTTCCGAGCTTTCGGACACGAACTGGGGATAATTGCTCTGGCGCGCCTGCCCGGAGGCCACCAGACGTTCGGTGAAATGCCCGCGCAAGGGCGTGGGGAACAGGTAGCGGTTCAGGAGTTCGGCTTCCTTGGCCTCGTATCCGCCCTGCTTGAGGTTCACCGAATACGAGATAAGTTTGGTGCGGCAGCTGTCGGGGCTGAATCCCGAGCGGGTCCAATACACCTCGCCGTTCCGGCCCTCGAAGCGGTCGGCCATGGGGAAATACTTCCCCGAGGTGCCGTAGATAAAGGTGCTGTCCTGATAGGCGCGGCAACTGAGGTCGATGTTGGCGAACGTAAAGGTGGCCTCGGGATTGCGCTGAAAGCTGAAATCGGTGTTCGACACCTTCCAGTGGGCGGCGTTGCTCTTATAGAGTTGATGCTGGCTCAGCAGGGCTTCGGTCTTGTCCACCAAGGTCTTGAAATGGCGGGCGCGGCTCTTCTTGAGCATCTGCCGCAGGGCTTCAAGCCATTCGGATTGGGCGGCCCGGTGTCCGGTGTGCATTTTCTGCTGCACGCGCAGGAAGGCCAGCAGGTCGGGATAGGCGGCCAGACGCGCCGTATAGGACTGCTGGGCGATGGAGGCCACTTCTTCCTGAAGCTTGCCGGGCAAGGTGGCGTAAAAGGCCAGATATTCGTTGGCGGCAAGGGTGATTTCGGGTTTCCTGTCGCGTTCGATATTGGGGTCGGCGATCAGGTAGGCGGGAAGGTTGGCGGCGAATTCTTCCTTTGTCTTGCCCAAGGGATTGTTGCGCTGGGCAAGAACCGGCATGGATGCCATCGCCCACAGTAACAAGGTGATTATGCGGATATAAATCGGTTTCATGGTGCAAATTTAACACCTTTGCCCCTTTAGTCCGCACCTTTCCTGAAGTTTGCTGCCGAAGGCCTCCTGCAGGGCGATGCGGAGACCGTTGGCGAATGTTTTGATTCAGCCAAACGGACAGAGCCGAACTTGTTCGAGCTATGCCGTGGCCAAAACGTGCCTTGAAAAGGAACCTTTTCGTGAAGCCATGAGCAGAGGCCAAGTTTACTTGGGCTATGCCATGGCGAGAAAAGGTCGGTTGAAAACCAACGATTTGTGCACGAACAGCGAATCGGTAGGACAATGGTTTTCATCGCGAGACTTCTTGCTGTAATCGTTCCAAAAAACGAGCTGCATGTGCGCCATCCATTTGCGTATGGTGAAATTGAAAGGAAACCACAAGAGTCGTTTTGAACAGATGCCGCCGATACTTGCCCCATATCAGGAACGGATTGTTGAAAACGCCGCTGTACATTCCCACCGCTCCGTCTATATCGTACTGCGCCAACACGGAAGTTCCAATCACCATGCTCTCCGTAATATCGTGGTTGACGCAGGTTTCCGCCACCTGCCGGGTAAGACGCAGATAATCCTTGTTAAAAATTTTCAAATCTTCTGTAAACGGAACATCGCAGGAACTCACCTCTCCTTCTCTATTCATCACGATGGTATTCACCGCAAGGCTGCGGTACTGCATCAGTTTATCGCCGACGGGAAGCAAATAAAATTCCTTTACGCCGCTTGCCGCCTTGCCGATGCAATGGCACATCAGCATATTGAATTTCATTCCCGTTGTCCGGCTTTTACGCACAAGCCGCGAAACATCCAAGGTCTTGAAAAACGTAACCATCGGCATAGGTGCCTTCATCCACATCTCGAAAGCATACGCCCGCGAGGTTTCCTGTGAGTTTATTTCTTGCATAGGACTGTTCTGTGCAGTCTCCTTCATGGCTATAACTTTTCCTTATCAACTTTCCTGTCTCACCCTTCCAACTCCCGCTGCACCTTCTTCGGCAGCCCTTTAATGGTCTGCCGATAGGCGTGTTCTATCAGTTCGTGCTGAAGGCTGTCGGGTACGTCGCCGTAGTAGTCCAGGCTTATCCAATGCTTTTTGTTCATATGGAAACCGGGACGCACCGAGGCGTAGGATTCCTGCAATTGCAACGAATACTCCGGATCCACCTTCAGATTGTAGAACTGCCATTTGGAGGTCAAATCCACCAGGCAGAACTGCTTCCCCCCGATTTCAAACACCAGATAATCGGGTCCATAGGGCAAGCGCTCCGTAACGAAAGGCAGCGACAGTGCCTTATCCCGAACTTCCTCGATATTCATCTTCCAACAGGTTTTTCGAACATAAGCCTTTGCAAAAAGACCCGAGCCTGCCGGCCCGGGTCTTTCAAATTTCAATCCTCCAAGCTTACAGCAGGAACGACACGTCGCCGGGTTCTATCTCGCGCACTTCTTCGCCGGCCTTGAACAGACGCATCTTGCGCTTGCCGCCCAAGGTCATCTTATTCCCTTCCACTTCCAGGTAGGTGGCTTCGCGCAATCCCGCCACATACACATCGGGATTCACCACCATGAATTCGCGGATACGGTCTTCGCGCGTCTCTCCGCCGTGCCCTTCCGGATTGGCGTCCAGATAGTGGGGATTTATCTGAAACGGCACCAGGTTGAGCGCGTTGAACGATTCCGGCTCCACGATCGGCATGTCGTTGGTGGTCTTTATCGTAGGGCAGGCCACGTTCGAACCCGCGCTCCAGCCCATATACGGACAGCCCTGCAAGGCCTTCTCGCGGATGGCCTCCATGATGCCCGTGCGCTGCATCTCGCGCACCAGATGGAAGGTGTTGCCGCCGCCCACCACGATACATTCCGCGTTCTGCACCGCCGTTACCGGATAGGGCGTCGCATGCACCGAATCCAGCCCCACGCCCATGGTCTCGAACACCTTGGCCACCTTCTGCGCGTAGTTTTCGTAGCCCGGGGTCACGCCCGCATAAGGCACGAACAATACACGCTTGATGCCGAACCGCTTGAAGAAATCGGTGATAATCTGTTGCGGCCAAGCCAGATAGGCTTCTCCAGCGTTGGTGGAGTTGCTGATAAGCAAAAGGTGACGGTTCATGAATGTATCCATTAAAGA
The DNA here is from genome assembly GCA_023667315.1 of Ruminococcus flavefaciens. GTDB lineage: Bacteria > Bacteroidota > Bacteroidia > Bacteroidales > P3 > Pullibacteroides. The sequence continues at coordinate 108,476 of JAMPAI010000005.1, forward strand.
TTATTGACGGGTCTTTTCTAAAATTTCCAGCATCTGGATGGCCGCCTGCGAGATAACGGTACCGGGACCGAACACCGCGCAAGCCCCGTGTTCAAACAGGAAATCGTAGTCCTGGTAAGGAATCACGCCGCCCACAACCACCAGAATGTCGGGACGACCCAGTTTCTTAAGTTCTTCCACCAGCTGCGGCACCAAGGTCTTGTGACCGGCCGCGAGCGAGGAAACGCCTACGATATGCACGTCGTTTTCAACCGCCTGCTTGGCCGCTTCGGCCGGGGTCTGGAACAAGGGTCCCATATCCACGTCGAAGCCCAGGTCGGCATATCCGGAAGCCAATACCTTGGCGCCCCGGTCGTGTCCGTCCTGCCCCATCTTGGCAATCATGATACGCGGCTGACGGCCTTCCTTCCTGGCAAAATCCTGTGCTTTCCTAAGTGCCTCTTCAAACAAGGCATCCTTCTTGATTTCCGATGAATACACGCCTGATATAGTTCTGATAACGGCCTTGTAACGGCCGAACACTTTTTCCAATGCCGAGGAAATCTCGCCCAACGACGCCCGTTTGCGGGCCGCGTCGATCGAAAGTTCCAACAAATTGCCCTGACCGGTTTCGGCGCAGCGGGTCAACGCATCCAAGGCCGCGTCCACTTCGGCCTGGTTGCGTTCGGCGCGCAGTTTCTTCAAGCGGGCGATCTGCGCCTCGCGCACCGTGGTGTTATCGACTTCCAGCGTCTCGATGGGATCTTCCTTGTCCAAACGGTATTTGTTGACCCCTAAGATGGTATCGGTCTTCGAGTCGATGCGCGCCTGCTTGCGGGCGGCCGCCTCCTCGATACGCATCTTGGGAATGCCGGCTTCCACGGCCGCCGCCATACCGCCCAACTTTTCCACTTCCTGAATCAGTTCCCAGGCCCTATGCGCCAGTTCGTGCGTAAGTTTTTCCACATAGTACGAACCTGCCCAGGGGTCGATTTCCTTGCAGACCTGGGTTTCTTCCTGAATATAGATCTGCGTGTTGCGGGCAATGCGCGCCGAAAAGTCGGTAGGCAGCGCGATGGCTTCGTCGAGCGCGTTGGTGTGCAGCGACTGGGTGTGTCCCAAGGCCGCGCCCATGGCTTCCACGCAGGTACGGGTAACGTTGTTGAAGGGATCCTGTTCGGTAAGCGACCAGCCCGAAGTCTGCGAGTGCGTACGCAGGCTCATCGACTTGGGGTTCTTGGGGTTGAACTGCTTGATGAGCTTGGCCCACAGCATACGGGCGGCGCGCATCTTGGCGATTTCCATGAAGTGGTTCATGCCGATGCCCCAGAAGAACGAGAGACGGGGCGCGAAGTCGTCGATGCTCATGCCCGCGTTGATACCGGCGCGGATATATTCCAGCCCGTCGGCCAGCGTATAGGCCAGCTCGATGTCGGCGGTGGCGCCCGCCTCCTGGATATGGTAACCCGAGATACTGATCGAGTTGAACTTGGGCATATTCTTGGAGGTGAACTCGAAGATATCGGCGATAATCTTCATCGAAGGCATGGGCGGATAGATATAGGTGTTGCGCACCATGAATTCCTTGAGGATATCGTTCTGAATGGTACCGCTCAGCTGTTCCATCTTCACGCCCTGTTCCTCGGCGGCCACGATGTAAAACGCCAGGATGGGCAGCACGGCGCCGTTCATGGTCATCGACACCGACATCTTGTCTAACGGAATCTGGTTGAAGAGGATCTCCATATCCAGGATGGAATCGACCGCCACACCGGCCTTGCCCACATCGCCCAACACACGTTCGTTGTCGGAGTCGTAGCCCCGGTGCGTGGCCAGGTCGAAGGCGATGCTCAATCCCTTCTGTCCGGCCGCCAGGTTGCGGCGGTAAAAGGCGTTGGATTCCTCGGCCGTGGAGAAGCCGGCATACTGACGGATGGTCCAGGGACGCTGGGTGTACATGGTGCTGTACGGGCCGCGTAAAAACGGAGGAAGACCGGCCGCATAGTTGAGATGTTCCATGCCCTGCAGGTCTTCTTTGGTGTAAAACGGTTTTACGGGTATTTGTTCGGGCGTGTTCCAGACAGGACTTTCCGCCTTTTTCGTCGTTGATTTCCGAGCCGGAACGCCGGCCTTGATATCGACGTTTTTAAAATTCGGTTTCATGCATTTGCTTTTTTATCAAGGGTTTCAACCTCACTTTTCTTATGCACCCCCTCAATTCAAACCTGCAAAGATAGTGCAATCTGATTAAATCAGCGCAGGCTCGCCTTGGGCTTGAATACCGTTATCGTGAGTATCACGCATACAAAACATACCAGCGTGCTGCCCACGGTAAGGTAGAGAGTGTAGAATATGTTCCTGAAGCTGAAAGCGTCTATCATGAAATACGACAGGTGAAAGAGCAGGGTCGTCCACAAGGTGTAGGAAACGAAGCCGCCCCAGCCCATCTGCGCCGGCAGCGGCGTTCCGCTCAGGTCGCTGTCGCGCCCCGATTCGTGGCGGTTCTTGATACGGAAATAAACGACCCGCACGAAGGCCATCAGCGTGGCCGCGGCCGCGTTAAGCCCCGGCACCTGGCAGAGCACGTCCACGCAGAGTCCGGAAACGAAACCCAGCAGCAACACCACCGCAGCCGAAGTCTGCAAGGGCAGCAGCAGGATGGCGATCGGATACACCATGCAGTGCAGGTTGCCCGGCAGGTCGATGTGTTCCAACACCATGCCCTGCAAAAGGATCAGGAATACGAAACGTATCAGATTTTTCCAGATGCTTGTCTGCATGCCTCAATGTCTTCTTTGTAAAGGTTCTTCACCACATAGACCCGGTCTATGCGGCGATAGTCTTCGCTGAACTGTATTTTCAGGCGGTAAAAGTCGTCTTCCTTGCCGGCAATCTCAGATACGAAACCCACCGGAATGCCGCCCGGATACACCACCGAGAGCCCGCTGGTAACCACCTTGTCGCCCACGCGCACAGGCACGTGCGAGGGAATGTCGCTCAACACCGCCTCGTCGCAACGCACGCCCGGCCAAGTAAGCGAGCCCGAATGCCCGCTGGCGGCCAAACGCACGCTCACCATGCTCTGACGGTGCAAGACCGAGATAACGGAACTGAAATGCTGGGAAACCTTGTCCACGATACCGACGATGCCGTTGGGCGAGATCACCGCCATGCCCGGCTCCACGCCTTCGTCGCGGCCGGCATCCAACAGAAAATAGTTGTCGGCCTGGTTGATGTGCCCGTTTACGATACGGGCGGGCAGGAACACGTACATCTGACGGTAAAGACTGTCGGTACGGGTGGAATCCTGAAAATGGACAGTTTGCAGATAGGAGGTTTCCAGACCGGCGCGCAGACGGGCGTTCTCGCGTTGCAGGCGGGCGTTCTCGCGCCTCAGATCGGCCTTGCTCCGGTACTCGCCCGAAGACATGAAAACACCCTTCACGCCCGTGCAAAAGCCATACAGGCGCGACTCCTGCTGCTGGTGATAACGGAAGTAGAGCGTAAGCGCCACGGCTTCCAAGGCCAGGAACAAGAGCACGTAGAAGTTACGTTTCAGCAATTGAAAGATGGTCTTCATCTTCTGCTCTCCGTAACAAGAACTACTTAATCAGGAAGGTAAACTTGTCGAAGTTTTTAAGCGCGATGCCCGTACCGCGGGCCACGGCGCGCAAGGGGTCTTCCGCCAGATGCACGGGCAGTTTGGTTTTGGCCGCCAAACGCTTGTCCAATCCGCGCAGGAGCGAACCGCCGCCCGCCAGATAGATACCCGTCTTGAAAATATCGGCCGACAGTTCGGGAGGCGTCATTTCCAAGGCATTGAGCACCGCCGCCTCGATCTTGAGGATCGAACGGTCCAACGCCTGGGCAATCTCAGCGTAATTCACCACGATTTCCTTGGGAATGCCGGTAAGCATATCGCGACCCTGAACGGCGAAGTCTTCGGGAGGCGTGTCCAATTCGGGAAGCGCGGCCCCCACCTCGATCTTGATGCGTTCGGAAGTATAGTCGCCGATGCTGATGTTGTGGCGCTTGCGCATGTATTCCTTGATATCCTGGTTGAAATCGTCGCCGGCGATACGGATCGACTTGTTGCTTACGATGCCGCCCAGCGCGATGACCGCGATTTCGCTGGTACCGCCACCGATGTCCACCACCATGTTGCCGTGGGGTTCAAGCACGTTGAGGCCGATACCTATGGCGGCCGCCATAGGTTCGTGAATCAGCCGCACCTCGCGGGCGCCGGCCTGTTCGGCCGAATCCCTTACGGCACGTTCTTCCACCTCGGTGATGCCGGAGGGAATACAGATAACCATCTTGAGCGCGGGCGGAAACACCGACTTGGGCGCGGGAATTTTCTTGATCAGCTCGCGCATCAGGCTTTCGGTGGCCTGGAAGTCGGCGATCACCCCGTCTTTCATGGGGCGTACGGTGCGGATGTTGTCGGGCGTCTTGCCATGCATCATCATGGCGTATTTCCCTACGGCAAGCACCTTGCCGCTGTTGCGTTCCAGGGCGATGACCGAAGGCTCGTCCACCACCACTTTATCGTTGTATATGATAATCGTATTGGCCGTTCCGAGGTCAATCGCGATTTCTCGATTCATGAATGAAAAAAGGCCCATTTCTCTTGTAACTATGTGATTATGTGTTGTATTTTAGCAAAACTCGCTCTACTAAGCGAAAAATACAACTGCCAAAAGTAATTATTTTGTTGCTTTCTTACAAAACAAAATCGGGCTATTATCCACAGAATGATGTTAAAAAGTGACGCCTCCGCCGTTATTTGGCAGCGCAAGGCAGAAACATTAACTTTGCGCTACTGGCATTTATCATGAACCTGAAAGAAAAACTCACCCATCCCGTTTTCGGAATCATCCAAAAGGTGGCCGACCGCAAAAAGCGACAAGTGTTCGTGGTGGGCGGCTTCGTGCGCGACCTGCTGCTGAACCGGCATTCGGCCGACGTGGACTGCGTGGTGATGGGAAACGGCATCGACCTTTGCCGGGAGATCTGCGCGGAAATCGAAAAAACGTACAAGACGACCGTCGATTTACAGGAATTCGGGCAATTCGGAACCTGCAAGTTCGGATTCGACGGCCTGGAAATCGAGTTCGTGGGCGCCCGCAGGGAATGTTACCGCCCCGGTTCGCGCAAGCCCACGGTGGAGGAAGGCACGATGGAGGAAGACCGGATGCGGCGCGACTTCAGCATAAACGCCATGGCGCTCTCGCTCAACAAAAAGACGTTCGGCGAGCTGTCCGACCCTTTCAATGGCGTGGAAGACCTGCAGAACCAACAGATACGCTCCCACCGCGACCCGGACCAGAGTTTCGAGGAAGACCCCCTGCGCATGCTGCGCGCCATCCGCTTCGCCTCCCAGCTGTTTTTCGACATCGAGGCGGAGACCTTCGCGGCCATCATACGCCAAAAGGAGCACGTGCGGGAACTCTCGGCCGAACGCATCACCGAAGAACTCAACAAGATCATCCTCTCGCCCAAACCCTCCTACGGCTTCAAGCTGCTGGACGCCGCGGGCATCCTCGAGATAATCTTTCCCGAATTCTGCGCCTTGAAAGGCGTGGAAGTGCGCAACAAGAAGGCGCATAAAGACAATTTCGAACACACCCTGGAAGTGCTCGACCACGTGGCCTACGCCGACGGAGGGGGGAACCTCTGGCTGCGGTGGGCGGCGCTGCTGCACGACATCGCCAAGCCCAGGACAAAACGTTTCGAGGAACCGCGCGGATGGACGTTCCACGGACACGAGTTCGTAGGCGGCAAGATGGTACCGGGCATTTTCCGCAGGTTCAAGCTGCCGATGGACGAGAACATGCGCTTCGTAAAGAAGATGGTGGAACTGCACCTGCGCCCCATCATCCTGGCCGAAGACATCGTGACCGATTCGGCGGTGCGCCGCCTGCTGTTCGAGGCCGGCGAGGACATCGATAGCCTGATGACGCTGGCGCGCGCCGACATCACCTCCAAGAACCGCGAGAAGGTGCAGCGTTACCTCAACAATTTCACGATCGTGGAACGCAAGCTCAAGGAACTGGAGGAAAAGGACCGCATCCGCAACTTCCAGCCTCCCGTTTCGGGCAGCGACATCATGGAATACTATAACCTGCCGCCCTGCGCGGAAATCGGCATCATAAAGACCCGCATCAAGGACGCCATCCTGGACGGCGCAATCGAAAACGACCGCCAGCAGGCATGGAACCTCATGCTCGAGATAGGCCAAGAACTCGGTTTGAAATGTCCGCAAAAATCCTGAAAGTATTGGAAGGACCCACCGCCTCGGGCAAGACGGCGCTGGCCATCGAATGGGCGTTGAAGGAAAACACCGAGATCGTCTCGGCCGACTCCCGGCAGTTCTACCGCGAGCTGAACATAGGCGTGGCGCGGCCTTCGCCCGAAGAACTGGCCGCCGTTCCGCATCATTTCATCGCCAACAAGAGCATCTTCCACTACTACAGTGTATCGCACTACGAACAGGAAGCCCTGGCCTTGCTCGACCGACTCTTTGCGCGCCACGACACGGTAATCATGGCCGGCGGTTCCGGCCTGTACGTGAACGCGGTCTGCCACGGCATCGACGAACTGCCCGACCCCGCTCCCGAACTGCGGCAGCAACTAAAGGAACAGGAGGTGCGCGAGGGTTTGGAATCCTTGCAGGAACTGCTCAAAAAACTGGATCCCGTCTTTTACGAAAAGGTGGATTTACATAATCCGGTACGCCTGCGCCGTGCCTTGGAAGTGTGCATCACCACCGGCAAGCCGTACTCGTCCTTGCGCACGGCAACGTCCAAGCCAAGGCCCTTTGCGATTGAACGCTACGTGCTGACCCGCCCCAAGGAAGAACTGCACGATCGTATCGAAAAACGCACCGACCTCATGATGGAGGCGGGCTTGCTCAACGAAGCCAAGACCCTATACCCGCACCGCGAACTGAACGCGCTGCAGACGGTGGGCTACCGCGAGCTGTTCGCCTACCTCGACGGCAAGATCAGCCTCGAGCAGGCCGTTACCGATATAAAGACCAACACCCGCCGCTACGCCAAGCGGCAGATGACGTGGCTGCGGCGGCAGGATGCCGTATGGTTGTAAATGATGATTATTGGGATTGTTCTTCAAGAACGACTCCACAAACGTCTGCGCCCGCAGTCCGAAACAAGACAATAAGAAGACCAAAATTGGAAATAGGAACTTCATGATACATCGCTGTTAGTCACCTACCCACCAATCTTTTTTGGATGGAACCCTGCGATATGAAATAGGTCCGTGGTATTGATTCTCTTCTCCCCGCTCCCTATACGCCTCCTCGCAAGGCACAAGGCGATACCCGAATATCTCTATAAATTCCTTGCTATTCAGGGAGACACCACAAAAACCTCCATTATCTGCTGCGAGTAGATAATGAAAGATAATTTCATCGTCCAATATCCGGACTATCTTTTGTCTTTTTTCGGCGGGAATGATACACGTTTCATCCAATCTGTTGATAATATGGGCCGCTTTCGGATGAATATCATCCAAGGTTTCCTGAACCGTGCGCAACCGAATCCGGTTGGAATCCGTCGCCCATACATATCCCGTATAAAGGGTATCTCCTTTCAAAAACCATTTATTGTCCATTCCCTCACATAAACTGAAACAAACAAGCTTTCTTTCCTCGAATTTACAAGGACTGCACTTCGATTCCAAAGTGTGGTTTATTCTGTCTTTCGGCTTCCTTTTCGGAGAGGAAGCGCCGCTGCACTTCGATTCCAAAATGTGGTTTATGCCATCATCCTCTAGTCCCCAAAAGTGTACAAGATCATCTTCCGGAGCATAACAAACAAGATAGGGCTGTACGATAAGATCCGGTTCAGGAAATGCGCCTTCTATCCTAAGGGGATGTACACCAAATGAAGACGGTTTCTTTTGCCGATACATACTATAGATGGTAGTTGTCTTTCCTAACAGGTATTGGTTCCACTGCGACAGCAATCGGTCGGCATCAATCCGTCCGGAGGTGTCCGGTACAAGCCTGTCGGCGAACAGATAGAACCGTACCACCGGAATCATTTCCTGGCCATCTCTGTTATGATAGATGGTGATACTGTCTTTGTTCTTCAAGAACGAATCCACAAAGGTTTGGGCTTGCACCGTGCAAACAGAACAAAGAAGTATAAAGGCAATGTTGATAGGTTTCATGACAATTTATATGGAAAGATTATTTTTAGTGTATCAAATAAAAATAAAAATCCTTGTTTATTTCCCACGAACGAAAATATCTATGTATTATCCGTTTGAGATTGCTGTCCCAAGAACGAATAGAGAAAGATGTTCGTGTTTTACCCAAAAGATTGGTTCTTGTTCGGATTTTTAAGGACAATGTATTGTTAAAATGGTTAGGTTTTTCCCCTGATATTCCAGGGATATACTCTACCACAGCCGGTATATACGATATGTTTTCACCAAAAGTTTTAAGTGTGGATATATCGGTTAAAGAAACGCGCCTCAAACCACCAGGATTGAGACCTAAAACGCTTGCTACTTCTACAAAAGAACCTTCTTTGGGTAGTATGCCGGGGTTTCCTTCTCCAATAAGATAATTTAGATATATAAGTTTGCGTTCTTCGTCCGTACGATTAGGATGAAATAATTTATCTACATTACACGCCGTTGCATGATAACACTCTCCATCTATTACAGAGGTCCTCATAAGAGTTCTTTTCGGTAGGTGGTCTAATTGGCTTGTGTACTTCAGTGTACCGTCAAACCACCGTAACCCCTGTGCTTTGGCGGCCAATGCCCCTTGCACTCCTCCTGAAATAAAACCATTCAGAAAACCTAAGATGATGTCTGAAACCACTTGTTTTCCGAGATTCATGTCAAAAGGATTGTTTAATGTGATATTATTCAAAACGGTTTGCAAGGGGGAGGTTACTGCACCGACAGCTGCACCACCTAAACCTCCGGCTAATGCGCCCCATGCAAATCCATTGGCACTTGTTACGCCCGCTAATCCGATGCCTGCAAAACTGCTGGCAGCCCCCATAAAAGCCCCTATGCCGAACAAGGCGAAGTCTTGCCATAAATGGGTCGTCTGCCGTGAATGTATGGCAACATTTGTGATTCCTCCGATAACAGCCATTACCCCCACCATTACCCACGACATCGGCTCGATAAAATTCCCCGTGGGGTCGGTATAATTAAACGGGTTATTCAATGCATAAGAATAACGGTTTAGGTTTTGTATGTTTTTGTAGTCCTGAAGAAAAGGATCCGGATTCAGGAATCTGCCCAAGATAGGGTCATACAAACGGGCATTGAGGTTTATCAGATCGAATTCGTCCATATGCTCTTGCCCGCAAAACCCTCGTTCGAGTAAAGATATGGCAAGATGAGGAGAATCCAAATTCCAAACGGGTTCGTTCTGACAAAATGATTTATGGGTGACAGGATTTCGCCTTTTACCCCATGGATCAAATTCAAAACGTTCGACTATCGAACCATCTCTGGTCATGATAGCCCGAATGCTATTCATATAATCGGATGCCACGTGGTAAAACTGTTGGCTGTCTGCAGGGTTTATAGTGGTGTGTATTCCCAATAAACCTACAGGGGACAAGACATAGCAATACTCTACAGTCTTTCCGTCATTTTGTTTCTTTTCATAATCATCAAAATAGAAGTTCGTTGTAGTCCTGACACCATCCAATGAACGTTCCATCGTCATGCGCTCTAAATCCGGATTATATGAAAAAGAGGATTTTATTTCCTTGGCCTTACCGTTATCATTTCTCTGTTGCGTTATTTCGTTAATCTGCTTAAATGGAGTATATTTTATCCTTTGAGTCAATAAACGCTCCGACAGATAACCCAATTCGCCTTTTACGCCAATTCCATTTACTGCATACGGTTTGTCCGGATAATACCCATAGTCTCCGACATCGCTTTTCGATAAGATATTGCCGTTTTTGTCGTATTGAATATGAATACCGAGGCTGTCATTTCCGATACAAGAAAAGATCAGCCGCCCCCAGTCATCGTATTTAAAAAATTCGGTGTCGGTTCGAGGTTGTACCGTACTGGTGTTGTCATCGGATTCGGGAAACATTTCCTGAGTCATGAAAGTTCGGGAAATAAGGTTCTGGCCCGCCGAGTCGAAAGTGTATTTTTCACCATAAAGTACAGTAGTGGCGTCCTTTTTATATGCCAGTTCAATAACCCTTCCATAATCGTTGTATTGTATCTCATAATGAAGTCCATCGCCAAATTCGTAGGAAGTAATACGGCCATGGGCATCATATTGGGGATTTTTAAATAAAACGTGGGCAAGGTTATCCGTAATCTGTACTACATTGCCCTGTTCGTCATAGCCATAATAAACACAATATCTGTTTGGGTAACACAATTGCGCTATTCTACCGAAAGAGTCGTAATCGTAAGTAAACGTATAAGCATCTGATCCGTTATACAGGGTCTTTGTGGTCAACCGACCGGCTTGGTCGTATTGATACGAGATTCGGCTTCCATTGTTCAAGGTTTTTTCAACCAACAAGTCTTTTTCATTGCCAGCCTCTCCATAACGAAAGTCAACCTTGGCATCTCCGATTTTCATTTCGGTTTCCCGCCCGAGAGGGTCATACGTATAACTGCTGACAATTCCCTCCGCATCCGTGCTCCATACTAAATCATCGTTCTCGTTGTAAGTGAATGTAGTTTTTCCTGCCGATGGGTCGTCTAATGAAATCTGCCGCCCTCTTGAATCATATGTCATTTTAGTCGTAATTCCATCATTGGAAATAGCCGACATCTTTTCCGGGTAGCTGTATTCGTACGAAACATCCGCATTTTCCCCACTTTCTACAAAATCCCAAACGTGCACTACATCACCCGTATGATTTCTCTGTTCAATATGAGTGATTCCATCCGGTTTCCGAACCGAAGAAACAAGATCATAGTACTGATATTCTGTTATTCGCTTTCCGAAAGTTTCTTTTTTCAATCGGTTTTCCGTGTCATATTCATACAAATGCAACATTCCACCCTCAGTACTGAAAGCGGGTTCCGACAAACCGACTAAGCGACTCCATTGGTCATATATTTTGCGTGTAAAACTCCGTGTGTTTCCAATCGTCTTAGATGTTCCTATTTCGTTGCCCCACTTGTCATAATAGGTTTGCGAGGTCACGCCAGGGACATTCTTTTCTTCTACAAAAAGGCATGCTCCGACCGGGTGAGCACTCGTAGCCCAATCTTTTTTGTACAATGTTTTGTATCCATCGGGATCTGTTTTTTGTATCAAATAACCGAGTTTGTCATATTCATAGGAGGTTGCACGTCCTCGGATATCGCGTTGCTTTAACAACAGCCCTGAAATGGAGTCGTAATGATAGGTCTGTGTTCCCGTGGTATCAGAAACTGCCTTTATGAATCTATGATCCGATGTGTATTCAAAGCTTTTCCGTAAGCATGCATTCGGATGTGCGGTGGAAACGAATGTTTGATTTCGTAGCAAACCGGTACTATTATAATCATATCGAGTTGTACCTATACGATTTTTACTTAAGATTAGTCTTCCCCGTTTATCATAATCCATAAAGGCGGTATCTGCCAATGATGGTTTACCGATATAGCCGCATCGGGTAATTTTCTTGATACACGCATTAGGTACGTTCCACGATCCATAAGAAGCGTATTCTGACTGTGTTTCTTCTTCAGATTCCCATATGAGTTTTTTTTGCCCGTCATAAGAACCGATACGGTGTGTTTCCGATGCAAGATTTCCATACCTGTCATGCCGGAGCCAAAGTCGTTCCTGTGTATTTGTTAATTTATCAACGGATTGCGTGGATTTGAGTGTCCAATAGGTTTTTCCATAATACGAGGTATCCCATCCGTATTCATACGTTTTCAAGGAGAATGGTGTTTCTTCTTTCTGAGGGAATAACATGGATTTGTCTGCATTCAGACCATATTCCGACAACGAACTATGTCCTTGAGGAGATATACGTTCTATCTTGGAAAAACCGAGGAAGGCGGATTTTCCTTTATGATACAGGCCATCCATATAGCGGTATTCATTTTTATCGCGGATTTCATCTCCTGACTGTCGATAAGTCCGTGCAACAACTTCAAGTTGGTTAAGTTGTACAATAGGATATTGGTTGTATGTTTCCTTACGCCCGTTTTCCCTTTGACTGAATCCGTATTCGATATGCAATGGAGGCTTATTCCAACCTTCTCTAATTGTGGTTATTTTGGGAGTTCCTTTCGTTTCGTGTTCATACAGTAGAAATTTCAGTTGTCCTTTCTTTGGTATCAATAGGAGGTCAATATCGTTATCTCCATCGAAGTTGCCAAACAAGCGGCTGTAGTCCGAAGAATATGCCACCTCTTCCGTCTGTATGGAAGAAAAATGACCTCCCGTATTTTGTATCCAATGGGTGTTTTCTTTACCAAGAGCTAAGATGTCAGGCAATCCATCTTGATTCATGTCAATAAATAAAACCGGATTTTCTTCGGAATTTTTCCATTGACCTTTGGTATTTAGTAGATCTGTTGTGAAAGTTGCATTCACTACTTCCAGAGATTTCCCCTTTATTCCGAATGTTCGTTCCTCCCCTCCATTTTCAAAGACCTCGATTCCCTTTTCGCTCATAACAACAAGATCGGGATAGCCATCAGCATTCATATCCTGAAGGCTGATGTGATATCGTTCCCCTGCAGAACCTCTTTCTGCTATAATTGAATACACTTCTCCCCAAGGAATCACAAGAGTCCACTCTGGTTGGCTTTGGTCTAAGTTATCATAAAATCCTACACCAAGGAGTTCCCGAACATCAGGGTGCACGGGATCCGAACCCACCGATAACGCTTGGTGCACTCGCACTACCTCATCCTTTCCATCGTTATCCAAATCCGCAATTATAAAATAAACCAAATCGAAACTTCCATGTTTTTTTGATATTGAACCGACTTGTTGTTGCAATTGATATTGTCCATTTTCATGGCTATAAATTTGCTGTGTCCAAGTAGCATATCGATTCTCTGCGTCATCACTAGATAACACAGCGGAAGTAAATATTTCAATACTCCCATCCCCATCGAAGTCTCCAAAATATAATTGGGGAACAATCCAAAAATTATGTCCCAATATGACCTTTTTTTTCACTGACTTTATCTTTGAAATCTCAAATGTTGCCTGTGATGCCCATGCCGTATTCTTTTCCCCTCCATTGATAAAGACAGATGTCCCTCCTTTATGGCAAACCAAAACATCGTCAAGCCCATCTTGATTGACATCATATACAAAATATGCAACATCCTCTCGTCCTACATAAGACCATAATGTGGAGTTTTCTTCAGGATTTGCATGTAATATCTTTTCCCATTTTCCATTTCCTCTGTACGTATAGATTCCTAATTGAGGTAACAACACATCAGATTTCCCATCTCCATTGAAATCACCTAAGAAACAAACATCCATATTGGAAATTTCTGTCTTTATATTTCCATTTTCATCCCGAATTTCCTCTGTAAATGTTTCCTTGGCTACAAATCGTGGATTCAAGTTTGTTTCTCCTGTCCATTCAAATACAACGGGAGGTAACGGGTTTCCCATATATGTCTTTTCCACTTTTTTCAATAGCGGAAAATGAGAATCTAAATTCCTATATGTAAAGCGATAGGAACTTTGCTCTTGATTATGTACGATACAGGAAATGGAATGTAAAATGGAGTCCTCCCATATGCGTTCTCCATTTAAGATTGAATAATTTCCAGCTTTCTTTTCATAAGAGAACTTGAGCAAAACAGAGCCTTTTGAGTCTATAAGTGTGGATGGATTGTCCACGACAGCCGCAATAGGAAAAACTTCAGAGTCATACATCTTCAAGGAGATCCGGCCATATTCGATTTGCGATAGATAGGCACGACCTTTCTGGGTATTATATCGATAGAGTATAGACAGTCCGTTTGCATTGCAGACTTCTCTCAATAGATATGCATATATTTTACCGTTTCCATCTTTGATTAGGGCATTTTCATTGCCTCCATAGTAGCAAACCACACCGTCTTTTGAACGGACGGTAAAACCAGGCAATGTTCTTTCCGTATAAATGATCTGGATAAAACTGGGTTGCTCCGCTATTTCATATTGTGAATTATTTTTCCCATATGAACCTGATATCAATTCCAAACGTTGTCCATTGAGCGAAAATCGGAAAACACTATCATCAAAAGAGGAACTCCCTTGTCTATCGTAGTGGAACAGGGCGCCTTCTCTGTTGATTTGCGAAAGCCCCGATAACGAAAAGCCAACCCCCAATAGGCCGGTCGAATTTTGACTATTATAAGATAGAGACAATTGGGGGGTAAAATTATCGATACCTGTAGGAATCTGAATTGGAATATCATAGGAAAATGCACCCGAAGATGTTACCTGATAATCTCCTGATGGTGCATCCAGGGGGGATACAATGCTGTTAGATACCCTGAAACAAGTATCGCTTACGGTAAAAAAATGGGAATTCAAAGCAATCTCCTTAGCAAAAGCAAAAGCTTTTACTTGTTTCTTGACAAAATCAGACCTTAAAGCCGGATTATTCTTAACATTGATACGTTGAAGGGAAACACACTTATCCCCATTAAGTCCGCTTGCATTGGGAGCACGTAATGCCGTAGGCACCGAATCGGGTGCTTTGGATGTGCCGTCATAGGTCATAGCGTCAATTATACGGCCATTTGCATCCTGCAATACAAGTGTTTCTCCCCCATTAGCTAAAATCAATTTATCTTGATACAACAACAAGTTCCACCCATGTTCGCGGGCATTTGTATAAACGCTATCTAAACGGAATGTTTTGTTTTTGCTTCCGCGAAAAGCCACAATACAAAGGGATTGAGGCATAAGGATGGTTCCTGAAGGGAAGATGAATGTTTCTTTTCCTCCGTCTGTTATCCTCCATGCAGACAAATCCACCTGCTCATTTCCATAATTAAGAAAACTGATGAATTCACCATGGCTATAGTTCGGTTTCGTTATAACCTCGTTTAGCGGTGAATCATATAAAACTTCTGCGATGGCTACCGTGGGATGTGTTAAGTCGGAATCTAAGGTTTGGCATATACCGTAATTCCCCAATAGGAGTAATATCCAAAGCAACTTTTTTATCGAATTCATTTTATGGCAGTTTTAGAGTCAGACAACAATACTTACCGTTTGATGATTTTCCACGTTTCGCGGCACTCTTTGTTTTCAACTAAAAACAAATAGGTGCCTGCAATATATTCGTTCATATTTATCAACTTACTTTCATTAAAAGCAATCGTGCCACTTTGCAGTAGATACCCGGTTGTTGTGTACAAAAAGAATTTAAGTTGATCCTGTTGTGTTGAGGTTCCGCTGTTTTGTGCTATTACATTAAAACTTCCATATACCGGATTGGGATATAACCGAAGTGAAATGTTTCCAATTCTATCTTCGTACACGTCATTATTTTTATTCTCAGAGAAAAGGTTGTTTTCTTCTGTAGCCTTTTCATTCGATGCGCTCAGATAAGTGCTGTTGTCGGGGCGCATATTGTCATTCAAGGAATCGGACGGTTTTGTCGCGTTCATTGCAATAATCATCTGTCGATCCGTACGGTTTCCCGTAGCGTCGTAATAAAATGAAATATATAGCCTTTTATTAATCTGAGGGACATCTTGTGCATTCAACCTGTTTATGTGAAATGGAACTATAGTCAGAAATAAAATCCAATAAAAGTTCCAATTCATCCATGAATAGGACATGTTTTTTTTCATGATTTGGAGTTTTTCCTGTTTGAATAATCAATGTTGGTTTGAAATTCGAGGCGCAAAGATAAAAGATAATTCGATACATTCAACTTAATTTTAGAGGCACTTCAACCGAATGGAACACACTATGGAACACTACATCCGCAATGAAAACTCATCCTTCGCCAGCCACCTCAACATACTCATACGCGGACACTGAAACATCGAGAACCGATAGTACTGATGTCTGAACGTTCTCTCAAGAGAAAACCATTTTTTTCGTATTTTCGCGCACCTTGGCCAAAAAGCGTAAGGATTTAACGGTATGCGTTTCTTCAAAAAACTTTTTACGGCTTTACTATTATCAGGAGCGACAGGCTGTTGGCTTTTCGCCCAAAGCGGCTCCTATTCGGGAAACGTTCTCGAATACGGCGCCAACACGCCCTTGGAGTTCGTCAACGTAATGGTTTTCGACACCAACGGACAGAAGTTGGTGGGCGGCGCGGTAACCGACGACAAGGGCTCGTTTTCCATTGCCAAACTGCCCCTGAACCGCCCCTTGCAGACCACCTTCTCGGCCATGGGCTTCAGCGACCTTAAAGGCCCCGTGTTCCGCCTCAGCGGCAACAAACCCGCACTGAACGCCGGATCCGTCTATATGAAGACCGCCGCCCAGATGCTGGAGGCAGTCACCATTACCGGACAGAAACGCACCATCGAATACAGCCTCGACCGCAAGGTGGTGAACGTGGAACAGAGCCTGGTGAGCGACGGCGGCTCGGCCGTGGACGTATTGCAGAACGTGCCCTCGATAAGCGTGGACGAAGAAGGCAATGTATCGATGAAAGGCAGCGAGAGCGTAACCATCCTGATCGACGGACGCCCCGCCACCCTTTCCGGACTCGGGCTCGAACAGATTTCGGCCAACAACATCGCCAACATCGAGATCATCTCCAACCCTTCGGCCAAATACAATCCCGAAGGCACCTCCGGCATCATCAACATCATTACCAAAGAACGCAAGAACACCGGCGTGAACGGCAGCGTGTATGCCTCGGCATCCACGGCCAACCGCTACGGACTGGGCACCAACCTCAGTTTCGGCTTCAAGAAAGTGACCCTCTTCACCAACCTCGACGTAAACTACCGGAACCGAGGTTCTTCGGGCAGTTCGACCCGCACCAGCTTCCGGGGAGACAACCCGCTTTATCCGCTCGACAACACCCAGGTGGAAACCGGCAAGAGCGACAACAAGCGCGGCGGCTACGGCGGCAAGTTCCAGCTGGGTGCCGATTTCCGCATCACGCCCAAAGACAACTTCCTGATCAGCGGAACCTTCGAGACCTGGGAATTCGAACGCCGCAGCAAGAACCCCGCCACCGAGACCTTCAGTCGGTTCGACCCCAAACGCAGCGAAGACGCTTCCGCCAGCTATCCCGATTCCCTGCTCGGCCCGCATTGGATCCGCAGCCTCGGAACCTCTTCCATCGACAGATCGCTGATGCTGAACGGACAGGGCGCCATTTCCTACATACATAAATTCGGCAAGCCCCAGCAGGAACTTTCGCTGGATGCCACCGTAAACTACCACAACTCGCACGGCAAGGCCACCAACAACCGGAGCATGCTTACCCGCCACGACACCACATTTACGAGACAGAACACCGTCAACGACCGGCAAGGGGTCAACTTCGACGCCCAGCTCAACTACCTGCACCCGTTCAGCGAGAAACTCTCGCTCGAAGTGGGCTACCAGGCCAAGGTGCAGTGGCAGAAGACCGTGAGCCGCTACGACACCCGCCTCAACGAGTATCAGGACACCTCGATGTTCTTCGACTACATCGAACACAACCACGGCATCTACGCCAACCTGATGGGTAAGTTCGGAAAGTTCAGCTTTCAGGTGGGCGGGCGTATGGAAGCCGACCTGATGACGGCCAAAAAGAAAACCGAGACCGCCGACACCGGATTCGACTACAGCCATTTCCGCTTCTACCCCGCCGTGCACCTGTCGTATAAGATCGGCGAGAAACAGGAACTGCAGCTTAGTTACAGCCGCAGGGTGAACCGTCCCCGTCCGCACAACCTCGACCCCTACGTGGATTACGCCGATTACCCCTCCTCCATTTCCTACGGGAACCCCGAACTGAAGCCTCAGGACATTCATTCGATCGAGCTCAACTACTCGCTTTTCCTCAAATCCTCCTCGTTTTACGTAACGGTGTATTACCGCTACCTCAAAGACCTGATACGCCGCTACCAGTTCGAGGCCGAATACGCCTCCACGGGCGAGATCCTGCTGAACCGCACCTTTCACAACTACGCGCACGGCAACACCTACGGCTTCGACATCTCGTACGAACAGCAGCTGCTTAAGTGGTGGCGCATGAGCCTGAGCGGAAGCCTGTACCAGAACACCACGTCCGACAAGGCGCTGGACGAATCCTCGGCCGCCGAAGGCATCAGCTACAACCTCCGCTTCAACACCACGATGAACCTGCCCCTGGATTTCGTGGTGCAGCTTTCCTGCCGCTACAGCGGGCCTTCGTACTGGGGTCAGACCAAATTCGACCAAAGCGTTTCGGGCGAGCTGGCGGTACGCAAGAATTTCCTGAAAAAGAAACTGAACGTGGGCCTGCGCGTAAGCGACCTCTTCCATACCCAGCGGTGGAACAACACCATCAGCGGCGAAGGCTTCGTCTCCTACAACAAACGCCGCCCCAAAAACTCCACGGCACTCTATGTAACCCTCTCCTATAAAATCAACAAAGGTGAGGAAAAACAACGCCGCAAGCGCCTCAACTCCAACGAAGACAAGGGGTTCGGCGGCGACATGAATTAAGCATCGCTCATGAAAATCATCTGTATCGGCATGAACTATGCCGAACACATCAAGGAACTGAAGAAGGAAACACCGCAGGAACCGGTGTTTTTCTGCAAACCCGACACCGCCCTGCTTATCCGCAACCGGCCCTTCTATATTCCCGACTTTACGAAAGAACCGCATTACGAAACGGAACTGGTGCTGCGCATCTGCAAGGTGGGAAAGAACATAGAGCCTAAATTCGCCTCTTCGTACTACGATGCCTATACCTTGGGCTTCGACTTTACCGCAAGGGACCTGCAGCGGAAATGCTTTCAGGAAAACCTGCCCTGGGAAATGAGCAAGGGCTTCGACAACTCGGCGGCCATCGGCGAATTCATTCCCAAGGAAAAGTTTCCCCAGGGGCCGCAGCAACTGCACTTTGAAATGAAGAAAAACGGAGAGGTCTGCCAACGGGGCGACACTTCCGACATGATCTTTACGATAGACCGGATCATAAGCCACGTGTCGAAGTTCCTTACCCTCCGCACGGGCGATTATATTTTTACCGGAACGCCTCCCGGTATCGGGAAAATCGAGATAGGCGACAAGCTGGAGGCCTGTCTGGAAGGCATTCCGGTATTGCGCTGCGCCATTAAATAAGGATGGCCTTCACGCCGGGCAGTTCCTTGCCCTCAAGGTATTCGAGCATCGCGCCGCCTCCTGTGGAAACGTAGGAGATGTTCTTGGCCAATCCCAGACGGTTCACCGCCGCCACCGAATCGCCGCCACCCACGGCCGTATAGCCGCCGTTTTCGGTAACCTTTCCGATGCAACGCCCGATCTGCAGGGTTCCCTGGCTGAAGTTTTCCATCTCGAACACGCCCAGGGGGCCGTTCCAGAGTACCGAGCGGGAGCCGGCGATCGCCTTTTCGTATTCGGCAATCGTGTCGGGGCCTATGTCCATGCCCATCCAGCCGTCGGCAATCTCACCCGTGGGCATCACCTTGCGTTCGGCATCGTTGTCGAACTTGTCGGCGCAGAGCGTGTCGGAAGGCAAGAGCAGACGCTTGCCCTTTTCCTTGAATATCCGGATGATTTCGAGCGCGGTCTCCATCTTGTCGTCTTCCACCAGCGAATTGCCGATCTTTCCGCCCATGGCCTTGGCGAAGGTATAGGCCATACCGCCGCCGATCAGCATATTGTCCACCTTATCGACCAGGTTTTTGATCACGTCGATCTTGCTCGACACCTTAGCCCCGCCGATCACCGCCGTGAACGGATGTTCTGCATGGTTCAGCAGTTTCTCGAGATTGGTGATCTCGTGCGCCATCAACAGGCCGAAATACTTGCTTTCGGGAAAGAACTTTGCAATGACCGCCGTGGATGAATGGCTGCGGTGCGCCGCCCCGAAGGCGTCGTTTACATAGGCATCGCCCAAGGAGGCCAGATAGCGCGCGAATTCTTCGTCGCCCTTGGTCTCGCCCTTGATGAAGCGCAGGTTCTCCAACAGCATCACCTGCCCCGGCTGCAGGGCCTTGGCGGCATCCACCGTGGCCTGCGTAAAGGCGTCGCCCGGAAAGACGACGGGGCGTTCCAGCGTTTTTTCCAGATGTTTGGCCACGGGCGCGAGGCTGAACTCGGCTTCGAATCCCGTGCCGGCAGGCCGCCCCAAGTGCGACATCAGAATCACCGCCGCCCCATCCTGCAGAAGCTTGCGCACGGTGGGCATGCTCTCGCGGATACGGGTGTCGTCGGTAATCGTTCCGTTCTTAAGCGGCACGTTGAAGTCGCAACGTACCAACACCTTCTTGCCTTTGAAATCGGCTTGTTCTATGGTCTTCATAGTTTCGGTTTTTGAATTCCCTGATTATTTCCTTACCGTGCGCTTGGCCGCGGGCTTGCGCGCCGTCTTGCCCGACAAGGCGGCAATCTCGTCGGTAAAGCGCTTGGCCAAGGCTTCGGCCTTACTGCCGGTGGCGCTTTCGGCATACACGCGGATAATGGGTTCGGTATTCGACTTGCGCAACTGCACCCATTCCTTGGTTTTGGCGAAATCGATGCGGATGCCGTCTTCCACGTTCATCTTTTCCTTGGCGTGGTTTTTCTTAATCTGCGCCAGAATCTTGTCCACATCCATGCCGGCCTTCAGATCCACGCGTTTCTTGGCAATCACATAGGCAGGGAAAGAATCGCGGTAGGCGGTCATCGTAAACTTCTTGTCGGCCTTCAGCTTGCGGGCGAACGCACTCAACACGAGCGCTACACCCACCAAGGCGTCGCGGCCATAGTGCAGTTCGGGATAGATCACCCCGCCGTTGCCTTCTCCTCCGATCACGGCCTTGGCCTTCTTCATCCTTTCCACCACGTTCACCTCGCCCACCGGCGCGGCCACGTACTTGCAGCCGTAGCCTTCGGCCACGTCGCGCAAGGCACGGGTCGAGGAAAGGTTGGAAACCACCGTGCCCTTGGTGTGCTGCAGCACGTAGTCGGCCGCCGCCACCAGCGTGTATTCCTCGCCGAACATCGAGCCGTCCTGGCAAACGAAGGCCAGGCGGTCAACGTCGGGATCCACGGCGATCCCCATGTGCGCCTTGTGTTTCTTTACCTGTGCCGCCAAGTCCTTGAGGTTGGCGGGAAGCGGTTCGGGATTGTGCGCGAAATTTCCCATCGACTCGTCGTTGATGGCACGCACCGTCTGCACGCCCAGGCGTTCCAGCAGCAAGGGTATCACCACGGCGCCCGTAGAGTTTACACCGTCAACCACCACGCTCAGCTTGGCGGCCTTGATGGCCTTTACGTCCACCAGCTTCAAATCGAGTATGCTTTGGATATGACGGTCTATATCGGGTTCGTCGTAGAACAGGAAACGCCCCAACTTATCTACCGGCGCGAAGGGAAAGCCTCCCTTTTCGGCCATCTTGACCACCTTGGCGCCTTCTTCGGCACTGATGAACTCACCCTTTTCGTTGAGCAGCTTCAAGGCGTTCCATTCCATGGGATTGTGGCTGGCGGTAATGATGATGCCGCCGTGGGCCTTGTGCGCCTTTACCGACATTTCCACCGTGGGAGTCGTGGAAAGCACCAGTTCCACCACGTCCACGCCCATGCCCATGAGCGCACCCTGCACGAGATGGTCCACCATCTGTCCCGAAATACGGCCGTCGCGACCCACCACGATGCGCACGCGTTTCACCTTGGCGTTCTTTTCCTGAATGAAGCGGGCGAAGGCACTGGTAAACTTAACGATATCTATTGGCGTAAGGTTTTCGGCTTCCTTGCCGCCGATGGTTCCCCGGATGCCGGAGATGGATTTTATCAAGGTCATGGCTTTTTCTGTTTATTGGATTTTAACCCTGTTCTTGTAGGCTTTCATCGTGTTCATGAGCAGGGCGGCGATGGTCATCGGCCCTACCCCGCCCGGAACGGGCGTGATGGCGCTGCACTTGGGCGCCACCTTGTCGAAATCCACATCGCCCACAATGCGGAAACCGCTCTGCTTGCTGCTGTCGGCAATACGGTGTATGCCCACATCCACCACCACGGCGCCTTCCTTCACCATATCGGCGGTAACGAAACCGGGCTTGCCGAGGGCGGCCACCAAAATGTCTGCCTGACGGGCTTCTTCTGCCAGATTCTTCGTCTTGCTGTGGCAGATGGTCACGGTGGCGTTGGCGTGCGGGTTGTTGCGGCTCATCAAGAGCGCCATGGGCGTTCCCACGATATTGCTGCGGCCCAGCACCACGCATTTCTTACCCGAGGTCTCGATATCGGCGCGTTTCAAGAGTTCCATGATGCCGCAGGGCGTGGCAGGCACGAAGGCGTCCTCGCCCAAGGCCAGCCGCCCCATGTTGACGGGATGGAAGCCGTCGATGTCCTTGGCCGGATCCACGGCGGCGATGATGCGGTCCACATCGATATGCTTGGGCAAGGGAAGCTGCACGATAAAACCGTCCACTTCCTCGTCTTGGTTCAGGAACGAAATCACTTCGAGCAGTTCCTTTTCGGAAATGTTCTCTTCGTAACGGTACAGCGAGGAAGTCATGCCCACCGCGCGGCAGTTCTTCTCCTTGCTGGCGATGTAGGTCTCGCTCGCCCCGTCGTGTCCCACCAGAATGGCGGCCATGTGCGGCGCGCGGTAGCCCTTGTCGATTAAAGAAGCGACCTCGGCGGCAATCTCTTTCTTGATGGTCTCGCTGATGGTCTTTCCGTCTATCAGTTTCATGTTCGTGTGCTTGTATTTTTGGTTATGCCCTTCGGCTTATCTTCTTTTCTTCATGTTGCGCATGGCCTGCATCACGCCCGGCTTGGAAACGGCGCGCATCATCTTCTTGGTTTCCTCCAGCTGCTTTATCATCTTGTTGACCTCGCCGATGGTGGTGCCGCTGCCCATGGCGATACGCTTGCGGCGGTTGGCGTCCAGCACCTGCGGGTGTGCGCGTTCGTAGGGGGTCATCGACTGGATCATGGCTTCCACGGGCTTGAAGGCGTCGTCCTTGATGTCCACGTCGCGCAACATCTTGCCCATGCCGGGAATCATGCCCATAAGGTCTTTCATGTTCCCCATCTTCTTTATCTGCTGTATCTGGGAATAGAAATCATTGAAGTCGAAGTCGTTGTTGCGGATTTTCTTGTGCAGCTTGCGGGCCTCTTCCTCATCGTACTGCGCCTGGGCCTTTTCCACCAGCGAAACGATGTCGCCCATGCCCAGGATACGGTCGGCCATACGGGAGGGATAGAACACGTCCAGGGCGTCCATCTTCTCGCCCAGGCCCACGAACTTTACGGGCACCTGCACCACCGAACGGATGGTAAGCGCCGCACCGCCCCGGGTATCACCATCTAATTTGGTGAGGATCACCCCCTGGTACTGCAGCTTGTCGTAGAAGGCCTTGGCGGTGTTCACGGCATCCTGCCCGGTCATGGCATCGACCACGAACAGGGTTTCCTCCGGATGGATCTCTGCCTGGATGCGGCCTATCTCGTCCATCATCTGCTCGTCCACCGCCAGACGGCCGGCGGTATCCACGATCACCACGTTGAACGCGTTTTCCTTGGCGTACCGAACGGCGGCCTTGGCAATCTTTACCGGGTCTTTCTCCTCGCGCTGGGCGAACACGGGCACCTCGATCTGAGCGCCCAGGGTTTCCAACTGGTCGATGGCGGCGGGACGGTACACGTCGGCGGCCACCAGAAGCGGACTCTTGCCTTTCTTGTGCTTGAGGAAATACGCCAGCTTGGCCGAATGAGTGGTCTTACCCGAACCCTGCAAGCCTGCCATCAGGATAACGGTGGGATTGATCTGCAGGTTGAGTTCTGCCTCCTTGCTGCCCATCAGTTCGGTAAGCTCCTCATGAACGAGCTTTACCATCATCTGCCCCGGCGAAACGGCGGTAAGCACCTGCCGACCCAATGCCTTTTCCTTTACGGTATCCGTAAACTGTTTGGCTATCTTATAGTTGACGTCGGCTTCCAACAAAGCCTTACGTACTTCCTTAAGCGTTTCGGCTACATTGATCTCGGTGATTTTGCCCTGGCCTTTGAGCACCTTAAAGGCTCTGTCCAACCTATCTGAAAGACTTTCAAACATTTCTTCCTTCTTAAATTAAAAACCAAACACCCCGAAAGGGTAAAAGGCAAATTTACATCATTTTCGCGGGCTTTAAAAATCGAGCAATCCGAACACCGCGGATTGTTTATCTCTAAATTTCAACAATTCACCCGAATGATGGGTTTGCCGAAGAAATTGCCGAGCATGGCAAGGGTTGCAAGCGTAAAATTGTGTTCCCCGCTAAGCCAACGGGTCACCTCATTCGGTCTTTTGCCTATGGCATCGGCCAGTTGCTTTTTGGATAGACCCCGCTCGGTCATCAACGCATCTATCCGATTGGATATCTCGAACGAAAGACGTGCTTCCGCCCTATCCACCGCGGGTATCTCACCCAATAAATCCCGAAGCGACATTTCTGCCCTTTTCATAGTTTAAAAATCTTGTCGGTTTGAATCTCATTTTCTGTAATGCGCACACTGCCCTCCCGAACTCCATCCTTGAGCAACTTATCAAAACGTTGCAGCGTAACCACATAACCTTTCAGCGAATCATCTTCATCATAAGTCCTGCTTGTCTTCGCGCCCCCATTCCCCAAAACAAGAATCCTATCGGAGAGCCGAAGACAATACAAACGGAGTTTTGAACGAAGTACCGGAAGCGCCACCACCGAATCCTTCATCTTGCCTTCAGGCCGAAAATATCTTTCCAACGCCCCAAAGTCCAATATTTGATCGATGAATTTTGCTATCACTTTGAAATCTTTATCAAAAACGGCATCCTCACGGAATTTCGACACAAATTTCTTGAATTCGTGCCTGTCGTCGGTGAGAAATTGAATCGAATAAACCGTACAGTTTTCGGTTTGATCGAGTAAAATAAGTTCCACTTCGCTCATGGCCGGGTCTCGTTTTACGTTTCAAATATACTACAAATATTTTACACAAATGTAAAATACAAATCTTTCCAACAAACATTCAGCCAAAGCAACTTACGCTTGTCTATAATATAAATCCCATCTTCACGAATTTATCGAACCCACAGAAACAGAAACAGTCAAAATAAACGCATTATCAATACTAAACATTGAAACAACATAGATGAACCAAGCATCGGCGAAAAAAAATCTTGCATATTCAAAAACTTGCCGTACATTTGCGCCCCGGAAACGATTTGAAAAAAAAACGTTTCCTTGTGCTATGAGTGCCGAAAGAAAAGAAACACTGCGTCCTGACCCGCAGATGCTGGAGCAGATCTCGGATCTGTTCCTCAAATACGGACTGCGGAGCACCTCGATGGACGACATCTGCCGCCATCTGAACATCTCCAAGAAAACGCTCTACCAATACTTCGAGAACAAGGAGCAGCTGGTGGAAGCCGTCTTCATGATGCGGCACCAGGATTTCGATTTTGAACACATCAGGCAGAAGATCCGGCCCGTTCCCGCGATCCAGATCCTGTTCGGCACGGTGGATCATTTCCTGCAGAGCCAGCAGAGCCTGCTGCCGGCCAATATGTTCGACCTTAAGAAATACCACCCCGTGGTGTTCGAGAAACTGGCCAGACATATCGAGATATTCATCTGGAAATTCTACACGCTTGTCTTCAAGAAAGGACAGGACGAAGGAATTTTCAGAACCGACATAGACCGCGATATCCAGATATGGCTTTTCGGGGAACAGTTCGGCATACTCCGCGACCCCGAGAAACGGGATTCGTTCAAATTTCCCCTCAAGGACATCGTATATACCGTTACGGAAAACTTTATCCGCAGCGTGGCCACGGAAAAAGGCATCGGGGATCTTGAGAAATTCAAGAAAACACCCGCTTTCCACAAAAAAAATGAACGAACTCCTCCATGAACACGGACATCATGCCGGAACCATGGAGAAGTTATATCAAGAATAGTTACACCGAATTTCCAATAAAAAAGAGATGAAAAGAAGAACCCTCATTCTCGGTTTGATGATGGCAGGTCTGCTGCCGTTGTCGCCGTTTTCGCGCGCGCAGGAACAGCGCTCCGACCAGGCCGTTTTGGAAACGGCCGCGCTCGATGAACCCCAACGTCTGAGCCTGGAGGATGCCGTGGATTTCGCGCTCGAGCACAACAAAAGCCTGCAGGCCTCCCGATTGGACATCGACCTGTATAAAAAGAAAGTGATGGAGGCCGTCTCTGCGGGTATTCCGCAAATCAACGGCAGCCTGGGTTACTCCACGTACTTCAACCAAAAGATGTCGTTGGGAAACATGCCCGGAAGCATCACGATGGACGACAACCTGAACTTGGTCGCCTCTGCCCAGTGGACATTCAGCGGACAGTGGGTCGTGGGCATACAGACAGCCAAAATTGCCCGCATCCTGGCCACCCAGCAAACCGACATCACCGCTCTGGATATTAAAAGTACGGTGTACAATTCGTACTACACGATTCTGGTTTGCGAACACCTGCTCGAAATCCTGAACGACAACCTCAAGAACATGCAGGAAATCCTGCAGCACACCCAGAACATGTACGACGCGGGAAGCCTTGAAATCAGCGACGTGGACCAGCTCCGCATTACCGTGGGGCAACTCAACAACAGCAAGCTGGCCATGGAACGCACCGTGGACGTGAACTACAACCTGCTCCGCATCCAGCTGGGCGTGAAGGCCGGCACGCCGCTCGTCCTTACCGAACCCCTCGACCGCTTCCTGAACGTGGAAGTGTTCGCCGAATGGGCGTTCAAGGATCTGGACGTAAACGAGAACCTGAGCTATCAGGCCACGCTGACCCAGGAAAAGATGCAGAAGAAATCGCTCACCTCGGCCTACCTGGCCTGCGTTCCCACGCTTAGCGCGGGCTACAACTACCAATATCAGATTATCGAGGGAGGTTTCATGAACATGCCGCATTCGGCCACCGTTACCCTTAACGTGCCTATCTTCGGCGGCCTTTCCCGCGCGTCCAAGATAAGCCAGGCCAAGATAAGCCTGCAGCAGACGCGCCTCAACAAGAGCCTGCTGGAAGACCAGCTGCACTTGCAGGAAGCCCAGTACAAGTACAACCTGCAGAACGCCACCGAGAACTTCAAGCTTCAGAAAGACAACATGGAGGTAGCCAAGAGCGTGCTGGGACATTACAAGGCCAAATTCGAGGTGGGCGCCATCTCGAGCCTCGACCTGACCCAGGCCAACAACAATTACTTAGGGGCGGCCAACAACTACACCTCCGCCTGCCTCGACCTGTTGCAGGCCCAGACGGAACTGCTCAAGCTTTACAACGAGCTTCCGTAATACAAGACCATATACATTACTCATCCGAAAAATTTAAAGTGTCATGATAAAGAAAACATTGTTGGGTATCGCCGCCTTGGCTATCCTGACCTCCTGCGGCTCAAAGAAAAGCGCCGAAACCGTGCAAGAAGAAAACAAGATTACGGTGAAGGTGCAGAAATTAGAAAAAATGAGGGTTGCCCGCACGCTCGACTATGCCGCCAACCTGCAGGCCGACGAACAGGTGTTCTACGCGCCCGCCAATGCCGGACGTATACAGAAGATCTACGTGGAAGTGGGCGACCGCGTGAAGAAAGGCCAGCTTTTGGTGGAAATGGACAAGACCCAGTTGCGCCAGACCGAAGCCCAGTTCGAGAACATCAAGACCGAATACGACCGTGCCGTGAAGCTTAAGAAGACCAACAGCATAAGCCAGCAGGCATACGATCAGGCCGTTACCCAATACACCGTAACCAAGGCCAACCTCGAGTTCCTGCGCGAGAACACCCGCATGGAAGCGCCTTTCGACGGCGTGGTGACGGGCAAATACTTCGAAGACGGCGAAATGTACACCGGCGGCGCTTTCGGCGGCGCTTCCAAGCCCTCCGTCATCGCCCTCGAAAAGATCAACCCGCTCAAAGCCTACGTGAACCTTTCCGAACAATACTTCCTGCAAGTGAAGGAAGGCACGGAAGTGGCCCTCAAGTGCGCCATCTTCCCCGGACGCGAGTTCCCCGGCAAGGTAAAGATCGTGTATCCCACCGTGGATCCCTCTTCCCGCACCTTCTCGGTGGAAGTGCAGGTTCCAAACGCCAGGGAAGAACTGCGCCCGGGCATGTACGCCAACCTCGAGTTCCACGTAAGCCAGTCGGATGCGGTGCTGGCGCCGGCCATCGCCGTGCTCAAGCTGCAGGGCTCCAATGACCGCTACGCCTTTATAAACAACAACGGCAAGGCCAAGCGCGTAAGCGTCACCATCGGCAAGCGTTTCGAGGACATGGTGGAAATCATCAGCCCCGACGTGCACGAAGGCGACGAATTGGTGGTGGTGGGACAAGGCAAGCTCGTTGACGGTTCGCCCCTGGAAATCCTCCGCTAATTTTCTCTCATCCTTAAAGACCTACTGTCATGAGTATATTCACAACAGCCGTAAACAAACCCATCTCCACCCTGATGATCTTCGTGGCCATCCTGGTGCTGGGCATCGCCTCCTACCTGAACCTTCCGGTGGACCAGTACCCCAAGATGGATCCTCCGTACATCACGGTAATGGCCACCTATCCGGGCGCCAACGCCGCCGACATCGAGGAGAACGTAACCAAGATCCTCGAAGACCAGCTCAACTCGGTGGACGACCTCAAGGAAATCACCTCCACTTCGTACGACAACCTGGCCGTGATCAGCCTCGAATTCGAATGGGAAGTGAACCTGGACGAAGCCTCCAACGACGTGCGCGACGCGGTCGATAAATCCATGACCAGCCTGCCCGACGACATCGACCGCCCCACCATCATGCGTTTCAACACCTCCATGATGCCTATCCTGATCTATGCCGTTACCGCCGAGGAATCGTATTCCGGCCTGGACAAGATTATCGACGACAAGCTGATTACCCGTCTGAACCGTGTGGACGGGGTGGCTTCGGTTACCCTTGCCGGCGCACCCGAACGTGTTGTCTATGTGGATCTCGACCCCAACATGCTGGATGCCTACCACCTTACCGTGGAGCAGATCGGCAACAAAATCCTGTCCGAAAACATAGACGTATCTTCGGGTAGCGTGAAGATGGGGCTGATGGACTACAGCCTGCGCGTGGAAGGCGAGTTCGATGAGAGCGACCAGATAAAGGACATCGTCCTGGGCACGGTGAACGACCGCACCATCTACCTGCACGATGTGGCCAGAATACGCGACACTATCAAGGACATCACGCTCGAACAGACCATCAACAGGGGAAAAGGCGGAGTGCTGCTCATCACCAAGCAGACCGACGCCAACGCGGTGGCCGTGGCCAAGGAAGCCAAGAAACAGCTGGAAATCGCCCGGAAGGAAATGCCCTCCGACATCAAGTTCCAGATCATCACCGACAACTCCGACTTTATCGTCAAGTCCATCAACAACCTGCAGGAAACCCTGCTCTACGCCTTGCTGTTCGTGGTGTTGGTGGTGTTCCTTTTCCTCGGCAGGTGGCGCGCCACCTTCATCGTGGCCCTTACCATCCCCATCTCGCTTATCGTGGCCTTCATCTACCTGTTCGCCACCGGCGAGTCGTTGAACGTGATATCGCTCTCCTCGCTCTCCATCGCCATCGGCATGGTGGTCGATGATGCGATTGTGGTTTTGGAAAACGTCACCAAGCATATCGACCGCGGCAGCCGTCCGCGCGAGGCGGCCAAATACGGAACCAACGAGGTATGGCTCTCGGTTATCGTGACCACGCTCGTTACCGTGGCCGTGTTCTTTCCCCTTACCTTGGTTACCGGCATGACCGGTATCCTGTTCAAGCAGTTGGGCTGGATCGTCTGCATCACCGTATGTACCTCCACGGCAACGGCCATCTCGCTCACGCCCATGCTCTGCTCGCAGCTGCTCAAGCTCAAGGACAAGGCCACGATCAAGAAACATTCCTTCTATGCCATCTCCTCTCGCGCGCTCGACAGGCTGGACGCTTTCTACGAACGCATCATCAACTGGGTGCTCCGCCACAAGACCGTTACCATCTGCGGCATGTTCGCCCTCTTTGCCGGATCCATCTTCCTGGCCAGGTTCGTCAAGACCGACTTCATGCCGCAGAACGACCAGAACTCGCTCTCGGCCTACGTAAAGATGCAGTCCGGACAGCGTGTGGAAGAAACCAAGCGCGTGGCCTTGCGGATCGACTCGGCCATCCGCGCCGCCGTACCCGAAATCACGGTGATGAACCTTTCCTACGGCAGCGAGGAAGAGGCTTCTTTCGCCTCCATGATGAACTCCACGGGGAACAACATCCTGAACATGCGTATCCGTACCGTGGATCTGAAGGACCGCGACCGCAGCGTGTTCGAGATGGCCGACCAGATCCGGGGCATCCTCAAGAGTTTCCCCGACGTGCTGGAATACACCGTCTCCACATCCAGCGGGGGCGGAGGCCTTGGCAGCAACTCGGTGGATGTGGAAGTGATCGGCCACGACTTTACCGTTACCGGTGCCCTGGCGCAGGAAATCTCGCGTCAGGCGCAGGAAATCCCCGGGGTGGGCGACGTGAAGATAAGCCGCGACGACGACAAGTCTGAACTGCAGGTTATCCTCGATCAGGACAAGCTGGCGCGCCACAACCTCACCACCTCGCAGGTGGGCATGTACCTGCGCAACAGGGTGTATGGGTTCCGCAACAGCAAGTTCAAGGAAGACGGCGAGGAATACGACATCATCGTGCGCCTCGATGAAGAATACCGCTCTTCGATCACCGATGTGGAAAACTTCCTGATACCCGACGGGAACGGGCAGAAAATCCGCCTGAAGGAACTCGGTTCGATCCGCGAATACTACTCGCCGCCCAATATCGAACGCAAGAGCAAGCAGCGTTACCTCAAGGTAAGCATCTCGCCCGCCGCCGGCGTGCCTATCGGCGAAATGGCCATCGGTGCCCAGAAAATCATAGACAATCTGGAAGACGTTCCCGGCAATGTGTCGTTCTATATCGGCGGCAGCTACGAAGACCAGCAGGAATCTTTCGGCTCGCTCACCATGCTGCTCCTGCTCTCCCTGATGCTGGTGTATATCGTGATGGCGGCCCAGTTCGAGAGCTTCAAGATGCCGTTCATCATCATGATGGCCATTCCCTTCGCCTTTACAGGGGTTATCCTGGCCTTGCTGATGACCGCCACGCCTTTGAGCGTCGTGGCGGCCTTGGGTGCGGTGCTGCTGGTGGGTATCGTTACCAAGAACGGTATCGTGCTCATCGACTTCATCAACCTCCTGCGCGAACGCGGCCTGCCTCTCTACGAAGCCATCGCCCAGGCCTGCCGTTCCCGTCTGCGCCCGGTATTGATGACTTCGTTGACCACTATCCTCGGTATGGTGCCTATGGCATTGAGCATGGGAGAAGGTTCCGAAACCTGGCGTCCTATGGGTATCGCGGTTATCGGGGGGATGATCTTCTCCACCCTGATCACCATGATTATTGTGCCGGCCATCTACGCGGCCACCAACAAGAGCGGAAACCGCAACAAGCAGAAGACGATCGCCAAGCAATACACCTTCATGCACGGCTTCGATCCCAAGGAGCTTCCGCAGGTAACCCAATAGTTTAAATCCGGGGAGGCGGACTGCTGAACCACCCGCCTCCCCTCAATATCCGAACCATGAAAAAAGCAGTCTTTATAGCCTATAACCAAGCCTTGACCGAGCGTGTGGACTACATCCTCAAACAGCTCAACATAAAGGGCTACACGCAATGGCCCACCGTAAACGGCGCGGGAAGCCACACGGGTGAACCGCGTATGGGGAACCACACCTGGCCGGAAATGAACTCGGCCACGATGACCGTGGTGGAAGCCGAAATGGTGCCGATCTTGCTGAAGTATATCAAGCAATTAGACGAGATCAATAAGGAGAACGGTATCCGGGCCTTTGTCTGGGATATTGTAGATTCCTATTAGAATGTATTAGTTGTTGAATGTTGCTGAAGCGGCCCGCGAAAAGCGAGCCGCTTTTTTATCCCTATAATGAGGCTAAAATTCCGTGTACCAGTTCGAAGTTCTTTTGGGGCGCGAGGGTCCAGAAGTCGTTGTACCGGGTCATGTTGTCGGCCTTCTTGCCGGGAGTGTCGCTGATTACGCGCAGCGACAGGAAGGGAATCTGCCAGATATGGCACACCTGCGCCATGGCCGCGCTCTCCATATCGACCGCCAGCACTTCGGGAAAACGCTGCCTGATGGCCTGCAGTTGCACAGGATCCTGGATAAACTGGTCGCCGGTGCAGATAAGCCCCGTCTCTACGCTTTCGTGGTTCACGGCCCGCAATAATTCGGGAGATGCCGCGTAACGCGCGGGAAAGCCCTGCACCTGGCCGTATTCGTTGCCTATGCCGCAATCCACATCGTGATACACGCAGAAATCGCCGGCCACCACGTCGCCCACTTCCAGGCTCTCGCCCAGACCGCCGGCCACGCCCGAATTGACGAGCGCATCGGGCGCGTATCCGTACTTTATCAAGTTTATGCCGGTGGCCGCCGCCACCTTGCCGATACCCGACTTCATGAGCACCACCTCCTTGTTCCCCACACGCCCGGCGGCAATGCGGAAACCGGAGGAGGAAACGTCTTTCTTCTGCTGCAACAGGCCTTCCATAAGGGCGAATTCCTTATCCATGGCCACCACGACGGCTATCCTTTTCATCGGCATTCGTTTTAGAACGCCGCAAAAGTACGGGTTTTTGCCAAGCCTTGCCCCGATTTTTATAAATTTGCCCCTACCTCAACACCTATCGAGATGAAGCTGAAGAAAACCGCCGGCGTATTTTGCCTGCTTTTGCTGCTGGCTCCGCTCGGCCAAAGCCAGAACCAGTTCAGGACCTATAACCGCAACGAGCCCCGCAACAACGGCCTGGGCACGGAAACCATCGACAGCCGCCGGTTTCAACGGGTAAGGCTCACGGAGTCCGCAAAACCGGATATCAAGAACGTTATCGTGATGATTCCCGACGGATGCAGCACCGAACTGCTGGCCGTGAGCCGCTGGATGAACAACGGCCTACCCCTGGCGCTCGACAGCAGGATACGGGGTCTGGTGCGCACCTATTGCTCCGACAGTCCCATCGGCGATTCCGCCCCCACCGGCAGCGCCTACGCCACCGGCCACCGTTCCCAGGACGGCTTCGTGGCCACCTACCCCGCCCGCAGCATGGACAGCGCCGGCCTCCGCCTCTACACCGACACCGCCTTGGCCTACCAGCCCATGTTCACGCTTCTGGAAGCCGCCCGCCTGCAAGGAAAGGCCACCGGCATGGTGGTTACCTGCTATTTTCCGCACGCCACGCCCGCCGATTTCCTGGCGCATACGCCCAAACGCAACCAACACGCCCGCATCGCCAAGCAGATGGTGCACCACCCCTGCGACCTGCTGCTGGGCGGCGGCGCCTATTGGATCGACTCGTCGTTCAAGGCGGGCTATGATGCCGTGAAAGAATTGGCGAACCGCGATATCTTCTACACCAAACAGTTTGCCGATGTCAGACAGGAGGTGGACAACGGCAACTACAGGATTTGGGGGCTGTTCAGCCAAAAGGAAATGGACTACGAGATAGACCGCGACCCGCGGGAGCAACCCTCGCTCGAAGAGATGACCCGCCTGGCCATCGAGGCCCTCTCGCAGCAGGAAAACGGTTTCTTCCTGATGGTGGAAGGCAGCAAGGTGGACTGGGGCGCGCACAACAACGACCTGCCGGCCACCGTATTCGATTTCCTGGCTTTCGACCGTGCCGTGGGTGCCGCCATGGAGTTCGCCAAAAAAGACGGGCAGACCCTGGTGGTCGTGATGCCCGACCATCAGACGGGTGGCCTCAGCCTGGGCAACCGCCGCCTCAATTCGGGCTACGCGCAGACGAGTGCGGAAGAACTGTTCGAACCCTTGCGCAACTGCAAGGCATCGTACGAAAAGACGGTAAAGGACCTCTTCGCCAAGAAATCCGGCAAGCCTTTGGGCGAACGCCTGAGGCAGGGCGTAAAGGCCAATTTCGGCATCGACAGTCTCCCGGCCGAAGACCTGGCACGTTTAACGGAAATCATGAAGGAACACAAGGACAGCCGCAAGAGCGTCCGCGCGCTCAGCGATGTATTGAACCGTTATTTCTATATGGGATGGACCACTTTCGGGCATAACGGCGGCGACGTGATGTTCGCCACCTATCATCCGCAGGGAAACGAACTGAAAGGCGTTATCGACAATGAGGAAATCGCGCCCTATATCTGCCGCCAGGCGAAACTGGGAAATCTGGACTCCCTCTCACTCCTTTATTACGCGCCGATTGAACGCGTGTTTCCGGACATCAAGTATCATGCCGTGTTCAAGAACGCGGAACACGACGAATCGGAAGATCCGCTCTACATCGAGCTGGTTTTGGAAAACGGCAAGCGGCTGAGACTGTTTCCGAATACCGACCGCGCGCAGCTCAACAAGAAGAAGATTACGCTGCCGGGCATCTGCATCTACAACGGAAAGGGCTTTTACCTGCCCATGGAAACCACGAATCTCGCCAAGTAAACACCTTGCGGCACCCCGCTATTTGAGGCGACGCAGGGCGCTCCACCAGCGCGCGGGCACCTCGTTCTGCTGGGCGGTCTGGTAGTCGGCGTACGAACAGGCCAGATAGCAATGCCGGCCGTACCGCTGTTTCTGTTCCTCACTGCAGGGCAGCTCGATCCACCAGCGGTCGGTCTGCCTGCATTTGTGGAACACCAGATCCTGCTCCAGTTCTTCCAAGGGCACGATATACTGCTTGAACTCCACGCCGGCGGCGGTTAAGGGATGGTCGTCGCTGCGGTGTTCCATGCCGTCGAGGAAACACCACACCATCTCGGCCATCAACTGGGCGCTGCTGCCCTCTTTGTCGAGCGCGGGATAATACTCGAACAGGCCCAGCACCCCTACCTGGCGGCTGATGCCCGCGTAACGCGCCAGCTGGCAGGCCTGTTCCGCGGTGAAACCGGTGGGGCGCGCCCAGGGGTTGGCCGGACTGTCGGCCTTCTTTACCGCGCAGAGGTCGAAGCTCACGCAATCGGAGTCGCGCACATAGGGTTCGGCCGCCTGCAGGTTGTCGCGCAGCATACCGTAGCGGCAGGCATCGAAGAACAGACGGTTCATCAGGCCTATCGCGTCCCTGTCCACCAGATAGGTCTGGTAGCCCACGTTCATGTAGTTGTACAGGTAATTGTCGGGTTCCACCACCATGCGCGCCGCAAAGGAATTGTGGCTCAGAGGCTCGGCAACCGGGTCGAAATCGGCGTTCATGCCCTCGGCTATATTGAGGCGGGAATCGACGGTAAGGATATTGGTCATCCGGTGCAGCCGCACATAGGCGCGATAGACGGCATAGGTAAGGTCTTGCGTGCCGCCCAGCAGCACCACCACGGTATTCTGCGCCAGCAGGCAGGAAATCACTTCAGAAAGGGCGAAACAGGTATCCTGCAGGGTCTTTCCACATTTCAAGTCGCCCAGATCCACCAGTTTGCCCCACGAGGCCGAGCCGTATAGGTTGTAGAGTTCGCGGCGCACGTTTTCGGCGCCGTTGCAGCGCAAGCCGTCGAGGCTGCCGCCCCGGCTTTCCTCCAGTCCGATAAAGGCCACGGCCGCGCCCTGCACCGAGGGGAAATGTTCGGACACCGTGAATTTCTGCACCTGACGGCCCAGGCGGGCGGTATTGTCGGCATAAAAGATCCCCGCCTCCATATACGGGCAGGGATTGAAATACAGGCTCAGGTCGATTTCTTTCATCTGAAAAACATTTGTGGCGATGCCCGCCATACGGACACCGCCACAAAAATAGGACAGAATGCCTTTTAAAAACGGCCTGTCAACGGCAAAGCATCCACAACCCGAGGTTAATTACAACTTGATCAGCTTGCCCCGCCTGCGCGATCCTCCGGTGAACCGCAGTTCGTAGAAATAACAGCCCGCCTGCAACTGAGGCAGACGCAAGGCCACCGACTGCGCGCCATGGTCGGAGAACCTGCGGTACATGACATACTTGCCCGTTACTGTAAAGAGGCGTATGGAAAGCAGGTTTTCCTTGTCCGAGATGATATGCAGCATATCTCCTTCGCGCAGGGGATTCGGGTAAACGCGGAAATGCCTTTCCTCCTGCACGGTATCTCCGGGATCAACGGTATCGTTCGGCCTGGGCCCGGGCGCATTCACGCTGGCGGTGAGAATCTCGGTATGCGTAACCGCATAGAGATAGTCAGGCAAAACGCTCACCTGGTTGAAGTCGGCGTCGCTCCAGTTCTTGAACGTAACGCTGTCGTAAAGGTAGATGCCGATCTGCGCGGTGTCGCCCCAATAGTAAGAACCGCCGCCGTAGGCAAGGCCGCCGTGGTCGGGATAGACCGAAGTCAGAACCTTGTAGCGTTTTGGCGCGAACACGGCCACGTAATCGGCCTCCCCGCACACCTTCACCTTCAGGACGGGGTCGGAGCTCACTTCCTTTCCATCCAGTGTCCATGCCGTGAATACATGGTCGGCGTCGGGCATGGCCTCGAAAGAAAGCTCCATGCCGTAATCGAAGCTGCCTCCCCGATCCACCTTTCCCGCCCCGAGAGGAGAGGCATGCGTCTGCACACGGTATTTCAAGGGGGAGAAGTCCGCCGTAACCCTTATGTCCTGGCTTACCCACAGACCCAAGGCCGGCAAGACGGCCTGCGCCTCGTCAAGGCCGGGAACGCCCTGCCAGCGGACGAAGCGGTGTCCGGAGTCAGGTATCGCCTCCAGAAATACGGATGAAGCGTAGGGCACCCTGCCGCCGCCCTTGACCATCCCCCCCTCGGAGGCTTCGGCATCCACCGTCAGCATCAGGGGAAAGAACCCTGCCCGTAGCGACGTGTTTCCGCTTATCGTGAATGAATACGGGTTCTGCGCGCTCAACCGCTTCCCGCTCCCGTCATACCACGCCTCGAAACCGTATTTCCCGTCGGCCTGCGCCTGCACCTGCACCGTGCTTCCCTTGAGGTAAGCGCCGCCGCCCTGCACGCTGCCGCCCAAACCGGCATAGACCTCCAGGCACACCGTGTCGCGCGAGAAACAAGCGGTAAGCAGGGTGTCGCCGTTTACAGAGAAAGCATGGGTCAGGCTGTCGGATATCCATCCGACGGAGGTCCGCCAGCCCTTGAACACATACCCCTCTCCGCATACAGCCCGCACCGAGGCCGTGGTACCGTAGTCATAGATACCGCCGCCCTGCACGCTGCCGAAACCGGACGGCTCGGACTGAACCTGCACCCGGTATGTCCGGGGTTCAAAGACAGCCTCCACCTCCATATCGCTCCGCACCTGTATCTTCAGCACGGAATCCTCGCCCAGCGAGATTCCTCCGGCGCGGGTGTCGCGCCTTATCCATTCCGAGAACGTGTAGTGGTCGCGCGGCTCTGCCTTGAGGGTCACCGAATCCAGATGCGTGATCTGTGCGTAATCCCCCTCATTCACCGTATCGCCGTCTCTCCCGGTTTCCATCCATACCCGCCCCGCACGCGCCATGTTGGCATACAGATGCAGTTCCCTCCGCGCGGGCTTGAAGCATGCCACGAAAGCGGTGTCCTGCAGGACGAGGGTCGAGAATACCGCCGAACGCGAGACCACCGTCTGCGGATCCTTTTCCAAGACCCAGCGGTCGAATTCGTAACCGTCGGCCGGCAATGCCCGCACCTGCTCCAGGCTTCCGTAACCGGGCTGCTGGTTGTAATCGTCGGCCACGGTGCCGTGCATCGGATTCTCCGGTTCGGCGGCGAGCCTTTTGGTTTCGGGTATGAACTCGGCATAGACCACCGTATCGCCACGCACGTTGAGTCCAAATGGGTTGGCACGCGAGATACGCCTGCCCCATGCATCCCGCCATTGGGAGAAGCGGTAATCGGGATATGCCCCGGCCTGCAGAAGCACCGTGCTGTCGTAGCCCACCATGGAGGTCTGAGGTACGGACTGCACCCGGCCCCTTCCCGTATCGGAGGAAAACACCTGCAGCGAATACTGCGTGGGTTCGAAGACCACGATGACGCTCCGGGCGGTATCCATACGGAAACCGGCGAAACTTTCGCGCAGGGTGTCGTAGCGACCCTGCGGCCTGACCGCCAGGATGTGTTTCAACGCATAGCCTCCTTCAGGATAAGTGCGCAGGATGGCCTCGGAGAGGTAGGCATAGACACCCGTCCCGCTTACCCGTCCCGCCCCCTGCGGACGTATCTCGGCCGAAAGAGGGAACTTGACCGGGGCGAATGCGGCGGCGAGGCTCTCGTCCCGCCGCACGGTAAAGGCGTAGTCGGATTCTTTGGACAGGATGGTTTTCATCAGGGTGTCGGCTGCCGCATACCAACCGGCAAACGCATAGCCGTAGGCCGGAACGGCTTTCAGCCGCGCCTCCTTCCCGTAGGCGTAACGCGCCGCACCGCTTGCCGTGCCGTTCGCCTTGCCGCCCCACACCTCAACCTGCACCTGCAGGGTGTCCGGCTTGAACACGGCCCTCACCGAGGTGTCGGCCACCGCCTGCACCTGCAGACGGCCCGATCTTTCGGGATGGCGGTTGCCGGACATACTTTCCCAATGGGAAAAATCATAGCCCGGCTCAGGCTCGGCCACCAGTTCAATCCACAGATCCCGGCGGTAATTGCCTTGGTTGCGTACCCTTCCGCATGCCGGATCCGGCTGCACGATGGCCGAAATGTGGCACGCATCGGCGGTGAAGCAGGCCAGCATATAGGTTTCCCCCCTCACCACAAAAATCTCCTCGGCCTCGCGCGAATAGAGCGAGTCCCTCATCACGTTCCCGTCCCTATACACCAATCGCCACTGGATAAAGCGGTAGCCGGGGGCGAGAGCCTGCGCCCGGAGGCGGAGGGTGTCACCGTAGCGCACTTCCCTCACGTGGCGGGAGGCCGGCTCGCCGCCGTCTATGCAGGTCTTCCCGTTGGCCGAATTACCCTCGGTCATCAGCGTGAAAGTGTACCGCAAGGGTTCGAAACGGGCGTACACCGCCGTGTCGTTCCTTACCGGAAGGTTAAGCCTGTAGTCGGTCGTCGCACGGTTTCCGGAGCCGTCCTCCCAGTGCGAGAAACGGTAGCCGTAGGCCGGAGCGGCCTGCAGCACGGCGTATGACCCCGACACATACGCCCCCTCTCCCGTCAACACACCGGCTCCCTGCGGGCGGCAATAGGCCGCCACTTCCTTCCTTCTTTCACTGAAGACGGCCACCATCTCCATATCTCCCCTCACCTCCACCCGCCACGGGTTCTCTTCCGAGACATTGTCTATATTCAGGCCGCGCCTCACGCCCCAGTACAGGAACTCGCAGCCGGGACCGGCTTCCGCCTGCAACAGGGCTGTGTCGAAATGCGTATAGACACCCGCCCCGCTCACCGTCCCGTATTTTCCGGGGCTTGCCGAAAGTTCCACCACGTGCCGTTTCAGGGAAAACAGCGCCTTGTAACGGCGGGCGTTGCCCTCCTCGATGGTGAAGCTGAAGGGGTTCTCGCGCACCGTGTCGCTCCTGCCGTGGTCGCTCCTCACCCATGCCGTGAAAGCGTAATGATCCTGCGGTGTGGCCCTGAGCGTCACCCTGTCGCGGAACAGATACGTGCCGGCTCCCTGCAGCGTTCCCGCGCCGGCCGGCACGGACTCTATATCCACCGTGTATCGCTCTACGTCGAAATAGGCCGTGTAGGACAGGCTGCGGGTAAGCCTCCCCGAGGAAAGCACCGTGTAGGGGTTGTCTTCGTGTTCCGTTCCGTCGGTGTCCGACTTCCAGTACAGGAACGCGTAGCCCGTGTGCGGTTCGGCCTTCAGGACAATGCTCGTGTTGTTCTGCGATGCCGCGAAACGCCCGCCGCCGGCAAGCTCGCCCGCCCCCTCTATATTGGAGGAAAGCGTTACCGTATAGTATTGCTGGGCGAATACGGCCGTGAGCGATCGGTTCTTTCCTGCCGTAAAGACGTATTTCGGTTCCCGGCTCACCGTATCGCGGCCTTCCATCCAGGCCACGAAGTAATAATACCGGTTGTGCGGAATGGCGGTGAGGGTCACCGTTCCGCCCACCTCATACCGTCCGCCGCCCTCCACCCTGCCGAAATCGGGCTGCGCCGTGCCGGCGGCTATGTTCACCCGCCCTCTCTCGAACACGGCGGTGATGCGCATGTCCGAAACGATATTGAACGAATACGTCCTGCTTTGCGAAAGGAGTACCCCTTCCGAACGGTATCCGGCAAAGTCGTAGCCTTCGTCGGGCACGGCCTCTATGCCCACCCTTTCCCCGTGTGTGAACTCACTCTTGCCCGAGGCGTTGATCACCTTTCCGTTGCCTTCCGTCAGGAGTTCCAGCCGGTAGGTGTTTATGGCGAAAACGGCCGTGAGGTGGCGGTCGGAAGTTACGCTGAAAGAGTAGGTCGCCCCCGCTCCCTCCACCTTCCGGCCGTTTTCCTCCCAACGGTCGAAATGGTAACCGGTGTAGGGGATGGCCTTGAGGGTGGCCACCGCCCCTTCGGCATAGGCGCCGCCGCCCTCCACCGAACCCCGGCTTTCGTCGGCGGACTCGGCCTTCACGGTGTAGCCGCGCGCAAGGACGATGTCTTCGGCGCATGGCTGGCTATAGACGTCTCGGTCGGTGGCGCGGAGCCTTACCTTGTAGTGTTCGCCCAAGGGCGTGCCGGCGGGAATGGTGGCGGCGAGCGTGCCGCTCTCCTCTGTCTCCACGGATCCTATCTCCACCGGCAGGGCAAAACTGCCCGAGGCGTCCGAGAGTTCGGCCACCACCCTGTTTTTCCGCGCCGAATTGGCATCGAGCGGCAAGGTGCCGCTTACGGTGAACGGGATGCTTAAGGACGCGTCCCCGTCGCGCATATTGAAACTTGCCACCGGCAGCCTGCCTATCGCCATTTCGGGATTATAGACGAAAAGGATGTCGTCCACCCAGACTTCCGCCGCCCCTCCGCCGGGCTGCTTGTTGGTGGTGATGGATACCAATATGTAGCGGGCATCCTGAACACTCTGCCCGCATCCCTCGCGGTCGAAAGGCACGCTGTAGCGCACCCAGCCGCCGCTGCCCTTCACGGGATTCACGGTGGCAAGCGCCACGATCTCCGATCTCTTGAAGCCGGGATCCCAGGGTTCGTTGTCGCCGTGGATGATGGCGTTGATCTGTCCTTGGTCGGAGGCATCCTTCGGGGCGTATCTCGCCCAGACCACCATGGAATCGGGTACGGCGGTGAAGGGAAAGTTGAAGCCTTCCGAGGCGCGGTCGCTGAAATTGTGGTTGCTGGCATCGGTGGCCGTGGCACTCCCCATGTTGATGCGCCCCGTGGTGACGTTTCCATTGGCATTCACGCCTAAGATTTCGGTAGAAAATACCCTCATTCCATATTTCCCTGCCGTTCCGGGCCTTCTTTCCGTTACCCGTTCCAGACGTCTGGCTTTTCCCGCAGACGCTATGCCGGAGGCATTGGCGGTCATGAACGAGTTCCAGTCTGTCGGCTCAACATTGTCCGTGCCCAAGTTGTCGTACTCCTCGAAGCCCCGGTTCTTCAGCTGCTGCGTGCCGTTTATATTCTGCGCCGAAGACTTCGGAACAAACATACCGAAACAAAGGATTGCCCAGAACAATCCGAAAATCCTGCCAAAGGGAATATATGTCGTTTTCATCTCTTGCCTTGTTTTGGTCTATTGCTTTTTCGCGCGGGCATCGATACGCATGTCCCGTCTTACGGTAAACGTATATTCGGGATCGGTGGAAAGCGGCGTGTCCGAACCTTCCTCGAACCAGCCCAGAAACTCGTATCCGTCACGAACCTCCACGCTCAGTTCCGCCTCATCGCCTTGATAGAAGGATCCCGAACCGTGCAAGGTCTTCAATCCTTCGGGCGTGGAGCTCGACAACTTTACATAGCAGGGTTCCGGCATAAAGTGCGCCACCACCTGCGAAGCCTGCATCCTTTCCGTCTCGATTTCCGCCCCTGTGCCGAGAATGCTGTCGTTCCTCGTCCAATACTTCAGGTAATGGTTTTCTTCGGGAAGGGCCTGCAGGGTAACGGTCGACGACGTGGCCGAATCTTCCTTCACCTCGATCTCGCCGCGCCCGCCCATATTGCTGATGGGGGAAACGGGATAGATGTCTTCCCCGAACACGGCGGTCAGTTCCAGC
This sequence comes from Ruminococcus flavefaciens, assembly GCA_023667315.1. GTDB lineage: Bacteria > Bacteroidota > Bacteroidia > Bacteroidales > P3 > Pullibacteroides. The sequence continues at coordinate 150,701 of JAMPAI010000005.1, forward strand.
GGGGCGCGGACGCGGAACACGAGGCTGTCTTCCCCGCTGAAGACCCTGCCGTTCCGGTACCAGGCCGCAAAACGCCGCCCCGGATCGGGAACGGCCGCCAGCCGGACGCTGTCCCCATGCCCGTATTCGCCCCCGCCGGACACTTTTCCTCCGCCCTCTTCCCACAGTTCCACCCTATGGCGGATTCCGTTCCATTCGGCATACAGCACCGTGTTTCCGGAAACCCGGAGGCTAAAGTCCGGATCGGACGAGACGGTCTCACCCCTTTCATTCCTCCATGCCGAAAAGACATACCCCTCCGGGCAGATGTCCGTACGGATGTTCGCCTCGCTGCCGAAGGCATACTCGCCCGCCCCGTGCAACGCGACATCGATCCCCCGCGACTCCAGCCGCAGGCGGAACACGTCGGGTTCGAAGACGGCCTCCAACGTCCTGTCCGACCGCATCGCCAGCGATATCTCCGCATCGCGGCCTATCTCCACGCCGTACTCTTTCCATGCCGCGAAATGATGTCCGGGGGCGGCCTGCGCCTCCGCACGGGCGGTTCTCCCGTACTCGTATAATCCATCGCCGCGCACCGTCCCCCCGCCTTGCGCCTTGACCCGCAGGGTGCGCAGAGCCGGTTTGAAGAAGGCATGCAGGGTATCGGATCCACCCACAGGATGGCCGTAACTTCCGTTTTCCGACAGGGTGTCGCGCCCGTCGGCCGACGCACTCCAATAGGCGAACGCCAGGCTGTCGTTCCATGCGAACGCCTCCATGGCGGCCTGCGTGCCGTAGGCGTACCGGCCCGTGCCGAGAGCCTGCCCCTGCCGCACGTCCGCCGGCAATGCGTAAACCATATAGTCCTCAGGCAGGAACACGGCCCTTATTTCCATGGCCGAATCCACCCGAAAAGTGCATTCGGGGCTGTACGAGATCACCTCGTCGCCGCTCATGTAGGCGTGGAAGCGATGGTTCTCCCCGGCCTCGGCCTTTATTTCCGCCCACCGGCCGTACTTATAGCCACCCTGCCCCCGCACGCTGCCGGCGGCGGGAGGCTCCACCGACACCGAAAGCGGATAGACCACCGTGTCGAACACCGCCGTGACCGAGCATCCCCCCTCGGGGAAGAAGGTGTGCTCCTCGTCTTGCCATTCCTCGGATTCCCCCGACACATCCTCGTGCCGCCACATCCTGAACCTCATGCCTCTGGCGGGAACGGCACGGAAACGTATGCTGTCCTCGAAAGGCACGCTCACCTCACCCTCCAGCCGCATGCCGCCGTAGCGCGCCGTGTCGCCGTACACCGTGCCTCCGAGGGGCGGCTCCACCGAGATGCGGGCGGTTACCGGCAGGGGCTCGAAATCAGCGAAAACGTCCATGGAGTCGGTAACGATGAAAGTCCATGTGTGCTGGCGGCTCAGCATGGAGTCTTTCCCGTCGTACCAGCCGGTGAAATGATAGTTTGCGTTGTGCCCGATGGTGAGGGTGCATGTGGAGAGGTATTCGTAACTGCCGCCGCCCGTCATCCAACCCCTCTCCGGCCTGCGCGACACGCCGTTGATCTTGAGGGACAGGGGTTTGAACACGGCCTTGAAGTTCGTGTCCGAACGGGTGACGAACGTCAGGGCGGGATCGTCGCCGACCCTGTCCCCGTTCCCGTCTTCCCAATGGGAAAAGCCGTAGCCGTGGGCGGGATGCGCCGTGGCGCGGGCGGCCGAATCGTAATAGACCTCGCCGCAGCGGACCCGTCCCGCATCGTCCGGCCAGACGGCGAAGGACGGATAGAGCCTCTTGGGGCGCATGACCGCCGTAAGCGTGCTTTCCTCAAAGACATCATGCAGGTAAGGGTTGAGCCGGGAGAGGGTGTCGCCCTTGCCGTCCACCCAGGCCGCCACCTCGTAGCCGGTCTTGGCATACACGTACACGTTGGCGTTGTAGGCGTAGCGGTACATGCCCTGTCCGAGGCATGAGTCCGCCCTGGCGGTATCGTCGGCCCTCACCGACACGAGGAAGGTCTTTTCCCTGAACTTCGCCGTAAGGTAGCGGTCTTCCCGCAGGTTTTCAAGGGTAAAGTCCAAGGCGGGGCTGAACAGTGTGTCGGCCTCGTACCAGCCCATGAATTCATAGCCCTCGAACGCCTCCACACGCACCCGCGCCGTTTCGTCCTCCCTGTAACGTCCCGCCCCCTCGGCCTCGCCCACCCCCAAGGGTGACACGAACAGGCTCACCGCGTGGCGCAGGGGCTCGAAACGGGCGTACAGCACGGTGTCGCGCCATACGGGGAAATCCTCCTGCGGATAGGCGCTGCCTGCCATCCCGTCCCCTCCGGCGAACCAGCCGGCAAACTCGCTGCCCGGTGCCGGGACGGCCTCTATGCGCGCGTATTCCATATAGTCGAACGATGCCGAGGTCTGCCCTGCGGCGGGTTCACCCACGAACACGCTTCCGAAACCCTCCCCGGCCGGCTTCAGCTCCACCCTGAACCTTTGGGGAGCGAACAGCGCCGTAAGGACCGTGTCGCCCTCTATCCCGTCAATCCGCAGGGTGGCCTGCGCCACGGTGTCGCCCTGCGGTGTGCGCCAGCCCTCGAAGCGGTAGCCCTCGAAAGCCTCCGCCGCAATCGTTACCGGGCTGTGCCACTCGTAGGTGCCTGCGCCGCTTGTCTTCCCGTAGGTGTCGTTCGTGGCGTGGAGCGCGACATGCGAGCGGGCGTGGCTGAAGACGGCCATCACCCGGCAGGAATCCTCCACTTCCAGAAGGTAGTCCGGCTCCGTGCCGAGGCTGTCGCCGTCTATCACCCAGTAGCGCAGTTCCGCCCCCGGGGCGGGAAGGGCCGTCAGTCCGAGTTCGCTGCCGTATCCGTAGAGTCCCCCGGAGAGGTTCACGCCCCCCAGGATCCCGTCGTTCACCGATATGTCCACCCTGTACAGGTTGGGTTCGCAGACCAGTCTCACCGATGTGTCGTTCAACACCTTCAGCACGAGCGTGTCCTGTGTCCCTATCGTTTTCCGTCCGCTCTCCCAGCGGGCAACGTGATGCCCCTTGTCGGGAAGGGCAACCAGCCTCACCTCCGTGCCGTAGGGATAGGAGCCTGCACCCTCCGCGCCTCCGTTCTCGGCGGCGAGCGTAAGGGCATAGTCCAGGATGCCGAAAACGGCCTCCGCCGAATAATCGGCATCCATATGCGATTTCCGCGTGAGGTAGTAGGGATTGGCAGCCGTATCGCGCTGCGGCATCCCGTCCCTCTCCACTTTCCAGTACCGGAAACCGAAGCCTCTGGCAGGCACGGCCCGCAGCGACACTTCCGTCAGGTCGAACGCGCTGTAGGAGCTGTCGGCCTTGCGCTGCCCGCACTGCAGGGCGCTCCCTCCGACCGGATCGTTCACCGACAGGTGCACCCTGTGGAAAGTCTCTTCGAAGACGGCGCGGTAACTGCCTCCGCCGCTTATGTTCTCTATCCGCAGCGGATTCTCCGTCCCCACCATGCCGCCGTCCGCGTCTTCCCAATGCAGGAACGTGCTGTAGCGCGGGTCGTTCGACTCGGCGCGGGCCGTCACCGTACCGAAATGCTTGTAGGTGCCGCTTCCGCTCACCTCGCCCAATTTGGCCTCGGGCCAGGCAGAGAACTCGAAATCGTAGGGAATGCTGTCGGTGCGCACGTAGATGGTTCCGCCGCGCATCACGTCCCGGTAGTCGTAGGAAGCCTGGCGGGAGATCACCGTGCCGCCCAGTTCAAAGCCCATGAAAAGATAGCCCTCGTCTATATCCGCGCGCAGCCTGGCCGTCTGCCCGTGCAGGAGGGTTATCTCCTGCCTGCGGATTCCCGTCGTGTCGTCGAAATAGGCGTACGCCCCCACCGCCTCGGCGAAGCGGAGCGTGTAGGTGGTGTCGAAAACCGCCGTGAGGTCGCGGTCGGAGGTGATGCTGAACGTGTAGTCCGCCTCGGTGGAGACCGTCTTTCCGTTCTCCTCCCAGCGGAGGAAGCGGCAGTCGGGTCCGGCCTCGGCATGGGCGGACTGCTGGCTGTTGTGCCGGCACGGAACGCGGTTCTTGGCCTCCGTGCTGCCGTATCGGCCGGCCGGGTTTACGGTGAGGTACCACCGGCTGTATATGCTCAGGTGGATGATGTTGCTCTGCAGGTCATAATTCGACGCCTCTATGCGGATGCGGTACTTGTCGGAATCGGGCAGGTCGGCCGGAAGGTCTATCCTCGCGCGCCCGGTGTGCCTTATGTTGTCGCCGCCGTCCACCTGCACGGAAGTGAGCAGTCCGGCCTTTATGAAGTTTCCGTCCTCGTCGGAAAGGTAGAACCTGAGTTCGTTCTGCGCGGCAGGGTCGATGGGGTCTGCCGTGCCCGAATAGAAGGTGTAGGGAAGCTCGAAGGAAAGCCCGCTGCTTCCGTGGTGCGCCATCTCCAGATATTCGGCCGTATCGATGCTGAGGACGGGGTTATAGATGAATTCCACGTCGTCCACCCAGAGTTCGTCGCCCTCCACCACCTCGCGGAAGTTGTTGCCCGCCGTAAAACTGAGCAACAGGTAGGCCGGCGTTTCATCGCTCTCGTAGGCAATGGGAACGCTGTAGCGTACCCAGCCGCCATTGCCTCTGGTTATCTTCTGATTGGCCGACCCGATGGGGGTGGTTGATTGCATTGATGGACTTATAATAGCCGTGGGAATTGAACTGTTGCTTTTCTTGACGCCATTCGGGTTGCAGTCGGCAAAATATTCATTTCGGTGCAGGTAAAGCGTCATATCGGCCGGACGTTCGCTTCTTGACCATTTTGCCCAGAACACAACAGAATCGGGATGACCGGTAAACTCCCACCGTTTGGAACCGTTACCGATATTTGTATAAATAAATGAATTTGCATTATCCTTGGAGTCATAATAATAAAGCGTTCCCGTAGTCAAAGTTCCCATCTGTTCGTAGGAAGTAGTGCCGAAAGGAACTTTAAAGCGATACCAACTGGATTGGGTAACCTTGATATACACCGAGTAAACTCCCGGACTTCCCGGACGGACTTCATTGGACGACCATACCGACTGATTCCGCTTCTCACGGCTTGGATTATTTCCCACCTCATAGCACGAACTCGAATTCCAGCCCCAGGGCTCCGGGTCATCCCATACCTCGAAATCGAAATTAGGGGCCTGCGGGGTGTTGTATTTGGTGGTAACCTGAGCCTGAACGCGGGATACAAAGAAGAGGTTCGCCAACGCGCACAGTATCAAGACAGGCAGAAGTTTAAGCGTCTTTTTCATAAATCGTTGCTTTCGTTGACCGAATAGCGCGATTCCTTGTCAACAACGGCGCAAAATTAAAATACCCCCTCCGCCCTCACTCCCCTTTCCCTACCGAATTTCATCGAAAATATCGTTTTTTACCCACCAAATAGCATATAACAAAATGATAACAAACAAAATAATCAGTATCCGTCATAAAACTCAAGATTTATCGAAATTTACCGAAATTTCATCGGCACAACGATCATTTTCGTGAGCTCACGAAAATGATCACGATGCCTGATATACTGACAATTAGTTCAAAACCCGCCTATCCCTCCCATCCCCTCTTTTCTACTGCCACGAACTATCCCATTACTGGAATTATCATTTTCGTGGGCTCACGAAAATGATCACAGCAATTGATTTTCTTACAATTAGCTATTTCAAATCACATACAGGGAATCCGTCTTGCCTATAAACCTTAAACGACAACACGGCCGCCTACGATCATTTTCGTGACCTCACGAAAATGATCACAATATCTGATATACTGACAATTACGATACATCAAAAGGAGCAAACAAATCACCTTTTATTCGGCAATTTGGAAGACGTTTGCTCTATCTTCCTTTCATTTGCAGCAACACGGCGTTCCACCTTCTTGATGTCTTCAGCTGCAGGCAGTTCCTCCGGTTTAATGCCTCTATGTCCCAACATCTGCCGCACACTCTTGTTGTTTTGCATATGTTCCTTTGTAATCGAAATTTCTCCTTGCAGATCCTTTTGTCCTACATTGTAGTTCGTCATTTCGGTAGCAAGGTTTTTAGCCGCAATCGTAAGTGTCGGGAGAAAATCGGCAAGAGGTCTGTTAGCCTTTACACCCAGCTTCTGTTTCATCCCTTCGGTAGATATGCCTCCAAAAAGAACGGAATCTCCCTTAGACCTAATCCTGCCAAAACCTCGTTCATCAACACCGCGTTCGTAGATATTTTGAGAAAGCTGTTTTTCAGAAGACCGAAGTCTATCCCGTGCCTCCAGTCTCGCAATATGCTGTAAATGCTCGGCAATCAACTCCGCCTTACGTGTCTGCAATGCAAAATACCCCTGAGCAAACGCGATCTCCTCTTTCTTGGGATCCCCGTTTTGGGCTATAAGGTAACAGGCAAAACGGGTAAGTACGAAATCATCCACCGCACGCTGCCCTCCCTTACCGATAGATATCATTTTCGTGACCTCACGAAAATGATCATCAACATTGACTCCCTGCATATTACAAGAATCCATCGCTCTATTGATCGCCACTTGAAAATTTTCCCAACGGGCATACCCCAACAGTACCTGCAATTCCCTCGCGAACCACACCTCCATATCCTTATTTTCATCATCCTTTGTGATATGCGTAATCTTATTGAATGTAGCCGTATGCTGCTTTATCCTATGTATATCCATTTGCCCAATATTTTGATTAGTGCCCCAGGTCTCCGACATCTGCCGGCTTATCCTCCCTAAAGCATTGGTACAAAGGTACGGTATCTATCCATACGCAAATGTTAAAAAAAACTTAACAGATTTATCATTTTCGTGGGCTCACGAAAATGATCACGACAACTGATTTTCTTACAATTAGCAATTAAAAATCACATACAGGGAATCCGTCTTGCCCATAAACCTTAAAACGACAATACTGTCGGCCACGATCATTTTCGTGAGCTCACGAAAATGATCACGATACCTGATATACTGACAATTACACCCAATACACCTCAAAAAAAATTCCGCCTCCGAAAGGATTCGAAGGCGGAACCTCAACAGCACTTGATGTTGCGCTTAGCGTTTGATGGCTTTAAGGGCGGCCATACCGTCGTTGTTCGACAGACGGATGTAATACACACCCGGCGCGAAACGAGACAGATCCACGGTGTATTCACCGGCCGTGGCCAAATTCTTCTGCATGATAAGCTGACCCGAAACCGAGAACACTTCCAGGCCGCAGGCTTCCGCTACATTCAGGTTAAACACACCGCTGACGGAAGGATTGGGATACAGTTTGGCACCTGCCAAAACCTCGTTGGTTTCGTTGGCCACGTTATCGTAAACGAATTCCACATCATCCACCCAAAGCGTACTGCCGATCTGACCCTTGCAATTGAACAAATCATCGAAATCGTAACCGGCACTGGACACGAACAACACCGTAATCGAATCGGGTGTAAGATCATTCGTATATTCAATAGGCAAATTGAATTCCGTCCAATTTTCCACTTTTTCCTTGTAAATCTGTTCTATCCGACCGATAGTCTGCCGTTTGCCTGCCGCAGCGTTGTATTTGTAAACTTCCACGAAAATGCTGGCACTGTCGCCATTAACCGGTTCATACTTCATATAGCCCTTGATGGCTTTCGGACGGCTGGTAAAGGGACGCCCGAAAGTGGCACTTTGGTCATCAATCAAAACCGTAAGCGCACCGACAACACCAGGCAAAAAGATTTCCTGATTTTCTCCGAATTTCAAGAAATTTGATCTCAATTTGGGGGCGAAATCATCGGCAGCACCAGAACGACCCTTATCTTTAAATAAGGTTACGGGACCCGTAAATTTCGTAGGATCCAATGTAGCCAAAATATTCAATGACTCCCAAAACGGATTCGCTAAATCATCATACGCATCACCTTCGTACGTTTTACCAGTTTCCCATGATTCAAACTTTCCATCAGGCAAAGCTTGAGTCTGAGCCATCGACTTTCCCCCAAAAAAGGAAAGTGCAGCCATCGCCAAAATTGTTTTTTTCATCTTGTTCTATTGTTTTTTAATTAATGACTAAAGTTTTGCAACATCCGCCCGATTCCGCTTAAACCACGTAACCGGATTGATATCTTGAAAACGATACACCACTTGCAATGTATATAGACGCGGAGCCTCAATATACAGCGGACGCAGGGAATATTCGGCATTGAGCAGGTTGTTCACCACAGACGAGAAAGTAAAATGGTCGATATCCACACTTGCCCTCAAATCCAATACCACTGAACCCCACGCATGTTCTTTCCTAAATTCATCTATACCCGTAAAAGGTAAATCCATTTCCATATGGTCTAACCATGCGGCATGTTCCGGATTATTTTTATCCATTTCCATAAACACACCGTCTATATTCTTCATCGCACTCATATACTGCACACCCATACCTACCGAAAAATGCTTGCAAAACTTGATATCAAAATCGAATTTCGCCATATGCTGGATACGGTACTTCAGGATGTTTCCTTTGGTGTCGGACGAAGAATTGCTATACTTGTAATCCATTGTCGATGTAGAATGATACACTTTCTCGGTTTCCTTGCACACCGGCAACGAATACGTATAGTTGGCCTGTAAATCAAGCTGCAGATTGTCCAAAATATCGAACTGCAAGCCCAGCGAAGCTTCCGCTCCGGTTATCGTGGCCCTCCCCGTATTGAAAAACTCAAATCCGAACCGCTTTGCCAATGGCACCGTTTCATCCAAATTCCAGGGTCCCATAAAGAACTCGATATAGTTCCAATAAATCTGATGGAATGCCGCCGCATCGATATAGCCCGTCACCACATCCGTCTTTAAATACTGACGGATGCCGAACTCCATATTGAGGCTCTTTTCCGATTTCAAATCGGGATTGGGATAGAAACCGTACATCCCTACACGGGTCGTGATAAACTTCTCGCCGATGGTGGCCGCACGATACCCCTGCCCTGCCGAAAGCCTAAATATGGTTCCCGACTTGGTAACGGCATAATTCAATCCCACTTGAAAAACGGGACTCATCTCGTGCCAGTCATCCACAAAACAGTTTTCCAGACGCGCCCCCAATTCCACCTTCAAGTTCTTTTCTTTCAAGAACGGCTTCTCCAATTTGGCGAAAACCGAAAGATTGTCGGAAGTATGCGAACCTTCGCTGCCTATCGCATACATATTTCCGGAAAAGACTTCCCCGCTCGAATACGTGTATTGATTGGCCGCTCCGACCGTCAAGCCCAAGTCGGCCGCCTTCTCGAAGGTCTTACGATAACGGTAGGTATTATATACCGACTGGGAACGGGCATCCTGACCGGTGATATTGATAACGTTGTTATTGGAAAACATATAGCGGTTATCCAATTCATGCACGCCGCCCTTGGGAGAAACGTATTTGAGATGAGGATCCACCAACACCACCACATCTTTAAAATGGCTCAATGTGGTAGCCCATTTGCCGTCGTCCGTATTGCCGAAAGGTCGATATTTTCCGTCGAGCGCATTCGCCCAAAAGTTATACATCCGGTTGTCGGAATACATAAAATTGGCATTGAGTGCCAAAGTCCATTTATCATTGATATGGAAACGGTTCCCCATATTGGCACGGACTCGTTGTTCAGCCGGTTCCACACGATTACCCGGTTCCTGTTCCGGCCCGAGGCGATACCCATCATCATAAGAATAGTCCACATTGGCACTGAAATCCCACCATTTGGCTAATTGACGGGAATGATTCAATGCAACCCCTGTCTTGATGGGACAACCCCGTGTCCAAGACTTATCCTTAACCTTTTCATCCCGTTCCACCCACCACCATTCATAAGTCTCAGGATCAAAATCTTTATACTTTACATGCCTCGTTATCGGCTTACCATTAGGTTTTTCATACACCCCGGCATACACCTTGAACGAACTTACCGGCGTGCTGGACGCATATTTGGTATGCACGTTAATGGCTCCGTTGATGGCCGCCGAACCGTAGAGCACCGAGGCCGCGCCCTTGAGCACGTCTATCTGCTCCACATCGTCCATCGAGACCAGGTTCCATGCCGGACGCCCCGCATCGGCGCGCAACATCGGCATATCGTCCAGCAGCAGCATCACGCGGCTGCCCATTCCGGAGCTGAAACCGCTGCCGCCGCGCATCTGCGGCTCGTTATCCACAATCGCCAGACCGGCCACACCCTTGAGCGCCCGGTCCAAGGTATTCACGTTGTTCTTGGCAATGCTTTCCAAGCCCACCACCTCCATCGTCTGAATGGACGACTTGCCGTCACGTTCCAGACGGGTTCCCTGAATCTGCACGGCCTCCAAAGTGGTGGCCACCGATGCCAAGCCAACGTTCAGCACCTTGGTTTCCTCGCCCTTGGCAAACGTAACCTTGATTTTCTTGTCTTCGTAGCCCAAGTAGCGGAAATGCAGCTCCACTTCCGCGCGTTCCACCGCCAAGACATAATTGCCGTCCATATCGGCCACCGCGCCCTGTCCGCCCCTGTCAACCACCATTACCTGCGCCTGCGGCAGCACCAACTTGTCTTTCTGGTCGTAAATCTGCCCCTTTATCACATGATAATGCTGCGCCTGAACCAAGATGGGGAAAAACATTAGCGAAAGAAACGCAACTTTTCCGAAAACAGACCGTATATATTGTGCCATGTGTATGTTTCTTACTTAAAGCACGCGAAATTAGCCCTAAGCCAAGGAACGGCAGCCCACAAAAGACCGAAACCATTAACAAACGGCTGTTAATTACAATATAAAAAGCAGTGTTCAAGCCACTTACAACGAAGCAACCCGAACACTGCTTTTTAACCGAAATTCCCGACATGCAACGGAATCCGGCAAAACGCGACCTTTAGTAGGTAAACGTACCGTACTCGCCGTCGATGGTGAGCATGTTTTTGGAACTGTTTTCACAATAACCGATCACCTTGGCTTCCAAATCGAAATAACGGGCAATCTTGATCACGTCGGCGGCAATGTTTTCCTTAACGTACAGTTCCATGCGGTGCCCCATGTTGAACACCTGGTACATTTCCTGCCATGAGGTGCCGCTCTCGGCCTGAATCATGCTGAAAATGGGCGGCGTGGCGAACAGGCTGTTCTTGACTACGTGCAGGTTCCGCACGAAGTTCATCACCTTGGTCTGCGCCCCGCCCGTGCAGTGGATAATGCCGTGGATGCTGGGGCGGTAGTTTTCCAGAACCGCCTGGATAACCGGCGCGTAGGTACGCGTGGGCGACAGCAGGAGCTTGCCCACGTTCAGGCCTTCCACGCCCGTTTCGTCGGTCAGCGACTTGCTGCCGCTGTATATCAGGCTTTCGTTGACCGCCGGGTCGTACGATTCGGGATACTTCCGGGCGTATTCGTGATTGAGCACATCGTGGCGCGCGCTGGTAAGGCCGTTGCTGCCGATGCCGCTGTTGTACTCGTCTTCGTAGGTGGTCTTTCCGAAAGAAGCCAGCCCGATAATCACGTCGCCCGCCTGGATGCGATCGCAGGAAATCACTTCGTTTTTCTTGATGCGTGCGCTCACCGTACTGTCGACCACGATGGTGCGCACACTGTCGCCCATATCGGCGGTTTCGCCACCGGCAAAGGTAATGTTGATGTGGTTCTGCGCCATCCGTTCCACAAATTCCTGCGTGCCTTCGATAATTTCCTTAAGCACCTCGCCGGGAATCAGGAACTTGTTGCGCCCGATGGTCGAAGACAGGACCAGGTTTGTGGTGGCGCCCACACACAGCAGGTCGTCGGTGTTCATGACCACGGCGTCCTGGGCGATGCCGCGCCATACCGAAGCGTCGCCGGTTTCCTTCCAGTAGAGGTAGGCCAGCACCGCCTTGGTGCCCGCACCGTCGGCGTGCATGATATTGCAATACGAAGGCCCGAACATACTCTTCTTGTTCTCGCCCATCACATCGGGAATGATCTTGCAGAACGAATTGCCGAAAAGTCCCTTGTCCAATCCGCCGATGGCGTTCTTCACGTCGGTCTTGGCCGCCGAGACGCCCCTCTGTTCATACTTTGTGTTCGCATCCATAACCGTATAGTTTTAGTTGGTTTTATCCCTTATTATTCTTCCACGACTATCTGCCGCGCATCCATGTCGATGGTGTAGTCTCCCAATTTGCCCATGCCCGCCGCGTTGAGTATGATCTCCGCCGGAAGTTCCTCGGCGGTAACGAACTCGATGCGTGGCAGCACATACTGCCCCATCTTAAGTTCCTTAAGCTGCAAGTGCTGGCCGGGAAGCACCTCCCCGTCGGCATTAAAGGCCTTTTCCTTGTTCTTGAAGCTGTTCTTGCCCAGATTACCCACCTGCAGCAGGCGCATGGCCGCATCGATGCTTATGGCGCACACCTTCGCCTTCCTGTCCACCACCGCACGCATACCCAAACCATTGGCGATAACCCGCACTTCGGGCTTGTCATCGGGATTCAGCGTAAACGGAACCTTATTGGCATTCGCCCAGTCGCCCATGCCCACCAAGGAGGAGATATTGCCCTTTCCTGTGGGAATGAAATCCTCGCGCAGCACGCTGAATTCGGTACGGCGGTTCAACTGGTGCGCCGCCTCCTGCATATTCCTGTCCTTCAAGGAGGCGATGTAGGCGTCGGTCATCACGCAACCCGAATCGAAGGCATAGGGCGTGCCCTTATAGTAAGAAACCATGTTTTTCTGCAAGGTGCGGGGCACGTGCGAACCGTAGCCCTTGGCCACGAGGCGTTCGCCGTGGATGCCGCGCTTAATCAGGTAATCGACCACCGACTGCGCGCGGTATTGCGAAAGCGAGTCGTTGGTCATGGCGATGGGGCGGCTGTCGGTATGCGAGGCCAGTTCGATCACCAGGCGCGGGTTCTTCTCCAAAAGCACGATCAGGTCCATCAACGAATCCTGATATTGTTCCTTGAGATCCCATTTTCCGAGGTCGTAGAGGATCTCGGGCAGCACCACCGGTCCGCGCGGCATGGGCGAGAGCACGAAATCGTGTTCGAAATCCTTGCTCGCGATCAATCCCACCGTGGTTTCGGTGCCTTCCGCTCCCAGGTAATTGCGTTTCTCCACAATCAACTTGTAGGTGGTGTTCTCGTTTACCTGACCGGCATCGAACATATAGAAGCCCTTGGAATCGGTGGTGGCCGAAACCAGCATGCCGTCGGTGCCCGCCAAGGTAATTTCGGCGTTGGGAACCGGCTGCAGCGTGGATTCGTCGGTAACGGTGCCCGAAATGGTAAAGAGGATGTCGGGCATATAGAACGAATAGAGGTCGTCGCTGCCGCGCCCGCCGCCCCGGTTGGAGCTGAACAGCCCCCTGTTCTGGCCGGGCAGGAAGCAGATGCCGAAATCGTCGGCGTTGGTGTTTACCGGATAGCCCAGGTTCTCCACCTCGGTAAAGATACCGTCGCGCAGCACGGCGCGGAAAATGTCGTAGCCGCCCAAAGAACCGTGTCCGGTGGAGGCGAAATACAGCAAGGTGTCGTTGCGCAGGTAGGGATAGGCTTCCTTGTACGGGGAATTAACCCGGTTCTCGCCGTATTTCCTGCCCTGCTGGGCGCGAATCTCTTCTTCGGAATCGTCCTTGCGCCAGTTTACGTTGACCGGTTCGGAAAAGGTGTTGCCGCTGCCCTCCGCATACCAGATGTCGAGGTCGCCGAAGCCGCCCGCGCGGTTGGAGGCGAAAAAGAGGCGGGAACCGTCTTCGGTAATGAAGGGATGCACGAAATCAGACACCGAATCCTCCCCGATAATCACTTCCTCGGGATCGCCCCAGGCCTTGCCGTCGAAAGTGGAGGTCTTGATGACGCATCGGTTCCGTTTCTTGTTCTCGCTGCCGCAATAGGTGTAGTACATCACCGAGCCGTCCTTGCAGAAGGAGGCATCGCTCTCGTTGGCCCCCGTGCTGGTCTTGCCCAGCTGATCCAGTTTCTCGGCCTGGCTCCAGCCGCCCTTGGGATCCTGCTTGGCCACGAAGATATCCGAAAAACGCTGGCCTGTCCAGGCGTCGTTCTTCTTGCCCGTAACACCCTCGCGCGTGGAGGAGAACGCCACGATGGTGCCCTCGGCGTCGTAGTAGCGGGGTGTCCAGTCTCCCGAATTGGTATTGAGCTTGCGCACGTTCTCTATCTGGTAGCGGGTGCCCTGCGAAGCGGCCTTGCGCGCCATGATGCCGGCCCGCAGACCCTGAATGCCGGCGCTGTCGTCGGGAATGTAGTCTAAATAATTGCGGTAGTTGGAAATCGCGTTGTCGAACTCGCCCTCGGCCAACTGCAGGTTCGCCAGATGGAAATACACCTTGGGGTTCACCTTGTAATAACCGCTGCGGATACAGCGCTGGTACTGGCGTGCGGCCGATTTCTGCTGCCCGCTGTAACGGTAGGCCTCGGCAATCTGAAACAGGAGGCGGTTCTTCTCGTCGGGGTCGGTCTTGGCCTTGCGCCCCATGCGGGAAAACGCCTTCTGGTACTGGGTAACCGACACATCGTACATATGGTAGCGGAAGGCCGTGTCCGCCTTCTTTATCTGACGGGCCTGCGCCATCAGCACGTTGCCGGTACAGGCTCCAAGCAACACAGGCACAAGGGCAAGCCGTAAAAACATTCTCAACTTCATAGGCTCTCGCTGTCCGAACCGTTCAACCATAGAACGGACTTCGCGAATTTACGATTATTCCGCCAAAGAAAAAAACGGGGACATTTTCGTATTTGCTTTGTCCAAAATACTCCACCGAGAGCCGAAAACAAGTTTACTTGTTTTCGGCTCTCAGTTTATTCGTATTTTTGGGCTCCGCCGAAAATACTCCACCTCGGCCAAAAACAAGTGAACTTGTTTTCGGCTCTCGGTTTATTCGTATTTTTGCTTCCTACATTCACCCGCAGAAAAAATTTATACATACATGAAAAATACATTCTTCAAATTGGCGGTGCTCGCGCTCGCGCTGCCGCTCTGCCGCCCCGCCCATGCGCAGGAAATCGGCAACGCCCAACTGGATCAACTTAGAAAAGGCTTCGTGCTCGACGCCCCCACCCGCGCGATACAGAACGCGCTTACAGGCAACGCCAACATCCGCTCGCTGGCGCTCAACCGCGAGAAACAGGGCAAGATCGACCACTTCTTCAAGTACCGGGTCGATGTAAAGGGCATCACCAACCAAAAGCAGTCGGGCCGCTGCTGGATGTTCACCTCCATGAACGTGCTCCGCCCCGGCATCATCAAAAAATACAACATCGAGGATTTCGACTTTTCGCATAACTACCTCTATTTCTACGATATGCTCGAAAAGTCCAACCTGTTTCTCGAAAACATCATCCGCACCGCCAAGAACGACATGGACGACCGCGAAGTGGTGGCCTTCTTCTCCGCGCCCGTAAACGACGGCGGTGTGTGGAACCTCTACTACAACCTGGCCACCAAATACGGCGTGGTGCCGGCCGAGGTGATGCCCGAAACCGAGCATTCCAACAACACGGGCCAGATGGTGAACCTGATTAACGAAAGCCTGCGCCGCAGCGGCATGGAAATACGCCACATGGCCGAAAAGGGCGCCAAGACGGACGCCCTGCGCAAGCAGAAGATGCAGGGACTGCAGGATGTGTACCGCATTCTGGCGCTCTGTCTGGGTGAGCCTCCCGCCACCTTTACCTGGCGCTACAAAGACAAGAACGGCGACATCAAGGAACTCAAGGACTACACGCCCAAGCAGTTCTACGCCGAGGTAACGCCCGAAGGCTACACGCCCGACAACTACATCATGATTATGAACGACCCCACCCGACCCTACTATAATGTCTATGAAATAAAGAACTACCGCAACAGCTACGAAGGCATGAACTGGGTCTATCTGAACCTGCCCAACGAAGACATCAAGAAAGCGGCGCTCGCCTCCATCAAGAACAACGAGGCCATGTACGCCTCCTGCGACGTGGGCAAGCAGTTCGACTCCAATCAAGGTCTTTCCGACCCGGGAATGTACGACTACGCCTCGCTGCTTGGCGTAAGGCTGGACATGGAGAAGGCCGACCGAATCCTGAGCCGCCAGAGCGGTTCGAGCCACGCCATGACACTGGTGGGCTGCGACGTGGATGAAAACGAGAATCCCGTGAAATGGGAGTTCGAGAACAGCTGGGGCGCCGATGCCGGCCACAAGGGCTACATCACCTTTACCGACGAATGGTTCTCCGAATATATGTTCCGTCTGGTGATCCGCAAGGAATACCTGAACCAGCAGGCCATCGACGCCTTGAAGAAAAAGCCCGTCGTGTTGCCCGTCTGGGACTACATGTTTTAGATTTAAAGTATCTTCGCACCCGCAAAACACAAAAAGATGAAGCAGAAAGCCGCTTTATTGATCCTATTGGTTTTCCTCGGCCTTTCGGTAAGTGTCCACGCCCAGGAAAAGAAGCAGTACCGCCTGGGTATGGTGGGGTTCTATAACCTCGAGAATCTGTTCGACACCATCGACGACCCGCTTACCAACGACAAGGAATTCCTTCCCAACGGAAGCTACGGTTGGACGGGCATGAAATACCGCAACAAACTGCACAACCTCGCGATGGCCATCTCCTCCATCCATCAGGAAGTGGGCGGCGCCATGCTGCAGGTTCCCGACATCCTGGGGGTGAGTGAGATTGAAAACCGTCAGGTCTTGGAAGACCTGGTGGCGCAACCCGAACTGGCGCCCTATGATTTCGGCATCGTGCACTACGACAGCCCCGACCGCCGCGGCGTGGACGTGGGTCTGATCTACAAGAAAGACAAATTCACGGTGCTGGGCTCGCGTTCGGTAAACATTCCTTTCGAACGTATGGAATTCTACACCCGCGACCAACTGGTGGTTTCGGGCATCTATATGGGCGACACCATCCACTTTATCGTGGTTCACTGGCCTTCGCGCCTGGGAGGCGAGAAAAAAAGCTCGCCCAAGCGGGAACTGGCCGCCGAATACAGCCGGGGCATCGTGGACAGCCTCTTGGCAGTGAACCCCAACGCCAAGGTAGTGTTGATGGGCGACATGAACGACGATCCCTACAACAACAGCGTGGTAAAGATCATGAACGCGCCCAAGCAGGACAACTACACCAAACTGCAGCCGGGGCAGATGTTCAACGCTTCCTACGGCGCCTACAAGTTGGGCAACGGCACATTGTGCTATCAGGGCAAGTGGAACCTGTTCGACCAGATGATCATTACCCAGGGACTGACGGGCAAAGACCGCTCCACGCTTAAGTTCTACGGCTACCGCATCTTCAACGACCCCATGCTGCTGCAGAAGAGCGGCAAGTACAACGGATATCCGTTGCGCACCCATGCCGGCGGCGTGTATCTGAACGGGTACAGCGACCACTTTCCCGTCTATATGATTCTGATTAAAGAAAAATAATTCATAGCTATGTTGACCTCAATGAAAATCGTTTCCGCCGAAGAAGCGGTAAAAGTCATCAAGACAAACGACAGGATTCACATCCATGCCATCGGTTGCGCGCCTCAGAAACTGATTCAGGCCATGTGCGAACGCGGCCGGCGCAAAGAGTTCAAGAACGTGCGCATCCAGCACCTGCACACCGAAGGTCCGGCTCCCTACACCGCCCCCGAATTCGAGGGTGTTTTCTGCATGGAGTCGTTTTTTGCCGGCGCCAATGTGCGCAAGGACACCCAGGCCGGTTACGCCGACTATATCCCGGGCTTCCTGCAAGACACCCAGCGCCTGATCCGCGAAGGCTACTGCCGTCCCAACGTGGCGCTGATCCAGACCACGCCGCCCGACAAGCACGGCTTCGTGTCCTTAGGCTGCTCGGTGGACGCCACCCTGGCCGCCATCGAAACCGCCGACACCGTTATCGCCACCATCAATCCCCGTATGCCGCGCTCGTTCGGCGATGCCCTCATTCCCATGGATATGATCGACATCTTTACCGAAGACGACGCCCCGCTGATTGAAGGCCACTTCGCGCAACCCACGCCCGAAGAAGCCCAGATCGGCAAGTACGTGGCCGAACTGATCGAAGACGGCGCCACCCTGCAGATGGGTATCGGCTCCATTCCCAACGCCGTGCTCTCGCAGCTGGAAAACCACAAGAACCTCGGCATCCATACTGAAATGTTTGCCGACGGGGTGCTGAACCTCGTGCGCAAGGGCATCATCAACGGCAAGAACAAGGCCATCGACAAGGGCAAGATCGTTTCCACCTTCGTGATGGGAAGCAAGGAAGTCTACGACTTTCTCGACGACAACCCCGGCGTAGCCATGATGGACGTAGGCTACACCAACAACGAGTTCATTATCGCCAAGAACCCCAAGGTAACGGCCATCAACTCGGCCTTGCAGATAGACCTTACCGGCCAGGTCTGCGCCGACTCCTTAGGCACCAAGTTCTACTCGGGCGTAGGCGGACAGGTGGACTTCGTGCGCGGCGCATCCTTGAGCCAGGGCGGCAAGGCCATCATCGCCATGCAGTCGGTCACCAACAAGGGCGTCAGCAAGATCGCGCCCGTGCTGGCTTCGGGTGCCGGCGTAGTGACCACCCGCGCCCACGTGCAATGGATCGTTACCGAATACGGTGCGGTGAACCTCTATGGCAAGACCATGCAGGAAAGGGCCAAGATGCTTATCTCCATCGCCCATCCCGACCACCGCGAAGAACTGGACCGCGCGGCTTTCGAACGCTTCGGCCCGCACTTCCACTTCGTGGGTTAACCGACCGCTTATTCCATACGCAAACGCCCAGACTTCCTTACGGAGGCCCGGGCGTTGTCTTTATCCGGCTACCGGAATGTTCCGGCACATGCTTACCTGGCCGCTTCAAGCGCCTTGGCGAACGCCATGCCGTACTCGCGACACTGCTTCTGAGCATTCCCGTCGGGCACCCAGGGGTTCTTCAGGCCTTCGACCAGCACCTTGAATCCGGCGCCTTCCAGCTTGGCCGTAAGCAGTTTGGGCGATTCGCCGCTCCAGCCGTAGGAACCGAAGGCGGCGCCGCACTTGCCTTTCAGCTTCATGCCCTTTATCATTTCCATAATGCCTTCCATGGCATACGAAACGCCGTTGTTGATGGTGGGGCTGCCCACCAGCAGCGCCTTGGAACGGAACACCTCGGTGGTGATGTCGTTCTTGTCGGTATGCGCCGCGTTAAACAGCTTGACCCGGATACCAGGGTTCACGGCATGAATGCCGTCGGCAATGTTCTCGGCCATCGTGCGGGTCGAGTTCCACATGGTGTCGTAAACGATTGTAACCTGGTTTTCGGCGTAATTATCGCACCATTCCTTGTATTTGCCCACAATCAGGTTGATGTGGTCCTTCCAGATGATGCCGTGGCTGGGCGCGATCAGGTCGAATTTCAGACCCATGCCGAGCAGTTCCTCCACCTTGCGCTTCACCATCGGGGAAAAGGGCGAGAGGATATTGGCGTAGTACTTCAGGGCCTCGCCCACCAGTTCGTCCATATCCCGCACGCTTTCGTCGAACAGGTTCTCGCTGGCGTAGTGCTGGCCGAAACCGTCGTTCGAGAACAGCACGTTGTCGCCGCTCAGGTGCGTGAACATCGTGTCGGGCCAGTGCAGCATCGGCGCCTCGAAGAACGTAAGCGTGGTTTCGCCCAGCTTCAGGGTGTCGCCCGTCTTCACGTTCACGAAGTTCCAGTCCTGGTGGTAGTGGCCGCGCAAGATGGCCTCGCCCTTGGCCGTGCAGTAGATGGGCACGCCGGGAATCTCGCGCATCAGTTCGGGAAGCGCGCCGCTATGGTCTATCTCGTTATGGTTCATGATGATGTAATCGATCTTCTTCAAGTCGATCACCGCTTTAAGGCCGCTGACGAACTCCTTGTCGAAAGGAATCCAGACGGTATCGATCAAGGCCGTTTTTTCATCGCGCACCAGATAGGAATTGTAGCTCGAGCCGAAATTGGTCGAGAGTTCATCCCCATGAAAGCGGGTAAGCTGCCAGTCGGTCTTGCCCACCCAAGTAACGTGTTGAGAAACTTTCTTTTCCATTGTATTATGTTTTTTGATTATCGCTTATGCTACCGGGCGCTCTCCACACGTCCGGTCTCGTTGCTCAGTTCCGAGCCGTTGGTGCTGTGGGGCACGCAGAAGATGCCCAGCATCACGATACTGGCCGCCAGCACCGCCCAACGCGCCTGCTTGCGGAACACCATCACGCCCCAGGCGGCCAGGAACGCCAGCAGCGCGATCAGGGTCTTGTTGTCGGTAAAATCATTTCCCAAGGGGAAACCCGACCAATACACGCCGAACGCGCGGTACTGCACCATGCAGCCGAACACGAAGCCGCCCAAGAGCAGACACAGCAAGGTAAGCAGGCAGTGGAGCCTGTATCCGGGGCGGTTCAAGGCCGCGTTCAAGCCCGCCATCACCGCAAAGAACATGGCCAGGAACATCAGCAGGATATGCGGAATCAGGATGCCGGCCGGCACCATGCCCCTGTAGCGGATCACCACCGGACTGTCGGCAAAGAAATCCCTGCCTTCCACCTGCAGGTAATAGGCCCACTTGCCCGCCATGGGACGGGAAGGCAGGGAAGCCGTCCAGCTGCCGTCCTGCCAGCGCATCGGCACCATCGTATATTCCTCGCCCTCCACCAAGGGATACCGGCGGTAGAACAGGAACGCGCCCTGGCTCGCGGCCTGGGTGCTCGCCCCCGAGGTGTTGTCGATGATATTGGGAAATTTCACTGTGGTTTCCTCGCCCGTGGTGCCGCTGCGGGGCATCTTGTACGCATATTTATGACCGTTCACCTCCACCTTGCCGCTCTTTGGGTTCGTGGGGCCGCTCATACGCTGGAACACGGCGAAAAGCATGGTCAGCACCACCGCCAGCAAGATCATCCATGATTTTTTCATCTCTATGTTTCTTTTATCGGTTCAACAACAACCGCAAGGCCTCGCCCAATTGCGCGGCGCTGCGCATCATCCGGTCCGGTTCGGGCTCCACAGGCGGACAGAGAACAACGGCATCTACACTGGATTTATCCAGGGGAAACGCATTCCAGAAAGCCTGCCACGCATCGTTTTCGCTCTCCTCCCGCCCCAAGGCCACGAACACAAGGCTCTTTTCCATCGGGAACTGCGAGTAGTAGCGCATCAGTTCCAGCATCACGGCCATGCTGCCCGTATTGTCCGTGCGCACGCCAACCACCACCAAACGCCGCGCCATGTCCAGATCCATACCGCACACCACGCCGGCCACATTAAAACGGGTGCGTGCCTTTCCCTTGCGCGCTTTCTTGGTGTAAGCCTGCCAATAGGACACCTGGTCGCGCCCCGGTTCCGCCTCCGCGTAACCCGCCCTGAGCGGGCGCAAGCCGTTTTCCATAAACCGCATGCCGATATACAGGCCCCGCGTGCTGTCCTGCACGTCCCGGCCCACGTTCTCCAGCAGCATTCCGGAAAACATCAGTACATCGTGCCGCAGCACCTGCCGGCGCGCAAAAAACGAATCGGGCTCAAACGCCTCTATCTTCGGGGCGATCGGTTCCCCTCCGCGTTCCTGCGCCCGCGCCGTGTTCACACACACCGCCGCCGCACAGACCAGCAAGGCCATCCTTATATACAGATTCCGTTTCCTCATTCCTTCCAAATTACGGCAAAACCTAATAGTTGAGCCAGAGTTTAAAGCTTTCGGCCTTTTCCTTGCTTACCAGCACCTGTTCCTTGAACTCCGGCACCAAGGCCACCGACACCTTGCCCTGAAAGTAGTTCTCTATCTTGCTCACCGCGCGGCTGCACAGCAGTATCTGCCGCGTAGCGCGGAAAAACAGCGCCGGGTCCAGTTCCTCGCCCAGACGGTCCAGCGAATAGTCCACCACCATCGAGCCCTGCTTGAAGGTCTGGGCGTAGGTAATCTTGTTCTCGCTAAAGAAATAAGCCACGTCTTCCACCAGCAGCACCTCCATCTGGTTGCCGCGCTGCATGAGGAAACGCTTGCGGTAGTTCTTCTCGCCCGCCGCCATCTTTTCGGGAAAGCCCTTCCAGTCGCTCTTCTCGTTTACCTGGCTGAAGTAGGCCGCCGTGCGTTTCTCGAACTTCTCCACGCTAAGGCGCAGGCGCTCCTTCTCAATGGGCTTGAGCAGGTAGTCGATGCTGTCCACCGAAAAGGCGCGCACCGCATACTCGTCGTAGGCCGTGGTGAACACGATCATGCCCTTGGGGCGCACTTCCTCCAGGAATTCGAACGACACGCCGTCGCTCAGCTCGATATCCAGAAACAAAATGTCGGGTTCCTGCCGGCAGTTCCTGAACCAGGCCACCGCCTCCTCGTTGCTGCCGCCTATATGTTCCACATCCCAGTCGGGACGCAGCGAAAGCAGCATGCTCTTGAGCAGGCGCGCGGCCGGCAGCTCATCTTCCAGTATGGCCACCTTTACTTTGTTCTCCTTGTTAGTTTCCATCCAGCATCGGTAATTTTACGGTAAACTGATTCTCGCTCCGCTCCACCTCGATTTCCTGCCCCGACAGTAGCCGGTAACGCTTGGCAAGGTTCTCCAGACCCGTTCCCAGCGAATGTACGTTCTTTTTGGGATTGATGTTGTTAGAAACCACCAGATGCGACAGGTTCTCGGTAAAGGAAACGCGTATGTACAGGGGCTTCAGGCCCGATATAACGTTGTGTTTGAGGGCGTTCTCCACCAGCAGTTGCAGGGAGAGCGAGGGCAGGTAGTTTTCCTGCAGGAAATCGAGGTTGCTCCGGTCGGGATACACGCACTCGTAGTGCAGGCTCTCGCCCACCCGCACCCGGTTCAGGTTGATGTAAGCCTGCAAAAAGTCGAGTTCCTCGAACACCGCCACCAAAGGCTTGTTCTGCTTTTGCAGGATATAGCGGTAAACGCCCGCCAGGTCGATGGTAAACTGCTTGGCCGCCGCCGGGTCATAGTCGATTTCAGACACCAGGGTGTTCAGGCTGTTGAACAGGAAATGCGGGTTCAGCTGGGTCTGCAGGGCCTGTATCTCGGAACGCACCTGCACCTGCCGCAGCTCCTCGCTTTCCTTGTAGAGCCTTATCGTGTAGCGGGCCGCGTGGTTAAGCGTTATCAGGCACATCACCACCAGTTCCACCAGCGTGATCAGGGCCAGGGTCACCCAAATGGGCTCGGTGGGCACGAAGGGCGAGAGGCCGTCTTTGCCGCCGCCCGCCACCGCCCCGGCATAGAGCAGGTAGTTGTAGGCATAGAACAGAACGCCTATCATCACGAAGAACAGCACCATGCCCGATGAACCGTAATAGCGGAACGGATAGCGGTTGTTGGCCTTTACGTTGAACTGCAGCAAGAAGAAGCACAGCGCGTTGAACGCCACCAGGTTCAGCACGAACACCCCCAGGGAGAACACGTCGCCGTCGAGGTTGCGTTTAAGGATGTCGGTAAAGAAGATAAGGCAGATATAGGCGAACTCCGCCAGGGCCGAGAACAGCACCACATTGAGAAAACTGTAAATGCCGAAGCCGTTGGACATCAGCCAACCCTTTTCGCGCCTCGGTCTTATTTTCTTGCGGCTTGCCATTATCGCTAAATCATTAAGGGGCAAATTTACAAAATGCGCCCGGCATCTCCCTTATTTTTCTTACCGAAATTTCGGGGAAACCGCCCCGACCCGTGTCTTTCCCTAAAAAAAGTTGACACTATACGGGGATAAAACGTATAGAGAAA
>JAMPAI010000060.1 GCA_023667315.1 Ruminococcus flavefaciens
GATGGTCGGAAGCAGAATCCAACTCCGGATTTGCTTGAGTGAATCCCGGCTGTCCGTCAACCGGCAGTGAAAATACTGTTGAAGGCAATATCGCACAATTCGTGGCTACATTCCATCGGGGGAGGCTGAAACCTGTGATTGAGCAACTGTTGTCTTTCGTCAGATCACACAAATTTCACGGGAACAAACAATTGATTTCCTGCATAAATTTGGTTGATCTACCGAACCGCCGTCTGTGGACCGGCTCAATCAGAATTGTGCGGTATTGCCTTCAGGTTCAACGGTTCTGTTTCGCCCCGGCGGATTCCAACCGGTTCCATTGCGCTCCACAATTGCAAACTCACGCATCAAGATCAAAAATATGGATTCGACAGCGGCATTTGTTCCGTCCGAATGCTTCGGGAACCGCAAAATCGGGGTCTGATACCGATTCTTCAAAAATGCATTTTAGCAAAAAAGGCGCATCATATTTTTTTGCGCGCCGAATTCATACACTGATATTATATCACACATCGCCCCCGTTGTCAATACATAAATCGGAATTCCAGAAATTCCGGGATTATACCAAACAAAACCGGGTGATTTCCGCGTTTTTATCGACAATTTCGCCATTTTTAGGGGTATCATAATTGTGATTGTCGCGTGTTGAAGACTTGAAAAACTTCATTTTTTTGCCAAAAATTACAAATCGGCTCACCTGCCGGAGATGCCGGAAGTACATCCGTTGGATTTTTTTGCCGATCTGACCAAACTTCACGCAAAAATCCCGCATCTGCGGATATCTTTGCAGATGCGGGATTGGGAGAGTGGTATGTTTCTGTTTTGGCGGAACGGGTACTTGCTACCAATCAAGCTATTCTTCTCTATGCCCTTTCCCATTCGTAAGTACACAAAATATCCGCAATTCTTTTGCAAGCCCGACCATCACCGTAAGGATTGCTTGCTTTTGCCATCGCGTCGTATACTTCTGAATTTTCGAGAAGCAACTTGAAATTTTCATAAATAACCTTTTCATCGGTACCTACCAATTTCAGTGTACCCGCACGAATACCTTCCGGTCTTTCGGTTGTATTTCGCATAACAAGAACAGGTTTTCCCAATGAAGGTGCCTCTTCCTGAATTCCTCCACTATCAGTCAAAATCATATAACTGTGCGCCAGAAAATTGTGGAAATCAAGCACTTCGAGCGGTGGAATGATATGGAGACGATCACATCCGCTTAGTTCCTCATCCGCGATCATTCGTACAACAGGATTCATATGAATCGGATAAATTGCTTTTACATCCGGATGCTCATTCATCACTCGACGAATTGCACGAAACATATGATGCATCGGTTCTCCCTGATTTTCTCTCCGATGCGCTGTAATCAAAATCAACCGACTATCTGATGCCCAATCCAATTCAGGATGAGTGTAATCCTCGCGTACCGTCGTTTTGAGAGCATCAATCGCCGTATTTCCGGTAACATATATTTTTCGTTCGTCTTTTCCTTCCTTTATAAGATTTGCTTTTGCAAGATCAGTCGGTGCAAAGTTGTATTCAGAAATAATAGACACTGCCTGTCTGTTAAATTCCTCCGGATATGGACTGTAAATATTATACGTACGGAGTCCTGCTTCCACATGTCCCACCTTAATCTGCTTGTAAAAGCATGCAAGTGCAGTTACAAATGTTGTAGATGTATCTCCATGAACCAATACAATATCCGGCTTCGCCTCATCAAGAACATCTCCGATTCGGTTAAGAATATTCGTTGTGATGTCAAACAGTGTTTGCCCGGATTTCATAATTGACAGATCGTATTCAGGAACAATATGAAATGTATCAAGTACCGTATCAAGCATCTCCCGATGTTGTCCGGTAACGCAAACAATGGTTTTAAGACTGTTTCTTTTTTTCAACTCATTAACAAGCGGACACATCTTTATCGCTTCCGGACGGGTTCCAAAAACAAGCATAACCGTTTTCATAGAATTCACCTTGTTCTTTTGAATTTTTCTTTTATAAAACTGCAAACATATATAAATTCATGATTTTTTGTTATTGCAGACAACACAATATAAATTGTTGCACCTGCTATAATCTGAATACACATCAACGGAAAAATTGGAATGCGCACAAATCCCAAAGCCCATACAGATGCACACATAATCATCGCCAAAATCATAGCTGGTGATATATCCTTTATTTGCTCTTTTAATGAATAATTGATCAATTTCCGATTGGGATATGCATTGATCACAATGAAAGCAGTCGCACATATTGCCATTCCAATCGCAATCGCTTTTGCACTGATTGATACGGCAATCACCAAAGTAATAATTTCGATCACCTTTTTTACAATCTCATTTTTGAGATAAATATCCCCTCTGCCAACTGCTTTAATTGCCTGCATATTCGCAGAATGGATTGGCTGAAATAAATAAAAAACGCAAAAGATTTGTAAATACGGAACAACATCTATCCATTTTTCGGTTAAAAACAACCGGACAAAAGGTTTGGCTACAGCCGCAAATCCAAGCATCAAAGGAAACATAAAATACGAACTAAATCTGATAGACATACGTGCTGTTTCCTTTATCCGCACAATATCATTTTGCTCTTTTGCCATTTTGGGAAACAATACCGCTCCAATAGATGAATTGATATTATTCACAATCAATCCCGGAAACTGTTTGCCCTTGTCAAAATATGCCAGATCTGTGGACGAATACACCTTACCAATGATTAAAGCTCTTAATTCATCAAAAGTGCTTATAATTAAACTTGTGCCGAGTATTTTCGAGCCATAGCCAATCAACCCCTTTATACGGCAAAAAGAAAATCCAAAACTTGGTTTCTTTCTCAGGGAAAAAGCCAACACAACTGTGTCCACTGTTGTGTTTGTCATATACTGTGCTACAAGTGCCCAAACACCAAATCCCTTATATGCCATTAAAATACCAACAATGGCAGAAAGTACTGTTCCAAACAGGGTAGCCCAAAAAAATTTTTGAAAAATCATTTGTTTTGACACATATGCCTGCTGTACAGAATTAACCGCACTGAATATCAGTCGCAATCCCAGCACACGAAGAACCGGTACAAGAATCTCATAACCTTCCCCGTAAAAATCAGCGATTACAGGAGCTATAAAAAACAAAACAGCATAAAGAACCAGTGAAAAACAAATATTAAAGATCAAAACGGAAGAAAAATCCAATCGATCGGCATTTTTCTTTTGAATCAATGCACTTCCAAATCCATCGCTCACAAAAACATTGGCAATTGTAATAAAGATTGTTACAATAGAGATAATGCCGTAGTGAGAAGGTTCCAACAGCCTTGCAAGTATAATCGATACAACCGTTGTCACAATTTGTGCAGAAAAACGCTCTGCAAATTTCCACACAAGATTATTGAACAGCCCGTTTTCTTTTTTTTCAACACTAATTTCGCTTTTTTTCATTGAAACAGATGCAATTCCTCCTTCCATTTTTCCTTCCATAACTCAAATGAAAATCCGTTTTTTACAGTATTGTATCCCTCGTTGGCTATTTTCTGTGCGAAGTTTTTGTCTATCACAAGTCTATCCAAAGCGAAGAATAATGCATTCGCCTCCGGATTGACCATCAAGCCGTTATAATTATCAATCACAATATTCGTCATTCCCCCCACATTGCTACATACCACTGCACAACTGGAAGCCATGGCTTCTAACAATGATAAGCTTGTTCCTTCTGAACCAACAGTTGGAACCACCGCAATTTGCTTGTCCCTGTGAATTTCCAAAGATTCACCGCTTGAATACGTGATAAACTGAACTTTTCTGTTGTTCTGAAATTTCTCCTTCAGAAACCGTTCCTCCGGACCATCTCCAGCAAAGGTAATTTCTACATTGTCATGTTTCAACAGTAACCGTTCAGCAGCTTCAGCAAATATCCTTGTGCCTCTATATGTCACCAGTCTTCTGGCAAAAATAATTTTAACAATTTCAGTTCTGAATTTATCGGTATTTAATTGTGGAACATCCGTGAAGTTCGGAATAATACGATACTCCATTTCATGATGTTGAATCTGTGTCCGATACCAATTGATATAATTATAGTCAACGCAAATCAGTTTTTTTACACCGGCTGCCGCTCTTGTAATATGAATTCCACGCCATGCCTGCCTGACGGAATAGATTAC
>JAMPAI010000061.1 GCA_023667315.1 Ruminococcus flavefaciens
GCCGTACAACCTCGAAGAGTACGCATTCTGTAAAGCGCGGTGGTTGGAATGCGAAGATATGAACACCAAGCACGGCTTGCTCGTCAAAGACCCGACGAACGGAAAGGCTATGCCGTCGCCGTTCGTGGCTATGGCGCAGCAATACCTGAAACAAACCAACGAAGTGTGGAACAAGATATACCTCGTTGTGCGCGAAAGCAAACTGTCGAAGTGGGACGATAAAAATCCGAACGACGACATTATGGAAAAGATATTGGGCGGTAAGCCGCAATGACAAAGGTCATAAGCTCGGTATCGTACAGGCAGGAAGAGATAATCAAAAACATACTAACGCTGTATGCGCCGAACGGTATAGACGCCGATATAACGTACAGCATAGGTAATTTTTACAAAAGCGGCGAAGCGCCGCCGCCTAAATGGAAGTCGGATATACAACCGCAATCGGACGACGTCGTAAAAGCGGACAGCCGAAAACTCCCGCTTGCCGACGGAAGTCTTGGCTGCGTTATGTTCGATCCGCCGTTCTTGGTGACAAAAGGCGCGTCGCTCGCTACCGACGAGGGAAATATAATCGTGCGGCGGTTTGGGTGTTTTTCTACGGAGCGCGAGCTGTATTCGTATTACACCGACAGTCTGAAAGAGATAAAGCGTGTACTCAAACCCGACGGTATAGCAATAGTCAAGTGCCAAGATAAGGTGTCGAGCGGACGGCAATACGTTTCACACAATTACATACTCAATGCGGCGGCGGACTTGGGGTTATACTGCGAGGACATTTTCATATTGCTTGCAAAGACGCGGATCATATCGTCAAAGCACGGCAATCAAAAACACGCGAGGAAGTATCACGCATACTTTCTCGTTTTTCGTAAGAACGGCGGTTACGCCGAAAGAGTGAGGAGGGATATGTATGGATAAATACACCGAAGAGCGACCGCTGCGGCTTGTCGAGCTGTTCGCAGGCATCGGCAGTCAAACGCAGGCGCTCAAAAATATAGGCGTGCCGCATAAGGTGGTGGCGATATCCGAGATAGATAAGTACGCTATACAAAGCTACGAGGCGATGCACGGTCCTACGAACAATCTCGGCGATATACGGAAAATAGACTTATTGCCCGATGCGGATATGTGGACGTATTCGTTCCCGTGCTTGACGGGCGATACGCTTGTTTTGACGGACAAAGGATATAAGCGCATAGACGAAGTGCAATTAACGGACAAAGTGTTGACGCATACGGGCGAGTACAGGCGCGTGCTTGCGGTCTACGATCAGGGTGTGAAACCCATACTCAAGCTGCGCGGAATGCCGTTCGACGAGATACGCTGTACTCACAATCATAGATTTTTGGTAAGAGAACGAACAAGAGCGAACGGTCACAGAGAATTCGCCGATCCCGAATGGAAAGAGGCGCAGTATCTTACGCGCAACGACTACATAGGGATCGCAATAAACCGAAACAGCGCCGTACCGAATTGGGACGGCATTTCTTTTGCTTGGAACGACGGCAGAAAGGCAAGACATAAAAACGAGCTCGGCGCGCTTATGCGCGACGGGCGGTTTTGGTGGGTGATAGGCAGATACTTGGGCGACGGTTGGATAAGGAATGGCGGCGGCATTATTATTTGCTGCGGTAAAGCCGAAAAGCACGAGCTTACGGAAAAGCTCGACGGCTTATTCGATTACACTATCGTCGAAGAGCGGTCTGTGTACAAATTCCATATTCCTATCAAAGAGCTCGGTAAGTTCGTCGAGCAGTTCGGAAAAGGCGCGGCTAACAAACGCCTGACAGATACCGTGTTCGACCTTCCGCCCGATTTGCTTAAAAGTTTCATTGACGGATATATCAGCGCCGACGGATGTAGGGTAAACGGACTGTACAAAGCGACGAGCGTAAGCCGCGAGCTTATATACGGGATCGGACAGTGCGTCGCCAAAGCGTACCGCCGACCGTACTCCGTTTACAAGACCGAGCGACCGGCAAAGTATGTAATCGAAGGGCGCGAAGTCAATCAGCGGTGTTCGTATGAGTTGACGTTCAAGACCGAAACGGACAAGCAGGACAAAGCGTTTTTCGAGGACGGATACATTTGGGCTCCGCTGACAGATATTTGCGACTGCGGCGAGGAACGCGTTTTCGATATCTCCGTGGAAACTGACGAGAGCTTTACGGCGAACGGCGTAATCGTGCATAACTGTCAAGATATATCCGTCGCAGGCAAAGGCGCGGGCATAAAAGAGGGGACGCGCAGCGGCTTGCTATTCGAAGTCGAACGCTTGCTTAACGTCGCCGCCGAAAACGGCACGCTTCCCAAATACCTGCTTTTGGAAAACGTGAAGAATCTTGTAAGCAAAAAGTTCAAAGCGGACTTCGATCGTTGGCTCGAGTTTCTTTCTTCGCTCGGCTACACGAACTATTGGAAAGTGCTGAACGCCAAGGACTACGAGATACCGCAAAACCGCGAGCGTGTGTTCTGCGTTTCCATTCGCGGCGAGCATACGCCGTTTGTGTTTCCTGAAAAGCGCGAACTCAAGCTCCGACTGCGCGACCTTATAGACGCCGTCGTGGACGAGCGCTACTACCTTAAAGAGAGCACCATTCGCAGTATACTGACGTCTAATTTTCACGCGAGACGTGACAGCATTAAGGATACAGACAAGATAGCCGGCACGCTGTTAGCGCGAGATTGGCGCGGACCGCAATGCGTGCAAGTCGGCGAAGTCGTCGGCGGCAAGTGGGATAAGATGCACGATATATCGCGCAGAGTATATGAGCCTGACGGACTGTCGCCGACCGTGCATTGTCAGGGCGGCGGAAATACCGAGCTTAAAATCAAGGTGGAGGGCAACTACTCGCCGAGCGAGCACAGCGCCGCAAGAATAGTCGATCCGAACGGGCTCGCTCCGACCGTTATGGAAAATCACGGCACGGTAACGGCCGTCACGGAAAACGTAAAGCAAGAATGCTTTATTCGCCAAGCGGTGGAAACGGTTTTGGAAAACGATTGCGAGGCGGGCGACACCGTCGACGCTTTCAATCGTAAGATAAACTGCAGCGGAGTAAGCCCGACTATAACCACCAGACCCGAAGGCTTCAAAACGGCGATACTTCCTATCGTAAAAGCGGATAGGGATGACGGTGTAGAAAACGACGTCCGCATCGGCGCGATGCGCGGGCGTAATCCGGACGAT
Organism: Ruminococcus flavefaciens; assembly: GCA_023667315.1. Lineage (GTDB taxonomy): Bacteria > Bacteroidota > Bacteroidia > Bacteroidales > P3 > Pullibacteroides. Next base: position 3,191 of record JAMPAI010000061.1, read on the forward strand.
CCGTCCGACCGTACGGCAGGCGTGCCTACGGCGCAGCGTCTCGAAATAAACGATAAGGGTCTATGCAACACTCTGACGTCCGTACAAAAAGACAATCTCGTGGTAGAGAGCGACTATGTGGCGCGCAAATACGCCGAATTCATAAGCGAAAACGGTTACGTCCCCGAAATGTTTGTCGCGTACAACAAGATGGAAGTCGACGATATAGCGCCGACGCTGACGGGTCAGTGCAGCAGTGCGTCGGGCAGTTCGGCAATACTGAAAATGGACTCGCCCATAGCTCACGCTGTACGCGTCGGCGGTCACGGGAGCGTGGATAGACACGCTTGGGATACTATTATGGTAGACGATGAGCCGAAAGTTCTCGCGCCGGATAATTGGGGACATAAAGCGGGCGACGGAACGAAAACGCGCAAGCGCAAAGAAACGGATATAGTTCCCGCGCTTCAAGCGTCGGCAGGGCAAACGCAGCAGTCGTATCTTAAAGTAAAGGTCGCAACCAAGCGTGGATATGATGAGGCAACGAAAGGCGATTACGTCAACATCACATATCCCGGCAGTAAGACAAAGCGCGGCAGGGTCGGCAAGGGAATTGCGCAAACTCTGACGTGCGGAGACGGGAATGCGGTCGTGACTGAAAATGTGCGGATACGCAAGCTCACGCCGAGAGAGTGCCTTCGTCTTATGGGCTGGAAAGACGAGCAGATAGACAAAATAGCCGCCGCCCGCGTCAGCTCGACGCAGCAGTATAGGCAAGCGGGCAACGGCATAGTAGTGCAAGTCTTGGAGTTCATCTTCAAGGCTTTATTTTTCGGCGAAGTATGATGCT
>JAMPAI010000062.1 GCA_023667315.1 Ruminococcus flavefaciens
CAAACCGAACCAAACCAACCAATAACCAACAACCAAACTTTATGAAGATGAAACTACTGCAAAAGACGCAAATCCTCTGTGCGTTTCTGCTGCTCAGCGCGGCGGGAGCCCATGCACAGACCGCCGTCAAGGGTACGGTCGTCTCCGCCGAAGACCAGCAGCCGCTCGTCGGCGTGACCGTGTTCGTCGAGGGTGACACTTCGCGCGGCACTTCGACCGATGCTTCGGGCCGCTACACGATCCGCGCCGGCGGCGACGAGGTACTGGTATTCAGTTTCGTGGGCTGCGAGACGGTCCGCGAAACGGTGGGCACGCGCACGATGATCGACGTGGAGCTCAAGTCGCAGAGCAGCCAGCTCGACGAAGTGGTCGTCATGGGCTACTCGACCCAGAGCAAGGCCGAGCTTTCGAGCTCCGTCGTGACGCTCAAGGGCGAAGAGCTGACCAACATCACCACGCCCGACGTGGGCAACATGCTCCAGGGCAAGGCTGCCGGCGTGCTTGTTTACAACACCTCGGGCCAGCCCGGCTCGGCCGCCACGATCCGCGTGCGGGGTACGGGTTCGATCTCGGCCGACTCCGACCCGCTCTATGTGGTCGACGGCATCATCGGCGGCACGTTCAACCCCAACGACATCGAGACCCTCACCGTGTTGAAAGATGCCGGCGCCACGGCCATCTACGGTTCGGAAGGTGCGGGCGGCGTCATCGTCATCACCACCAAATCGGCCAAGCAGGGCCAGAAAACCACCGTCAACTTCAAGATCTCGGCCGGCGTGAAGCAGGTGCTCCAGGGCCGTCTGAAGATGATGGACTCGCAGGAGCTCTACCAGACGCAGAAATCGTTCATGCCCGAAGTGCTCTTCAACGCCCAACGTCCCGCATCGCTGCTCGACCGCGACTTCGACTGGGTGGACGAGATCTTCCGCACGGGCGTGGTGCAGAACTACTACGCCTCGGTTTCGGGCAGCGCGGGCAAAACCACTTACTTCATCAGCTTCGACCACTACAACGAAGACGGTACGCTCATCAATACCAACTACGTGCGCAACTCGGCCCGCGTGAACCTCTCCACGGAGCTGCACCGCGCCGTGAAACTCAACACGCGCCTCTCCTACACCAACACGCGCGACAAGAGCGCCTCGGCCTACCAGACGCTCGAATACGCCTACGGTCTGCTGCCGTGGGACAACCCCTACAACAACGACGGCTCGCCCAAGGACCTGCTCCACAATTCGAACTACGAGTGGCTGTCGCAGAACCGTTACAACATCTTCTACAACGAGATGTACAACTACGCCAAGTCGCACGGCAACAACTTGGTGGCCGACGTGCAGCTGGCCTGGCAGATCACCCCGTGGCTCTCTCTGACCAGCTCCAACCGTTACGACACCTCCCATTCGAAGTACATCACCTTCAACGACCCGCGCACCTACTCCGACACGGACGACCCCAAGGGCCAACTCTACCACAGCTTCAGCGAAGGCTGGGGGCTCTCAACCTCGAACCTGCTGAAGGCTTACAAGAGCTTCGGCAACCACACGATCAACGGTCTGGTGGGCTACGAGTACGGCATCAACAAGCAAGAGTATACCACCGTCACGGGCAAGAACATGCCCGAAGGCATGGCCTCCATGGACAGCGCGATTCCCTATGCCAACAGCGGCTACGACGTTTGGGGCGAGGGCTACTCGGTCTTCGCGCAAGCGCAGTACAGCTATGCCAACAAGTACATCCTCACGGCTTCGTTCCGCGCGGACGCCAGCTCGAAGTTCGCACCCAAAAACCGCACGGGATATTTCCCCTCGGTGTCGGGTTCGTGGGTCATCAGCCATGAAAACTGGCTCAAGGACAGCGACATCGTGAAGCTGCTGAAGCTGCGCGCCTCGTGGGGCCAGACCGGCAATTCGTCGATCGGCTCCTACATGTACCTCGACTCCTACACCTTCTCGAGCCAGTACCAGAACAACGTCGGCGCGGTACCCGTCCGCAAGGCCAACCCCTACTTGGGCTGGGAGACGGCCGACATGACCAGCGCGGGCGTCGACCTCAACCTGTGGGACCGACTCGAACTCTCGGTGGACTTCTACAACATCGTCAACAAGGACCTGCTGCTCAACGTTCCGCAAGCCCCGAGCACCGGATTCTTCGAATTTACCGACAACGCCGGCAAGGTGCGCAACCGCGGTTTCGAGGTTTCGCTCTCGACGACCAACATCCGCCACAAGAACTTCACCTGGAACACCACCTTCAACATCGGACTGAACCGCAACAAAGTGCTGTGGACCCCCACGAGCGAGGGTTTCACCCAGTCGAACAGCAGCGGCACGGTGACGCAGCTCGTCGTCCCGGGACAGGACATCTACAGCTGGTACATGCCCAAATGGTTGGGCGTCGACCCCTCGAACGGCGATCCCGTCTGGGAAAAGCTCCTCAAGGATGAAAACGGCAACGTAATCGGCACCGCCCCCACCAACTCCTACAACGAGGCCGACAAGCAGATCGTCGGCAAGGCCACGCCCAAGTTCAGCGGCGGCTTCAGCAACACGTTCCGTCTCTACGGCTTCACGCTCGACGTCTTCTGCAACTTCGTCTACGGCAACAAGATCTTCAACTACGACCGCACGATCTACGACAACGACGGTGCCTTCACCAACTACAACATGGTCTCGTTCGACAACGGCCTGAAGTGGAAGCGCTGGGAAAAGGAGGGCGACGCCGCCACCCATCCCAAGGCCACGTCGTTCGGCAACAAGAACTCCAACGCCATCTCGTCGCGCTACTTGGAGGACGGCAGCTTCTTCCGCATCAAGAACATCACGCTGGCTTACGACTTCCCGAAAAAGGTGCTCTCGAAGATGCACATGCAGGGCCTGCGGGTCTACTTCTCGACGGACAACGTCGCCACGTTCACCCGTTTCTCGGGCATGGACCCCGAAGTCGACCTCCAGGGTTCGCAGTATGTGCTGGCCGGCATGTACAGCTCGCCCTATCCGGTGGGCCGCACCTACATGTTCGGCGTAGACCTGACCTTCTGATGCGCAACCAATAAATACAGACAACAATGAAAAAAATAATCCCGATACTGGTACTTCCGCTGCTGGCCCTCACGGCCTGCGAGCTGGACTATTATCCGACCAACGCCATGACCTCGGCCCAGCTGGCGGACAACCCCACATCGGCCGTTTACAGCACCGACGGCAACTACTCCATGTTCAAGGACAACCTCGAATACAAGGGCACGACCTACTCGGGCAACTCCTACGTGCGCCACTACTTCCAGATGTCGGAGTTCCACGGCGACTGCGTGGCCCTGAGCCACAAGACCGAAGATCCGCTCTACAACTCGATGTGTTATAGCGACCTGATTACCGCGCAGCCCAACTCATACCTCTGGTGGTGCGCCTATCACATCATCTACTCGGCCAATTCGATCATCGAATCGCTGCCCGAGGGCACGTCGGGCACCTACGACCACATCCTGGGCGAGAACTACTTCATGCGCGCCATCTGCCACCTGCATCTGGCGACACTCTTCGCCAAGCCCTACTCTCAGGGGCGCGAAAACCCGGGTGTCATCCTGCGTACCTCGACCGAAGGCGGAGCCACAGTCCGGGCATCAGTGGGCGCCGTCTACGACCAGGTCCGCGACGACCTCATCAAGGCCGCCGAGCTGATGGCCGCCGACGAGAGCCGCGTGGTGAACCATGGTTATATTTCGCGCGACGCCGCGCTGGGACTGCTGAGCCGCGTTTACCTCTACCGCGGCGAGAACAACCTGGTAATCGAGACCGTCAACGGGATGCTCGATGGCGCTTCGGCTCTGAGCAAGCTCGACCCCGATTGCGAGACCTATTTCGCCCGGGCCCTCACCTCCGACGAGACCCTCTGGGCCGTGGCCCACACCCAGGGCACCGAGGACCCCGTGGGCCGCGAAACGATCGGTTCGATGTATTACACCCCCG
>JAMPAI010000063.1 GCA_023667315.1 Ruminococcus flavefaciens
TCTGGCGACCAACCCCCTCTACGTGCGTCGTCACAACCGCCAGCCGCAGACCATGCAGTACGACTACAACGTCAACTACGAACCGTGGATGGACAACTCGCAGCTGATACTGCGCGAGGAGTGGTGCAGCTGTCACGATCTGCCGCTGAGCGAGGAGTTTGTCACCGTAGCCGAGCTCGCGAAACCACGGCCGGCCATCGGCGACACGAATCCTCGCATGGCATACGCCATACCGGCCCACGACGCCTCAGCGTACAACCAGCAGAGCAAGGCCGCCGTTTACTTTCCTGTCAACAAGAGCGAGATCAACCCGTCGTACATGAACAACCGTCAGGAGATGGAAAGCATACGCGACATATTCGCCGGCAGCAAGGACATCAACACCATACGCCTGATGGGCTACGCTTCGCCCGAAGGCCCTTACGAATTCAACAAGTCGCTCGCCGCCAAACGCGCCGAAGCCGTCAGGGAGTATCTGCGCAACAACAATCTCGGAAGCGGAGTCGATGTAACCGTCGATTCGGCGCCGGCCGACTGGGATGCCGTGAAGCAGCTGCTCTCGGAGAGCTGCATAAACGACTACCGCAGCATCATAGCCATAATCGACGACGCGTCGATAAAGCCGGCCGACAAGAACGCCGAGATACGCCGCAGGCATCCGGTGGAGTACGACTTCATGCTGCGCACTTGGTATCCGCGCCTGCGAGTGACCGACATCACCGTCGACCGCAACTCGCGCCGTCTCAATGTCGACGAGGCCAAACGCCTGATGGGCAGCAATCCGTCGCAGCTCAGTCTGGCCGACATCTACATGGTGGCACTCACCTAAGAGAAGGGCAGCCGCGAATGGAACGACATCGTGATTCTGGCCGTCAACACCTATCCGCAGTCGCCCGAGGCCCGCGTCAACGCCGCCAACGTGGCCATGGCCAACGGCAACTACGCGCAGGCGGCATCATACCTGCAGGGCACGCCATCCGACATGCCCGAAGCCATGAACTCGCGGGGTATTCTGGCCATGTCGCAAGGCAACTACGACCAAGCCATGAATCTCTTCCAGCAGGCCCAGAGGGCCGGAGTGCGCGAGGCCACGTACAACATATCGCTCTTGCGGGAACTCATGCAGCTGAACAAATAATCCGACAAGGACACTCACGCCCTCCGCATCCGATGTGGAGGGCGTATTATTTAACCGCATACCAATAACCAAATAGAAAGCAATCATGACACCATCGCCAAAATCCCTAATCGTAATCCTGCTCGCCGCCGCAACGATTCCGCTGACCGCATGCGTCGACGATCCCGACGGAGAGTGCAACACCCGCGACTACTCCGAAGTGCGCCGTCTCGATCTATCGCCCGATGCCACCTCCGCATCCGGATCCGAAGGGCGCGACGAGCAGAACGCACCGGCGGAATCAGAGGCGGAACCGGCGCAAACCGACCATGATCCGGCCCTGTAGAAACGGCGCCGGACTGCAAGACATGCCGCGCTCCCGCACACCGGAAACCTTAAATTCCAACTATAGCGGGATCGAATGTTATGATATCCGGAAGCCCTACCGGCATCGGCTCGTGGCGGCGATCATACCGGCATGAAAAAGGGGCTGTCTGACGAGTGCAGACAGCCCCTATGTTTTCGGACGCCAATGTTATCTATTGTCTCTCACGCAACGCACCTGCATTCCGTTGGCGCGGTACATCTCCTTACCGGCCTCATAACGGTTGTTCACGGCGCGGGTGGTATTCAGATCGAAGAACATCGACTTGGCCGAACCCTTATCGGACGTACCCACGCCGGCGGTCCAGTAATAACCCACCCACGGCATGGGGGTATGCTCATAGCCGTAATTGTTGACATTGGTCAGCACGCCGTTCTCGAAGCTGCGGCGTCCCGCGCCCGGCATGAACAGTTTCGCGCCGGTGCTCTTGTCTACAATGTGCCAGCCATACATGCCGCGTATGTCCGCCAGCTGCGCCGCATCCTCCGAACCGTCGATATCGAAAGCCTCGAACGCCGCGCCGTCGGGCACGCGCCAGCCGCGCGGACACGGATCGTAGACGCTCTTCTCCTCCGTCTCCCACAGATCGTCGTCATGCGACGCGTACAGCCAGTCGTAGCCGTTGTCCTTCGATCCAAGCACGAACGACATGGGGTTGGCCACGGCATACTCCAGCGTACCTGCCTCAGCGTCGTCCTCGGCATCCACGTATGCGAAGCGCTTCACCGTGTTACGATTCGAGTAGACCGTGCGGTCAGAATTGGACGAGAAGTTGTAATCCACCGGACGGATGAACGGGTCCTTGCGGCCCCACTGGTAATAGAGTCCGTAAGATCTGAATATATCGTCCGCCACGGCCGAACCGTCGCTATTGTGGTATGCGCCCAGATTGCGGTCCATGAACACTCCTGCCGAGGTGGCAACCGCATTCACTTCGGGATCCGACCCCGTGACCCACACATGCCAACTCCACAGAATACTGCCGTCGGCATCGTATGCCACGATAACGGCATTGCCGTCCGGCACCCGCGAACCGGTCACCTTGCCGTTGTCATCCGTCACATCCTCGTGCGACACGAAGAAGGTGAAAGTCCCTTCCGAAGCCTCGAAACTGCAATAATCGATCAGATCTCTATCGCTCTGCCACAACACGGCTACATCGGCCGGCGAGATGGTCTGCGACGACTCGCCCTTATGCGTCACATCTATCGTATAACGGGTATCCATCTGCGATACCACATAGCAGTTGGAGTACTCAGCCGTAAGGTCGATCGTCTGATTGAGCAGCGACAAATACGAGGTAGCCTTAACCGAGGTTCCGGCGGCTGTGTATCCCGTAAGCGTAAGATCGCCGTTCTCCACCACGGTATCGTCGTCGGCCGTATACGACGAGGGAGCCTTCACCGTCAAGGTCCAGTTCAGCAGATCGACATCCTCCACCGTCCAGCCCGAAGGCTTCGACGTGACCGACACGCTGGTGATATTGCGGGCCGTAAACGGGATCACGACCGTCGCATCCAACTGGGTTACGATGCGCCCGGGCAATTCGAACGAGAAATCGTACTTCTCATCGGTCGTACATGACGAAAACACTGCCACACAAAACATTGCGGCGACGGCAATGGCCAATGCGCCTCGGAAAAGAGTCTTCATATATTGTTCTTTATCAATAATCGTTTTCAAAAATATCTGCAAATATACCAAAAAGCAACGACTTTCAGCAACGAACAACCGATTATTTCATTCGCGGGAATAATTATTGCCTATTGGGAAAACGTACCGAAAACACATTTATTACATGAGCAGTACAAAAATTATGACGGGATCGAAACCGGCCCCCAAAGGATTCCGCATCGCCATAGCCGCCCGAGGTCCCTATCTGGTATTCGGGCGCCCGCCGCTGGCCATGCAGTTCATCATGGCCGGCGACAGCGGCGCGAGCTGGTACTTTCAGGAGGGGCGCCACTTCTCCACCGAGAACGAGCCCACGGCATTATGCCGTTGCGGAGCCTCGCGCCGCAAACCCTACTGCGACGGCACGCATGCCAAGCACGAATGGGATCCGCAGCTCAACGACACCGGCGCACCGCTGCTTCAGAATGTGGAGGTGACCGAAGGCGGGTCGCTCACCTTGTCCGACAACGGGCGTTACTGCACATTCGCCCGTTTCTGCGAAGCCAAGGGCCGTGCATGGAATCTCGTCGCCAACTCGGAGCATCCGCAGGCACGCGAGCTGGCCGTGCGCGAGGCATCGATGTGCCCGGGCGCGCGCCTCACGGCGTGGGACAACGCCACAGGCAAGCCGTTCGAACCGGCCTACGATCCGAGCCTCGGACTCATCGAGGACATAGCCATAGGGGCGAGCGGAGGATTGTGGGTGCGCGGCGGTATAAGGATCGGACGTGAGAACGGGGCCGCATTC
>JAMPAI010000064.1 GCA_023667315.1 Ruminococcus flavefaciens
AATCCCTACGGATCGTCCTACGAGGCGTTCATCAACTACATGAACGTGCTGTCGGATTTCGAGATAGAGCTCGACCGCGCGCTGGCCGCCAAGAGACCCGGCCGCAAGAAGGAGCTCGCGACGGCCTGACGGCCACGGCCGCTGCCGGCGCACACGGCATAAATCCCGACCCACGCGGGGTCATGACGGTCGTCATGACCCCGCGTGGGCTTTTCGGGCCGGAAAAGCCACGCCACCGCCGCCGTTTCAGCTGACGATGCGCAGCACGGCCCTGCACACGGCTTAATAAAATTTGGCCAAGCCCGCCTCTTTCATTAGCTTTGCGGCAATTAAAATAAAACGGAGATAATCATGGCGTTGATCGACGAAATCACCAAGCGCAGGACGTTTGCCATCATATCGCACCCCGATGCGGGCAAGACGACACTTACCGAGAAACTGCTTCTGTTCGGCGGAGCCATCCATGTGGCCGGAGCCGTGAAGAGCAACAAGATAAAGAAGGGCGCCACGTCCGACTTCATGGAGATCGAGCGCCAGCGAGGCATCTCGGTGGCCACGTCGGTGATGGGATTCAACTACAAGGATGTGAAGATCAACATCCTCGACACCCCGGGCCACGAGGATTTCGCCGAGGACACCTACCGCACCCTCACCGCCGTGGATTCGGTGATCATCGTGATCGACGGCGCCAAGGGAGTCGAGACACAGACGCGCAAGCTGATGAACGTGTGCCGCATGCGCAACACCCCCGTGATGGTGTTCATCAACAAGCTCGACCGCCCGTGCAAGGATCCGTTCGACCTGCTGGACGAGGTGGAGCGCGAGCTCAAGATCCGCGTGCGGCCGCTGGCATTCCCCATATCGAGCGGCGACACGTTCAAGGGCGTCTACAACATCTACGAGCACAACCTGTCGCTCTTCACCACCGACGAGCGCCAGACAGCCGACGCCGCCACAGTCGATTTCAGCGACATAACCACGCCCGAGCTGGACCGCTACATAACCCCCAAGTTCGCCGCGCAGCTGCGCGAGAACCTCGAGCTGGTGGAGGGCGTCTACGATCCGTTCGAGCGCGAGGCCTATCTGGGCGGCACGCTGGCGCCGGTGTTCTTCGGCTCGGCGGTGAACAACTTCGGCGTGCGCGAGCTGCTGGAGTGCTTCATCCGCATAGCCCCCTCGCCGCGCCCCTCGACCACCGAAACGCGCACCGTGGCACCCGACGAGGCCAAGATGTCGGGCTTCGTGTTCAAGATACACGCCAACATGGACCCCAACCACCGCGACCGCATAGCCTTCATGAAGATATGCTCGGGCACGTTCGAGCGTAACCGCAACTACCTGCACGTGCGCAGCGGCAAGCAGCTCAAATTCTCGTCGCCCACGGCTTTCATGGCCGAGAAGAAGTCGGTGATCGACTTCGCCTACCCGGGCGACATAGTGGGTCTGCACGACACGGGGACATTCAAGATAGGCGACACCTTTACCGAGGGCGAGAAGCTGAAATTCACCGGCATACCGTCGTTCTCGCCCGAGCTGTTCCGCTACATCGAGAATGCCGATCCGCTGAAGTTCAAGCAGCTGTCGAAGGGCATCGACCAGCTGATGGACGAGGGTGTGGCGCAGCTGTTCACATCGAACCTCAACGGCCGCAAGATCATCGGCACGGTGGGCGCGCTGCAGTTCGAGGTGATACAGTACCGTCTGGAGCACGAGTACGGCGCCTCGTGCCGCTGGGAACCCATCTCGATCCACAAGGCCTGCTGGATCGAGAGCGACAACGCCGAGCAGCTGGCCGACTTCAAGCGCCGCAAGCACTCGAACATGGCCGTCGACAAGCACGGCCGCGACGTGTTCCTCGCCGACACGAGCTACGCGCTGGCATTGGCGCAGGAGAATTTCAAGGACATCCGGTTCCACTTCACATCGGAATTCTGACACTCCCGCACACCTTAACACAAATCAGCCGTCCGCCCGCAGCGCGACGGCTGATTATTTTTACGCATGACGACAAATCGGCGACAAATAAAATACTCAGATACAAAATAATAACCTATATTTGCACCGACATCGAACCATAAAACACAACACCAATGAAAATCGGATCACTATTAACCTTGATCGGCACACTGACCGCCATCGCCGGCGCGGGTATCGACACAAAACGGCAAATCCCAAGGACCCGGCCATATATGAGCTCGCCAGACTGAATCTGGAAGCGCTGACCTACGCCGAAACCAAACCGACAAAGGCGGCAGAAAAAAACACTGATACCAAAACCCAAGAATACAGAAATCATTGGACAGACGGGTCCAACCATTATGACGATGTAATCGTAAAAACAATCAGATATACAATATGCAAAGGCACAGGATATGTCGATTGCACCCCGGGCAACCATGTCGTCGAAATAGGTGATCCATACACCGAAAAATGCCCGTACAAATCAGAATGGGAGTGTCGCACCAACCGCAAAAACACCCAGTTATGAAAAAATACGGCATCACAATGACAATATGCCTATGCATATTGATTTGCAGCATTATGTATTCCAAGAACAGAGAGGATAATACGCCGCAACTGCTAAAGGCAAACATAGAGGCTCTGTCATCATTCGAAGACTGGAACACTCGTAAAGTTCAAGAACGCAATTCGAGAGATGTAGCAGAAACCGTCTATTTCCACAGACCCGAATTAGGAGGAATGGACGAAATCGTTATATATTCATATACAGAAACGACATGTACCGGCATCGGAAATCTTCCGTGCATATCGGGGCACTCCAATGAAAAGTTGGAACGAATAGGCTATACTAACTGTACTGGCAAATGCAATTAATCGAATAATCATGAAAAAGATAATAACGATCATGGTCACTAGCGCGTTATTCGCATGCAGCGCGAACACGACCGACACGACAGTCCCCACGACGAAAATAATTGTCGATACGGGCGACAAGTATCCGGCTGCCGATACAGAGTTCTTCAGCCATACCGACATAGTGCCGTTAGAGACGAACGACAGTTCGCTGCTCGCCGACATATCGAAAATAATGTTCGAGGACGACTTCATGGCGATAGCCGACTACCGTGGGAACCAGATATGTCTGTTCGATTACGAGGGACGGCACATCCGCACGATACGCCACATCGGACGCGGACCGAAAGAGTACATAAGTCTGTCGGAAGCAACGCTCGACAGGGAGAACAAACGGTTCATCATATTCGACGACAAGACATATAAACTGAAGTTCTACACCTACGACGGGACATGGGCCGGCGACAAGGAGTATAAATTATTGGTTCATAACATGACTGTGGCCGACGGAAAATTGTATCTGCTAAACAGCCCCTCGATGAACAACAAAAAATACGTAACCGAGTTGCCGTTAAATGAGGATAGCCAACCTGTTCCGCTATTCAATTTCACCAGACCGCAGAATTGCTCGTTATATCCGTCAGGAAGCAGAATAAGCAACTGCGGGCGGAATGTCCTGCTGTCGCAGCGCTTCGACTACACGATATACGAAATAGCCGACGACAAGGTGCTGCCAAAATACACGGTCGACTTCGGGGCGGCCGACTGCCGGAGTATTGTAGACGAGTTGGAGGATGAAAAACTGGAGGACGCGCTGATCAAAAACAGAAACCTTGTCTACGGAATAACCGACATGATGGAGACCGATAAACTGCTTATTTTCAAGACGAACCTTTCAGGCACAGTGGTGTACGACAAACAGAGCGGCCAAACGCGATACTGCGCCACGATAAAGGTCGGCGGAATACCGGTAAGCACATCGTCGACAGCGACTACCGAAAACAATACCGACAAGGTAGTTTCAATTCTGGACACGGAGAGTCTGTTGAGGTT
>JAMPAI010000065.1 GCA_023667315.1 Ruminococcus flavefaciens
CTCCCATATCAGTTCCCCCTAATCAGGGATTCCACTCCCTCGGTGAAGTTGTAGCGGTCTTCCAAGAACTTCTGGTCAAGCATTTTGTACTTGACCAAGGTCGCGCCGATGTTGGGACGCTTCTCGCGCATGATGGAAAAGCCGATTGCGCCGATTTCGGGATAGTCCTTATACAAGGTCATAATGATGTCAAGGTAAATCTCGGAATGGCGTTTCCGCTTCTTCTCACCCTCCATCCAGAGTGCCACGTACTGGTTGGACACGAGGCTGACGAAGATGTACTTCTCCACCATGTTGTCAGGGATATTGTACTTGCCAGTCTCAAATATCTCCTGAACGCGGACATTGCGGTAGAACAGGTAATACTTGAGAAGCTCCGTGGCGGCCTGTCTGCCGACATAAGAGGCATACTCGGCCAGCAGAAGCTCCTTGTCCGCGCTGTCCAGCTTCTTGACAGGATCAAGCGCGTTCTTGCCGTTGTTGGTCTCTTTCTTCTCCATAAGCTGTATCTTCTTGGAAAGATAAGACCATGAGCGAGGGGAAGCCCAAGGCTCATACATGGACTCCTCCATGTGGAAGAACTTCCTGTTCATCTCCGCGTCCAAGAAGCCGAGAACGAAAGGATGGACACTCTCATAGCCGAAAGCCTTCTTCCATTGCTCATAGTCGGTCTTGACATACTTCTTGGAAACACGGTTCATAACGGCGGAGAGTTGGTCTCTCGCGCCAGCGGCCACGCTGTCATTGCCAGCCAAGATGAACGCCACGTTCTGCGGGAACGGGAACCCCTTGAGCGTGTAATCAGTAAAGCTCTCAAAGGCCAAGTTCTGAATGACGGATGGTGTCCGATGCCAGTCGTCAAAGAAGATGACAGTGGGAGCTTCAGCGGCCAGACGCTCGATGTCGGACACTATCTGTGGCTTGCTCCACAAACAGACGGGATATTCCTTATCTCCCTCGGTGACGTGAATGAGTTCGGGGATGCCGGAGAGTTCCTCGTTCACTGTCATGCCCATGTTTCGGGCGTAGATATTCCAGCCACGCGCCTTGCACTCCGCCTTGATGATGCTGGTTTTGCCTCCGCCGGGCGCACCACACAGGAACGGGATGGCGATGTCGCGGTTTCCCTCAATGGTATTTTCCAAGTCAATAAAGGCCGACTCGATGGCCTTGTGAAGCGGTATCTGGAATTTATCGGTGGTCTCGTTGTTCGTGAACTTGCCAGACGTGTCTCTCATTCTTTCTCTCCAAGATTTAGAATGTTAGTTCCTAATCCACCTGTCCAAGTCGTCATCGGATTTCCCCAGCCTGTTGAAACAGGCGATAGCGGATTCACGCTGGTCAGGCCCATAGACGGAAAAGCCAGTGACGTCTGGCGTGTCAAACACCAAATAACCTCCCTCCAGATTATCCCAATCCAGAGCGAGATTGCCTGTCTTGCCTTTGATGACAGCCTGACGCTGACAGATGGTTTCGTACATGGGTAACTCCTTGATGGAGGCAGACTAACCAAAATAGGATAAAATGTCAAGCGGTTTCTGGATATTTCTCCCAAACCAGCCATTCCTCGCGTATCTCGTCAAGATAGACGCGGCAACCTTGAATCAGTCTCATTTCAAGTAGTGCGTGTGCCAGACAGATAGAATAAAAACGGTACGACAGAAACTCGCCCGGCTCAACCAACTCCTGCCTGTGCTTGCAGAACAGGGAGTAGTCTCTGGCCTGTCTGGGAGAGAATTCCTGAAGCTCTGGAAGAATGGACATAACGCGGTCAACCACGTACTCCTTGTCTTCCAAAGGAAAGTAGTCGAACACAGGAATGTCAAGAGTTTCTCCACACTCTTCAAACTGGATAGCCAGACGGAGATTGGGGATATAGATTCTCTTTTCACAACGATACAGATGATAAGAAGAGAACTCTCCCACCAGTTTCTCCCCGTCATACGACATGAGCTTTACCGTCATATCTCACCAAATTAGGGTATTGCCGTTCTCCAGCAAGGTGTTGTTGTAGTTCTTGAGCAGGACACTTGCCGCTTTCTCCAAATCCAGACAAGGTAGGAGGTCTTTGTCGCACAAGTCTTGGGACTCTATCTCCGCTTTGGCCCATTCTTTCAGGTCTTCTACCTCGGTGAAGTCGCCACGCCGGAAATCGTCAGCGTCATAAAGGCGGTTATCCTCATTACATGCCGCGATGAAATGGTCAAGCTCAACTCGGCCAGAATCACGGACTTCATTCAGGGTAAGGATAGCATCACAGGCCAGCTTCCTGATTTTATCCACACTGGCGTCATAGGGAAGGTAGTTGCAGATGTCCAGAGTCTCGTCAGCAACGGAACATGTAATCCAATACGTGTAATTGCCCTTCTGGTACAGGGAAGCGCGAAAAGGGGTGATTGTCTTGCCGTCTTCACTCATAAGAAACTTGAACTTCATCCTGATACTCCTTGTTGACGGGACAAGCTATAACCTACATAGGAGAAAAAGTCAAGCTATTTTTGAGCTACTTTACCACCGATGAATTGAGCGGCCTTTTCAGCGTCATACTCATAAAGTGAACCGCCAAGCAGGATGTTTCTATGAGTCGCCCAAGCCTGTCTGACTTCAACGGCCAGCGTGTTCCCCCAGATAACGAGGCCGTTCAGGTTGAAGAACATGAGATTGAGCGCGGTCATCTTCACACAATTCAGGTCTATATCCTGACCCACAAACAGGGCGCGGCCATTCTCGCTGAAAGATTGAGCTTTAGCGGCGGCTATCAGCATTATCCCCGCTCCACAGGACGGGTCTAGGATGGTGAAGTTCTCGTCTTCAGGAACGTCAGTCTGTGCGAGTTTGGCCATCATTTCAGCCGCATGAAATGGAGTGAAGAACTGGCCGTGATAATGATTGGCCGCATACTCCATATACAGGTCGCCAAGCGTCTCCTTGTTGGTTTCTCCCATGTGCTTCATCAGCAGACCACAGGCATTGGAGAAGTGGGTTATTTCAGGACACTCGTCCTTGTCCTGTTTGTAGGAGGCCACTATCTTGAGGTATTCGGTGTCATTGCGCTGAAAGGCATAGAACATCAGGCTTATCCAATCCTCAAAGACCTGATACGGGGAATGTCCCATGGCGATTACAGCGTCAAGCTCCTTGCCTATCGGACGAAGTTCCGCTGTGAGATTGGAAGCTGACACTTTCTTCATTCGGAGTACCTCTTGGGGTCAAATCCAGTCTCTCTCCAGTATTCATGCAAATCGGAGAGGGAGTTTTCAGGCTGGACAATATAGCCGAGTTCGGAGAGATTCAGAAAGGCTTCTCCACACGTACGGCAGTTGTGTTTTACTCCCTCGTCAACGTCATCACTCTCGTCATAGAGAGGCTTGCCTGAAGAGTCCTTGAGTTCAAGCTCGGCTTCTGTGGGACGCCGCCAGTAGTCAAACTCCAGACAATCTTCTCCCGCCTTTATAGGCTTGTGGCAGGAAACGCAACAGCAGTCATACTTGGCGGGGAGAAGCTCACCGACATAGGAGAATCCGCAGTCAGGGTCAGTCTCGTACCAATCGCAGGAGAGTGTCATATTAGTCCTCCGGGATTGTCTTGACTTTGCCATTCTTCACGACAAGCTCGCCAGCCATGCCATAGACGCGGTAGTCTTTGGGATTCCACTTTTGGTAGAGCTTGTCGCCTGTGAGGTTGCCTCGCCACGTAACCCACCTGTCGGACACAGCGTCATAGTTCACGCAATCCACTGGAACGCCCACGGCCTTGCCGCCGAGAAACTCCTGCTCCTGCCTGTCAACGATTATGGCGTCTCCATGAGGACAAACCTTGTCATAGGCTTCCTCGT
>JAMPAI010000066.1 GCA_023667315.1 Ruminococcus flavefaciens
TAAATAGCTGTTTGGTTCTTTTTCTTTTACAATGTTTTCTTCCAATCTGATTCTGGCTAGCAAGTTGGTAAAACTTGAATACCCAAAAGCTGTTCTTTCAATTTGCTTTATTTTACGGTTAAAGCCTTCAATGCAGCCATTAGAATATGTATAAGTTGCTCCATTTAATACTGCTTTGAGATTACGTTTAAAAGTTAGTAATGTCTTGTGCATTAAAGAACCAACCACCTCCTTGGAGTAAATGATGCTTTGAAGCTTAGCAGTATCTCCAGTGTCTAAATATTTTATAAAGTCCTGCATGAGGTTATATGCGTTCTCTAGCTCTTTATTGCAGCTGATGCCTTCCATTACGACCTGTTCTTGAGTCAGAGTATCCTTATAGTGCCAATTATAGTGCGGATGGACTTTCTCTAAATCATCGAATTTCTTAAGATAAAGTTTCCATGGGGATTTTAGTAGCTTGTATTGACGCTCTGTTTTCTTAAAGGTTTTCATCACTTTGACTCTTAGTGAATTAAAGGAGCGCGTAAGCATTTGGATCATGTGGAAACGATCGATAACGATCTCGGCATTAGGAAAACACGCTCTAACAATGTCCTGATAGTAGAAGTTTAGATCCATAGTGACAGTTTTGACGTTTTCTCGAGCTTGCGGCGTGAACCTGCCAAAGTACTTGAGAAGATCTTTTTTGAGTCTGCTGTACAAGATATGAACTACTTGGTGAGTATCGCCATTAAGACAGATAAAGTGCAGCTTTCTGTCAACACCCTTGAATTCATCAAAAGCTAAATGTTCAGGAAGATGGTCGTAATCGTCTAAAAAGCGGTGCGAGCATGTTCCTAGCACTCTCTGAACCGTGTTGACAGAAACATTATTTTCACGAGCAATACTGGTCATTGAACGATCTTCAGTCAGTGCACTTAGTATCTTTGTTTTAGCAGTATTAGCGATACAGCAGTGTTTGTCTACAAGAGAAGATTGTGCCATTGAACGTTGATTACAGTCACGACAAAGCACTCTTTGTTTGAATAATCTGATAAAGACAGGCTTGCTAGCATTAGCGGTGATGTATCTGATATTTGTTTTAAGGCGTCCGGTATGGATAAGATCAGCTGAGCCGCATTTAGGACAAGAGGGCTGAAGAAGGACAGCCTGATAGATCTTTTTGTTAGGATCATCTTTATCATAGAAAAAATCTTCAAAAATAATGTTAGGGTCTTGGATATCAAGAGAAAATTTAATACAATTAGAGTTAAGGTTCATGATAATAATACCTGCTTTCTTGAGAGAATTGGTCGTAGAAGGATTTTAAGTATGCAGGCAAATCATGAGCCTTTTTGCATAGAAAAAAACCTGTTAACATCTTACCATAAGTAAGCGATCAACAGGATTTATTATAGAACCAATAAAAGAAAATGGACCTTGCCTTCTTAGCAGGATCCATTTTTTGAATTAGTATTTATGTTAATTATGAGTAGTTAAAATGGAAGTAAAAATTCACCCACTGTAGGCGCACGATAACAAGGTACGTATAATTAATTTGGCTTTTGCCCTATACTTGATGTATTAACTTTTCAAGGAGGACAAAATATGCCAGAACATCCAATTGTACCAATTGAACCTGACCAGCTTCCACTTCCTAAGAAGCATCCAATTAAAAGATCTAATAGATCTGGTAATACCTTGGTACTTAACATTAAGGCTCGTAACGCTGAGTTTAACTTTTACAAAGGTGTCAACTATCAAGTAATTGATCATGTTATGGGGAGACTATTCAATGAAGATGATTAATCTCTCTGAATTAGGCCAAGTTTACATTGTTTGTGGTAAGACTGACATGAGACGCGGGATTGATTCTTTATCCTTCATTATTAAAGAAGATTTTGATCGAGACCCTATGTCTGGTGATGTCTTCTTATTCTGCGGAGCCAAAAAAGATCGCTTTAAAGCTCTTTATTGGGACAGTCAAGGCTTCTGGCTGCTATATAAAAGATTCGAAAATGGCAAGCTGGACTGGCCTAACAATCAAGATGAAGTCAGAGAATTAACACCAACGCAAGTTAGCTGGCTTATGAAGGGCTTCTCCATTCAGCCTAAAATAAATGACGCCAAGGGGCACAAATTCTATTGATTTTGTGCTCTTTTCTGGTATCCTTATAAACTGATAGAAATTAAGGAGGAAGGCCAAAATGAAAGCTAATACATTAGAACAGGCATTGAAGATAAATGCTCAGCTTACTGAAGAAGTTAGTGAACTTCGCAAACAAGTAGCTCATCTAATTGAGCAAAACACTTATTTATTGAAAAAGCTTTATGGCAAGTCCTCTGAAAAAGACATAATTACTGATGAAGATCAGTCAGAAGATGAAGGTCCCAGGTAAAGATGAAGAAGAACTAGAAACTGAGATCATCACTTATCAAAGAAAGAAAAAGCAGAAAGGCAAAAGACAGAAGCTGTTAGACAAGTTCACACCAGAGGAATTTCATCATGAATTAACTGGCGAGGATCGTCTGTGCCCTGACTGCAGACAAGAACTTAAAGATATTGGTCAACAGTGCATAAGACAAGAGTTGGTCTACATTCCAGCTAAGCTTAAGCGCGTTGATCATATTCAACACTCATATAAGTGTGAGCATTGCAGTCAGAACAGTGAAACTGATCAAATAACTAAAGCTCCTGTGCCAAAGCCAGTATTAAATCACAGTTTAGGCTCAGCTTCAATCATTGCTCATACAATTTATGAAAAATATGCATTGAAAGTTCCAGCCTATCGTCAAGAAGCAGACTGGAACTATCTAGGGCTGCCAATTAAACGCAATCAGATAATCAATTGGCATATTAAGTCAAGTGAGTATTACTTGCAGTATATCTATAACTTGCTTCAAGCAGAATTAGTTAAGCAAGAAATCTTGCATGCCGATGAGACGCCTTATACAGTCTTAGAAAGTGACACTTCTAAAACTTATTACTGGACATTCTTAACTGGCAAGCACAATGATGACAAGAAGATTACTCTCTATCATCATGGTTCACGTAAGGGTCAAGAAGCAGCAGATTTCTTAAATAGCTTTAATGGCTATTTGCATACTGACCAATATTCAGGTTATAAGAAGTTGCCTGATGTAACTTTAGTTGGCTGCTGGGCGCACCTTAGAAGAAAGTTCGTTGATGCTTCTCCACAAAGAAAAAGTGAAAAGTCTGCAGCTCAAAAGGCAATCAGAGATTGCGATAAAATGTTCAGACTAGAACAAGAGTGGGATAGTCTTTCAGTAGAAGACCGCTATCAAAAGCGCCAAGAAATATTGAAGCCACTAATGGAAGAATTCTTTAATTGGTGTCGTGAGACTCAAACACAAGCACTGCCTAATTCTAAGTTAGGCGAAGCCTTTAAGTATGCATTAAACCATGAAGAAGCGTTCAAGAATGTTGTGCTTGATGGCAGATTAGTGCTCTCTAATAATATGGCTGAGCGAAGCATCAAGTCAGTCATCATGGGCCGTAAGAATTGGCTGTTCTCACAGAGCTACACTGGAGCTAAGGCTAGTGCTGTGATTATGAGTCTAGTTGAGACAGCTAAGCGCAATGACTTAAATATTGAAAAGTATTTTACTTATCTTCTAGAAAAATTGCCGAATGAAGATCTAAATGATCGGGTAATTTTAGAAGCTTATTTACCATGGAGTGAAAAAATCCAGTC
>JAMPAI010000067.1 GCA_023667315.1 Ruminococcus flavefaciens
GTCGCGCCATAGCCATCTCCAAGAGTGCCGAAACCAACAATACCATTATTGACGCATTGGCTAAGACCGGCACGTACGGAGCACTGATGATTGCCGACGAGCAGATAGCTAATCCTACCAATGCTGCCCACTCGGCAGCTGCCATCCGTGCCATTATGAGTAAACATATTGGCGATTATCAGGGCGACGAAGTTCGCTCGGCTATTGTCAAGGCCATGGATTACTACAAGGGGCAGAAGAATGATGCCGATGCCGGATATGCTGTTGATGATCTCAAAGGTATGCTTGCCAAGTATGATGCTCTGGCTGCTAATGCAGCAACTCCGGCCAGCAGTCTTACCGAGCAGGAGGTAGCCGAGGGTTTTGAGATGCTTTTTGATGGCACATCTTTGAAAAAATGGACCGGTGACACTATTACATATTATATAAAGGATGGTTGCATCACGGTCAATGCTGCTCACTGGGGTAACAATATTTACACAGCCAACGAGTATGGCGACTTTGTGTTGCGTTTTGAATTCAGTCTTGATAAGCCGGGTGTTAACAACGGTGTGGGTATACGCACACCCATGAATGTTGATGCTGCTTTCCATGGCATGGAGATACAGATCCTGGACCATGATGATCCTATGTATAAGGATCTGAATGACTATCAGGTTCACGGGTCGGTGTATGGAGTAATTCCGGCCAAACGCGTGAAATTCAAACATGGTGTGTGGAACACTGAGGAGATACGTGCTGTGGGTGATCACATTACAGTAACTGTCAATGGCAAAGTGATCTTGGACGGCAATATACGTGATGCCTGCCAGGGTCATGCAGTAGGAGATCCCGGCGAAGAGGGTAACCACTACATGGTTGACCATCGCAATCACCCCGGTCTGTTTAATAAGCGCGGCCACATAGGCTTCCTTGGACACGGCGACGGTATACGATTCAGAAACGTACGTGTTCTCGACTTGGATAAATAAACAATATGTACTACGAGGAATAGGGGGCTGTTAAAAGGCTCCTTATTCATGCTATCTCTAACTGTACAACGTAAGGTGACAAGTAAAAACAATAGTGCAAGCGAGCCGGTATCGGTCATTATGATCGGTGCCGGCAACCGTGCGCGCAAATATCTTGAATATATACTCGCCAATCCCCGACGCATTAAGGTGTTTGGAGTTGTTGACCCCAACGAATTAAGACGAAATCACTTTGCTGATCGTTGCTCGCTCGGTGCTGATGCTCTGTACAGCTCATCCGACGCTCTGTTTGCCGGCGAGAAAAAGGCTGATGCCGTGATTATAGCCTCGCCCGACAGTTTGCATTACACGCAGACTATGCAAGCTATCAGCAAGGGCTACCATGTACTGCTTGAAAAGCCCATAGCACAAAGCGATCGGGAAGCTCGTGACATACAAAAGGCTGCCGCCGCGGCCGGGGTGATAGTTAATGTGTGTTATGTACTGCATTTTCATCCCTATTTCATGAAATTGCACGAGTTGGTACACTCGGGCAAATATGGTCGCATTGTATCGGTAAGTCACACGGCTCCTGTAGGAATAGATCGTGCCACGCACGTCTATGTAAGAGGTATATGGAATCAAAAGGGTAGTTCGGGACCTCTGTTCACCTCCAAGTGTTGCCATGACCTTGACCTCATGTTGTGGCTTACAGGAGGTACATGCACCAAAGTCTCTTCTTACGGGTCTCTGCGCTGGTTTACCCGGGAGAATGCTCCTGAAGGGTCGGCCAATCGTTGCATAAGGTGCAGTATTGAAAAGAGTTGTCCCTATTCGGCCGTCGACCTGTATCGCAACCGCCATGCATGGATCTCAAATTTTGACGTACAGCAAGGAGAAACTATTAACGACACTATAGAGAGGGAACTCGCTACAGGACGTTACGGTAGGTGTGTGTATCACTGCGAAAACGATGTTGTGGATCGTCAGGTTGTAGCTATGGAGATGGAGTCGGGAGTCACGGTTGATTTCATGCTTGACGTGTTTACCACGTCCAACCAGCGGCGCACCAACATAAGTCTTACCGAGGCGGAGATTATTGGCGATGAGAGATCGATTACGATCAATACATTCCGTCCGCGTGTCACAACGGTGTTCGATTTCAGAGACACGGTCAACTCGCCCTATCATGCTGGAGCCGACCTCAGGACGGTGGAAAACTTTGTGGACTGTATTCTCGGATGCACGGCCGACAACAGCACATCAATAGAGCACACCGTGGAGAGTCAAGCCTTGTGTCAGGCTATCGAGGACTCTCGTATCAAACCATAAAATAGGCCAGAGTAGAGACACAAAATTTTTTTATTGGAGCATGGGGGCTATGCGCTTAAGGGCGGCAATGAATGCGTCGACCTCGGATAAGGTGTTGTAGACGGCAAAGGATGCACGCACGGTTCCCTCAATGCCCAGGGTATGCATGAGAGGTTGAGCGCAGTGGTGGCCTGTGCGCACAGCTATTCCGAGTTTGTCCAGGAGCATGCCGGTGTCGTAGTGGTGGGCATGGCCTATGAGGAATGAAATAACGGCGCTCTTGTGGGGAGCGGTTCCAAAGATGCGCATGCCATCAATTTCCATCATGCGCTCGGTGGCGTATTCGAGCAGCTGCTGTTCATGAGCTGCAATGTTGTCAAGACCTATCTTGTCGATATAGTCAAGAGCGGTGGCAAATGCTGCGATGTCAACAAAGTCGGGCGTGCCGGCCTCAAACTTGAACGGTAGCTCGGCAAACGTGGTACCTTCAAAGCTTACGTGGTCAATCATCTCGCCACCACCTTGATAGGGAGGCATCTCTTCAAGCAATTGGCGCTTGCCATACAGCACGCCGACCCCTTGTGGGCCATACATCTTGTGGGCTGAGAAAGCATAGAAGTCAGCATCAAGCTCTCTGACATCAATTTTGAGATGAGGAGAAGCCTGGGCACCGTCAATCAGTACCGGTACCCCCTTGCTATGGGCATAGGCTATCATTTCCTTGACCGGATTGATGGTGCCCAGCACATTGCTTACATGGGCGACTGCAACCATGCGGGTGTGGTCGTTGAACAGTGATTTGTAGACATCAAGTTGCAGAGAACCGTCCGGATTAATGGGAACAACCCGTAGTGCAATTTTCTTGGAGCGTTGCAGCAGTTGCCAGGGCACAATGTTGGCGTGGTGTTCCATAACGGTGAGAATAATCTCGTCGCCGTCGGCAAGTCGGCTTCCGTAGGAAGCGGCTACCAGGTTGATGGCCTCGGTGGTGCCGCGAGTGAAGATTACCTCTTGAGTAGAGTTGGCGTTGATGTATTGGGCTACGCGATGGCGTGCTGTTTCCTGCATGTCGGTAGCCTCTTGTGACAGAGTGTGTACACCACGATGCACATTGGCTTTGGTGTGGTAGTACATGTGCTCAATGGCCTCAACAACACAGCGTGGAGTCTGGGAAGTGGCTGTGTTGTCAAGATAAATCAACGGCTTGTCATACACCCGGTGTGAGAGTATGGGAAAGTCGGCTCTTATATGGTTAATCTCCTGTTCGGTCATTTTACAATGTAGAATTCAGAGCTATTTATTACTTATTGTCTGTTACTAAATGTTTTCATTGCGCCAAGCATAGGGTGTTAGAGGTTA
>JAMPAI010000068.1 GCA_023667315.1 Ruminococcus flavefaciens
GTGCATACGATATCGCGGCGCCCGCCTTTCCGGCCGCTATGTAGCTGAACGCCGTGCCGAGGCACCATATGGCGCCGCCGAGCATGCCTACCAAGTGCGTCGATGCCTTGCCCGCGAAGTAGTCGCCGTAACCCACCGGCTGGCCGACGAACGGACGTCGCATGACGAGCGTGTTGAACACGAAGTTGGAGAGCAGCACCCCGATCGAGAATACGAATATCGCCGAATAGGGCGTGAGCATTCCCGCCGTCGGGTGCTCGAAATTGTCTATGTCCATGGCCGCCGCCACGAAGCGGTAGAAAAACGACATGAGCACCCCTGCTGTCACGGCGAGCGTCACGCCCTTGCGGTTGCCCGCGCTTTTGGCCCCGTCGCTTACGCGGCCCGAGGCCATGCCGTTGCATATGATGGCCGCTACGATCAGCGCCACACCGAGAAACAGTATCACGGGGTCGCCCTTGGGTGCGCCGAGGTAGTTTATCAGCACGCCGAGCACCAGCGCTATTCCCACTCCCAGCGGAAATGCCACGGCCAGTCCGGCCAGCGATACCGATGCCGAGAGCAGTATGTTGGATGCGTTGAATATCGCTCCGCCTATCACTACGCTGCCTATGTTGGCCCACGAGGCCTGCGCCAAATCCTCGGCGAAGGGGCGGCCGAGCAATCCGCAGCTGCCCATCGTCAGTCCGATCGCGGCCGCGAACAGCACCATTCCTATCACATAGTCCCAATAGAAGAGCTCATAACGCCAGCTCTTCGACGCGAGTTTCTGCGTGTTTCCCCACGAGCCCCAGCATAGCATCGTCACGAAGCAGAATGCGACCGCCAGAGCGTAACTGTCTACGATAAACATGATTTAAGGTTTTTTATTGGTTGGTTTTACATTTCACTCGTTGTCGCACGCATATCTCTCCGCGCCGAATCCGTCCACCTCGCCGCGTGAGGGCAGCGATGGCTGCGCACCGGCGCGCATGACCGAGATGGCCGACGCCTTGGTGGCGAATTCGGCGGCCTCGCGTATGCTCCTGCCCTCCGACAGCGCCACGCACAAGGCTCCGTTGTAGGTGTCGCCCGCGGCGGTCGTGTCCACGGCTTGCACTCTGTAGGCGGGGATAAATTCCCGTTCCGTCGCGCTCACGTACAGCGATCCTCTGCTGCCCATGGTCACTATGACGTTGCGCACGCCTTTGGCGAGCAGCATCTCGGCGGCCGATTCGGCCTGCCTCGCGTTCCCGACCTCCATTCCGGCAATGATGCCGCATTCGGTCTGGTTGGGTGTCAGCATGTAGCATTTCGACAGCAACCCGTCGCTCAGCCGTGTGGCGGGAGCGGGATTCAGTATCACCTTCACTCCGGCATCGAATGCGATCGAGGCCGCATGTTCGATAACAGGCATCGGCACCTCCAGCTGCATCAGCAGATAGTCGGCGCTCTCGATGCGGTCGCGCATCGCCTCTACATCGTCGACCGACAGCTCGTTGTTGGCTCCGCCGGCCACTACGATGCAGTTCTCGCCGGCGCCGTCCACCGTGATCAGGGCCACGCCCGAGGGGGCGTTCGCGTCGCGCAGGATCGTAGCCGTGTCGATGCCCTCGGCGGCATACTGTTCGATGGTGCGATCACCGAACATGTCGCATCCCACCTTCGCTATGAATGTTACCGGTGAACCCAAGCGTGCGATCGCCACCGCCTGATTCGCGCCCTTGCCTCCTGCCGCCATCATGAAGTCGCCGCCGAGGATGGTCTCCCCGGGAAGCGGCATTCGCGGCGACCGGATTACCAGATCCGTATTGGAACTGCCTAAAACGACTATCCCGCCCATTTTACCTGTTATTTATTTCGTAACCATCCGGCTTCGGGTCTGCGATATGCGTGCATGGCCTGCGTGACGGGCTTTTCCGGCGGAGGCTCCGCCGCGCGGTCATGCGGACCGCAGAATGCTGGATTTGCACCGTACAAGCCCGCGAGCCGATTGGTTACCTCTGTTTTGTTTCAATGTCGTTTATGCTTGCGCAAACGTTTGTGCGAATATATTCCATTTTTTTCTAATCGCAAAGAATATTTTCACTTTTTTGCATTAAGCACTATCTTTGCCAAAGAAAGAATCTGCAAATGGAAAAAAGCACACTCGTCAGTCTGTCGCGGCGCACGGGATTCTCCGTCTCGACCATATCGCGGGCGTTGAACGGTCAGGCGGCCAAGTACCGCATCAGTCCCGCGACCGTCGCCGTGATCAAGGCCGAGGCCGAACGTTGCGGCTACACCCCCAGCATCATCGCCAAGAGCCTGCGCACGAAGAGCACCCGCACGATAGGGCTGATCATTCCGTGTATCGAGAATCCCTATTTCGCGATGGTGTCGTCGGTGGTCATTGCCGAGGCCAAACGCATGGGCTACACCATCGTGATAGTCGATTCCACCGACGACGAATCCGACGAGCGGGACGGACTGCGCTCGCTCGTGTCGCGCAAGGTGGACGGCATAATAGCCGTGCCGTGCGGAAGCGATCCCTCCCTGCTCGAATCCATAAGCGCGTCGACGCCCGTGGTGCTGATCGACCGCTACTACGAGGGATCCGATCTGCCCTACGTGTGCAGCGACAACTACGGCGGCAGTCTCGAGGCGGTCAGGTATCTGATCGACAGCGGACACCGCAACATATTGTGCATTCAGGGCAATGTCAGTACCTCGCCTACGCGCCATCGGGTGCAGGGCTACAGGGATGCCATGCAGGCCGCGGGACTCGCCGGTTGCACAAACGTTTGCGGCAACAGTTTCTCTATCGACAACGGCTATCTCGAAACCAAGCTCGCGCTCAATTCGACGAATGCCCCCACGGCGATATTCGCTCTCAGCAACACCATCCTGCTCGGCGCGATAAAGGCCATCCGCGAATCGGGACTGCGCATACCGCAGGACATATCGGTAATATCGTTCGATTATTCGATGCAACTCGACTTCATCGAACCTGCCGTCACGCACATCAGCCAGCCGGTGACCAACATCGGTACGCTCGCGATAAAGATTCTGTTGCAGGAGATCGCGAACCGCTCTGCGAGGGCGGCGCAAATAAAGCTGCCTGTGGAGTTGGTTATCAAGGACTCCGTGAGGAGCAGAAATTCCCGTTCAGGGGAGTAACCTCGGCTTTGCGTTCCGTCTCGCCTCCGGAGTGGTAGCGGCGTATAATTGGGAAAGGTGCAAGAACCGTCACCGGAGATTAGCATTCTTGCCAAATGGGATTCATTCCATCTCGGACGTGTCGTGCGTCTCGTGTTAATCGCTAAAATAAAACAAGCGAACTCAGAATATGTTCTGAATTCGCTGTAGTGGAGAATATCGGGTTCGAACCGATGACCTCTTGCATGCCATGCAAACGCTCTAGCCAACTGAGCTAATCCCCCTTTGCGGTGCAAATATATGGCGCGAAATCGGTTTTTCCAAGAAAAATGCGCGAAATATTTCTCCGACGGTGCATTTTTCTGTTATTTTAGTGTTCCGGCGTTGTCGACACATGCGTGAACGCAGTGGGAA
The DNA here is from genome assembly GCA_023667315.1 of Ruminococcus flavefaciens. Taxonomy (GTDB): domain Bacteria; phylum Bacteroidota; class Bacteroidia; order Bacteroidales; family P3; genus Pullibacteroides. The sequence continues at coordinate 3,532 of JAMPAI010000068.1, forward strand.
CGATCTGTTTTAGGCTTGTCAGG
>JAMPAI010000069.1 GCA_023667315.1 Ruminococcus flavefaciens
ATATCGGGCGAATTGTAGAAGAAAGCCATCATCACATGCTCCACCACCTTCAGGCGGTAGGGATTCTCCTTCACGCGCACGATGTGGCGCATTATGTCGAAGAAATTGCCATGCACGCGGATGTCCTCCTCGTTCAGCCTCACCACGCTGTCGTCGCGCCACCGCATCCCGATGGGAAAGTTGCCGTTCACGTAAACCAGCAGGTTCTCGATGAAATTGCGCGACATGACCGACACCAGCGCGTCGAAATCGCCGCTCATCTCGTCGATCGAAACGATCTAGCCGGGCATTATGCGGATCACGGCCGGCGCCGCGGCATCGTACTCGTCGAGATTTATCCTCATCCTCACACTGCCCGACGTACACAGCATGAGCATGAAGAAACCGAACTTGTGCGGATACTTGCCGCTTCGGACGAATGCGCCGCAGCCCTTCACCTCCGAATACCTGAAATAGGCCAGTTCGTGCCCGATACCGTCAACGGCCCCGATATTCTCTATCTCGTGGGGCCAATCATAACTCCGTATCATACGAATAATCTAATTTACCGCTACAAAAATAGACAAAACGAACCATCGTCGCACCATTTCGGAACATTCCGACCAATATAGCCGACATGATGGACATAAACATCGCCGATCGCCGGCCTATTTTTGCACGATCGTAGTTTTTGTCATATCTTTGCCGGGTGAAAAACAGTAGGAAACATCCGAGTGTTGCGCCCGAAACCAAGTAACGGAGAATTTATGAAAAACATACTCATTCGAGTCATTGTCGCAACGGCAGCCGCGACGGTCCTGCTTGCGACGCAAGAGGCCGCGGCACGCACCATAGCGGCCGGCACGGCAACGGCGGTCGGGCAGACCGACGCCGGCACGGACTCGGTCACCGCCGACACAGTGAAGGTGAAGAAGCGCCGCGGATTCTGGCGCCAGCTGTTCCACGGCAACGAGGATCACACTTTCGACAAAAAGATGGACGTCAGCTTCATCGCCGCGCCGTCGTACACGCGCGAGGCCAGCTTCGGAATAGGAGGCATCGCCTCGGGACTCTACCGGCTCGACAAGACCGACTCGCTCATGCAGCCCTCCGACATCAGCATCGCGGGCAACGTGGCGCTCTCGGGGCTCTACATGATAAGCGTGAGCGGAAACAACTACTTCAAAGGCAACCGCTCGCGCCTGAGCTACGACGTCACGTTCGCCAACAAACCGCTGCACCTGTGGGGCATCGACTATGCGTCGTGCGCGGCGAATCCCGCCATCGACTACACCCGCAGCAAGATAAGCATCGACGTGCAGTATGTCTACAAGCTCGTCGACGGACTGATGATAGGTGTGCGGGCTGATTTCTCGCACGCCAAAGTGAAGAAGATCGACGACGAGAGCTACCTTCAGGGGCAGAAGCGCTCGTACACATTCACCGGACTGGGAGTGTCGCTGCAATACGACACCCGCGACTTCATACCCAATCCGCAGAGAGGCATCTACGTCATGGCCGACGTCACGGCCTACCCGCAGTTCATGAGCAACTACGACCGCACACCGGTGCGCACCACATTCATATTCGATTTCTACCACAAGCTGTGGGAAAGCGGCATAATCGCCACCGACATATACGGGCGTTTCAACGGCAAGGACTCCCCGTGGGTGCTGCGCGAGGAGCTGGGCGGAGGCTACCGCATGCGCGGCTACTACGCCGGACGCTACATCGACAACAACATAGTATCGTGTCAGGCGGAGTTGCGGCAACGCATCTACAAACGCATAGGATGCACCTTCTGGGGCGGATGCGGAACGGTGTTCCCGCAATTCAGCCGGTTCGAGTGGAAGAACATACTGCCCTCGTACGGCCTCGGCCTCAGATGGGAGTTCAAACATCGTGTGAACATACGGGTGGACTACGGATTCGGCAAACAGACGAGCGGATTCATATTCAACATCAACGAGGCGTTCTGACGGCACAGGGGCGCTGGCCCGAGGCACCCGCGCGATACGCGGTCCCGGGCGACCGCAACCGGCACGGCTGTGCCGGCAGCAACCATCCGCCCCGCACCGGCCGATCATGAATCTGCGGCGCGACCGCGCGCCTACGCCACACCCGAGCCCCGAGATGCGGCCGCCGAAGACAAACCGACTGTAACTTTTACGACACCATGCCATTTTTCACCGAATACAAACCCTACTACAAGAACAATCTGCGCCTCGCGCTGCCCGTCATACTCTCGCAGCTGGGACAGATCACCGTGCAGCTCGCCGACACGGCCATGGTCGGCCGTTACGGAGGCGACGACCCTACGCCTCTGGCCGCGGTATCGTTCGGCACGAGCATATTCTACATCATATTCATCGCGGCCATGGGGCTCACGTTCGGCCTGACACCGCTCGTGGGCGAACACTTCGCCCGCGGCGACAAGCGCTACGCATCGGAGCTGCTGCAGAACGGCGCGCTGCTCTTCACGCTCACCGGCATCGTGGCGGCCGCGGCACTGGTGGCGGCAAGGCCTCTGATGACATTCATGGGAGGCGCCATGATGGATTCGGGCGGCGACACCTCGATAGCCGACGTCATAGCCACGGCACTGCCCTACTACGACACGCTCATATGGAGCATGCCGCCCGTGATGATATTCTGCACATTCAAGCAGTTCCTCGAGGGCATAGGCAACACCCGCACCACGATGGCCGTGATCATCGCGTGCAACGCCGTCAACGTGATCCTTAACTGGATACTCATCTTCGGCAAGTGCGGCTTCGAACCGATGGGTGCCGTGGGAGCAGGCATATCCACCCTCGTGGCACGCATCTGCATGTGCCTGATGATCACGGTGTATTTCTTCCGCAGCCGACGGTTCGGCGAGTATGCCGCCCACCTGCGCATGGGCGCGTTCCGCCTGCGCACCGCGATGGACATACTCAAGGTCGGCATACCCATCTCGTTCCAGATGTTCATGGAGGCCAGCGCGTTCGTGGTGGCCAACATCATGGTGCTGGCGTTCGGCGCCCACGCGTCGAGCTCCTACCAGATAGGCGTCAACATGATGAACCTCACGTTCATGATAGTTGTCGCCATAGGCTCGGCCACCACCATCCTATGCTCGCACATATACGGGCAGGGCGATTTCAGCCGCCTGCGCCGCACGGTCAACGCCTCCTACCAGCTGGGGCTGATGTGGTGCATGACGGCCGCCGCATGCTTCGTCCTGCTGCGCTACGACATCCCGTCGCTGTTCACCACCAACCGGCAGGTGATCGACCTGACGGCCACGATGCTCGTCTACATAGCGCTGTTTCAGGCTTCCGACTGCCTGCAATCGATCTCCATCAGCATCCTGCGCGGATTGCAGGACGTGAAGATAATCATGCCCATAGTGTTCCTGTCCTATGTGGTGATAAACATCCCCGTTGGCTATCTGCTGGCTTTCAGGCTCGGACTGGGGGCCGCGGGACTCATCATGGGATTGATCGCGGGTCTATCATGCTGCGCCGTGCTCACCATCCGCCGCGTAAGACGCAACATAATACGGCTG
>JAMPAI010000006.1 GCA_023667315.1 Ruminococcus flavefaciens
TCCGATTTGAGGCCCCAAATAAGTACATATTATAATTGTAGAGAAGGAAAAGAATAAAACCTTCTACTTCAAATCTACAGGTCAGCCGGAACCTGAATCCGGTAGGAGAAATTATGGCTAATGTTACTATGATGGTAAATAAGACTGTGAACGTGATCGATCTGGGCGTGGTCGGTGAACTGGTGGCTACTGCTGAAACCAGCCAGGGTACGCTGGGGCTGGTGTCCTACAATGAGAACGGCCATGTGAGCAACAAGTACTTCCTGCTCTCGGAGCAGAACGCCGACGGCATTTACGAGGTTATGAGCTTCAACCTGGTCGGCGAGCTGACCTGCGAGGATCTGGGCAAGCTGGAAGTCGGCGTCATCCTCGAATCCGTCGAGGTGATGGCTCAGAGTCTGGAGGAGGACAGGGGTTAAACGCCCCTGTTCTTTTTATTATTTTTTACCCCTGGATAGGTATTCATCATCCTTGTTTTATTCTATTCACAGACAAACACTTTTATGTAAAAGAGAATGAGGTGATAGCTGAAAGGTTTTATTTGGCTATATACTATATCAGTAACATTGAAAGGAGGTTCTATATGAAAAATCCTATTAGAGCATATGAGTTCGTGAAAACATTCGACCAAGATACAACAATTTTGGTCAGGATTCCGCCCGATGGATTGAGCGAGAATCTGAAGGAGTGGTCTGATAAAGACCTGTACAAGCACACGGTTTTGAGTGCTGATTTACGGATCATGCATGGTAAGATTGTTGTCGGTGTATATGTATCTATGGATGATACATCGCCGACATTATTCCCACAAGGATAACAGGAGGAAACCATGGCAAGAGAATACACCTCAAAAGATATTCAGTCGATTCGAGAAGATCGACTGAGAGTTCGAAAGCGTCCGCAGATGTACCTTCCGGGTGCACATAAAGATGGATGCGTGCACATTATCTTTGAGATTGTGGATAACTCGATCGATGAGTTGTCCATTGATCAGTCTCTTGGTAAAACTCTGACTATCACATTCGATACCAAAACTCGTGAGGTTACGGTGACGGATGATGGCCGAGGAATTCCGCATGAATCATTGCTGGATGCATATACGGTTCTGAACACATCCGGTAAGTTCGATAACGGTGAGGATACTGCATATGTGACAAGTGGTGGCACATATGGCATCGGTTCAAAACTTGCAGTATTCCTGTCCAAAACGTGTGAGGTAACTTCCTTCCGGGAAGGTAAATCGTTGACGTATCAGTTCGTCGATGGCGTTCTCACAAATACAATCAAGGGTAAATCGAAGAACCATGGTACCACTACAAAGTTTACCATTGATAATAAACTGATGGATATGGATGATGTTGAGCCAGAGGACATCCGTGCTCGGCTGTACGAAAAGAGTTTTTGCTTCCCTGACATTGACATGACATTGGTCATTCTCAACAATGGGGAAGAGGTGAAGACTTATAACTTCAAAGGGAATACGCTTCTTGATCTGGTTAAGAAGTGGAAACCTGACACTGACATCATCCACATCAATACCACACGGAAAGTTCGACTGCTCAAGCGCATCGACGATGATGATATTACTGAGGTCAAAGTCGATGTTGAGGCGGCTGTAGCATTCAAGTGGGAAGCTTTGGAGAAGGATACGGATACGTTTGTAATCTCGTATGCTAACTCTATCAAAACCTACGACGGCGGACAGCATGTAGATGGTCTGAAGCAAGGTTTGGTGAAGTACTTCAAGGAAATCTATATCCCGAAAATGTCCAAGAAGGATAAGGATCTTCCCATTATGCCGAGTGACATCACTGCTGGTCTTTGTGGTATGGTTAGCGTTAAACTTTCTAGACCTGAATTTAGCGCACAGCATAAATCTCGACTGTTGAATCAGGAGGTCAAGTTTGCTGTTCGCGATGCTGTCTATGAAGCCTTGTGCAACCAGAAGAATGGAGTTATCAATGACCTCGGCGATTTCATTAAGAAGGTTGTTAAGGGTCGTATGGCATCTAAGAAGGTTCGGGTAAAGGATACCGATAACGCCTTCAGTAAGGATAAGCCGGATAAGTATGTGCCGATCATCTACAACATGAAAACGGTATCTCCCGAGTTGATCATATGCGAAGGGGACTCCGTTTTAGGTTTGGCCACCAGTGCCCGTGATCCGTACAATCAGGCGATCTATACCTGTCGAAAGCCGAAGAATATCTTCGATGATGATAGTGAAACGATCATGACCGCTGCAGTGAATAATTTCAATGAGATCATGAACGTTAGCGGAATCGAACCGGGAAAACGCTGCGATCCATCCAAGTGCGTATTTCATCATATCCTGATCTGTACTGATGCAGATATTGATGGTGATGGCATTGCGATCACAGTTGCGGGTCTATTCGCAAAGCATTGTCGTCCATTGGTAGACGCTGGAATGATTGGACGCATTCTGCCTCCGCTGTACTCCTTTATGGAGGGTAAGAAAAAGAAGTTCGTTCAATCGAAACGGAAGTTCTTTGAGTATCTTACTGAGAGATTCTTGGCTGATACCACAGTCACATTCCGGGGCAAAGCTATGAGCAAGAAACAGCTTGCTGAGTTCCTGGAAGTAAACTCCGACTATGATACCAAGCTGAACAAGATCACTGAGTACTATTGCTGCGATCCCCGGCTGATGGAGTATATCATCTGGAAATATCATGATAAATCTGAGAGCCAAAAGAAGTCCTATTGGATGGCTGCTCTGAAGCAATACAAGGATCTTCGGATTTTGATCGAGAATGGTCGAGTGGTGATTGATGGTGAACTCCCCGGTTCGGATTATGTGAATTTGGATCTGGATGAACATTTCGATCATCGCATTCGTAAGTTCAAAGCAATCCAGGCGGTCAATCATCAGATTGATGGATTCACAATCAATGGATCTGACGGGAAAACTATCTATGACGTCATGACAAAGTTCCGGAACTATATCCCGAAGGATGTTAAGTACTACAAGGGACTGGGAGAGCTGACACCGAAAGAGATGAAAGCTCTGTGTATGGATCCGGAAAACCGCACAGTCATCATTCTGAAGTTCAAGAACTATGAACAGGATATGCAGAAGCTCAGTGTCATTCTGTCCACGAAAGCTGAATATGCTGATATCCGGATGCGCGTCATGTCTCATACAGTCCTGTCGGATATTGACCTCGTGACTTGATCGGAGGTGCATATGAAAACACTCGTATCTTCGCATACAGTGCAAGGAGTGTTGCTGGATATTACGGTGCGAGTGTCAGAAGATGAGGCTCCTATCTATCAGAGCCTGATCGATAGTGATCGTCCAAAGTGTCCGGCATGTGGAGCAGCTATGAAACTAAAAGCGGAGGATATGCATCTAGTGATTCATTCACCGCTTACTCCGCTGTTTGGTATGGATATCGGAACTCCAAGGTTCAAATGTCCATCCTGCGGAACTGACGTGGAGATTCCTGCTGATATGGATCTCCACGCATTCCCCAGTATCCTTCAATATGTAACTCGACTTCGCCAAGAATATAAGAGACGAGTTGCATTAGCGCAAGCCAAATCGAAAGGAATTGTGATAGATGGCAAAAAGTAAAACGAAAGTAAAGGAGCATGAGTTCACTGAGCTGATACCCATAGCCGGTGGACCCTATGATCGGTGGCTTCGAGAACGACAAGCCACACGTCTTCCGAAAGATTCGGAAGACTTTCTGACTACGTTAATCGATATCTATGGCAGTGAAGATATCATCAATATGTCCGAAGTCCCTATTGGGGATTACTGCTACAACAAAGGTCTATTGTTCTCTATGAATATGAACGTAGGCCGGAGTATTCCATGGATTGAAGATGGTCTGAAGTCTGTGGAACGTCGAGTCCTGTATATTGCATTCAAGAAAGGCCTGTATGGGACTCGGTCTACCAAGGTATCCAGTTTGGTTGGTTCCATGATCGAACTGGTTTATCCGCATGGCGATCAAGCGGCTGCTGATACAATTTATCGGTTGGGTCGGAGTAAGACCATGATGATCCCGTATATCCAAGAGAAGGGTAACTACGGAAATATGTCTGATCTGAAGCCGGCCGCCTCTCGATACGCGGAGGCTGCGTTGACTCCATATGCAATGGATTGTTTCTTCGGTGATATTGGACCGAAACGCCCATTGTATGATGAAAAGGATTCCTATGAGTATACGGGAACGGAGCCGATCTATCTGATCAGTCGTTATCCGAATATCTTGATGCAGTGGAATCAAGGTATCGGTAAAGGAGCTTCTAGTTGGCTGGGGGCTTTTAACAGTACCGACATTTTCAAAGCGACATTGGCGTTGATGGATGACCCGAATGCAAAAATTGATATCTATCCGGATACACCGATACCTCTGAACATCGTGAATGCGAAATCTCTGAGAGGTTGTTTCGATCGTAAGAAGTTCAAGGTTGCGATGCGAGCCCCGTATCGAGTCGAAGTAGATCAGCGACGCGGATCTGGCGGCAAGATTGAGGATAAGTACGTCCTGGTCTTCACAGCCGTACCGCTTGGGGTATACGGTAAACAGATTGCTGAAGAGATCCGGGCGATCAAGCTTGAGGACAAGAACAAATCCGCTAAGAGGCTTCCTGAAGTTCTCAATGTGGAAATCATTGCTGATGAAGACCTTCCGGGTGGCATTGAGATTCTGATTGAGTACGAGCGTGGATATGATCCGCATGTGTTGGCTGAGAAACTGTATAAGGCAACATCACTGGCCAAGGTGATCGGTGTCAAGTTCAGTTTGATCTTCAATTATATGCCGGATTATGCTACGCCACGAGAGATCCTTTTGAAATGGATCAATCAACGGTATGATCAGAAGCGTCGGTATTATCATCAGGTGGTACTGAAAGCCGCAAAGGATCGTGCTCGATATGAAGCGCTGGTCATGGTACTGGAGACATCCTCTGCTACGGATAAGGCAATTGCAATCATTCGGAAGTCCAGAAACAATGATGAGTCGATTGCTGGTCTTCAGAAAGCATTCGGGATGACTGAGTTCCAGGCTCGCTGTGTTCTCCAGGTTCCCCTTGCTACGTTGCAGAAGCTGGATATCGAAGAGCAGAAAGCAAAGAAGAAGGAAGCCGTCGAAACCTATAAGACCTATCGAAAACTCTTATCCGAGGATGGCGCGGTCAAAGAAGCCATTCGGAATGAATTGAAAGAGGGTCTGAAGAAGTATGGTAAGAAGCGGAATGCGATTCTGACTAACTTGGAAGGCGGTCTGATGGATCCCAATGCAAAGAAGTATATTTTGTATAATCAGGATATCTTCTATTGTGTCGATGACCCCAATAAGATCTCTGACTTCTGGGATAAGATCAACAACTCCTACAAAATGGTTGAGGTTAAGAACAGTGACACTGTGATGATCTTTAGCCGTGAAGGTATGGTTAAGATGCTGGTCGGTAGTGCATTCAATATGACTAATTCTGGTATCAGTATGAGCCAACTTGGCGTGAAGAATGTCGTCAGTATCATTGGCTCTACGCAGGAGTCCGGATACAATGCACTGGCCATGATCACCGAACAGGGCTACGGCAAGGTGGTTGATCTGGCCAGTATCCTGAAGGTGGATCGCGGTGGTCGGGTTATGAATCTCTACAACCCAGATACGTTGGTTGATGTCATCCCGATTAAGGGGAATGGTCATACGGATTCGATCATCGGCATGGTTCAAGGTGATACGATGTACTACCTGAAGGCTGAGGACTTCCCGAGATATCAGAGAGCATCTGCTGGTAATCGGATGATCAAGAATGTGGAAGATCTGCGAATCAGTAAGTTGGTGTACTTCGACGCTACTGACAATGCCAACTATATGCTGATCTATGGCGAATCCGGTTATCTGAAGTTCCTGGATGCCGCATATTTGGCGTTTGCCAAGAGAGGCAACAATACGATCTCCTTGCAAGGGAAGAAGATCATTGGTGCAATCTTCTTGCACGGGTCTGAAGATGATCTGGTTCTGTACAATGGAGCTGGAAAACTGGATCTTAAGGTTCAGATCGGTAAGGTTGTGAAATTTGTTGCATCCACTGGTGAGGAACAGAAGTTTAAGATGGCAACATCGATCGGCACACCAACCAAGGTACTCAAGCTTGGCAAGAACGATTGGTACTGCATGGAATAAACGAGTGGGCTGGCATGGACCAGCCCACTCTTATTTTAGGAGGTTTGTATGACAGTTAGGGAATTAGTAGCTTTAACAAGTCAGAGACAGTTGCGTATACCAATGACCTTAAAGCGTAAGGTGGACTATTCGTGGAAAATCATACAGGAGGCGTATAACATCAAGCCGTCTGATCTTTTGAAACTTCAGGTCATTGCGCTGATGCTTGGAGTGGAGGATAAGAAGAGTGACGGATAAAGAAGCAAATGCCATTGCTGAAGCGATGTACGAGAATGATCCAATGTGGGATCTGGAATTAAAACGATACCATGAACACCGTATAAAGCAAGCCGCAAAAGATGCCAAACGGCAAGTGGGATGGCTTGCTCAATTTATTAAGGGTATGCGGAGGTGGCTTCAATCATGAGCAGCTCTATGACAGGTCATCACTATCATGTGCGTGTGGTAATCAATGGTCACTATGCATATGATAGAGGCGGTGATTATTGTAAGTGGGTCGCCCAGGATGTCTATGATGGGCCTATGGATTATGATCCCTTGAGTGCTCCGAGTGACAAATGTCAATTCGGCTTACACTACATCGACGATGACGGTAAAACAGTATGCATCAATAAAGAAGATGTGGAAAGTCTCCGGCTGATATTCATCACCAGACGTCGAAATCATCGTCGGATTGATCGTGTCATTCATTATCATTACTATAATGGACGACTGGTTGGTTGGAATAATGTACCATTACGTCCTTATGGTGGTGCATATTATAAATCCACTGATCCAGAATACCGCGAAACAATCAACCATCAATCTATGGCTAATTTTCATGTGAAAGGAATGAATTTTGATGAATAGACCAAGCTACATGGATGCCCTGGAGGGACAGGTCCATCCTACCCCCGATGACTACAATACCCTTCGGAGTATGGCGCACGGACATTCGCCAAAGCCTATCGAGAAGTCGTATCTCACAGCAAGCGAGATCTTTCATCTCGATGAGAAGAGAAAGGCTTTTATTGCCGAAATGACAGCACATTTCCGTGCTGGTGGCACTGTCGGTGGTGTGTCCGATGGGTACCACACCTTTGACGAGCTCTATCATCATCGAGCACTGCTGTTTGCTACCATCTGCAACATGCATCCGGAACTGGCATGGAAGTCAAAGCAACATGATGATCCGGAGTTCCCGATGTTCGATGGGATGTTCATCTGCGGTATTAAGACTCCGCAAGGACAAGCGACCTACCATTACGATCTCGATCCCTATTGGGATATGTTCCATGTGCAGGAACTTGAGAGAGCTCCTAAGTACGATGGGCACACCCCAGATGATGCGATCAATCGAATCTTCAGTTTAACGGAGGAAATGAACGATGAGTGAGATGACTGAAAACCAGGTCGAGTATACTACTATGGGTAATGAGTACCATAATGCTCTTACTGCAGATCTTGACAAACACCTGAAGAAATCCTGGAAGAAATTCCAACAGTATGCCGGGGGTTCATACTTCTATCTGGAAAACCATCGAGAAGGGTATATCCTGAAGAAGGAGAATTCGAAGATCTATTATATCGCAATCCGGTATCCAGGTGCAACTCGTGGATGCATCGGTATCGAGAGAGAAACTGGACGTATTGTTCATTTCGAATTCAATGAGACTGCATATGAGCAGAAGGGCATTGCCTGTTACGACAAGTCTGTCGTTGAAGTTCGTACCAAGTGGATGGGCGGATGTCTGCCCGATCTGCTTCGTATGATTGAGAATACACCGAAGTCGGGCACTTGGGAGCGAGATACTACATGCCAAGATTCCTGATCCGATTTTACAACTTTTCTTTCTATATACTATAATAGTAGGAATGCATAGAAAGGAGTTGTAGATATGCATACTGAAGGATTGCGGTATATACTGCAACGAGCAATCACGGCAACGACGATGATCGAAACGATGAAGCTTACTGGAAGAGATCGTACTGAATTTGTCCAGAGACACTACAGCGCTACCTATCATGGATTGGCGGCGATGGGATTGTCCGCGGATGATCAGAAAAATCTTCTAAAGCGGGCGGAACACCAATGGACCCAGAAAGGAGGGTTGGGAGAATGGCCATATCCTACATTAGCGTCCTGAATGCGACCTTCGATGGTGGACTCCCTCATGATGACGATGAACGATTCGTTACCAATTTTAGTTGGGAGAGTGAGTTCTATTACCGACGGGCGATTGCAGAGTACCTTGAAACATATCCGGAAGATGTTGATATGTTTATCATAAAGGACGATGCATTTGATGTGTATGGGCAACGGGTGGAACGATGTAAATCTTTCTGGGTAAAACAACCGAAGAACTTGACAAGTTTCTGGAAGATCTTTGATCGCGTCAGCGGATTTCCCGAAAGGGGTGAATGCTAGAATGGATCATGAATCTGTAGGAACCCCTGCTGATGGTGGTACTGATGACAAGTGAAAAAGAAAAGAGCGGGCCTTCGGGTCCGCTCTTTTTATCCTCGCGACATAACTATAATTTTACTATATTGGCGGTGATAGTTTATGTTGAAGGATCAATTTGGGCCTAGAATCGCCAAGGCTCTCACACCGGCAGCTATCAAAGCTTTAGACAAGGGAGTTTTAGATTACGTTGACCGGAACTCTGAAATTTTGCTGACTTTGGATCTTAGTCGCAGATTTTCATTTGGCGATCAGGATCGGGAGGTTCTGTATAAGGCAATCGGTATCACGGAAGCGGAATTGGATGCCGCTATTAAACAGAGTAAGCAGATCTATAGCGGCAATAAAATTCAATCGAAACCGTTTTATATCGCGTCTATGTTGGTAGCTTCTCATTTTTTGAACATGAAGTCTACTGAAGGAGAACGGATGGCCAAGGTAGTTGTTACGTATATGTCGCTGAATATGTGGACTTCTCTACATAAGGGTTTCTTCAAATATGAGGCGAATAAGCAAATTATGGACTACACGTTGGCTCATCTGAACAACACCTTCTCCATTCGTGAGTTCCCATCTCTATTTGCATTCATTCAGGACAATACGAATACCGTTCTAAACACGTATGCAGATAAGATCAAAACTTGTGGAGATAAGGATATGACCTGGGTTATAGACTCTACCTGGACGCGGTTGAAGGGTAAAATGAAGAAGATTTCTTCTGAGTTTTATAAGAACCATCAGGCTGGCAATTATCTGAATGCGGATACAGAAGAGTGGACATCTGATACGTATCGGGAGATGGACAATCAGTCATTTGCAACTGATCGGTTAGCGAACAAGGTATATATTAAGCTGACGAACAGACAATATGATCGACGGTTCATCAAGTATAGTATCACCAGAGCTGATACTTCATTAGACAAACTTTCTCATTTGATTGAGGATATCATCGATCAAGATGGAGAAGATCAATCTATGCGGAAATTGATCAGTGCCATGATCGAGTTCTATTTGTTGCAATCTGGTAAGCCGATTCAATATGTAGCAAAAGGTGATTTCATTGCCTTCATGCAAACATCTTTCGGTTCAAATACCGAAGTCCCGCAGATGAAGTTGATCAAGAGTACGATCGATCAGTGGTTGGCACAAAACATGTACAAGTATGGCAATGCGAGGTATGGTAATACTGTAAAGCTTCAGTATCGTCGATGCATCTACATGTTTTTTGTTTTTATCATCAACTATGAGGCGAAATTACAGTAAGGATGGTGCTATATGAAACGACCTGTGAGTATCAACTTTTTGACTCCGCAAGAGAACGAGTGTTTGGAACTGTTGGTTCAAGCCCAGGATATGTTCGATGCTATCTGTAAGCAGGATCCGCAGAATTCCACTGATGCATACAATTTTGGTCATTATGTCGATGCTGCTCGTACTGCAGTTTTGGTGCGAGGCGCTCGGCGAATGGATTCTGAGAATCTGTTGGTGAAACATTCTCCTAATGAATCGACCACGAAAGCGTTCGATGAATTGATGAAGAAGCTGTCTCCTGATCAGGATACTCAGCCTTCTCAAATTGATGCACCAAGAACCTATCCAAGAGCAGTTCCTGTATCCGAGAAGCCGACTCCGTATAGCGGCAAGTCTACCTTTAAGCCGATCGAGGTTTCTCTTACTCCTGAACTCCGCAAATCCATCATGGAGACAGTCCCAGGTATGCTGACTGAGATTCTCAATAAATTGGAAGGCAGGTGAGAATCTGTGGAAAATTTTTACGGCAGGCTGTACGTGGCGTTGCTCCTTACCCAAGCACTAACTACTGTGGCGAAGGGAGGAGAGTCTAATGGCGAGTGCTCTGAGGAAGGAGATTGAAGCTGATATCTATGAACTATTGGATGACATGGATCCGTCTGGGAAGAATACTACTCGAATGAGGAATTTCTTGAATCAGATGGATGACACTGCATTCTATAAGTTCATGGATGAGTTCTTCTCTAATCCCGATAAGAATGTGCCGGTTGCTTACGAGGCATACAACAATCCAGTTACTCTGGATTTTATCCATGAGGTAGCTCGGAAACATAATGTTCCTATCTATGAGTACGTATATCGTCCGTATCTCAATGGGGATAAAGATAATCCCCCTGGTACAATTAATAAGATCATGGTTCTGGACGTGCCAGTGAAACGGCTGAAACAAATGGCTCAATCGAAGAATCATGTATCTACTGCATCGGCAAAGCGTGATCCGAAAACTGGTCAGGTAAGCGGTGAGGATAAGACTGCTCGTGTGACTGATGTTGAGGGTTATTCTCTGCTGTCCCAGGGCCAGTACTATGCGGCACAGGAGTATTTCGGGCCAATGGCAGATGATTCGGCGGCTCATTATGAGATGCTACGGCGTATCCAGCGTGATGGTGAGGTAGAGTTGAAAGATCTGCCGAATGATCCGCTGGATAAAGTTACATTGAACACGATCAATGTTCTACTGCTGGGAGCATGTATTCAGACAAATCTAATTGATCAGTCTGGTTTGATGTTGCCTATCACATTGAAAGCCAAGGAAGGCGACGCTACTACGATTGATCGCGGGTGATATGATATGATTTTCTATCCAACAATTAAAGCGAGTGAACGATATACTCGCGAAATCACTAATGCGACACCTCGTACGCGAGATCCAATTACTGCGAGGGATCGCGTACTCCAAGAGAAGTTTGGTATTAAAATCGAGGATTTGAAACATCTGATGGATGATGAATGGTGTAAATCGCACCATGCGTCACTATGTAGGATCCTTGGGATATATGGGGACAGAACCGATCTGAGGATTGGTAGTCCCGACGATAGATAGGAGATAGCGTATGAGTAATGTATCGATATCTGAATTCGAAGGGCTGGCAAGCGGGCCTTTGGATATGTCGCGTACACTGCACGATTGGTTGAATGCTATACATGATCCCGAATTGGATAAGGTGGTATGTAAAAGCCTTGCCAATGTCATTGAACATCAACGTATTCGACGTAGCTATAAACAGTTTGTCGATAAGCTGAATGTTACAAATGGAATGCGTGTCAATGCTGAGTTGCCACTCGCACCGTTATTCTACTATCATGGCAGACCGGTATTTTGTTAGAATAGGAGGTGAATTTGATGCCTGAAGAGAAGTCTCGTGAGGAGCTTCAGAAGGAAGCGTATGAGCGCCTGAAGAATCAGGAGTATATGAATGAGGTTGCTATGCCTGGCGTTCATCGGCCGGTTAATCCGGAAGATCTGAATAAGTAGCAGAACAATGGGTCTGGGTAACACCAGACCCATTTTCATTCCGGTATCTTCGAAGAAATGTGATACAAGTATATATTATACGAGTAGACGCAAGCAGGAGGTATAAAAAGACATGCAAACAAAAATGTATCGGGTAACCGCATTAGACGTTGCCCGAATAGAAAAGTTGCTGATTAAATTCTTGCTGATCGGCGTGGGCATTGGAGCCCTGATTGCAGTTATCATTACAAGCGTGATTTTCAAGTTTATCTATGATGGAAAAGTTGAGAGTTATGAAACTCAGATTTCCCACTACACAGCCACATTGGCAAATGTTGATCAACAGCGCGAAACACTTATCCGTTCTGCGGAGACAGAACTTAGCAACACAATTGACACATATGAAAATCGCGAAGCAGACTACAACAACCAAATTGAAAAATTGAATATGACAATAGATACCCTGAATCAGGAAATCGAGACTCTGCACAACGCACAAGCCGCGGAGTTTGATAGACTGCAGGAGTATTGGTATATATTTGAACATGCCCCCAAGAACTCTGGTTTAACCTTAGATCACATTCGTTATTCATGGGAGGTATGTGAAACGTGGAACGTCAACCCGCAAGTAATGTGGGCAATCTATGACGTTGAATCTGACTTTAACCCTATGGCTGATAATTCACAGTCGTCAGCTAGAGGGCTAGGTCAAACTTTAGAGAGTACGGCTGTTATGATCTGGGAAGGAGTCCTGGGTCATGAGAAAGGTTCGTACAATCATAGCATGGCGTACGATCCATATGTGAACATTGAGATTTCCACTTGTCTTCTTGGTCGAAATTTGACCAATGGGACTTTGGAGAATGCTTTGAATCTATATGGAGACGGTACCGAAAGTTATCCGAGTAGAGTATTATCCGCAGCAAAAGATCATGGATATACAATAACGGAAAGTAATGCTCGGTATACAAATTAAGGAGGTTAGATATGAGCGACCATGTAACAGAGCGCAGTTTTATGATGTATTGCCCGATATGTCATAAACTGGAACAAGTCACTATCACCACCAATATTCTTCACAGCGGCGACAAACCTAGATATATCGCAACAGATGTGAGACTCCGCTGTGAGGACTGCAAAGCCATGATGTTCGAGATCGATGTCCCGATGGTATCGGTTCTTACACGGCTGAACGATCATAACATTCAAACACAAGCACATTGCGCCCATATGTATAAACGGCATGGATCTCTCGTTGAGAAACCGGATAAACTTAAATTCTCAAAGCAACTGGGCGCGTATCACGGACCATATGTTATGGTCAAGAACCTTCAGGATGATGTCTCGGAGGTGTTGAACGAGACGATACAGGCATATCAAGCTGGGATTATTGACCATCCCAGCGAGATCTCATTGGCAGTTTCTCGACGTGGGCTCGATTGCTGGTGTGAAGTCGAGAATCTGGTCCAGTTGGAGATGACCATTCTGGAGAAAGATCCCAAGCTCGTACAGGTAGCGCTGGAAGAGTTATACAATTTCGTAAGCCACTGGGTGGAAGAGTTAGATAAGCGTGACATTCGTCATCCCGAAGATCGGAAACGGCTACTCGATATCACCATTCCGAACTATCAATGCGCTGACCCAGTACTCGAGCATGCAAACCCGTACAAAGAAATCACTCGTATGTAGATCCTATATGTGAAAATAGGGTTTATATAAATTCACACATTTGAAAAGGAGATCAAAATTATGAGTAACAATCTGAACGAGAAGGACATTCAGGCCATGCTGAGAGAGGCTGATGGTGCCAAGACTACTCTCGCTGCCGAAGAGGAGAGCGAAAATGCTTCCACCACCGTCCGTCAGGTTCTCGTTATCGGCTGCGGCGATGGCGGCTGCAACATCTCCACTCTGATCACTGATCGCGTTCCGCATGATGTGTTCTCCATTGCATATAACACCAGCGTCCACAATATGAAGGAGAACGTGCTGGCCAACAAGAAGGCGCATATCCAGGGTGAGGACGGCTCCGGTAAGGTGCGCGACTATTCCAAGAACATCTTCAAGAACGGGACCTATGAGACGGTCATCGGCTACGTGAATGAGGGCATCCAGTCTCTCCACGGTGTGGACTATGTCCTAATCACCACGACTGCTGATGGCGGTACCGGTTCCGGTATGAGCATCATTCTGGCCAAGCTCTTGGCCGACAACCTGAAGCTACCCGTTATCGTTCTGGGCGTATATCCTACGATGGACGATGATGCTCAGTCCCAGTTTAATGCACTGGAGTGGCAGTCCGAGCTTACTCGGTCCGGTATTCCTCACTTCATCCTGGACAACAACATTCCCCATCAACAGTCCACTGAGACCGGCGATTCTAAGGTGGCCGAGGTCCACAATAAGGTCAATGAGCAGGCTGCTCGCATTGCGGCACTTCTCACTGGCACCAACTTCGGTACCAGCACCAAGGGGATGATTGACCGGCGCAATCTTCTGAACCTGACGATGGGCATCGGCGGGCGCATGGTGGCTACCTCTGATACCACCCGGCCTACTGCTGGTCAGACATTGGATGACTACATCGAGAATATGATTCAGAAGTCCTGCCAGCCTCTGCCTATGGGTGCTACTGGTATTGGCGTGTGGGTCAAGGGCCCCAAGGATATGCTGGCACAGATGAATACGGATCTGCATGTTCTGCAAAGCAAGTACGGCGAGGCCCAGCTGAAGTTCGCTCACATCGAAGAAAGTACCGCGACTGAGATCGGCATCATCATGACTGGTTGTAATGAGGCTGCTGACCGGTTGGCTGGTATGAAGCATCGGTATGATGACATCATGAGCAAGGCTCAGAAGAAGGAGTCCTGCATCGATGGTCTGATGTCCGGGATGACCAATCCGATGGGTGGGCTGAACAAGAAGTTTGGCGGATCTGATGTGATTTCCGGCTCCGGTGAGCTGGATACCAGTGCATTCGATCTGTAAGAAGATGTAATGATGGGTAGGGTGGGAATTGATCCCACCCTACCCATTTCTACGAAAGGAGTAATATGTTTTATACTATATTTCGTTTATTAGCAGCTTTCGCGGTAGGCTATATTATCTGGTATATCGTACATCTGTTCCGTTCAAACGGTGGCTTGTTTACTGATGAGTATCGGGACATGCAGCTATATGCGCCTATTCCGGATTACGAATCTAGATTACGCGAGCCTCCGTTGGCGCTATGGTTCATCTGTATGTCGATCATTAAGCGATTAAACTGGTATCGATACTCATCCACTGTACATTTCTATCTTGATACCATTCTCGTAGATCAGCTTTATGATTGGGTATCCAAATATGGCCATCAATATGGTATTACTAACCCACGAATCGTTACGATTACAAGCTACATTCCGACTAACACAGAAGGCTTCGATATGGCCGTTAAACATAAGGCGCTGTTCGTGTCGATCAAATTACATACTAACCTCGCGTTAGTTGGAAACCCAAATGGGCATGGTGGTAGTGATTATATAGTCGATTTTCTTTGGTCATACAAAGATGGAGAATTATCCACTATGCATGATCGATTTGCCATTAATACCAGGTGGTTAAAACATATATTGAAGGCTTGTACTAAGCCTCATTACAAGTTCCTCTTTCAAGCAAATACGTTGAAATTCACTTACCAGTGAATACAAATATAACTTTATACAAGGAGGGCTATCACAATGGCCAAGAAGACACATGGTAGAAGAACTACGCAGGTGAAGGGACCTGCTGGAATTCCCCCGGTCAAGAAAATGATCGATCTGACCAAGGATAAGACCGATCCCAAGGCATCTAAGTTCAACACCGCTGTGGAGAAGATGTTTATCCGCAGCGTTATGAAGCTGAACATTCCGGTGTGCAGCATGCTGGCAACCAATCCGCATATGCTGTCCGGCTATATGATGGGCCGCGAGCGGTATATCCAGTTCATGGACGACTGCAGTGCTCTGGTGGATCAGTGTCTGCGGGATGCCATTGCCAAGACGATCTTGGATCAGATGGTTGTCCCGGAGTTGAACAAAGTGGTATATCCCGGCAAGTGGGATGAGTTCAATCTGTTCGCATTGGCTCGGTCCAGGGTAAACATTATTGTCCCTATCGATAAGCCGGAACTCGGCGGTTATCTGACCTGTAACCCGGTGGATGCCGCTGTTCCTGGGTATACGACAGAACAGATGACTGAGGAGGGCAATGCACTTACGTTCTTCCGCATGATTGAGTACAACCCCAATCGGTTCTACCAGTTCGCAATTCTGACGGCATCTGTCCTGGTGAAGATCATCTCCACTGCAGTGGAAACCGATCTTCCACTGGCATATCTGTCGACATCCGAAGAGCGGCTGGTGGTTCGGTATGGTCGCGAGCTGACGGAAGTTTGCCGGCCTATTATTCAGGAGTGGGCTCATGATACGCTGGGTCGTTCCGATATGACGTTCGATGCCAAGATGAACAAGCTGGGCGGCAATCTCTATACGCCGGTTACGAACTATTATGCTGTCCTTATCTTCCAGTCCGGCATTGCCGAAAAGTATATCGAGCGCGTGTTGAGTCCTGACGTGACTGAACTGAAGATCACTCATATATCCGATCAGGTGGAGGATATCAGCACCACAAATGCGTCGATCCAGTATCGGTTCACCCCGATTGATAAGACCATTCGTCGGGTCGGTACCACAGAGCCGTATTATGGTGTCACTCAGCTGACTCTGAATATGGGTCAGCTGTATCGCGTGTCTCAGACGGAAAATCCCAAGAAGTCCGAGCTGGCCGACATCGGTAAGGCGGTTCGTGGGTTCCTGGATATGATGCTCATGCATACCTTCAACATGTACCTGGCTGGTGCACTGTTTACGGAGGATAAAGAAGAGAAGCCTGATACATCCGAGTCTGGTCCCGCATTCTCCATGGAGGATGGAGATTCGGATGTGGATGCTGGTTCTCAGGAGGAGTAATCCCATCTATATACTATAGATGTGGAGCCGATAAAAGAATTGGCATCCAATAAACGAAAGGAGCAAGCCTATGAGCAAGAGAAAAGGCGGCGGAGGCGACTTTAAGAACCGAGCAGCGAAACGGTTCAAGGACATGAGCAAAGTCGACCTGATGGCGCAAGACGAAGTATTCGACATTCTCGACAGCGATATCGGTGAGATGTTGGAACAAGTGACTGCTCATCGTGAGCATCGCGGGCCATTCCCTACGTATATCGGGAATGCGTTCGCAAACCTCTCCACCTCGGTGTGGTTTAGCGAGTATATCAAGAACCATGTCCGGGTGAAGAAGGATCACCTGAAAACGGACCTGACAAAGAGTCAGGTCGAATCCCTGAAGAGCATTCTGGCGGATGCATACCGGAAGTCCTGTAGTTCGGCGTACACCAACCAGAGTCAGGAGTATACAGAGCGGAATGCTCTGATTACTTCGGCGTTCATCATGCTCAGCCCCGATACGTATCGGGCATCCAAGAAGCTGGATGGGTTGACCAAATCCAACCGGCAGGAGCTGACCATTCAGGTCTATGGGGATCCGGTGCATAACTTCAAGTATATCCATCGGATCATCAACAAGTCTACCGTTTCCGACAAGAAGAAGATCAAGTACCTGAAATCGGTATACGGTAAGCGGTTCACCGCGATGGTTGGCGCAGCTATGACTACAGAGGGTAATAACTCTGACTGTCTGGCAATGATCTTCGAACTGATCCAGAAGACCAAAAAGAAGAAGCGCGGGAAGTATATTCGAGCATACGCGGAAGCGTATAAGAAGAACAATCCTGGTCGCTACTTCCGGATGGATAAGTCGTTTTACGATGAGAACAAGAAGCTCATCAAGCTTCTGATCGGTAAGAAGAAGCATCCCGAGCGGGCAATCGATGCCGGCTATCGGAAGGCATTTGCTGATATGATGGAGGGAAAGCCCGCCGTCAGCAAGAAGAAGGACCAGGGCAAGAAGTGGTCCTGAAGATACGGTGCTGGGGTAAATCCCCAGCACCTTTCTTTTACATAGAAAGGAGAAATTGCTACGATGGACGAGAACAGAGAGAATACCACAGTCGAGGCTGAAGTTGAAGAATCGGAGACCGAACAGGAAACAACTCCTAAGACGGAAGGCGGAAGTTCAGACCTAGGAAGTATCATCGGATTGGTTATTATCCTTGCAATAATCCTCTGTGTGGCATTCTATTGGACGTATCAATCTGGTAAGAGCAACGGCATTGAGCGCACTAAGCTTACCAAGGATATAGCATATGCGCTGATTGAGGATTACTTTACGCCATCCGAAGCCCGGGCGATAGAGTACGAGATCAACAATATGCACTACGATTTGTACCAGAGTACATTCAGTGATACAGTGGATCTGATCATTCATAAGGATCACTACAGCAGAGGTCGGAAATCATGTGAGCATGAAGACGAGGATATTGAGATTATATTCTCATTGTCCTTTGTGACCGATGACTGGCACATTACTAAGTATACCTGGCCAAATCATAACACTTGTGGATGTGATGTGTGTACCTGTGGTGAACCTACCACAGTGTGAAGGGAGACATATGAAACAGAAAATTGGACATATTGTCACGGTGGTCGTGTGCTGTGTATTAATCACAGCATTTGTCGTACTCGGCATTCTTACGTGTACGATAAAACCATCAAATGGTCCGGATATCCCATACAACCAAATTCGGTATGACATGCGCAATATGATAAACAATGCAAATCCCACTCCGACTTTGCAGTCCGTGTACCAGGAGGCATATTATTTGATTGGAGATGAAGATTCCATGCGAATCATTTTCCATGATAATGATGTGACTGCCGAAGTTCAGTTTGATGTATACGGAACCGCGTTGGGTGATGTACAGGTGTGCATGTTGTATGATAAGACCAAAGAGGATCCCAATCGATTTGCAATTTATGATTACGGCTACATGCCGCTGGATAAATAGTAAATTGATTAGCGTCTGGATATATTTATACTACTACCCAAAGGAGTGTAAATATGAAGGACTTCAGGGATTTTCTGTTAGCGAATCAGGACAAAAAGAACCCAATTGAAACCGTTACCAGTATGGTACAGTACCCTACTGGTTTCATGTATCTCGATTATGGTACTGGTAGTTATCTGACCGTTCACGATGAGCAGGAGCGGCCACTCTACCAGTACCATAATGTCGGTATCCCTCAGGGAAGCGTGAACACCATCATCGCAAAATCTCAGGGTGGTAAGACGACGCTGACGATTGCCATGGCTGTCGCGATCATCGAATCGTACATCAATCCTTACATCCAGCAGGCAGTCTGTCATGACATCATTCAACACCTTCCCAAGAAGAAATTTGATTTTTCTATGGAGGGTGCCCCGTTTGTTGAGATTTTGGATACTGAGAAAACTCTGCCGGTGGACTATGTCAAGAAGATTGCACAGTACACCAACTCACTGACGAAGAGTCATATCATAATCAATCCTATCACGACAGATCGGGATCTTATGGTTGCACTGGATCGTCATGTGAAGTTTAAGGTGGCTCATATGAAAAAGATCCCTATGCCCATGCTGGATATGTTCGGGAATCCGATCTTCGATTATCCTCCCACTGTGATGATCGTTGACTCAGCATCCCAGCTTCTGTTGGAAGATTGTGATGATCCTTCCATGGCGAAGAAGGGTGAGGGGATCCTTGACATCTACAATTCTGCGACACAGAATACTGCTGGAGCTCGCAGGGCAAAGGTGATTACTGCATTGTATTCGCAAATTGTCAATTATGCGAAGAAGTACAATGTACTTGTCTTCATGATCAACCACATCAACAAGATGCTTCCTGTGAATGGAATCCCTGTTAAGCAGTATCGTGGTCTGCGTGGCGGTGAGACCATTGGTGGTGGCGAGAAGGCGATCTATCTGACTGCGAATATCTTGAGACTGGATGTTATCAAGTCTATCGGATATGAGAGTTCTACTTCTCTGAATCTTGGTGATGGGATCACTGGATTTATCGCGAAGGCTTCGTGGATCAAGTCCAAGTCGAACAGTCGTTCCAACAGCACGATGCTCTGCTATACGAACAAGGCTGGATATGATCCGCTCCTGTCTTCCTTGTATCAGGGTCGTGAGAATGGGGATCTTCTCAAGTCTGGTAACTTCCACTACGTCAAGGGCTATGAGAAACTCAAGTTCTCGCTGAAGAATTATGGAGATGTGTTCGGTGATCATCCTGAGCTGTACATGGCATACTACGACGAGCTGAAAGAGAAGTGTTCCGTGCTTCTCGACAACCCTGAAGTGGCAATCGCCCATGATCGGCAGTTGACCGAGAAGATTCGGGATGACATTCATCAGGACTTCTCCGGTTCCGATGCGATGGATATGGACGATATGTTCGCCCAAATGATCAATAGCTGATATATTAAGAGGCTGGGGTAACCTGGCCTCTTAATTATTTTTGAAAGGATGTGTTCTATATGGCAATGGATCCGAAGGTAGACAAATTGTGTGAGAGCTGCTCCAACAATCAGGGTAACTGCATGTACGGATACCCCTCAGGCGTGCAAGGCTGTGATCGAGGTATGACGCCTGAGGCGATTCTACTGATGCAGAAAGAACAGCGAAAATACTGCGCAACGCATCCGGAGATCCGGACAGTTGCATGTGGCTCTTGTAAGGTGAAGGATGTATGTCACTTCGAGAATAGCCGAAAGGTCATGTATCCGAATGATACGATTCATACCATTCGTCAAATTCTTAAAACACAAGAGATTGCATCGCAGGAAGCTGAATTTCATCCTGCGCTGGTGCGAATCGTTCCCTTTACGGATGACCTGCCAAATAAGTGCGAGGTTATTATCAAGACGCCCACTGGAGAGTTCCGGTTTAAGGCCGATGGTGAATGGAAACTGAATTCGGATAAGTAAAATAGACCACCTCCTTGCGATATATACTATACATACGTAAGGAGGTGGAATTTTGCGATTCAATACGTTGAATCAATTAGCAGAAATAACCACGGAGCTGTTTAATGAATATGTAGCTCCTGTGGCAAAATCCATGATGACTGGTGAAGTGCCTTCAGCGATGCTAACCATTCACCGGTTAGGAACAAAGGATAAAGATTGGTTAGCGCAAGTTCAATTCAAGGATGGTATGCCGGTATCGACATTTCGGTGTACTGTCTATCTGGACGATATCTTTCGTTTGTGCAGGAAGTGTTACCTGTATTTGATTACGGAAGAGATCTATCGAGTCGTTGCATTATATGCTATGCTACACCCGCTATATCAGAGTCAGTACAACGATTTCACGAAGGATCTGTTACTTGACTATGAATCGATGATGGCAGGTGCAGGATCAGAGACGTATCATTTCATCAAGGACTATTATCCGTTTGCTGATGAGTCGGATCGGATTGTTCTTGAGTTGTTACGGTATCACATGGCAATATTCACAAATCATACGAAAGGAGAAATTTTGAATCGAAAGATAAAGAAACGTCGAGCGCAGTACGAGACGTATATGTTGCAGAATTATGCCGATGCCTATAGAACTGCACGCTTTCGAAAAGCACAGACATGTCAGGTGGACCAGGATGGGTTCATTCGGTTGGAACGCCTGATAGAACAGGAGGAATAATCAATGTCTATGCATCGCGAAGAAAAGGAAGTTGTCAGACGAGCAAAAGACTTGAGATACCCAACCGATCGGTTGGGTCCAACATCGTTGATGACACAAGTGAGCCATACCAACAGCTCACGCGTTATCATGCTGGCCAGTCAGTTTGGTCACATGGTATCAATCAAGGATCCGGAACAACCGCTGGTACCAACCGGGTTCGAGAATGTACTGTCGGAGTATTCTCCGATGCTGAATCAGGCGGATGGCGACTATGAGATAGTTGCCAAGTTCGCCAAAAATGAGTACACCTACGTGCTCATTGGCTATGACAAGAAGCGAAAACTTTATCATGCCTGGAAACGGGAAGAAGCGGAAGAGCATTCCGAGGGATTCTCCACCAGGTATGATAATAAGTATATCGATTCTCTTGAGGTAGGGGATAGCATTGACCTCGGCGCATATGTACAGAAGTCTACTAACTTTGATAAGCATATGAATTATCAGTACGGCAAGAACATCAATGTTGTCTATCTGGTATCTCCATATGTATATGAAGATGGTATTCTGGCTATGAACGGGGTGGATGAGATGTTCAATACATTCCGTTCTCATACTAAGAGGATCAAACTAGGCGATAACGAGGTTCTGGTAAATCTCTACGGAGGATCTGGAGAGTATCAAGGACTCCCGAAGATCGGAGAGAAAACAAAGAATGGGATTGTCTGTGCGGTACGTCGCACAGACAGTGCTAGTGCCCCTCGGTCGCTGAAGAATGATAAACTGCGCGCAATCGAGCGAAGTGATCGTCTGTGTTATGGGTCCGGCCGTGTCGTGGATATTGAGATCCTGACGAATCGAGATCCTGATAAGATGCCGGACACTGGAGCAAATAAGATGGTCAAAGAGCTGTATATGCAACAGCAGGAATACTATCGGAATCTGTTCCACTATATGAACGACATTGCAGAACGAGCGGACGATGAAGGATATACCTACTCGGATGGGTTTGGTATTATCGCAGCGGAAGCCCGGGACTTCATCGATGCGTCCGCATTCTTTGCCGACAGCAGCGACACTGTGTATGGTACGACGGAAATCGTCATTCATCTTCTGGATGAAGAAAAGATGATTGTTGGATCGAAGTTCGTTGGTCGGTCTGGTAACAAGGGCGTCATTGCTAAGATTCTTCCCAAGGACCAGTCGTGGACAATGGAAGATGGCACTCCGATTCATTTCGTAGTTGCAGCACTCGGTATCGTTGGTCGGTTGAATCAGTCACAGTTGAATGAGCACTCCTGTAATGAGCTCGGGGCGAATGCTGTTCGTATGATGAAGCAGACGAATGATGTCGATGAGAAACTCAAGATTGCGACAAAACTTCTAAAGCATCTGAACCCTGATGAGGCGCAGGACTTCAAGAAGTGGTGGAAGAATCTCGATGAGAAAGAACGGGCAAAGTTCGCTAAGCGCATTGAGCGTCGAGGAATCACGATTGTCCAAGATCCGATTGATAATTCGGATATTCTGGATATCGCCCGGGCATATGAGGATTTCCCACCGAATTATCAGCGAATAGTGTTCCCAGATGGCGGAAAATCTATGCGCAAAATTCTGTGTGCTAAGATGTTCTATGTCAGGTTGAAGCAGGATCCATTGGAGAAGTATTCAACGAGATCTCGCGGACCGGTGAATCCTCTGACCACGTTACCGGCGAAATCTAATCTTAAGAAGAAGTCGGTGATCCCATATTCAGATGTACCGGTCAGATTTGGAGAAATGGAGATCGAGATTCTGCAAGCTATGGTCCCACACCCCCACGCGATCGCAGATTTTATGATGGAGAACTCCACCAGCTTCGATGCAAAATTCGCAATGTCCAGAGATGCTTATTTGGCACATCTGTTCGACGAAGTATTTATTCGAGCTGATGACGAAGAGCTGGACGAAGAGGAAGCGTTTAATCAAGTTAGCGAGTTATTCCAGCAGGACTACGATAGCGGTAGTGATGAGATCATTGCAAAGGGCAAGAAAAATATTGAGCAGATTGCTGCGTATCTGAACGTACTTGGTACGAAGATTAATATTGATTACGAAGTTGCGCCGGAAGGTGAATATTTCCAGGGATAAAAAGAGTGGGCCCAGATGGGCCCACTCTCATTTTTCAGATAGGAGGTTTAATTCATGGCAAATATTCATTATTTTGTAGATACGACTGGTTGTCTCAATGATTGGGGTGTCGCATTGGCTGGAGCTATAGATGTGAATATCCGCAATAATTGCGATACCGACTATACGCTCATTATACCGTCAA
This sequence comes from Ruminococcus flavefaciens, assembly GCA_023667315.1. Taxonomy (GTDB): domain Bacteria; phylum Bacteroidota; class Bacteroidia; order Bacteroidales; family P3; genus Pullibacteroides. The sequence goes on from JAMPAI010000006.1 coordinate 23,841, forward strand.
AGCTCGCAGATCAGTCGATTATTGCGATGACACCGTTGGCACTGTTTAAGTATCTCAATCAAGATAAGTTAAAGGTTCATTTTATCGATACAACTGACCCAGTTAAATCTTCGCACCTTATAACAGCGCTGGTGGTAGATAGACTGCGGCAGATTACAATTGATTGCAGTGCGGATTCAAAGAACCTTCCACCCAAAGAGCATACGTTTTGTATATTGACTACGAAGAAAGCTAACTATAGTGTAGACATTTTGAATAGCGTTGCATATGCTCTCGGGTACCGCAATGTTCGGTTCAGTGTGGATCTGGTGAGATCTTCCGAGACGGATAAGTAGCTATATATTATAGCAATGATCCGAAAGAATGAAATATCGGTAATTCACACAAATGAATCTGAAAGGAGATTTATTACTATGAGCAAAGACAAGTCCAAAAAGAAGGATAAGGGGTACGCAAAGATTGGCGGATCTCAGACCGCCACTGGGAGCGTACTGAAGACCCTTCCGATTCCCGAGGAAACCCAGGATTCTGATGGATTTGCCAAACTGAGCCCGACCGCAAAGGGTGACACCGCGTTTACTGAGTTCATGCAGAGGCGTTCCAAGAAGTCTCCGCTGATCACGAAACCGGAGCCGCCTGTGGCATACTCCGATTATGATCCGTCTAAGGCTGCAAACCAGATCACCAAGTCGATGGAGTTCATCGGCAAGAACAAGTTCGGCAAGGCGTATGACATTCTGGATAAGACAGTGATCACGGATCTGCTGGATGCTTTCCAGAATATGGATCAGACATTGTCGAATGCCCCGCTGGTGAATAAGACTGTCACCAAGCTGTTGCAGGTGTGTAAATCGTTCTATGAGTATGACGGTAAACAACGCGAAGTAATCCCCAATAATATCTATGATGGGGTACTTGCGAAGTACACTGGCCTCGGTTTGGTTGAGCCAACTGGGATTGTGCCTAAGACCGACAAGAAGACTGGGATCAAGTATCCGGAACTCCATAACAACATGGATAAGGCTTACATTCTCAAGGAGGGTGAGCTGGTTCCTGAAGGAGTAAAAGAAACTGATTCTGTGGAGGACTTCCTGCGGAGAGCATATTTTCTGGCTGGCCTGACCACCAATGAGGAGATCACAATCGAGCTCAGTCCCAAGATCGATGGCGTCAGTGTCAACGGCACCATGAAGCGTGGATGTCTGGTTGATCCACAGACTCGCGGCGATCAGGATGCCTCTATGGCCATCAAGTGGCTGAGTGGCATTGAGCTTGGTGACAGCAAGAACGATGATGAGTTCGGCATCCAATACGAATGCTTTGTGACGGATGAGGATCGTATTAAGGCTGGAGAATACCTCAAGCTCGCTCGGCCCTATGTGAGTAACCGTCATGCAGCCGCTGGCATTATCAATAGGCTGTGCACCAACGAGGATGATAAGCTGCTGGAGTTCTTGAGCTTCTTCCCGATTGAAGCGACTGACCTTGATGAGGAAATGTCGTATGAAAATCGGATGAAGTTCCTCAAGGGCTTTGCCTGTGTCCCCGATGATATGATCAAGCGTACCATGGTCACCGGGAATCTGGAGACACTGCTGAAGGAGATCAAGAAGAAGTTCCGGGATTTGTATGCGCAGCGAGAAGAACTGTCATATGCAATCGATGGTCTTGTCATCACGGTTGCAAGTGACAAGCTGCAGACTATGATCGGTCGCAATGGTCGGACGAATAAGTATCAGATTGCGTACAAGTTCGATCCGGCAAACGCGGAAGCAATTGTCAAGGGGATCTACTTGGATTCCGGTCGCAAAGGGTATCGTACCATTCAGGTGGAACTGGAGCATCCGGTGTTCCTGGATGGCGTACGGTATGACCATGTGCCGGTTCTGAGTGCCGACCTCTACGACAAGCTGGATCTTAGAGTTGGGTCCACGGTAAACGTCCACCGAGTCGGTGACGTGATTCCGTCCATCTCTTTGATCAAAGAAGGTTCCGGTAAGAAACTGAAGCTCCCCAAGAGCTGTCCTGATTGTAATGGTCCGCTGGAGATCAAGAACAAGAAACTGATCTGCCAGAACGGCAACTGCAAGGGAAATGTCGTTGGAAAGTATTTGGCGTTCCTGGATGCGATCGGAGTTGACGGTTATGCCGAAGCATTCGTCAGTGAGCTGGTCACACATCTGAATCGACTGTATCTTGGTCATCTGTATTCCATCTGCAGTCTGACTGAAGATGACATGAGGAAGTTCGGTATGACCGACAAGCTCAGTCTGGAGTTCCCGGACAAAGTCGCAAACGGCCTGGCTACTGCGCCAGATTATGTCATTCTGGGTGCAATGGGTTGGTCCGATATTGGGCCGGCTAGAGCGAAAGAGCTCCTGCGTGGATATGGCGGACTGAAGAAGTTTGTCGACAAGTTCGGCGATACTACCATGCCCTGTGATTGGAAACGTTATATCGGCGAAATCGGAGCCAAGTCTGCCAACCAGATTATGCGGGATCCCGGACTTCGGGATGATCTGCACAATGATCTGATCGCAGTCTCCAGGATGATTAAGAATATCACCAGAGACTTCAGTGAAAAGATCAAGGTTGGTCACACCGGCGGAGACCTGAGTGATAAGGCCATCGAAGTCTGTCGGGCTCACAACATGGAAGTTGTTGATGGATCCAGCTTCGACATTCTGATCACATCCAACATGAATTCTACTTCCGGAAAGATGGAAAAGGCTCGAAAGAGAAATCTCCCCATTTACCTGGAGGATGAGTTCATCAAAGAATACGACAGATAAGGAGATAACGGGATGTTGGAATACAAGATCGATATCCTCGCAGAGCTAAAGAAACGCGGGTACACTCAGGCCGAGTTGAGAAAGACAACTCGGCTTGGAATGTCCGCGATTGATGCTCTTCGGTACGGTAACTACGTATCGATGGGAACTCTGGATAAGATCTGCAATCTTCTGGATTGTGAACCGGGTGATATCCTTGTTCGCCGAAAAGCGAGCTAATTCATTCGAGATCACATGACTAACAAATTTAATAGAAATGCCAATTGATGTAAGATTTGATCGTTGGCGGCGCAAAGGTGAACGGCGCGGGCATCATGAAATACGGGTGCTTATGTCGGGAACCAAGTCGCGGGAGGCTTGGAAACCTCTCGGTCTGCAGGACGCGGGAGAGATTCGCGGATCCATTATAGATGGGGCGGATGAATGCTTGGGCCAGGGCGGCCTGAGTATAAGAAAGGTTGAATGACTGGTAGTTGTTATCGGGCCCGTACCTGTAGATTCTATTAAATTCTGTTACACGTTACTGCTATGAGAACCGTACGCTATGGACAGGGCGTACGGTTCTTTAGCCTTGAACCACCTGAATATAACCAGGTGCGTCAAGTAGTATTTGACTTCTTGATGAACATTTATGTGATTTGGTAGTTACCGGGCACTTCCGGTCTACGATATACTTCACACAAATTTCAAGGAGGAAACAACAATGAGCAATTTTGTATCTGCATGGGTCGCACAGGAGAAGCCTGCATTCCAGGGCTTCAATGAATTCATTTCCACTCGGATGACCGAGTCCGTGACCCGTACGATCTGCGAAACCCTGAAGCGTCAGATGCTGTCCAACCACAAGGCCGAGCTGGAGATGCCCTGGGGCGTGTTCTCCGCTGAGGTGAAGACCGTTGGTGAGGGTACCAACATCACTCCCACCTTCGAGCCCAGCAAGCGGTTCCTCGAGATGCTGAACGCCGACGACAACAAGCGCACCGCCGACTTCCAGGAGAACTTCGACGACGAGTTCGTCAAGCTGTTCCGGGATTATCTCGCCTGGGGTGTGTATGATCCCGATGAGAAGAACGCCCCTGCCAAGGAGAAGGGTGCCCGAATCGATCCCGAGGAGGTCGAGTACTTCCTGGATAGCTTCATGCGCCTGATGGTGTCCCTGGCCAGGGATCATCAGCGGGATGGCAAGGAGTACTATCTGGACATCAACGCGGAGTTTGATCATGGCCGGTACACCTTCGAGTATGTCGGCGACGACATCAAGGTCAAGTTCACTCCGTCCAAGGCGTTCAAGCAATACCTCAAGAACGACGCGGTTTCCGAGGCTGAGTAATCAGCACGGCCAAAAAGACCCGGGGAGAAAATCCCCGGGTCGTTCTTTTAGTACCCAATTATTGGGTATATATTATACTCTTGAAAGGAGTGACAGCAATGAACACCACTGTGTTAGATTTGGCAAAAGTGTCGCTGCATACGCGTATGTTCATTACGCCATTCACAGCGATCTACGTCAATCAGCAATCGGGCCATCCGGTCTATACGATTCATACGCTTAGTCGTAATGGAGTGGTCGATGTGGTCCAGTATGTCCCGCGGGATATCTATCCCGGCATGGACAAAGTGAAAAAGGTATCCGAGAGAATCGAAGTGCATTTCAAGAATGACAATGTGGTCTATTTCGACGTGAGGACCGCAGAGTCTGGTGATGAAGTCATCGAGATAATCGGTCAGAATATCACGGATCCCAGTACACTGGTGGTTCGGGATTCGGACGGATTCATCAAACTGACACCGTATTTCATGAAGGCTCGGTATTTTCACGACTACCGTGACACCGAGGATTCCAATGTTCGAGTGTACGGTGCGAAAAGAGATGACTATGTCACGCCGAATCTGGTGAACGCCTGCTCAGTTCTGTACGGCGATAGGGTGAGAGTCAACTACATCGATATTCCCTATTGTCGGACCAGTATTCACGGCAGCGTGTTTGTTCAAGCAATGGACTATCTGAAAACCGTAAGTGAGAAAATCGGTATGTGTAATATCAAGCCGAATGTCATCGAAGCGGTTCTCGCCGAGAGCATGGAGTTGGTTGATTACAAATTCGACGGTGAGGATGATCTGTATTGTTAGACTTTATTGCTAACTATTGTCATAAAAATGACAAGAAGATCTCCAGGGAAATGTTCGACAGGGCCTACGACAAACCATTAGTGGAATATATCGTGGACACCTGTCGGAATCTGGAGGTCATCCCCGCAATCACCTTAGAGAGTTGGGAGCTGGTTACCGATCAGCTCAAGATTCGAAGTGAGGTGAATAAGAACAATTCGAAAGATCCGAAGATCAAGAACAACAAGTCTCTGGAACGTTTGGCACAGCCGAATAAGACGTTGTATGACATGTTGTATTTGACATTCCGAGTTCAAGCGAAAGATCGGGATGCAACGGTAGTTCGAAAAGTTCGCGTTCCAAAACCCGTCCACGGCGGGTATTACATTCGCAATGGTAAGAAAGTTCGGGTATTGAACCAAGTGGTGGATAACAGTACGTTCGTTAAGAAAAATGTGCTGAACTTCAAAACGAAGCTGTACCCGATCAAACTTTCTACTGTCCGGATGAAGCTCAAATTCATTGACGGGGAAACTGCAACTTGTCCATGTTTCCGACTGGATTTGTTGTATAAGGTTACCAACCCCTTGATCTATTACCTGGCGCAATATGGAGTTCAGCATACCATCGAGATGTTCCGTTTGGAAGATGTCATGTCCGTTGTGGATGCCCCGTTGGATGAGGATAACTATATGTATCTCCCCATCAATGATGGTATCTATCTGGAGGTGAATGAGAAAGCATTCTATGGGCACGAGTTCGTAGGTGCGTTCACTGCAACCTTGTATGATGTCTTACGAGAGGATCATAACATCACATTCTCCGATGTGTATGATCAGGAGTATTGGTATGGCAGGTTGTCCGAAATCTTCTCGAAGAAGCGGTATGCGAATAAGGCACTGCGGATTTTGATCTCGTTCAATAAGATCATGGACACCAGTGTCAAGAAGCAACTGGTTATTGGGAAGCGTCGGAAGAGAAATACCTTCACGATTATTCTGTGGATGATGACAAACTACGGAGAGTTGATCAAGAAGGATTCTCACGACCTGCGGTACAAACGGGTGAGAGCCAATGAAACGTTGGCGTACTATTTCGACAAGCATATCAGTAAAAATGTCTATAGCCTGTTGAATACAGATAATCCTCCGTTTGAGAAGTATATCCGACTCCTGAATTCCATCAACGAGTACACGTTACTTCGCGGTGCGTCTGGTGGCGGGAAAGGGAGCACGACTTCCATGTTCCGCTATGAGCGCTATAATGACTTCGATGCTATCGAGATCAGCCGATATACTCTGAAAGGTCCGACTGGCATCAACGGTGGCAAGGAGCGCACTTCGCTGACGTATCGTGATATCTATCCGTCTCACCTGGGTCGACTGGATATGAACGTATGCTCCAGTTCGGATCCTGGTCTGACAGGATATCTCTGTGCCAATGTGAAACTGGATGAAACCGGATACTTCGACACAAAGAACAGTGAACCGGATTCGTATGATATGGCGATCGATGCTGTTGTCAGCAAGTTTGCTGAGCCTGGCTATCGTCACAGTCGTGATGAGTATATCGATACTCAGCAAAATCGCGATGAAGATGGTTTCGTTATTCTGAAGCGTCGACCCACCTCACAAGAGATGCATCGAATGATGGTGGAGCGTCCGGAGGAATTTGGTTTGTATCGGACTGATGATGGATTGAAACTCATTCCGAAGTCTGATAACATTGACTCGAAGGGATTCAAGATTCTCGCAAGGAGAAAACCCGGAAAGGATGCCGATAAGGTAGTTCGAGATACTGCAGGATTTATTGTCCTGACACGCGTTGTGACAAAGATGTCCGTACGCGACCAAGAATCATCGTAAGTTAGAAGAGAGGCCCAGGGGATATCCCCTGGGCCCTTTTCACTTAAATAAAATTTTGGAGGAAATTATCATGAAGTACAGTGAGATCAATTCCACCACCAACTTGAATGCCTTCGGCCGCATCAACGTCATCAGCGCATTCCCTGGCATGGGTAAGACGACCGCCACTAAGATGCTGTTCGCTGATACCTGCTTTAAGGCATATGATCTGGACAGCGGTGGATTCATGAAAAATCCCGGTGTGACCGATGAGAACTGGGTGGAACTGTATATCAGACACATCCAGACCGCCATCGCGAATATTGGGATGAAGATGACCCTGGCCGGCCCCGATGATCACACCACATATATCCTCTTCGTCTCCTCGCATGAAGAGGTCCGGAAGGCTATGTCCGATGCCAACATCCCGTTTATCTACGTTCTTCCGTCCAAGGATAAAGGTGCTGAGTATCTGATCTCTAATATAATCAGTCCTCGGCAGTTCTCTAAGGATCCTGCTGACAAACGGGCGGTCGCACTTGCTCGGAAGATGGTTGACACCTATAAGAAGGGAGAAGCGCCTGATCCTATCGAATATCCGAATCAATTCATTATCGAGATTGACAGCGAGATCGGTGATGATAAGGATAACCTCCGGCTCGCATACCTGTCCGATGTGATCTACGATATCACCAAAATTCCTCTCGAGTATCGGAATAGTCACACACTGCCCAAGCATAAGGTGAGTATGCTCAAGCGGAAGCTGTGGGCGGAGCTCAAGGATCGTTTCAGCCACGCGCGGTTCAAGCGGGATCCGAAGGAGTATGTGCGTGACCGTATCACGGTTGCTATCAATTCACAGGGATACCTGTATCTGGTTTGGAGCGGTAAACGGTCCACCAAACCTCTGCGGAAGTTCGCCAAAAAGAATGATCTGTCGGATGCAGTTGCCGAGCGACTGGCGAATGTTGGCTCCGACTTTATTGTGCTGAATCGGGATGATGCCGAGAATATTCTCGATATGCTGAATTCGGCGATTATCAGGCTGGAGTCTGGCAACCGGCAGGACAACGACATCGAAGTCTTTGGTGACAAGGCCATCTCTTACGAGCGCCTGATCGATGAGCTGGATCATACGGTTCTGCCGGTGTCTTCCGGTGATGAGGAAGTAGCCGATGAATAAACGTCTTAGGAAGAAGCTACTGAAGGATGTCGAGTTGGGATACAGTATGCTTAAAGTTGACCCTATAAAGGCCATCACTTTTGCATATATGGATCCCCTCACAGAAACTACTCGGTTGGCTGCTGGCATACGCAAGGTTATCAAAATGGCTGGCATCTATACCGAAGAAAATAGCTGGCGCATGGGTTCTCTTAATTTATGGAATGCCGCTCGTCAGCTTGGAACGTATGATATTCCGGTTCATGTAGGTGATACCGTTACTGTGGTGAATGTTCGCAAATGGATAGATGGCAAGCAGCATGGCAATCCCAATGTCGATGAATTCATGGCGACAATTACCAAGGAAGCATCATATATCATGCTAGATAGAATACGTGCAGACTGGAACAGACATGGAGGGTGATGACTAATGGCTAATACGGAAACTGAGTACAAGTTCGGATTGCCGAACAACTGGTCACATTTCACGGTGCAAAGTTTCGATATGGTCAGCCGGTATCTCACGGATATCCAGCAGTTCCATATGGAGTCTTTCGACTATGACACAGAGGATGGATTCCTGGACAAGAATGGCCATTCTTTCCGTCGCCGCCGGGAGAACGGCGATACCGTATACACTCTGAAGGTACTTCGTGAAGATGATGGCCAAGGCAAGCGAGTACGCGATGAGTATGAGGTACGCAGAAACTGCTCGGAGAATGATGCTATTCGGGATATCCATCTCGAAGCCTGCGCAAAGAGTGATACTCAATGTCAGGAGCTTCTTCGTCGTATGGCGGATATATCGGATACCGGTAAGATTGCGAATGGTCTTAGCATTTACCGGATACGTGATTTCGTTCGTTACGAGTACACTATCCAGTTCCGTGATGTAACAATTAAGATCGCGGTTGACGTTGGAGTCAAATGCGTTGGAGAGAAGACTGATCGCATTCGGAAAATCGATCTGGAGTATGCTGGAGGTAACAAGGAAACCTTTGAGAAGTACGTCCAGGCATTTGAGTTTATCACTGGTTTGCATATGATCACCAGCGCAAAAGTAACTGATCTGGATTACGACCTGTAACAATGGTCGAATAGAGACGGCCCGGGGAATTCCCCGGGCCGTTTCTTTTTCTTTTTATAGCAACTGGAAATATCGTGGACCAATACGATCCGGTAGAGATTTCTGTTTGAGTTCTTTCAGGAACTCAGTCCGTTCACGCTCAGCACCGCTCCAGTCCACGCGAAGTTGAAGATTACCATTCGCAGTAGGAACATCCTCGATGTATTTCAATTCATTCCAGAGTTTTACCTGAATATCATAAATGGCCAACTGAATGAACTCTTCATGATATTCCTCAGGAATGGAGACTAGATTAGGCCAGGTGGTCTTAATCTCGAGTTCCGTCAGACCCTGATATCCCCAGTTTCTGAGATACAGGATTCTTCCGCCACGGAACTCTTTGAACGGTTTGAATGGAGTGGCGTTATCTGTGATGGTTCTGTTGTACGAGTATTCAGAACCCATCAACATTCCTTCCAATGTCATATTCTGACGTGATGTGATCAATGCATTATAGTACTCTGTGGAGTCAGGGTCATAAGGGTCTACTCCGGAGATGTTATTGTATCGCATAACTTCAATTCCTAAGATAGGCAGATTAAACTTATCCAAAATAGGATCATCGATGTGATACTCAACGCCTCGGGAATGATAGTCTTTTCGGACAATCTTAGATCGATCGGACAGATCGAGATATGTGAGATATTTGACGCCGATACAGTTGCTGAACGCCAACAACGTTTTGCGTTCAATCAGCTGAACCAATTCGGCAAATCGATAGTCCAGACCAAGATAGTCAAGACCCATACGATCTTCAAACAATTCAGTCAAGAAACTGTTTACTTGCATATAGAAACCTCCTATCTTATATGGGTGTTTTAATATATCCGATTTCAGTGTCAGGATAACTATATATTATAATAGTAGCGAGGAGTATGAGGGCCTCGTGAGTACTATAAATTCTGATCACAAAGGAGAACGAAGAAGATGAATACCCTGATGTTATTGGAGACCGTGAAGAAGTATGTCCTGAAGAACCTGACCGCCGCCGATGTTGAACACGTCGAGACTGACGACCTGGAGCAAGAGATCTACATGATCACGCTGGAACTCTTGCAGAGCAGCATCGAGGCCGATAGCGTGGACGCCCTCTGTGCTACGGTACTGCAAAAGATCCGGACCAAACTCGGAGTCCAATCTGATGACACTGCGCTGCGCTTCGGTGAGATCGGGATCGTTGGTTGCCCGATTTCATACTGCCGCCGGATGAATGAGCAGATTCGTGCCCGCGAGACGGTCGAGGATCTCTTGGAGACTGTGTTGGATCCGACAGAAGAAGTTGTTGTTCGGCTCTACTATGGTGTGCCAACAGCTGAGATGTGCGAGGAGATGCACATCAAACCGACAACACATTACAGTGTGATGGATATCATCTATCTACTACGGTGGCACGATAGTCGGGAGACCCGTCGAAGAGTCAACGATACACTTACGGCTGCCATGCAGAAACTGCGTCCGAATGCACGGGCGTTCATGTTGTTGCATTGATCCGTACATACGGAATACGCCCGGGGAATTCCCCGGGCGTAATTTTTTCCTGTTAATCGAACAGATGATACTGATTTGCACCGATCAGTTTCCGGAGCGGAAGAACTACGGTGATCTTGGTAGTTTCGTCGATACGGCTGATCTTAATGGAATTCTCAGTCAGTACCATGGAATCGTAGTCAAGATTCATTGTATCGCATACACGAGCAATCTTGTCACGGCTAACCGATTCAGTGAGCAGGAAGCTCTTGAACGATTCAGACTGCATATCGATACGGCTGACAGATTCCTGCATGGTATTGCCGGCGGGAATATTGAATTCATTTACTTTCAGCGTACTCATGTCAGCATATGCACCCTTACTGGACTGACGAACAACGCTATCAACTGTGACCAGATTAATACCCGGGAGAACATTGCCTCGGGCATCACATCCCCCAATCGCCCGTGTAGAAGCCATCGGCGTAATACCGACCAGTGCACGGTCACGCAGGATATCGCCATATCCTCCAGGAGTGGTAGTACACTCACCGATCCAGAGATTTCCTTCCATATGAGGATTGCTGATCTTCCAACAAACGTTGGGCGGGAAGATAGTCATCTGGCGAGCGAGCTCATTCTGAGACTTGGAGACATCCGGATGTCCATACTCAGCCATCCAGACATCATGCTTCAGATCGTGCTGGATCAGAGGATTGCTCTGAACGGCTTTCATCCAGATTCCAGTGGGATATGTACGGCCATTCCAGTTGCCGACACCCTCTTCAGACAAGACCTGTTTGAACGTAATGGTGAAAATTCGATGTCCATTGACATCGGTTACATTTTCACGGAGAATCTTGGTGTATTTCTCGTTCGTCTCCTCCCGAACAGTAGATTCGTTGAAAATGTAGTATTCAAGCTTTTCAGTATGAATCATAAAAGAGTTTCCTCCTATTGATAAATTCTCTAAGGTCCAATTATAAGGATGTTCCGGTTATAAAATGCATGTATATATTATAATGATAGCGAATCCACAAATATTATTACAAAGGAGATATTTATTATGAACATCAAGGTCAACACCACCAGTACTAAGGCCCCGTACGATTACTGCGATAGCGCCTGGGTTTCTATGATCCCTCGTGTAGATTACCGCACCGATACTATAAAAGCTGTCCGTGGGTTATTCGAGGAGTGGATACAGTACGTATCTGGAACCGAACATTTCCGGGAGGCATTTAATAAGAGACTCGCTGACGGCCTGCCCGGGTATGACCATGTCCTGCGGAATGATAATCTGTTCACGAGTGTTATCATATTGGTAGATGGTACTACCTATGCGATTTTCAGAGATCTGGATGGCGAAAATCTATATTACATGCAAGTGGATATCCATCGACCGGATCTGGTTGCGGATGAGGATGTCAGCATTATTACTGTGAAGGGAATGGGTCCAACGCGGAAGGTTACTGAAATTCGGACACATTACCATCATCTGCCCATGTGCGAACCGGCATATTGGTGCAATTCGATGAAAGTCCCTTGTAACGGAGATTCGTTCAAACGCATCATTAAGGGATATAATACGATCTGTAAACCAGAGCGTGCCGTGATCGGTGTGATCCAGTATAATACATGAGAAAGATAGGGGAGGGGCATCTGCCCCTCCCCGTTTGTCTCTATTCAGATTTACTTTTTATCTCTGGCGACATTTTTATAATGTGTCCCAAGTATAGTAAGAAGGAGGATATGGGCCATCATGTATCGAAATATGATGTTGCAAGAAGCGATTGAATTAACAGCAACTGCGGTTAAACCTGATGAGATTGCTTCTGAGATTAAAAAGTGCATGAACACCTGCAAACTGACGAAGTTTAAATCTGAGTCAGAATGTGCGCGCTTCTATAGCGCGTTCTTTTTAACCACGCTGAATGCTCAGGTTACCCCCACGGTAGAACAATGGGGAACCATCTATACGACATTGCTCAGTAACGATTCTTTTTGTAATGATCTGGCCGTGTACATGGTCATGTATCGACCGGCAATCTTTACAGGAATCTTTGCTCCACTGTGGAATCTGGTTCAGTCTGAGTTAGCTAATATGAAAACTAACCAGATTCGTTATCTGGCACTCACCAAAGCGATGTTTACTATGTTGCAGACGAGGATGAATGGAGTAGGACAGATCATTCGATCCCAGGTTCATGATACGGAGACGTTGAAGTTTATTGGGATCGTTGAGCAGGTTCTTACTCAGTTTATTTTTGACCTGACGTCACTTACCCAAGCTGAAGTTGAGAAGATGGTGAAACCTGAGGATATCACCATTGATGTACGGTATCCCAATAAACCTCTTGCTGAAGATGTGAAAGAGTTGCTGGCTATTTTGGCATCTGCGGAAGAGTGGATTAATGAAGATGCCAAGCAGTATATGACATTGAATGAAGGCATTGTTTCGAATGCCGCAATGAAGGCAAAAGAAGCCGGCATTGCAATGAAGAAGGCGGAACGAAACTTCGATGAATTCGTCATGAAGCGTGTCAAGAAGATGCGTCAGGATCGTCAGAATCGAAAACATTCTGAAATGGTCGGCGAATCTCTACAGATCACCCATGAGATCAAACGTCTTTTGAAATCTGGTGGTCTCGCTGTCATCAATCCGGCGCTTGGCGTTATGCACTACATTGTAACACTTTTTATCGATCGTCATACTGATGCCAAAGATCGAGCTGTGTTGGTTCGTCAGTTGAAGGAAGAGATCGAAATCATTGATGAGAAGATTGCGATGGCTGAGCGTAATGGTCAGGATAAAGAACGTATTGAATTGATTCGAGTTCGCCAGAAGTATATCCGTGAGTATGATCGGATCAATAAGATTCGCTATGATCCTCAGACCAGAGATCGTTTGGCTAATATGGCATAGGAAGGAGGTATACTGAATGGATTTATTCGCATTGCGCAGTATTGCTCTTCGAGCTATGGTTGAAGCTGCTGGTGATGATGAAGAGGAAAAGAAGAAACAGGACGAAGAGAAGAAAAAGAAGCAGCAAGATCAAGAGAATGCTGAGCAGGAGGAAGAGACTCCCGCTGAGGATGATACTACCGAAGAGGATACACAGGAGGAGAATCCGGATGAGCAGACCGAAGAAGAAACCCCTGAAGACAATTCCGACGAAGGTGATCCAGCGCCCGAAGACACGCCGGCCGACGATGCGGGTGGAGAAGATCCTCCCCCCGATGGAGAGGAAGCTCCCGTAGACGGAGATGTTCCTGATGCCGGTGGTGATGACTTCTCAATGGATCCCGAAGGTGGTGAAGAGGAAGATCTTGGTCCAGCTCCAGATGGACTGCCAGAAGCTGACGATGACGGTAGTGGGGATATGGAATCTGACGAGGAAGAGGATCAAGAAACAAATATCCAGATCAATATTCTGAAACTTTCTGAGTTGGATCGGGTATTGGCTAAGAAAAACTGCTTCCAGTTCTTTATTGATCTGAAGGCCAAAGTGCAGGCCAATCTCGCTATCATCGAGAAGAATGAGACTGTCATTGATCCGGATGTTCGTGATCAGATTGTGGAGAAGTTGAATACGGTTACTCTGCAACTGAATCAGTTCCTCGAGTACAAATTCCCCATTATGAACTATGAGGAAGCGATCCAGTCGTATTATATCTTCGTGAAAGACATTAATACTGCCCTGGAGGAAGTCCGAAATGACGGAATTATCGGGAGAAAACCTAAACATAAAAATAAGGAAAGCTCCTAGATTTGGTGGAACAATCTAGTTGCTAACCGAGGCATTCCATCATTCTAGTAACAATAACAATTTTTATTTCTGAAAGGAGATTGACAAATGGGTGTTTTGTTTGGCGGCATGGGTAAAAGCCGCGACATTAACGACATTGTCGAGAAGCTTCAGACCGGCTCTATCGTGAACGAATCCGTATCTTCCACCTCTCTGCAAAGCATGGAGGTTAGCGAGCTGGCCGACAGCATCAAGAACGCGATGCTGGAGCACTACACCGGCGTTATCCCTCACGAGCAGTTCCAGGATATGCTGAAGGAGGATGCTGAGTCCGCCGCTCTGATGTTCAAGAACGGCATGGTCGAGTATCAGGCTCAGCGTACTGGTTCTTCCAACGGCAAGGCGATGAACGAAAGCATTCAGATGCCCAATCTGGTCACTCTGACGACTTCCATCGCCACTACCATGCGTACGCCTTACGAGGCTGTGCTGCATAGACTGTACGATACCCGTACCCTAGAGAAGCAGACCGTGGATGTTGAGGAAGTCATCCCCACCATCACCGCTCCTCTGGAGTCCCGTGCTGAAGACATGATCGATGCGCTGTCTCCCTATGCGCCGGTTCCCTTCGTGGATCGTACCGAGATCATGGTCAGCTCCCTGGTGAACGGTATCGAGGTCGGCACCAAGGATATGTACCTGCTGGATGGCATGGATCCCATCTTCACCATCAACCGCGACGTGCGTGTGGTCCGTGTTGATGCGGAGCTGGATGGCCAGCCTGTCGATCCCAAGAACATCTCCATCGCCAAGGGCTCCATGCCCTACTTCGAGGCCAAGAACAATGACCTCACCTGCCTGTTCAACATCAAGCGTGATGACGGCACCATCTACACCGCCGATGTCACCGCTCGGATGGACTTCGAGCATTCTGAGCTGAAGTTCCTGCGCGCGGATGCGGCCATCAAGAAGGTGTACTTCTACGCCACCGTGAGCCATCAGGAGCACACTCACCCCATCCACACCAGCTTCCGGAACAGCTTCGAGCAGTACGTGGTTCCTACCCGTCCTCATATCGAAGTGAGCCTGCCTCCTGAGGCCAAGACCGATATCTCCAACCAGATCAACCACTTTGCCAACAAGGACATCATCACCGCCATGACCGAGCAGATCACCGAGATCAGCTCCCGCATGGAGGATCAGCGCCTGAAGAAGTGCCTGGATGCCGGTTGGGAGATGGAGGCCACCTTCCCCTTCGAGGCTCCCAGCAACTTCGCACACGGCAACCTGGAGTGGCTGAAGCGCGAGTTCGTGCCTTTCCTGGATCAGTGCGCTCTGAAGCTGAAGAGCCGTGAGAATATCACCGACTGCCACTTCCGTGTCGGCGTGTCTCCCTACATCCTGCGGATTCTGGATACCGACTTCACCATGGACAAGGCCATGAGCGAGGAGTCCCGTGGTGCTGGCGTCATCAACTACTCCATTGGTATCAAGACTTCCACCAGCGTCTTCTATCTGATCTCCAGCCAGCAGTTCGAGGACAACCGCATGCAGATGCTGCTGATCCCCAACAACTGGAAGATGAGCCAGGTGAAGACCTACAACTACTTCAAGTACAGCTCCTACCTCACCGATCAGCTGCGCCGTGCGGATCACCCCGTACAGCCCGCCATCGTGTACACCGAGCGGAACATGCCTGTCGTCTTCCGTCCGATGTCTGCGATCGTTGAGATCGAGGGCATGCCCACCATGATGAACGAGGGCGCACGCTCCATTCGTCTGGTTGAGCGCGTGTAATTCCGGCTGTGTGAGGATATTCCCATAAGAAAGTATCTAAACTGAAACAAGTCCCCCTCCCGTAATGGGAGGGGGATATTTTTATCTGAAAACGGTAAAACACAACTATAAGCTTACATGCAGAAAGGAGTGTTACCCTGCATATGATTATGAAAGATGCAGTGACCAGTTATCTGATCACGTTGAGCAAGTTTTGTACCAAAAAGGGAGCAGATATCAATACCAACCAGGAATTGGTGCAGGCGATTAATACACTGACTGAGGAAAATTCATTGGCCACGATCTATGTGAATGATCGTGACAATATCAATATTCCGGATGTTTGTGTGATTCCTCTGTTTGATCGGGGATTCGCCGGATATCTGCTGAATCCTGATAGCACAGTTCTTTGCCCGTTTGGCTATACGATCGAGATTCATGCTCGGTGTTTTGCTAAGTATTCGGATGAAGAACTTGGCGCCGTAATCATTCATGATATTCTACAGAATGTTATGTCTGACACAGCAAAGATCCGAATGCTGAAGGCATATACCACCGTTGCAGGCAAGCATCAGAATCAGACAATGCTTCAGCTCTTCGACGATATTAACCTCGATGAAGTGCTGTATATCGCATTTGCGGAGATTTGCATGCGGCCATTTCGCGTTCCGACCGTGGGTACTGATTATGTATCCACCGATGATGTGTTGGAAGCAATTGGGCTCGCTGATGCATATGACTCTTACGTGAATAAGGTTATGCCGCTTACAACTACATCGATCGAAGATCAGATGGCTCGTGAATTGCGTGATGATGTTCGGGACGTTAATACCGTCATCAATGCCTGTCTGGATAACGACATTCGGCATTATTATGCCGCTATTCGGAAGGGTGTTCCTCTTCTTACGTTTGAGAACGTGCTGGGGAATCATCACGGGACACTGTCGATCGGATTTACTCCTAAGGGTAAGCATATTCCTTGGCGTAATACACCTCCGAAACCTGAGGTTATGTCCGAGTCTTTCAATAGTCCGGAGTCTGATTACGATATTCGTTTTCAGATTGATAAGATCATCGGAAACATGCGTTACGCAGAATCTGAGGCTGAGCGGGAAGTGGTCTTGTTTAAGATCAAGCAACTTTCAATCAAGCTGACAAAGCTCGAGATGAAACTGTCCAGGATTCCTAACCCAAATAAGGTAACACAGAATCGGCTGAAGTTCCTGGCAGAATGTAAGGCGGAACTGGAAGAGCTCCGCAGAAAGACTGTGGCTATGGAGATCAAGGAGAAACGCTGGCATGTCTATGCCAAGGGCGATATGCCTGATGGTTATGATTTCTGATTAATAACTGGGAGTGGCTTACGGGTCACTCCCAATTTATATTTTATGGAGGTGTTTTATGTTACCAACCGCTACACGTGCGTATCCGACAATTCGTCGCGGAGTAGGACGGGTGATACTATTCCATCGAACGATCCTGACGGAGCATATTATTGGTGAGAACTTTTCCGATGAATTCTTGCTAAATGAAGCGGATAATGGCAAGTATTTAAGTCTGCTTATATCCACTGACGCATCAATCGATTGCTTGACTGATCCATTAGTGATACTAACCGTCCCACATCCAGAAGAGGGAATTACTTCAGTCATAGTGAACCTCTATGAATGTATTGAATATAAATTTATACAAGGAGGTAAC
Organism: Ruminococcus flavefaciens; assembly: GCA_023667315.1. Classification (GTDB taxonomy): domain Bacteria; phylum Bacteroidota; class Bacteroidia; order Bacteroidales; family P3; genus Pullibacteroides. The sequence continues at coordinate 41,567 of JAMPAI010000006.1, forward strand.
ATTGGCGACATCATACGATTTTCTTATGTACGTGATCCTACACCACCAAAACTAGATTCCGATTTGAGGACTTTTCTGTGTACATACTATAATAGTAGAGGAACAAAAGAAAACTTTACATAGGAGGTATGTACAATGGATAAGTTTCTCGAGACCTATGAGGCTAACAAGGCAAAGCGGGCACGGTATGCGAAGGCAATCAAGCGGCAGAAGATTGAGGGGATCATTCTGATCATCCTCGCGATTCTCATGCTGGATGGCGCGGCTGGCGGTTCCCTCGTGATCGGGGGATTCGGCCTGTGGGCTCTGCTCAGCAAGGAGGTGCTGGCATGGTGAGACCTGTTGAGAACAAGGGCATGGAGATCCTCAGAGATTTCCACAGTTACTACGATGCCCTCAGCATGATCGCCGGCGGCATCAATTTCGGTACCACCATCAATAAGGGAACCTATATGCGGATGGATGAGAACTACTTCGAGATCGTCACTGAAGGCAAGGTGGACGAGATCGATTACCACATGGTCCTGCAGTTCCAGGGTGACGGTATCCTGATTGCGAAGCTGTATGCATATTGCAGAAACATAAGCGACGAGGTCCCGGATAACTGCCGGTACTATACCAGCTTCGATGATCACAACCGGGATTATGCTCTGGCAAAACTCCGGGAAGTTCTCCCGAAGATCAATCCGCAGTCACATCACTTCGATCCGACTTGGAGTCGGTATGGATACTGAGAAGAGGGCGGGTGGCCAAAAGGTCATCCGCCCATTTTGTTCAATCGCTGTAGCTTTTTATTTTTTATGAAACTTGTATATAATCTTAAAAATAGGAGGGGCTTATGGCACCATTCAATTCCATTGATATTCTCCAGTTAGCCAATAAGATGACTGTCTTAGGTGGTGCTACACTGGATGAACAGCTCACGTTCCTGGAGGAACAAATCCAAAAACCGTTTACATCAAACAATTCCAATTATTTCAAGGAGATCAAGCGTCTAGTTTCCTCGAAAGATGAATTGGATGAGCACTGCGCCACCTGTATTACACAGATCCAGGATGTCTACCCTGGATTGACAATCGACCTGTCCGAGTATGATAAACATCTTGCCGGGTTCTTTATGAATTTGTACAAATTCTTTGTGAAGGATGCTCAGAAATTGATGTATCTCTTCATCAAAGAGTTCATCTTTAACAACAAGAACCGTAAAGGGCTGGTGGATCCCTATAACACTGCGGCAGTGGTCAACTATCCGAAGGAGCAGTATGGTAAGAAGGAGTTCTATCTGCTGATCATCAAACTCCCGAAGATCCTCGATGATATTTTCGACGATGGCGTCAAACTGAAGAAATTCATCGAATACATTTCCAGGAGTGAGGATGCTCCCGTTTATCTGGATTACATTCGCGAACGTATGGACGATGGTTACATTATCGATAAAGGTGTCGTTGCTGATATGTATGCGATGTTTAAGAAATCTGAGTTGTATCGATCTCAGCTGAATAAGCTGGAGATCGACATTTACAATTCTCTGATTCTTCCGTACATGGAGGCGAATGGGCTTATGGATGTTCGGATTCCTGCTGCTGAAGATATCCCGGAAGAAACTGATGAGGAGGATGATGACGATGAATGAGTTCAATACGGCGAACGTATATGGGATGTCTGTATATTCTCTGGCGAGTATTGATGCGCCGAGCGATGATGTGGAGTCGGGTCTGTTCGATAAAATCTTCACCCCGGATTACTGGAATGATGGATGGAACAAAGCCTTTGCAGTGTATGTTCGACCCAAGCTGTATGAGATCATGGGCTGGACAGAGCCAGGCAGAACTTTTGACTCATCGCTCACTCTGCATATCGATGAGGTGCGGGAGCATCTGCATTCACTGCGTCGACATCATATCACCTTCAGTAGCTATACTGTTATGGATGATGGGACCGTCCTAATCATCAGCGGTAAGTATACTACAGACGATTGTGATATGACCGACCCCGCAAATATTACGCGCTACGATGAAATTGTCAATATGATAAGAGGAGGATCTACAAATGAATAGCGTTATTAATTGGGACCTGGTTACCCTGGATGAACTCACGAGCAAGCGATACGGGATATGTGGAATGTACGGCATGTCCGATACGACGAGTCGGTACGAGGTGCTATATCCTTACCTCGAAAAGTGCTACTTGTTTGGTACACCGGATGGCCGGAAAGAGCTGACGGTAATTCTCAAGGACACCAATGAAGCCAAAGATACATTGGGTAGAATATATCGTGAGTTCAACATCCGATTCACTGGCATCCTGTTGACGAATATTTCCAACATCATCAATAGCAACAGTTATATTTTCAACGGAATAATCAGCGCTGGCGAGTGGTATGAGCTTGACGACAAGCCCGGTTTTGTCGGTTGCCCGAAGATGCATTTCGATCTGATTGATCCGGTTGTCGCTTCGGTCATTCTGAAAAATGCGACTATATAAGTAGGAGGAAGTACATAATGCCAAACAACATCATCAATCTGCAGGAGGCTATTGCTCAGCGCAATGCGGAGAATGCCGCAATGGCTGCAGAAACTTTCGAGCAGGGAGAACTGACCCAGGAAGAGCGAGAGAAGATGGAAGAGCTTGCCAACAAAGTGGAAACTGTAGTCACTGAGACTACTCCAGAGGGAACATCCAGTTCTGTACCTCTGGATGCCTATATGGCGGGTATCGATTCTGAAATCAAGCAGATCAAGGATGCGGCCGGGAACTTTGTCGCAAAAGGCCTGAATGTTGGCGATATCAAAAAGACCGCCGAAGAGATGAAGCGCGACGGTCAGCGGCAAGCGATCAAGGCTTTTCGCGATATGGCATTGGAGACCGCTGAGGATTCCTCCTATACGGATGATGACATCATCGCGATCAACAATCGAGCTATCGAGAAGATCCAGCAGTACATGAAAGTAGATCGCCTGAACTCTGACGATATCATCAAAACATTCCGGAGATTGACCTTGCGTCAGATCAGTGAGATTGTTCCCGCTGAGTTCATGGACATTTATGTCCGGCCGAATGAGGTTCTGGCAAACAATCTCCCGGCCAAAGAGCGTCTTCTGGCAACTCTCGGTTATTTGTCCGTCACAGGCCCCGAGATGGATTATCTGAATGAGTACATTGATCATGAGAACAAGCTCATGATGCTGTCCCATAAGATGATCGAGTGCTCTCTGAATGTGACAGAGGTTCTTCAAAGCAAGGAGAGTTTGGTGGATCTGATCAAGCAGGCAAATGCGCTGGCTCCTCAGAATCCTAATTCTCCCTGGAGTAAGTACATCAAGGGTGGACCGAATAAGGTTCACAGTGAGTTTGCCCAGAAGGCAGTTGTAACCAAGCTCCTCCGAGATGCATACGTACAACTGCAGAGGGAGTATCAGGATGATCCTGAATGTGTCGCGGAGATTCAGGAGCAGATTGACGAGTCTGATCAGAAGTATCTGATCTATACTCGTATCACTAATCTGGATCTGATGCGAGAGTTGTGGGGAATTTTGAAGGATCGTCTTCGTGATAATAAGAAGATGAACTATCAGGGTCTTCAGAGAGAAGCGATCGCTGCTATGGATCGGATCCGGCGAGCAAAGCAAAATGTCAGCTTCCCCATCTATGCGGATGGCAAACCTGGCAATAACAGACCGGAAGTCCTGTTCAAGATGTACATGGATCAATATCCTTCCCTTCTGGCAGCATGCAATACTACGATCAAAGCCGTCCGTGAAAAAGATCCTGATGGCGTGGTCGGCATTGAGGATATCCAACCGATTGAGATTGAAGGGATTCCCAATGAGAAGGTTCATGAGATGTTCGCGATGATGCTTCTGATTCTGTTCGGTCGGATCATGAAGAAGTTGTCTCCGAATGATCAGACCAAGTATCAGGCAATCGAGCTCGATATGTACTTCACTATGTATTGCAAGCTTATCACCGATGTCTATCTCATGGATGAGGTATGGTATATGATGATGCCATTTGTCAAGTATGCCATTGAGACGTGGCCTGCGCCCAAGGGGAAGGGGAAGAAGTCATGATTAGAAACTTATTCCAATTCGCACTTATCATCGCTATGATTGGGTGCGGATCTATCCTGCCATCCATGTTTCAGATGGCAGCATTTTCTGTCATTAAGGAACGATATGGGAATTCGAGGTATACCGTGACAATGTGGGTGTTGTATGAGATACTACTTGCAGCACTCATTATGATGATCATGGCTGGATCCTGGCTGATTATCTCGATGCTAATGAACGCATGGTGCAAGGGTTTCATCTTGCATTTCATGTCCAATACTTTATTGAAATGGTTCTATGGATACATTCTGATTTGTACATATCTGTACATGAATCTGATGGGTCCTATCCGTGCCCGAATGCGCGATGATGAACGAGTATCAGATCCCGTCTGTATCTTACAATGGATCACATTGGTCATCTACATGTTTATCATGATTGGACTCATGGTAGTGTATGTTCGGATTTGGTTCATCCCGACTTTTTCTTGACATCTCTATAAAAGAGGTGAACATCTATGGTTACTCCCTTTAAATTTGATAAAGAAAAAGTCGTTGTCGACTGTTTCGCAGTTGAACTGTATCTACCGGCTGAATATGCTGAATCAGCATATCGAGGAACTCCGTATTATTCCGTGCTCGGAACGAAAATCAAGTTCCTTGGAATCGGGAATTTTCGATTTTTTAACTCCGAGAAAGAAATGGAGCATCCGGAGGACTATCCCTGCTATCCGTTTGGAATCCCGATGTTGATTACAACGGAGCCAATGGAAATCGATGTCCGAAACGTAAAGTTTTCCAAAACTGGTCCAGAGAGAAACTGCCTTGTATTGACATACTTGAAAGGAGATCCTTTCATTGTCAATAAAGAAGTCATCAAAAATTCAGATCCATTGATGATGTACTTATCCAGATTGGAACAAGGCAAGCTGGATCACGTTCCGCCTGAAGTTGCTGTACAAATCCTTCAGGATTGCGAATCGATGAACGGCTTGAGTCTTCGAATTCCTTCCGAGGAAGAGGAGATCTTTATCGCTGAACGTTACCGTGATCCTGATCATCCCGAAAGAGCATATCGGTATCATACTGGGAATCTCGATCCTGATCGGATTGTATCCCGGAATATGAGAACCGATGCCCATCAAGCGACCACGTTCCAAGCCGTCATGCACGAGGATATCTCGACTGGTTTGATTACTTCTGCGAACCGACATCGTAGAGGTGATATTGATCAGATCGGGTTATTCGAAGCACTCATTCGCGGTAAGGACATGAGCCAGTTTGCAGAACAGGATAAGGAGGGTGACAACAATGACACCGGAAAGTCTGCCAATAGTTAATCTAGTGGCAATCGTCTCTACCATCGTTGCGTTGATCAATGTCGCGAGATTTTCTTGTTTGATGCAAGATCGCGAAAGGGATGTCGAATGACAAATGGGGAATAAGTGGGGTGCCGGATTGGCACCCCACCCTCTTTTTGTTCCCAAACATTCTTATAAGCAACTACGATATATTCCAGCATGTGTACTGGCATAGTCGTCAGATGCCAAGGGGTAATCTTTTCGTTAGGTAACTAGATTTCTAATTCTTAGCTAAGAAGGAGGTAATAACCACATGCTGTTCCTTAATGCGGGAAGTCAGTATGACTTCTCATACGCAACATTGAAGATCATCGACGAGACAGCTATCGATGACAGCACGGCTGAAGTGGAACGGGAAGTACCCGACTTTAACGTGCTGATTCCTACTGTCCAGGCGATTGGATCTACCAATAAGATGGAACTGTATTGGCCGGACGGGCTGAGCAAGTACCTGCGGAATCATGGTAATCCTAACCATATCCAGTACGGATTCGGTCCCGATTACATTACCGCGGTGCTGAATCGTCCGAACGCCAACGTCGGTGTGTACACCGTAAATCTGCGTGGTCCTTCCGCGACCATCGCAAACATCGTCGTCCTGATGAAGTACAAGGTTGAGGAAGGTGTTCCTTACCTGGATGGTTCTGGTAATCAGTATTACAAGGATGCTGATGGCCAGCTGACCACCGACTACGTTGAGGGCGGCGAGATCACCCGTGATGTCCTGCACGTCAAGTTTGAGACTACCAAGATCGAGGAGCTCAAGAATTGGCGCGGCCTGCACAATGGCCTGAATGCAATCGTCAACGATACAGAGGACGATGAGGGGTATCGTACTCTGCCTTGGTTCGGCGTGATGTATCAGGGTGCAAGTGCATGGGCCAACAACACCTACTTCAGCATGGTTCCTACCGTTGCGGAGTATGACAATAACACCTATTACGGCATCAAGCTGTTTGACGGTGTCAGCATGAAGACCACTGAGAGTATCTACTCTTTCGATCGGGACGCCGGTGGAAAGCGCGATCTGAGTTACTACATCGAGGAGAAATTCAACGAGGTGTTCCCCACCATGCGTTGGATGACTGCCGAGGATTCCGATCGCATCGTGGAGCTCTTCAATAAGTATCTGTACAGCGTGGATGACTATCTGAACGACAAGATGGATTCTCCCACCATGAAGTTCAGCTCTGTCGATCCGTTCACTGTCGATACCTTCGGCATCGTTGTCGATGAGGGTTCTGTGAATTCTCAGCTGACCAATGCCTTCCAGATGACTGGTGGTTACGACGGCGATGAGACTCGCGATGAGCTCTTCGAGATGTTCTACCGTGGGCAGATCATCACCGATATCACCAATCCTCTGTGCTATCGCATTCCCTACATTCCCGACATCGGCTACAACCAGCAGACCAAGGATGCCATCGCATGGCTGATTGGCAAGCGTATGCGGACTACTTCCGCATCCATCATGCTGGGTAATACCGAGTCCTTCCAGTCTGCGGTGATCGATCACCAGGCCAACTGGATGGATGACAACCCGAACATTCACCAGCTCACTTGGCGTCAGGCTCCCATGATGTACAACGAGTACACTCGTCGGACCGTGACGACTCCGACTGGTTACTTCGATCTGATTGCCCTTCTGGACAATATGATCAAGTGGGGTCATCCCTTCCATCCCTGCGCTGGTGCCGACTGCCGTTACCAGGGCTATGTCGAGGACACTATGGCTTTTGCGGATGAGGAGCCTGCATATATGCAGTCCCTGCAGAAGGCCCGCATCAATGTTGTCATGCATGACAACAAGAGCGGTGCGTACATCGCTGATCAGCTGATGAATACCCGTCAGTTCTCTGACCAGACGGAGTTGAACAACGCGTTCATTATTTCCTGCATGGTCTACGACCTGATCGACCTGGTTCATCGCAATCACTTTAAGTTCAACGAGGCGGATCAGGTTCGTCAGTTCAACGAGGCCGTTGAGTCCAAGATCAACACCCGTTATGCCGAGCACTCTGCTTCTATCAGCGCAACTGTTACCCGTCTGGGTACTGTTGGTCGTGCTCGCTACACCAACAAGATCACAGTGCGCGTCGACCTGAAGGATATCAATCGGTACACTGATATCGAGATTATCCTGGTCGATGAATAATGGAAAAGGAGGTAGCAACAAATGGCTGAAGATGCTGTGGCTCTGGGTACTAACCCACTATACGAACTGAATTCGAATGGCCAACCTACGTACATTCGACACCTCAGTAACATCGAAAGCAATCCCCGGGATACCGGCGGTACGATTCAGCATCATGTCTATGACATCGAGGCTCAGCTCCTGCGCGGCACCATGGCCTTCTCTAAGAGCAAGCTTCAGGAACTGGATCCTTCCTACATCGGCTATACGCATATCTTCTGTGTGCGTGTTCCGCCGATTCTGACTCAGGTAGCTCGTGGCTATCAGGTCCCCGGCTTTGACGTGCCCGGCCGTGGTCGTCGGCACTGCATCGCCTTGAAGACTTTCTTCGAGATGGGCTGTACCAGCTATTCCGGTACTCCGGATCTGACGCTGAACAACTCTCAGGTTGCCATCGGTTGGGCTGACCGTGTGTACGCTGCACCGACCACCTCTGAGTACGGTTCCACCAGCTTCTCCATGAACGTTCTGGAGTGCCGTGGTGATCCTTTGCGTAAGGGTATTGAGTACTGGGTGTCCGGTGTTTCTGACCCGAACGTCAAGGCCGCTATGATGAATGGCGCCACTGACGAGTATGGTCAGCTTCTGGAGCCCACTCTGGCGAACTTCACCTGGGCCTTCATGGTTGTCCAGACCGACCAGACTCTGCTGACCATCCAGGATATTTCCCTGTGGAATAACTGCCTGATCGGCGGCGTGGATCGCTCCAACCTTGACTGGGAAAACGGTACGGTTGATATCGTTCAGCCTCGTTCCATCCAGTTTACCGGTGTCTATATGCCTGATACCGAGAACCCGTACATGCAGCGGATGGCTGAAAAGCTTCTGGGTATGCGCCTGAAGTACTACAAGCGTTACCGTGACATGGGCGAGAACGAAATCGGTACCAAGGAATGGGATACCATCGGAACCGATTGGTCCACCTGATACGACAAATGAAAACACGGAGGGGCATCTGCCCCTCCGTTCTTTTTCTTCCTGATTTGAAATAAGATCGACCTATATACTATAAAGTTGAAGGGACGAGAGGATAACCAGCACCTACTTGTACTAGGTGCTGGTTATCCAATCTGTTTCAATGAAAGGAGGATTCGCTATGCGAAATATCTTAGCGGAGACGCAAAGTCTTCGTGAAGGGATTGAGCATGATCGGCGTATCGTAACCCCACTTACGAATGTCGATTCAGATTTGTCTGAGCTGAAAATTCGTCACATCAGTGATGAGGCTCCCAGTTGGGATCCTTACAAACTGTTTGCGGCGAGATTGAGTATGACTTAATCCAGTTTCAATACGAGCCACGAAGAACGACTTACCCTTCAGAGTCGTTCTTTTTATCCTTTGGCCAAGGACAAGGTTTCGAATCAATATGTGCATCAACTAAATACATTCATGATGCACAGCTCCTTTCATTATTTTTCTGTTGATCAGCAATTCACAATATAACCCCAAAAGATCTCTTCGATTCCATTTTTGGCAATCTGATATGTCATAATATACACATCTGTCATCAGGGTTTCTTGTACATTGAACTTGAACAGATCAACTTCCTTGATTCCAAGGAACATTGAGCGGAACAGAGGAACTCGGATCTTCATACCAGCGTTTTTCAATACATAGTAATAGATCTCCGGTGTGCTATTAATCCGTTCTTGTAATCCCTGATAGACTCCATCAATTTCCATACAGATTCCGCCGGGCTTGATACGGTCCAATAACAGATTGTATTGTTTCATGATATTCATTACATCATGATCGATATCCGTTGGCCGTATAACAGGAATCGATAGAGTACACATGGATTGATCTGCTACACGAAAAGCAATTTTGAGTTCATTCTCGACCAGATATACTTCCTCAACCAGATCCTTTGGTTTGTACTTATTCGCTTTACGATAGGCATCGACTTCTTTATGCGCCATGTTATAATTCTTGATAATATCTGGAAGATTTAGAAGCACTGTTTGATCATAAAACTCAGATTGATACTCTTCAGTATCCGGGATGGGCAGGATATAGTGTAACCCTACATCACTATCCACATCCAGATCGAAACATTGCATAAGCAAACGATTCGACATCAGCAGAGTTTGATACTTCGAACGAGTCGCTCGCTTCAGCAATGTAAGAAATCCTTTTGCACTGGTCATACAACTATCGCCTTCTTTCTCTCCATGAGTTTCTTGTGCAGATCTGTAACCGTCGGAAGATTAAACCACACGTTACCAAGTGCGATTACATTTTGACTGAGATAATCTGAAACGAATTCACCTCCAGGCAAATATGCCTTGATTTCTTGAATTCGTTTCTTCTGACCCATCGGGAGGGTATTTTGACGTTCAGAAATTTTCTCAGGAATGATTAGACGACCTATCTGTGTACTCTTACTCAGAGATCTGGTATATTTCGCCCATGGGTACTCAGATGCAAAGTCCATATCCATGATGTGTTCCATCATGTGTTTGCTCTTAACACCCTTGATCAATTCGATACCATTCTCCGTGTTGAAGTCAGGATCAGCCACCATACCACCGGGTATACTGATCTTTCGATCAACACTATCTTCATAGATACCAACCAATCCAGCGGCAACCTCTTCAGCAACTTTCTGAGTATTCTCGTCGAATTGTTCCTCAGTCTCATTGCCTAGATCATCCGTATCTTTTTCCAAGAAGAGTTCTTCTACTGCTTCTTGATCCGCTTTTTCTCGTGCCAATCGAGCTTCTTCCATTCGTTCCAGATAGTCTTCCGATTCCCCTCGGACATAGCTGATATTCGGGTTATTGCCCGGAACAAATCCCTTACGAAGATAGTTGGTATAATAGATCTGCCGTTGATACCGAGTTTGCTTCGTCAGATTCTCCAGAGATGTATTGGACTGGTTCATATCGTATACCATAGACATACAGTCATTGGTAACAATATCGATCATAACCTGACGGACAACGTCGATGATGTTGTACAGGACGAATTCCCAATACGACTCAACTGCTGCATTCAGGACGTTCACTCCAGGTTTAGTAAACTTCAACTTACCCAAGCCGAGCTCAATGTTGGAGATGTTATCCAATGCTGACGAACCGAACTGCTTCATACCTTTACGCAATCCGCCATACGATTGCATCTGATCGATATACGACGTAGTCGATGCCATTCGGATATACGTCTTTTTATCCGAAATCTCAATACCCGGACGTGTATCGATATTCATCTCCACAAATCGATAATCCTTCGGGAAAGTAGAATCGCACATCGCATCGACATAGTTGATTCCATTGGCTTCCATACGAGCTGCAATCTTTGGGATATCGTATGCGATGTTCCATACACTGCAAGTATCTGGACGATACTTATTGATCACCTCAAAGATCCGATTCAGAAGTTTTCCTTCGTCATCGAACAGCTCGATATGATAATCGGCCACGAAATCGATCACCTGTGACTTCTCACCCTTCGTGACAGTCGTGTGATCGATTGTTTCATGACACTGTTGGATAAACTCATCCAGATGTTCCTCAAAGTGTTTCTGTTGAGGATATCTTCGATGATTTCTCAGGAGGAATGTGAACACTTGCGGCTTGATCTTTACTTTCCAATGTGGGTCGAAGTTAAAGATAACCGTACAGGCGTTGATTTTATCCAGATTCGCCGCTTGTTCGGATGATGTAAATCCAAGGGTATCAGCCTCGATATCCAGATAGGCTTTATCGATGATATGGTTTCGCATGGTATTGTAGTGATACCCAAGCATGATCCGATAATACTCTTCTACACCCATATCGGAGAACAGAGTGTACGGCCATTTGAAGATTTCTTTCATCGCTTGTCGATTTCCGCAATTCTTTGATTGGGTATAGATCGACTGTAACACCTGAGATTGTGGATCATTCGCTTTTACCAGTTCTTCCCATACAGTTGGAAGAACCTTAGTTGCTGGAACTTTCCGTGAGTATACATCTTCCATCGGAAGATATTCTCTCGGTGTTCTGAATTGATCTCGGATTTCGGGGTTTGCGAAATAGATCTCCATGCTCGGATGCTTGATTGCCCGGATCTTCTTTGTATCCGTATCGTCTTTATAAACGATAAATAACACATCATCTTTACCAGCATTTCGATGCTTCCATTGCTGGTAATATTGTACCGAGAATACTGTAATCGGAGCATTCTCTGGTTCGTTCAAAATACCTGTCATACTCATATAAACATGCCTCCTGATAGGTTTTGGTATATTTTTATCGATCCGAATATAAGAAACTACTTGAAGCTATATACTATATCTCTGAAGAAATAACGGAAATCGATGATCCTAAAAATCCGAAATAAAGGAGATGTAGCATTATGACTACAAGTAGCAGATTTATGTTAGAAACAAGCGAAAAATGCTTGACCCTGTATCCGGATGAGTTGGACACGATTTTTGGTACGGGAGACGGAGTGTATCTCCGCATTGATGATGTCATTCTTCATTGTCAAATCGAAGGAACGGAATACTGGAGAAAAAGAAAGCTGACTCTGCGTAATGCAGGGTCGGCTTCTATTCTGGTAACGATGTTCATCTTCGAAGGCGAGAGCTATACCATTCGAACGAAAACTTGTGGGAAGGAGGTATTGGTGAGCAAGAATCAGCTCCCGAAATCTCTCACCAATAAGGTCGGATGGGCATTTGGATTTGTGTCCAAAAACTGGACACCGATGGATCAGCTGTACAATATCTATCTGAGATATCAGACGGATACTGATGCAAATAAACCAGTATACAAAGTGTTCAGCCCCTGGTTACATGCTACTTATCAGCTCGACACTGGTGGTAGTTATTCCGGGTCTGCTGTATATTGGTCCACTGATGGTAATCCATCTCAGGATGAAGCTCTCACTTTGATGCAGAAGATGACAGATCGTTGTGCGAATGATCACAATCGCTCTCGTATCAATTACGTGATAAATCAACTCCAGCCTGTTGCGTAACAGGAAAAGAGGTGGGTCACAATGACCCACCTCTAGAATCGTTATAGTAATGAAAAAGTACAGCGGGAGTGGGTCAAACGTAACGGCCAACCCACTCCCTATTCAATTATACGGGAATACCGGATCCCGTATAAAATTGTTGCTATTTCTTTTTCCGATTTGAGGCCCCAAATAAGTACATATTATAATTGTAGAGAAGGAAAAGTGTAAGGAGTTACGTGCGATATTTGAACATCGCCATACCGACTTTACCTTCCAAATTTGCTATGGTGGTAGGCAGTAAAGAAATACCATCTAGGGGTAATCCCCGAAAGAAAGGATTCAAAATGAAGGCTCTGTTTGTTGCTACTAAGAAGGAAACCAACGCTCTGGTCAACGGCATCAATGAAGTCAGCGATCTCTTCTGCGACAAGAACGTCATCACCGGCGAGATGATCCACAACGCCAAGAAGAATGCTGAGCGGGCCGACGTACACCACTTCGCTGGCGGCTGGGCTCAGTTCCGCGGCGAGAAGAACGTCGAGGGTGATACCAGCATCTCCGACTATGCCATCGAGATCTCCGCTGAGGAGGATGCCACTGTCCTCATGATCCAGGCCATGGTCAAGATGATCGTCTACTTCGCCCCTGTCATTACTCCGTTGCTCTCCGTGTGGGTCAGCCTGAAGTCCCTCAGCAAGAATTGGAAGGATTTCGCCCATTCCGTCGGTAACGAGTTCCGGGAGAAGTTCCACAAGCCCAGCACCTATGCGAACATGACGATCTTCAGCGAAGAGGCTGACGTCGCCGCCGTGGTCATCATCAAGAAGGATGGGTATGGCAACGAGCCCTACATCGTGGAGTCTGTTGAGATCACTGATGGTGTCGGCATTGACATGCTCACTCGTCTGTGGAAGCAGATGGAAGCCCGCGTCGATACTGCGACTGAGTACTATCCCCATGCTGAGTATATCTTCGATAACATCGAGGATGCTCGGGAGAACATGGAGAAGGGTCTGGTATCTCTGCGCAAGGATTACTTCGGCATGAAGAACGCCCGCGCTGAGTCCTCCAGCGAGATTAAGGAGACTGCTGATGATCCCATCGAGTATGCCGCGGTTCTGGTGACTGACGGCAAGAGTGATATCGTAGATGATGTTGCTATGGTCCGTGTTATCGATGATAGTATCATCGTGATTAAGCACACTCACAACCTCAGTCTGTCGGATGACACTTTCTCCGAGAGAGTCCGTGTCGCTCTGAAGAATAAGGATGAATATCAGCTTGTCACCAAGGAGAAGGCCCGGTACCTGTACACCAACGTCGTTGAGGCTTTCGAAGGTGATCCCGCTGGCTTCACTGCTGACGATGACGCTGCGAAGATGGGTTACATCGCTGTGAAGATCTGATCAAAGAAGAGAGAACGCCCGGGGAATTCCCCGGGCGTTTCTTTTACTTCTTCGGCGTATTTTTATCCACTACAGCGGCAACCTTGCCAGACTTCCGAGTCTTCTGCCACAGCTTCTTGGCAAGACGCTCGGCCTTTGCGCCATAGATCCGGCGCATCTCTTCCATGTTGGTCTTCTTGATCTTCTGGCCCAGCTTGTACTTCTTGTACGCTTTGTGACCAGCCTTGCGGCCCATCTTCAGAGTGATGATGGTGGACAGGCGCTTGATCTGTGCCTGCTTGTTCAGATGAACCACGTTGATCTTGGGATTACTGATGCTGACGGTGGCGGCCTCATCGATCAGACCCTGACCAACGAAGTAATCCTGCAGTGTCAGTACTGCATTCTTGACACCCTCATCCAGTTCATCTGCGGACTCACCCAGGATCATACCCTGGATCATCAGGCCCATCAGATCAGCGGTGCACTCCTGCATAAATGCTTGGTCATTTTCGTACTCGGCGATATCATCGTCCGTAACAGGAGTCTGGTCCGGCTGGACGCTCTGCAGTGCATCCTCGTTCAGACTCCCAGTGGCGATACCGCGAAGGGTTTCCATGAGATTCATTACGTAATGTCCTCCTTGTTTTTAGGATAGTATTTAAACTGAAACGCGTTTCACAACGACTGTTGCTTATAACATTGTTTTGGCATTTCAATGTGAAACTGTATGAGGATACTTATATACAATGGAGGTGATGATATGAAATGTGCGTATCTGGAAGATGTCTGGGTGTCGGAGATGGTAGACAGTCTGGCACTGATGCATCCGGATATGACCATTGCAGACCTTACAGAATTTGTACGAGAGGAGTATGAAGCATCCTATACAGATCATAAATGTTCGATCTATAACAGCTATGAAAATACTGTAGCTGATACTACATTAGGTGGAGTACTGGATTGGATTCAGAAGGAAAAACCACTGATCGCCGAATCCGGTGTTTTCTTTTACCCCAAGCATGTTAAGCGAAACGTCAATATCGAGATTATTAAAGAGTGTATGCTGGATGCTCGAACAATTCATAAGAACGAGATGTTCGAAGCGAAAAAAGCTGGCGACACTTTCACACAGACGGTCAAGAATCTACAGCAGTTGAACGATAAGAAAGCGGCCAACTCAGGATATGGCGCTGAAGGTCAGGCAAGTTCGTTCCTGTTTAACATCAACTCGGCAATGTCGGTTACAGCTTCTGGACGTGGACAACTGTCCACGGCAATGCTTTGCTTTGAGAATCTATTCGGCGATTATGTGAAGTTCTTTGATATGGATGATTTCCATCATTATATCTGGAACATTCTTCATGAGGAATCTAAAATCGATGTATATGATGTCATCGAGTTTATTCCGAATAAAAAGACTTGGACAAAGCGTTTCATGGATAAGTTCCTGCATGTATCTCTATACGATCAAGAGCAAATCGAGATGGTGTATGATAGCCTGACTGAACCTCAGATCATTCGGACATACTACAAGGCGAATCTTCGTGAGTTTTTCAAGTACAATAGACTGCCGACGATGATACTGGATCGAATCACGAATTCGAAGGATGACTTTGTTGACCCGAATGAACCCCCAGAGACGATTCAGGATCTGCTTGGTCAACTAAATGCGATCATAACGGAGTTTGTCTGTTATAAGCATAGCTTCTTCCGGTATGAGGATCGCGCTAGATATCAGAAGCGTGCAGTGGTTTGTGTCGCTGATACAGACTCGAATATGTTGAATTATGGACCTCTGCTGGATTTTATGAAACATGAGGTTCTTCCGACGAAGTTGTCATTGAAGGCGAAAAAGGATGAAGCGTTTACTCTGAAGATTTTGAATACGTTATCCACCTTTGCATCCAGTGCAGTTGCGGCTACATTGTGGAACTATCTTGGGTATGTGAATGTAGCGAAGGAAGATCGTCCTCGAATCAAGATGAAGAATGAGTTCTATTATTTGAGAATGATCGTCACGTTTGCCAAGAAGTCCTATATCGCATTGATGACCAGACGTGAACAGGTTGTCTTGAAAGTACCTGAGTTGGATGTGAAAGGTGTCAACTTCTTTAAGAGTACAGCGAGCAAAGAAACTTCTGATTTCATTTATGAAGAGATGTTGATGAATCAGCTTCTTCAGCCGAAATCTGGTAAGGTTTCTCTTCAGTCGGTCTATAAGTCTGCACACGATTTCCAGAAGTATATTGCTGATGAGATCAAGCATGGCAACATGGGCTTCTTGAAGCGGTCCGTTAAAGTGAAGTCTGCCGATGCCTATGCAGATCCTCTACGTATCAGTCAATATGCGGCATGTTATGTCTGGAACTATATCTCACCTGACAACGAACAGATCACTTTCCCGAATATTGTAACATTGGTTAAGGTGAAATTGCAGACGAAGAAAGATGCGGCAGTTCTTGCACCGTGGCCTCATATCTATGAAAAGATCATCGAACTGTTTGATACCAATGACACTATTGGGGATCACATGGTTTATGATTCTGCCAAGGAGAAAGATCGTTTGGTGAAAGGTCGCGGGATCAATGCAATTGCACTCCCTCCGGATGCAGAAGAAGTTCCGGATTGGATGTTGGCAATCATCGATGTTGAAACTCTGACCAATGACAACATGTCGCTCTTCACGCAACTCTTCAAACCGCTGGGATTTGTTCCGGGCAAGGTAACACATCGCGGAACAACTCAGCAATATTATACTTCGATCGTTCGAATTTAAAGGAGGATCTTGCCAATGAGTTTTTACCAGCATAAGGGTAGCATTTGTCCAATCCCATTTGCAATTCCGAATAGCTCGTATCGGAATGCGGAGGATCGATCCAAGGGCTTAGCTACGTTCCTACAAACAGTGACAATCCAGTCAAATATTGATGGGATGCAGTGCACTAGCACCGATCCCGGACTGGATAAACTACTGGATCATAATACATTCCCTGATTGCGGTCGTAACTTTTTCCCTGTCGTCATTATGGTAGCCTCTGCCGGCGGATCCGGCAAGGATACCTTCATCGAGATGGTACGGAGACATTTTTCATATGATGATGAATCCGTATCGACTGTTGATCAGATCAAGTGTGTATACGATATACTGCATACTGCTTTACATCTTACCTATGACGACTTTTACGATAAAGAAATGAATCCCGCAGAAGGGATGGTTGTTCTGAAAGATAAGAAGAGCGAGGAATATCGGCAGTTTCTTCATGACGTTAAAGATGCATGGACAAAGTTGAACGATGGGCCGGTTTTATATTGTCTCGCTGAATATGTGAAGGCTGCTCGGTCTAATATCATATTGAATGGAGATCCGGCATATTCTCCTCCCTATGGAGCAATTTTCGTCAACAATCGAGATCTTGACACCTATACCACTATGAAGGATTGGTGTTATCAGATGGGAACGTTGTGCATCGGCGTCAAGGTTGACGGAACTCCGCAGGCTTCGGATTTCAGTAACGACTGCGATTCCAATGTGGACAAGATTCCATATGATATCATCATTGAGAATAAATCCACGTTGGAAGCTCTTGATCGAAAAGCTAAAATCTTCGCTCAACTGCTGGAACTCGGAATCAGTCGGTACGGTATCGAAGTGGATGATCGACTGACTTTTGAGGACTGTCAAACACTCGGATTAAAGAACATCTCTCAGATGAAGAAATATGGGAGAGATATCAGTGTAGAATGATTTCTCGTTGAACAATACAAATAATTCCCTAGTGATACATATGAAAGGATGATAAAATTATGCCGTATAGTAACAATGGATATGGTGGTCAGTCTCGCCCCAATTATGGTGCTCCTCGCAACAGTGCACCCAGAACTTCTGCATTTCCTCCGCAGTCCAAGACGACAGGTATTCGCCTGACAAATGAAAGAGCCGGTCGGTTCATCGACTTCAACTTCTGGGGTCGTTATGGAACCATCGCAATTAGCGCAGTTGCCGCTGGATCTCAGATTACCTGGGAGACAATCAAGAATGCGCAAGCTACTCAGCAGAATCTGGCATTCGGCGATCTGAATGAGCTGTGGGATATCTGTGCCGAGGTGCTGGATACTGTAAAGAACACCGGCACGTTCACATCCACTGGCATGCGTGTAGCCGGCAAAGGCGGTGACTCCATTGTTGAGATCAGCAATGGCTCCAATCTGAATCTCAGCCCTGGCATCTACCTGGTGATCTACAAGAACCTGGACTCTGGCAATCGGACGAACGCGGTTGAGTACTACCCGTTTAATGAGACTCATGTGATCCGTGGGTATGATCACAACACCGGTACCGGTAAGGACGATGTCATCAAGGTCGGTGAATTCAAGAAGTTCTACCGGGCTGTACAGGAAGCGGCAAAGGCCTTTACAATGGCACAGGCACATGCGGCGGCGACTGTCAGTCACAGCGATAAGCTGGCCGCGTTCAAAGCGATGGCGGCAATCACAGCATCGATGGGTATTGACATTTCCAAAGAACTGGATGCCATCGCAAAGGGTGGATCTTCCAGTAGATCCTCTGGTGGACAGCAGCGTCAGGGCGCTAATTATGGTGCTCCCAGATCTGCTGGTGGGAATCGCTATGGAAATGCACCTCGGAATCCTGGCACCTTCGAGAACGGTGGATATCCCGGTGGTGGCATGCCTTCGATGAACGCATCGATCGATGATCCTGTCGATATCACATTGTCGATGGATAACCTGACCAATGTGGACATGAGCCGGTTCAGTTAATGGCCACTGTGAAAAATTCGTCGTCCGATCTGTTTCGAACTTTATGGCCGGGTATGGTACAACATACCCGGCTTCTTTTGATCGATTATGATATCTGTCGATATCATTCCCTGGATATGCTCAGATGGCAGTTGATGATCGATTCAACTGAAACTCATGATATGGAACATTTTATGAGTATTCGAGAAGATCTGAGACCGTTGTTAAATGGGCAGATGGATTGGGCAGATCAAGCTCAATTTGCTCAGGAGCATATCGATTCGCTGAATATCTATCGAATGTTTACGAAGCAGCTTTTGGGCGTAGACACAGATGCTCGTGCAAACCGCATTGCGTATGAACAGAAAGTTCATCAGATGCTTCAACATCGGCCGCAGATGATCACCCCTACTGACGTGGCTGCTCGATTCGGGGTTGTTTTTGAACGTCCAGATATCACTGGATACTTGATGCAGTACAAGGATGAGATGCATCGACCCGATTTCTACGATATGGTGAATCATATTCAAGTGAATCACGTATTGAGTAAGGATGTCATCGCGGCAGTGGTGAAACAATTCGGAATCAATGCGATTATGATCAGTAGTTCTGAGATAGCGTTACAGGTTGCGACCACATTGATCAATAGCGGGTATCGTGCACCTATCACGTTCATTCTTGGCCGATACGCGTATAACTATCACAAAGATACCACTCGAAACAAGTTGGTTCCATTATTCAATTCTGAGATGGGAGAGTTGGAAATTGGATTCAAATATGAGTTTGGGTTCTTTGAACCGTTTACCGGTTTAGCATATCAATCATTCCTGAAATGGAAATCATTACAAGATATGGAGGAAGATATTCATGCAGAGTGACATGCACGTACAGAGCAACTCTATGCGCGGTAAGGAAGTTCAGGACTTCGTGCGCAGGGCTGTAAATGAGATTATCCAAGACATTGCTCCGGCATTTGGTCCTGGTGCGTCCGACTATTTCATGAGCAAAGACAATGGAAGCTACTACACCCGCGATGGTAAGGAGATTATGGAATCTCTGACCTTCGACAACGAACTGGCTCGACAGATTCACCACATCCTGTTCCAGGCGGCATATCGTCAGGCCAAGAGCGTTGGTGATGGAACTACCACCACAGCACTCTTCTACGGGTATCTGTACAATGCGCTATATGAACGCCTGTATGGAGATAGCGATGCGTTGACAGTAGGAGAACCCGTTGCAAAGAATATCAACTGGATTCGCCGGGAGTGGAAGAGTGTCATCGAGGATCTCAAGAGTGAGTTGAAGAAGATTTCTCAGCCGATGACCAACAAGCTTCTGCTGTCCATGCTCTATACCTGCACACAGGATCAGGAGTTGACTGCAACCATCTATGAGAAACTGCGGGAACCGATTATGGCTGGTGCATATATCATTCCTCGTAAGTCGAATATCGCATCCGACTTCGAAATGACTACATATATGAACCCGATATTCAAGGCCACCAAGCAATATATTCTCAGAGATAAGAATAAGTTCGATCACGCTACAATTCTTTACTGCAATGGCCCTCTGGATATCGCTCATTATGAGGTACTTCTCGGGCTTATGGAAAAGCTGATGGCTGAACAAGATGATGATGGGAATCAGCGTCCGATCAGTTTGGATATTATCATCTTGTGTCATGGGTTGACCGAGCGTACACGGCAGACATTGAAGGAGCTTAATAGGTTCCTGAAGTCTAGGCAGATCGACACCAATGCATGCAATAACCTGGCAATCTTTACCCTGGATGAGTACAGGAATTTCTCCCAGGAAGAGATCGAAGATGTTGCTACTATCATCACAGATGAACCTGGTATTGGCGGCCTGGTGCAGAGTCTGACCTTTGAAACTTTGCTTTACCGAGCATTTTATCCAGTTGAAAGTGCGCCACCGATTGAAGGTCTGGATCAGTACGACATGGATCCTCATCTGATTACTCAGATGCAGACCATCTTCAGGACTCTCTGCACAGTCGAGTTCGATGTCACAGAAGGCATGAAGATTGAAAAGGATCTTGGGCCTGTTGCACTTGCTCGATATAACCAGCTTCGTGCTGAGATCGAGGAAGAGAAGTCTGAGATCCGTAAGGTCAGTCTGAATCGTCGCCTGAAGAGATCCTATGGCATGTTCATTGACATTCAGGTTGGTTCTGCTCTTCTGAAGGACAGTCAGCGGAAGTATGAACTGATTCTCGATGCAATCATCTCTGCCGCTACCGGTGTTCGGGAAGGCGTCATTGTCGGTAACTCCATTCTCCATCTGATGAAGATCATCGCTGATAAAATGGAGCGTAAAGATCTGGAAATTAGCGAAGCCGCGTTGAATAAGGAGTATGTTCCTCCGATTCCTTTCCTCGATGCTATCATGCAGGCTCTGAGCAAAGTGATGGGAGTCATGATCATGAATGATGCTGGAGAGGACTACAGCGATGGGCATGTTGATACTTATGCTCAGCAAATCATAAACATGGTCACAGATCCTCAGTACGATATCTCCGATTTCAATCTGACAACAGATGATCTGATGTATTGGCCCATGAAGAGGAATGCGCCTCCGGTCAAGCAGATCGACGTGACTGTCGGCGATGAAGTCATTCTCATTCCGAATCAGGTTGTGGAACCTCTTGGTATCATGACCGAAGTGCTGGAGAATTCCATCCTCCCCGTAGAGCTTCTGAAGGCCAAGGTATTCCATATCTCCGGTGTAGCTGGATATATGAACAACTTCATCGATTAAGGAGGACAGTATGAGACTCGGTACTATTCGAAATGATGCCGGCGATTCGACCCTGACGATAGATGACTTCACTAAAAGAAGCTATACGATCGGTTCGACAAGTTCTTTGATTGTCAATCATTATAAGCGGTTTCACGGCAAGGTGCTGGAAGTTTATCAGTGTGACGAGGTGATGGATGAAGATGTCGCTACTCGCTTGGTTGATAAACTGGTAAGACAATATTCCACGCCATCAGCCGATGTCAGTATGGCCAGTGATACTGGCAGTCTTACCAACGAAGGACTCGTTGAAGTCTCTGTTGTACGAGTGCTCGCATGGGAACTGCAAAATGGAGATACTAGCAATCCCGGATGTGAACGTATCATCATTTTCAAGAAGCATCAACGAGATGGGTATGTGAAAGCTATCCTCGATCTCGCAACTCAATTAGAATTTGGAGGGAGTGAAACATATGGATCCAACTGAACTGACTAATATCTCGATTTTCTCCAAGCGTGAGAACGGTGGGCATGTGACAATTCCGGTCGAACTCGTAAGGTCTGAGGCCGTATGCGAAAGTGCTGGTAGACCGGTTGATCTAGTGTGCGGTCAGCTGATGGAACGATACAGCGATAACGACAGCGGAAATGCTCCCATTCTGATTCAGCAGGGAACAGATTCCCCGACATGTGGTGCACCTACATGGGTCGCTATCTATCGTCCGACATCTACCGTGTATTATCTGGATATGCAAACGGCCTATTTCTGTGTGATCCATTACGAAGATACCAACGGTGCCGCAGAACTTCGTCTCGAAAAATATCTCAACGCTGAGGCTAATACTTCGGCAGAGTCTTGAGAAAAGAACATGGGGACCTTCGGGTCCCCATAGTTTTTCAAAAAGAAAAGGTTCTACAACACCCAATATAACAAAGAGTATGTAGGTGTTAAAATATGAAATTACGAGGCTTTTTACAGGATACACTTTCTGTCCCGGGGAGCGTGAAGATTCCCACCAGACCAATCATCGAAGGGTATCGTGAGCGTTACAATTCTCTGAAGAAGCGTGAGAAATTCACTCATATGGTGTACCAGGTTGTTCCAGGGACTCGTCATATGATTCATGTAAAAGTTCCATCGGAAACAGTGTCCGATTTTCATTATGATGTCATCTTGGAGCTGGCGGGTGAATCCGCCGCTACATTTTCTGACTGTGACGTCACATTCTTCTCAAACTGTCCATCGTTTGTGTATAATTGCGCCTATGTAATGGCGCATTGGTATCCAGATGCAAAACCTGGAAAACCGAAGATGATGGCAGATCGGATGAAAGGCAAACCGAAACCAGGGAATATGCTGATCCCAGAACTTCCGCAGAAGCTCGGCCCTATGCCCACTGCGGATAAACCAGTGGTTCGTAACCCACTTGGAATTCCCATGCTGGATAAGTCTCTGTACTTTGCCATTTTCTATATCATGGAAAATCTGACTTGGCAACAAGTTCAATCGACGCATGATAATGTGACGATCAAGCATGTGCTGGTCAGTGTCGCCGATTTCGATCATCTGATGGTCGAGCGGAAACGAGCAGAGCATAAGGACAAGGAGAAGAAAGCCGAGGGAGTCAAACAAGTTCAACGAGTATTACATAACCGTGAACGAGAGCTCCAACAACCCAAAGGTATTCGTCAAGCATTACGACCGCAGAAAGCTAGATCTGTAACCACAGTATATCATACAGCGAAGCAACCTAAAGCACCTCGAAGCAACAAAAAGCCCTAAACTCTTCCCGATATAGAGCTGATTTCTTTCAGCTATATATTATATCTCAGTACCACAAACAAAGGGGGAGCCTGAACAGTGAGTAAGAAGAAAAAATCCAAAAAATTGATCTCTCTTCCGAGTATCGATTCTCCCCAATCGGATGTCGGAGAGGAAAAGGAGGTAATAAGATCTGGTATCCTTACCCAGAGACTTGAAGATCGTATAATCCCAAGGGTGGATGATGGGATCAAAGATAAGGACTTGAAGAATCCACCACCAGACGTTGTAGCACGCTGGTACCAGGACATGCACATTGCGGAATATGTGCATATGGAACAAGTGACAAATCGTGAAGGAATTACCTTCACGACAAAGCGCGTCCAGTTCGAATTCAGCCGAATGCTCCGAGGCTATCGAGATAATATGGACGAGCGAAATGTCAACCCTGTGATTGAGAGATTATCATTTGCTACGATGAGCAAGATCTCATTCATCAACAACATCGCAAACCCTTTACGTTACATCAACTATTTCATCGAATTCTTTGATGACGATGATGAGTTGATGCGCGCATACTTTCACGTTATGTTTCAGATTATGCTCGATGATATGGAACTGGATCCCATCACATTTGTAGAAATTGTTCATGCAGCGTTCACTACAGATAGCATGGTCCAGAAGCTAGTTCGAATGATTGAGCATAACACGGATGAATCCCTGGTAAAAAAGGCGGATCGTGCATATGACGAATCGATCCAGTTGACGATCGAGCATTTGAAGGCAATCATGGGTGTGAGCTGTCTTCATAAGTTCACTATTCCCATTGTGAGTCATTATTACAACACTCGGACTCGTCTACTGGAAAAGGCGAAGATGACTGACAAGGATCTGTATTATGCAGTCTTTATGTCGTTCATTTCTGTCTTCGATGAGACCTATGACATCAATCTGCATAATAAGCTGTATCATACCAGTACTACCAGAATCACAAAGACGACAAATCAGGAGTCCGGTATGTGGGATCGCCGGAAGAGACTTGGTACAACACCTGTTTCGTATACCAATGAGTTAATGCGAGACTTCGTTATTGACATCAGTCAAAAGGCTGTCTTCGCGAAATCTGCAATCGTATTCATTCACGTCTGTATGGACAAGGCAATACACAACACCTTGATTCAATCGGATAAGTATGACTTTATGGATTTGGCGATGGAGGCATCGGATTCTGTCAATGAGACGATGTCACGATTTGACCAGATCATGCGAGATAAGTCCCTGAATAGCCAGCTGGATCAATTTCGCGCTAAAGTCTCGAATGAAGATGCGATCATACGATTTGGTTGGGAAGTTGGGTATAACTTCTTGGGAATGTACTCCAGAAAGAAAAAGATCAAAGTTGATCCTGAACTTCGAGAAGAGTACGAGTACTATATGAAGAATATCCATCGACCTCTTAATGACACACAAGTGTATTTCATGAAGCTGTATTATGCCTCCCTTATCGGGAATTCAGTGGATGGAAATAGTATCGAGTTTCCGGATATGGTCAAGGTGATTATGATCATGAAACGTGGATTGCGTCAAGCAAACTTCAACTACTTCCCGTTCTTCTTGAGTGGTAAAGTTGATACCGCCGCTGGTAAGAAATATAATAAGCGAAAGATTGAGCGGCTGATTCAACTGCATCCTCTTTACGATGACCTGGTGGAGAAGTTCAAAGATGCTGAGGGATATATGAACTGGGATAAAATGCTGCAGGAGATTAAGACATTCGTAGCATGCCCAGTGAAAGTGGTCGATTTCGATTATCCTGAACGTGAAGGTAAGCTGATGCGTCCGACTGAGTTGAATGCGGTGGACGAAGTGATGCGGTTCTTGTATCGGCTGTAATGGTCTATATACTATAACAGTATCACACGAAAGGAGCAAAGCAACACTATGGCAGCGAGCAACTTATTGACAAAAGCTGCTGTCGATCCGATGAGTCCAGACTATCTCGGCATACACATGCAGAAGTATGTCTCGGATAAGAAACGAGAACGTCAGTGGCGAAAACATGCACACAAGATCTTCCTGTATGAGCCCAAAGTATGGGAAGACAGCACCAAAACATCACATGCTCTAAAACAAATCCTCCGTATACAGGATCATACCTTGGAGGATATCGAGTTTAACTGTAAGCGCATTATCGAGCATTTCCGGACGCATTATGGTGATACCAGTTTATGGCCGTATACGCTCGGACAGAATATTCGGTTCCAAGTGGCAGATGACGGTGATTATTTCGATCTATCGTTATTCCGGTTCCTGGTCAACTATTCCATGTTGGCGATTCCCATCGGATGCGGTGTGAATCTGAAGAACTGGACACCTTGGGTACCAAATCAATGGACGCCTGCTCTTTGGGAAGGCAGGTTGAATCAGTATATCAGACAGGCTCGTGGTCATGTGAATATGCGTCGATTGAATGAATGCATTTCGCTGAGCAAGTATATCATGATTCTGTTCTGTACCAAAGCTGGTGATCGGCTCGGACTCAGTATCTCTAATAATGAGTTCATTGAACTCATGAAGAGGAGCGAAGAGGCGTATAAGTCCATCACCTGCACATTCGACATTCCCAAGAATATCAGTCCCACGGACATGGAGATCCTGACCATGGATCGGACGAAGAAGTTGCTGAACTTCATTGGAGAGCAGACCGATTTGTCCATCTCTGTATATGCCCGTAATGGACTGTTCAACCCTACGCAGTTCCGTGAATACGCTGTTCACATCACCTTTAAGCCGCATCTGGATGGTACGACGATTCCGTACACGTATCCAACTAATGTGATTATGGGTATCAAGGATGAGCGTGCCGCAATGGTCGATGCATATGGAGGACGTAAAGCTGAGATTACAAAGCTGAACGTCTCTGATGCAGGTACGTTGGAACGTGCACTGATGATGTTGATGTCTCCGGTGAAACATGTGGACATCAATTATGAGTGTGATAGTCAACACTTCCGTAAGCGGTATATCTCATCCGTTGCCGATCTGGATAAGATTGAGGGTCGTGTTATTTGTAAGAATCCAGATGCTCCTGTTGAGAAGCAGAAGTACTGGATTGTCGATACGACTGACATTGATCTTGTCGGTAAGACAGTGTTCATGAAAACGCCGATTACCTGCACGCATCCGGATCGAGACAAGGGAACAATCTGTGCGGCCTGTTATGGGAAACTGATGGCTCCGTTGAATCGGGATGTTCATATTGGTCGTATTGCAGCGGCAGACTCTGCGGATGAAATTGAACAGAAGCTTCTGTCTGCAAAGCATGCATTGATGACGGATACCAATCGAATCGGGTTCGACTCTATCTTCGATCACTTCTTCCAGTTGGGGAATGGTCAGATCATGTTGAGTCCTGCTATGGTTGAAGCATCCGGCACAATCGATTCCGATGTGGAACATCTCTTCTTGGAGTTTTATCCGAATTCCATGACAAAATGTCTGGATGGTGAGTCTCGTCGGTATGACCGGCAATTCTCTGAGATCATCGTATATGATGACCGGGATGACAGTCGGATTAACATTGCGGAAGAGAATGGAGCGCCGCTCTACCTCAGTCCCGAGTTCAATGATAACCATTTCTTGGCGAAACTTCATTATTGGAATGGTCATGATCCGATTCGTATCCCATTCGCAGATCTGGTGGACAATGGCGAGATTGTCACTCATGTTCTGTTCGAGTATACCTATAAGAATAATGAGTTGGCGACACCGTTGTTGACATTGGAAGACATCATGTTCAACTGCGAAACCATTCGAGAGTTCAGTAGTTATGATGAGTGTCTTGATACTCTGATGCCCTTGTTCGTTAAGGGTGGTATTCATGTACCTGACTATCAAACTGAGCTGCTAGTATCACAGTTGATTACCAATTTCGATGGTTATGCCGTTGATTGGACATTACCTGCACCGGAGTATATGTTCAATTCTATCAATAAGTCAATTCAGCACTTCAGAGCGGCATTGATCAGTATTCTCTATCGCGAGTCCGGTGCGCAAATTGGTGGTGCCTATGGAACCTACGATAAGATCGGCACCTCTGATTATGATCCGTTCATTCTGTCGGATCCGTCTATCTGGGCATGATTACGTCAATCTAAAAGGCGTTCATGTAAATAAAATCTATCATACAAAAGGAGATACGTCATGGGCAAGCATGGAAAGAAGAAGAACAGGAATCAGTACCGCGAAGAGTATGAAGAGAAGCCGAACTTCAGCTATCAGGAGCGTCCTCACAAGGACAAGACTCCGGAGACGAAAGAGTCTGGTGGACGTCCGGCTGGATATACACGAGATGAGGAACGTCGGGATACCGGCAAGTTCCGTCCCAAGCAGGAGGTTCAGCACCATCCGGTTGCGATTCTGCTCCAGGATGAGATGATCCGGCAGATCACCGACTTCCTGGAAGGTCCTCCGACAGAGGAGTCTGCCAATCAGCTGTTCAACCTGGGATCTTATCCGGCACGTTTGACCGGATGTGAAGGCGCTGAGGACTATGAGGCCTTCCAGCTTGATCGCAGCGTCCGGCTGAACAAGGATGATCCTTCTAGGCTGAATCGGCTGTCCACGATCATCGTCATCCAGAACATCGCTACCCACAAGCCGGCATTCCTGGTTCAGGCTTTTATCAGCCCCAACCAGACGGCTCGTGTCATCATCCATCAGCAGGATGACAAGGGTACGGTTTACCGCAATACACTGCGGTGGTCCAAGGACTAAACGAAGATTACCGGGTGGGGATATCCCCACCCGGTTTTGTTGTATATAGGGAGATGATCTTTTATGAAACGTGAATCCAGAGCGCTACATTTTTATAATGACCGAGTAAAACAGACCGAATGGCCATCCGATAATATGTGCGATCCACCTACTCCGGCGAATATCGCATTACATACACTGCAAGAAGAACTTCTCGGAGAAGGTTGGTATATTACAATGCCTGAGAGTCAAGAACAGGTCAATACTGCTATTGTATCTCATATTCTGCACCAATACATCGATCAAGCTAATGAGTTCCCGTGGCTTCGACTCATTGTGGATATTGGTTGTTTCTTGTTAGGTGCAGTTATTGGCATGATCGTATGACGTTATTAGTACGGAGGGATTTCGTCTCTCCGTACTTTTTATATTCCTCTGTAGAAATTTCTATAGAAGAAAGGAGTATGATCTATGATTATCTATGATCGAGCAAATGATAAGATGGTCGAGGTTATACCACGTACCTACACCTTACAGAAGAAGTTTCATCGAATCAGTGAAAAGAAACTCATCTTCAGGCATAGCCATATCGCAATAACGAATTATGCGATGGGTGATAATCCGGATTTTGAGAAAGTTCTCTCCGTATGGGATGAACGAAACTGGAGATACCGCAGAGTTGCTGGTCATTATATTAAGGAGCTGAAAGAATTCAGAGTTCCGAGAAGTTTTGATACAGCGATTCTATCTCAGCATTTTCCTGGGTATCAACCAATTGTTGAAAATGATGCTTATCCAAGCGATAAGATTAACATAAAGCTGAAAGTTCCACCTAGAGATGATGAACAGCGGGTGGCATTATCATTCTTATGTGCTCAAGGAGATTATAAGAAAAATTACCGATACACCACTCTCATGTTATCACAGGGGACAGGTACAGGTAAAAGTTATGCTTGTGTTGCGGCATCTTGTTTTCTGGAAGCACGAGTAGTGATCATTGTACCATTCGAGAAACTTCTATCTCAATGGAAGCAATCCTACTTAGATTTCACTTCATTGAAAGAAGATGACATCGTCATTGTTCAGGGTAGTGATAAGTGTCAAAAGATTCTTGATGGGAAATACGAAGATGCCAAGGTGTTTATTTTCTCAGTGGATACCATTGTGTCATATCAAGAACGATATGGAGATCTTCAGACAATTGAGATGTTGCGAGCAACAAAGGCCTACGTGAAAATTGTGGATGAGGTACATCGGAATATGAAAGCGATTTCGATTATCGATGCGCTATCCAATTTTCATATGAACTACTATGCGTCTGCAACACCTGATCGATCTCAGAAGAAAGAGAAATGGATTTTCCGAACAATGTATCGGAACTGCCCTCGCTTTGGGGATAACTTCAAAACGACTGAGGAGAAATGGACAAATATCATCATTGCCCGGTACTCATTCACTCCTACTCCTGCACAGATCAAACGGATGGTGGATCCCAGAAAGAAGTGGTTGAATCCCAAATCTTATGAGCGGGAACTGATCTATTCATCGAAAGAGCAGTTATCTGGATTCTTGATTGCATTCCGAAATGTGATGAAATGGAGCAAGAAACAGCTGGTTCCCGGGAATAAAATTCTGATGCTCTGTAGTACAGTAGACGGAACTGAGTTCTTACAGAAATTAGCAGAAGAATTCTTCCCCGGAGAAACGGCTCGTTACTACGGTACCATGAAACCAAAAGATAAGAAAGAGGCGTTGAAGAAGACTGTGATATGCGCTACTTCACAGTCTCTTGGTACTGGTGCAGATGTAAAAGGGATTCAGCATGTGTATAATATTGAGACCTATTCGAACAGTATCAATGCTGGACAACTTCCTGGTCGTGCTCGTAAAATTGAAGGAGTCCAGACTTTCTATATAGAATTTATCAATCATGGATATTTAAAGACTTACAATCAATTCTTGCAGCATAGACCGTATTTAATAAAAGCATCAAAATTTGGAAAATTAATGATATTAGAATAAGAGGCGATATTATGGAAAAGGGGCCAAATTTAATCGGTCAACAATTTGGAACAAAAATTGTTATCGATGAGGTATATGTTAGGCGAGGTAAGCGTAAACGGTCCGCACGATTGTGGAAAACTCGATGCGAAGTATGCGGAAATGAGACATTATGTTCTGCGTATGAATTACGAACACGCCGTAAAACCTGTAAATGTCAAAAAGAAGCTCAATTTAAAAACATGATTCGAAAACATGGACACTCAACAAGTAAATTGTATTGGGTATATCATGCAATGAAGGACCGGTGTTATAATCCGAATAACAAGGGATATCGAAATTATGGGGGACGTGGTATTTATATCTGTGAAGAATGGTTAGATAAAGACACTGGCTATAGTAATTTTTATGACTGGTCTATATCTAATGGATATATTGATATACCTCGTCACAGCGATAGAACTACTATGACTATTGATCGTATTGATAATGATGGGCCGTACGCTCCATGGAATTGTCGCTGGGTAACCCAAGTAGTACAGGGCCGAAATGTACGAAAAAATCAATATATATTTGATGGTGATGAATACATAACATTTTCCGCATTCGTCGAGAAATATAGATTATCACCATCATTCTGTTCCAATAGATTAACAACTCGGGTTATGTCAAGACGTTGGTCGTATTCGGCAACTGTATATGCCGCTAAGCATAAAGAACGGCATATCCACATCGGAAATTATACCAAAGGTGAAATACCAGAGGTATATTATGATGTGAATGGGTTTCAGGTTCTTATACCAATTATACGACAACCCAATGGGCTAATCTGATCAAAGCATCGAAGACCGGAAAGTTGATGATCCTTGAGTGAGTATATATTATATGTGTATAACACGAAAGGAGGATTCTGATAAATGGATCCAGAATTATTCAAAGATCTAAGCGATATGACCGTTGCAAAGGTCATTAAAATTTTGGAGGCTTTGCCAGCATCGGCAAAGATTGTACTATTTCATATCTGTGGTTCTACAGATGCATTTTTGCACGTGAGCAGAGATCCCGCTACAGAATTGCCCATTGGTATATCACTTGACTATGATTCATTGGACGATCTGTATACAAATGAAGACGGGGAGGATGAGCGCGGTGACTGGCGCTGAATGGAATGTGCTAATCGGGGTCGGTGGTCTGATTTTGACCATCGGCCTCGTTGCCGTTCTGCTTCAGGGATTCGAAGTCTATAAGTACCCGAAGAAGTGGAACGAAGAGCTAAAGAACCGGTATGTACCAAAAGCCCTACAGACGAAAAACAAAAAGGAGGAAACTACAAATGAGGAGCGGACTGACGACGATCAACAATAACGGCGTTCATGAGACATGTGAAACCATGGAGTTTGATTATGAGCATGTGTTATGTGCGCATCTGGCGTCTTTGTTGAGTCAGCACCCGAATGCCAAAATCCAGTTGATGCAACATGAGCGGTTCCAGGTGATCGCAGTCTCAGATGATCTCTTGGTACTGGCGCCGCTTGGTTGGGAGGGATACGATGAAACTGATATCAACGCTGTTCACGACGGATCAGATCGAGATCACCATGATGATTCAGAACAGACAAAGCCGACCTGCCCCAGGTCAATCAGCGGCCAACTCCCAAGATGCTGCGCTCATAAGCAAGTATGTGTCTAAGGTCGGGAATGAGTCCTTGATCTTTAACCCCAGTGTAGCCGTTATGGTGAATAGTAAGATGGATCGATCCCAGAATGCGTTCATCCCATTATCACTATTCTATCGGTTTACTGGGAACTTATCGGCAGTGTATGAGGCTTTAAGTGATACCAAGATGTATCATGTAGAAGGCTCTGCGTTATATGTTGATAAGAAACGAGCAGTTGAGTGTGCACGGAAATTGCCTTTATTTCGAAACACACTGACTCTGATCCCTGATGTGTATATTGATCGATCGAACACATTCTCCAAAGGAATTGTATTCTTGATTGATGCCAGACCAATTGGTACAATTACGCATCAGGAAGCGCTTGGTCTGATTGAACAGTTGGACCATTTGGATATTACCAGCTACACTCTCATGGCCGGTATTATCGACGAGTTGGAAAGTGCAAACAATCGACTGAGCAGTATGCAAGATATGATTCAGAAGATTTATGCACTTCTCCAGCAACAGCAAAGAACCAACATTCAAGCAACTCCAAAAGCACCAGCCCCAGTGGACCCATTTGAGTGGTCCAGTACCGTAGATTGGAGACCGATGTCATGAAAGATTTGACAACTATGGGGGTGTTCCTCGGCGATGTTTACTATGGTGTGATCGAGGACTACCCATTCGACGATGTTAAGAAACGCGGACCGGATGCACTGAAGAAAGCGGTGGCATACCGGTATGAACGTAGAATCCAAGTGGGAAATGAGATTCTCTTAGAGAGTCTGATGCTCCCCTATCGTGGTCTGATTACCAGCGATAAGAAGCGACATGAACTTCCAATAGGTATATGGTTGAAAAAGGTCAACCATAGTACTTATCGGGAAGTGATAGTCAGACCACAAACCGAAAAAGAGGCACGAGATTATGCCACCGGCAAGGAGGAGGATGTTATCGTAGCAATCTTGGAGAACGAGTATGACCCAAATCAATTTGCAGATTCTCAGTTGAATCTCGCAGATATTGGTACGGATGTATATCTCCCTCCGATTCATGCGGATGATGATCCTCTGAATATGCTGTTGAAGTTAGGTATTCGTCTGAAAGGTGCATCTTTCGCTCCCTATGGGAAGCGGTTGGAGGCGTTAGCTGTAGACCGGAATGGGAGTGGTGAAAAAGCAAATATCCGTAATAATGTACGCAGAGCATTGTTTGTAAATCTGGCATTATCCCCGACAAAGTTCTGCCAGTACAGTGACAATTGGCAATTTGAACCAGCATTCATCTTGAAGGATCGTTCCGACGCGATGCATCCGATGCACATTCCAGAAGGAAAAATGCTGGTTGTATATCCAGGAGGAATCCCATTCGATATCGATCAGAAGAATCTGATCAATGCTGCTGATATGATTGCGGAAGCGGTGACTGAATCCTCGAAGGAATTAGAAGCCGCTGAAGCTCATAAAAAGAAGAAAAATATGGAGGAAAAAGACGATGGAAATCAAGAGTAACATGTTCACATTCCCCAAGGTACCCGCGCTTGTCCGCAAGGTGACCCAGAGCACGCACAACGAAGGCCTCATGGAATACCGCGATAAGATGGATGAGTTCCTGGAGACCATCGGTATGACCATGGATCAAACGGATGAGCTGAAGTATGGGTTCGCCATCGATATCCATGTCAAAGGCGATTCGCTTCCGATCCGGTACCGTAAAACGATCACTGGGTTTGGTCCCATGCTAGATGAAATCCATGAGTTCTATGAAAAGTTCGATGCCGTCGGACAAACAATCCTGTACAAGAACCATATCATCAGCCGGAAGATGCTCATTCATGCAGATATTGCAATTTATATCCTTAACGATGAAAATGAAAAGGATGCTGGTCCAAATATGGATACTGATCTTCTGAACAATCACCTCAACGATCTCATCGAATTGGCAGATATGAAGCACGCGCT
This sequence comes from Ruminococcus flavefaciens, assembly GCA_023667315.1. Classification (GTDB taxonomy): domain Bacteria; phylum Bacteroidota; class Bacteroidia; order Bacteroidales; family P3; genus Pullibacteroides. The sequence goes on from JAMPAI010000006.1 coordinate 75,164, forward strand.
CACCTTCTGCCATATCATGACCGACGAGGAAGAGGCCGAGATGCGTGAACACTACGCCGAGGATATCAAGCGGAGACAGGAGCAGATCAGACGCCGCGAAGTTCATCTATGGGATGACTTTCAATTCCGTCGGGAAGCTATGTCAGCAGCGCATAAAACTGAGGAGATAAAGGAGCCTAGCCCTGACAAGGAGGAAGATGAATGATGGAGTACTATAATGTCTCAGAAATCATCCACTTCATCAATGTCACTACAACGATGCGATGCGAGCTGACCTGTGCCACCAAGGAAGAAATTCCAGAACGACTCGCGAGTATTCTGGAATCTGTTGGTACTAATGATGTAATAACACTCGGTGATAGTATAGTCGCCATGGAGCATGTTGCTGGTATATCTTTCTATATCACCAAAGTTACCAATCCTGATACTCCATTGATTCCAAAGATGGTCTCTGAGCCAATTGATAGGCGTGAGACTAACGCCATCCTGAAAGAAGCATTTCGGATAGCTCAAAAGAGAAATCAGATGACTGACGAGAAGGAATAAACTGATACGAGGGCGGAATCTCCGCCCTCGTTTTCTTTTCCTCTTAGCGACTGAACAACTGAATATTGGAGGTGCTAGTATGTACAAACTTTCATATTTTAGTGCTACGAATCTGATCGGATTCTTATCTGGGCTCGGTCGTCATAAAGTAACGATTGATCTTGAGGATTTTCTTGATAAGGAGATCCTCATTGTTTGCGGTGCCAATGCATCGGGAAAGAGTACGTTTCTGTCATTGGTTCACCCATCTCCGTATCCCACAAATGGGAAACGTAAGTTTGTTATCAAGGGGAAAGAAGGTCTCCTTGTTCGTAAATATACATCCACCGATGGTACAGTAATCACTACGAAGTGTGTCTATAAACCAAAAAGAGACGGCGGTCATAATGCTAGTTGTTTCTTTGAAATTAAGAAGCGCGGCGAAGAACCAATCGAACTGAATCCAACGGGGAACGTTACCTCCTATGAGGAGTTATTATATACGTACTTCGGAGTCACCAAGGACTTCTTGAGCTTTGCATCTTTCAACAACGATGTTGCGAATATCGTCAAGATGACAGATACGGAGCGGAAGAATAGTATTGGAACACTGGTTCCGAATACCTCTCGTTTTGAGGTTGGTTACAACATCGTAAATGATAAGTATCGTGACCTCCGAAATCTGGTTCGCAATCTTTCACAGCAGATTTTGACTCTCCGAGATGAGGATGCTATGGAGAGTGATATGAAGCGTTTATCTACTGAGTTGAGACGATATACGGAGGAACGAGAAGAACGCATCCGTGAATTGGGAACATTGGAAGGTCAGTTGAAGCAACTTACCAAGGGTGAGGATATAGATTCGCTGACCGCCAAATATGATTCTGCTGTGGCATTGGAAATCTCTCAGGGTATCAATGCTGATCGAACATATCACAATTTGATGAAACTCTATAAGAAACTTGGTATTACTCCTCTTAAGGAGGGAAGTATCAACTTTGATGGAATCGATCAAGTGGCATCTAATATTATGAAGTATGATCGAAAGGCGTTAAACTGTGAAGATCGACTAAACTCATATGACCAGCATAAGAAAGAACTCCAGAAACAGTTGGTAGATACAGAGCGCGAGATCGCTGAGTTGGAATCTTCTCTGTATAGTATCCAAACTGAGGATATTGGGGAATTGAAGAAAACTCGCAAGGAGTATGAAGATCGATTGGCCGAAATGCGATACAGCGCCAATAAAGGTCAGTATGATGGAATGAGTTATGAGGAAATCATTAACTTTTCCAGATATATCGGTCCGATTAATACGATGATTCAGGCTTTATATGATGAGTATGGTCAGCTAGTGACGGAGTACTTTGAGTCCTCCAGTTGGGAAGATTTCAATATTCGGCAGAGAGAGCAGATCGATCATCTGACTGTATCATTACAAACTACCTCACGTAAGAAGGATGAGATCTATCAAAAACTGATTGAGAATCAACAGTATGCCAGGATGGGTGAGGTATTGAAGCTTCGTCCGATTAGCTGCACGATTGATACCTGCCCATTCATTGCTGAGGCTCTGAAGTGGCGTAATGTAGCAGATGACATCACGATGCTTCAAGAGCAATATGCAGCATCTATGCTTCAGATTGATGAAGATTCCGATAGGCTGAGTCGTATGCAAAGAAGCTTGGGAATTCATTCGGATGCACAGAATCTGATTCGATACATTCAGTCGTCGTTCCCATTGATTCAGAAGTATCTTGGTGTTAAGGATATCCGTGATATCTACATCGCGATCGCCAAGGGTACATGGGAATCCATTTTCGATATCATGAAGCTGAAGGATCTTGCGGCAATCTTATCAGAGAAGGATCTGTATCTGGAGATTACGATGCAGAGAATCCCTGAATTGGATCATGCAATCGAGCTCGCTCAGGTATATGGCACCAACCGTGATTTGCTGAATAGTCAATTGGATCGAGCCAGAGAAATGCGGAAAATGATTCTTTCCAACCTGGATGTTCATGATATGCATCATTTCGTGTATCAGGAACAGATCGGTCGATATCGTGAACTGTATAGACTTTGGTCTGATGTGGATGCCAATATTAAAATGTATCAAGAGATTGTGACATCTCAGTTGGGCGCCCATGAACAAGCCGCGGAGCAAGAGGGTCTCATCAAACAGATCAAAGAGATCGATCAGAAGTGTCGTAAGTTGGATGCGACAATTCGGGAGCTGGATGATCTGATTCGAGATAGGATGCCAGTCAGAGAAAGATTGAAACTTGATTTGGATGCAGTCCGTAGACTGAAGATTCAGAAACTGGAAGTTGAGAGACATTTCACTGTAATCGATGTCGTGCGAGCCATTATGTCCCCTGGTAAGGGTATCCGAAAAGAGCTCATCAATCTGTATATGTATGAGATTTATCAGATTGCGAATCAGTTACTGTTGAATACGTTTGATGGAAAACTGTATCTGAAAGAATTCCTTATCACGGATAAAGAGTTCATCATCCCCTATGTATACAACGGCACAGAATCACCAGATATCTCATTTGCATCATCAGCACAACAGGCGATTATCTCATCTGCCATCAGCTTGGCAATCTTGTCAAAACTCGTGGATAAGTATGGTATCTATACACCAGATGAATTGGAATCCCCGTTGAATCCAGCAATGAAAGATGGATATATCAACATCTTAGTGAAACAGATGCACTATGTAGGAATCACGCAGGCGATCATGATCACACAGCACCCGAAGCATTATGAGCCTTACAATGTAGGGTACATCTGTTTCCCAGGCGCAGAACTGGATAGCAAAAATCTGGATTTCATAGAAATCTAAGTATATATTATAATAGTAGAGATCCAATCTCTATACTACACTTAGGAGGTAATAACCATGATCTCTGTCAGAGACTCAATTGCGAATTGGGTCACAATGAATAATCCGAATATCTATCGGATTCATTTAAGCCATACCGATCTTGATGGGTATGGCTGTCAACTCATTACGCACTCAGCCGAAATGCTGCGCAAACTCCGCAACCGCATGTATGCTAATTATCGGCCTATCATGTACGGTAATATGACCTACGGTAAGGCTGATCAGGCCGATCAAATCGCTGAGATGGTAGATATCGCTATCTCGAAAGGGTATCACAAAGGCGAGCACGTCCTCTCATTCCTGGTCTCTGATATCGCACGTTTCGACCCTGTTGATATGTTCCATGAATTGATTGATGATGGTCATTTGGTTCATTGGTTGATTGTTGATCACCATGTGGATCATCTGAACCTGAAAGATCTTCCTAGAACTACCATCGGTATCCCTGGCAGCTATAGCGATAAACTGCATACTGGTGTATACATCGACACCGGGCATAGTGCTACCTACCATCTCGAAGAGATTATGATGCCTCATGTTCTGGACAATATTGAATTTGGGCATCGAGCTGTACCATCGTTAGGTATATCTCCTATCAGAGCAATTCTGCGCAATATCCATTATACTGCCGGAGCTATATCAGCTTCCGATACCGGTAACTGGGGAAATTGGGCGGACCATCTCCGTGATCGAGAGCCACCCACACTAGCATTAACATTACGGTTACTGTTCCAGCAGTATGACGAGTATGGTATGCCAGAGCAATGGATGTGGGACGAATTGTATAAGCTGTTCCGGTTTACTGGTCATTTCATAGTTGGCCATCCGGACGATATTGTGTATCGGCAGAAGAGTATGATCCGTCAGAAATGGGCCGCCCTATGCGTCTGGTATATGTCGGCGGAAGAGTGTATCAAACCACTGGCGGACTATGATCGGTTTAAAGGTCTTAACGGTTATCCAGTCTTTGAACTGTTCGATAGACCGGAGTGGCCCATTGGTCACATGTTCAGCATGATCTCGGCCGAAATTCTGCGGAAGAATCCACACATCGGAATCCTTTTGTACGACAACAAAGATGAAGGCTCCATCAGTCTGCGCACGGCAAAAGATAATATTAACTGTGCAGATATCGCCCGGCTGAATGGTGGCGGAGGTCATCCGAAAGCCGCCGGGTTTGATTACGAAGACTAACACAGCGTTTATAACTAGGGGTCTCTCTTGAGGCTCCTAGTTAAATTTATTTTGGAGGTACGAAAGAATGAATTGGGACATGTTCGAGAAGGTAGAAGAATTTAGCGAACACTACGAGGTCAGGTGGAACATCGGCGAGTTTCTGAGACACCAACCTCCGGCACGTAAACCCGTAATCAAAGAACGGATTCGTCCCTGCACTGTCAATACCGACGTTGATCTGCACCGGCTCATTGCAACAACCCCCAACAATAAGATCATGATGTATCGGGCTAAGGCCACTGTGGGTCAAAGCGACACTGCGGTAAAACGTGCACCCAACATCATCACTCCTTGGTATTTGTCCAAGGATCGGGTTCAAGGCCATCTCGATCGTATGGGATTTGAGTATGACGAAGTCATTTGGCAAACCGGCACTATATTCCAGCAGACTATTTATCCCCTGACATTTCCGCATGAGGTTATGCTTCAGCAGAACGATAAGGGTTTCTTTGGCCGCATTGAACTGCACCCGGAACTCACTGGTCGGGAAGACAGTGAGGGTAAGATCTTCTTCCCGGATATCGGTTCTCGGAAACATGTCTGTGAAGGGGTTGCAGTTGTATCCAGAATCTTCGAGCGCACTCCTACCTATGGATTCATGAAGTGTGAGATGAAGAAGTACGAAGCGCCTTCCGACAAAGCGATCACCAACTGGCTGCTCACCGACGTAGATCGGTATGCCCTGGAAGACCTGGTGGTCCATTGGGAGCGGAGCATATTCGGTGAGTACATCCGGGTTGTTGACAAGGTTGGCAACCTGGAGGAATACCTCACGCTGAATCCTTCCACTAGCAAAGCTGAGATCAACCATAATATCGGAAGATTCACCGCCAGCACTCCCGGTAAGATCAATAGCTTTCACATAGAAGCCACCGTGTCGGCGCTGAACGTTATCTCACTCACCAAAGTCGGCGCTTCCTGGGAAACGGTCTATGCTGACTTTTCTGCTTGGAAACTTCCGCATGATCATGAACTGCTGAAAGCGAGTCGTGATTATGATCCAAGTGATTGCGGCGGTATCGAAGCCACGCATATCCTGAAACTGTATCAGGATACTGATGCCATCATGCTCCGGCAGATTCGCACCAAGTACAACACATGGATTCCGTTTGTGGATATCGATACCATGAAACTGTCCGAAGTTCTTCAATGTCTGCAAGACAAGAATGCATACGATAAGTTGACGGCAGAAATTGCGATGATCAATACTGCGGCGAAATCTAAGTTGATCGCCTGCGGAAGACTCAATAAGGAGGATAGGTAAATGGAATGGTTTAAACCCGGACTGGACCGTGATCAACTCAAAAAGGAATATCGGAAACTGTGCAAACAGTATCATCCGGATGTCTCCGATGATCCGCAGGCATCTGAGAAGATGCAAGAGATTAACTACCAGTTCGACGAATACTTCACCCATCAGGCTCGGTATGAATTCGCTTGGGCTGGCGAAGCTCGTGCACGTCAAGAGGCCCAGAAGACTCGTGTTGCAATCTTGGTGCGGATGTACTGGAATAAAGATCTCGGTCACTATACAACCAGATTGGAGTACGAAAGACATCACGCTTTCCGTAGTTTCTGGGGCTGGTTCTCCGGCCCCAGTTATGCGGAGTGGATCACCGGGCATGCTGTTGATGCTCCTGGTGAATATAGCTGGGAGAATTTCACCGGCGGCTTAGCATATGTCGCTTATGAGAAGGATAAATGGGATAAACCCGATGAGGTGAATCTCACTCGACTCCCGGCTACCATCACCCCTGCAAGTCCAGAGGAGGTATTCTGGTTCAATAAAGACCACTGGTTCGATGGATGCCTCGACTCATTTATGCAGGTTGACTGCAAGTTCGGCAAAGGCGTCATCATCCGAATCACTAAGAAGAATACGTTTGATGATGAACGAGATCGTGGCGAACTCATGATGAAGGCGACCTTACCTGAAGAGTTCCTGCTTGGGCATCCCGATCCAAAGACCAATGCCAAATACGAAGCGCGCTCGATTCAACCAGTGGATGTTCGCATCAAATCCCTCGGCAAACTACAGAACGTTGTTCATCTGACGGGAGCAGATTTCCCGTACATGGTATATCAGGATTGCACTCTGGCCGAGTTCCTGAAATACCACGATGTGGATTACGTCCCGCAGTATCGCGAACTCCTTCCGATGAGGAAAGTGGAACCTGGTTGGTTGTACCATTGCCCGGATCCAATCATCGACTACTTCCATCGGAAACGGATCCTGAAATTCTGGTGCTCCACGCGGAACTTCAAGATGATGTACGGAACCTTTGATCGACGCGAACTGGAGCAGAACATGGAACTGGTGTCCATCGAAGATGCTGAGATCGTCCAGGATTACTTGGACGAGATCAATAAGAACTTCGATACGGAAATCAGGAAAATGCTCAAATCTGGTCGCATCCATATGAAGATCTAGGAGGTACCAGTATGAATAACTGGAGAACTCCTTACGATTATGTATATGATGCGATCACGGATATTATCGGTAGGAACTCCACAGAATATATCCAAGTGCTCAAGTTCAAGGAAGATCATCCTGACGATGGTGCACTGATACTCAAGGGGAATCTCGATAAGCTGTTACGCGAAATCTATCCAGATCCCAACTTCAGGTCAACCGATTACCGGAACATTCGCATCTTCTGGTTTCGGTACCGGGATCAGTTGACCTATATTGACATTGCTGATATCGTTAATCTGTCGCCTACTCGAGCTAGTGAAATCTTCCGCAAGACATTGCGAATTATGCGAACTCGAGTATACGGTGGTATTAGACTTCTAACTGAAGATTATGATATTTCAGCAATCAAAGGTGAGCAGCAGGTGAAAATCGATAAGCTGCTTGCAGAAGTCGATCGGGAATTGTACGTCAATCGGGTATTCCACGACTATGGTCGAATTGCAAATGCATTAAGCCGTTCCGGTTTCAAAACCCTCTATGACGTATATAATGCTGGATACCGTATCGTCTCATCAGTCAGGGGAATTGGTGATATGTCATTGAACATTATCCACCAAGTACTCCGATTGCATGGATTCGATGTTCACGCATTTATTACACGAGGGATTCCGTCAAATTAGGAGGATGACGATGAAGCGTAGATATGTCCGAGTACTAGATAAGTTCCCGTTCAATGTGATTGGAGCATGTGTCATCCAATACCATGCACCCGAATTACAAGATCGGTTAAATGAGTTCAAAGCTTGCTATGGTGATAATGCAAAGATCGTACTTACGAAGAACTTGGAGAATTGGATCCAGACGTATGACCGTGTTGATAAGTTACGGGACATTGAGATCTTCTACAACAAGTTCAAGTATGGTATGACCTATGCTGCGCAATCGACGCTCCATGGCATCAGCATCGCCAGATGCCGAGATATTGTCAACTGGTATCTGAACAAACTTCGTGCTCCGTCTAGTTACTTCATGGTCCTGAATACAGGACGTGCTCCGGATATCGTTACTGGAATAAATGGGCATGGCGACGTTCGAGGTATCTTCAAGAATGACAACCGGCTCATCAATGCTCTGCATCGCGCTGGATACCTGGATATCAAAGAGATTTACGATGCTGGGTTTACTGCGGTATCTCAGGCATATGGCATCGGAGCAGTCGGCCAGAAGAAACTCATGGATGCAATGAGCGAGCATCAGTACGACACTCAAGATTGGCTAAGCCGTTAGTGTAATAAGGGTGGTCGTTGAAAAGCGACCACCCTCTATTATAAAACAAAAGACTTTTGATACGAAAGGAAATTAGTGATGAACGATATCATCAAGAACGCCGAGAACATCGGCAAACAGTTCGGAATCAAAAAGATCGTAGGAATTATCATGCGCAACGATGATACCCTAGCGTACCACACCCGTTGCATTCTCTGTGGCAATATCTCCGATGTGGATTGTGAGCTATTTATGACTAAGCCCACGTTCCAGGTTAGCTGCCGCGCCTGCAAGGCGACACTCAGCTATGAAACTAGCAAGCCTAAGGCTGTAGCACAGATTATTCCTTCGGTTCCTGAAAAGAAGCCTATCCCTGCGACAAAACCGCAAGCTAAAAAGCCGGAACAAAAGAAACATGCTCAAGAAATGAGTTCAGAGCCAACTAAGCCGGATGTTGATTCACAATCTGATAAGCGAGCATATCAGAAGAAAGCGTTGTCGGATCGTATGGATATCACCCGGGAATCATATCAGTCTCTTGTGGGTGAGATGATTAACGGCCGCAAGATCATCGACTATCACGCCAATGGTGGGCGTCACTTCTATACGGTTGAATGTTCGGAATGTGGACATGTTGCTCAGTTGGAGTGTAGCATGGTCACAAATAAACCGGAGACTGTTCCCGGATGCACTTGCATCTTTAGTAAGTTGGGGATCAAAAAGCCTCAGATTGGCGATGTACATAATGGGTGGGAGATTACTCGTGTATATAAAACTTATACGTGGGTAGTCGATTTCAAATGCATCGCATGTGGCGCTGTTCGCAAAGGTGTTCGGGTTAAGCTGTGGACTGAAATGGAACCGCATAATGGTTGCAGTAAGGTCCTGGAGAAAAAGGCGGAGTCTCATGCTGATGAAAACGAATCTTCCGATGTTATTGAAGATCTGAAGAGTCACTACACAATAACTTCGGTGGGCAACGCCAGAATCACTGCGAAGAATCCCAGATTTGCTCTTCCGGGTACGATCATCCGAGGTGACAAGGAATATATTGACACTGCAAGTTGTCAGCAGTTATTCGGTGTCTATAAGTCCATGGTACAGCGGGCTAAGGAGCTGCGAGTTCCGATCTGCCTGAAGTGGTACGACGATAGCTTCAGTGTCAATCAGAACGTTGATGGTTTCACTGCGTTCTATATGTGGTCGATCCGCAATGGCTACTGCGAGTCTCCCACAAAGAGTGGGAAGAATCTCGCTCGCTTTGTTCGGAAGGATCTGGCGTTTGGGTTCGACGAGGAGAACTGCGAGTGGACGTTTATCGGTACTTGATTTAATAGGGAGGGGCAATATGCCCCTCCCGTTATTTTATTTTCCGATATCTGAAATCCAGCATGACGTGAGTATATATTATAACTATAGACAGCAGCGGTATTACCGAACACTATATCTATACACAGGAGGATAACATCTATGGGATACCCATACTGGAAACACCACTACAGGTATATGCCTGATGCGGAAGGAGATGAGTTGTTTCAGGACCGAGTTGACGAGTTAAAACGTGATCGTGAATTCAGTCGAGTCGTCGTCTGTTACAATCACGGAAGCCCGCTATCAATCGAGCGATGGATCAATGACCATCATACGGATCACTTTGAAACTTCAAATGAGGTCCGAGTTGATCCGGATAACTACCTAGCGAAATACTCCTGGCGTCCGCAATATCCACGCAAATCTTCTGTGCTGGAAGAGATCAGCGAAGACGAGATGATACTTGGTAAGACTGGAGCTGCAATAATTGCGAAAGCAGATATCCATTTGCACAATTATAACAGATACGTCGATAGTATCAGGGACCAGTATGCATCAGTCTTTAAGAAAGCGCAAAACGCACTGGCATCTCTCAATATGAGATCTCCTATGATGGAGGAACGATATGAGGCTCTCAATGAGCGCTGTATCAAAATCCCACGAGTTGCGCTAGAGACATACATCCTGGAACATCCGGATGAGACAGCGGAAGAAGTTATCGATGTGATTACATCTAAGCACAATAAATTGAAAAATCGTATTGATAGTTTTATCCAGTCTGTCGGTAGCACTGTTAAACAGATGGTCAACATGGTGGTTCATGGTCCACAGAGAAAACAGATCCTCAAGCAGTATTATAAAGTGGCAAGAGAATTAGAGAAGACTCCGCTGAATAGTTTCATCGAAATCTCACTGAACGAGTATAATGTAGATCAGGCTAATGAGCCTGGGTACATTAGGTGGATCATCGGCCAGGCAGAACGCGATACCAAACTGTTTCGAATTGCATGGGCGATCGGCGCGCACGGCTTTGACCACATTGAGGGCTCTTGGAGAGTATGGCCATATCCGATCAACACAGTTGAGGACTTCGTTGTCATCGTGTACCAACTACTCGAGCATAGTGATAAGTATCGCAAACTCACATTCCATCAATATCTCCCCAAAGTCGCATCGAATGAATTCAAACGTGCGCGGTACGTGTCATCCTTGATCAGTAAAATACGCTACGAATACAGCAGATATCGTGTTGTTGAGGAATCTGGTATTAAGGATGCATATATACCATTTGCCAGTCTGGTAGATAAAGCCATGGATCGCAATATCAACGACATGGTCATCGGTACGTTCATTCCTAACACACTTCGAATTATTGAAGATCGCGGAGACAATACGTTGAAAATGATGGAGGGTCTAAATAGAAACTATATTGCAAGCATGACCGCCACGCTCAGTGGAGCGAAAAAGACTCAACGTTTGGATGATGAGACTAGCCCCTATGACTACGAGTATATCATAAGGATGATCGTCCCAAAGATTTCGGACTGCTATTATTGCCGCGATGGCAAGAATCGTATCGGGTATAGGGAGTTTGAGATTACCAATGGTATTACTGATGCTGGAATCGCACTATGCATGGTTCTGAAAGTTCTGAAACCTTACGTGGGATCGATGAGTGTCAATGCAAATGGTACGACATATAAGTTTGAAGATGATGTGCATGAGAAATTGTATCACCTCATTCAAAGTAATGATTCCGATAAACCATTCATAATATCTGGTCTGATTTTCTGGAACACTGATGATACCAGTCAATTCACTAGACTGCTGGAAAGAGAGTTTGATTTCCTCTAATGAGGAGAAGGAGAACACCCGGGATTCCCGGGTGTTCTTTTTTTTTATTTTTCTATTTTCATTATGATGGAAAGTACTGATTTCAGTTAGGTTACTTAACCCCTACTCTTTTGCACAGTGAAAATGGACCTAAAACCCCTTGCTAAGGGGTTTCCTGGAAAATTTTGGAGTGGGATACTTAATGTTGACTTTTGGCACAATCTAAATATTTGACACAAAATTTTGGTCCTCATTGGAAAGGAGGAACTTATTATGGCTGTCACAAAGTACCGGCTAATGAGAGATGGTGGATCTGGAGTCTTTGATACAGTCCACCTTGAGACCGATACTAATATGGTTCTCCATGGGGATACTGACTTGGGGCAGTATTTGAATACGTTGACATCAGAACTAGCCGGTAAAGCGGCTTCTGGTCACACTCACACTTTGGCGTCTCTTGGAGCCGCAGCGGCCAACCATGAGCATTCACAGTATTTAACAGCACATCAAAGTCTTGCTGGCTACGTTCCCACAACCCGTACTATCAACGGTAAAGCTCTCAGTGCTAATATTACATTAGCAGCAAGTGATGTAGGAGCAGCGGCTAGTAGTCATACCCACGTGGCCACTGATATTAGCGATTTATCGTCAGTAGTCGGACTTAATACTGTATACGGGACGTCCACGTATTTCAGCGTTGATACATCTGCGACTGTCGAATTAGCATTCGCAGCTGAATTTGCAATAGTAGTAGTAAGCAGAAATACTTATTATTGTGGCACTATGGTAGTACGGAAAGGATCTACATCAAGAGCGTATATGACAGATTCTTCTACTTCTGGAACAGTCTATACTATATCAGCCACCTTATACACTACTGGTCGAACATTGAGCGTCGGTACTAATAAGGATAACAATTTTAGCTATAATTATCTCGCAATTGGTTAAAATAAGGAGGTGTACTGAATCGTGTCTATTATAAAACGCAGGCTCAACTATATGGGCACAGATGGAGTTCAACAGACACTCCATTTTGAAACCAGCTCTGATTTGGTTCTCCGCCCCGATGGAACAAACATGGAGGCTTCTATGGCTACCATGTATTCCGATATGGATCAAATGAAGACCGAGCTTCTTCAGAAGATCACGTCTGACATTACTGAGATCATTGATGGATCTCCCGAGGCATTCAATACGCTGAAGGAGTTTTATGATTGGACTCAAGATCATGAAACTGATGCACTATCAATGCTGGCATCTATTAACGAATTAAAAACTCGTGTTGCCGCATTGGAAGCATCTGGTGCTACATACAAGCTTGTAGCACTCTAAGATATTGCCGTATCTAAGAGGATGGTGAATATTACATGGCAATTCAAAAATACCGCCTCTGTAGAGGTGATGATATCATTCATCTGGAATCGTCGTCCGATTTAATTCTTCGTCCCGATAGCACTACCGTTGAAAGTGCACTAACCGGATTGCGCACTGATGTAAATGGGAAAGCTGCATCTAATCATACGCACTCAAATTATGTCCCTACAACAAGGACCATAAATAGTAAAGCCTTATCGGCAAACATTTCGCTTACTGCAACGGATGTAGGTGCAGCCGCAACATCGCATACTCATTCCGCATATGTACCAACAACCAGGACAGTTAATGGAAAAGCACTTAACGCTAATATTTCACTAACAGCTTCTGACGTCGGCGCCGCTGCATCTTCCCATACACATAGCACATATGTTCCAACTACCCGAACCGTGAATGGGAAAGCTTTGAGTGCCAATATTACACTATCAGCATCGGATGTTGGGGCGGCATCTAGTTCACATAGTCACAGCCAGTATCTTACCGAAAGCAGTAGTGTAATTCAAACTTTAACGGGTAAACAAAGCAATGTTATTTATATTCCAACTATTTTTAGTATAGCGACTACAACAGCTAGCTCCATCACGCGAACATATAATGCACCGAATCTTGCTCGTATCATTGTAATGTCTTTTAAGATTAGCGAAACCTCCAAAACTACCGTCTTTATATCGGATTTATTACCGAATGCTTCCGTAGGTGTGGGTAGTTTGATTGATTATGTGGGTAATTTGACATACGATGGAACAAATATACAACTTACACTTACTAAAGAGTCAGAAAACTCAAGTTGTAGTATTTATGGTAGCGGGCATACATTAAGAGCTACATCATCAAGTGGTACATCTTTTTCCAGAGAAGTTAGTCTCATATTATTTGGATGCTATGACTGATTCACGCTTACCATAAGATATGAAATAAACAAATCTATAGAAGTTCAATGCTAACGGTATCAGTTTATTTTCGCACCGGAATTTAGTTGAATTGGCATGTGTACCTTGATCGAATGATCTTATTGTTATCCTTTGAAGGTCTAACGTATCATTACGCCTTAGATCACACCCATTTCTTCAAAGGAGTCAATAACTTGTATCGCGAGATTGAACGACTATCCCCATATCAAATGCTGTATGATTACTGTAAAGGAAATCTACTGCTCTACCCAATAGGTGCTACCCACATCTATTGCAGTTGATTTATGTGGAGAACTCGTTCAAACGACGTCCATCGTTCAGCTCTCGTTACTCATTTGATCATCCTATCTGCTCAATATGATGATTAGACTCAACCGTCCTTTCATGTATAATTGAACCAGTTTGTACACATGACTTCATCAGTAGTGATATGGCGTTTGATCATGGTGGATATACCTATTCGATCTTACGGGTTAGAAAGGAAAGGGCACACATCATGGCAATCAAACGTTATAAGCTCCAATACAACAGCGCCGGTCAACTCGATACCATCTACCTGGAAACTTGCGGTAAAAGTGTGATACTGGAAGATGGGACCAATGTTCAGTTGACTTTGGATTCTCATTCTTCCAGTATCACTTCTCTTTCCTCCAAAACGACTGCGTTGACGAACTCGATGAATGAGTTGTCTGCCAGTGTGGATGGAGCATCTGCTCTATTGGATAATCTGAATGGGGAGGTTATCTGATATGAGTACATTGAAACAGAAAATTCAAGCGGCTATCAATACCAAAGATGCAATCCGTGCAGCAATTACCCGTAAGGGCCAAACTGTAACAGATACCACTAAGTTTGCTGACTATCCTAGTATCATCGATCAGATTGAAACCGGAATTGACACTTCAGATGGGACAGCGACAGCTAACAGTGTTCTAAGCGGGGTTGTTTGCTATTCTAACGGTCAGCGGATTACTGGTAAAATTCCCTCCAGGACTTCCAACAGTATCCTCGTAGATGGGCAGAGTTTAACTGTTCCACAGGGATATTATCAGATGTCTACTACGAAAAGTGTAGCTTCTGCGACACAAGCCATTCCTGACATCACCGTTGATGGAAATGGTAAGATTACTGCAACAGTGGAACAGTCTGCGGGGTATCTGTCTGGTGGTACAAAAACCAATACACTCCAGATGGCAATTTCTGCCGGTGGAACGTTCATGCCCGGAACTACAACTACAACCATTGTAAATGCACAAAGATTCCTCACTGGAGATGTGCGTATTTATGGTGATGCGAACTTGATTCCAGCTAACATCAAAGCCGGCATATCTATCTTTGGTGTAACCGGTACTATGCAGGCTAGTACTGCTAAAATGATCACAGTGAATCAGGCATCAGATACCAACACAATTACGATCCCATGGGAGTATTCGTACTATCCCACTATGGTTCTCGGTATGTGGTCTGGTGACGAAGTCATTCATGCATCGAAGTACAGCTACCACATCTATTCATTTGGTCTATATAATAACGAGATGGTAGCCGAATACGATAGCCGCGATACGGTATATCATGAATCTATCCGGTACACAGAAGATATCGCAGATGGGTATTATTCACTGAAAACCCGTGAATCTCTGGGATATTGTAATGGTACCTGGTGGATCGCAATCGGTTAAACGGGGAATAGAAGAGGGAGGGCATTAGCCCTCCCTCGTTTTTCTCACTCCCAATTATAGGGATAATGTCCGTATCGATAAATTCGATATTTTGGTCTCGGTTTGCCCTCTTCCTGAGGAACAATTTCGTACTTCTCATAATACCAACTGAACTTTCCACCATGGGAATTAGACTCCACTCGTTTGTGAAGTGAGAAGAAGTCATATGGCCGACCAGCTCCAGTTTTATGATGAACTTTGATAATCAGCTTCTTAGATGCATACAGTTCTTTGCTGACAACAGAACTGATACACTTTTGCCGATTTAACCAGAAGATAGCCATATAGTATCCGAGTAGCCTCATAAATTCATTGAACCGTGTTTCAAAGCACTCAAATTGAATCACTTGATTTGTACCTCCTATATTACACCACATACTTCGGCCTCGTCTTATTGATGTCAACAATGTTGGTTACATCATTATCCAGCTTCGTAATCAAGTACGAATTCAGAATAAAGTCCTTTCCCATTTGTCGCATTGTCTTACCGGCTACATCCAGAGTATAGCCAGGAGAGTTGATGAGACGTTCAGCATCTGCATTAGATTCTGTCGTCCAACGCGGCTTCAAACTGACCTGATCGCCATCGAAATCCATACCCATTCGATCTGCCATGACATTACTGATTTGACCAGTAGTCATGAACACATTCAATGGGTCTCCTTCGATGACCGGGAAGAAATCATAGACCGTCTCACCAATTGTCACAGGCTCTGTCTTCATCGTGGTCGAAATGATAATGCGGAAAGGATTCTGACCATTAGGATTATCCATGGGATATCGTGTGATATCCACATGCTTATCCGCAACCGACTTAGATGCAACAATGTACAAGATATCCGTCAGTGTGGCATTTCGCCGCATGGTCGTATTGTCTTTATTGAATCGACCAGTCAGCATCATGTTATACTGACGACCTAAGGTATCAGGAGGGGTTTTTACCAGATCAAAACGACTTTCGGGAGAATTGATGAACTTAATGATCATTCCAGAGATTGCGTTTTCATCATACGATTCTGTAATGGTCACATATTCGATCTCACCTTTATCGTTCATGATTGGATACTTGCCACCCTGCAGGAATTGTGCATCGAAATATGCCTTTAGATCGTGTACAATAAAAGGCATAAACATAGCACAGACATACATCAGTGGGACAGTAGCATACCCATACTTTGTCTGTACCTGAGACAAGCTGGACCGATTCTGATTCGCGGCAGTAACGACCAATCGACTGGTGTACGGAAGATTCTTACCAGCAAGTGCCCGACGGAGCATACCGAACTTGGAAGGGCTACCTTTAACCGTACTCACAACCAGATCATTGTAGATGTCCACAATAATACTCTGGACACGAGCTTGTGTGATATAAGCCATTCCAGTAAAGGTATCCGTATACTGATTGATCGACTGTGTATACGAAATCATACTATTGTATCGAGAATTAATCAGTGCAGAACTCTTTCGAATCTCATAGGAATCCCCGGAGCTCATTGCAGACTTATTAATGTCCCGATAGAACGCCGGGATTACAGGGAACTTCGTGCAGAACAGCGCATCCCGATCCTGTTCGAAAAACTTCTGAATCTCCTTGGTGGATACGGTCTCCTTATCTTTGACCTTGACTTTGCCCCAAATTTGATACAGAAACTCTGGACCGGCTTTACCATCCGGATCTTCAATCAGCTCACCATCTTTAGTGAGCTTGTATCTTCCTCTGGCAAATAGAACATCCGCCAATTTCCGGTCATAAGATGCCAGCTTAATTGCTGCCAACGGCTCCATGTAGTGGGTATATAGTTCGATGTATGCAAACCGATTTCGTCGGTCATATGTGGAAATACCGAAGATCTCATTGCTCAAAACACCGTCAGATGTAAAGCCCCTGCCAGAACTATCCAACATGACTGGGTTGCTCACGCGTTCCAGTTGATTCACGCGCACGAAAACATCAACCGGGAGCATATCGGTCCACAGACCTGTATCAACCTGTGCTTTTACAGCCATGGAACTACCTCCTTCTTATTCAAATTATAGAAATGTCGCGATGGGTATTTTCTGACGGCGAACAAAACGCCCGGGAATTACCCCGGGCGTTTCTATTAAGCGATTTCTACACCTTTATCGATACTGAGAATCAGATACCGATCACGGACTTTGGTCTTCACAGTGTATTTCTTGTTTCCATATCGGACTTGTGTATCTTGGCACTGAGCGCCAATATGTTGAACATTAGCCGATTTCTTAAATCGAACAGCTACTGCTTCTCCATCCTCCGTGATCTTGTCGATCTTTGCATCCTCCAGATCAGCCTCCATCAGAACCGTATATGCACAATATGACAGCACATTGCTTTCGCACAACGGCCTGCGCATGACGTTATCAGTCAACTGATCAACATCATTCCCCATAAGATGTAGCAAAAACTTTGGACGAGTGACATCCATCTTATGCGCATGAGACATGCAACTATCTCTCCTTGTTTATTTGACTCAAAACAGCTTGTCGCTTCTTTCCCATCAACTCATTCTTCATTTGATCAGTAGCTTGACGTTTTGCAATCTCCTTCATTTTCGGACTAATATAATCAATCCATTTGAGGACATTGCGCACGGGCATCATAGTAATCTCTTCGTACGACCAGTACTCCTTCGATGCACTGTGTACATTGTATGCCAAGTCAAGCCACTCTTTCAGAGATTTCTGAACAGATTTTACCCATTTCGCAATGGCAGCTTTGCTTGGAGGGAGGATTACTGTTGTACCGTCTTCTCGTTGAGTAATCCGCTGAGCTGGGTATGAAAAAAAAGCATGTTCATCAGATCTTCATACTCGATATTCTTGACGATCTTGCCGCAATGCGGGCACCGTACTTCCCGAACACCGAACTTCGGCCGCAGGACATCCTTCCGCATCTTGGCGATCTCGTGCTGAACCAACTCCAGATCCTCCTGGGTCATCAGCTTGATTGCCTCATAGATCTGAAGCAGGGAGTTGGTCTGAATACCATTCGGGAGGGTGATCTTCCGGATCATACGCATGGTGCTGAGCATAGAGTTGAACCGCTTGGCTTCCATGGGAGGCATATTGTTATAATACACCGCAAAGGAGTTCAGGATGCCCAGGCCATTTGCGTAAGACGGATGGCCGAGTGTAACCGTCATACCGTTGACACAGTTGACGATACGATACTTGCTCAGCAGAGACATGGACTCGATGCTGTCAGATGCCCGGATTTGTGCGGCGCGCTCCTCCAGCTCATCCATGTTGATCAGCAATTCCGTGGGAGAACCGTTCATGCGGAAAGCCATGCCGCATTCCGTACAGTTGGCCACAGATTCCACCTTATCCAACGTAGCACAGATATGCCCATAGGCGATCATATCAAAATCGTCGTAGTGGATCTTATCGCGTAGGACATTGGGGTTGATCTTGGGACTGGTGCCGACGATGTTCTGGATCAGGACACGCATCTGCTCCATCTGATAATCGTACATCCTGGTGTTCTTGTCGACGTTCATGTACATATTCTGCATGTCCACGACACCTGAGCCTACGATATCGACAAAGAAGCCAGAGTTGACCAGAGGGATAGTCTTTACGCCGAAGTTGTTTTTCTTGAACTTCGCTACGGCATTAGCGAATGCCTGATCGCCGAGAGGCTGGGAATTCTTCCGCTTACTCCAGTCATCGACTCGCTCCACAACAGTGGGTTCACGCTTGGTCGTTACAACCGGCTTATCAGTCGGGATGTAATGCTCCACAGGAAGATTGCGGATGAACTCGCCATAGTCATCATCACCGGGATCGGGATCCTTTTCCTTCTCAGCGGTAGGAGTCTCGGCCTTCTCCTCATCCTCGGTCATATCGTAAGAAGGCACCAGCATTTCGGGGTCGTATCCATGAATGCCCTCATAGACTCGATCCGCTTTCCGCCGATCGACTTCATCCAGGGTAGCATCCGCAACCATCTGCTTACGATCACCCAGAAGCTTGATCTTATCAGGGTGATCATCGGGGAGATTCAATGTTGCATCCAGTCGCTTGAAGCGCTCTTCCTCCGATTCAACCGCAGCTTTCTCCATAGCCTCGTAACCCTCTCGCTCAGCCGCACGGAGCTGCTCAACTTTCTTCTGAACATTCTCCTTATAGGCGTCTTCAGGGTTGATCTCGGTACCTTGTGTCTCAATGCCGAGCTGAGCGGCTTCTTCAGGAGTCATGAATGTTGTACCCGCAGGAACTTCTCCAAACATGGACTCCACCTTCTTGGCGGCAGAAGAGCCTGCATCAGCCTCTGAATCCTCATCCTCAGCCGCATCCGCTTCTGAATAGTCGGCGGGTGTATGACCGAGTTTCTCCTCTTCCGCGTTGCGATACACCATGTTGCTACTGAAGTCGATTCCAGTAGTCTCCTTGACCGCCTTGATCAAATCCGGATTACTCATTGCACCCAGATCTGCACCAACGATCTCTGGCGCAACAGACTCATCGCCGATTGCCTTCTTGGTTTCATCATTCAAATTTGCCATGTGCTGTGTTTCCTCCAATCATTAAGGTTGATATAGATCGCCACGAACTTCTTTCGGTCGGATCTCAGTCGCCAACCGATTCGGATCCGACGATGTCTGGAAATAAAAAGAGGTATCTTGCCAATAACCCTCTAATTTCACGATCATCATTTGATTACTATATGTGACGATAACACCAGTCAATTGAATATCGGTATATTCATTGAACTGCTGTTGAATCGTCCGTTCATAATCATAATCGCGTTCCTTGATGCCCTTGTTATATGCCGTTTGAGATCGTGCCATGATATCCAGACCAAGGCCATTATCCTTGCTGTAGATATCCTGGTCCGGAGGCATATGGAATATCCGTTGGCAGGTATTCAAAATATGCTCCAGTGGGTCACTTATCACCATCATACCGGTCCTGGCATGACGCATAGTAAGGTCTGATGGGATTCTAGACAATATAATTCACCTCCTATCGCATTATATGACTGTCGTCTACTATCATTTTTGAATAGCCCGGGACAAACATATAACGGTTTATACGACACATTAAATAATGTTAGGAGGTACATGAATGCTTTGCTACTATTGTAAGAAGTATTTCCGGACAAAGCCGGAGGCAATGAAGCATTTGGATAAAGTCCATGCAGAGCGATTGGGTGCCGATGGTTTGGATTCCGCTCAAGCATGCTATCTAACTACTCATACATCATTAAATGGTACGTGCCAATGCAGCCCTGGATGTAAGGAGAAAACTGAGTGGAACTATCGTTCCGGTAAGCCGTATCGGATTTCTCCTAAGCCGGAATGTCGAGCACGTAATACCGCGCGCGCCAGAGAACGGCTGATGAATGCTCGCGGAATCGATCAGCATACATTGATGTCCGATATGGAGCATCAGCGTGACATGCGGAAACAGAAACATACATCTGGAACTTACCAATTCAAGACGGATGGTGGAAAGGTTGACTTTGAATCTCAATTGGATAAGAGCTTCCTGATCTTCTGTGACCGTATCATGAACCTACCGTCTTATGCTATTTTGGAATCTCCTGAGAGTTTTCCATATATGGATACCAAAGAGAATGTCGAGAGATGGTATACTCCTGATTATTATCTTCCTGATTACAACCTGCTGGTTGAGATTAAAGAAGGCGGAGACCATCCCAATACCAATCCAGCATATCTCAAAGAAACTCGATACAAAGTGGCTCTGAAAGATAATGCGATGAAGAAACAGAACAAGTACAACTTCATTCGTATCTCTGGCAAGAACTACGGACCATTTGTTGAGATGCTGTACAACATCACACACCAGCAGTTCGATGATGAGAAGCCGAAGAAAGCGCTTGTAGTTATCACCGAGAATGCATCTGTTGATCCGGATGAGAATTTCTCCATCGATATGGATCAAGAGAAGATCAATCCAGATAATGTACGGCTGATTGTTGGCTATATGCCTGGTGGAATCATTCCACAATTTGTTGGGATCTCTGACTCTATTAACCTGTATAGTTGGTATCTATCGGATTACACTGATAATACCGTACGAGATACCACCAGCTTGGATCCGGTCTTTGATACATGTGCATCCTATCGGTTGTACAAATACATTGGCCCGGCAGAAGCGATGCAAGAAGTATTTCCGCTGATTGGAAACTACGCGTGGGGACGTGAAGTTCATCAAATGTTCAATATCATCGAGATTCTTGGTGCGTCGAACATAATGTTCGACGATGGGAATGCGGTTAAGAACAACAATCAGCGTCGGTCTGATTTCATTATGATTGAGGAGGGAACAAACCATGTCGTTGGCGTTTGAAGTACCAGGTGCAGTTGCAACCATTGACCATATGGTAACACGAATCGATGTACCGATCAAAGATATCCCTCTTCTCAGTATGGAAGAACCGGATACAGCGATGGGTCTCGATGAACCGGATGAAACTCCGATGCAGTCTCAACAGATTCAAGAAGGGGCATATGATCCATATAGCCCTCAGCATATGTATCACAGCAAAACATCTAAAAATGTGACAGACATCAAAAAGAACAACCCGAATGAAGATGATTCATTGCTTCAAACTGGTACAGATCGTGATGAACCAGATCTGCTCAAGGATGATGTGAAAGAATCAGAGTATTACGTTCCATCGTCTGTCATCAACTATTACAATGAGGCTGCGATCTCATCTAAGAAGAGAAACTCTCTTCCCGATGATGCTTTCGGCGTTCCGAGATTACGAGCATACCCACTACATGACAAGGCTCATGTGAAACAGGCAGTTCGAATGTTCGGCCATTGCAAAGATCCAAAAGATCGGGAAGTGTTGGCTAAGAACATCTTCAAGGCGATGGATACTCATAAAGTCTCCATGAAGATTGGAAAGAATAATCCGTTGTATCAGTATGCTCCAAAGAGTCTACACGAGGCAGTAGAACTTCCTCCTCTTACGATCGATGGCGGGCCTTCCATGCGTAAACGTACTCGTGAAGATGTAATCAAAGAGCATCTGCGGGTAAATGGGTCATACTACAACAATATCTTCTACGGAGAGGATTATCTGAAATCTGTGACCGCTTTGAAGCAGTTCCAATTCATGAAATACTTCCATCCGAATATGACACGGATGAACTTCGTAACCAGACTGAAGTGTGTCTGTGGAGGATTGGCTTCTCCTGAAAATGCTAATCAGATCTACACGGAACTGAAACTTCGGAAACCAACGGATCTGGATTTCAGCAAACCTCTCGGCTGGTATGAAGTTCATACGGAAGAGGACGTTGATTCCGTAGCAGCGATGCTTATGAAATCTAACTATGAATCGGAAAGCAACTGGTTCAAAGTTGATCTTGGAGATGATCTGAACCACATCTTCTACTGTCTGCGACTGTACAGCATCATGGGTGAGATTTTTTTGGATCCGAACTTTGATCCTGATCTTCATCTTTCCGCTGAACATTCTGCGGTTCTGATGGATTGGTCCCAGCATGTTTCGTACCATTATCAATTATTCCTTGATGCTGATATAGAGACCGAAAAGATGAAACAGAGACAGTATCTTCTTGATCTATTCTGGCTGTTCACTGACAATCCGGATGATGTAAGTGTCGTTACTGTGAATGTCATCGCTATGCTTCATAACATGGCATGTGTTCGTGATCAGGTAATCAATATGAATGAGGCGAATGCTCCTGGTGAATTGATTACCAAGGATCAGTGTTCCGGGTATTTGGTTCATGACCTGGGTATGGGGGAAGACTTTTATCTGCTCCCAACTACACTACAATATCCGATCATTGACAAGAACTCTGTTCGTTTGGCTATGGATATGATTCAACAGATTCCCGAAGACCAACGTGATGAGTTCGTAACCAATCTGAATCGCAAGTATCGGGAATATGGATGTAACTTCACTATCAGCGTGGATCATCCATATGCAAAGTATGCCGATAAGGCAATCATTGTCAATATGACACATATGCTCCTGGAAGGAGATACGGCTGTTGATGATGAAGGGGCATCCAGTGGTCTGACTGATAAGATGGAGCAGCCTTTCTACAAACGCATCGACTATATGAAGGGGAATCTCCATAAGAACTTAGCTCAGGTCAGAGAACTAGATCCGAATGAGAAACCCAAAGCAGAGCCTAATCACGAATGGCAGACAGGAAGTCTGTAAGCATATACTATAGGAGTGAGGTCGTATGAAGTATACGATTCATGAAGAAGCGCAAGAAGTTCATGCTATCATGTTCGATGGTACTTCTGAGGGAGTACAGGAAATTGCAAGATTCTTAACTGTGCATGATCAAGCTTGTGCTTTAGCCACCGAAATGAAACTGAAGGATGTAGACAAGGTTTGTTGTCAAATTGGATACATCCGCATTGCAAATCCAAGGTATTTCTATCTGTTAGAGGATGACTATCTTGTTCTTATCAAAGGTTCTGACCCATTGGTGATGAACAAAGATGAGTTTGAACGACTCTATCAGAAAACTTATTGAAAGAGGTGTATAACAACAGTGGGAATCTACACGTATGAATTCAATCCCAACATGAATCACATTGAGGCGTTATACTTCGATGGGACAGTATACGGGGTGAATCGTATCAAAGACTTTATCGCATCAATCGAAGGTGGAAAGGCAATCGAATCGGTCGAAATTATGCCGGATGGTCATAATGAGAAAACAGATTGGCCGCATGCCATCAAAGATTGCTGTGTAAAACTGCGGTGGAAAAAGGAGTATGCACTTAGCGGTAGTGATATAGCAGTTATCGTAAAGCCTGGCGATGTCATTCTCTGCAAGGTGCGAAAATTTCCTACCAATGATTTGGTGATCTTCGACACTATTCCCGGAAGTATCCTGAATCGATTCTACAATAAAGTCGATCCTACCACTGTGGTAGATATGATGGTCGACTAAACCGAAGGAGGCATCCCAAATGAGAATTTGGATCTCTACTGATCTGCATCTTTATACCAAAGATACCGATGAGCGACATCCATTCAGAACCAAGCGTAATTTGGGAATGCTGAGTGATAACTTCGCGTCAGATATCTCCCAGGAGGACTTATGGCTCTTCCTGGGAGATCTTTGTGATCCAATTGTTGCAAATAAGGATCATGTGCGAGGAATTATTCAGTCAATCCCCTGCAAGAAACTCATGTGTCGTGGGAATCATGATACGGAAGATGATCTGTACTACCAAGAGCTCGGCTTCGATGTAGTGACAGATATCATTCGTATTCACAATATCCTGTTCTCTCACAAGCCGATTCGGGTTGCTCCGGATGAAGTAAATATCCATGGTCATCTTCATACGGAGCAAATGTCTGGACTCAGCCCGAACCATATCAATGCATATGCATCCAACTGGAACGATGGAGATCATCCAGTATTGCTGGAGGATTTGATCGATTCGGCCATTGTCCAGAGGATCGAAATCTCCCAGAAGGAAGAATCTCATTTTCAAGAAAAGTTTGAGAAATATACCTCTCTGGATAATGATCACTATGAACCGCCATATGACATCAGTGATTTAATTGATGATAGTGTAATCAATGAAAGTACCCTGATCAGCGAAAAGGATGTGGTCCTTAATTTGGAATCATGGGAAAAGAACTCTGATCATAATGTACTGTATATCACCGGTATGAGTGGATCCGGAAAATCGACATTGGCCATGGCGATGGAGCGTGAATACAATGCCTACCTAATTGAGCTTGATGGTGTGGAGTTTTGCTTTGATAGTTCAGCTGCACAATTGATCTCTAAAGTGGCGAAGACATATCCAAAATATAAGAAGATCTTCGATGAAGTACAGAAGACACAGGTTCATCATAACTGGACTAATGATGAAATTCCTATCATCTATGAGATGTGTCGTAAAGTAGTTGCCGCTGCAGAAGCAGATCGGAAAAATCTGTATATCATCGAAGGTTTACAGTTATATGAAGGATGGGATCCCGAATTCTTTGCAACTAGACCGATCATCATTAAAGGTACATCACTGATCCAATCTAGGTTCAGGGCATTAAAACGCGATCAACCGCCATTTATTACTTGGTTAAAACAGTTTGAGGCTAATATCGGAGATAGTCGTTATCTGGATCAATTTAAACGTAAGTTGAAAAACATTAACGAATCCATCGATCCGAATGATAATGCTGATCGAGACCCAATAAACGAAATTCTATTCCCTGATATTGATTCCACTAAGTACTTCATGTCCGATGACGATGCATATCAAAAGGAAATTGATCGTGCCAAAGAGCAACGTGAGAAGTCCAAAGTGGCGATTGATGAAAATGTGCAGGAACTTACAGTTTCAACTGAAGAACGATCTAACCCGAATGACCACGAATCTAGTAAAGGTGTAAAACTTACTTTCCACGATAAAGATGGAAACGATATCGGTGAGGTGTCCATCAGCGCAACTGATACTCCGAATGGGTTCCTTTATGATCTTGAAGTATTCCCCGCATACCGAGGTAAAGGTTATGCCAATTTCATCATGAAGTATATCCTCGATAATTACTCAGTAACTGAATTGACAGTTGAGCAATCTAACACAATTGCCATCTCGCTGTACAAAAAGTTCGGGTTTAAGAAGGCGTTCTCTTTCAAGGAGAATGATATACCGATGATTGATATGAAGCGGCAACAGAAGAAAGTTCTTCACGAAATGGCCTACGAAGATGCACAGGACTTCATGCTGACGATTCTTCAGCGGTATTGTGATGAGTTCAACCGGCAGGGTAAATACTTCGACGACATCCATAAGAAATGGCAAAAGAGAAATCCTGCAGCCGGCGAGCCACCAAAACTCAACCCAGTCCTTAAATATGGTAGCGACAACCAACTCCTATTCCTTTTGAACGATCTCAATACTGACAATGCTTCAGTGGATCAGATTGCTTCTTATTGGGATCTGATAAAGCATCTAGCGGATGCTATCAAGAAAGATCCGGAGGTAAAGAAGTTTGGGTACATTACCAAGATAACCCCTGATGCAGAAGATATCGTTGGTATATATGTAGATCTACTCGGGATCAATGCATTCTCCGCTGATGACCCAGAGGTTTACTGGCCGAATGTACGAGCACGTATCGACAAGACTGCACCATTCCACGATCAAACTGATACGAGCCTGATCTTCTACAATGACAAAGGCATCGACATCGGTAAAGCGGAAGTCCGTAGTAATGGATATCTACACCATATGGAGGTATTCCCTCATTATCGGAAGAAAAA
Organism: Ruminococcus flavefaciens; assembly: GCA_023667315.1. Taxonomy (GTDB): domain Bacteria; phylum Bacteroidota; class Bacteroidia; order Bacteroidales; family P3; genus Pullibacteroides. The sequence goes on from JAMPAI010000006.1 coordinate 101,926, forward strand.
CTATGGGAACTCCATTATGCGATACCTGATCAAAAAGCATAGCGTTACTGAGTTCTGTGTGGATACTGATAATGTTCCTATGTTGGCTATCTGCCAGAAATTCGGATTCACTCCGTATGAGAAATTCTCCGATTGGCATGCGAACGTATGCGCTATGCGGTTAAAGGGCGCAGATCCGATTCCTCTTGAGGAGTCTTCCACTATCGATCATACTCTTACCAAAGATGATAAAACCAAACTTGCAAAGAAATATGGTATCACCGATGTTGGTAATGAGCATGAGTACGATGATGAGAAAGAGCTCGCCGAGATGAAGCGCAAAGCTGCAGCGAAGAAGGCTCAAAAGGAACTGGACAAAAAGAAGAAGGCTCGAGCAAAACAGCTTAAGAAAGCGCGGAATGCTAAGAAACGTAAAGCTTTCGTTGATAAAGTGAAATCTTCTCTCCCTGGTGTGAAAAAAGAGGAAGCTTCTGCTGTCGACAACCCCGAGATTGATTGGGGTGATGATGCTAACGGATTCTTTGATACTCACCTGGCCGGCACGAAGAAATATCTTAAAGAATCCTACCAATTCCAACTTCAGGATAAAGTTCAGTTCTTCGACCGTCTGAATGAGGCTGCGAACAAGAATGCGAAGTATCTTCCAGTTTATGTAGTGATTATGCATACTGGTACGGCATTGTCCACTGCAATCAAAACTGTGTTGAATTCTGAGTATTCTCATGCGTCAATCAGCTTCGATTCCTCGCTGACTAATATGTACTCGTTCGCTCGGAAACTCTCTGATGATGGAAAAGCTTCTCATGATGGCGGATTCCGAACGGAGAATATCCAGAACAAGTTCTTCCAAGATAAGGAGATCAAATTCTCCATGTATATGGTCCCCTGTACGGAAGAACAGATCAAGCTGATGAAGAAACGGTTACAATACTTCGAGAAGAATCAGTCGAAGTTTACCTACGACTTTACTGGTTTAGTCAAGAGCTATTTCCGTATCTCGGATAATCCGGAGTACCGTTGGTTCTGTACTCGTTTTGTAGCCGATATTCTGAATGCTGGACGGCCAACTGATCCCTATGTAAAAGATCCGTTCCTGGTCAGACCTGATGATTTCATGGAGACAAACTTTGCTCTTTATGTCACATCCGGCTATCTGGATAAGTATGATCAGAAGCAGGTCGATGCAATTACCAAACGACTATTGAATCAGAAAAAGATCCAGAAGTTTGTTCAAGAATCGGAGAATGAATGCGTCTTAGATCTTCCCCGAGATAATCCATATGAGAGACACATCCTGAATTATCAACTCTCTAGGATGGATGAGTCCGCCGTAGATGATTTCTTGATGTATCTCAAATCATTCAAAGTTCGATTTGACTCGAATGGCGATATTCGGATCACTCGGCGGGAATATGACCAACTCGATGGACATTTCCGTGCATCTTTAAAATTGATCCGAGCTTGTGAAGATGCTGGGAATGTTGCGGGTGTTAAGGAGGAGCTCTACAAGATTCACTACATGATCGAATTGATCAATCAGTACTATCTGAAACCGTATGCAAAGAACTATCGTCCGAATACAAAGGATGTGCGGAAAGATATGCTGGATCTTCGATCCGTGATGATGAACGCATTCAAACAGTATCTGGAATGGGTTACCCTGAAAGAACCGAACTACAATTTCCAGAAGGGATATCAGGTTTCTACGTATGGATCTGAAATCCGAATCCCGCAGAAGGTCATTACTCATGTCGGTAAGACCATCACAACCTTATTGAAGTAAGAAATACCCCGGGATTTCTCCCGGGGTATTCTCTTTCCAAACTAAACTTCACAACAATATACTTTAATTAGGAGGTTCCCACTATGAATCGAGTTATACGTGAGATCGTCAAGGTCGAGTTCCCCTCTGTCTATGCCACTATGGGAGAATCACCGTTCCGGTTATCCAGCGCGATGTTCGATACAGATCGCATCCGGCATCTTATCCAGAATGAATCTTTGTGTGGAGAAGTGTTCATCGAAAGACCTATATTTGATGGGATCAAGGATGCAATGGAAATTCATCCCGATAATACAGCCTTCTGGATTCGTAATATCAGCATCGATATACTCGGCAATGTTACTGCGCTCGTCGAGTGGTTCGAATTGGATAAGCGGCGTATCGTAATGACATATGGTGATTTGCACTACTATGTGCGGGGAGTATTTAATGCCAATGACCCAACTTCAGCGAGGGCCATCACCATCGATTGCATCACAAAGAAACCAGTACCTAACATCTGATTGTACTTCGAGTACATACTATATTCATAGAGGTAAAGAGTTACATTATGTAATATCCAATTATACTTTATGAAAGGTGGTCAACACTATGGGAAATAGCAACATATTCCCGATTACAAGAACACCAACAGCATCCATTCAGGATATCATCGCATTTAAACAAGACCTGGAAAAGTACGCATCATCCGGCTATAGTCTGGAAGTTACCCGTTTCATGCAAACTCTAGTAACAATCTGCCGCGATTCAGAAAACGCCGAGAGGTTTACCAGAACTCTCGGCTACAATGACGATGAATTCAGTCGTATCTATGCTAATGCCAGTAAATATGGATTCAAGCGTTGCGTAGATCTCTGGAATAAATATCATCGCACCGTTGTAGAGAAGAAGCAAAAAGGTCAATATGATTACTGGGCGGCAGTCAGTCGACTTGATATGATTGACGCCTCTGATATTCATGATCAGCTATATTCTGTAACGAATCCAGATGCATTACCGGATATCACACGATCCATTCAAGAGTATTCTCACCGAGTTGGATTCTATAGTGCATTACCATGTTTTCATCTCGGCGTCCTCAAGATCACACATGGCGTAAAAGCCGTCTGGTCAGTGAGTAAGATCGATGAGTTGGGCAAATACTTCGTGATCGATGTTCTCACTTATTACGATGGTGCTGAACTAAATATTGGAGAGAATGTGATCAGCGCAAACTTCAGGATTGGTGTATGTTATAACCCAACCGACGACCCCATCAGAACTTCCATTTACGCTTAACATGCCTCCTGTCCCAGAGGATGCGCTGATCAATATGCTTCAAATGGTCTCACCGAAACAGATGAACTGGAATAAAGAGGAGAGACTTATCTGGTCGCAAGTGTATATGAAATTTGCCCGTATGATCAACAGCAGAATTGCAGGTGGTTCACTGTGCAGTGCAATAAAATCGGCGTCAACGGATCTCATCAACATCTTCGTCGCTATCAATGCAATTCTGGATAAGAATAAAACGAAGACGGTTAGATCATATGAGCGTGATGACACTGTACATATTAATGCGTTTGACCAAACAGCTCAAGACACTAGACGGGAGCGCACTGCCCGTGGAGTAACATTCAGAAGTGCAACTGTTCCACATGCACCATCTGAAACCACTATCTACAAATACAAGGTTGCTACATGGGGTGTACGCGGCCATGTCCGCCATTGTGCCAGCGGAAAGGTTGTCTATATTCACCCACATACCAGGCGGCGTGGATGTATGACAGAAGACCAGAAGAAACTAAAACCCGCCCCGAGTACGATTACTCTCGATATGAACGTGACGGATATACTTTGAGTATATATTATAGCTATAACGCAGGGGATAGATAAAAATCCCCTGCGTTTATTTTATTCGAAAGAGAGGTAGATGTAACCATATGTATGAAAAAGTGAAGGATAAGTATATCCCAAAAACCGACTCAGAAAATTTCGCAACAGGTGTATTCTGCTCTGTATGGAATGATGGCAAGTACGTCATTAAGAGCCAATGCACCATTAATACAGCAACACGTGAGATTGTCTGTATTGATATGGAGAAACGAACAATCGTAACAGATGATCCCGATGTAACCTTGGAGAATATTGATGATATCGTACAGGTACTTGATGGGGAGTACGTAATTATCGATACTTCACCCGATGTACGGTATGTAGCCTGCAGTAAACATGAACTTGTAGCAGGTGATGTCACAACATTTTGGCACAATTAAAGGAGGAAATGGAAATGGCAACTAAACACTATGATGCTGTGGGGATTGACCATACCTTACAGCAGGACATCACCAAGCTCATGCATGAGCTGGTGAAAGCTGATGGTCGTTTTACACTGGCGGAACTTGGATATCTCCATATGTCCACGCTGGTCTACAACTTACAAACGCAATGCATCGAACTGAAGATCTTCTTCGATGTCCGACTGGCTGGCCGGTCAAATCGAAATGTCGTCGTGGATGGATTCAACATCGCACCGGTTGATGAGCTGAACATCTTCAATGGCTATTTCTTTGTCGGTAATCTTGCCGATGTCGTCACATACGAGAAAATCATGTGTCCCAAGGTTGAGGTTGTTGAAGATGATCTCGGCAGAGCATCTCTCCGTTTCAAGGAAAAGGGTCATGAGGTCAAGAAACTGGATACGCTGGTTTTGAACTGCTCGTATCCGTTGACCATGGCCGCTGTCAGCAACATCAGTCTGATGGATCCGGTCTACAAACCGGTTGCGCATATCATTGCTAAAGCAGCGGATGATGCACTGGATTCCATCGTGGCCAACGTGAAGCAAACAACCGTGCCGCTGTCGGTGGACATCGAGTATACTGAAGGCTACGGTGGCTATGATCATGATGACGCAATCAACTATCTCCAGAGGATAAATGGGGCTACCACTGCGGCTAGTCGCAACCAGGATAAGATCGTGCGTGAGGTCGAACGACGCACGAAAAAGAACCGCAAGAAGAACAGTTCGAAATCCGATAAATGGATGAACAAATACACCTAATAATGGATATGGGGGTTGGGTTACAAGCCCAACCCCCTAAGGAGATTGATCATGGCTGTTTATCATGTACGCGAATCATCAAAACGTATATACGTGTACTATTATGACCATAATATCAAAGGTGAGAAGTATTTTAGACTCAGTGAAGCGTTAAGAAATGCTTTGAGAAAATGCGGCTGGTCTATTTATTCGATATATCAATCAGAATCCTTTGATCTGGTCATCAAAGTCAAACGAGACAACACCATACAATCTATAACAATAGATGATAAACGATATATCGTTATCACGTCCGATACAATTGCCGCGACGGGCCCTTTGCAAATAGACGGAATTCTGTTGTTATACGATCAAGGGTAAGGAGGTATAATCATGCCTAAAACAAATCGGAGTGACACGTTCTATGTGAAACTTCCGTCGGAACTCGCAACTGCTGCTATACCCGATGCTAAAATGACTATCAGCGTCACCCTAGTCACACCGAAGGGTATGGAGAAGGCGGCACAGAAAACTATGGTAGCAGTCATCGATGAAGCATCCGATGTTTTTAAGGGTGAGATGAAGAAGGCTATCAAGAAAATGAGGGAGGATTGAAATGGTTAAAACAATTAAGTCCCCTAGCTATATTGAGGCACACCAGCACTATCTTGAACTCGCTAACTCAGAACCGATCTATGATTTGATCGTCTATACCCAGAAGAGAAACTCCAATGGGATTCTGGAGCAGACGTTTCATTATATCGCATGTATGCGAGAAGAATCGATGCAATACGTCATGGATGGGATCCTCAAGGGTTCTAAGGAGTATGCACCATATGCAGTCTATCGCAGTCCACGCATCACTGACATTATACCTGTCGTCCTGCCTGAAGATGGAATGTGGATGGCTGAGTTCATACAACTGGAGGCATCAAAATGCTCGACTTCCACTTCAAAGTCCTGACATTGGACGAGCTACGATTTGGTCCATTCTATGATCAATTGTCTGTTCGAAATAGATCCACTGGCGAATTCTATACCGCCGGTGGAGCTGAATTAGTTCCAGATTTAATGAAGATGGATATCACTCGCGATATCCTGCATCCGATGACGCGGGCTACAATGTATATCAAGCACATTTTACTAAAGCTCTATGGAGATACTGTTGACAGTGTGGTAACCGGCCAAACTGCACTATTGCCTATCAGTGCAACGTTGAGGTATTTGCATGATCTTGATGGAATCAATGACGATATCTCAGCATTTCCTGATACTGTTCAACAACGGGTCGAGTACCGAGATGTCGAACTATTGGTTACTACGACAACCAATGTTCGCAGGTTAGATTGTAACAGTGAACTGAATGCCTACATGATGTACGCCCTTATAAAGCGCGGGGATCTGCGCATAGAAGACCTATTTAAGGAGGATTCTGACGATGGCGAAGAAAACTAAAAAGGATTCGGTGGAATACACGATCGAAAAGATCCATATGTTCCTGAACGATGAAAAGACTAAAGTGTACGCCCGCGTATCCTGGAATGGTCGTCCAGCAAAAGATGAAGTTCGCTCATGCTGGATGAAAGATGGCGAGCTGAAACTCGGTAAGGGCATTGCCATCAGCCCTGCTGATATCACGAGCTTGTACGATTTTCTTGACACTGTCGGTGAGGACTTCGAGTCTTCAACGGAAGATGATGAGGACGAAGGTGTAGATTTCGCCGAGATCTTCCGTTCTTCTGAAGGTATCATGGAGAAACGTGAACAGGGATATCGCACTGAGAATGGGTTCATCAAACTCACTCGTCGGCAATAACTAGATGGAGGAAACAAGCATGATTGTAAAATTTGATGTTAAGCTTAGTGCTTACGATCTCGTTAAGTTCGCAGTACCGGCAGTCATCATCGCAAGTGTCCCGATGCCCTCGGTCGTCACAACCGGAGAGTATCGGACTATCATGAATCGAGATAATCCAGCTATTGAGAATGCCTGTCGGAATTTCATCAAGTCCATCCCGGAATGTCGTATCCGAGATTTCATAATGAATCTCCATGAGGCTGACCCCATGTATGAGGATTATGAATTCCCATACACATATGAGATTCTATCACTATTCAGCGCAAAAGACATCGGTGACCCATGTGGAGATATCATTCATATGGCACTATCTCCGACGCATAGTCAGTTGATGAGCCGCCTTCACGCCGATGATGTCGTTCCATATGAAGTGGCCGCTAGTCTGGCCGATAGTACTTGCATGTGTTGCCAACTCAATGAGGATATTTATAGTTTCCTGAGTGAATTCCAAAGCGAGCATGCAATCAATTGCCCGAGATGCGGTTCCACTATTGATACGACTATGCTTGAGGCAACTCCTGTGCAGGCGGCAAATTTCTATGACCCTGCTCATCGTGTAGGTATCTATCCAACATGTACCTGCCCGAACAAAGACTGTGGTGCAGTGGTAGCTTTGATTCCCACAGAAATCGAATGGAATGCTAACCATGACGTGTATTACACCGGTGGCGCATCGTATATGGCAGGCAGCTATCAGCCTGGTAGTGCGGCAGCTGAGATTCAGGAAATCTTCGAGAAGAAACTTTGGCCTGACATTAAACAGTTCGTCGAACGAAAGCTTCATCCGAAGGACTATATGGACGAAGGGCTTACCACGGACTTTAATCTCAAGCTGTGGACTGAACGAGATTTCTCCGCTGCGATGTGTGAGTACTGGTATAAACATGGATTGAAGGAGTGATGAGATATGACTGAACAAACTGGCGGTGCAATTGTATTCTGCGATTTAATTGCTGCGGCTTACCGGCCGCATTGGACTATAATCCTGACCAAAAAGAGACCAGTACCAGGGAGGTCTACGGTAAACTTAACCGCTAAGTTGGTGGCATTCGATCCGGCGTTGGGTAAAACCTATCGTTGGGTGCATCTCCCAACAGTGCAACAGCGACTTGATTTTGAAACAATGCAGAATCGAGTTACTAATCATTTGATGCAAATCATGCGAGAACCTGACAATGAGCATCTACTAGGGGAGATATATGATATTCTGTCGAAATATCAATATCGTCCTGCAAATGATGAAACTTGCAATGAGATCAAGCATGAGCTTAATGCATATTGGGCTGATCGTATTCCATACGACATTCAGACAATGGGGCAAATGGAATTAGAAGCAGCGGTTATGGTACCTCCATTCAGGCCGAAATACCCTATACACCCAGTATATCCAGATGGGAGATATGACGTATGATAACACCCGTAGAACAACGCTTGGTCGATTTTGTGCACAAATGGGTGCGTGATAATGTTGCCGTCCATTTCACGGTTAATCTTCATAGCAATGAGTCTAACGATGCAACTCCCATTATCGGAATCAATATCATCCATCGGCATGCTGATTACCAAATAGCACAAGCGACTATGGGTGATCGTTTCGATTATCTCTCACAAGTAATCACACAGATCAATCAAGAAGTGTATGCGGCTATGATGAATGATCCGCATACGAAACATCTGATTGAAGAGGAAGCCGGACGTTATGGCGTTGTATCATCAATCGACATCGAATACCTGGAATGGAGACTCGATCGTCTTTTCAATGACCCAGCTGTTATTGCAGTTGCATATAATGCGCTTGCTGAATCTGCCGGAACATAACAATAATTCCAATCGAATATACTATTATGAAAGGAAGTTTGTATTATGCCTGAAACTACGCAGTATGATTCCCAGTATGACCTTATCACGTCCCTTTATGATCCCCATGTAGTCATCAACTGGAAGGATCGCCCCAGCAAGCCGTTCAACGTCAATATCCATCTGCTGAAGAGCGGCGCTGGTGATGAGCTCGGCAAGATGTTCCCGCAGTTGACTGGACTGGATCGCAGTCGCGCCATCGTCAACATCACATCCGTCATCACCAAGGCCATCACCGATGTTCGTGATGTGAATGAGCATACGCAGTTTGTCAACAAGTGCAATGAAGCACTGAATGCTCAGTTCGGGACTCGGAAGCCTACCGCCAAAGAGCTGTACGACTACAATGTAGCTTTCACCAAAGATCTTCAGCAGGCGGGCTTTATGCCCACTCAGGATAAGGTCAACGATATCGTCATGGATCTGCTTAATGCGCATAAGATCTGATATCTGCAAATAATGAGGAACACCTGGGAAAATCCCAGGTGTTCTTTTTCTGGCAACAATGATATAATGACACAGAGATAGTGTCATTGGGAATATTCTCATTCATAAAAATTTCGTATACGAAAGGTGGTTTTATCTCTATGGCTACAGTTGCTATTGCACGCCTTGGTGCGATCCTCAAGATCGGCACTGACAAGGAGTTCATTGTCAATGAAGGCGACTGCATCCAGGGCCTGGTTTACAATTCTGGTAAGACCCAGGTCGAACTGGATGGTTGCGTGCGCGTAATCTGCGCCCGGACAACCAACTACACCGGCGGTCCCACGGACTGCCCTCCCAATCCTTACACTCAGAACTATATCTCCGTGACCCAGCTGATCATCGATGCTTCTACTGAGCACAATGCGATGATCCATCGCGTCAACGTCTCTGACATCGTTGACATCAGCAAGGTTCTGCCTGAACATGGTGCGGATGACGGCACTGTTCCCACGACTACTGTCGGCGGCGAGAATTCTGAGTACAAGACCCTGCAGGATGCCATCGACGCGATGGAGCGCGGTGATCTGGAGGGTGAGCTTTCTCTGGAGGCTGATATGTCCGAGATGGTTACCATTAAGGGCGATGTCACCATCAACCTGAATGGTCACACTCTGACTCCTCCGGCAAACGAGAGTAACGCTGCATACAACCACGTCTTTGTGGTCGACGGTGGCAACCTGACCATCAATGGAGAGGGTGAGGTCATCGCCAACGGCAACCAGAGCTACTGCGTCTTCAATGCCGGCCCCAATGACAATTGGCTGCCTGGTCGCGTTCCTTCCACCAGTATGGGCGAAGGTACTGTGACCATCAATGGTGGTACCTTCCGTCAGGCCGGTGAGGATCTGGCTCATAACGGCTATTGCATCGTCAACCACGGTGCTTCCATGACCATCAACGACGGCGAGTTCGGGATGGAGTTCAACCGCTCTTCTCTGATTGCCAATGGTTATCAGGGTACTCCTGAGAGTGTCTCCGTGATGACCATCAATGGTGGTACCTTCAACGGCGGCCGTCATACCCTGAACAATGACCACGGTGGTGTGCTGAAGGTCACTGGTGGTACCTTCATCATGGGCGAGCCCTGGGATGAGGAGATGAAGACTGGTCCCAAGAACGTCCTGCGTAATGAGGACACCGGTAAGACCACTGTGACCGGCGGTACCTTCACTGGTAACGTCGAGAACAGCAATGAGGCTGAGAACTCCCTGGTGATCTCCGGCGGTACTTTCACCGCTGACGTGAAGGCATACCTGCTTGCCGGCTGCACCCAGGATTCCACCGGTAAGGTTAGCAAGTAAACACAGAATTAAGCGGGATCTGTACAAAGGTCCCGCTTATTCTCTTCTATATAAAATAACGAAAGGTGGTTATTTTTATGGCAAATGTCCGTGCTAGAATCGGTGCGATTCTGACCTTCAAGGATGGCAGTACTGCTACTGTCAACGAGGGTGATTGTGTTACCGGTCTGCGCTACACGTACAACAAGAAGGAGTACACACTGGACGGCTGTGTGCGGGTTGTTTGTGCCCGTACTGCGGCATACACTGGCACTCCTACGACCTGTCCTCCGGAGCCGTATGTGCACAACTATGTCACTCCCACTCAGCTCATCATCGACAGCTCCACGGAGCATCATGCGGTGATGACCCGGGTCAATATCGCCGATATCCTCAGTATTGAAGACGTCAGTACTGGCCATGGTGAGGAGAACATCTCCGTCGGCGTTGGTCCTCAGTACCGTCCTCTGTCTGAGGTTCTTGCGGCTGCTGAGCCTGGTTCTGTCATCGAGCTCAAGGGTGATACCTTTGAAGATGATATTGTCATTAAGAACGGTGTCATGTTGTCCTGTGATGATAAGACAGTCCTGGCTGGCGCCGTGAAGTTCGAAGGCAGTGGCTTCATCATGGGTGGTATGATCACTGGTCCTATCACCATGAACACTGTACCTGCCGAGGGTGATACGGAATCTGCACCCGTAAACGTAGTACTCTCCAACGTAGAACTGACCGAGAAGGGCACCATTGAAGTCTATGCAATCGACCGGTTGACTGTCGAGAACTGCTACTTCCATGACCACGTCTTCGAGGCCTCTAAGGGTTATATGATCCGGATGCGCACCGAGGCCAACATGGTGATCGATATCCGCGACAATACCTTTGGCCCTGAGCCCGCCGCATGTTACAACTACATCGAGTGCCTTGCCAAGCTTGGCGATGGTTCCCGTGTCGTCAAGAACATGTGCCTGGATAAGTGCTGCTCCCACAATGTGGTGAACTTCTACAATGCCCAGGATGGCGCTACCATCGTGGTCAGTGACAATGAGCATGCGACTGCGGACTTTATGCGGATCGGCTTCAAGGGCAATGTCCAGGATGTCACCGTCCGTCTGGAGAACAATGTCTTCGGTCCCTGTGTCCGTATTGATCCGGCCTATAATGGCTATCTCTGCGTCCAGCCGTATGGTACTGCTACGACCTCTTTCAAGGGCGTAACCATCGAGCTGAACAACAACGAGTGCGATGTGGTTCAGGAGATGCACCTGCTGACCACCAGCACTACGCTGGCCTGGACGAAGGAGACCATGCCCACTGTCATCATCGACGGCGCTGTGCAGCATATGCCTACTCCTAAGGCAGCCGTGTCCACCTATTGATCGACTGAAAGAGACCCCCTCCCAAACGGGAGGGGTCTTCTCTATTTAACTTCCGGATATATACTATAATCATGCAAGACATAAAAGGAGGTTAAATATTATGTCGAAACGAAATGTCGAACAACTGCGTAAACTCATTAAGAAAGAACCCAAAACTGACAACTACTGGATCTGCCTCATATCTCCTTCGCTCAAACAGATGAAGGTAGTCTGCAAACGATTCCCCGGTAGCCGCGTCTTCGTCAGCATGAAGAATCCCAAGAACGATAAGACAAAGATCGGCAAGGCCTTCACCAAATTCGTTCTCAGCCACCCGCAAGTTTCCGTCACATATTCCAAGTATCTCCCCATCGCCAAATATGATCTGGTCATATTCTGCACTGTCGGCAAGAAGTACAAAGGCAACAAGAAAGATCTGGCGAAATGGATCAAGGAGAGAGCGATGTATCTGAGATCCAAGCAGTATATTGCATATCACGATCGAAAGCGTGAGTACTATCTCTACAATGGAAGAACGTGGTGGTAATCACCATCTGGTCACAGTAGATCATGACGGGGTCCCGACAAAAATCGGGACCCCGTCATAAATTTTTTCTAGATGCCCCTACATGCATGAAATCGAACATTCCTATAATCAAATTACAAAAGGAAGTGAGATCATGAAGGGGTACTCACCTCAAACGATGGAATCCTTTACATTGGATGTCCGTACGCCGAACGTGAGTGCTATTAAGATGGCCGTTCTTTTGGAAAGCATGGGAGTAGATAATTACTACTTCATGCTGAAACTAATCGATAAAGATCTACAAGGTGTGGACCCATATGATGAGGAAAATCTGACGGATGAATTGAAACTGAAGATTTTCCTTGAATGCTCCAAAAACCGTTGGTATTTTTATCGTGAAGTCTACCGCGTTGTAGAAAACGGTGCATCTACCGGCATTGGTGGTGGTAGTCCTTTTATTTTTAACCGTGGTAACTTGGCATATCTATGGGCAATGGAGATGAATCTCTGTACATACCTAATCATGCCTCGTCAGACGGGTAAAACGTGGGCGGCAATCGCTGACTACACTTGGACATATCACTTCGTTCGCGGTTCTACGCTATTACACTTTAATAAGAATCAGAAAGACTCCAACGACAACATTCGCCGTATTCAGCAGTCGATTCAGATGCTCCCCAAGTGGATGCAGCATAGTAACATCGACAACCTGGAAGGCTCTGAGAAGAGAACTGTTCGTAACAATGAAAAGACTGTTCGAAATACGATTGGATCTTGCATCGAAGCGATGGCATCTGCTGGTAATGAGTCTAAGGCCGATGCAATCGCCCGTGGTCGTACTTCTAGTAAGATTTGGTACGACGAAATGGCTTTTATTTTCTTCAACGAAACCATTTATGACGCCGCAACGCCTGCTTACGAAAAGGCCCGTGAATTGGCTGAAATGAATGGCGCTCCGTATGCAATCAGCATCACTACAACTCCTGGTGACCTTGCTACTCCCCATGGAGCCTGGGCGTATAAGATGATGAGCGATTCTGTCATCTTCCGTGAAGAGATGTATGGATGGTCTGCCAAGAAGCTGAACAACCGCGTCAATCATCCGCAGGACAAAGTCCCGTTCTTATTCATTCAGTATAGTTACTTGCAGCTTGGTGAGACTGAAGATTGGTATCTGGATCGTTACAAGAAGATGCATAATCCGATCAGAGCTCGTCGTGAATACCTGCTCGAATGGATGAACACCAACGGCAACTCTCCGTTTGATCCGGATGACGTTGATACGATTGGTGAAATCTCTCGCCAGCGTGATCTGAACGTTCAGGTAGTTCGTATCAATAAGTATTATGAGATGCGGGTCTATGATGAATATCACGGACGGAAACCTGTTATCATCGGTTGCGACGTCTCTACCGGTCGTGGACGCGACTCCAGTACTATGGTTGTCGTACATCCTGAGACACTACTGCCATTGGCTATCTTTAAGAGTAATATGATCGACTCGAAACCATTCCGAAAAGTGATACAGACAGTAGTCACTCGAATGTACCCGAACTGTATCCTGGCAATCGAAAACAACGCAATCGGTGCACAGTTGATCTCCGAAATTCTGGATAGTCCCATTGGTCGTTGTCTGTATAAAGAGAGAAAGAAGAAAACAAAAGAATACGGTGCAAATCCCGTTACCTCCAAGAAACGCAAAGTGGATGACATCGTATATGGATTTGAGACTTCTTCTACTACTCGTCCGCAGATGACGGAGATGCTGGAATCTATCGTTCATAACTCTCCCAATCATCTTGGGTTCCAAGAGCTGTATGAAGAGATTCGATTCCTTGAATTGCGCAATGGGCGTATCGATCATGGTCCTGCAACCCACGACGACGTTGTCATGGCTTATATGGGCGCCCTTTGGGTTGTCCGTTATGGTACTGGTCTTAAGGGACGCGGTATTTACTACAACATCGACGACGGTATGGATGATCTGGAAGAAATCCGGAGAGATTCTGCAGATGCTATGCGCACTGCAGCAAGGATTCTAAAAGATCGTGGCAGGGCTAAGACTGATGAGGAAAAAGCTGAAGAAGAACTCATTGACTATATGACGCGAGAGCATCATGTACAGAGTTCTGAAGACTTAGCTCATGCTGAAAGAATGTCCTACTTCCAGGAACTTGATCGCATTCAGGGTATTCTTGTAGAGGAAGACGAGCCTGAATTCCATGTTTCGCAAGAAACTGAGAATCTGCTCCTCCGTAATTATCACGCTTTAATGAACATGGACCCCTATGCTGACGACCCGGTGCAAGGTTTGCTCAATCTCCCCTTGGCTAGTCGGGGAGGACCGGATAGTGGCGGGAGTTTCATGGATGCCTACCGGTGGTAGACCGGCAATAAGGGAAGAGGGTGGCGCAATGCCACCCTCTTTTTACCCCTCCGCAACAAACATATAACGAGAGAAATGCTCTCAGTGACCATATATCGAATCTTAATCTCAATGGAGGTGAATACATTGTGGCAATTGTGAAACAGCGAATCTATCAGAAGTTCGGAGAAGGTCCGAAAGACTATAAGATCGTACACATTGAAACGTCTAGCGACATTGTTATGAGACCTGATAAGCTGAACGATGAAGGCGATCAAATGTCGGTCGAAGAGGCTATGCTGATCATCGAAAAATTTCTCAAAATTATCTCCGATAGATTCGATGGTGATGGCGTACTGAAACCGGAATACGGCGGCACAGGTGATGATGAGGGTATTGCGGATACTGCTAGAAAGCTGTTGAATTCGCATACTTTCATCACTAACCTTGCCAGTGCGGCCGCTGGAAAATTTGATGGCACCCAGGATGTAAGTCTTGGTGTCACAGGTGTTCTTTCGGCATCACATGGTGGTACCGGTGTATCTTCTTTGGCAGGTGCACTGTACAAGTTTCTTACCGAACCGGATGCTTTAACTTCCACTGGTTTGGCGGCCAATGACTACGTTGGTATTGCTGATGTCAGTGGAAACAATGGCAAGAAGGTCACAATCCAAGATCTGGCTACATTCATCGCAACACTTATCACCACTAAACCCTACATGCGTCAAAACACTGCTCCCGCCAATACCGAAATTCTCTGGATCGATAGCGGTAACTCCGATATCGTCAAGTACTATAACGGTACTTCTTGGGTTGCAATCAAGACTGCATGGGCATAATAAAGGAGGTTAAATTGTCATGGCTGAAGGAAATATGAATGAGGTCCTCGTTCTGTTGGGCGATCTCTCCCTCGGGCTCGGTACGAATGACGTAGAGCTCACTAAAACAACTGTCGCCGAACTGAACAAGTTCACGTTCGCAGAGAGTGCAGCATCCAGCATCATTGACGTGGTCCGGAACCGTACATACGGCCCGAACGTCGCTGAGATGATGAACGATGCATACTTCTATGCACTTGAGAATCTGGATGTGATCCCGGATAAGGAATTCCAGAAGATCTATGCTCGGTCCCGCAAGGCATTGGAACTGGCAGATGAGACCGAGATGAAAGCAATCCTGAAAGAGGCTGTTGAGAATGATATTCCTACCATTACGAATAAGAATACCGTTCTCAATTTCGTCTCTATTCTCTACCGGTTCTGCACCCGTCTGAACGACTACGTCTCTATGAAAGCCATCCGTGATAAAGTAGGTGAATAATTATGGCAAGCGGCGGAAATATCGGCTGCGGCTGTGAGGGTTCCTGCTGGGCACAGTGTTCTGAAGACTGCGGTGATGGTAGTTGCGTAGGCATGTGCCAACATCAATGCTTCGGATGTGATAACACTTGCGAAGGTCAATGTGAAGATAAATGTGCTACTGCTTGTAGTGGCAAATGCTCGGGATGTGGTGGGCAGTGTTCCAATGACTGCACCGGCTGTGGCGGTTGCGACGGTAGCTGTTCTGGATGCGGCGGTTGTGATTACACCTGTTCTGGTAATTGCGGATCCGATTGTACGGGGTATTGTACGACTACCTGCTCTGGTACATGTGATGGCGGATGCAATGAAACTTGCGTGTCAGGGTGCGCATACACTTGTAATACAGGATGTAAAGATACCTGTGTATCTGGATGTGCATATACATGCGTAGGCGAATGTATCGGTTGTACCGGATCCTGTCAAGGATGCGATGCATGTACGGGGACGTGTAAGGGATACTGCGACAATGGTTGTTCGTCAACCAGCACATCTCAACAGTACAACTCCCTCGGTATTGGCCCGATTGTTGTCGGTAGCGAAGTGCGTGCTATCCAGACCTGTATCCGTAATGAGATGACTCGACGCGGACGTAGTGCGACTGCTACTGATACTATCACGGCAAATACCCCAGCATTACAAGCTGTCATCACCCATATCTACAATGACTGTCGTACCGTTGGTTACAGCGGTGGCGCACCGGCAA
The DNA here is from genome assembly GCA_023667315.1 of Ruminococcus flavefaciens. Classification (GTDB taxonomy): domain Bacteria; phylum Bacteroidota; class Bacteroidia; order Bacteroidales; family P3; genus Pullibacteroides. Next base: position 118,525 of record JAMPAI010000006.1, read on the forward strand.
ATTACCCTCGTGCTGCTGAGGTCAATAGCATGATCTCATATATCAAAACCCTATATAGTCAAAATCTCAGGGCATAATAAATTATGGAGGAAACTATCATGAGCAAGCAAACCATTAAAATTGAAACTGAACTGTGTACCCGCATCGAGGCGCTTCATCTGGAAACCGAAGCTCGGCGTCAGGTGGTTGTCGGCTGTATCGATTCCGGGATGGATCAGAACAGCGAGAACTTCAAAAAGTACCATCAGACATACATGGAGTTTTTCACTCTCTATCAGCACGCTAAGCGCGAGCTGGAGGAAACGTACATCCATCCGGTTACCGGTTCCAATTCTGGTGCACGCTGGAATCTTCAGTACAGCACTGCCGAAGTCACCATCGAGTTCCCCGGTGATAAGAAATGAGACCGAAGGTTCAAGAATACCACGACACCATCGCCCGGCTATTTCCAGATCCAAATCGATCGGTACGAGCAGTGACATTACAGGTCACAGACTCCTGTAACCTGAGGTGCACATACTGTTATCAAATATGCAAACAGTCCCATATTATCGATATTGATACGGCAAAGAAATATCTGCTCCACATTCTGGAAGGAGATAATCCCTATATCAACTTTGATAACACTTGTGGGATTGTTCTGGAATTTATCGGCGGAGAACCTTTTATTGCTATCGATGTAATCTCTGAGATCACGGAATGGGTATACCAGTACATGATTGACCACAATCATCCGTGGATGCACCGTTTTAAGATCTCCATCTGCAGTAATGGAGTTCTGTATTTCGATCCGAAAGTCCAAGCATATCTGAACAAATGGCATCGCATCATGTCCTTATCGATATCGATCGATGGGTGTAAAGAGCTCCACGATGCATGTCGGATTTTCCCGTCCGGTGAAGGAAGCTATGATATTGCGGCAAAAGCTGCAAAGGATTGGATCTCTCGGTATGGGGAATTTGGTCTCGGATCCAAAATGACCTTCGCGCCTGAAAATGTTGCCTGGGTCAGTCGAGCCATCATTAATCTCATTACAGAGTTCGGTTTCAGATCCATTAACTGTAATTGCTGTTTTGAGGAAGGCTGGACACTTGAGCATGCTCAAATCTTATACCATGAGTTGAATAAAACGACAGATTGGTTAGAAGAGCACAATCTCATGGATGATGTGTATATTAGCATCTTCACCGAGACTGGTTTCTGCCCTATGTCGCCGGAAGATAACCGTAACTGGTGTGGCGGTACCGGTGAAATGATCGCGGTTGACTGGAAAGGTGATATCTATCCATGTATCCGATACATGGAAAGCTCACTCGGAACTGATGCTCCGCCGCTGATTATCGGAACGGTAGACGGTGGAATACAGGCTACCCAAGAACAGTGCGAACGAGTCCAGTGTCTGCAATGTATCACCAGAAGATCTCAATCGACAGATGAATGCTGGAACTGCCCAATCGCATCGGGCTGTGCATGGTGTTCTGGATATAATTATCAAAAGTTTGGCACAGTAAATCATCGAGCCACCTTTATATGCGTTATGCATAAAGCTCGTGCACTGGCTAATGCATACTTTTGGTATAAGTATCATAAACATCATCCGACTGAACCGTGGAATGATAACTACTGCATTCCTAATGAATGGGCACTTGAAATCATCGGTGAGGATGAACTGAACAGACTGAAAGCTGTCATGGCTGAATAAGAAATACCCCGGGGATGATCCCCGGGGTATTCTATTTTATCTATATACTATAAATGGGAATGACAAATGTCATATCTAAATCAAATGGAGGATTTAACCATGAGCTATGTACCTGATACCGGAGTTCCGACTCCCGCAATAGCAGACATAAAGTCTTCATGTCCCCGTCCGCTCAAACTTATACACCCTCGAATCATGATCGATGATATAACCGGGTATGTCGCCAATAAAATCGCAGTAAAACTTGGGCATATGCCCAATGAAACCATCCCAATCGCATTAGTCAAATTAATAGGTGAACAATTCTTCGGAACAATCGTGTATATGTCCGAACATGAGATTATGGGAGTTGATCGCCCCAGTGCTCATAGTGTAGCCTGTATGATCAGCCCTGTCGTATTGTATAACGACTATGGTACAATAACATACGATATTGTCAATGAGGGCAATGGGACAGTTGTCCCAATCGGAGTTATGCCAGATTTTACAGAATTTTCATCGCACCACACAGACTTTATCCATGGGATACTCACCATGCTGGCTAAGACACGTTTTGAACGAGTCGATGGTACCAAAGATTTCGCGCGATACATGGATATCGAACATATCGTTATCGACTGCAACAATTGCGAGATGATCGACGAAGATGGCTACGATATCTATGACGCTGATGGTTGTGTATGGCGCGGACGCGGTACCGGCGATATGACTTAACAATGGAGGGATACTAAACTATGTGGCCAATTATTAGAATCGGAGACATTAACAAAGAATTTCAAAAACAGTACCATGGCACATTATCCGTCGATTCAGAAAATATCACGCCGATTGCCGTTATCAAATTAGCAGGCGATCGGGCCTATAGCATCGCAGTGGTGTTGGACTACTTTGATGTCGATGAATATAGCATCGCAGAAGAATTCGGCGGAAATCTCCCTGGTATAGCGTTATATCCGATCATCATATCCGATACCAAAGAAGTACCATATCTGAATGATATCACAATTGAACTGTTTACGGAAGGTCGAACCAAGGACAGATTTGTTAATAAGTTGTGGCAACTGAGATTCGATACAGTGGGTGAATCGGATACCACTGATTTTGCAGCGCGCCTACTAACAACACTCAGGATGTCAGCTGATATGCCCATCTACACAATCGAAAATGGACCAGTGCGTATGACTGATCCTAATATTGTGATCGACAGTGTCATTGTCGATGAGAAAGCGGTATTAAATTTCGCTGCGGTATGTAAAAATTATCTGAAAACTCATAACATTCAGATGGACTAATATAAAACCCCAGGGGCGTAGTGCCCCTGGGGTTTCTTTTAGTATTTCTCAATCTCCCCAATGTACTCTTTACTTTTTCCATCTCGGATCAGATTCACATCTTTCAACTTCACATATACGCATACGGTATACAATTTATTAGGAATCGGATTCAGGATCTCAAGGACTCCATCATCGTGCAGAATACTTCCGATATCCTGCATACTACCATTGGGGAATACTCGAACATGAACCAAATCGGCAATCTTACCACCACGATCAACGTACTCCTTAACAGTACGAAACACATCTTGATGATACTCTTCCAGAAACGGGATAATCTGTATTGTAGGATCTTCATCAGCTTGCGCCTCAATATCAATCTTATTGGTAAGGGAATATCCATTCAATTCCTTCGGCCAGGGCATATCTGCGTAAATTGGAGAAATAAAGGTAACATCATCTGGAGTTTCTTCAATATGATGATCGAACCTACCTACATACTCCTTCTTCGTCAAAAATATAAATTCTGACGGAAGATCAGCGCTAAACACGAACTGGTCGACGATACGAGCACCTAATTCAATTGCTTCACTATTCTCCGGTCCATCCTTGCTCGGGAAACTCGGAACATCGACGTATACATGAAGATCATACTTCAAGTAAAACATCGGTTTCCCGTTCCCGAGGAATCGCTTGATGATTGGGTATTTGGAAATACTGTTCAGAAACTCAAGGAATTCAGCCGACTCCCAATCCTTTCCATGGAAGCGTGCAATGTTCCTGATATACTTAATGGGGATCAGAATCGGCACATCTCGGTTTAGAGTAAACTTGGAATTGTGACGGATATTCATCACCATATTGGTATAGGTATTTGCCTGACGATTCATGGACTCTTCCATGATCATAATATCGAACTCAACTTTCCAACGCATTCTCCGGAAGTGGAGCTCGAACAGATCAGACTGCATGACATCCATGGAATATAGAAGCTTCATTCCAATATTATCATGCTCGGGATCTATCATGTTATAACGATTCAACATGTTTTGTGCAAATACCGAATCCTCCACAATCTCGGGAGGTCTGGGATCAATTACCATAAAGGGTTTATCTTTTTTGTAGATATCCTTCATGAAGCTCTTGAAGCTGTTTAACGTAGACTGGGTTTTGATGCGGACAAACCGGAAATAGGTCGGCTCAAAAAATGAACAGATCCAATTGTTAAATATTGCGACAAGATTCGCCTGAATATATGCAGTATTTTGGATCATCTTGTCATACATGATCTCACTATCATCTGGTTTATCTTCGATGGGATAACTACGACCATTCCATCCAATATCGGCAATGAAATCAGTCGGATTATAGATCTTAATAGCCATATACGATCCTCCTTTATATAGCATGTCGAATTCGATTTAGTCCGCCTTGTTGTTTACGCGACGCTTTAAATGCCTCGTATCTCTTCTTATCGTAAAAGAGTTGCATTGCCATGTAGTTATCATAAGCCAATTCCAACGATTTATCACCTTCTTCAATATAAGGTTCTGTACGTCGAATGAGCATATAGAATCCTTCCTCGTCAACCAATCCCATCGGATCCTCCGTGGTGTGCGCTAAATCAACTTGATGATGGAACTGATATTCTTCATTAGCTTCCATGAGTTTCATTTTTGCCCATAGATATGCATAAAGAACCTTGGCAGTCTCACCATGTTTTGCATATGAGTACCACGATTCTACAGACGATATCGCCGATTGTATCGACAGTTCTCCAGACCGTACCAATTTCATCAGCACCTTGGTCCGACGTTCCATCCTTGCGATACTCTTCGAACGGATATGCATATCGATCCCATGCGTGGCAGGATTATACCACATATGATATCCGAGAAAACATATACCTTGATTGAATGGATGAATATACGACTTCTTATTCAATTTAAGACTCAACGAATCCCGAACAAATGTGTTTATTTCCTTCAATGCATGCGAGGCTTCATTTTTAGTATTACAGATCAGGAGAAAATCGTCCGCATATCTCCCGTAATATTTAACGCGCAATTTCTCTTTGACGAAATGATCCAATGGGTCTAAGTACATATTGGATAACCATTGTGAACATTGAAACCCGATACATAGACCGATGTCATCTGCGTCATCATCTACATACGGGTTTAATACAGCTGTACATGCATCAATCTGAATATACAGCAACTTGCGAAGAAGTTCATCTATCAATAATGAACCAATCATCTGTTTACAGATAGTATGATCGATTGAATAAAAGAACTTAGCAATATCTCCAGCGACAACCCAACCATCATTTGAAAAGTTCTGTTGATTGACATGAGACATCATAAAATGCTGAATTCGCTGTACTCCATGATGAGTTCCTTTTCCAGGCTGACTTGCATAATTATCATGTATGAAACGCGGCATTAGAATAACCCGCAATACTCGTTTGCACAGTACATCTTGTACGATTTTATCTTCAAAGAAATCAGCAATAACATCTCGCTCTTTTGGTTCATACACCTTAAAGGTACTAACTCGATCGAGATAATATTTACCGCTTTTTAATCGATTTAATAGATGCACAAGATTCTTATGTAAATTCATATGATACCGAATTGATATCTCACGAAACTTCTTTCCTCTGCGTACTATATAATATGCTTCTCGAAGCGTTTCAATGGTAAACGCTTCATCGAATGTAATCATAATTATCACCAGAAAGCGAAGAATTCGCCATCCCCGAACAGGGATGGCGTTAAACGCGTATGTTGCGCTATGGCGCCTTTCGACGTCAACACCTCGCATACGACGTGCTATGTGGATTTTCCCTTATAGAATAAGGGAGAGGACATAATTCCCTTGAACGTCATCTGATTTCGTCGAACGGAGGTTCCGTCCAAACTACTTTCCGCCTGTGACGCCCAATCGACGTAGGGACGGAACCCGTACGAGTTCGTCGGGTTGTTGTTGTTGTTGTTGTTGTTGATCGTCCCAGTAGTGTTGACGTAATAAACGTTGCTACTGTTCGGAGTTTAGAATCATACCCTCATATATGTATGTTTACTGGGACGATCAACGTCTCTTCAGTATCGCAAACCCATCGGCATCTCGCTTTGTAACACCGACAGTCGAATTCTTTTGCGCTTTATACATATCATCATTAATTCGCTTAATCTTCCGTTTAATATTTTTAACCCATCGTTCATGATCATCTATAATAGCAGTGAACATTGTTGCACAATGATCCATGTTGATTGCGAATCCATCAGCCTTTAATGATTCTAGTACCATTAATAAGGCTTGAATATCCAATATATCATCGAATACCAAATCTTGAATGTTTCTAATCTTTTGCAGATCTTGTTGAGTCTTACTTTTCACATTCAGCCCTCGATATACATGCTTCATCAAGGTGAGTGAACTGTTTCGAAGCTGATTAACTAAATCACCTCGGTATTGTTTTGGAAACTTTTGCGGATCTCGCGTCACAGTATAAATCCAATGAACGAAATCCTCTGTAGTAATTGCAATAGCTGACATTGGTCGATTCTTTCTGTGTTTTAGATACGCAGGTGTGCCCATTTAATATACCTCATCTTTCTTAAAATAAATCGAAGGACCAGGACAGAGCACAATGACTCAATCCTGGTCCTTCGATGTTTCTTGGGTAAAAATCGATGAGGGGCATAGTTACTCGTTTGCCGCACTCGACTATCGCTCGCGCTATCACTCGCAACATGCCCCTCATGATCGCGTAAACGCGATTTAGAACGGCAACGCGACGCAGGGACGGAACCCGCACGAGTTCGTCGGGGTGCTGTAGCCGATCGTCCCAG
>JAMPAI010000070.1 GCA_023667315.1 Ruminococcus flavefaciens
AACTTATTATTTAAATGTTGGTGACAATGAAATAAACTTAATTGTTAAAAGCCAAGATGGAGAAGAAAGAACCTATACGGTTAAAGTGGTAAGAGCAGCCAACAACAATGCTTATCTTAAGATGATATCAACTACTGAAGAAACCATTATTACCAATCATGATGATTTATCATACGAAATAAATGTAGAAAGTGACATTGATACAATTACCATTAATCCAATCGCTGAAGAGAGTACAACAACAATAGATCCAACCGAGATTAACTTAACTACTTTAAATACTGGTGATAATCTTGTAACGATTATAACTACTGCGGAAAATGGTGATACCTTAACTTATACTTTAAACATAAGAAAATCCGCTTCTGATAACAACCGTTTAGCGGATCTTATCATGGAAGAGGGGGCTTTAAAACCTAAATTTGACCCGGATACTGATACTTACGAAGTAAAAGTTGCTAGAAGTGTCACAAGAGGTACTTTCCATGTAACTTTAGAAGATGAACGTGCAAGTTATAAGATAACCGGTGATAAAAACTTTGTCATAGGTGAAAACACAGTTACCATTACTGTCACAAGTGAATCCGGTAAACCACACGACTACACAGTTAAAGTAATACGTCAAGAATTAACAAGTAATTACTTACTAGACTTAAACGTTAAAGGAGTAATAACTAATAAAGCCTACCCATTAGATCAACCATTTGCTAAAGAACAATTGTATTATGAGGTTACAGTACCTTACGAAGAAACAAAGGTAAGTGTAACAGGAACGTTAGAAGACGAAGATGCAACCATTACTGGGTTAGACGATTATCCTCTTGCTGTTGGTGATAACCTAATCGTAATTGAAATAACTTCTTTAGATGGTAAAATAAGAAACTATCAGATAAAAGTAACAAGAACAGCTTCTAAAGATGCTAGATTAAAAGAACTTTATGTTGCAAATGCTATCCTTTCACCATCATTTAACAAAGATACATTCAACTATACAACTTCAACCACCGCTTCTTCGCTAGACTTTAAGAAAATTACAACGATGGATGAAAATGCAACTTATGAAATAATTGGTAACAGTTTTACAGCAGAGGGGACTAACCAAGTTATTATTAGAGTGTATGCTGCCGATAACATTCATACCGAAGATTACACAATTAACGTTACTAAACTACCAAGTGATAACAATAACTTAAGTGAACTGAAAGTCGATGGCTTTACCATAGTTCCTAACTTCGCTTCATCAACAACATTCTATACTTTAACTGTACCTAACAACATCAATTCTGTTAATGTTATAGCTAAACCTGATGATCCTAATGCCACCGTTACTGGTGATGGTATTAACTATCTTACTACTGGTACAAATAACTTAATCGTTGAAGTAACCAGTGAATCAGGTAAGAAAAAGTCATATGTTATTGTTGTTACCAAAGAAGCAAGTGACGATAACACTTTAATTGACTTAAGAGTTATAAATGGAGTTTTAAGTGATCCATACACCAACGAACAAGAAACATATGATGTATCCATACCTTACGAAGTAGACGAGTTGGATTTAGAAGTAGTCTTAAACAACGACAAAGCAACATACGAAGTGATTGGCAACGAATCCTTAAGTGTTGGTTCTAACACTGTTAAAGTAATTGTTAGTGCCGAAAACGGTGATAAGAAGACCATAACTTTAAACGTTACAAGAAACGAAATCGTAAGTGCTTTAATCGAAACTTTAACAATCAAAAATTATCATCCGAGTCCAGAATTTAACAGTCACATCTTTAACTATGACATTTTAATAAACAATGAGACGGACAAACTGGATTTAACTTACACAACTTTAGACAAGAAGGCGACCTCGTTAGTAATCGGCAACGAGAACTTGAAAGTTGGTTCTAACGAAATAAAGATTATTGTTACATCAAGTGATGGAAAAGAGCAGGAGACCTATACTTTAAACGTTACCAAACAACCGTTTGCTAACGACACTTTAGATTATTTATATACTTCTTTAGGAGACCTAACTCCAGAATTTAATGGAACAACAATGGAATATGAGATTGAAGTACCATATCAGAAATCTAGCATTGAGTTATTTGGGGAGGCCTTAGACAAAACAGCCACCGTTACTGGTTTAGGTGTTAAAAGTCTAAACGTTGGTGAAAATAACTTTGAAGTAGTAGTTGAAACTTTAAGTGGTGTTAAAAGAGTTTACTACGTTAAAGTAATAAGAGGTTTTGATCTAAACAACTACTTAGAAACATTAGACGTTAAGATAGGTGCGACCAGTTATGCTTTGACGCCAACTTTTGACAAGTACACAAACGAGTACTCTTTAACAACCCCAGCCGGCTTTGAATGTATTAATTTAATTGGTACAGTATCAGAAAATTCAACTACTGAAGATTTAGGTCTTAGACACATAAACATCGGACCTAACACTGTTAACATAGTTGTAACTAGTCAAGGTGGAGATGTCAACGTTTATACGATTAATGTCACAAGAGAAGCATCTGACAACAACCGCTTAATAAGCATTATTCCGAGCATTGGTGAGTTGGAACCAGACTTTAGTTACGAAGAGACGAACTACACGATTAATCTTGATTCTAGTGCTGCTTTCCTTTCATTCGATGTTATAACAGAATATGATTATGCTACCGTTTCAGGTATTGATGCCGAAGTCGTACCAGACGGAACATCAACAAGAATTATCACTGTAACCAGTGAAACAGGAAAGGACAGAACTTACACCATAACAATCAACAAAGAAAAAATCGACAATGCCTTACTTGACAGTTTAAGTGTAACCGGTTATCCGTTTGACGAAGTCTTTGCATCCAACCAATTTGAGTACCACATTCACGTACCAAACGATAAGAAAATCTTACTTCCAAGTGAAGTTATAGCTATACCACAAGATTCCAATGCTACAGTGATTAAAAGCAACAGTTTAAATTTACTAACTACAAGTGAAAACGAATTTATCGTTAGAGTAACAGCCAAAGACGGATTCACAACGCAAGATTACAAGATTTACATCGAAAGAGAAAAGTCAAACATTGCTGATTTACTGAACTTAGAAGTCAACATTGGTAACTTAACAACCACCTTTAATCCAAGTGTTTTAGAATACAACTGGTTGATACCGAAAGTTAGTACGGTGACCAAAGAAGACGTAACTGTAACACCGATGGACTTAAATGCTATAATAACTAAGACGGAAAGTTTAACTATTACTGAAGAGGGACCAAACATCTTTGAAGTAACAGTGGAATCAGAAGACGGAACTAACACGGTAACCTACAAACTAAACATCAGTTATGAATTATCAGATGACAAGACAGCGTCTAGTTTAGTAATTGATAAAGGTTACTACGAACCAAAATTTAACAAAGATGTCTTAACTTATGATGTTTATGAATATATTGATACAGACGAGATAAACATAACGTTAACAGCAAGTAGTGAGTTCGCAACCGTTACTGGTAATGGAACACTTACGCTTACCGAGCCGGAGATGACTCACATCT
>JAMPAI010000071.1 GCA_023667315.1 Ruminococcus flavefaciens
CCAAAAATAGGCTACCTTGCTTTTTTATGTAATCCGTTCCACGTGGAACGTTTGTGTTGATCTTTAGTCAGTGGCTTTTACTCCTCCTCGACGATCGTACACCATCCGTATTTGTCCTCGCGACGGCCGTACTGGATATCTTGCAACTGTGTGTAGAGCGCCAGCGAATATTTGCCTACCTCCTTGCCGTAGGTTACCATCTTGCCGGTATCGAGGTCGTATATCGACTCGATAGGGGAGATAACAGCCGCTGTTCCGCATGCTCCGGCCTCGTCGAATAGGTCGAGTTCGTCGACCGGAATGTGGCGTTCCTCCACCTTGAGCCCCATATCCTCGGCGAGCTTGCGCAGGCTCTTGTTGGTGATCGACGGCAGGATCGATGGCGATTTGGGTGTTACATACATCCCGTCGCGAATGCCGAAAAAGTTGGCGGCACCGCACTCTTCGATGTATTTATGTTCGGCGGCGTCGAGATACATTACGTTCGAATAGCCCAGATCGTGGGCCTTTTCGCCCGATAGTATGCTCGACGCGTAGTTGCCGCCGGCCTTTATGTCGCCTGTTCCACGTGGAGCAGCGCGGTCCTGTTCACGGTCGATCACCACCTTTATGGGCTTCATTCCACCCTTGAAATAGGGCCCTACGGGCGAGCAGAAGACTATCAGCATGGCCTCGTTGGATGCCTTGACACCCAATCCGACCTTGGTTCCTATGATCACGGGGCGCAGATAGAGCGATGCTCCCGACTCGTAGGGCGGCACGAAACGCATGTTGCGCTTCACCACCTCGTAGCACGCCGCGGTGAACATCTCCACCGTGGGTACGGGCAGGCAGAGCTTGCGGGCCGATGACTGCAGTCGTTTGGCGTTCTCGTCCATGCGGAATATGCGCACCTTGCCGTCCACGCCGCGGAATGCCTTGAGGCCCTCGAATGCCTCGAGTCCGTAGTGGAGGCATGTGGTGGACATGTGCATCTTTATATATTCGTCCGAGGTGATCTCCATCTCGCTCCATTGTCCGTCCTTGTAGTAGTAGCGGGCATTGAAATCGGTCTTCAGGTAATCGAAACCGATGTTGTTCCAGTCGATTGTTTCCATAATTTTATAGTATGTTTGGATACCGAACTACTTTGAATTGTCGATTTTTTATTCCCGCACTTCTGCTGTATTTATCTTCGGCGGCTGCGGGGGTCGCGCATAAAGCGTGAGCCGCCGAAGATAAGCACCGCTGATGCGGTGCTGTTGTACAGCGATTATCCCACTATCGCGCCGTTGTTCACCTTGTCGGCGGGGCCGAGCAGCACGAGTTTGCCTGTAGCGTCCTCGGCCATCAGTATCATGCCGCTCGATGTGATGCCCTTCAGCTCGCGCGGGGCGAGGTTGACCAGCACCAGCACCTGACGGCCCACCAGCTCCTCGGGAGTGAAGTATTCGGCTATGCCCGACACGATGGTGCGTTTGTCGATGCCTGTGTCGACGGTCAGTTTCAGCAGCTTTTTCGTTTTGGCCACCTTCTCTGCCGCCAGTATGGTCGAGACGCGTATGTCCATGCGGCCGAAGTCGTCGAACGCTATCTCCGCTTTCTGCTCCGTGACGTGAGCCGCCGCCTCGGCCGCGGCATTGGCCGCCTTGATGTCGTTCAGCTTCTTGATCTGCGCCTCGATCACGTCGTCCTCGATCTTCTCGAACAGCAGTGCGGGCTCGCCTATGACGTGACCGGCAGGTATGAGATCCATCGACCCCAGATTGTCCCATGCCAACTTTTTAATATTAAGCATGTTAAGTATCTTTTCGGCCGAGAACGGCATGAACGGTTCTATGGCTGTGGTGATGTTGGCCGTGATCTGCAGCGCCACGTTGAGTATGGTCTTCACGCGCTCGGGATCGGTCTTGACCACTTTCCACGGCTCGGTATCGGCCAGATACTTGTTGCCTATGCGTGCGAAGTTCATGGCGTCCTTCAGAGCCTCGCGGAAGCGGTAGTTCTCGATGTTTGACTCCAGCGAGGCCTTGATTCCGCCCAGCTCGGCTATGGTGGCGCGGTCGTAGTCGTTCAGCTCGCCGCATGCGGGCACCTCGCCGCCGTAGTATTTCTTGGTGAGCACCAGCGCGCGGTTGACGAAGTTGCCCAGAATGGCCACCAGCTCGTTGTTGTTGCGTGCCTGATAGTCACGCCACGTGAAGTCGTTGTCCTTGGTCTCGGGGGCGTTGGCGCACAGCACGTAGCGCAGTACGTCCTCCTTGCCCGGGAACTCGTCCAGATACTCGTGCAGCCAGACGGCCCAGTTGCGCGACGTGGAGATCTTGTCGCCCTCCAGATTGAGGAACTCGTTGGCCGGCACGTTCTCGGGCAGTATGTAGCCGCCGTGGGCCTTGAGCATCGAGGGGAACACGATGCAGTGGAATACTATGTTGTCTTTGCCGATGAAGTGCACCAGTTTGGTGTCGCTGTCCTTCCAATACTTCTCCCAGTCGGGCGTAAGGTCCTTTGTGGCTGATATATAGCCTATCGGAGCATCGAACCACACGTAGAGCACCTTGCCGTCGGCACCCTCCACGGGTACGGGTATGCCCCAGTCGAGGTCGCGGCTCACGGCGCGGGGCTGCAGACCCAGATCGAGCCAGCTCTTGCACTGGCCGTAGACGTTGCTCTTCCACTCCTTGTGACCGTCGAGAATCCATTCGCGCAGGAATCCTTCATACCGGTCCAGCGGCAGATACCAGTGTTTGGTCTCGCGCTTGACGGGCACCGCGCCCGACACCGCGCTGCGGGGCTCGATCAGTTCGTCGGGCGAGAGCGTCGAACCGCACTGCTCGCACTGGTCGCCGTAGGCGCGCTCGTTGTGGCAGTGGGGGCAGGTGCCCACTATGTAGCGGTCGGCGAGGAACGTGGCGGCCTGCTCGTCGTAGTACTGCATCGAGGTGCGCTCGATGAACTTGCCCTCGTCGTAGAGCTTGCGGAAGAAATCCGAAGCCGTGGTGCGGTGTGTTGGCGACGAGGTGCGCGAATATATGTCGAACGATATTCCGAGACGCCGGAACGAATCCTTTATGATGCTGTGGTAGCGGTCGACCACGTCCTGCGGCGTGATGCCCTCCTTGCGGGCCTTGATGGTGATGGGCACGCCGTGCTCGTCGCTGCCGCACACCGACACCACGTCGCGGCCCTTGAGCCGCAGGTAGCGGGTGTAAATGTCCGACGGCACGTATACGCCCGCCAGATGGCCTATGTGTACGGGGCCGTTGGCGTAGGGCAGAGCCGATGTTATGAGGTATCGTTTGAACTCTTTTGCCATAAAGTAACCTTTTAGAATTTAGTGCGAAGCGTGTCGCACGACTCGAATACGTTTAATTTGACTCAAAATTACAACATTTTATCGCGAAACGAAAAATTTTTAGAAACAAAAAAGACGATCGGAATCCAAAACGGGTGGATCGGCTTGCCCGAAACGGGGTTTTGTCTCTGGCCTGCGCCGTT
>JAMPAI010000072.1 GCA_023667315.1 Ruminococcus flavefaciens
ACTGGTAGGGCCCGTAGTTGTTCGAACAGTTGGTGACCACGGTAGGCATGCCGTAGGTGTCGTGGAACGCACGCACGAAGTGGTCGCTCGACGCCTTGCTCGCGCTGTAGGGCGAATGGGGGTTGTACTTGGTGTGCTCGTAGAAGAAATCGGTACCGTAGGCGAGGTGATGCTCGGCCGACGACGCGGTGGTGGTGAAAGGCGGCTCCACACCCTCGGGATGCGTAAGCTCCAGCGCGCCATAGACCTCGTCGGTGGAGATGTGGTAGAACATCTTGCCCTCCCAGTCGCCGTTCCAGTACTCGCGGGCCGCCTGAAGCAGCGACAGGGTGCCCATCACGTTGGTACGCGCGAAGGTGAACGGATCCTTGATCGAGCGGTCGACATGGCTCTCAGCCGCCAGATGGATTATGCCGTCGATGGCGTACCCGCGCAAAAGCTCGCGCATGCGCTCGAAATCGCAGATGTCGGCGCGGACGAAGGTGTAGTTGGGGGCACTCTCCACATCCTTGAGGTTGGCCAGATTGCCGGCGTAGGTGAGTTTGTCGAGATTGACGATGCGGTAATCGGGATATTTGTTCACAAAAAGACGCACGACATGGCTGCCTATGAAGCCCGCGCCGCCCGTGATAAGGATATTTCGTTTCATTTCAGATTCGGATTAAGGTCGTTTTACTGTCGTTTCATGATACGCCCGAGGCAGTAGAGCAACGATTCGCGCCAATGCGGGATCTCCACGCCGAACGTCGACTTGATCTTGCTCTTGTCCAGAACCGAGAACGGCGGACGGGTGACTTTCGACGGGAACTCGTCGCTATGGCACGGACGGATGACGCAGCCGTCGTGGCCCGCGGCACGGGCTATCTCGACCGCGAAATCGTACCACGAGCAGACGCCCTCGTCGGAGAAGTGGTAGATGCCCTCGTTGCCCGCATAGAGGTCGCCCTCGATGATCGAGAAGATGGCTATGGCCAGATCGCCGGCATAGGTGGGGCTGCCCACCTGATCGAACACCACGTTGAGTTCGGGCTTCTCGGCCGTGAGGCGCAGCATGGTCTTCAGGAAGTTGTTGCCGTACTCCGAGTAGAGCCAAGCCGTGCGGATCACCACAGCCTTGCACCCCACCTCGGCTATGGCCTGCTCGCCGTGCAGCTTGGTGCGGCCGTAGGCGCCCAGCGGATCAAGGGGCATATCCTCGGTGCGGGGCGTGTTGCCGTCGCAGCCGAAAACATAATCAGTAGAGATGTGGAACAGCGTGGCATCGGCAGCCTTGGCCGCAAGGGCCAGATTGCGCACGGCACCGGCGTTGATGCGCTCGGCCGCGGCCTCGTCCTCCTCGGCACGGTCCACGTTGGTGTAGGCCGCGCAGTTGACTATGACGTTCACGCCGTTATCCGCCACATAGCGGGCGACGGCGTCGCCGTCGGTTATGTCCAGCTCAGCCACGTCGGTGAACATGTATTCGTTGGGCGACACCTCGCCCAGACGGCGCATCTCACAGCCCAGCTGGCCGTCGGCGCCGGTTATAAGGATACGTTTACTCTGCATAATAATCGGTATTATAGTCGAACAGATCCACGGCATCCTTCAGCAGCGGATGCGCCGAATCCTTGGCCGAGAGCAGGACATCGCCGGCCGGTATGCGCCAGTCGATGCCGATGGCGGGATCGTTCCACGCGATGGCACCCTCCTCGCAGGGGGCATAGGCGTTGTCGCACTTGTACTGGAAAACGGCATCGTCGCTCAGCACCGAGAAGCCGTGGGCGAACCCACGGGGGATGAACAGCTGGCGCTTGTTGTCCTCCGTAAGCTCTACGGCCACATGGCGGCCGAACGTGGGCGAACCCCTGCGGATATCGATCGCCACGTCGAGCACGCGGCCGCGCACCACGCGTACCAGTTTCGATTGCGCATGACGCCCCTTCTGATAATGCAGGCCGCGCAGAACGCCGTATTTCGACCGGCTCTCGTTATCCTGAACGAAACGCACCCTGCGCACCGCCTCGTCGAACTTGGCCTGCGACCAGCTCTCGAAAAAATAACCGCGGGCATCGCCGAACACATCGGGCTCGATGATGACCACGCCGTCTATATCGGTATTTATTACTTTCATAATATCCTCTCTTATTTCAGTTCATCGATTACCTTAAGCAGATAGCGGCCGTACTGGTTCTTGATCATGGGCCGGGCCAGTTCGCGCATCTTCTCCTCCGTGATCCATCCGTGACGGTAGGCTATGCCCTCCAGACAGGCGAGTTTAAGCCCCTGACGCTTCTCGATGACCTCGACGAAGATCGAGGCCTCGGCCAGAGAGTCGTGCGTACCCGTGTCGAGCCATGCGAAACCGCGCTGCAAGGTCTGCACCTTCAACTCGCCGTCGTGCAGGAACCGCTGGTTCACGGTGGTGATCTCAAGCTCGCCACGCGCCGACGGCTCGATGTTCTTCGCCACATCGACCACCTTGTTCGGGTAGAAATAGAGTCCCACCACGGCATAGTTCGATTTCGGATTCCGCGGCTTCTCCTCGATGGAGAGGCAGTTGCCGTCGCGGTCGAATTCGGCCACGCCGTAGCGCTCGGGATCGTCGACCCGATAGCCGAAAACCGTAGCCTTGCCGTCCGCCTCGGCGGTACGCACGGCCTCGCGGAGCATCTGCGAGAGACCCGCGCCGTGGAAAATGTTATCGCCCAGCACGAGGCACACGCTGTCGCCGCCGATGAACTCCTCGCCGATGATGAACGCCTGAGCCAAACCGTCGGGCGAAGGTTGCTCGGCATATCCGAATCTCACGCCGTAGTCCGACCCGTCACCCAACAGACGCTTGAAATTCGGCATATCCTGCGGAGTGGAGATGATAAGTATATCCCTTATACCGGCAAGCATCAACACCGAGATCGGATAATAGACCATCGGTTTGTCGTAAATAGGTAACAACTGCTTGCTCACCCCTTTGGTGACAGGATACAACCGTGTGCCGCTGCCACCGGCCAATACTATTCCCTTCATCTTATCGTCTGTTTTTTCATATCGCCGGATGCCTGTCGAACACGAAGCCAAGGCCCAGACCCAATACGCTTCTCATGAGACCGCGATCGTATACCTCGTTGAATTTCCAGCTATGCGAGAACATGTTGCCCACCTTCGCCATACGTTGGCGCCACGGATCACTGATGTGCGACGCATGTTGCGAGATATCCAGAGTATTGACCAACACCCTATCGGCATACTTTTCGTCGGCACGCAAAGCCGTCCCGTCGATGCACATGCCCAGACGGCGTATGCAGACGGCATTCAGCGCCGCCACGAAACGCGCCGCACCCACCTGAGCGCAACGCTCGTTGAACTCGTTCCAATCGACATTGCCCCGCTCGGCATTGACGAAGCACGTCCAGTCGCACAAATGACGCAGACGGATACCTTCGTACAGGAAATGGGTCAACGCATGCTGCGTCAGAAACATTGCGC
This sequence comes from Ruminococcus flavefaciens, assembly GCA_023667315.1. Taxonomy (GTDB): domain Bacteria; phylum Bacteroidota; class Bacteroidia; order Bacteroidales; family P3; genus Pullibacteroides. The sequence continues at coordinate 3,466 of JAMPAI010000072.1, forward strand.
AGAATTAAAT
>JAMPAI010000073.1 GCA_023667315.1 Ruminococcus flavefaciens
TCCACCACCGCCGAGTGTCAGACGCTGGCCATGCCCAACTATGTGCACAGCATCCCCAACAATAACGACAATCAGGACATAGTATCAATGGGTACTAACACGGCACTGTTGGCACGCAAGGTGATAGAGAATGCATTTCAGATAATGGCGATACACTTTATAGCCCTGGCACAAGCCACCGACTGCCTGGCAATCAAGGACAAGCTTGCACCCGCTACACGCAAGGCCTATGATGAGATAAGAACCGTAATAGGTTCACGCGTTGACGACCTTCCTTTCTATCAAGAGATAGCACGCGTAATAGAATTGCTTAAGGACTGATTTACAATCTTCTAACAACTTAAGAAAAGCGGCAACTTCTGAAACGATGAAAAAATATGCTTTGATAACAGGAGCTTCGCGCGGTTTGGGTCGCGCAATAGCATTGGAATTGGCCTCACAAGGTATTCCGGTAATAATCAACTTTCAATCACGACGCGAGGCCGCCCAAGAGGTGGTTGATGAAATTGTAGCTAATGGGGGAGAAGCTGAAATGTTGCAATGCAATGTCAGCGACCCTGACGCTATAGAAAGCGTCTTGCAGGAGTGGGAAGCAACACATCCCGATGACTATATAGACATACTTGTCAATAATGCCGGCATACGCCAGGATGCACTTATGATTTTCATGCAGAATGACCAGTGGCACCAGGTGCTTGATGTTACACTCAACGGCTTTTTCTACATTACACGCCGACTGCTCAAAAACATGATGACCAAGCGACACGGTCGCGTAATTAACATCAGTTCGCTATCAGGAATCAAAGGCTTGCCCGGTCAAGTGAACTACTCGGCGGCCAAAGCCGCTCTGATAGGAGCTACCAAAGCACTGGCACAAGAGGTGGCACCGCGCAAGATTACAGTTAACGCCATTGCGCCCGGCTTTATGGAAACCGATATGACAGCCAATCTGCCTGTCAACGACCTAAAAAAAATGGTACCCATGGGGCGTTTTGGCAAACCACAAGAGGTGGCCGACCTTGTAGCCTTCCTGGCCTCTGACAAGTCTGCATACATCACCGGCGAGGTAATTTCAATAAATGGAGGACTTTACACATGAGGTGTTAGAGCCAAGGGGTACAAAACCACATACACACTGAATTATAATAAATGTGATATGCATCTATCCAAATCACTTATAAAAAAATACACCACTGAGCAACAGAGTGCTCGTGACGCACAACGTCTGGCCGAATACATTGCTTTCTCACCCATGATATTCCAAGTGTCACGCATTATGGTGGAAAAGGGTGTACTTGAAGCACTGCGCAACAGCAATGACGGCCTCACCATCGACCAGGTTGCCGCAAAGTGCAAGCTCAGCACTTACGCCGCCAAGGTACTGCTTGAAGCATCGCTTTCCATAGGCACTGTGATTGTAAATCCCGAAACCGAGAAATTTGCCATCACCAAAGCCGGATGGTTCTTGATAACCGATAAGCGCACACGCGTGAATATGGACTTCAATCACGATGTCAATTACGAGGGGCTATTTCTGCTTGACAAAGCGCTGGAGGAAGGAAAACCGGCCGGACTAAAGCACTTTGGCGACTGGCCAACGGTATATGAAGGATTGTCACAGCTGCCCGAACAAGTACAGAAAAGCTGGTTTGGCTTTGATCACTTTTACAGCGACGGCTCCTTTGGCCAGGCACTTGAAATAGTATTCAGCCGATCCACCAAACACCTGCTGGATGTAGGTGGAAATACAGGGCGCTGGGCTTCACGTTGCGTAGCATACAACCACGATGTTAACGTAACCATCGTTGACCTGCCTCAGCAGTTGGAACTTATGAAGAAAGCCACAGCCCACGTTAAGGGAGCCGACCGCATACATGGATATGGCATGAACCTGCTCGACGCTACAGCCCAATTCCCCTCAACACATCACTGGGATGCGATATGGATGAGCCAATTTCTTGATTGCTTTGGCGAGCAAGAAATTGTAAGCATACTCAGTCGCGCCTCAAAGGTAATGGACAACGACTCACGACTGTACATAATGGAGACATTGTGGGATCGCCAGCAGTATGAAACCGCGACACTGTGTCTTACCTTGACAAGCATATATTTCACCGCCATAGCCAACGGTAACAGTAAGATGTACAACACCGACGACATGACCAGACTTATCAACGAGTCGGGTCTCACGATAGAACACATCTATGACAATCTTGGACAAGGACACAGCATTATTGAATGCAGGTTAAAAAAATAAAACAACTATAGTTTACTCTGACAATTAGCTAAATAAATAACATTATACACACATGAACAGAGCAGAAATTGAAGAGAAAGTAAAAACATTTCTCATTGACGACCTCGAGGTTGAAGAGACTGTAATCAAACCCGATGCCAAACTAAAAGAAGACCTGGGGATTGACAGCCTTGATTTTGTTGACATTGTTGTAATTGTAGAACGCAACTTCAAATTCAAAATCAAACCCGAGGAAATGGCTGGAGTGGAAACACTCAAGGACTTTTGTGACTACATAGAGCGCAACGTTTAAGTAGGTAAGAGTGGCTGAAGAGAAACAACGTCAATGGAGCGGAACCACAGGCGGTAACGCCTGGATGCACCGCCGACTCATACAAATGCTCAAATACACACCTCTGAATGGCATGTATTGGTTTGCAGCAATATTTGTATTGCCGTTTTGTTTCTTGTTCAATCGCAAGCCTGTAAGGGCTATCTCACTATATTTCAGAAACAGGCACAATTTGAAGGGGCTGAAACTGCACATGGCGGTATGGCAAAACCATTACCGCATGATGCAGACTGTTATTGACCGCTTTGCTGTCTACAGCGGCAAACGATTTGACTTTGAAATGGATGGCAATGAAGCATTCAAGATACTGGAAAACAGCGATGAAGGATTCATATTGCTGAGTTCGCACGTTGGCAACACCGAACTGGTGGGTTACTCCATGGGATCAACAAAAAAACGCATGTCGGCACTGGTGTATGCCGGTGAAGCCCCAACAGTAATGGAATATCGGCGACGTCTGCTTCAACAACACAATATCGAGATGATAAGTGTTGAGGATAACAGTTTCAACCACCTGTATGCAATGAACGATGCCCTGGCGCGCGGCAACATACTTGGCATGCCGGCCGATAGAGTAGTGGGGTCGCAAAAGGTGTATGAGACCAACTTCTTAGGAGTGCAATCAGAGTTTCCTCTCGGACCCTTTGCCACAGCAGTACAGATGGGAGTCAAGGCCGTTGCAATCTTTATGATAAAAACCGGCACCCGAAAATATCGCCTGCTTGTGTGCCCCGTGTGGCTCACAGAGGAAGAAAAAGCCTCGCTCAACCGACGACAGCTCATGGTTGCCATGGGTCAAAAATATGTACGAGCCCTTGAACATGTAGTAAAAGAATATCCCCACCAG
>JAMPAI010000074.1 GCA_023667315.1 Ruminococcus flavefaciens
AAGGACCACCCCACGTTCAGCTACTATTTTGTCACCTCGGGACTGGCTTTCTACTGCATGTCAATGCTTGTCATAGTGTGTGACTTCTATCGCTGGCGTGTGCTTACCGCCCCATTTACACTTGCCGGTAAGAATCCCATGATAGCTTATGTGGCTCCGTCGATGCTCATATTCCCGGTTCTGAACCTGCTGGGCATAGGTGATGCCGCCGTGCCCTTCTGGTCAAGCTGCTGGATGCTGGCTGTAGGTCGTGGCGTGCTGTGCACTGCCATTGCAATTGCCATCGCCGCTATATTCTCGCGCATCAAGCTCTACTGGCGCACTTAACCCATATTCAAGACAACATATACAATTGTTAAAACAACTCTCAGCAATGAAGAAAATACTTACAACTCTCTCAGTCTCTCTTCTCACAGTATGCTCGGCTATGGCCGGTGATATAAAATGGCATGCTGCCGACACTCTGCCTCTGCTTGGTAAGGGCATTGACCCCACTGTAACGGCCATGCGTTACCAGCGACTGCCCGACTCGCTCAAAACCAAGGTAAAACGTGATGCCGTGTACTATCTAGGTACCAACTCTGCCGGTATGGCCATACGCTTCCGCAGCAATTCGCCATACATCAACGCACAGTGGAAATCGGTTCACAAAAACCTCATGGATCACATGCCCGCAACCGGCACACGCGGCCTCGACCTGTATGTGCTGCAGCCCGACTCCTCCTGGACCTATGTCAATACCGCCCGACCCAACCTGGGACAACACGTCACCTCAACCCGCATCATAGGCAACATGGATCCCGAAATGAGGGAATACATGCTTCACTTGTCGCTCTATGACGGAGTGGACAGCTTGTACATAGGCGTTGACGAGAATTCAATTCTCGAGCAGCCCCGGATGCAGGTAATCAATACTGAGAGCCCTATAGTATTCTACGGCACCAGTATTCTTCAAGGTGGCTGTGCCAATCGTCCCGGCATGGCTCACACCAACCAATTGCGCCGCCGCCTCAACCGCGAAACCCTCAACTACGGCTTCAGCGGCAACGGCCAGCTGGATCTGGAGATTGCCGATGTACTTGCCGCCGTACCCAACCCGGCAATGTATGTGCTCGACTTTGTACCCAACGTGAGCGTTGAACAGATTGACACGCTTATGGTACCATTTGTTGAGATTATCGAGAAAGCTCATCCCGGCATACCCATCCTGTTTCCCGAGGATCCCCGCTTCCCACACACTCGCTTTGACCATGCCATGAACCACGAAGTAACCTCCAAGAATGCACGCGTCAAGGAAGTGTTTGACCAACTCGCAGCACGCTACCCCAACCTGTATTTCCTCCCCTCCACCGACTTTGTGGGACACGACAACGAAGCCTATGTTGACGGTATTCACTTCACCGATCTCGGCTTTATACGATATTCCGACATTCTGGAGCCAATACTGCGCAAAATTATCTCTGACTATCAAAAGCAGTAATCCCCGATTATGAAGCTATACACTCTCATTGCAGCCATACTGATGTCGGCAGCCTCCATGTGGGCCGGTGCCGGCATCACATGGCATGCGAGCGACTCGCTCCCACTACTTGGAAAATGTGTTGACAATAACTCCACCTCATTAAGATACCAACGCTTGCCCGACTCGCTGCAAAACATCGTCAAGCGTCCGGCTCTCTATGCCCTGGGACGCCACTCCTCAGGCATGGCAGTGCGCTTTGCCAGCAATGCTCCCGACATCCACCTCAAGTGGAAATCAGTGTTTCAGAGCGGCATGGAAATCATGACCCCGGTTGCCGTGCGTGGCCTGGACCTGTACATGATGATGCCCGACTCCACCTGGACCTATGCCGGCACAGCTCGTCCCAATCTTGGCGGTGCAGTTACCGAGACACGTGTTATCGGTAACATGGATCCCGAGATGAGAGAGTACATGGTGCACTTGTCGCTCTACGACGGCGTGGACAGCCTGTACATAGGCGTTGATAGCAACTATGTAGTCACGCGTCCCGAGATTATGCTTCCCGAAGTTAACAGTCCGGTGGTCTACTACGGCACAAGCCTGGTGCATGGCGGTTGTGTCAATCGTACCGGCATGAGCCACACCAACCAGTTGCGCAGGCGTCTCAACCGCGACGTCGTGAACCTCGGCTTCGGTGGAAACGGCCAGCTCGACCTTGAAATTGCACATGTGATAGCTGCCACTCCCCACCCCTCACTGGTGATACTCGATTTTGTACCCAACTGTTCATCGGGACAGATTGACACCCTTATGATACCGTTTGTCGACATTGTAAGACAAGCCCATCCCGAGGTGCCGATACTCTTTATCGAGTGTCTTAACCATCCACGCAACAACTTCGATAACGTGATGCGTGATGCCACAGCACGCCACAACGCCATGATGCGACGCCGATATGAGGATCTGCTCAAAAAATATGACAATCTGCACTATCTGCCGGCAAGCAGCCTGCAATTTGGCACCGAACACACCGTCGATGCACTACACTTGACCGACTATGGAGCCCTGATGTTTGCTGATGCCCTCGAGCCCATATTGCGCTCCCTCATCACCGATAATTAACAACATTACACTATTATCAGCACACCCTTATACATGTACAAGCTAATACTATACACAATTATCACACCCTTGATATTACTGTGTAGCTCATGCAACAGTGATATATTTGTCGAGGCGATACCCGACATGGAGGAAACATCATTCCACCTTGAATGCAATGGTGAACCGGTCGAGTTTACCATAACAAAAAAAGGGCTCAAAGACATACACTTTGGCTGTGACTATGACGCAATGGCCTCAGTGGAGTATTACGACAAAGAGGGCGAGTATCTACCCGCTCCGTCACTTCACGAGGTAGCCCGGATAGACTACTTCTCGCCCATGTTCTGTCTTATCTTTGACATTAATGGCAATAACGTCAGAGTTAAAGCACTTGACAATACCACTCATGCTAATTATGAGGTATTGGTAACGCTGTATTATGAGCATCAAGTACAAACAATCAACCTATCAATCGCCCCGGGTCAACCGCTTAAAATTATTGACTTTGGCGTTTCAGAGAATACCTACCATGGTACACGCCATGTAGAGAAAGGAATCCTCAAAACATTTAATAACAATACCGACCATGTACAACGCATGGTGTTTTATCCCTACAAGGACGCTCCGTCAAAGATAAAACTTCAAGTACCCGCTTATGACTTTTGGGCTCAAGGTGCAACGGGCATGGTCAATCTGCCATCATATATCAACGGTCAATGGCATTATGACATGTCCAATCAAGCCGAGATACAGATACAAAATATAATAGAATTCTATTCAAGCGTCACCAATATCGAGGAATCCTACATACTGGAAGTTCCGGCTCACTCAAAAGTTACCACAGTAACAG
>JAMPAI010000075.1 GCA_023667315.1 Ruminococcus flavefaciens
TTGTAGAGTGGGGAACATATATTTTGCGGCTCATTGAGCCGCGCGAGCCGTAGCCTCCCCGCGCGGAGGCTCGCAATAAATTCGCTTGCGCTCTTTTGCTCTCCACCGCAGGCTACGACTCACAACTGACAAGCCAAAAGCAGATAGCTCCCCTTACCTCCCCCCGAGGTTCGCCACTTACACAAGTGCCCTGAATTCAATATTATATTGAATTCAGAATAACTTATTTCGCTTCGGCAATCATCCGCCTGTCAGTTTTCAATCAGATCGAAATATCCCAGATACCCATCCTCGTCCTCTATCAGAGCCCAGCAATATACGCGCTTGTCGTCGGGGGTGACAACAAAACGCACAACCCTGTCGCTGAACGAGTATTGCGCTACTTCGTTGCCGCTCCAATCGAACACGGCTATTTTCGGACAGGTAGTGTTATAATCATACTCTCCGCATGTAGAGTCGATATAGAGCACATAGATACGGCTGTCGGTGGCCTGCGCCTCGCAGGCTCCGAATATGCAGTCGTCAGTGCCGGTATTCACCTTTTTCATTCGTGTCGGATAAAATCGTCTCAACTTGTCGGAACGTATCCCCTCGTCGGTGAGGGAGAATATCTCCAGCAACATGCCGTTTCTCGTGACATTGAAAAACCGCTTTCCGTCGGGTGCCGCTGCACTCTCGGAGTTGTAGTAGAAGTAATCCCTCAATTGCTCGTCATCGGAGAATCCGCTCATAGGAGGGTATTCGTCATAAGTGACTGCGGGTTTGTCGATCCTGCCTCCGGTCATCTCGCCGATGAAATATCGCGGCGTGCCCTCGCACAGCAGGCGGCCTCCGACGTAGTGGGCGCTTTTCGCGCTACGGGCGTCGGGGAAATCATATCGCTCGGCTACGAACTGCTTGTCGCCTGAGAGCGCCTGTCTTAGGTCTATGCCCAATATTTTCTGGTTGCTGTCCATCGCATACATTATACCGTTGTCAGCGTCGGCGGTAAGGCAATAACATCCCATCAACTCATCGGGTCCGCGTCCTATGTATACGAAACTCGTCGCTATGCTTCCGTCGGCGAGAGATATGGCGTGAAAAAGATTATCGTTGTCGACATTGCGACAGTTCAGCACCATCATCGAGTCGCACTGCACGGTGTACCGCGGCCAGTCGATGAGCAGATCGTGTGTTATGGGGTGTATCTCGATGGTATGCTCATGCTCGAAGGCGGGTGCGGCATACTCACCGGCATCGGGTGCCGCGCATGCGGTCATCAGCAGCAAGGGCGATATGATCTGCAACATATCACGTATCTGAGCGAAGGACTTGGGCTTCATATTTATTGCTTATAAATGTTTACAAATACGGAGGTACGGCATATGTTCCGCAACCGGCATTACGTCGGCGGCTCGCGCGGCTTCAGAGAAGCCGCAAAATATCAATCCGATACTCCGCAATCCTAAAGAATATTAATTGCGACAGCCCGACATAATATTGATCTTATCCCTAAGGCTACCCGACCATTGCCCGAATTACTCCAGACCCAGGTCGAAATACCCCAGATACTCATCGCCTCCGGCATCCTGAACCCAGCAATAGGCACGAGTGTCGTCGGGGGTGACGGCAAAGCGCACTATCCGTTCGTCGAACGTATATCGCCCCGCTTCGCGGCCGTCCCAATCGAATACCGCAATGTCCGCCGCACCACCTTTCTTGATCTCGCCGTAACTTCTGCCGTCGTAAATCGCATAGATATATCTGTCGGTTACCGACTGCACGAATCCGCCAAAGATGCAATCGTCGGTACCGTAATTTACCGCAGCCATCTTGGGTTCGTAAAAGCGGCGGATTATCCTCGGGACGATTCCGTCGGCTCCGATATCGAATATAGCTATCGACATTCCGAAGTTGGTCATGCTTACCATGCGCGTACCGTCGGGACTTACGGCATCGGTAGTGCAATAGCTGTAATACAGTTCGGCCTTGGTTGAATCGGCATCCAGTGCGGGCGTCAGCGCCGGATAGATGTCGCATCGCGCCAAGGTGTCGCGGCATGCGATGTCGGTAAGCATGTAGCGCGGACGCGCCTCGGTATGCAAAATGCGCCCCGCCGCCGCATGAATGCGCAGCGACGTGTTGCGCCCGCCAAGTCTGTGCGATGCGGTCACGTACTGCGTGCCGCCGCCGAGAGCCTCCCGCATGTCTATTTGCAACAGCTTGGTATCGTCCACGGCGTAAATCATTCCGTTCGGCACATCGGCTGCCACGCATGCGTAATTCGACAACTCGTTACCGGCACGGCCCCGATGGGCGAAAGCTCCGGCGTGACGGCCGCCGTCGAGCGTCACAACCTGAAAAGCGTAATCGTTGTCCACACAGCTCGAGCACATCACGGCCACCGAATCGCATAAAAACATATCGGTCACAGGGCCGAACAGCAGATCACCGGTTATGGGCGTAATCTGCGCTTTGCGCTCGAACGGAAAGACAGGCGGCGCGTATTCGTAAGATTCGATGCCGTTGCTTTTGCATCCCGACAGCATCAAGGAGATCGAAACGACACCGATTCCGCAAGTTAATAAATATTTCATATCTCTTGTTTTAACACTCAACCCCATCGCATGGCAAACGGGCGGTGAGGTATTCTGTAGATATTTTAGTGTATATAGGCCGGTTGTCCGCAATCGCATGTTCCGGAAACAGATATCACATATCCTGATTGCCCATCACCATGCCAATGCGCTTTACATCTCGGACACGTGTACATACAGCCCGAGTAAATGCTACCGTCACATCTGCCACGAATAGTTCCGGTATTTTCCGCGCTTGTCAATGCCTCGAGATTGGCTTTCATAAAATCAGTCATTTGAGAACGCGTGTAGGCTTTGTAAGTCACCGTTGCGGCTGCCGACAGTACGAGCGACAACCCCGTAATCAAAACAAACCTTTTCATAATTGTAAAAATTAAGGGACCGATCCACCTTAGGCTTGTAAGGTGTGAGTCGTGGCCTGCGGGGTGAGCGTAGCGAGCCTCCGCAGGCTACGACTCACAATCGGCAAGCATAAAGCAGGTAGTTACCTAATGAAATATATCCAGAAGAGTATTGCGAAAGCAATCCCGCCCGCATATTGGAATTCGAAACAATCCGCCGCGGCTCCCAAAGAGGAAACTCACCCGCAGCATAACGGCCGCCCCCGCAAACGCAATTGGGGCGCCACGACTTCCACCATTCGCCCGAACAGGATCCGGCCGTGCACCGCGCACCACCTGCGTGCCGGTCTCCGCCCGCCGCAGACCCTACCGCCGCGACGTGTCGTCGTCGCCCTTCACCTCCTCGAACTCCACGTAGTCGCCCACGTCGGATTTCACGCGCTTCTCCCTCGCCGCGGTGGTGTATATCTTC
>JAMPAI010000076.1 GCA_023667315.1 Ruminococcus flavefaciens
GTGCCCTATCATGCCATGTCCAAAATTACCGGAACTTTGGCGCGATAGGGAACACGGGGCGGATTATTTCGGCGTAATTTCGTGATCGAAACCTATTATCTAATTATTAACTAAACCTGAAATTATGAGTAAATGGTTTGAAAAGGTTAAACATTTTGCCATGCCATTATGTTTACTGTTCGCTCTGCTCGGCGGCATCGGAGCCGCCCACGCTCAGGACAAGACCATCACCGGTCGCGTCACGAACGAGAAGGGCGAATTCATGAACGGAGCCACCGTCATGGAGGTCGGCACGACCAACGCCGTGGTAACCGACGCCAACGGCCAGTACACGCTCAAGCTCAAGAGCGCCAACACGCTGGTCGAGTATTCGTTCCTCGGCTACAAGCCGCAGGAGGTGCGCGTAGGCGCGCAGAAAGTGATCGACGTCGTGCTCGTCGAGGACGTATCGACGCTCGACGAGCTGGTGGTCGTGGGTTACGGACGCCAGCGCAAGGTGTCGGTCGTGGGTGCCCAGTCGGCCCTGCGCGCCGAGGACATCAAGATCCCGACCGGTAACCTGTCGTCGGCCATCTCGGGCCGCATCGCGGGTGTGGTATCGGTGCAGCGCAGCGGCGAGCCGGGTCACGACGATTCCGACATCTGGATCCGCGGTATCTCCACCCTCGCGGGACAGAACTCGAAGCCCCTGATCCTCGTGGACGGTGTCGAGCGCAGCTTCAACAACATCGACCCCGAGGACATCGAGTCGTTCACCGTGCTGAAGGACGCCTCGGCCACCGCGGTCTACGGCGTGCGCGGTGCCAACGGTGTGATCATCATCAAGACCAAGCCCGGCAAGGTGGGCCGTCCCTCGATCTCGCTGGACTACTACGAGAGCTTCACCCGCATGACCAACGTGCCCAAGATGGCCGACGCCTACACCTACATGGCCGTGGCCAACGAGGCCTACGCCAACGCCCATCCCAACTCGGCGCCCCTCTACACGCCCGAGTACATCGAGGCCACCAAGAAGGCCCACGGACTCGTGGCCAACGACAACCCCCGCATGTACAACGAGTATCTCTATCCGGCGGTCAACTGGATGAAGGAGATCTTCAAGGACTGGGGCCACAACCGCCGCGCCAACGTCAGCATACGCGGAGGTCTGCCCAGCGCCAACTACTACGTGTCGCTGAGCTACTACAACGAGGTGGGTATGACCCGCAACTTCGAGCTGGAGAACTATAACACCAAAATGAATTATGATCGATACAACTTTACTTCGAACGTCAATCTGAAACCCACCAAGACCACGACCGTTGATGTCGGCTTCAGCGGCTACCTCTCGGCGGGCCACTATCCGCAGCAGAGCGCGGCGTCGCTCTTCTCGTCTTCGATGGAGATCAACCCCGTCTACCTGCCCAAGACCATGCCCGACGGCACGCTTTCGGGCATCAGCCCCAACGGCGACATGCGCAACCCCTACATGGACCTCGCGCAGCGCGGTTACTATCAGGAGTTCAAGAACACGCTCAACTCCAACATACGCGTGACTCAGGATCTGGGCTTCACCGACTGGAGCCAAGGCTTCAACATCTCGGCGCTGCTGGCATTCGACGCCTACAACTCGCGCACGCTCAGCTACAGCCGCTGGGACGACATGTTCTACTTCGCCGGTTCGAAGGATCCCGCCACCGGTCTCTGGATCGAGGACACCGTCTTCGACGAGGAGGGCGAATACCGCAAGACCCGCGTGCGTCAGGGCAATCAGGCCCTCGACTTCAGCCAGAGCTCGGGCGCTAACCGCACCACCTATTTCGAGGCGTCGCTCAACTACGACCGCACCTTCGGCAAGCACCGCGTGGGAGGTCTGCTGCTCTACAACCAGAAGGTTTACCGCGACCTGACCACCAGCAACAAGATCAACTCGCTGCCCTACAAGAACAAGGGCTACGCCGCACGTCTCACCTACTCTTACGACGACCGCTACCTGATCGAGGGCAACGTCGGCATCAACGGTTCGGAGAACTTCTCGCCCAACAACCGCTACGGTACCTTCCCCGCGCTGGGTCTGGGCTGGGTGGTCTCGAACGAGTCGTTCTGGGGCGACGAGAATCCCGTGTCGTACCTCAAGCTGCGCTACACGCTGGGTTGGGTAGGTAGCGACACCACCACCGACCGCCGTTTCATGTATCAGGGCATCATGGGCTCGGACGGCATCTACGGCAACCGCTTCGGCGAGTCTTACGGCCTGACCAGCGGCTGGAGCATCCTCAAGTACGGCGTCGACGTGACGTGGTCGCGCTCGCGCAAGCAGGACCTCGGTATCGACATCAACTTCCTCAACGACCGTCTGACGCTGACCGTCGACCTGTTCAAGGAGCACCGCGACAAGATCTTCCTGCGCCGCCGCGTCATTCCCGAGTACGCCGGTTTCGTGGAGAATCCCTACGCCAACCTCGGTATAGTCGACAACAAGGGTATCGACGCCCAGCTGCAGTACACGCAGCCCATCGGCAAGCACGTGTTCCTGACGGTACGAGGCAACTTCACCTACAACAAGGACACCATCGTCGAGGATGACTCGCCCGCACCCGCATATCCGTGGCTCGAGACCCGCGGCACCAACGTCAACGGCCGCTGGGGCTACATAGCCGACGGCCTGTTCACCAGCCAGCAGGAGATCGACGACTACGGCGTCGAGCAGTTCGGCAAGCTCTACCCGGGCGACATCAAGTACCGCGACCTCAACGGCGACGGCCGCATCGACGAGAACGACAAGACGCTCATCGGTCAGGGCGACGTGCCGCAGATCTACTACGGTTTCGGCTTCGACCTCAAGGTCCACGACTTCTCGATCAGCGCGCTGTTCCAAGGCATAGCCAAGGCCGACCGCTGTCTGGCCGGCCGCTCGATCCACCCCTTCTCGGGCCAGAACGGTCTGGACAACCTCTACAGCAACATCGCCAACCGCTGGGATCCCGAGAACCCCACCAACACCGACGTGTTCTACCCCCGCCTGACCTACACCGGCGAGTCGAACACCAACAACACCCAGACCAGCACTTGGTGGCAGAAGGACGTGGGCTTCCTGCGCCTGAAGCACCTCACGCTGTCGTACAAGCTGCCCGACCGCTGGATGAACAAGTGCTTCCTGAAGGACGCCTCGATCTATGTGATGGGTACAAACCTGTTCACCATTTCGGACTTCAAGTTGTGGGATCCCGAGCTCAACACCAACAACGGTACGAGCTACCCCAACACCTCGAGCTATTCGATCGGCGTAAGATTCAGCTTCTAACCTTAAATTGCAGACAATATTTATGAAAAAGATATTAAAATCAAGCGTAATCGCTCTGG
>JAMPAI010000077.1 GCA_023667315.1 Ruminococcus flavefaciens
CCGCTTATGAAGGCACGATTACGGGGCATGTCGTCGCCTGGCCGGCGATTGGAGAAGTGACGAGCCGAGGCGCGACGGTCGTAAAAGTGCGCCTTCGGATAGACGACTATCCGCGCGAATCGATTTTGCCGAATTTTTCTTTCAGCGGACAAATCAAAATCGCGCCCGACGAAACGTATCTTTTAATAGAGCGCGAAGCCGTCGGCAGGGACAGAAACAATGCGTTCGTAGTGGACGCGAAAACGGGCGAAAGGAAAAATGTGAAAGTAGAAACGTATACGCGCGAGTTCGTGAAAATTGTCGAGGGCGACGTGGCGGAAGGCGAAACGCTCAAAGCGCAGAGCGCGCCGATGAGTTCGGGAATGATGCGCAGGTCGGGCAGGGGTGGCGGCATGGCACCGCCGAGACGATGAGTTTTTTTTCAGGAAAAAATTATGAAGAAAAAATCTGAAATTCTTGAAAGCGAAATTGACGCGAAAAAAAGTAAAAAGAAAAATTCAAAAAAAGACGCGAAGAAGAATTCCGAAAAAGAAAAGCATGGCAAAAATTTCTCCGACAAAAAGAAAAAAAGTCGAAAGAAAAGTCAGCGAAAAAAAAGCAAGAAGAAGGAGTCCGAAATTTTTGAAAGCGAAATCGGCGCGAAGAAAGATTCAAAATCTTTTGTCATTCCGACTGAAGCGACGAAGCGGCGCAACGGAGACTCTGGCGAAAAAAATATTTCGGCTTCGTTCGAATTGTCGGCAGACAAATTGGAAATGACAAATGGAAATTTTTCAAAAGAAAATGAAATTTCAGCGAGCGAAAATTCAAATCCAATTTTGCAAAATTCCGGGTCGCTACGCGACCGCGAGTTTTCTTGCGAAAACTCGCGAAACTGGGGTGATGACATCGCCGAAAATTCTCAATTTGCAGACGAAATCATTTCGCTCGAAAATGTCAGGCGCATTTACACGATGGGCGAAACTCAAGTGCAGGCTTTGCGCAGAATTTCTTTCAAGATAAATCAAGGCGAATTCGTCACGATAATGGGGCCTTCTGGTTCTGGCAAATCGACATGCATGAATATGATTGGCTGCCTTGACCGTCCTTCCGAAGGCGTGGTGAAAGTCGGCGGTCGCGAAACCGCGCTCATGAACGAAAAGGAACTTTCGGTTTTGCGCAATCGCACGATTGGATTTGTTTTTCAGCAATATTTTTTGCTGCCTTCGATGAGCGTTTTGGAAAACGTGATGCTTCCGCTCAGATATTCTGGTATTGAACGCAAGGAAAGAATCACGCTTGCGAAATCCGCGCTCGAAAAAATGGGATTGCAAGACAGGATGAGCCACAAGCCGAGCGAACTTTCAGGCGGACAAAAACAGCGCGTCGCGATAGCGCGCGCGACAGTGACAAATCCGAAAATTATTTTGGCGGACGAGCCGACCGGCGCTTTGGACAGCGAGACCGGCCGCGCCGTGATGAATCTTTTTTGGGAAATAAATTCCGCCGGAACGACTGTCGTAATCGTAACGCACAATCCGCGAATCGGAGAGGCGAGCCGCCGTTGCATAAAAATTTTCGACGGAAAAATTCAAAGCGATGAAATGCAAGTGCCGAAAGAATTTATGTAGGAGACGGCGGAGCTTGAAGATGGTCGAAACGATGCGTGGAAATTTGAATTCATATCTGGGATTTTTTAATAGGGGAGGGTAGAACGCTCTTGCAATTCCCATCCTTGACAGACAAAAAAAATCTTGCTAAAATGAATTTATGTTGGCGCAAAGCAATGCCGTAAAAAAAGTTGATTTTCAAAAAAGCGTTTTTGCGCCGCGCGAGAATTCCGCATTCCCTTTTTCGCAAGAAAATTATATTTCCCAAATTGAACGATACGGCTTGAAAAATGTTTGGCGCGAACTTTGCGATTTTTTGATTTGCGATGGCGTTCAAAAATTCTGCGAGAAAGTTGTTGACTTTTATGAAATCGGACGGCTTTATGAAATTGGACTTGCTCATGAAAATAAATTCAGCAAAAAGCAATGCGGAAAATATTATACGCCGCGCGATGTGAGCGCGTTGATGGCGAAGTTTTTTTGCAAAAACGAAAATCTTTCGGCTATAGCGGATGTCGGTTGTGGCTGCGGAAATTTGATTGTAGCTGTCTTGGAAGAACTTGAAAAAATCGGCGCACTAGAAAACGCCGTTCAGAATGGAATTTATCTTTTTGACAACGATGAAATTGCACTGGAAATTTGTTTGACTCGGATACGCGCACGCTTTGGAATTATGGAAAATCGGATTCATAAAATTTGTGGCGATTTTCTTTCGTTAAATAAGTTTCAGAAAAATATTTCAGTCATCGCGAATCCGCCTTACGTTTCAAATTGTCGCGTTGATTCACTTGGAGCGGATGTGACGTGCGCCGCTGATTTGTACATTGCTTTTTTTTCAAAAATCTGCGACTTCGCGCAGAATATTGTGATTGTAACGCCACAATCATTTATCGTCGGGCAAAAATTTTCGATTTTTCGAAAAAAATTGAATGAAAATTTTTTTGGCGAAATTTTTTCTTTTGACAATGTTCCTTGTCCGCTTTTCAATGGAAAAAAAGAAGGTGTTTTTAAAACGAACAATGCAAACGGAGTCCGCGCTTCGATTTCAACTCTGCACAGAAAAACCGAAAACTCTCCGAATGGATTTTTGCTTTCGCATTTGATTCGTTTCAAGTCGGAACAGCGCGAAAAAGTCATTGATGAAAAATTTCTTGAAACTACGCTCGGTACAATTCGGCAGGATTTGTCGCGTCCGATAAAAGCATTCAATTCGCTTGAAAAATTCGCATTTGGAATTCTTGAGAATTATTTTGAATTGGAAGAGTTGCTTGTGGAGCGCGAAAACGAATTTGCGATTTGCGTGGCGACTTCCGCGCGATATTTTATTTCCGCTTCGAAATTGCGGCAAAAGCGTTCGGGCTTTTTTGAGATTTTCGCGAAAGATAAAAAATCGTTCGACTTGCTTTATGCGCTTTTGAATTCAAGTTATTGCTATATGTGGTATAGATTTTTTGACGGCGGAATTTTGCTTCCAAAATCGTTGCTCAAAAAAATTCCTGTTCCACGGAATTTGCAATTCAATGAAAAAAAATTGTCGTACTTGATTTCAAAAATCATCGCGACGGAAGAAAATTGCAAATCATACAAAAAGAATGGTGGCGCGATTCAAGAAGTGGTAAAATTTCCAGAAGACACGAGAAACTCGCTCAACAAATTTTTGTTCGGGGAAATCGACTTTTCGCCATTGCATAGAAATTATGAGGACATAAAATGACTGTTTTGGAACACGAGGAAAAGAT
>JAMPAI010000078.1 GCA_023667315.1 Ruminococcus flavefaciens
ATCCTACACGCTCAAGAACCGATTTGCGGAACACGGTGGCATTTTGCAATACATATACATCGGCACTATTGAGCAGATAGTCGAGGTCAAAGGGAAAGGCGTGTTCCACGGTGATTGTATTGCCTTTGTCATCAATCATGACGCGGTTGCCTACCAGCACCGATTTGTCGGGGTTATTTTCAAAAAACTCATTCACGGCTTTAAATGCTCCCGGAGCTATCATGTCGTCGCTGTTAATCCAGAATATTATGTCACCGGTGGCTTTTTTGAACCCTTTGTTAAGTCCATCGCTCTGTCCCCGGTCGGGCTCCGATGTCCAGTTTAGATGGGGGTAAGACTTAAGGATGTCGAGCGTATTGTCGGTAGAGCAGGCATCAATTATTATATGTTCAAAGTTGGGATAGTCCTGGTTCAGAACCGACTCTATATTATCCTTTATGTAATGTCCCTGGTTATAAGAAACCGTGACTACTGACATTTTTAGCATTATAAGGCTCTTATTGTTGGATGATATTATTAAACAACTTCTTAAACACCCTCTTATATTTAAAATAAGTTTAAGCGAGTTCTTTTACTAATATTAACGAAGTTTTGTGGGCTTTTAGTATATTTGTACGATATAAGAGGCAGTTGATGGAAAAGATAATTATAGACAGGCTTAAAGTGTGGGCACATCACGGTGTTAATAGTCAGGAACGTCAGGTGGGTAATGAGTTTGAAGTGTCAGTAACTTTAAACTGTGACCTTACGGCAGCTATGGCTTCGGATGATGTTGCCGACACTGTAAATTATGCCGAGGTTGTGTCTATAATTGTTAAAGAGATGTCGGTGCCGTCGTCTCTGCTTGAAAATGTGGTGTATCGCATAAAAAGAGCAATAACCGGGAGCTTTCCGGCTGTCGTTGGAGGTACAATTCGTGTCGACAAGTTAACGCCTCCCATCTCTTGCCAGCTTAGATTGGTGGGAGTAGAAACATGTTTTTAACGTTATGCTTGTTTTATAACAACCTCTAATATTACATAAAAGGATTTTTACATTATAATGGCGAGATTTAGTATCAATATATTGGGCTGTGGGTCGGCAACGCCTTCTCTAAGGCACCTCCCGGCATGTCAGGTGGTCGATTTCAGGGATAATCTTATGATGATTGACTGTGGCGAGGGTGCACAATTGAGTATGCGACGCATGAAACTCAAGTTTACGAGACTCAACCACATCTTCATCAGCCATATGCATGGTGATCATGTGTTGGGGTTACCCGGGTTGTTGTCGACTCTTGCCTTACAAGGAAAAACCGGGACTTTTACAGTTCATGTCTTGCCCGATGGAGTGAAGATTCTCCAGGATATAGTTAATTTCTTCTGCCGTGAGCCGGGATTTGAGATAATCTTTAATCCTGTTGACCCGCGCGGTGGTATTGTTTATGAAGACCATGCGTTGACTGTGGAGGCTTTCCCTTTGTATCATCGCGTGCCGTGTGTTGGATATCGATTTGTTGAGAAACCCAAGCCACGTCATCTTATTGGGGATATGGTAAAATTTCATCATGTTCCAATTGCCATTCTTAATGACATCAAGCAGGGTGCCGACTTTGTGACTCCCGATGGCAGGGTGATTCCCAACAGTTATCTTACTACCGATGCAGATCCTTCGGTGAGCTATGCTTATTGTTCTGACACGCTGTATGACAGCCGTGTGGCTGAGGCAATAAAGGGTACTGACACTGTATATCACGAGGCTACATATATTGATGCTGATATTGCCAAAGCTCATGCGCGTGGACATGCAACAGCTTCTGAAGCTGCCCGCATTGCCCTTGAGGCTGGTGCAAAACAGCTTATTCTTGGTCATTATTCCAAGTGTTATGACAATGAGGATGAGCATCTTGCCGAGGCTCGTGCTATCTTCCCGAATACTATTCTTGCCAACGAAGGACTCGCTATTAATCTTTTATAGATACGTGTTAGTCTCTATTGACATTATGATAATTTTAAGAGTTATCAGATACTTTTAGCGTTGTAGCGATGATTAATATTGATGAGTTGTATATGTCTCAAGCGCTGGATGAGGCTCGTAAAGCGCTTGCCGAGGGAGAAATTCCTATCGGTGCGGTTGTGGTGGCCGATGATTGTGTCATTGGGCGCGGACACAACATGACCGAACGTCTCAATGACGTTACGGCACATGCTGAGATGATGGCAATAACCTCGGCTTCGCAGACACTGGGTGGAAAATACCTCCCCGATTGTACCCTGTATGTCACCGTTGAGCCGTGTCTTATGTGTGCCGGTGCCATAGGGTGGGCTCAGATTAAACGTGTTGTCTTTGGTGCTCATGATGTGAAGCGCGGTTACAGTGTCTATACTCGCAGTCCGTTCCATCCCCGTGCTGATGTTATTGGTGGTGTTCTTGAAGTAGAGTGTGCCAGACTCATGAAGGATTTCTTCTCTCAAAAACGTTAGCGTGTAGTTGGTGGAGAATGTATATTCGATAATTTTATGACATTTGAAGATGCTTTAAATCGGCGCATCCTGGTATTGGATGGAGCCCTGGGGACGATGTTGTCAGGGGCTCTTGTTGCTAATGCTTGTTTTGACGGTCTCGTTGTCAGTAGGCCTGAGTTGGTGCGCGAGATACATGGGGCTTATATTGATGCGGGCGCCGATATTATTACCACATGTACGCTTAATGCCAACGATGTATCGTTAAAAGCATGTGGATCGACTCTCAATGCTAGAGATATCAATATCGCAGCTGCGCGTGTGGCACGTCAGGCGTGTGATATGTCAGCGCGCCGTATATGGATCGCCGGTAGCGTAGGACCTGGTAATATATCGCTTACTCAAGCAGAGCAGGAGGGTAATCTCTCTGTTTATGATGATATGCTGCGGGCTTATTACTCGCAAACTGTTGCGCTGATTGAGGGTAGGGTGGATATTATACTTGTGGAGACGGTCTATAATGTGCTTAATTGCGAGGTGGCATTAAAAGCAGTCCGCTGCGCTATGACTGATAGACATGTGACTCTACCGGTCATTGTTTCTGCTACCCTCAACGGTAGTGGCTCGTTACCTTCCGGGCATTCTATTGAAGCGTTGGCCGACCTGGTAACTGTGAAGTATCATCCTGCGGCTATTGGATTGAATTGTGGGGAAGGCGTAGAGTCTCTTGTTAGTTACATAGCAAGGTTGTCACATTATCCTTGTGCCGTTGTACTGTATCCTAATGCCGGCATGTCCGATGAGAGTGGACGATATTCTGTCTCGCCTGACGAATTTGCTTCATCTATGGAGCC
>JAMPAI010000079.1 GCA_023667315.1 Ruminococcus flavefaciens
CTGGAAAGACGATCCCGTTTGGCTTCCGTCTCTTACTGAAACGGGCTGGACCGGAAGGCTTTCGGGTATTTGGGCAATGATGCAAGAACAGTCGGCAAACTCGGTTAAAACTTGGGGACGCAGCGGTTCTAATATGTCGTTAGATACAACATGCAGTAATGCCGCATTGATTTCCGAGTCTACTAACATGTTCAGTTGGACGGATGCAAGCACTATCGGAGCGGTTCGCCCGTGTTTGCATTTGAATTTAACGCAAGCGCAGGCGAATTCGGTTTACAGCATTGACGTACCTTCCGACGTTAACGTAACGTACGACGGTAATGCCAAGGATTTGAGCAAAACTCGCAGCGACTGGTATCAAAATTTGCAAACGTACGCAAGCGGCAAGTACACAATAACTTACAAAAACTCAACGGGTGCTACGGTAGCGTCCACGGCTGTAAAGGACGCAGGAGAGTATACTGCGGAAATAGCGCTAACAGATAGTCAATTTGTGTGGAACGATACCGACCAGACTAACAAAACCCGCACTGTCAAGATAAAGATAAACAAAGCGACGCTGCCGAGTTTCACGCCGCAGTGGAACTACAAAGTGGGCAGTTGGCCTGTATACGACGGCGCGGAAAAGACGTTGCAACTGACGGGCTTGCCGAGTCAAATAAAGGTAACGTACGGCGGGACGTATAGGGGAACCGACCCGAATACGTACAACGCCACCGCTGCGTTTACGGTAGACCCCAACTACGAAACTCCGAGTATCCTAAGCAGTTACGCAAGTTACAGTTGGACGATAGAGAAGGCGGAACTAACGGGAATAGAGTGGAAGACGGATAGCAGTGCAAGCAATTCCGGCAAGTTTCTGCCGAAGATAGATAACAGCAGCGTAGAAGTAAAGTATTACAAGACGTATAACGGAGGAGTACTGAGCGACCCGGTAACGGCGTCGGATATAGAAACGGAGTACCAAGCCAACTTAGGGAAAACATTGACGTACTATGCGGAAGCGACAGTCAGCGCAACGGATAGCGGATTAGGTGCGCCTAACAAGTATTACAAACTGCCGGATAGTTTTACGGATAATCCGCATACGTTTACGGTAGGTGAGAACAAAACGCTTGTAATAGCGACGACAAGCGATACAGGCAAGGTCTACGACAAAACATCCGCAAGCGTTACGTTTACGGTAAGTACAAACCCGAATACGCCGAGCATAACGCAGTCCTCTCTTGACGTAACGTGGTACAACTACGACGCATCAGCGCCCAACAACAAAGGTACAGCGCTAAGCGCAGCGCCTACCGATGCAGGCAAGTACGTAATAGAAATATCTTTAAAAAGCGGAGTAGACGCTCTGCTTTCGGGGACAAAGATATTCACCTACGAGATAACTCCTGCCAAGATAGACGTATCATCTGTCAAGTGGAACTACGACGGGACATGGCAGTACGGAGTAGACGACAGCGGAAACGTATTGAAATACAAAGCGGAACTGGAGAACCTGCCGGAGGAACTGAAAGCGACGTACGGAGCGGTAACATCGGAGCAAACGGAAGTAAATAAATACCGAACTACTGTAACGATAGGTTACGGGGACGGAATAAAGGGAAGCAATTACCAAACGTTAAGCAGTTTGGAGTATTCTGCGGAGTTTCAAACAAGTCTCGATTGGGAGATAAAGGTACGTAATATACAAAAGCCGAAATCGGCAGGAGAAGTAACGTATAGCGGAGAAGCAATAGACTTGTTTGCCAAGTTCGGAGCGGATTATGCCGACCTCAACAAGTATTATACGGTCAGCGCCACCTACGGCAACGGTACGGATACGGTATCTTTAAGTCTAAGCGAAGGGAAATACGTCACTGAAAACGTAGGAGAGTACAAGATAGTATTCAGTTTAAAATCCGAACACGGAGCCAACGTAACGTGGGAGGACGGGAATACAGGCGTAATTACGACTACGCTAACGCTCAAGCCGTTCGAGATAGACGTAACGGGATGGAGCGGCGCAAAGCCACCGCGGCCACAGTTTTCGAATGATTACGTATCTACGGACTATTACGAAACGGAGACGAGGGAAGTATCTACCGGAGATATAGCGACTCCTCCGCTAAAACCTTCCACGCAGTTCAGGACGGAGATAAAGATAAAAGAGCCGTACAAAACAAACGGCAACGTAATATTCAGCGCGGCAAGTACGCCCAACCTAAGCAAGACGTTCATATCCGGCAGCGCGCACGACGCACCGCCCACACAGATAGAAAAGCCGTACTTTGACCCTGCAATTTTGCAGTACAACAAGCAAGAGCAGACCTTTACGCTTACAGGCTACGACAGTAGGTATATGGAGATAGCGGTAGCAATAAGCGACAGTCTGACTCAAAAGGAAGTAAAAAAGTACAGCGTAACAATTCTGATACTGAACGACGCCGTCAACAATTACTCATGGAAAGACGGAAGCGAGACGGGCAGTCTCGACCCGTTAGTATTGGAGTTCGAGATAACCAAACGCGCGGTAACATTGCCCACGGTAGATAAAACCGCCTTGGTGTATACAGGCGCGGAGCAGACCTATGAACCTACGGGCTTCGATACCGAATGGATGAGCGTAACGGGCAACCAAGGACTAAACGCGGATACCTACACAATGACGTTGACATTGACGGACAAAGACAATACCTATTGGGTACTGCCCGAACAGACAACGCAGAAGATGTCGGTAAAACTTGCGGACGAAGCGGAAATAACCGCCGACCAAGACCTCGAATGGCGGATAAACAAATTCAAATTGGAGTGGAGCGACCAAGGCGGAGTACCCAAACTGGAAATACCGACTGCGTATAAGGACTTGGTAGAAGTAACGTACAAGTACTATGACGAAGAAGGTAACGAAGTAGCGGAAGAGAACTTGCAAAAGGGCGTGCAGTACAAAGTACGTGCAGAACTGCCTTCGGAATACGCCAATAACTTCGGGATAGAAGAAGCGATGTTGGACTACGACGAAAACGAGTTTGTAATAAACGGCGGGTTCGTAGACTTCATCAAAGAGAACTGGTGGATATGGATAGTCTTGGGCGTATTGTTACTGCTGCTGTTGCTGTTCTTCATAATACGTTCGCATAAGAAAAAAGCGAAAGTACAGGAGATAGGCAAAGAGGAACTTGCGGCAGATACCGACAGCCAAAAGACACCCGAGCAGGAAGTTACAAAACCGACAGAACCGCAACCGCAGGCGGATAGCACCGCAGCGGCGCAAAGCGCTCCCAATGCGCAGCCTA
>JAMPAI010000007.1 GCA_023667315.1 Ruminococcus flavefaciens
CGCCCGCGCCGATGGTACTGCATCTAAAGTGTGGGAGAGTAGGTCGTCGCCGCCCTTACTAAGGCTCAGTCTGAAAGACTGGGCCTTTTTTATTTCTGTTCGTTTCTGTTTTCTTTCAAGATATCCGATTTTGCTATGATTTCCATCAGGTTCCCATAATTTATATTTCGGTGATTTTTATGGGTAGTGAAATCCGTATAGCGTTTAAACAGAGACCTTGCCGGAATTAGTCGGAGGATGGGAGAAGGTTATTGAACTGTAAGGGGTTCAGAATGTATATATGGTGTTAGAATGAGAGAGGGCGGTTCGTGCAACGAACCGCCCTCTCTTTGTATGGAGGTTTTAGACCTTACAGGCAATCGTCGTGCGGATATTCACGGAAGAAGGTGTTGATGTCGGTACGCGTGGAATCGTCGAGGCTCAGCGTAAAGAACTTGTCGTTGATATAGTAATCGGAATACACCTTGTAGCTGCCCACGCTATAGGGATACGTGGAGTCGGTGGCCACCGTGGTAAAGTTTTCGTCTATATAATAAAGGCCGTCCATGCGGATCTTGCGGTGCTTGGTGTCCAGCAGATAGGAACCTTTTACATATTCGTTGTAGATATAGCGTTCAGGATCCCGGTAGGAAGAATCGTGCCAGGAGGCGATGGTGAGGTAAAAATCTCCGCCTTTGGTAAAGTCTCCGGAATCGATGTTTTGGGCGCATTGGATATCCAGACGGTGCTGCGAGTGGGAGAGGTGCTTGATGGTGTCCCACGTGGTCGAATCCAATTGGAAATGGTATTTTACGAAATCCTTTTCCTGCCAGACGCCGTAAATATCCATGGGTTTACCTTCGTGCCGGCACGAACTCAGTATCACACCCAATACGGCACCGCTTAAGACCACGGTACCCAACATGCGGAAAAAAGAACGAATTTTCATAATGCAATAGGTTGTTCCCTTTGTAAGAAAGGGTTTTAAAGCGCGAAGTTACGCCGAACAACAGAAAAAAGCAATATCTTTACGTGTTTTTTTGAATTTTGTAACAGCATAAGATTCTTATTATGAATATCTTGGTTTTGGGTTCGGGCGGAAGGGAAAGCGCCTTGGCGTATAAGTTGGCGCAAAGCGCCCAAACGGAGCGGCTCTATGTGGCTCCCGGCAATGCGGGAACGGGCGTATGGGCGGAGAATGTGGCCTTGGATCCCCTCAATTTCGCACAGGTAAAGGATTTTATCATCGAACACCAGGTAGGCATGCTTGTGGTGGGACCCGAAGATCCCTTGGTGCAGGGCATACACGATTATTTTCTGGCGGACGCCAATTTCCGCGACCTGATTGTGGTGGGGCCATGCAAGGAAGGCGCCCGTCTGGAGGGCAGCAAGCGTTTCGCCAAGGAATTCATGCAGCGGGCCGGCATTCCCACGGCGGGATATGCCGTGTTCGAAAAGGGACAGCTGACAGAAGCCAAAGCCTTCCTTAAAACGCTCAAGCCGCCCTATGTGCTTAAGGCCGACGGCTTGGCGGCGGGCAAGGGCGTGTTGATAGAAAACAGTCTGGAAGCGGCAGAAAATGCCTTGGACGAAATGCTGGAGAAGGGCAAGTTCGGGGAGGCTTCCAGCCAGGTGGTGATCGAGGAGTTCCTGAGCGGTATCGAACTGTCGGTTTTCGTGTTGACCGACGGCACCGACTATAAGATCTTGCCCGAAGCCAAAGACTACAAGAAAGTGGGTGAGGGCGACACGGGCCTGAACACGGGCGGCATGGGTTCGGTATCTCCGGTGGCCTTTGCCGACGCCGCCTTTATGAAGAAGGTGGAAGAACGTATCGTAAAGCCCACCTTGCGGCAGCTCAAGGCCGACCGGATTCCGTATTCGGGCTTCCTGTTTATCGGCTTGATGAATGTGGACGGAGATCCCTACGTAATCGAATACAATGTGCGTATGGGTGATCCGGAAACCGAGTCGGTGATGCCGCGCATCAAGAGCGACTTGGTGGAAGTGTTCAAGGCGATGCACGAAAACCGCCTGAACGAAGTGGATTTCGAGATAGACCCGCGCCAGGCGCTGTGCGTGATGCTGGTTTCGGGCGGATATCCGGAAGCCTACAGGAAAGGCTTTGAGTTGACAGGTTTAGATAAGGTGGCGGCCGATACCCTGCTTTTTCACGCCGGAACCAAACCCGATGCAAACGGCAGGGCGCTTACCAGCGGCGGCCGCGTGCTGGCGGTGGTCACTCTGGCCGAAGACTTGCCCTCGGCCATTAAGAAAACCTATGCCGAAGTGGAGAAAATCGGCTTCGAAGCGATGTATTACCGAAAAGATATAGGAAAAGACCTATGCAGATAGATTACGTACAGACCGTGCTCGACAACGGCCTTAAGGTGCAGGTGCATACCGACCGTAGCACGGCCATGGTGGCGTTCAATCTCGTTTATAATGTGGGAGCCCGGGACGAGCATCCCGACAAGACGGGGTTCGCCCACCTTTTCGAGCACCTGATGTTTAGCGGATCCAGGCATGTAAAGGATTTCGATACGGAACTGGATAAGGTGGGGGCGGCCAACAACGCCTTCACCAACAACGACTTTACGGATTTCTACATCACCATACTGCCCGATGCCTTGGAAACGGCCTTCCGCGTGGAGAGTGACCGCATGCAGTACCTCACCATCAATCAGAAGAAACTGGACGTGCAGAAGGGCGTGGTGATCGAGGAGTTCAAGGAACGCTGCCTCAACCAGCCCTACGGCGATTCCGATTTGCTGATACGCCCGCTCTGCTATACCGTGCATCCTTACGCCTGGTCGACCATCGGCAAGAAGCCGGAACATATCGAAAGCGTTACCTTAGACGACGTGCGCTCATTCTACGACACTTATTACAAGCCCGACAACGCCATACTTACCGTGGCCGGGCCGGTGGAGGCCGAAACGGTATTCGAGCTGGCGCAACGCTACTTCGGCGGCATTCCCAAAGGCAACCGCCCCTCCCGGAACCTGCCGCAGGAACCTATGCAGACACAAGCCCGCACTCAGGTGGTGGAACGCAAGGTGCCGGCCAACGTTATCTACAAGGCTTTCCATATGGGGCCGCGCATGAGCGACGATTTCTATGTGTTCGACCTCGTGTCCGACATCCTTTCCAACGGCGATTCCTCGCGTTTCCATACCACGCTGGTAAAGGGAAAGAAACTCTTCAACAGCGTGAACGCCTATGTTTCGGGCGACATCGAGCCGGGCATGTTCCTGGTGTCCGGATTCTTGGAAGAAGGGGTTTCGTTCGAGAAGGCGGAGGCGGCCATCAACGAAGAGATCCTGCGCATGGCCGAGAACGAGGTGGGGGCGGATGAACTGCAGAAAGTAAAGAACAAGCTGGAAACGGCCCTGATGTTCTCGAACATGAAAGCCTTGGACAAGGCGATGAACCTCGGTTATTTCGAACTGATGGGTTCGGCTTCCCTGCTCAACGAAGAAGACCGCAAATATAGGAACGTGGAAGCTTCGCGCATACGGGAGGCGGTGGAAAGATACCTTTGCCCGTCGAATTGCAGCACGATTTATTACAAGGCGGTCAAATAGCTAAAGCGATGAAATTCGATTATTCAAAATTAGAACCCGAGATACGGCATCTGTCGAACGGCATTCCCGTCTATGCCTTCGCCGACAAAAATATGGAACTGGTGCGCCTTGAATTTATCTTCGAGGCGGGCAGTTTCTTTCAGCAAAAGAAGTTGCAGGCGGCGGCCTGCTGCGCGCTTACGGGTGCCGGCACGCAGAACTTTTCGTCGCGGGAATGGGCGGAAAAATTAGATTATTACGGGGCGTACGTGGAACGCTATCCCGACAAGGACCAGGCCACCCTGGTGTTCTATTGCCTGAGCCGTTACTTCAAGGAGATAATCCCCTTGTGCGAGGAAGCGGTAAAGTGTTCCGTGTTTCCGCAGGAAGAGCTGGAGACCTACCTGCGCAAGCAGCACCGCAAGTTCCTGGTGAACCGTGAGAAAGTATCGGAACTGTCGCGCATGGAGTTCTATTCGCTCGTGTTCGGCCGGCATCCTTACGGACAATCTACGGAAGAATCCGATTTCGCCGCCTTGAAGCGGGAAGACCTGCTTGCTTTCTATCAACGGCACTATGTGGCAGACAACTGCAAGATCGTGTTGGCCGGCGGCTATACGGAACAGGACCTGAACCTGCTGGAAACCTGTTTCGGCGGCCGGGAGTGGACGGGAACAGAAACGGTAACCGCCTCCGGTCTTGTGGCCTTGCCCGGCTTTTCGGGAAACCAGCGTGTCGATAAGCCCAAGGAAGGCTCGCTGCAGGCCTCGGTGCGTATCGGCATGCCGCTTTGCCCGCTCGACGACCCCGATTTCGCGTCTTTCAAGGTAACGGATTATGTGCTGGGCGGGTATTTCGGTTCGCGCCTGATGCGCAATATCCGTGAGGAGAAGGGTTATACCTACGGCATTTCCTCCTATATCATACCCTTGCGGCAGGTGCCGGTGTGGATGATAAGCTCGGAGGTGAAGGCCGACTGCACGGGCAAGGTATTGGCCGAGATCGAGAAGGAAATAGCCAAACTGCAGAAAAAGCCGATTCCCGATTCCGAGCTGGATATCGTGCGTCAGTCGTTTATGGGCGATTTCGTGCGCGAGTTAGACGGGACCTTCGATCTGGCCGAGCGCATGAAATTCTTTATCCTGTGCGGGGTGGGAGCCGATTTTTACCGGCGCAACGAGGAGGTTTTCTTTTCGATCACGCCCGAAGAAATCCGGCAGATGGCCTGCCGTTACCTTACGCCCGACCGTTTTTATACCGTTACGGTGGGTGCGAGATAGCCCGGAAACAGGAAGGAACGGGATTAATGAATATCTTTGCACCTGGCTTTTACGCTCGGGCGCAGATGCCGTAAAACATACAAGTGAGATGAAGTCGAAAATCGTTTTGTTGTTGCTGTCGCTGTGCGCTTCGGCGGTGTCCGCGCAGACCTTGCCCTCCGTTTTAAACGAAATCGAATATCCGCATACGGTGGACACCTTGTTGATCCGCCGTATGGAACACCGTTTGGCCAAGCAGTCGGAGGGGTATCGGATCCTTATCTTCTCCCAGAGCGGAAACCGGTCCAAGAACGCGGCCATCGAGGCCAAATCCACTTTCGATTTGGTCTATCCCGAATGCAAGAGCTATATTTTGTTCGAAGAACCTTATTTCAAGGTAAAGGCCGGCAACTTTACCAATCGGGTGGAGGCGGGCTTCTTTCTGAGAAGCATAAAGGCCGACTATCCCTACGCCTTTATCGTGAAGGATGTGCTGGATGTAAAGAATTATCTGGGAATAGGAGACTGAAGTAAGTTGGCCAACCGGGATTCGAACCCAGAATAACAGAACCAAAATCTGTTGTGTTACCGTTACACCATTGGCCAATCGGAAACAGGCGGCAAAAATACTGCTTTTTTTCGGAACCGCAATATTTTTAGGGCGGGTGTAATGGAATAAGGAATTGTAAAAGATTGTAATAAAGTGGATATGAAAAAAATAAACTGGAAGAGGATATTGCCGCACGTTTGGGCGATTCTGATTTTCATGGTGTTGAGCGTTGCCTATTTCGCGCCGGTGGTGCTTGGCGACAAAACGATGGGGCAGGGCGATTTATATAGTTTGGTCGGTGCTGGAAACGAGGCAAGAGAATGTTATGAACAGACAGGAGAATCTACACATTGGAGCAATATGCTTTTTGGTGGAATGCCCAACATTGGCAGTCAAGGCTACAATGTGTACAAACAGTTTTTCCCACGTCTTGTAATGGGGGGATTGCCGCTGGTGAACGCTGGGATATTGTTTTTCTATATGCTCGGTTTTTATATCCTGATGTGTGTGTTGGGATGCCGTTCGTGGCTGTCGATTCTCGGTGCGGTTGCCTATGCCTTTTCCACCTACAATCTTTTGATTATCGATGCCGGTCATGCCCACAAATGCTGGGCGATGGCCTGTATGGCGCCCATTTTGGCCGGGGTTATGCAATGCTTTAAGGGGAAATACCTTTCTGGAGCATTGCTAACGCTCATATTTACGGGACTTCACATCATGTATTCTCACCAGCAGATAACGTTTTACCTGATGTTTATGTTGGTGGCGGTGGCTATCGCCTATGGGGTTCAGGCTTTCCGTCAGAAGCAGATGAAAACCTATCTGAAAGGCGGTGTGGTCGCGTTGGCGATGGCGGTAATCGCCTTGCTTCCCTCCTTGGGTGGGTGGCTGGTAACCTACGATTACAGCAAGGATACGATGCGCGGCGGCGCGGTATTGCAGTCGAATCCCGACGGACAGAAGGAAAGTTCCGGGCTGGATATAGACTACGCCTTCCAATGGAGCTACGGCAAGATGGAAAGCTTTACGCTCTTGGTGCCGGGAATTTACGGCGGCAGCAGCCATTACTATCTTTCTCCGGAATCAAATTATGAAACGGCCAAGATTACCGGCGGGCGGCAGAATATGGCTCCGTTTTATTGGGGTGACCAGCCCTTTACCTCGGGACCCGTTTATGTGGGGGCGGTGATCTGTTTTCTCTTTATTTTGGGCCTGTTCGTGGTGAAAGGCCCCGAAAAATGGTGGCTGCTGGCGGTAACGGTGCTTTCGCTCATGCTTTCCTGGGGCAGGCATCTGTCGTGGTTCAACGATTTCCTGTTCTACCATCTGCCGCTCTACAACCGGTTCAGGACCCCGTCCATGGCCTTGGTGATTGCCGAAATCTCCATGGTGGCATTGGCGGTGCTTGCCATTAAAAACATACTCGAATCCAAGGAGAAGGATAAATATATGCGCGATCTGGCCTATGCTTTCGGCATTACGGCCGGTATCTGCCTGTTTTTCGGCATGTTCGGAAAAAGCATGTTCGGTTTTGTTTCGCCCGCCGATGCCTCTTATCCCGACTGGTTGCAGAAAACCCTGGTGGAAGACCGTGCGAGTATGCTGGTTCGTACAGCCATGCGTTCCTTCGCCTTTATCCTGCTGGCGGCGGCCTGTCTGTGGCTGTACGTCAAGAAGAACCTCAAGCCTGGATGGGTGATGGGGCTTCTCACCGTTTTTGTACTGATAGACCTGTGGACCTTGGACCGTCATTATGTAGGCGAACAGAACTTTGTTCCGGCCCGTTCGGTAAAGGCGGTCATTCCCTCGGCCATCGACAATATGATCTTGGCCGATACCGATCCCGATTACCGTGTGTTCAACGTTACGGTGAATACCTTTAATGACGCGACGACTTCCAATTTCCATAAATCGATCGGCGGCTACAGCCCGATGAAGCTGCGCCGCTATCAGGATATCATCGACTATCATCTGAGCCGCCGCCTGAACATCCAGGTGCTCAATATGCTCAACACCCGCTATTTTATCGCGCCCGACGCTTCCGGACAGCCGATGGTTCAGCGCAATGTGGCGGCCTTGGGCAACGCCTGGTTCGTGGACAGCATCCGCTGGGTCAACAGTCCCGACGAGGAAATCGTGGCCTTGTACGACTTCGACCCGGCGCGGGTGGCCGTAATCGACAAGGAGTGGAAAGACAAGGTGGGCATGGAATCGGCGCCCGTACCCGTTTCCGATGGCGATGGTATCCGTCTGGTGCAGTATTATCCCAACAAACTTACCTACGAATACACGGTTTCGGCCAAGCGTCCGGCAGTGTTCTCGGAAGTGTATTACAAAACCTGGAAGGCCTATGTGGACGGCGAGGAAGTGCCGTTGTACAGGGTCAACTACATTCTGCGCGGGTTAACGCTGCCCGAGGGCAGGCACGTGGTGGAACTCAGGTGCAAGAACCCGCTTATCGTGCGCAGCAAGATACTCACCAATACGGGTTCGGCCGTCAATATACTGCTGATATTGGCCTTGTTGGGCATGATGGTGTGGAATCCCTGCAAAAAAGCGGAACAAAAGGAAGCATAACATTTTCAAGAAACGGAGACATGGACTTGAGATATTCCATAATCATTCCGGTGTTCAACCGCCCGGATGAGATGGCGGAAATGCTGGCGAGCCTGGCCGGACAGAGCGAAAAGAACTTTGAAGTTGTCGTGGTGGAAGACGGTTCCACCAAGCCCTGTAAGGAAGAAGTGGACCGCTATTCGGGCGTGCTTGATATCTGCTATTGCACCAAGCCCAATACGGGCCGGAGCGATACCCGCAATGTGGGCATGAAAAACGCCAAGGGGAATTATTTCCTCTTTTTCGATTCCGACTGCATCCTTCCGCCCGAATATGTCCAGACACTGAACCGATGCCTGCAAGAAAGCTATTCCGATTGCTTCGGAGGTCCCGACCGGGCCCTGCCTACCTTTACGGATATGCAGAAGGCGGTGAATTTCGCGATGACCTCCTTCCTGACCACAGGAGGAATACGGGGCAGCGGCAAGGTGTGCATGGAAAAGTTCCATCCCCGTTCGTTCAACATGGGTTTCTCGCGCGAGGTTTATGAAAAGGTGGGCGGTTTCGCCGATATGTTCGGAGAGGATATCGACCTTAGCATCCGTATCCGCAAGGCAGGCTTCCAGACCGTGCTGTTCCCGGAGGTATCGGTGTATCACAAACGCCGGGTGAACCTCAAGAAATTCTTCCGTCAGGTATATAATTTCGGGCAGGCGCGCATCTTTCTCTATAAACTGCATCCCGAATCCCTGAAGGCGGTTCACGCGTTGCCGGCCATGTTCGTGTTGGGCGAGGCTGCGTTGATCCTGCTCTCCGTTTTCCATACCCCGTATTGGCTGCTGCTTTTGGCGCTTTATGCGGTGATGCTGTTCCTGGCTTCGGCCATAAAGAACAAGAGCCTTAAGATTGCGCTGCTGTCGATAGTAACGGGTTTCGTGCAGCTTAACGGCTACGGCTGCGGCTTTATCAAGGCTTTTTGGAATAAGGTGATTCTTAGAAAGGATTTGGAAAAGGGCGAGAAACTGCGCCGTTCGTACAATAAATAGCGCCTACATCCAGCGCCGTTTCTTGGCAAAGAAGATAAAGAAAGCGGCCACGAGCGCCATAAAGCCCACGATGCACCAGAAAACGTGCGCGCGGCTCATAAAGGGCAGGTTCACGTTCATTCCGTAAACCCCGGTGATAAACGTAAGGGGGAGGAAGATGGTGGAGATGAGCGTCATGATCTTCATCACCTCGTTGATGCGGTTGGTCTGCATGGAGTCGAAGGTTTTCGAAAGGCCTTCGATCAACTCGCCGTTGTCTTCCACCATGTCCCACATCTTCTGATAGTAGTCCACGATATTGCCCCAGTAGTCTTCCATAAAGTCGCTGTTCTCCGAGAAGCCCTTGATGGTACCGGACTCGAATTTCTGGAAGAGCCGCAGCTGGGGTTTGAAAATGGTGTTCAGCAAGATGATGTTGCGGCGCGTAATCGACAGTTTCTCGATGGTGAGGTCGGCGCGCTTGTTGAACAGGTCGCGGTTAATGCTTTCGATATTCACGCCCACACGCAGCAACAGGGAGTAGGAATCGACCAGAAGCCGGTTCAGAATCGTGTAGAGCAGGGTGTCGGAGTTGAATTCCTCGAAATCTTCCTCTAATTTCTCGGGCTGTTTCTCGGCCAGTTCGAAGATGTTCTTTAGGATGCCTTGCGAGCGGGTCAGCGTGATGATGTAACTCTTGCCCCAGAAAATCTTGATTTCGCGGGTGGTGAGGGTATCGCCGCGGTCAAAACCGGGAAAATGCAGGATAAGGAAGTTGTAGTCGTCGTAAATATCGATTTTGGGACGCTGCGCCATACTGCGGCAGTCTTCGATATCCAAGGGGTGAAAGTGAAATTCTTCCTCCAAAAACGTCAAATCCTCCTCGTTGGGATTCTGTATGTAGTGCCAGTTCAAGGCACCGAGTTCCAGGCTTTCCATCATGGCGACCCCCTTGTTTTACGATTTGACAAACGACTACATGCCAGTATTGGATTTGTGTTGTTCGGCCTTGTGCGCACAGGGCGCGGCGGCCAAAGGGCAAAGGTAAGAAAAAATCAAAAATTCCGTTATCTTTGCCACCTGTTTTTTAGACTGTGTGCGGATTTTGCGCACATGGCACTAAAACCAAATACAGCAGCGATGGAAGTAAAATTAGACAGCGTAAAAGACGCTATCCGTGATTTTAAGGAAGGCAAGTTCCTGATTGTGGTGGACGATTACGACCGCGAGAACGAAGGCGATCTGGTGATTGCCGCCGAGAAGGTGACGCCCGAGAAAATCAATTTCATGCTTAAGCATGCCCGTGGCGTGCTGTGCGCGCCCATCACGCTTTCGCGTTGCGAGGAGTTGAACCTGCCCCATCAGGTGGAACACAATACTTCCGTGCTGGGAACGCCCTTCACGGTAACCATCGACAAGCTGGAAGGCTGCACCACCGGGGTCTCGGCCTCCGACCGTGCCGCCACCATCCTTGCGCTGGCGGATCCCAAGGCGAAGCCCGGAGATTTCGGCCGCCCCGGACATATCAACCCGCTCTATGCCCAGGATCTGGGCGTGTTGCGCCGTGCCGGGCATACCGAAGCCTGCGTGGATCTGGCTCGTCTGGCCGGGCTTTATCCGGCGGCCGCGCTGATGGAAATCATGAGCGACGACGGCACGATGGCCCGCCTGCCCGAATTGCGCCGGTTTGCCGATGAACACGGCATCAAGCTTATCTCCATTGCCGATCTGATTGCCTACCGCATTCAGACTGAAAGCCTGGTAAAGGAAGAAGTGGTGGTGAAGCTGCCTACGCATCACGGCAATTTCCAGCTGCACGCCTTTACCGAAAACAATAGCGGAACCCTGCATTTGGCCTTGGTGAAAGGCGAATGGAAGGAAGACGAGCCGATTCTGGTGCGCGTTCACTCCTGCTGCCTTACGGGCGATGTGCTTTCTTCCTGCCGCTGCGACTGCGGCGAACAGCTGCACGACGCGATGGAAATGGTGGAAAAGGAAGGCAAGGGAATCGTGCTGTACATGAATCAGGAAGGCCGTGGCATCGGTCTGCTCAACAAGCTTAAGGCCTATAAACTGCAAGACCAGGGCAAGGATACGGTGGAAGCCAACGTGCTGCTCGGTTTCAAGCCCGACGAGCGCGATTACGGTATCGGTGCACAGATCCTGCGGAATTTAAAGGCGCACAAGGTCCGCCTTATCACCAACAATCCCGCCAAGCGCGTGGGTTTGGAAAGTTACGGCATCGAGATCGTGGAAACGGTGCCCATCATCGAAAAGCCCAACCAATACGACGAAGCCTACCTGCGCACCAAGCAGGATAAGATGGGGCATAAACTGCAATTTTAGCGCATGTCATTTATCTGTACGTCGGGAAACCTGGCTTTGTCGAACACGAAGTCGGCGGCTTTGGCCAGGGCGTTTTCCCTGTACGAGAAGTTATTGTAGGTGAACCGCCGGTTCTGCGGCAGATACACTTCAATCTTGTGGAACTTGGCATCGCTCTTGTTCAGGTAGATCCGTATCTTGGTTACTTCCGAGCGTTGCAGGGGCGTGAGGTCGATGATGTGGCGCGAAGCCCCGTCGATGGCCTGTTCGCGGATGTATTTGGCGCGGTAGAACTTGTCGTGGTTCTTGATAAGGCTCACCGGGTTGAGGTCGGGCAGGGTCTGGTCGCAGGCATAGACGGCCACCTCGTGGTGGGCGATTGTATAGACCCACAGGTCGGTTCCGTTGCAGTAAAATTCATCCGCACCCATCACAAGGCGGTATTTGGCGCCCTGCACCAAGAGCGAGCTGCGCTGGCAGCCCGTCGGGGTAGGCTGGTTGTTTTCTTCCGGGCAGGCGTCGAAGCGTATCTCGATGCTCTTGCAGGTATTGAGCCATTTGCGCGTTTTCTCCATATAGGAATGCGCCATGGGGTCGTTGGCACCCTCGGCGGTCTTTACCGTGGTCTGGGGCGTAAGGGCCTGGGCTAAGATTTCGGATTTCACGTTCAGGAACGCTAAAACCAAACTTGCCGCAAGCAGAAAACGGATATTCTTCATGGTTTGGAAAAATCTTAGAGGTTAAGCGACTGGAGCAGTCTTTCCAGCATTTCGGGATCCTTTATCTTTACTTCCCGGGTCTTCCGTCCGTCGAACGCACCCACGATGCCCGCCGTTTCCAACTGGTCCATGATGCGGCCGGCGCGGTTGTAGCCTAATTTGAACTTGCGCTGCAACATCGAGGTGGAACCCTGCTGGCTGCTCACCACCAGTTCGGCGGCCTCGCGGAACATGCCGTCCCATTCGTCGGCGCCGATGTCGGACTTTCCTTCGCCGCCTCCGTTCTCGTCGGGGCAGTCGGGCAACAGATAGGCGTCGGGATAGGCGCGCTGTTCGCCGATAAACTCAGTGATCCGTTCGATTTCGGGCGTGTCGATGAACGGACACTGCAGGCGGGTAAGCCCCTCGCCCATCGAGATGAGCATGTCGCCGCGGCCAATCAGCTGGTCGGCTCCTCCGGCATCCAGAATGGTGCGCGAGTCTATCTTCTGGCTTACCTTGAAGGCGATGCGGGCAGGGAAATTGGCCTTGATCAAGCCCGTGATGATGTTTACCGAAGGCCGTTGGGTGGCGATCACCAGATGGATGCCGATGGCGCGCGCCAACTGCGCCAGACGCGCGATAGGCTGTTCCACTTCGCGGCCGGCGGTCATGATGAGGTCGGCGAACTCATCGATAATCAGCACGATATAGGGCAGGAAACGGTGCTGGTTCTCTCCTTGGGAATCCACCGGCTGGCCGATAACGAGCTTGCGGTCGATAATCTTCTTGTTGTATTCCTTAAGGTTCTTCGCCCCCGCGTCTTTAAGCAGGTCGTAGCGGTTGTCCATTTCCTTGCAGAGCGAGTTGAGGGTGCGCACCACCTTGCGGGTGTCGGTGATGATGGCGTCCTCGCTGTCGGGCAGCTTGGCCAGGTAATGACGTTCTATCTTGTTGTACAGGCTCAGTTCCACCTTCTTGGGATCCACCATCACGAACTTGAGCTCGGCCGGGTGCTTGGAATAGAGCAGGGAGGCCACGATTGCATTCAAGCCCACCGACTTGCCTTGACCGGTGGCTCCGGCCACCAGCAGGTGGGGCATCTTGGCCAGGTCGGCCACGAACTCTTCGTTCGAAATGGTCTTGCCCAGCGCCACCGGCAGCGCGAAATC
The DNA here is from genome assembly GCA_023667315.1 of Ruminococcus flavefaciens. Lineage (GTDB taxonomy): Bacteria > Bacteroidota > Bacteroidia > Bacteroidales > P3 > Pullibacteroides. The sequence continues at coordinate 13,131 of JAMPAI010000007.1, forward strand.
CTTGCTGCGGAACTTCTCGCAGGTAAGCATGTCGCGCATGGGAACGATCTGCTTCTTGCTGTTGGGCACTTCGATGCCGATGGTGCCCTTGCCGGGAATGGGCGCGATGATGCGGATGCCGAGCGCGGAGAGGCTCAGCGCGATATCGTCTTCGAGGTTCTTGATCTTGCTGATGCGCACCCCCGGTGCCGGCACGATTTCGTAGAGCGTTACGGTAGGCCCGATGGTGGCCGAGATCTTGCTGATGCCGATGCCGTAGTTCTGCAGCGTTTCCACGATCCGCTTCTTGTTTTCCAGCAGCTCCTCGTTCATGTCCTGAATCTTCTGCGACTGGTCGCCGAAGTCTTCCAGCAGGTCGAGGGTGGGGAAGCGGAAACCCGAAAGTTCCAGGCGCGGGTCGAAGGGCGTGTCGAGGCCGAAATGATCGGGGCGGGGCTCCACCACGGGTTTCTGCTCGGAAACCACGCGGGTGTCCAAGACCACCATTTCTTCTTCGGGCTCGTCTTCCTGCACCGGTACGGGTTCCTGCACTTGTGGCTTTTCTTCCGTGTTTATCGTAAGCTCTACGGAGGATGCCGTTTCGGAAGGCGTTCCCACCTCGGGTTCAGGTTCGTCGTCTAAACTGAACACTGTCTTGGGAGGAGCGGCGGGAACGGTTTCGGCTGAGGCGGGAATGGCGGAGGAAACCGTGGACGGTTCGGGCTCGGGCATATGGATGCGCGTGCTCAGGGTCATGCCGAAATCGTCGTTGATATGGAGCGGCAGGTCTTCGGGTTCGTTGGCGGGAACCGTTTCCACATGGTCTTGTCCGGGCATGCCGGGTTCCTGTCCTGGCATGTCGAAATCCGTGCTTGCCTTTGCGCGTTTGGGCGCGCGGAGCGAGATGCGCACGTCGCGCAGGTTATAGTTCAGGATAAGGTAGCAGATCAGGGTGAACGCCAGGATAAAGCCCAATCCGATCTTGCCGGTGAGTCCCAGCAGGTAACGGCTCGCGGAGGCGCCGGCGTTGCCGCCGAACACATAGAACTTGCCGCTGCAGACCCAGCCCGCCAGCAACGAGATCCACAGCAGGCCGAACAGCGAGCGGAAAACGATCTTGATCCAGGCGTATTTCTTCAGGTTGAGCAACTGCAGCCCGCCCAGAAACAGCAAGAGGGGAAAGATAAAGGAGGCGATGCCGAAGCCTTGGTTGATGAAGGCCGAAGCGATGTAGGCGCCCAGCCGGCCGCCGAAATTGCGTACCGTCCAGTTGCCGGATGTCCATACGCTGCCCGAGCGCATCTGCTGCACGGCATCGTAGTCGATCCACCAGTAGAGGAAATGCGAGATGAACGCGAGGGCCAGGAACGCTCCTGCAAACAGGCAGAGATAGCCCGTTATACGGCGTGTTTTCTGCGTGGGCAACGCGGCACGGAACTTCTTGAATTTGTCGGAAAGCCTGTTGGCAACGGAGGGTTCTTCGGTTTGGCTTTCGTGCTCCGAATCGTTTTCCGCAGGCGTTTCTTCGGGCGGAAGAGCGTCCTGAACAGGCTCTATCTCCGGTTCAGGCAAAGGAATACGTCTTCTGTTTTTCGACATGGGTGTTGCTCGCGGGCGATGTACCGCCCTTTTTACAAAACTTCAAAGTTAATGAAAAATGCCCAAAGAAAACACAAGTGCCTTCAGGACAGGGTTTCCAATACGCACCGCATGCACCGGGCCAGATCCTCGCGGCAATGCGCCTTTATTTCCTGCATTTCGGAACGGCCTGGATTAACGGCATAGGCGGCGGATATACCCAATTGGTTCAGTTCATCGGTATTGGCCGACACTTCTCCGGCCAAGGCGATTACCGGAACGCCGGCGTTCTTTGCATGGCGGGCGATGCCTGAAAGTGCCTTCCCGTGCAGGCTTTGGCTGTCTAAGCGGCCTTCACCCGTAAATACGCAGTCGGCATTTTGCAAAAGACGGTCGAATCCGACAAAATCGAGCAGTGTTTCGATGCCGGGGCGCAGCCGCGCGCCTAAAAAGGCCTTCATTCCGTAGCCGCAACCGCCCGCCGCACCCGCGCCGGAATCCTCCGCACCTAAAAAATCAAGATCCCGTGCCATAATGTCGGCAAGGTGCCGCAGGCCGTCGTCCAACCGCTTCACCATGGCGGCATCCGCCCCCTTTTGAGGAGCGAATACATAGGCGGCGCCTGCTGCTCCGAAAAGCGGGTTATCCACGTCGCAAAGGCATTCGAGGCGGGTGGCTTTTAGTCGGAAATCCAATCCGGAGGTATCGATGCGGCAGATGTTTTTGAGCGTGTTGCCGACAGGAACGAACACCCGGCCCTGGGTGTCGAGAAAGCGGACACCTAATGCCGAGGCCATGCCGCAGGCTCCGTCGTTGGTGCAGCTTCCGCCCAGTCCCACGATGATTTTTCTGCAATTCGCGTTCAAGGCTTCCAACATAAGCTGCCCAAGGCCGAACGTACTTGTCTTGCCGGGGTCGGGATGGTCGGCCACGAGCGGCAGTCCGGCGCAGGAGGCCGTCTCGATGATTGCGGTGTCGCCCATTTTGCCCCAAACGGCCTGAATGGGTTTTCCGTAAGGGTCTTGCACGGTGGCCGTTTTCCGTTCTCTCGGGATCGGAAGCCGGATATCGGTGGCGTACAGAAAGGAATCCACCGTGCCTTCGCCTCCGTCGGCTATGGGAATGCACACGGCCTTGCACTGCGGAAACCGCGCCGACACGCATTCCCGCATGATGCGGCAGACTTCCGTGGCGCGCATCGTTCCTTTAAACGAATCGGGTATGATGATTACGTGCTGCATGGCTTGTGTGCCGGATTTCTCCGGAATGCGGTTTCGTCCGGCAAAGGTATCAAGATACCGTGTTCCGGCAAAAAACAAGTGAACTTGCTTTTTGCGCCCGACTTATGTAAATTCGCTTTCCCGATTTTGGGGTGACGGTTAAACGGAAGAATCCTTGCTGTATTCGATTTGGCATACCATTGCAGAGGCTTTTTTGGCGGGCATGACCTTGAGTTTTATGTTCGGCCCGGCTTTCTTTACTATACTGCAGACCAGTCTGGAGCGTGGGTTCAAGGCTGCCTTTTGGATCGCCTGCGGCATTTTCGTATGCGACAGCCTGCTGGTGCTTATTTCGTTCTTGGGTGCTTCCCGTTTGTTTACCGACCCTTCGGCCAGCAAGGTGATAGGCATCGTGGGCGGCGCGGTACTGGTTCTGATGGGGATTTACACCTTCCGCAAGAAAGTGGTCATCAAGTCGAACATAGACCCTTCCGAAAAACTGAAACAGTCCTCGCCGGGAATGTATTTCCTCAAGGGTTTCTTCATGAATATGGCCAACCCCGGAATATGGATTTTCTGGTTCGTTACCGTGGGGGCGATTACGGCGCAATACACCACCGACGACGGCCATGTGATCGGCTTCCGCGTCTTCATGTTCTTTTTGGTGACGCTCTGCACCATTTTCAGTATGGATGTGCTCAAGTCGTTTGTCGCCAACAAGATAAAGAAAGTGGTGAACGAGCGTACCATCAAGGTGGTGAACAAGGTGGTGGGCGTGGTGCTGGTGCTGTTCGGCGCCTACCTGCTGTTGAGCAGCTTTGTCCCGCTCAATATCGATTCGGTAACGGGCGCGCTGCGGCTTAATTGATTTGTGTAAAACATATAAACTTAAAATACCATGGAAAAAGTAAAATGCCTCATTATCGGATCCGGCCCTGCCGGTTTCACCGCCGCCATCTATGCGGCTCGTGCCGACCTTAAACCGGTTCTCTACGAAGGGATGCAGCCCGGCGGTCAGCTTACGATCACTACCGAAGTGGAAAACTTTCCCGGTTATCCCGAAGGCAGGAAAGGTCCCGATTTGATGCAGGATCTGCGTCAGCAGGCCTTGCGTTTCAATACCGACATCCGCCCCGGCATGATCGCCAAGGTGGATTTCTCGCAACGCCCCTTTAAGGTAACCGCCGACGACGGCAACGAAATCATCGCCAATACCGTTATCGTGGCTACCGGCGCCTCGGCCAACTGGCTGGGTCTGGAATCCGAAAAAAAATACAACGGCCAGGGGGTTTCGGCCTGCGCCACCTGCGACGGTTTCTTCTACAAAGGCCAGGACGTGGCCGTTGTGGGCGGCGGAGACACCGCCTGCGAGGAAGCCTGCTACTTGGCCGGACTTTGCAACAAGGTTTACCTGATTGTGCGCCGCGATGTGCTGCGCGCCTCCAAGGCCATGCAGGACCGGGTGCTGAACAATCCCAAGATCGAAGTGCTCTGGCAGCATAAGCCCAAGGAAATCGTGGGCGACGAAGACGGCGTGAACGGCGCGATCCTGACCCATTCGCAAACGGGCGAGGAAAAGAAAATCGATGTTACCGGCTTCTTCGTGGCCATCGGTCATACCCCCAACACTTCGTTGGTGAAAGGTCAGCTCGAACTGCACGAAACGGGCCATATCAAGACCAAGCCCGGCACGACCCAGACTTCGGTGGAAGGCGTTTTCGCCGCCGGCGACGTGCAGGACTTGCATTTCCGTCAGGCCATCACCTCCGCCGGTACGGGCTGTATGGCGGCTATCGAGGCCGAACGCTTCCTGGCTGACCACAACGAAAAATAGGAGAGTGCGCGTATGAAGAAATTTGCCGTAGTGCTTTCCGGTTGCGGCGTGTATGACGGAAGCGAGATCGGAGAAGCCATGATGACGCTCCTGGCCTTGGAGGAAGCCGGTTGCGCCTACGCCATGTTCGCGCCCGACAAGCCGCAGATGCACGCCCTAAACCACCTTACGGGTGAGCCTATGCCCGAAAACCGCAATGTGCTGGCCGAATCGGCACGCATTGCCCGCGGAAAGGTGCGCCCGCTTACCGAATACAAGGCGGCCGATTTCGACGGTCTGGTGTTTCCCGGCGGTTTCGGGGCGGCCAAGAACCTGAGTACCTTTGCCGTGGACGGGGCGGCCATGAAAGTGGATGCCGAAGTGGAACGCGCCGTGAACGAAACCCGTGCGGCGGGCAAGCTCTTGGCGGCCATGTGCATCGCGCCGGTTATTCTGGGCAGGCTCATCAAGGGCGTGCAGGTAACGGTGGGGCACGACGAGGCCATCAACGAGGCCTTGCGCCAGATGGGTGCCGAGCCCAGAAACGTGTTCGGCACCGAGGTGGTTTGCGATGCCGGGAACAAGGTATATACCACGCCTTGTTATATGTTGCCCGACGCCACCTTGGCCACGGTGGCCGCCTGCTGCCGTAAGTTGGCGGCGGAACTGGCCAAGGCGTAGCCGCGCCGTTGCCGGCAGGTAACGGACTAAAGGCTCGTATAGTTTGCCGTTTGTTCGTACCGGCTGCCGGGCAGCGACTTTACGATACCGCCCATTTCCAACTGCAGCAACAGGGGAAGCAGTTCGTGAACCGGCTTTCCGCTTTGGGTCTGCAGTATGTCGATGGAAACGGGATTGGTCTTCTTGAAAATATCCAGCAGGATCTTTTGATCGGGGGTGGGCGTAAAATTTACGCCCACCCCTTTTTCTTCGGCACCCTGCGCAAACAAATCGCCTTGGGATGCTTTTCCGTAGCCTAATTCCTGTCGGATGTCTTCCGCATTTTGCAGCAATACGGCCTTTCCGGTGCGGATTAAGAAATTGCAGCCGTTCGACCATGCGTCGCCGTTGCGCCCTGGCACGGCGAACACCGTGCGCTGGTAGGAATCGGCATCCCGCGCGGTGTGCATGGCGCCTCCTTTCATCGACGATTCCACCACTACCGTAACCTGCGACAGTCCGGCGATAATGCGGTTCCGTCGGGGAAAAAGCCCCGGTTTTGTAACGGTGAACAAGGGCATTTCCGAGATCACGGCGCCGCCCTGTTCGATAATGCGGTTCGCCAGGTCGCGGTTCTCGTCGGGATAGATGTGTTCCAGTCCGTGTGCCAGCACCGCCCAGGTGGGAAGCTTGTTCTCGAGGCTGGCTTCGTGGGCAAAGGTGTCTATCCCCAAGGCCAGTCCGCTTACGATATGCACGTGGGTGTTCCGCAGTCCGTTTACGATGCGCTTGGTCTGTTCCTGCCCGTAAAGGGTGGCCTGCCGTGTGCCCACGATGGCGATGCCGTGGGGCGTGCAGCGGGAAAGGCTGCCCTTGCAGTAGAGCACCATGGGCGCGTCTTCGCAGAATTTGAGCGCTTCGGGAAATTCGGCGTCTTCGCGGCCGATAATGCGGATTCCGTGTTTCCTTGTCAGGACTATTTCTTCTTCCGCCCGTCGATAGGCCGTTTCTTTAAGGACTTGCAGGCTCGCCGCGGTTTCCTTGTTGAGGCCGGCTTCACGGCAGGTATCGGCATCCGCATGCAGAAAAGCGGATGCCGAGCCGAAATGGTTCAGGATGGCATTGGCGGTGCGCGCCCCGATACCTTCCAGAAACGACAGGGCAAGATAGTCTGACATGGAATCTTTTGCCATAGCGTTTAAATTTAATGATTAGTAAATGGGCATTTCGGGCGGCAGGCAAAAGCCGACTTCGGATCGCCTTGCGCAAAAGTAAACGCCCGCAAAATCTAAACCTAAGAAATTAAGTTAAAAGATGTTAAAATTAAGGATTTTTAACATTTCTATTCTAGAAACGCCCGGTGGCTATGCGGCAGGCGGTCGGTCCAGGTGTGTTTTTCGTAAAAGGCCTTGTTGTTGAAAATCCAGAGGATTTCGGTCTTGATGTTCTTCTTCAGGCGCGGGGTGGCGGCGAAACCGTCGGTGCAGATCACCAGGCCGTCGTAGTTCCCGTCTTGGCAAACGTAGTCCATCACCGCTTGGTAGTCGGTGCCCGAACGACCCAATACGTTTATCTCGCGCCGCGCCTTTTTAAGCGGAACCGGGTCGCCCTTGATGGTGGTATCGAACTGAATCACGTCTATTTTCTCGATGCCGTATTTAAAGAAACGGTTCACCAGACCGAAGAAACGGCGCAGGCTTTCGGTGGGAACCGAGCCGCTTACGTCCACCGCAACCAGCAAGCGCGTGGAGAAATAATGCCGGCTGCCCATATATTCGAAACCATAGCGGCGGTTGGGGCGCATGCGGGTCAATTTTCGTTTGGTGCTCAGCAGCGAGCTCCTGAAATTGTTCAGCAACTGGCTGCAATTTACCTGCACGAGGGTCGAGGCCAGTATCTTTTCCTTCATCTGACCGCTCAGGCTGCCCCAACAGTGGCTTTCCTCAGCAATCTCGATGAGTCGGTTCACCTCCTCCTGCATCAGCTGGTCTTCTTCCCAGAGTTCGGCGGCCTGTTGCGCCTGTTCCTGCATCTTGTCGGGTTTCTCGGCGGCCGTTTCCCCGCTTTGATAGGTTTCCTCATCCGAGTCGGAATGGCTCTTGCAGAGCGGCAGCAAACAGCGGTAATATTCCTCGAAGGCCGCCGCGTAGCCGGGAAAGGAGATGCCCGGAAAATCGTCGCGGCAAAACAGTTTGGCCTTGGGCTGCGCATTGTCCTGCAACACCAGGTCGCTCGACCAGTAGCAGGCTTCCTTGCGTGCGGGCTGGGGCTGGCGCTGATAGGGATGCTTGAGCAGGATGCGGATCATTTCCAGACGCAGGTATTCCCGCAACTGCGCATTGTCTAAGGTGGCGATCAGTTCGGGATTGTACTCGATGCGCCCCTTGCCCGTGCGCAATACGGAGGGGATGATCTTGCGGCCTACCGGCATGGCCTTGAGCCGGTGGCTGCAATAGACCGAGAACAGCAGGGGTTCGGTAAGGAACCATTCCTCGGCGATGGCTTGGAAACGGCTTTCCATCGCTACAGGGAGAGGATGAATTGGTTTACGGTCTGATACACTTGGGGCGCCTGCTGCATCATGAGCAGGTTGGCATGGGCATAGCGCACGCTTTCCATCAGGTTGCAGAACTGCGCCATGGCTTCCCGGTAGCCTTTGTCAACCAGCCAGTTCACGTAGGCGGAAAGGTTCTGCCGTATGGCGTCAGAAAACTCGCCGTCGGGCAGGCGGTCCAGGTAGCGGAAAATGCTTTCGTTGAGCACCGACAGTTCGGTAACTCGGTATTGCGAGGCCTGTTCCTGCACGGAGGCGAAATCCAGCAGCACCTCTTTGGCGCTCAGCACCCGGCGTTCCGAAAAGCTTTCGAAGAAACGCGCCGCGGCTTTGGCGCCCACTATGCCCGCCACCGCTTTCTTGGCCGTGTCGTCAACGGTGTCGATGTTTTCCAAGAGTGCCGAAACCCGCTCCCATGCACGGCGGTCGGGCGTTTTTTCCAAGCCGGAATCCAAGGTGCGGAGCATATCGCCGTCTAAGTAATCGCGGTTGTTGTCGATAAAGCCGGTAACCCGCATGTCCAGGCCCTTGTCTTGCGCCCAGACGAGCCATTCCTCCACGGTGGGGCGGAAGTGGTAGATGTTGAAGCGCGACACCAAGGCCGGGTCAAGGTCGGTAAGCTGGTATTCGTCGCCCTCGTTCACTGCCGAGATAATGCGGCTGCCCTCGGGCAGGGAACGCCCCGCCAGCTTGCGGTTCAGCGCAAGATCCATGATGGTTTGCAGAATCTCGGGGCGGGCGCGGTTCAGTTCGTCGAGAAACAGCACGATGGGTTCGTTGTCCAACGGAAACCAATAGGGCGGCATGAATTCGGTCTTGCCCGTTTTCTCGTTCTTGTTGGGAATGCCGATAAGGTCGCCGGGATCGCTCATCTGTCCTAAAAAAAGCGACACCACTTTCTGGTTCTTTGCTTGGAAATAAGATTCGAGTATCTGCGATTTGCCGATGCCGTGCTTGCCCACCAGCATGATGTTCTGCCAGGATGGGGTTACGGCAAGCATTTGTTTGAGTTCTTCGGTATTGATGCTGACGGCCATGGTCTTTCTTTATTTATTGGGACTTGTCTCGGCCACGAAAGCGGCCTCGTTCCAGAAATCGGTGTCGGAAACGTTGGCCTGGAGCGGGCTTTGCGACAAGGCTTGTTCAAAATGGGCGATGGTGGTGTGGATTTTATCCAGACTTTCCTGAAAACACTCGTAGGGGAGCGGGATTTCCAAGGTCTTTCCCGCAAGCAGCCTTACGTAGAGGATGGCCTGGGTCTGTTCGGTGCGCAGGTAGGTGTGGTAGGCGCTGTCCTTGAAGATTTGCGGCAGCACCAGACGGATGTTCGCCAGCGCGATTTTCTTTATTTTCTGCCGTTTGGCCTCTTCTTTGGCCGTGTCTTGGAACACCTGCAAAAGTTTGTCCAAGGCTTCCTTGTAGCGCGGAAAATGCTGTTGGTAGGCGCGGAGCAGATCCACCACCGAAGCGGGTTCGGCACCGGTAAGCAGCACCGGCTCGCGGGCGGCCTGGATGCTCATTTCCATCGACTGTATGCCGTCGTTCTGCACGATGGTGATGTCGCCGCTCTGGCATAGGTTCAGCCGCAGGGTGGGACACTGGCTGCCGAAAAAACTCCGGGTGCTGGTCTTTTCCACTTTGTCTGTTTCCCAGCCCGACTGCAAGAGCGTGTCGTAGAGCAGGTCGATGGTGAAGGCGGGCGCGCCGTAGCGCAGTATGTTTTTGAGCAGGGCCACTTTCTGCGTCCAAAAATCGGCCTTGATTTCTTCTTCGTTCTTCATGGAGAAAGGGGAGGGCGGTTCAGGATGCGTTAAAAATCCAGTTCGTCGCTGTTAAACTGGAAAGGCAGCAGGCTCTCGATGCCGTCGAACACCGCCACCTTGCCCGAACTGCCGCGCAAAATAAGGCGGATGGGCTGCTTGAACTTGTGTTCGTATTCCAGGATGGACTGGCGGCAGGCACCGCAGGGGGCGATCGGGTGGTTGATGGGCTTGGAGGTAAGGGCGGTAATGGCCAGGGATTCTATCTGCTGGTCGGGATAGTTGGCCGCTGCAGCGAACACCGCGACCCGTTCGGCGCAAAGCCCGGAGGGATAGGCGGCGTTTTCCTGATTGCTGCCGCAGACCACCGTGCCGTTCTTGAGCCGCAGGGCCGCGCCCACCTTGAAGTGGGAGTAGGGCGCGTAGGCTTTCTGTGCCATTTGGGAGGCCTGCGCCAAGAGTTCCCGGTCGGCCCGGGGCAAATCCTGTTCGTCGTATTCGGCGTAACGAATGGTGAGTTCTTTTTTCATGCTATGATGGATTATCGCCTGTCCTTAAAGAAATCGGAGAGCAGTCGGGCACATTCTTCCTGCAACACGCCGCCGCACACTTCCGTTTTGGGATGGAAAAGGTTCACACCCGTTTTGCCGCAGCCCCGTTTGGGGTCGGACGCACCGTACACCACCCGGCTTATCTGCGTCCAATAAAGGGCGCCGGCGCACATCACGCAGGGTTCCAAGGTAACGTAGAGCGTGCAGCCGCTAAGGTATTTTCCGCCGATGGCGTTGCAGGCGGCAGTGATGGCCTGCATCTCGGCATGGGCGGTGGCGTCGGTAAGTTTCTCGGTATAGTTGCAGGCCTTGGCCAGGATACGTTCTTTCCACACCACAACAGCCCCCACGGGCACCTCGCCCTCTTCGAAAGCCTTCTGCGCCTGCTTCAAGGCCTCGCGCATAAACAAAACGTCTTGCAGATTGTTGTCTTCGCCCGCCATAGGTTAAAAATTCCCGTAAAGTTAATGAAATTTCGGAAGCATTCAATTATCTTGCGTCCAAGCATATTGTAACTTTCTGCAGGTTCGCCCTGTGCCAAAAAAAAACACCCGTCCTCCTCTTTTGGCAGGAATTGGCGGAATGTCCTGCAAAAATGTCAGCAACCGAAACGGAATCTGCTTTCGGCACACTTTGTGCTGAATGAGGGAACGTTCGCGCACCGAGAACCCGAAAGCGGGTAGCCCTCGGTTCACGCGGGAAAATGCAAATTAAAAACTCTAATAAAATGGCAAAAAAACTCAGCATCAAACCTTTGGCCGATCGTGTATTGGTTGAACCCATGGAAGCCGAACAGAAAACCGCCGCCGGTATCATCATTCCCGATACCGCCAAGGAAAAACCCCAGCAGGGCGTGGTGGTTGCCGTAGGCCCCGGTAAGAAAGACGAGCCGATGAGCGTGAAGGCAGGCGACAAGATCCTGTACGGCAAGTATTCCGGTTCCGAAATCAATATCGACGGAACCAACTACCTGATTATGCGCGAAAGCGATATTTTCGCCATTCTCTAATTCATTTATTGTTTAAAATCCAAAAGAACACATATCATGGCAGCAAAAGAAATCCTCTTCGACCAAGAAGCCAAGAACCGTCTTAAGAAAGGCGTTGACGCTTTGTGCGATGCCGTAAAGGTAACCTTGGGACCCAAGGGCCGCAACGTTATCATCGACCGTAAATTCGGTGCCCCCCATGTTACCAAAGACGGCGTGAGCGTGGCCAAGGAAATAGAACTGAAAGACACCGTGGAAAACATGGGTGCCCAGATGGTGAAGGAAGTGGCCTCCAAGACCAACGACCTGGCCGGCGACGGTACCACCACCGCCACCATCCTGGCGCAGGCCATCGTGCGCACGGGTCTGAAGAACGTTACCGCCGGCGCCAATCCCATGGACTTGAAGCGCGGTATCGACAAGGCCGTTGCCGAAGTGGTGGCCCAGATCAAGAAGATGAGCCGCAAGGTGGGCGACAGCGTGGAAAAAATCGAACAGGTGGCCACCATCTCCGCCAACAACGACAACAATATCGGCAAACTGATCGCCGAGGCCATGAAGCAGGTTAAGAAAGAAGGCGTGATCACGATCGAGGAAGCCAAAGGCACCGAAACCAACGTGAAGGTGGTGGAAGGCATGCAGTTCGACCGCGGTTACATCTCTCCCTACTTCGTGACCGACACCGAAAAGATGGAAGCCGTAATGGAAAATCCTTTCGTGCTTCTCTACGACAAGAAGATTTCGGTGATGAAAGACTTTTTGCCGGTGCTCGAAAAAACGGTTCAGACCGGCCGTCCCCTGGTGGTGATTGCCGAAGACATCGACGGCGAAGCCTTGGCCACCTTGGTTGTGAACCGTCTGCGTGGCTCGCTCAAGATTGCCGCTGTTAAGGCTCCCGGATTCGGCGACCGCCGCAAGGAAATGATGGAAGACATCGCCACCCTGACCGGCGGTACCGTGGTTTCCGAAGAAAAGGGCTTGAAGTTGGAAGACATCGACATTACCTTCCTCGGTCAGGCCGAAAAGATCACCATCGACAAGGAAAACACCACGATCGTGAACGGCAAGGGTAAGAAGGCCGACATTCAGGACCGTGTGAACATGATCAAGGCCCAGATCGAAAAGACCACTTCCGACTACGACCGCGAAAAGCTGCAGGAACGTCTGGCCAAGCTGGCCGGCGGTGTGGCGGTGATCTACGTGGGCGCCGCTTCCGAAGTGGAGATGAAGGAAAAGAAAGACCGTTTCGACGATGCCCTGCACGCCACCCGTGCTGCCGTTGAAGAAGGTATCGTGCCCGGTGGCGGCGTGGCCTACCTGCGTTGCATCGCCGCGCTGGACAAGCTCAAGGTGGACAACGACGACGAAAAGGTGGGTGTGGAAATTATCCGCCGCGCTTTGGAAGAACCCTTGCGCCAGATCGTTACCAACGCCGGTCTGGACGGTTCGGTGATCGTTGACAAGGTGAAGGCGGGCAAGGACGACTACGGTTTCAACGCCCGCACCGAAACCTACGAACACCTGTTGGCCACGGGTGTCATCGACCCGGCCAAGGTTACCCGCGTGGCTTTGGAAAACGCCGCTTCGATTGCCGGCATGTTGCTGACCACCGAATGCGTGCTGGCCGAAATCAAGGAAGACAAGCCCGCCGCTCCGGCTATGCCCGGCGGTATGGAAGGCATGTACTAACAGACAGTTGTTTTCATTGATCAGTGCGGGAGGCGATTTCGGTTGCCTCCCGCTTTTTGTATGGAAGGTAGGCTGAGTGCCGCAGGGTGGTGTGGTTCTTAACCTGCCGGTGTTGGTTTCTTGTTGCGGTTCATCTTGCTTTGATTGGCTGATTGTCGTACTTTTACGTCTATGTTTGGAAAATTTAAAGTTTGGTTCTGGCAGCGCAAGGTGCGGGCTGTGTTGCGGCACAACAAGACCTCGCGCAAGACCTCGGGGCTCTCGGACGCCTACCGGGTGGGCATCTATTACGCCTACAGGAACGAGGCCGAGATGGAAAGCCTGCGGGCGTTCGCCTGCCGTCTGGCGCAGATGGGCAAGAAGGTAAGGGTGTTGGTGTGCATGCCCGGCAAGGAAATGCCCGACATCAAGTGGCCGGACGTGGCGCTGTCGTTTTTCGGCAAGCGGGATCTGGACTGGCGGTTCTTTCCCCAGCGGGAAGTGAGCGCGGGTATGGAGGAGTTCCTGGATTCCGACTACGACCTGCTGATGGATTTCAGTCCGGAGTTCCACTATACGGACGTGGCGGTTATGGCCATGTGTGTGTCGCATCTGAAAGTGGGCAAGTTCACGCCCTGGAATCTGAAGGTGAACGACCTTTGCCTGGCGCCCGAAGAGGGGCAGGACTACGTGGCGGTCTTTATCCGTGCGTTGGAGACGTATCTGCCGCTGTTCGACGGCGGCCGCGCGGACGTTTAACGAAGTTCAAAGGCGAGTAAAAGCAGAATCTTATGTCAGTACAGAAAAGATTGGGCGGTGTGGGAACGGCTTTGGTCACGCCCTTCAGGAAAGACGGTCATCATATCGATTTCGAAGCCCTGCGGCGCATTGTGGATTACACCTTGGCGGGCGGGGCGGATTTCCTGGTCGTGTTAGGCACCACGGGCGAAAGCCCCACCTTGGACGAGGCCGAAAAACGCGAGCTTTGCCGCGCGGTGGCCGACTATGCCGGTGGCCGGGTTCCGCTGGTGATGGGCATCGGCGGCAACAATACCGCCCATGTGGTAAAGACCTTGCAGCAGACCGACCTTTCGGGCTATTCCTACATCCTTTCGGTGTCGCCTTTCTACAACAAGCCCGGGCAGCGCGGCCTGTACGCCCATTTCAAGACGGTGGCCGAAAATTCCCCGCTGCCGGTAATCGTCTATAACATCCCCTCGCGTTGCGGCGCCAACGTGGAACCCGAAACGGTGGTGAAACTGGCGCAGACCGTGCCCAATATCGCGGCGGTGAAGGAAGCCTCCGGTATGGTGGGCAAGATCGGTGAGATTCTGCGCGACCGTCCGGAACATTTCTCGGTGTTCAGCGGCGATGATTCGCTCACCCTGCCCTTGGTGGCCATGGGGGCGGACGGGGTCATCAGCACGGCGGCCAATCTGATTCCCAAAGAGATGAAAACGATCGTGGAAAGTGTCAAGAAAGGGAATTTGGCCGAGGCGCAGGCGGTAAACTTCCGCATCATGAATCTCTTGCGGCTGCTCTTCGAGCAGGGCAATCCTCCCGGCATCAAGGCCGCCCTGCATATCCAGGGCTTCTGCGAAAATTCCCTGCGGCTGCCGTTGACCGCGGTTACGCGGAATCTCTACGGTAGATTGGAAGAAGAACTGAAAAAGGTTAATTAAAAAGGCGCGGCGAATGCCGCGCCTTTCCTTTATCATCCGATATTTTCCTACATCTTTTCCGGCGCCGTAATCCCCAACAGGTGAAGCCCTTTCTTGAGCGTTACCCCCGTCTGTTGCACGAGGGCGAGGCGGAAGGCCTTCAACTGTTCGTTTTCTTCGCGCAACACGTTGGTGTCCTGATAGAAGCCGTTGAAGTCTTTGGCCAAGTCGTAGAGGTAATTGGCGATCAGCGCGGGGCTGAACTGTTCGCCCGCCTGACGTAATACGGCGGGGTAGGCCGTCAGGTTCTGGATCAGGCTCTTTTCCTTGCCTGAAATGCTCAATCCCTTGGTGTCGTAGGCAATGGCTTCGTCGGGATTGAAGCCGCTCTTGCGCAGCAGCGAGCGGATTCGCGCGTGAGTGTATTGCAGGAACGGGCCGGTGTTGCCGTTAAAGTCGATCGATTCCTTTGGATTGAACAGCATGTTCTTTACCGGATCCACCTTCAGGATAAAGTATTTGAGCGCGCCCATGCCCAGTTCGAAATAGAGTTGCTCCATTTCGTCCTTGTTTCCGTCTTGGGGCGAGATGCCTTTGGCGGCGCGGATTTCCTCGCTGGTCTCGCGGGCGGTCTCGGTCATCTTCACCATCAAATCATCGGCATCCACCACCGTGCCTTCGCGCGACTTCATCTTGCCTTCGGGCAGTTCCACCATGCCGTACGAAAGGTGCGTTATCTTCTCGCCCCAGGCATAGCCCAACTTGCGCAGCACGCGTTTGAGCACGTCGAAATGGTAGTTCTGCTCGTTACCCACCACATAAATCAAGCGGTCGGCATCGAAATCCTGCTGACGCAGACGCGCCGTGCCCAGATCCTGGGTCATATATACCGAGGTGCCGTCCTTACGCAGCAAAAGTTTCTCATCTAATCCCTCATCGCGCAGGTCCGCCCACACCGAACCGTCTTCGCGCTTCACCAACACACCCTTTTCCAATCCCTCCATCACCATGCTCTTGCCCAACAGATAGGTGTCCGATTCATAATAAATCTTGTCGAAGTCCACGCCCAATTTCGCATAGGTGGCATCGAAACCCGCATATACCCAGGTGTTCATCTTCCGCCACAAGGCGCGGATTTCTTCGTCTCCGTCCTCCCATTTCTTGAGCATGGCCTGAGCCTCCTGCATCAACGGGGTCTGTCGTTCGGCCTCGTCTTTCTCCATGCCGGGGTGGGCGGCCAGTATCTTGTCGGTCTCTTCCTTGAGGTGATTGCTGAAAATCACATAGTATTTGCCCACCAGATGGTCGCCTTTCATGCCGGAACTCTCGGGCGTCTCGCCGTTGCCCCAACGTAGCCACGCCAACATCGACTTGCAGATATGCACGCCGCGGTCGTTCACTAAGTTCACTTTCTTTACCGCATAGCCGTTGGCCTTGAGGATTTCAGCCACCGACCAGCCGAGCAGGTTGTTGCGGATATGCCCCAGGTGCAGGGGTTTGTTGGTGTTGGGCGAAGAATATTCGATAACGATGGGTTCGGAACCCTTGGCTTCGGGCGCTTTTTCGCGGCGCAGGGCGTCCAGGTGGTTCACCCAGTAGGCATCGCTTATCGAGAGGTTCAGGAAGCCTTTCACGGTATTGAATTCCGTGATGTCGGGGCAGTTTTCCTTAAGGTATTCGCCGATCAGCCTGCCCGTTTCCTCGGGGCTTTTCCTGGCTGCCTTTACAAAGGGAAACACCACCAGGGTAAGGTCTCCCTCGAATTTCCTGTCGGTTTTCTGAAACTGAACACATCCTTCTTTCGCTTCAAGATCAAACAATTGCTTAACGGCCTGAACCGTAAGTTTTTCCAAAACACTTTCAATGCTTGCCATAGTCGTTGTTCTTTTGCCGGGGTGAAACTCACAAAGGTACGAATAAACCCAAAGCAAAATAAACCGCCACTTTTTTGGACACCTCAGACTGTGGTCTTTTTGTGATAAATTTGGAAAAAATTAGATGAAATCAGTAAACTGAAACAAGGAGGGTTGTTCAGGCGTCTGGATGGAGTTGCGTTTATTGTCAACAAATTCCAATATCTCTCTAACCGATATGGCTATTTTTTTCGCAAACAAAACAGGAACTGCATTTCCTATCTGCAATTGAACATCTCGCTTGTTTTCTCCAATAAAAACCCAATCATCAGGGAATGTCTGCAATCGGGCATATTCTCGTGCGGTAAAAGCCCGTAATCTACTTGCAGATATTCTCCATAACTTTGCACATGATTCTGGGTTTCTTACATACAGTTCATCTGTTCTATCTTTTTGAATCCTTTTTGCTGTTACATGACCTTGAGCCCACCCCCATACAGTAGCAGTATCAACAGCAGGAAATGGCGAATTGAAATCGCGGATGGGATTCCCCTCAGAGGCGGTTCTGCTAAATCTGACAGGAACAGCTATTTCATTACTGTCAAAATTTTCTCCAGTCTCGGTATGAGCATAACTTTTGAAACCCCATTCAGGATTATGATTTGGCAAAGATATGTTAAAATCCTGTCCTATGTCGAATAAAAAATCCTTTATAGGTGTATCCTTCTCTCCTTTTGGAAAACAAAATGCTGAAAACTTTGGATTCTTATAAGCAAAAAAGATAAACCTCCTTCTTGTCTGTGGAACCCCGTAATTAGAAACCCTAAATGATTGAAAAACAGTTGTGTATCCTATCTTTGAGAGTTCTTCTGCTATCTGAATTGCAAATGGTTTCCCTGTTTCAGGGTGGTTCATTGTCCTTAAATTAAGAACATTCTCCATTACAATTAGCCTTGGTTGAACAAATTCTGCAATCCTTATTACATGTCGATATAAGGAATTTCTTTCATCATATGCATCTCTTTTACCTCCAAGTGAAAATCCTTGACAAGGGAAGCCTGCAAGAAGGACATCTACATCATTTTTATACTGGGGCTTATATTCTCTAACATCTTGCAATAAAACATTCCAATTGGGTCTATTGTATTGCATCGTGCGAACGGCAACATCGAGAATATCACTCGATTCAATGTGTAAAAATCCCGCCTTTTCGAATCCTAAGTCAAGCCCGCCAGCACCTGAAAAGAGACTCAAAAAGGTATATGAAGATTTCTCTTTTTGCTCTATTAAAAACATATCACAATACTGGAATTTCTGGAATATAGGCAACCCGCTCTTTGGATTGCCTCTTTTTACAACTACTAAAAATGTCCTTCAATATAGTCAACTCCTCATTTGGCGATTTGGGGCTGTTTGTTTTATCTACCAAAGAATAGTAAAATGAGTTACCATATTTGTCGGTTCTCTCAACTTCCTCTTTAACAAAGAGGTTAAGATGTGAACCATCAATTAAAGCTCTTTTTGCAACAAACAGTTGCCTAAAAGAAAAGAATGAAAGATCTGAGTTCAATGGATTGGGATAGGTATACATTTTTCTGTGGCGGACAGAACCCTCACCATAAGATCCATGATTGTATTCTGTGAAATTTGAATATTTAGCTTCCTTATGAAGTTCAAAATCATAATTAAGGAAATCCCCATCCATTATGATCAATGTTATTATCTCTGTACTATTGGGATTGAGCAGTGCGAATAAATAATAACAAGGCACAATGGTTGTGTCTTTACCGACTTTTACCATTGCACGCCCACAAGGTAGGCAGCTATTATAATCAATTGTCAAGCCTCTTGGGTCTTTTCCATTAGCCTTTTGAATTAATTTTTTTATTTCTAAACCGACTATGGTATTGGTTTGCTTTTCTCTTATGATTATATCAGGGGTTGTGAGTTTCCCTGCATGAACAACTTCATAGTTATCTGGAAGAACTTGTTTTAATTGTTCTTCTATCCAACAATCAAAAGGGTCATCCTGCACGGTTCCCACAACATCTGCTGGTCTTAGACAAACAGGTATGCCATCATTGGTCTTTGTGGCAATCAATCCTTCGTATAGAGAAAGAACAACTTCAAGTTCCTTGTTCATTGCGATTCTTTATGTACAAGAAAAACTTCCCAATAATTCTGACAGGCGACCAAACTTTTCGCGGCTATGGGGGAGTTTCCCTTTATGTTGTTTGTATTTCTACATTATGTCTTGGCCAGTTTGACAGCGACAAACCGCATTCAAACCACAAAGATAATCAAATTTTTTGAGATGGTTTAATTGAAAATCAAGATTAAAATTATCAGTATCAGAATATTACATTATGTCAACCCAGTGTGGTTCAGCACAAACTTCGGGATGCAATGCGTTTGTTGATTGCATAACCTTGGAACAGGTATTGCTTCAACACCTTGTTGGCTCAAATGCGAAACCGGGTGCCGCGTTTTGATTTGACGCGATAACCGACGGAGATGATGATATCAAGATTGTAAAACTTTGTTTCTGTTTGCTGTGTAAAGCTCTTTCTACGACACCTTATTTTTTGGTGTGTGCAAATTTTGCACATGCCAAGGATTCATCGAGTTCACTTTCTTAAATATGTTGTTTATGTGGCATCCGATATCAGTCCTGTCTTTTGGAATAACTCTGCCATCTGTGCTTGCGGAAGCCACTCATCTTCCCGGCCAGATAGACCCCGCCGATGGTGAGTGCCGCGCCCAGCAGCATGACGGGCGTTACCGGCTCATGCAGCACGAAAAAGGAAGCCGTGGCCGTTACCACGGGCGAGAGGTAGATGTAGTTGGTGGCCCGGATGGGGTCGAGGTTCTTGAGCACCTTGTTCCAGAAGAAAAAGCAGAGCAGCGAGGCCACGATGCCCAAAAAGAGCAGGTTTCCGAACACCACGGGGCGTTGCAGCAGCGACAGGTCTTCCGCCCGGAACGAGCTGATATAGAGCGGCAGGATCGTGAGCAGTCCGTAGAAGAACACCTTGCGGGTGATGAACAGGTTGTTGTAGCCGCGTTCCAGTTTCTTGACCAGTACCGTGTAGAAGCCCCAGCAGAGTGCGGCGGCCAGGCAGAGCAGGTCGCCCTTGGGCGAGAGGTGCAGCACGAAATGCCCGTTCAATATCACGCAGGCAACTCCTGAAAGGGCGATGAGCGAGCCGGCCCAGAACCGTTTGCGCAGGGGCGAGGTGTCCGAAGGAGAGAAAAGGCGCAACAGGAGCGCAGTAACAAGGGGCGCGATGCAGAGGATCAGCGCGATATTGTTGGTGGCGGTGTAGGTGAGCGCCGAATTTTCGGTGTAGAAATACAGCGAGCCGCCCGTAATTCCAGCCAGGGCGCACAATAGCTCGTCTTTTCCGCTCTTGGCACGCCATTGCTTCGGATAGCAGACGGCCATGAGCAGGTAGGCGAGTAGGAAGCGGTAAAAGAAGATTTCCTGCGGGTTGAGCCCGTGGTTCAGCAGCAGCTTGGTGGAAACGAAGGTGGAGCCCCATACCGTCACGATGCCGAGCGCCAGAAGATGATAGCCCCAATGCGGTTTCGTGTTCATGCCTAATAGTAATTGTCGATATACGACTTGCTCTTCTGCGCCTTGAGGCTCTGGAAGATGCCGCTCTTTACGCGGATGTGGAAATTCCACTCGGTGCGGTAGCCGAAAGGCACCCAGTAGAAGCCCATTTCCCAGCAGTGCAGGTCGCGGCTGAAGCTGATGGTGGTGATCGTGAATTTCTTGGCCTGCACGTCGAAGCCGGTGCCGAAATTGATGTCGAACTTGTCGGTTATCTTTACGTTGCCCGAAAGCGTGATGGTCTGCACCAGGTCGTGGCTCAACTTGCCGTTGCGTGCATCGGGCGTGACGATGTAGTTCAGGTTGTAGCCGATGTTGAGGTTCCACGGAGCCTTGAAGTCGATCGGCTGCAGGAAGATGTCGGTGGGGTCGTACAGGTCGGAGGCGTAATAGGGGTGCTGCGGTTTTTCCTGCGTCTGTCCGTTCTGCTTGGGATTGGCCTTGGGGTTCAGGTTCCAGGCCAGCGACACCGAAAGGTCGGTGCGGGTGAACCGCAGCCCCTTGTATTTGTTGTCGACCCAGAAGAATTCGTTGTAGCGCCGCCCGTCCTTGTCGGCCTTGTAGAAGTCGAACGACGCGCCCACATTCACGTTGAGCCGTTGGAACAGCACGGTGCGCGCGCTGATGGTGATGGGCGCCCAGCGCAGGGAGTCGGCCGCCATGTTGTAGGAGGTGCTCACGGTAAGGTTGTCGATCAGCTTTATCTTCTTCTCTCCGCTCACGGTGTCTTTCTTGCTGCGCACCTTCATGTCGAAGGTGTTCTTGAGCGAGAGGTTGATGCTGCCCACCATGCCGGAGGCCGGGCCGCCGTAGATGTTGTTGGCGTATTTGGAGTAGAGGTGTTCCACGCCGTTGGGATCGGTGTAGGTGGCGTACGCGCCCCAGAAAGGCTTGCTGAAATCGGGACGGTAGGTGATGCCGACGGTGGGGGTCATTACGTGGCGGAACGCCTTGATCCAGCCTTTGCGGAACTTGAAGATTCCGTAAACGTTGAACGAAAGGTTGGTGTTGTAGCTGAACTGGCGCGTGGTCTTGAATCCCTTGTTCTTGATGTCGATGAGGTTCTGTTCGGGATCATAGCCCTTGGTGGTGTTGTTGAGGTACCACATTTCGTTGTAGTCGAACGAATTGGTCCAGTTCAGGTACTTGAATATCTTTACCGTGCTGGCCAGTCGGGCGGTCTGCTTGATGCCGTTGTTCATGTTGTCCAGCGTCTGCTGGCTGAAGAAGTTGGTGTCGAACGCGCGGATGTTGTTTTGCGCCAGCAGGCTGTAGTTGAAGCTGATGGTCTCGTACCAGCGGCGCTTGCCCACGGCTTTCTTGCGGCGGAAGGGGTAGAGCTGATCCACCGAGAGGCTCACCGTAGGCAGCGTGAGGTTGAAGGCCCGCGTGTAGGTGTTGTAGTCGGCCGAGGCGTTGAGCGCCAGATGCAGTTTCTGCGCGAAGTCGAGCGAGTAGGAGATGTTGGAGGTGGTGGAACTGGTAAGGTAGTCGCTCAGGTTGCCCGAGTACTTGCTGTAGGAACTGTTGGTGAAGTTCACGTTGGCCGAAAAGCGGCTGTTGGGGCGGGCCTTTGAATCCTGCGAGTGCGACCACTGGATCTTGAAACCGTTCTGATGGGCGCGGTGCGGAAGCCCGCGTTCGTCCTGATAGATCCATGAGTAGCCGAAGTTGAGGGCACCGCTGAACTTGTAGCGCACCGCGTAACGGAAATCGGCGCGTATCTCCCAGTTGCCGCCCGTGTAGGCGTCGGCTTCCGCCTTCAGGTCGAAGAAGTCGTTGAAGTTGAGGTAGGCACCGAAACCCTTGAAGAAGAAGCCGGCGCGGCGGGTCTGCCCGAAACTGGGGAAAAGGATGCCCGAACGGTGCTTCTTCTGGTTGGGGATGGCGGCGAAGGGCAGCACCAGGGGCGTGGGAACATCTTCGATAAACATCATGGCCGAACCCAGGATGATTGCCTTTTGCGGCACCACCTTGGCCTTGAACGCGCGCAGGTCGTAGTGCGGGTTCTCCAGGTCGCAGGACGTAAAGCGCGCCCCCTTGATGAACGAAACGTCGTTCTCGTATTTCTTGACCACGTTGCCGTGCACATAGACTTCTTCCTGAATCGTCATCACGTCTTTGATGATGCCTTTCTTGGTGTTGAAGTTGTAGCGTATCTCCTTGGCGTCGAACTGGTTCTTGCTGTCTTCGAAATGGGGAACGCCCACTTCGAGCCCCAGGCTGTCGAAGGTGGGTTGCGCCAGCACTTCCGAACCGGGTAGGTTCACCTCCATATAGTCCGATTCCAAGTGAAAGCCGCTGTAGTTGACCACAGCTTCCGAGAACAGGTGTGCGATGCGGGTGTTCAAATCTACATACACCGAATCGACGGCGGTGTAGTCCAGCACGTCTTCGATGGTGGAGCTTTGGTGGAGGAATCCGGCGCTGTCGGTGGAAAATTCGGCGGAACCGTCGGGAAAATCGAGGGAATCGGCGGCGAATCCCGTAGTGTCGGAAGCCGGGACGGAAAGGCTGTCCGTAAGGGGCAATGCGGAGGAATCCTGTGGCAGGGAAAGGCTGTTGCGGGACGATACGGCCGCAGTGTCGCCCAAGGGAAGGGCTTCGGCGGGCGATACGGTGGGGGCGTTGCCCGACACCGCGTTGCGGCTGCCGGAACAGGCACACAGAAAGCAGAGCGCCAGTCCCGTTAACCACAATAGGGAATAAGGGGAGTGGAGATTCATCTTACAGAGCCGCATGCCCGAAATTTTGCGTATTTTTGCCTTCTATACGAAAAGTGCATAAAGGGCAAATTTACGTAAATCCCCAAACTTAATAAAACGACAGCCCGTTGATGAACTGTTTAAGAATATTGTGCTGCACGCTTCCACTTGTACTCGGCCTGCTGATGCCGGGACAGGCGCAGGTGGTGTCGGACAAGGTGGACGTTTTGGTAATCGATCCCGGTCATGGAGGCAAAGACCCCGGCTGTGTGGGCAAGAAGGCGCGCGAGAAAGACGTGGTGCTGGCCGTGGCCCTCAAGTTCGGCAAGATGGTAACGGAAAGGTTTCCTGACGTAAAGGTGGTCTATATCCGCAGCGACGACCGCTTTATCGAACTTTGGAAACGTGGCCAGATCGCCAACGACCACCATGCCGACCTTTTCGTGTCCATCCACTGCAACGCCGCCAAATCGACTTCGGCGCGGGGCATGGAAACCTGGCTGCGGGGGGCGCAGAAAAACGACGCGAACCTGGCCGAGGTGCAGCGCGAGAACGCCGTAGTGTATCAGGAACAGAACCACGAGAAGAACTACAGCCAGAGCTGGATGGACGTGGTTACGGCCACCGTGCACCAGGACGCGGGTTTCGAGAACAGTGTCTATTTCGCCCAGGAACTGCAGGGGCTTTACAAGAAGAATATATCCTCGCCCAACCGGGGTATCAAGCAGGGGCCTTTCTATGTGCTGTGGAAGTCGGCGCGCCCCTCCATCCTTACCGAACTGGGTTTTTTGAGCAATCCTGAAGACGAGAAGTTCCTGCTTTCCGAAGAAGGTCAGAAAACGGTGGCCAAGTGCCTGCTGGAAGCCTTTGCCAAGTACAAGCAGCGTATCGACAAACGTTCGGCGGCGCAATCCGCGCCCGCTTCGGAACCTGCAGCGAAACCCGTTCCCGAAAATCCGAAACCCGCTCCTGAACCTAAGCCCGTGGAACAACCGCAGGCACCCGTAAAGGAAACGCCCGCCGAAGAGATACGGGCCGAGAGTGCGGCACCTGAATTCGCCAAGGAGGAATCCGTACAGGAAGCGAAACAGGAAACCAAACAGGAAGGGCAACAGGAAGCGAAGTCGGAATCCAAAACGGAAAATCAACCGGAAGCAAAACCCGAAATTCAGCCTAAACCGGCCGATACCCTTAAAAAATGCACGATAGAATTCCGGGTGCAGCTGGCCGCCTCGAGCAAGGATCTGGAACTTAAACCCTACAATTTCAAGGGGCTTTCAAATCTAAGCAAGTATTACGACAAGACACAGTCACTCTACAAATACTATTATTCGCGTTCAACCACTTTCGAAGGCATACAGCAGGCCGTCCAGGAAGCAAAGAACGCGGGCTATGCCTCGGCATTCGTGGCGGCTTTCGAAAACGGGGAGCCGGTGGCCTTGCAGCAGGCTCTCGATAAACTCAAAACAGACAGGAAATGAGTACAGAAAAGAAGATAAGGTTTTCCAAAGAATGGAAGATAGGCTTGGTTTCGGCCGCCGTGATCGCCATGTTCGTGTGGGTCTGCTTTTTTCTGGCGGGCAGGAACATCTTTTCGAGCGAGAACACCTATTACGCCGTGTTCGAGAATTCGGGCGGCATCAATGTGTCATCGCCCGTGGTGGTGAACGGCAAGAAAGTGGGGCGGGTAAGTTCCATCGAGTTCGTTTCGGAAACCGACCATAACATCAAGATCGCGCTCGGCATCAAGAAAAAATATCCCATTCCCCAGGGTACGGTGGCATCCTTGGAATCCTTGGGGCTGATGAGCGGTTCGGGTATCGTGCTGCATCTGGGCAACAGTGCGGAAATGATGAAGACGGGGCAGACCCTGCAAGGCAGGCAGGTTCCCGACCTGATGGCGCAACTGGCTCCGATGGAGAGCACGATAAGCAGTATTCTCGGTTCGTTGGACAGCATTCTGGGCAAGATGAACTCGGTGCTGGACACCAAGAAAGTGGGGGATTTGGGCGAGAGCCTGGACGCGCTCCATGCCAGTCTCACCAATGTGGAAGGCATCACCTCCCAGGCCAACGCACTTTTGGCCGAAAACCGCCCGCGCCTCAACAGAATGATCGCCAATATCGAGAATCTGAGCGAGATGCTCAAAGACAAGAAGGGCGATCTGGCCAACGCCATCTCCAACTTCTCGGCCATCAGCGATACCTTGGCCAAGGCCGAATTGGGCGAGGCGGTGCGTTCGTTGAAGGAATCCCTTTCGCAGGCCGAAGCGCTCCTTGCAGGCGTGAACACGGGCAAGGGAAGCGTGGGGCAGCTGCTTACCAACGACACTCTCTACGAAAACCTCGAAAAATCGAGCAAGCAGCTGAGCCTGCTCTTGCAGGACCTGCGCATCAACCCCGAACGCTACGTGCATATCTCGGTGTTCGGACGCAAGGAAAAGAAGAAAGACAAACCCACGGAATAAAACCATAAAGAGATGAATATTGCAGAATTTCAAGCGGCAATCCGGGAAGGCATTCCCGATGTGTTGCCCGAACCGCGTGCCTACGACAAAACGGTGAGCCACGCGCCCAAGCGCAAGGATGTACTGAGCAAGGCCGAAAAGGAACTGGCTCTGCGCAACGCCCTGCGTTATTTCCCCGCCAAGCACCATGCAGTGCTCGCGCCCGAATTCGCGCACGAACTGGAACAGTACGGCCGCATCTATATGTACCGTTTCCGTCCCACCTACGATATGTTCGCCCGCCCCATCGAGGAATATCCGGCCAAGAGCCGTCAGGCGGCGGCCATCATGCTGATGATTCAGAACAACCTCGACCCGGCGGTGGCCCAGCATCCCCACGAACTGATCACCTACGGCGGCAACGGCGCGGTGTTCCAGAACTGGGCGCAATACCGCCTGGTAATGAAGTACCTCTCGGAAATGACCGACGAGCAGACCCTCGTGATGTATTCCGGGCATCCGATGGGGCTGTATCCCTCGCATAAGGACGCGCCCCGCGTGGTGGTGACCAACGGCATGATGATTCCCAACCACAGCAAGCCCGACGACTGGGAACGTTACAACGCCCTCGGCGTGACCCAATACGGACAGATGACGGCCGGTTCGTATATGTACATCGGACCGCAGGGCATTGTGCACGGCACCACGATCACGGTGCTCAACGCCACCCGCCGTATCGGGAAGAAAGCCGCCGGAACACTGTTCGTTACCTGCGGACTGGGCGGTATGAGCGGCGCACAGCCCAAGGCCGGCAATATTGCCGGCGTGGTTTCGGTGACTGCCGAAATCAATCCGCTGGCGGCGCACAAACGCCACGACCAGGGTTGGGTAGATGAAATCCACGAAGACCTTGACGAACTGTTTGCCTGCGTCAAGAAAGCGCGCGAGGAAAAGGTGGCGCGCTCCTTCGCCTACCTCGGCAACGCGGTGGATATGTGGGAATATATCGTGAAACACGACATTCAGGTGGATTTGGGCTCCGACCAAAGCTCGCTCCACAACCCCTTTGCCGGCGGCTATTACCCCGTGGGATTGAGTTTGGAGGAAAGCAACCGCATGATGAGCGAGGAACCCGAAAAGTTCAAGGAACAGGTATATGCTTCCTTGCGCCGTCAGGTGGCCGCCATCAACGCCTTGGCCGCCAAGGGCATGTATTTCTTCGACTACGGTAACGCATTTTTGCTCGAAAGCAGCCATGCGGGTGCCGACGTGATGAAGGCCGACGGCACGTTCAAGTATCCTTCCTATGTGCAGGACATCATGGGGCCGATGTGTTTCGACTACGGTTTCGGGCCTTTCCGCTGGGTCTGTACCTCGGGCAAGCCGGAAGACCTGGATGTTACCGACCACTTGGCGATGGACGTGTTGGAAAGCCTCGCCAAGGAATCGCCCGCTGAGATACAGCAGCAGATGCACGACAACATCACGTGGATTAAGGGTGCCAAGGCCAACAAACTGGTGGTGGGGTCGCAGGCGCGTATCCTCTATGCCGATGCCGAAGGCCGTACCCGTATCGCGGCGGCTTTCAACAAGGCCATTGCCAACGGGCGTTTGAGCGCGCCGGTGGTGTTGGGCCGCGACCACCACGATGTGTCGGGTACGGACTCGCCTTACCGCGAAACCTCCAATATCTACGACGGTTCCATGTTCTGTGCCGATATGGCGGTGCAGAACGTAATCGGCGACTCTTTCCGCGGCGCCACCTGGGTAAGTATCCATAACGGTGGCGGCGTAGGCTGGGGCGAAGTGATGAACGGTGGTTTCGGCATGGTGCTCGACGGCAGCGCGGACGCCGACCGCAGGTTGCGCAGCATGCTCTTCTGGGACGTGAACAACGGCATTTCCCGCCGCTCGTGGGCGAGGAACGAAGGCGCGATGTTCGCCATCAAACGCGCTATGGAAGCCTGCCCGGAATTGAAAGTTACCCTGCCGAATCTGGTGGATGACAGCGTGCTGAAGGGGCTGTTCTAAGCGAATCTACAAGTGATTCTGGTGGAAGCCGGGAGCCTTGGTTCCCGGCTTTTTTTGTTTTTGCCTACCTTTGCATACTATTTCTATGCGATGACAATCTTTGACGATTATAGGAATTATGCCGGGAAATGTTCTGTATCGCCCACTTTGCTGTGGGAGTACGACCTTTCGGGTTTCGACTGGTGGAAATCCCGTAGGATTGTCGTGCAACGGGTCATCGAAAGAGGGCGGTTGACCGATTATTATGCAGCCTTGAACCTGTATGGAGGAATGGAGGCGTTTCGTTCCATTATCAAGGAAATTCCTTTCTTGTCGGCGCATGATATGGAGTATGTCTGCCTGGTGTTTCATTTAAAGAAAGAGGAGTTGCAATGTTACACACGGAAGTTGTTGAGGGAACGACACTTGAACTCCTGAAAAGGCTTCAGGCTGAAAAAGAATTGCAAGAATTTTGCTTGGCTGGAGGTACGGCCTTATCGTTGTATATGGGGCATCGTTACAGTGTGGATTTGGATTTGTTTACGCCCCGTCCATTCGATAATGAGGCTTTGGCCGATTTTTTGAAAACCAAATACGGTTTTGAACCCGGTTGGATGTCGAGGAATACTTTGAAGGGAACCATCGCGGGAGTGAAGATTGATTGCATCAGGCACGGATATCCGCATTTGGCACCGTATTGCGAGGATGAGGGCATACGGCTCTATTCGGAGGAAGATATCATCGCCATGAAACTGTCCGCCATAACGGACAATGGTACTCGCATGAAGGATTTTATCGATATCGCCTATCTTTCCACGCGTTTTTCTTTGGTGGAGATGCTTGGTTTTTATAGAAAGAAGTTTTCTGAAGATTCAGTGCGTGCCTTAAAATCCCTTACCTATTTTAACGATGTGGACACAACGGAAAACATCGCGTTAATCCATGGAGATTTTAATTGGGAGGCCATCGAACAACGCTTGCGGGCTATGACAGAAGATCAGGGAAAGGTATTTGAAGGGACTCCGTTGGTGGAAAGTTAAATTAGACATTGGGAACTATATCCGTTCCACTCAATTCGCGCCTCGGCATATTTTTGCGCAAAGCGGCTTCCCCTGTGGGGTACGTATCGCGTTTTTGCGTACCTTTGTTTAGTTACGCGATTAGACAATCAGGTATAGATACGTGATATGGAGGATTTGATACATACGGCGATGCAAGCCATGCTTATGACTCATGCTTGTTTGCGTAAAGTTTATAATGTGTTTCCCCAAAAAGAGCCAGTGTACACAAGGATCAGGTTGTATCGAAGCTGGAATCGATGTCGGGAAGCGGCGGCGCGTTTTGAATACGGAAGACTTCAGAAAGGATCTTTGACCAAGGAAGAATTAAAGGCGTACAAGGCATTGCAGAAGTGGAATGCCGCCTGTAAGCGCGTGGAGTGTTGGTTGGTTTGTGAAAACCGAGAGGAATAATCCCCCAAAATTTGACAAAACCGAGAGGAAAGAGGCGGGCTGAAACAGGCTACGCCTCCCGGTCGTATTTTCCGTAGAGCCAGAACAGCGCAACTGCGCCCACAATGCAGAACGGAACGCCCACGAGGGCGGGGGAGGCGAGGCCGAAACCGTGGTCGATGGCCAGGCCGCCTATGGAAACGGAAACGGCGTTCGACACGTTGAAGGCAATCTGGATGCCGGCGCCGCCCAACATCTCACCCCCTTTGGAATAGCGCACGATAAGGTACTGCAAGGGGCCGCCGATGCCGAAGAGGGCGCCGGTTGCGAGAAAGGTAAGCGCCAGCGAGGGAATCTTGAAAGGCGAAAGCACGTAAATCAACGGCATCACCACCACCAACGAAGCGGCGATGCAGGCGCTTACGAGCGAAGGACGGTAGCGGTCGGCCAGTTTCCCCGCCGAGAGGTTCCCCGTCACCATGCCCAATCCGGCCAGCATCATGATCCACGTCATCGAAGCCGTGGAAAATCCGCTTATCTGCGTCATCATCGGTTCCACATAGCTGAACCAGCAATAGACGCTTGCCTGACCGAAGAAAATACCCGTGTAGATGAGCCATGGCGCGGGTTTGCGCAGGAAGTTGAACTGCCCTTTGAGACCTTGGTCGGGAAGTGCCGGCAGATAGGGCAGCCAGCTCCGCAGGCAGAGGAAGGTGATCAGTCCGATGAGGGCCACGCCGCCGAAGGCCACCCGCCAGTTGAAGAGGTGGGTCAGGAAGGTGGAACTGGGCACGCCGATAACGTTGGCCACCGTCATGCCGGCCACCATAAAGGCCACCGCCTGCGCACCGCGGCCTTGTTCGGCAATGCGCGAGCATACGATGGCGCCCGCCCCGAAGTAGGCTCCGTGCGGCAGTCCGGCGATGAATCGGGCGCAAAGCAGCGTGGTGTAGTTGGGAGAGAGTGCGGCCAGCAGGTTGCCGCCGAAAATCACGAGGCTCAGCACAATCATCACCGTTTTAAGCGGCATCTTGCGCAGGAAAAGCAGCAGGGGCGAGCCGACGGCCACCCCGAGCGAGTAGGTGGAGATGAGGTGTCCCGCCTGCACGATGCTCACATGCAGGCTGTCGGCTACATCGCTCAAAATCCCCATCATGCCGAACTCCGTGATTCCCAGGGCAAACGTGCCCAAAGCCAAAGCAATCAAACTGCGTTTCATGGTCTCGAAAACCGAGGTTTTGAAAATCGGGCGCGAAGGTAGGAAAAAATGAGATGTTGCCGTAGGGAAATTGGTTTCCCTACACGGCGATATGTTCGGAAACCTTTTCGAGGGTGGACATGCAGTAAAGAGGGTGAATGTAGATGTGTTTCACGGCGGTGGAATGGCGGTTGTCTGCGGAATTTGTAAATCATTCATTATTAACGGTGTCAGAATGATGGATGCGATTGTTTTGTGAAAACCGAGAGGAATAATAGGCCTGTTTTTGATAAAACCGAGAGGAATAATATCTTTAAATTTGTGAAAACCGAGAGGAAAGAGGTGGATTTCGGGAGGGGGCAGGAGCTTGGCGATTTTTTGATACATGTTGTAGAATTTTAGGCATCAAATTTTGTGACTGTGAATTCAAAGGGGTGAAGTTTCGGGGTGAGTGGATTAGGGAATGGTAAGCCTTCAATCTATCCCACAATCCGTTCAATGGCCAACGGCACGTTGGTATAGGACTGTCCATCCTTGCATTTTGAAGCGTTTTTGAGGGCGGTTTTCATTTTGTTGCCGTTGCATAACTCCTTGACCCATTCGGGGCGGCTTAGATATTGTTCGGTTTTGTTGTATCCCGGCAGATGTTTGGCTACTTCGCGGGTTACGGCTTTGGAGGTTGGAAACAATCGGTGGATATCGGCAAAGTGCAAGAGAAACCAATATTCTATGGACGGTAGGCTGTCGCAAATTACAACGCAGGGATTGCTGGCGTACTTATTGCGTAATTCAGTCAGTTTCTTTCGTTCACGTTCATCCCAAGAGGCCACATCGGCATCGAAAACGGCGATGGCGATACCCCCGTCAGACAAAACCGCTTCAATCTTTTTTGAAAGTTGAAAGATGTCTTCCTGGCCGAAGAAACGGGGTCGAATTTTTATGCGGTAACCCATTATCCGTTGAAGGTGAGTGAAATACCATTGTTCGGTAATTCCTGCACCGATAATGGTTGGAATAGGGGTTCTTTGTTGTAAGGTGTTTTGTTTGCGTGCCATAGCCTATTTGATATTGGGTAGTGCGCCAAACACACCGTTACGGTAGGATCGCTGAAAGGAGGAAATCTTGTTGAGCCCGTTGAAATCGCTGAGCGAATACAGCGAGGTGTTGCCGGATTCATCCTTTTCGGTAAACCAAACGCTGTCTTTCCGCAGCAGGTCGTTAATCGTGTTGAGCAATGGGTCGTAATGGGTCGTTACCAAGAGCTGGCCTTGGTTTTTTGATTTCAAAAAACCTTCGATAATGCATTCCACCAGGTCTGGATGCAGCGAGGCTTCCAATTCATCGATGGGGAGAAATGCGTTCCGTTCCGTCATATCGAAAATGGCCGCTTCGATGCCGAGGGTGCGCTGCGTTCCCTCCGATTGCAAATTGTTGGGAAGGTCGTAGGATTCCTTGCCGCGCGCATTGGTTACAACATGCCGGAATAAGGTTTTCAGTTGCGGGATGGCGCCGCTTGTCTTTATATGTTCTTTTTCTTCTGGTGAAATAATCAAGGAGTCTTCCTCAAGTATCATGTTCAGAACGTGGGGAGGCAGGGGCATTTCGATTTTGTCCGACCTGATATCCGATATGTTGAAGTCTGCCCGATGCACAAAATTCAACAGGTGAGCTTTCAGGGGTTTGCTGTCCATCATCCTCTGTCTGGCATATTCAAATAAGTCCATTTGCGGCCCGATATTGTGGAGCACCATATATTTCATCCAATCCCGAGCCGTATCAATCGGGTTGAGCGAGACATTTACTTTGTTTCGGGCGGCAAAGAAAGAGATATTGGGCAGGCATTTCAGCGTTAATTCTTCCTGTGCAGCGGGGCTCGTCTTAACGGCGGCGGTGTTGAATTTGATTACGGATTGTCCGTTTTCGAAAAAACGGTGAAAGAGTAGGGTGGGCTGAACGGATTTGTAATAATAGAGCTTTTCTTCTATTACGTGTGTCTTGGTCAACTTTAGCAGGTACCAGTACCTTACGCCATCCACGAAGAATTTCAATTCAAATTCGGAGGGCTGTCCAGGCGTTTCTTTGTCAAGCAAAAAAGGAATGCTGCCCGTGGGGGCATCGAGCGATTGGGCATCTGCAAACCAAAACGACTTCAAGAAATCAAAGGCTTTAAGCGTGTTGGACTTTCCCGAAGCGTTGGCTCCGAAGATGATGCCAAAACGAAGCAACCGCACCTTGGGGGCAACTTCTACAACCTGATAGTCTTCAAAATCGGTGTCTTTCGTTGCCTCAAAACTCAACTTGGCTTCATCGCGAAACGAGAGGAAGTTTTTGATTTTCAACTCTTGTATCATTGCTTGTTAATGGTTTGAACGCTGTAAAGATAGTTTATTTCATCCTATCGGAAAAATAAACTATGCCATAGCGGCAATTTTATTGTCATAAATTACGTCATTTTGTCTGAATTTCGGAATAAATTGTCATTGGAATGGATTTTGTTTGGAAACAAGAGTATCCTAATAGAAAGGAGGTATGAAAATGGGAAAGAAAGTTACATCGGCGAAAGTGGCGACTCAGGCCTCAAAGGCATTGCAAGATAATCGTTCGAGCGAAAGGACGAAAAGTATTGCAGGGAGCGCTTTGTCTCAACGTGAAACTGGTAAAAAGAAGAAATAGGTAAACTGTTTCTTGGGGATGCACTTGGATGTAAATTTGTCTGGGTGCATCTTTTTCTGTTGAAGATTGCATTTGACTATTAGCGAAAAAGTAATGATCTTGGACATCCTTTGTTGTTATTGTTTTTTTGTATAAAAATATAAAAATGGCCAAGATAACACAGAGGCAAGCCGCAGATACACTTGCCGCGATAGCAAAAAAAATGATTGAAGATGACGCTTCGATAGATGCCAAGATGAAAGAAGCGCAGAAAGAATGGGTGGATGCGGGCAAGGAATTGTGCATAAACAATAACAAGGAAAAAGCCCGGGTTCATATGCTGAAGGCGTTATCATATTTGGGAGGTTGAGGCATTCCGTTTTGCAGACAACACCTAAGACTTGGTCGGTGGTCAGACCGCCCATGGAAACTGATACGGCGTTGGAAAACGTTAAGAGCGGTTTGGCCGCCTGTACGATGCTCACATGCAGGCTGTCGGCCACATCGCTCAAAATCCCCATCATGCCGAATTCCGTGATTCCCAAGGCAAACGTGCCCAAAGCCAAAGCAATCAAACTGCGTTTCATGGTCTCGAAAATCAGGGTTTTGAAAATCGGGCGCGAAGGTAGGAAAAATTGAGATGTTGCCGTTGGGAAATTACAGAGGTAATTTTGATAAGTCGTTAGATCAGACATTATCCTATAATTCGCACAAAAAAGGAAAGAGCCGTTATTTAGACGGCTCTTTCTTTTTCTTTATAGGAGACAACCCCTAAAGTTTGACATTTCCCTCTGTTAAGGCTTGTTCTAATAAACTATCAATATCAGATTTCGCGTTAGTTCCTTTGGCGTATGCCACTAAGATGCCACCAAGTGATGAGTAATATCGCATACCCACCGCATAATCAATTTGAGGGTTATTCTTTTCCCCTGAACAATGTGCAAAAGTTGCGGTATATGTATTCATATCCACACTGAGTGCGACATATCTTTCCATCAAGAAATTAGCAAGAGTTGAGGCTGCCGATACACGCACTACAACTCCACTGGTATATAGCCCGGTATTGTTGAACGTATAAACATAGTATGGAACATCCGGATTGCTGCTTTCGTATATCAACGCAGTGCTTGAAGATGAATATGGTGTACCATAACGGCTTTTTATTGTTGCGAGGGATGCTCCCCATTCAATATCGGGTTCATCGTATAGATTATATTGAGGAACAACATTTACTGAAAAAGAGAGGCCGTTATTCTTGGATTTAACAGATGTGTTACCGACATACTGCCCCTCTATCATTCCATTTGAAATGGTTGCAACAAAATCATTAGCAGACCGCCATTCAACATCCTCTACATTCTTTCCCTGTATTCTTTCTGTCTTTGAATGATACAAGGTGTAGTGCGTTTTTGACAATGTTGCTTTGTCTTCATCCGTGCATGATGTTACAAACATTACGGCTACGAAAGCCAACAGCATTACTTTTTTCATTTTTCTGTGCTTATTTGAGTTTTTGTGCAATATTGCCTTTAGTCGGTCAACACACGCACAAAAAAAGCGTGTGTTGGTTATACGACTTAGAGGTACTGCCATACCCATACGACATATAAGCACAACCCACGCTAAGCGCAGGCGTTTGTGCCTATTGACCTTGTCGTATTTGAAAATTGGCAGTTTTCTAAGTCAAGTTCAATAGCAAACGCTATCCTATGTAAAAAGCGCACTACCTTTCGGTAGCGTGTTGCAAATGTAAGGATTTTTAGGATACGAATAAGATGCCTATTGTTAATGGCAGTCAATAAACAGCGGTTGCAGGCGTCATTTTTGATTTGTTTTTTGTCCCGAATCTTGCCAAAGTGCAAAATTCCGTAAATTTGTGCAGAAACAGCAAGCAAGGTGCCTATGACCATCAACGATATCAAGAAACTTATCGCTTCGGGCGAGTCGAGCACGCTGGAATTGAAGAAGACTACCGGCGAGTTGAAAGACGGCATGCATTCGGCTTGCGCGTTTCTCAATACGGGCGGCGGTTGGCTGATATTCGGCGTGACGCCCACGTCTTTGAAGATTGTGGGGCAGGAAGTGTCCGACAGAACACAGCGCGAGATTGCGCAGGCATTGGCTGGGCTGGAACCGGCGGCAGACGTGCGGGTCGAGTATGTGGATGTGCCGGAACATCCTGGCAATAAGGTGATAGCCATGCACTTCGACGGTTGGGTGTGGGGCGAGCGTCCGCATACCTTTCACGGTTGCCCGTATTACAAAGTGGAAAGCACCACCAAGGTGATGCCGCACGAGGTGTATGACGCCCGGATTCGTGCCTATAAGCCGCAGCAGTATGCATGGGAGCGGGAAATTGCCAACGGCGTTTCGATGGAAGACCTGAATGTAGACCGCATACGGGGGTGCGTCCGTGCCGGTGTGGAAGGCGGGCGTGTGCCGGAGAGTGCCATGAACGAACCCGTGGAGCAGATTTTGGCCAAGTGGCAGTTGCTTACCGACGGCAAGCCCAATAACGGTGCGGTGGTGCTGTTCTCCAACAACATATACGAATACCCGCAGTTCAGGCTTCGGTTGGCGCGTTTTATCGGTACCGACAAGAACGAGTTTCTGGATAATCAGCGGGTGGAGGGTAACTTTTTCGACTTGCTGGATGCCGGTATGGCGTTTTTCTTTAAGCATCTTCCGCTCAGCGGCAAGATTACGAACCGTAGCCTGATGCGCGAGGAACGTCTTGAAGTGCCTTACCATGCGTTGCGGGAGGCGTTGATCAACAGCCTTTGTCATCGTCAGTGGGAAAACTATAAGCTTACCAATAGTATTGCCATCTACGACAACCGTATCGAGATTGCCAATCCCGGGGTGTTTCCGCCGCAGATTACTGCCGACACCATCAAGAAGCCGCACGAATCGTATCCGTATAACCTTAAGATTGCCGAGGCCTTGTATAAGTCCAACTTGTTGGAAAGCTGGGGTTCAGGGGCAAGGCGCATTATGGATGCCTGTCGTGCTGATGGGGTGGAAGAACCGGTTTGGAGTTGGGACGGAGCTTTCGTAACGGTTACCTTCCGCCGTCCGCTAAAGTTTCAAGGAAAGGCCCTAAGTTCGCCCCAAGTTCGCCCTAAGTCCAGTCAAAAAAGCCCTAAGTTCGCCCTAAGTACCACCCAAGTACCACCCAAGTATGACCCAAGTACGACCCAAGTAAATGAAGCGGTATTCGGTGGCGGTAATAGCGTCGGTAATAATGGCGGTAATGTTGTTGGTGGTCGGATGAAGAAGGCCCTAAGTACGACCCAAGTACGACCCAAGTACGACCCAAGTACGACCCAAGTACGAAAATTAATAATGGCTATGTCTCTGGAATATATGGATATTGCGGAAATAATGTCTGTTTGTCAATTGGTTAGTCGGAAGAGATTTCGCGAAAACTACATTGTTCCGGCTTTGGCGGAGGGGGCTATCGAGCGTAAATATCCGGAACAGCCGAAACATCCCAGGCAGCAGTATAGGCTCACGGCCAAGGCCAAGGCGTGGAAAGCGGAACAGGAAGACCTATGAAACCCAAACAAACCATCTTAGTAGTTGACGACAATGCGGGGGTGCTTACGGCGGTGGAGATGCTGTTGCGGCCTTGCTTCGGCAAGGTCGTCACGCTTTCCGACCCCAACCGGATTCCCGCTGTGTTGCAGAGCGACAAGCCCGATGCGGTCTTGCTCGACATGAACTTTCACGCCAGCATCAATAACGGCAACGAAGGGCTTTTCTGGCTTCGGGAAATCAAGAAACGAAGCCCCTCCACCGAGGTGGTGCTCTTTACCGCCTATGCCGACATCGACCTGGCCGTGCGCGGCATTCAGGAAGGCGCGGCCGACTTCGTGGTGAAGCCCTTTACCAACGAGAAACTGTTGGCCAGCCTGCAAAACGCCTGCCAGCACAAGAAAGGCCATGAACCCAAGTCCGCCCCGGCATCCGTCTCCGACAGCAAACCCCCGTTCTTCTGGGGCAAGAGTGCGGCCATGGAACGGATTCGCCTGATGGTGGAGAAACTGGCCTCCACCGACACCACCCTGCTCATTACCGGCGAGAGCGGCACGGGCAAGGGCATGCTGGCGGCCGAGATTCACCGGCAGTCCGACCGCCACGGCAAACCCTTCGTGACAGTGGATATGGGCGCCATCACCGAATCGCTCTACGAAAGCGAACTCTTCGGCCATGTAAAGGGCGCGTTCACCGATGCCCGGCAGGACCGCGCCGGCAAGTTCGAGACAGCCCATCAAGGCACGCTTTTCCTGGACGAAATCGGGAATCTTTCCTATCCACTTCAGGCCAAACTGCTTACCGCCCTGCAATACAAGAACATCGTGCGGGTGGGCAGCAACGAGCCCATTACTGTGGACGTGCGCTTTATCTGCGCCACCAACCGCAATCTGTCCGATATGGTGAAGAAAGGCGAGTTCCGCGACGACCTGCTGTACCGCATCGACACCATCACCCTTCAGATACCCGCCCTGCGCGAGCGCAAGGAAGACATAGAACCCCTGGCCAAGATGTTTGCCGAACGCTACGGCGCCCGCTACGGAAAACCCGGCGTTTCGTTGAGCGCCGAAGCCTTGAACGCCCTTAAATCCTATGCCTGGCCGGGAAATATCCGCGAGTTGGAACACGTAATGGAACGCGCCGTGATTATGGCCGAGGGCGAGGTGCTGGGGGCGTCCGATTTCGAGCTGAACCGCAAGCCCGCGGCAGTGCAGGCCGATGCGGCGGAATCGGACGACATGCGTATCGAAGACATGGAACGCCTCATGATTCAACGCGCCATCGCCAAGCACGGCGGCAACCTCTCGGCGGTGGCCAACGCGCTGGGCATCGCCCGTCAGACCCTCTACAGTAAAATCAAGAAATACGGGCTGTGATGAAGTTGCGGGAAAAAATAAACCTGATGCTCGAAGCCGTGGAGAACGGCGACTACACCTTTCGTTTTCCCGAAAACAAGGGCGGCCGTCATCATCGGGAATTCAACGCGGCCTTGAACCGCATCGCCCGTATCATTTCCGACACCAAGCAGGAGATAAGGCAGAACGAGATTTTCTACGAACAGGTGTTGCAGACCGTGGAGACGGGCATTGTCGTGTTGGACGAAAGCGACGCGGTGGTGCAGTACAACAAGGCGGCCTCCAAACTGTTGGGCGTGAACATGCTTCGGGACTTGCGGCAGTTGGAGCGTTTGAGCGGCGATTTGGCCTCGGCCGTCTCCACGCTGGGGAACGGCGGTTCACAGACGGTTCAGATTCACAGCGAGCGCGGCAAGATACAGGTGGCGGTGCGGGTTTCGGAAGCGCAGATAGGGCAGAAGTGCTTGCGCATTGTGGCTTTGAACGATATCGAGAACGAGCTGGATGAAAAGGAAGTGGATGCCTGGATAAGGCTCACGCGGGTGTTGACGCACGAAATCATGAACTCGGTAACGCCCGTCACGTCTTTGAGCGATACGCTGTTGCACAACTACGCCGGCGGGGATGCCGCCCTGCGCACGGGCTTGCAGACGATACGCGACACGGGCAAGGGTTTACTCTCTTTTGTGGAATCCTACCGCAGGTTCACTCGTCTGCCCGAACCGGAACCGGCGCTTTTCTACGTGAACGCTTTTCTGAAACGGATGCTGGAACTGACGCGGCATCAGGCGGAGGATATGCCGGAAGTGGAGGTGAGGATGAGCGTGGAACCGGCCGATTTGATGGTGTATGCCGATGAACGCCTTATCGGGCAGGTGGTGCTCAACATCTTGAAGAACGCCCGTCAGGCCATCGGAAAGGAGCGTACGGATGGCAGGATTACGGTGCGCGCCTACGGCAATGAGTCGGGGGCGGTGCATATCGAAATCGGCAACAACGGCCCCAAGATAGATCCAGAACTGGCCGATGAAATCTTTCTGCCTTTCTTTACCACCAAATCCGACGGCAGCGGTATCGGTCTGGCGGTCTCCCGTCAGTTGATGCGCCTCTCGGGCGGTTCCATCAGCTTGAAATCGGATGATGAAAGCACCGTCTTTACCTTGCTGTTCCCGTAATCAAGATTCTGAATTCGGTATATTCAATTTTCTACGAGTTATTGGAATTACGAAACTGCGAGGGGGTAAGGCCGAAATGTTTGCTGAAATATCTGAAAAGTGGGACAACGATTTGAAATTCATTTGTTCTGATAATAGTGTCAGGGACAGGTTTGTGTCAGAAATAGGCTGCTGCAACTCTGTTATCCATATAGGCTGTGGATTATGACCGCCGAGAATGTATATCTCCCTGTATTGGCTACCTGGTTTGACATTCTTCTCCTTCAGCCATTTTTCAAGTTCGCTCCATGTCTTTCCGCAGGTTTTCAGATCCCCTCTGTGGACGGTCACGGCTGCTTGTCCCACTTCGGGCAATTCCATTATTCCATAATCAGTTCCGGCGTTTATCTCCGGTGTTACGGGATATGCGGTGATGACCTCCACATCCGCACCTTTCTTCTCGTAGATAGCCATACCGACTGCTCCGATTGCCACGCCATCGCGGGTGAGCGTTGCATAGAGTTCTTCAAGACCTCTCTCTATCACAGGTGTCAGGTTCTTTTCGCTGAAATTTTTAGCACGGAGCCGTGTATATGCCAACCGCTGTGACGGAAGACGTTTTATCTCGGCATTGAATCCATTGTCTGCCGGAGGGTAGCACATTATTTCGGTTCTCTCTTGACTGTTGTTCCCACGCATCAGAAACTTGACTGCTGTCAACGCATGGGTGGCTGCGATATGGAACAACTCATCAAGAGATATGTGTTCGTCTGCCGCGCTGCATAAGAAACTGTCAGGACCATACCAATACGCAGGTATGCCACGGTAACGCCAGTATCGGCAATCGCTTATGGCAATGTCTGGGGTCATGACCGGACGCCTGCCGCTCAGTTCTTCTGCCGTATCCTGAATCAGTCCGGCTATCTCTGTAAAAGGAGAGCAGATGTCGGCTGAGTCTATGCCGTCCCAATACAATGATGCCTCGGGATAGCGGCTGACGATTTCCTCTACTTTCTTATAGACGGAATAAGGATCCGCACCCACCGGAATTACCGTGGCGGCGGAAAACTCGCAGTCAGGGGCTATGACACACAATAGACTTCCTCCGTTGACGGTACAGATGTCTGTCGTTATTTTGGCAAGTTGCTCGGCGTGACCGTTGCCACGGATCACTGTGTGGTAACTCACCCATTCGGGGTCGTCAAGCATTGCGCGGAGCACCTCAGGCAGTCTTACCTCGATGTTCCCCACTGCATCAAGGTCACGGATTATGTCGGCGGCTATGCGTATGGCACTCTTTGAATCATTTGAATATCCGGCGATGGCTCCGGGTGTGGAAATTCTTACCGAGAACTGGACGTAGCCCTTTGACGCGAAACTGACAGCATCGACACCTGACGGTTCAGCTGTCAGGACGGCGTCAGCCACCATTTCGTCCGGTATGCTCTCAAAAAGGAACCCTGTTCCACGACCATACCCCGTTTCTTCGTCCGACACAAGCGACAATGACACCTTCCCCGAAAGGTAGCCTTTCAGTTTGGTGACATACTTGTAAGCGAACATAAGAGCGGTAACACCGCCTTTCATGTCGCCGGCACCACGTCCCCATACCTTTCCATCTGCAATTTTACCACTCCACGGGTCATCACTCCATCCCGGTTCTTCTCCGGCAGGCATTGTGTCAAGATGTCCGTTGAACATCAGATGCCGTCCGTCATCCGTAAACTTCACTGATGAAAGCATATTCGGCATAGTTTCATTGACACCGAGTATCTTGTATGGTAAATCCGCATCCTGCATGAAACGCTCAACAATCGCCATCGCATCACGGGTATCACCCGGCGGATCCTGCGTATTGCAGCGGACAAGGTCGGAACATAACCGCGCCATCTTCGTCTTGTCGTCCTCGACCCACTGCATGATCCGGGATTTAATCTCCTTATATGTCTTATCTGTTTTCATTATATAATCATTGAATTATCAGGGAATTATCTCATTCGAAATACAAAGGTAAGCAATCTTGTCGGAAGAAAAATTTTATAAAAAATCTTTCTTCCGTATATTGACAACCTTTAATCTCTGTGATACTTGCCGATAGTTATCAGATAAATAACGCAGAAAAGTATGAAAACGGTCAATGCTGATACACGATTATATCATTGTCAGTAATTCCTGAACTCAAAGCGGTTGGGAAATGAAAGTATTTTGTTTTTATCCAGTTGTATTGCCATGATTTTAAATACGTTTGGGAAAGAACTGCCTTTGCTTTGCAAAATTAAAAAACGTGATAATCCACTCAATACAGGGAGAATAAGCGCAGGCTTTTGGCCTTTAGGTTTTCTTCCGCTTTTACTTCAATGGGAATGATGCGGTTGCCGCGTTGCAGCAAGAAGTCGATTTCTCCGTCCGATTTATCGGAAGACCAATAGTAGATGCTTAAATCTTTATAGGGGCGTAACTGTTGCATCACATATTGTTCGGCAAGTCCGCCCTTGAAACTGCCAATCAAGTTATTTTGTTCCACGATAGCCTGCGCGTCTAATTGGCACATGGCGGACAATAAACCGATGTCAAGCAGGAAGATTTTGAAAGTGGCCGGGTCTTCGTAGGCCTTCAGCGGCAATTCGCCTTTTTTTGTGCGGCTTACTTTGTAGAGCAAACCGGCATCGAAAAGCCATTCCAAGGCCAATTCGAATTCCCTTGCCCTTGCGCCCTCGCGCACCAAGCCGTAAACAAACTTCTTGTTTTCCTTGGTGAGTTGTGAAACCACCGAATTCCATACCAACTGGATGCGAGGCACGAGGTTGAGCGGCGCATGTTTCGAGAAATCATTGTCGTAGGAATCCAATAATGCTCGCTGTACATTTCTTACGGCAGCATAATCATTGGTCAAGGTAAAGGTTTCCACGCACTTGGCATGCCGCCCACGTAATAGTAGGTGCGGAGCAGACGGATGATTTTCTCTTTTACGGTCTTTATTAAATCCCACTTCTTTTCGGAAATGATTTTGGCCAACCGGTGATTGCCCGTGGCAAGGAGAAATTCTTCGAAATCCATAGGGAAAACATCCATGAAATCCACTTTCCCGGCAGGAAACGAATCTCCGCGATGCATGGCGATACCCAAGAGGGAGCCGGCGGCGATAACCGGTTGCGCGGGAAGTTTTTCGGCAAAAATACTTCAATGCCGTAATTCCATGTACGGCTTCTTGCAGTTCATCAAAAATGATAAGCGTGTCGGGTTTGATGTCAATGTCTTTTTGCACGCTGATTCTTTCGAGAATGCGCTGCATGTCGAAATCGGCCTCAAAAAGATCTTGCAAAGGCTTGTCATCTTCAAAATTGATATAGACAAAAGGAGAGCCGAGTGTTTCGGCAAAATGGTTTATGAGCCAGGTTTTGCCTACCTGCCGCGCCCCGCGTACAATTAACGGCTTCCGCGTTTTGGCTTTATACCAATTGATTAAATCGTGGATGGCTTTCCTTTCCATAGCCCGATGAATATCTGATTTCTAACGGCAAAAGTATAAACATGGAATGGATTGCCAAATATTCGTCCGAAAGATGTGTGAGCCATACACAAAATTCGTCCGAAAAATGTGTAATCGATACACAAAAAGGGCAGGAAATGGGCTTTGAGGGAAGCCATTTCCGGTGGTGTTCTTTTGAAGTGCGGGTGCATGGCGGCTTATGCTGTCTAATTTTTAGACAGCCGTTGTCTAAAAATTAGACAATCTTTTGTAGTGGCTATTTTTTCTCTGTATTGATTTTCTTTTAATTACATCTTTGGCACGCACTTTGCCATTAAATAGGAGCAGAGCTGATTAGGATAAGAGACGGAAGTTCTGGATTCGGAGCAGTTCGGATCCGGCTTCCGCTTCGAAATCCTTTTGAATTGACGCGAGAAAATGAAAAGAGATAAGAGCTATGTTTTGGCGGCGCTCTGCCTTGCGCTCTGTTTCGCGACGGCAGGAACAAGGGCGTGGGCAAAGACGGAAGCGAATCCCGAAGCGCCCTCCCTCTGGACAATGGAAGACTGCATGCGTTTTGCCGCCGAGAATTCCTATGCGGTGAAGCGGCAACGCTACGAAACGGCTTCCTATCAGGCCGACCGCGACCAGGCCATCGCCTCCTTCTTCCCTTCGGTAAGCGGCAGTATCGGGGCGCAATACAGTTTCGGGCGCTCCATCGACCCGAGCACCAACACCTACAGCGAAGTCGGTCGAACCTTCTACAATACTTACGGGCTTTCGGCCGCGCTCCCCATCTTTAACGGCGGGCGTTACGTAAAGCAGTGGATGCTGGCATCCTCCAACCTGAAAATGGGAAGGAACGAGATTCAACGCTTAGAAGCTGAGGCCGCCATGAACGCGATGCAGGCCTTTGCCGATGCGGTGTATTACCGCGAAACGGCGCGGCTTTCGGAACTCAAGCTGCACGAGAGCGAACGCAATCTGCAAAAGGTGAGGCGAGAGGAGGAATTGGGACTGCGCGGCAAGGCGGACGTGGCCCAGTTCGAAAGCCAGGTGGCCGCCGACGACTACGACCTGACCCATCAGCAGAACCTTTACCGCACCGCCCTCCTGACCCTGAAGCAGGTGATGAACTATCCCGCGGGCAAGGAACTGGCCTTGGACAGCGTCCTGCCCGAAATTCCCCTGACGGCCTTCGAGGAAGACGCGGACATGATCTTTGAACGCGCCCAGACCGCCAATCCCTCCGCCCTGCAGGCCAAATACCGCACAAGGGCGGCGCAACTGGAATACAAGATGCGCATCGGGGCGATGATGCCCAACATCTACGTGCAGGCAGGCTGGAACACCGACTATATAGACGGCTACACCCAAAGTTTCAAGAAGCAGTTCCGCAACAACATGGGCGAATACGTGGCCGTGGGCGTGAACATTCCCATTTTCGACGGATTGAGCCGCAACACGGCCCTGCGCAAGTCGCGTAACGATATGTTCATTGCCCGCGAGAACGAGAACGAATCGCTGCGCCAGCTGCGCGACCTCATAGATCAGGCCTTGATGGACTGCGAGGGCTATGCCAAGGAGGCCGTGCAGATGCAGCGCAAGGTGGAGAGCGACTCCCTTTCGTATAGGATTGCGCTCCGCCAGTACGAGGAAGGCTTGGTGACGCCCCTGGACGTGCAGACCCGCGCCAACGCGCTCCTGCAGTCGCAGGCCGAGTTTTTGCAGAGGGTTTTGATGCTGGAGATGCGGCGCAGGACGGTGAATTATTACAAATCAGGTTCACTTTATTAAAATCAACGACAATGGACATCATACTGGAAAAGAAAAAAGGTATCCGCAAGAAACACATCCCCTATATCGTGGGGGGCGGCGTGGTGCTGTTGCTCCTGCTGTGGGTGATTTTCGGCAACCATTCCTCCACCTTGCGGGTGGAAAGGCGCGGCATTTCGGTGATGGAGGTGACGCGGGGCGAGTTCAACGACTTTATCCGTGTGGACGGGCAGGTTCAACCCATCGCCATCGTGCAGATAAGCCCTGAGGAAGGCGGCATCGTGCGCGAGAAAGTGGTGGAGGAAGGCGCGCAGGTAAAGAAAGGCGACGTGATCGTGCGGCTTTCCAACTCGAACCTGGAACTGCAGATTCTGGACGCCGAGGCGCAGCTGGCCGAGAAGCAGAACTTCCTGCGCAACACACAGGTGGCCATGGAGCAGGACAGGCTCAACAACCTTACCGAACGCCTGCAGCTGGATATGGAGATTTCGCGCAGCCGCCGCGCCTACGAACAGCAGAAACGCCTCTACGAAGAAGACTTGGTGGCCAGGGAAGTGTACCTCAAGGCCAAGGAAGACTACGAACTGGCCAGCCGCAAATACGGTTTGGTGGACCGCCGGCTCAAGCAGGATTCCCTTTCGCGCAGCATTCAGATGGAAGAGATGGAGAACAGTCTGGCCAACATGCGGCGCAACCTGCGTCTGGTGCGGGAGCGCAAGGCGCAGCTCGATATCCGTTCGCAGATAGACGGCGAACTGGGCTTGCTCGACGTGGAATTGGGGCAGAACGTGATGGCGGGGCAGAAGATAGGGCAGATAAACGACCTTTCGGATTTCAAGATTCAGGCGCAGATAGACGAACACTACATAGACCGCGTACACACGGGGCTTACCGCCACCTTCGAGCGGCAGGGCGCGAGTTTCTCGCTGGCGGTGCGCAAGATCTATCCCGAAGTGCGCTCGGGCAAGTTCCGCACCGATTTCGTGTTCACCGATGCCCGCCCCGAAAACATACGCAGCGGTCAGACCTACTACATCAACCTCGAACTGGGGCAGAGCGCCGAAAGCGTGCTGATACCCAAAGGCACCTTCTTTCAGAGCACGGGCGGCAGCTGGATCTACGTGCTGGACG
The DNA here is from genome assembly GCA_023667315.1 of Ruminococcus flavefaciens. GTDB lineage: Bacteria > Bacteroidota > Bacteroidia > Bacteroidales > P3 > Pullibacteroides. Next base: position 57,916 of record JAMPAI010000007.1, read on the forward strand.
CCGACGGAAAGAAGGCCTACAAGCGCAACATCCGCATAGGCCGTCAGAACCCGCAGTACTATGAGGTGCTGGACGGCCTGGAAGCGGGCGAGAAAGTGATTGTGTCGGGCTACGAAAGTTTCCGCGGGCACGACGTGTTGATACTGAACTAATCCCCCAAAAAACCATACCATGAAAGATATACGGATGGCGTTCCGTACCCTGTTCAGGAAAGGCAGGTACAATGTGTTGAAAATCGTGTCGCTGGCCATCGGACTGGCGGTGAGCCTGATCCTGTTGGCGCAGGTGTTCTTTGAACGCTCCTTCGAGGCTTTCTGGCCCGATGCCGACCGGCTGTATATGATAGTGGACCGCTATTCGCTCAATCAGGAAGCCGAAAAGACCACGTTCAAGGTGAGCGGCGGGGTGCCGGCGGGCGTGAAGGCCGAGATTCCGGGCGTGGAAGACGCCATCCGCTACACGCCCATCCTGGGGGTCAACACCGTCTTGGTGGACGAGGAGGGGCACCGCATCACCACCGACTTGCCCATCAATCTTGCCGACTCCAACTTTTTCGACCTGTTTCCGGTAAAACTGCTGGGCGGCGGGAATCCCAAGCAAGTGCTTGCCCGATTGACGGACGTGATGATTTCCCGCTCGCTGGCCGAGAAGTTGGGCGGTGTGGAGGCGGCCTTGGACAAACGGCTGTCGGTGGAGTCGATGGAGGGTTTGACCTTTACCGTGGGCGGCGTGTATGAGGATATGCCCGAAAATTCATCGTTCCGGCGCGACGTTATCGGTTCCTGCGGCCTGATGGGCGAGTGGAGCCTCGGTAACTGGGTGGGCAACGACCGCTATACGGGCGTGGTGAAATTGCAGGAAGGCGTTACGCCCGAATCCCTGCGCGGTGCCTTGGACGAGATGATGGCCCGCCATGTGGATCCGGAGGAACTGCACGCGGCGGGCTATTCGATGAAGTACGAACTGTGGCCTCTGCGCGACCGTTACCTGATAAACGAGGATCTTCGCGCCCGCCATGCCATGATGCTTTTGCTGGCGGTGGCGCTGCTGGCCACGGCCATGCTCAACTACGCGCTCATCAGCCTCTCCTCCATCGTGAACCGGGGCAGGGAAGTGGCCGTGCACAAGACCTACGGGGCGGGGAAGGGCGCGATATGCCGCAAGGTGTTTGCCGAAACGGCGGTGCATACCCTGCTGGCCCTGTGCCTGTCGGCCTTGTTGGTGCTGGCCGCCCGCGGGTGGATATACGAACTGCTGGGGGTGAAGGTCTCCACCCTGCTGGGCGCGCAAAGCTCGTGGGGCGTGGTGGCGATATGCCTGGTGCTGATGTTCGTTACCGGCATCCTGCCGGGCGTGTTCATGGCGCGGATTCCGGTGTCGGATGTGTTCAGGCGTTTTTCGCAGAACAAGAAGACGTGGAAATCGGCCTTGCTGGCCGTTCAGTTCGCCGTGTTCGCCTTTTTGCTGTGCCTGTTGGTGAATGTGGGGCGGCAGTACCGCATGATGGTTTCCTACGACCCCGGCTACGAATTCGACAACCTGGCCTATTACGACATGAGCGGTCTGACGGATGGGGATTTGCGGATGAAATTAGTGGACGGACTGCAGCGTTTGCCGCAGGTGGACAGGGTCAGTTGCGGGTCCGAGCATTTTGCGGGAGGCCTGATGAGCGGCAACAACATCTCGTTTCGCGAGAACAGGATTCGGGACTTGTTCAACGTGGCCGACCTTTATTATGTGGGCAACGGTTTCATACAGACCATGGGCATGCGTTTGGCCGAGGGTGGGCCTTTTACCGAAAACGTGACGAATTCCGAACAGATCATGGTGTCGGAATCGTTTGTGGAGAAGATGGGGAATTTCGCCGACTGGAGCGACGGGGCGGTGGGCAGGGAAATCTGCATTACCGAGCATAACCGCTGGGGCGATCCCTGCTACACGATATGCGGGGTGTATGAGAATGTGCTTTTGGGCGGTATCGGCGGGGAAGACCCGCGCCCGAGCGTGCTTTTCTACAGCAGCGACCCCTCTTGGTACACCTATCTCTGGGTGAGGTTCCACGAACTTACGGGGAGCAACCTTGCCAAGGCCGATTCCGCGCTGGCGGCCCTCTTGCCCGACCGCGAGGCGAGCCTGCGGCCCTACCGCTTGGATGTGGTGGAGCAATACCGGGAATCGGCGCGTTTCCGCGACAAGGTGCTGGCCGGCGGCGTGGTGTGCCTGCTCATTACGCTGATGGGTCTGCTGGGTTATATCAACGACGAGGTGACCCGCCGGCGCAAGGAAATCTCGATCCGCCGCGTGAACGGGGCGGACGAAAGCCGCATCCTGAAGATCTTTTCGCTCGACGTGCTTAAGGTGGCGCTTCCCGCCGCGGTGGCAGGTGCGGCGGCCTCCTATTGGGTGTCGTTCCGCTACCTGCAGCAGTTCTCGGTAAAGGTGTCGCTTTCGGCCTGGGTTTATCCCCCTGCCATCGCGGTGGTGCTGGCCATCGGCTACCTCTGCGTGCGCCTGCGTGTGCGCCTCTTCCTGCGCGAGAATCCCATCGAGGGCCTGCGCACCGAATAATCACGCAAAATCACAGAAACAGCAAATAAAAAACATAAAACATACGGATATGGAAGCAATGATCAAACTGGAAAATCTGAGCAAGGTGTTCCGCACCGAAGAAGTGGAAACCGTGGCCCTGAACAAGGTGGACATGGAGGTGAAGGAAGGCGAGTTCGTGGCTATCATGGGGCCTTCGGGCTGCGGGAAATCGACCCTGCTCAACATCATCGGGCTTTTGGATAACCCCACTTCGGGCAGCTACCGCCTGCTCGACCACGAGGTGGCCGCGCTCAAGGAAAGCGAACGGACGCGGTTCCGCAAGGGCAATATCGGCTTCGTGTTCCAAAGCTTCAACCTGATTGATGAACTGAATGTGTTCGAGAACGTGGAACTGCCTTTGCTCTACCTGAACATCAAGGCAAGCGAGCGCAAGGAAAAGGTGAATGCCATCCTGAAAAGGGTAGGGCTGAGCCATCGCGCCAAGCATTTCCCGCAGCAGCTTTCGGGCGGACAACAGCAGCGGGTGGCCATTGCCCGTGCGGTGGTGAGCAATCCCAAGCTGATTCTGGCGGACGAACCCACGGGTAACCTCGATTCCAAGAACGGCGCGGAGGTGATGAAGTTGTTGGGTGAACTCAACGCGGAGGGCACCACGATCGTGATGGTGACGCACTCCAAGCACGACGCGGGTCTGGCACACCGGGTGGTGAACCTTTTCGACGGCAGTGTGGTGGCCTCGGTGGGCACTTTCGTGTAGTCGGAAGGCGGCAGTTTCCGTAAGGTTTCACTTCACCTTTAAATTTACAGCCATGATTAATTTTCATTCCTTTCTAAAATTCTTGAACCGGAACAAGGTTTATACCGTCATCAATGTATTCGGGCTGGCCGTCTCGCTGATGTTCGTGATTCTGATTTTTGTCTATGCGTGGCAGGAATTCACTGTGGATAAATTTCAGGCGGACAGGGAACGGATTTATGTAGAATACGATTTCGGGGCGGATGGCGAAGATGGGCCGGGCGACGGGCTTCCCGTGGCCTATTGGCTCAAAGAGCGTTTTCCCGACATTGAGGAAATCTGTCCGGTCATCACCACGCAATTCCACGGGGGCAAGAGCGTGATATGGCACGACACCAAGATAACCGCCAAGATGAGTTGTGCCGAAAGCAATTTCTTTACTTTCTTCTCGTTTCCCTTGAAAAGCGGCGCACCCGGGCAGGTGTTGCAGGATGAATACAGCGCGGTGGTTTCCGAGACCTTTGCCCGAAAACTGTTCGGCAGCGAGGAGCCGATAGGGCAGAGTATCAAGATTAGCGAAGAAACTTCGGTAACGGTTACCGGCGTGATGTACGACATTTCCCGTTCAGTGATTCCCTATGCCGATTTGATTGTGCGGGTGGAAAGGGCGGAGGAATTCAATCATTTCATCAGCAAGCAGAATGCCAGCAATGCCGGTGCCAGCGTGGTCTTTCTCAAGATGTATCCGGGCAAGGACATGAACGCGCATCGGGACGAAGTGTTGGAAATGTACAAGGAAAGGTATTGGATCTTTTACCGCGAATTTTGCACGGATGTGTGCTGGAAACCCTTGCGGGAGGCTTACTTCTCTGCAGGAGGCTCGTTGATAGAAACGGGCGACAAACGTTTCGTGTCGGTGCTTTTTGCGGTGGGCTTGCTGATACTTTTCTTCGCCATCTTCAACTACATCAACCTTACCGTGGCCCAGTCGGGCAGCCGAGCCAAGGAAATGGCCACCCGCCGTCTGTTGGGTTCCTCGCGGGGCGGCATCGTGTTCCGCTTGGTGGTGGAAGCGCTCCTGCTTACGGCGGTTTCCTATCTGCTGGCCTTGTTGTTGGCCACGGCGGTGAAGCCGGTGTCGGAACGCCTCTTGCAGACCACGCTCGACTTTTCGCTTCTGCTTTCGCCCGCCTGCATCGCCCTTGCCGTAGGCTTTGTGGTGCTGATAGGTGCGCTCACGGGCATCCTGCCTGCTGTCTTGATCTCGGCCGCCAAGCCGGTGGAAGTGGTGCGCGGCTCGTTCCGCCGCCGTTCCAAGATGGTGTTCAGCAAGTATTTTATCGGCTTTCAGAACGCCATTACCATTGTGATGCTGGCCGTTTCGTTGGTCATGGTGTTGCAGATGCGCCACCTGATACACGCTCCCTTGGGCTACAATACACTCAACGTAATTGATATTACGTATGTCTTAGGGGTTGACGACAAGGTATTGATGGACAAATTGTCTTCGGTACCCAGCGTAAAGCGGGTGGGAACCTCCCAAGGGACGCCTTTCGACGGGGGCAATAATAGTTCGGGAGACTATTGCGGCAGGCAGTTGTCGGTGCAGTGGATCTTTATGGATACGGCGGCTTTCCATATGTTGGGATTCCAGAAGGTGTATGAGAACTCCCGAAAGCAGACAATGCGTCAGGACGACAGATATGATTTCGAAATTTATCCCACCGCATTTGCCATGCAGGAAATGGGCTTGCCCCAGGATGCTGACGAATTTGATTTGGGCGGACAGGAAAAGATTCCTGTTTGCGGGGTAATCGGCAATTTCAGAAGGGCTAATATCCTGAGAAAGGAACAGCCTTTTGTGGTGGGGGTGACAAACGACGTGTTAGAAGATGCGTGGAATCTCTTGGTGGAGGTGCAGGGCGATCCGGTAAGGGCGTACGATGAGGTGATGGGCGCGATAAGGGAACTTACCGACGGGGAAGTGGAGGCCAAGTTTATCGACCAAGAGGTGCGGGAGTCGTTCGATTCGCAACGCCGCATGACGCAGATTGTGTCCATCTTCACCTGTATGGCCATCCTTATTTCGGTGCTGGGACTGGTGGCGATGTCCATCTACTTTATCCGCCAGCGGGCGCAGGAAGTGGCGGTGCGCAAGGTGTTCGGCGCCGACAACCGCACGGTGCTCTTCCGCGTGGTGCGCTCGTTCCTGCTCTACGTGCTCTATGGCTTCGTGGTGGCCTTCCCCGTGTCGTGGTACATCGCGGTGAAATGGCGCTCGGGCTATTCCTACCGCATAGCCTTCAACCCGCTCTACATCGTGGCCGCCGGCCTCTTCTGCATGGCGGTCTCCTTCGTGGCCGTCTATTTCCAAAGCCGCCGTGCCGCCCACGCAAATCCTGTGGAGAGTTTGCGGGAGGTGTAAGGATTGTAGTTTATTCCCTAATTTGTGTCCGTTGCGGTAACCTATGCTGCAACGGACACAAAATAAATTAATGTACGTACCGGTGTAGTGACTATAATTGAGGTGCAGATACGGGTGGTGCGGCTTTTTCCATGCGGTAGTCGTAGTCGGCAAGGTCTTCCGCCATCGAGAAGTGTTCGGTTTCATACGCCATCACCACTTCCGACATAATGGAAAGTTCCATGGATTCGGGACTGGCGTCTATAGGCTCATCGGGTACGATATGGATGAGTTCATCAATCCTTTTACGGGCGTAGTCGTATTGTTCTTTCGTGTAGTTACACATATTGCCAAACTTTTAAAGGGTTGAACAATCTGTTATTTTATCGTATTCCGCATGCGTGCCCACAAAGCGCACAAATACAAACCGCGGGGTGAATTTCACAACAACTACAAGCCGATGGGTGTTTCCTTTAATGTTAAAAACATAATGCTGGTTGCCAACATAGTCAACCGATGGAAAATCAGTTTTTATATCGGCCAAGTTACGCCATTCGGCTTGTGAAACTACTTTGACCCAATGTAACAACGGATCTTTGGCATCCGAATGTACATCATAGTACTTTTTCAACGTGGAGGTGCTGATTATTCGCATGTGGACTGTTTTTGCAAATAGTCATCACCTTCTTTGCCCGCAAAGTTAGTAAAATATGCGGTGAAGAAAGCATGTGCCTTTTTCATGCTGTTTGTTCTATTTGTTTTGTTGGTGATAGAAAAACCTATCGGCAAGCCCGGCTTTCGGACTTATCATATAAATCCCGAAACTTCGTTTTTATCGAAGCATTGTCTTAGATATTTTATGTAAACGATAGAATATAAGCGTGAAAATAATTTCAGTTGGCTACAATTTGTAGTCAACTCGCCCTTGATATCGATTGTATCGCTTGCTTTTGCAAAATAAACTAATGAAAGCCCGGCGGAATAAACTAATGCTGATTTTATAATCCCGATTTTAACGGTATCGAATTCGGGATAGTTAGCATCTTGTATGGATTCCCGATTGTGTTACCAGAATTGCTTTTTTTGTTTGCAGTCCCTCGGCGGACGATAGGGCGGTGCAAGGATTTTTGGTTTTCCGGAAATTTTGTATTAATTATTAGAATGATTTTCGTATCTTTGCGAGCGGATTGAGGAGTCTTGATTCGGATAAACTGAAAAAAACAATAAAGAAGATGAAGAATTGTGTAAAGGCGGGCTTGTTGGGCTTGCTGGCGATGGGCTTGTTTGCCGCGTGCGAGAAAGAAAAGGATAAAACCAAAGAACCCGTGGTCGAAGAATATGAAAAAACATTGTATTTTAACGCGTCTGAACTGGATTCTGTTACCCCGGCCGTTGTACAACATTTTGTTAACGACCCAAATTGTAAAAAAATATATTTGAGTTCAGAAGGTGCTTCAAATTTAAGAGTGTATAGTATTGATGATATGAATATATTGCGCAACAGGTGGTTGGAACCATCAATCAACCTGTCGCCAAAGGTGACGGGCCGCGGCAATATATTGCGTGAACCAAATACAACATATAAATCGGACAGCATATGGTATGTTCAAAACGGTTGGATCATAATGGTACGCTAATTCAATCCGCCATATAGCGTCAATCCGCCTTGCGCCGGATAAGTCGCAAATTTTGCGACTTATCCGGCGCATTTTGTATCTTTGCGGGTAAAAGTGCGGATATCCGCAAAAATTACCGCTACGTGTATGCGCATAGAACGCAAAAGACTACTCAATAAACTGATTGACAGCCGTAATAATGGTCAGATAAAGATTATAACAGGTATCCGACGGTGCGGCAAGTCGTACCTATTGGGTGTGCTATACCGTGATTATCTTCTGCAGGAAGGAGTTGCGCCGGAGCAAATCATCACACTTGCTCTCGATAACGACATCCATGCACGCTACCGCAATCCATTGGAACTGGGGACATATATTCGGGAAAAGGTCGGCGATAGCACGAAAGACCATTACGTTCTCCTCGACGAGATACAGATGGTGGAGGCGATAGGCAATCCTTATCTGCCCCCGGAATCTGATGCTAAAATCACCTTCGTCGATGTCCTTTTGGGGCTTAAAAGCCTGCCGAATGTCGATGTGTATGTAACGGGCAGCAACTCCAAGATGCTTTCTTCCGATGTGGCCACCGCTTTCCGCGGCAGGGGCGAGGAGATACATATCACACCGCTTACCTACGATGAATTTTATGCCGCCTATCCCAAGGAGAAACGTTTTGCCTGGCGAGAGTTCGTAACATACGGAGGCATGCCGTTCGTGATGCAGAAGGACACGCATGAGGAGAAAGCCAAATATCTGCAAGACCTTTTCCGGCTCACCTACATCAAGGATGTCATGGAACGGAACCGCTTGCGTGCCGATGCCGAAACCCTTGATGAACTGCTTAACGTAACGGCTTCTGCGGTGGGATCGCTTACCAATCCGACACGCTTGGCCAACACCTTTCAATCGGTTAAAGGATTGAAGGTAAAGAACGAAACCATTTCCACCTACCTCGACTGTTTTGTGGAGGCATACATACTGAGCAAATCGTACCGCTACGATATAAAGGGGCGATCCTATATCGATACGCCGCTTAAATACTATTTTACGGACATCGGTTTACGCAACGCCCGCCTCAACTTCAGGCAGCAGGAAGAAAACCACATCATGGAGAACATCTTGTACAATGAACTCACGGCCAGGGGGTTTAATGTCGATGTGGGTGTGGTTGAGTATAACCACGTTGTAGCCGGGAAGAAAGTACGTACACAACTTGAAATTGATTTTGTAATCAACCGGGCGGACAAACGTTACTACATACAGTCGGCGCTCTCGGTGGCGGACGAGGAAAAACGGTTGCAAGAGGTCAATTCCCTTAACCGGGTGGATGATTCCTACACCAAGATTGTGGTGGTGCGCGACAATGTCCTGCCTTGGACGGACGACCGGGGAGTGCGGTATATCAACATCGAAGACTTCTTGCTGGAAAAGATAAATGAATTATAAGGATTTTCGTATTTCCAGGACCGCCGCCCGCCCCAAGTCCGCGGGTGATGTAAATTATACCCTTTATGGTGTAGTTTGTGATAATTTTTATATTTTTGCACCTTAAAGGGTATAATATGAATGGATTGGCCAGGTATATTAAGGAGAAGCGTAAGGAGTTCGGGCTTACGCAAGTGGAGCTGTCCCGGAAATCCGGGGTCGGCTTGCGGTTCGTGCGGGAACTGGAGCAGGGCAAGGAAACCTTGCGCCTCGACAAGGTGAACCAGGTGCTCTCGCTCTTCGGCGCGGAAATGGCCCCCACATCCACTCATAACGCATAACTATCGGCAGGATGAAGAAAGCGGATGTTTATGTCGATGCAAGGTTGGCGGGCGTGCTGACCGAAGATGATTTGGGGTATGAGTTCAGATACGATGCCGGATTTCTATCGTCTGAGGATGCCGAGCCGGTGAGCCTGACTTTGCCGTTAACCGAAAAGCCATACCGGAGCAATGTGTTGTTCCCGTTCTTCGACGGATTGATTCCGGAAGGATGGCTCTTGGATATTGCCGAACAAAACTGGAAGATATCGGCGCGGGACCGATTTTCACTTTTACTGGCCTGCTGCAAGGATTGCATTGGCTGTATCAGTGTCGTGCCGAAGGAGGGAAAGGAGGCAACGCATGTGTAGATGTCTTTTTTGCTACAAACCCTTGGCCGAAGGGGAAGTGGATTACCATAAGGGATGCGCCCGCAAGATTTTCGAATCCACGGTCATTCCCAAGGTTCCATATACCCGTGCCAATATCAAGGAACTGGCGCGGGAGATTGTGGCGGCGAGTACGACGGTTACCGGGGTTCAGGCCAAGATTTCCCTCGACATTGCGCGTGGCGGCAAGAATGAGCCGCAACGTCTCACTATCGTCGGCTTATGGGGACGTTTTATCCTGAAGCCGCAGACCGACCGCTATGCCCATCTGCCCGAAAACGAAGACCTGACCATGCACTTGGCCGAGGCTGCCGGAATCAAGACGGTGCCGCATTCGTTGATACGGTTTACCGATGGCGAACTGTGCTACATCACCCGCCGGGTTGACCGTACGAAAAAGGGTGGGAAGATAGCCATGGAAGATATGTGCCAGTTGTCGGAACGTCTTACGGAAGACAAGTACAAAGGCTCCTACGAACGTATCGCCAGACTGATACGCCAGTATTCCGCCGCGCCGCTATTGGATGTGGTTAATTTCTGGGAAGTCGTGGTGTTTTCGTGGCTTACCGGAAATTCCGACATGCACCTGAAAAACTTCTCTCTGTTCCGTCCCACGGCTACTTATAGGCTAGCTCCGTCCTACGACCTTCTTTCCACTGCGCTTGTCATGCCGGAAGATGACGAGGAATTGGCGCTGACGCTGAACGGCAAGAAGCGGAAGATTCAACGGGGCGATTTCGAGAAAGTCATGGCCGATAGCGGAATGGATGAAAAGGCGATCGCCAACCTTTTCCATAAATTCGCGAGGGCATTGCCTGCGTGGTATGCCTTGATGGAGGTATCTTTTTTACCGAAAGGACAACAGGGCGCCTATCGCGAACGTATTGCGCGAATGGCCTCGATCTTGGGGCTCGTGGATTAGGGGTGTTTCGGCCGAGCCTCAGAATCCCACCTTCACCCCGCCGCGCACGGTTACTTGCGGCATGGGGTAGCCGGCGTTGATTTCGTAGCGTTGGCCTAAGAGGTTCTCGCCGCAGACCCACAGGTCGAGCCATTTGGTAACGCGCACCTGCCCGCGCAGGTTCCACAGCACGAAATCCTCCTTAGATTCCACGCCCTGACCGTCGGTGCGGTTGTAAGACGCGCTCACCACGCTTGAGAAACGCCCTTTGCGGATACGGTTCGTCGCCTCGGTCTCCAGGGTGTTGTAGGTGCCGTATCCGGCGTGGATGTCGGTGCGCACGCCGTCTTGGTGCATCTTGCGGGTAACGATGTTTACCACGCCGCCCATCGCGTTCGAGCCGTAGAGCACGGAGGCGGGGCCGCGCAGCACTTCCACGCGCTCGGCCAAGAGCGTCTGATAGGCGTCGGAAATGGGATGCCCGAAGATGCCGGCGTATTGCGGATGCCCGTCGATAAGCACCATCAGGCGGGCGTTGCCGCCGCTCAGTCCGCGCAGCAAGATGCCGCCCGCCGCCCCGTTGGACACCCCGTAGCCCATCACGCCGCGGGAGGTCACGAACAGCCCCGGCACCTGCTCGGTGAGAATCGGCAGCAGGGAGGGCTGCATGGCTTCCTCAATCTGGGCGCGGCCGATCACCGAAACGGTCTGTGAGAGGTGGCGAAGGTCTATTTGGGTGCGGGTGCCCGTGATGACCACCTCCTGCAAGGCCCCGCCGCGCAATACGCTGTCGGCGGATTCCTGCGCCGAGGCCACAGACAACCCCGCGAACGCCAAGGCAATCGATAAAAGGATATGCTTCAACACAATTCGGACTTTGCGGACGCAAAAATACTCCACGAGACAAATCCTCCCCGAAAACTACTTGTCCAAATCGATGATTTCGTATTCGAGCGAACCTAAGCCAATCTTGGCCGCGTGGTCGATGGTATGCGTGCCGTGGCGGCTGTTGATGCGCTCTATCAGCGGCGCGTTGTCGTTGCCCTCGCTGGCCTTCATATTGAAGATGATGTCCACGCAGGCCTTGTCGAGTGCCTCGGGCGAGATCTCGCGTGTCATAAATACTTTCGACTGGGCGGAAGCCGCCAGGGAAACGGTCATGGCAAGCATAAGGAAGATGAGTTTTTTCATGATTAACTTTTTTATCGGCTGCAAAAATATCACGACCCGCGGAATCCACATTTATACAGATTCCCGATTGTGTTACCAGAATTGCTTTTTTTGTTTGATGAAAATCATCGCAAAAAATTTATTAATATATAATGAAGTGTTTTTCGTACATTTGCAGGCGGATTGAGAAAAACTTGATTCGGATAAACTGAAAAAACAAACAAAGAAGATGAAGAACTATGTGAAGGCGGGCTTGTTGGGCTTGCTGGCAATGGGCTTGTTTGCCGCGTGCGAGAAGGAAAAGGATAAGACAAAGGAACCTGTAGTCGAAGAATATGAAAAAACGTTGTATTTTGACCCAGTTAAAACGGATTCTGTTATGGCACCGGTGGTTCAACGCTTTGTAAATGACCCGAACTGTACAAAAATATATTTAACAACAACACGTGGTGCCCCTTTTGAGAGTTTGCCAGCGGATGCTATGTCCTATCTCCGTTCTGACATACTGGAACCCTGTATTAATTTATCGCCCAAGGTTACGGGTCGTGGTGAAATGTACCGCGAGCCGGGCCAAACAAACCCCGCAGACAGCATATGGTACATACAAAACGGTTGGACATTTAAAATGCGATAATAAAATCCGCCATACGGCGCGAATCCTCCTTGTGCCCGTTGCAGACACTACGCTGCAGCGGGCACAAATTTTTTGTGTCGGTAGAATTTGACCACTTAAAAAAGGCTCACGGGCACGGCGCATATCGTTTTTCCGCGCCACTCCATTTTTTCTTCCTGGTTATTGGTGATAACGAGAAGGTTGCGGCAGTGGAGTTCATCGGCGGCTTCGGCGAGGGCATCGAGTTCGCGCTTGCGGGTTTTCCCGGAAGCCATGTCGTAGCAGACTTGGATAAGTTGCTCAACCTTTGTGCCCTTTCGGGTAACAAAGTCTATTTCCTTGTCGTTGCGGGTGCGGTAGTAAAACAAGGAATTGCCCGGCTCATAGCCTCGGCGCAGGAGCTCTACAAACACTTGATTTTCCAAAAGCCGTCCGAGGTTCTCGCTGAGGTTAAACGCCGTACTCTGCACGAAACCATTATCCACAATATAAACCTTGCGCGGCGCTTTCTTCATTAATTTCAATTTGTTATTGAAACGGGAAAGAAAGAAGAACAAGTAGGGTTCGGAGAGGTAGTCGCAGAATTTCTTTGTGGTGGCCACGCTCGACAGGCCTAATTCCCCGGCAAGTTCGTTGGTGGATATCGGGTTGCAGAAGTTGGAAAGGAGATAGGTGGCAAGGTTGTATAAATCGGTTGTGTTTCTCACTTTGTGACGCTTGGCCACATCTTTCAGCAATATCGAATCGAATAGGGTTGAGAGGTAATTTCTGGTGATATTCCGCGCCTTTATCGTTTCGGGATATCCGCCATTGCGCATATAGTCGTCGGCCAGTACGGCGGCTTTCTCCACCTGCTCCGCCCTGGGGGCGCGTATGTCAATATCATTCCATCGCAGGGCTTCCTCAAGGCTGAAAGGAAGCATGTCTATCTTAAGGTAACGTCCGGTGAGCGATGTGGCCATCTCACTGCTCAGCAACCGTGCGTTACTGCCCGTAATGACGAGGTTTTTTCCACGACGGTATAACTTGCTTACCCACAGATCCCAGCCGGAAAGATTCTGCACCTCGTCGAGAAGGAGATAACCGTAGCCGGGATAAACGACGTCGAGCGTCTCCATCACCCTGTCTTCGTTCCAATTGTCCAACAGTTGCGTGTCGTCGAAATTCAGGTAGGCAAAATTCTTTCCTTGCAGCATCAGCAAGGCGAACACGGACTTACCGACACGCCGGGGGCCCGTAATCAGCTTGATTAGCGGACTGGAGAGAAGTTCTTCCGTATTATATTGCGTATGCCGTTGTTGATAGGGACGCGCCATCAACGCATTGCGTTCCTCCTTTTGGCTGAAGATTATGTTTTTCATTGCCGTCCGATTAGACCGCAAATGTAGCCCTTTTTATTCAATAATCACACTGTACTGAATAAAAAAGTACATATTTTATTCAGTACGGAATAGTTATTGGCTAAAATCGGGAGTTTCATTTCGTTTCATATTTTTAACCCGTGAAAGTTCGTCACGGGTTCGCTCTCCAAAGCCGCCCACGCCACGCCATTGGAAGGTCCCGTTTATATCAATAATAATCCCGTTAAAGGAGCGTATATCAGGAATCATGAGGGAGACTATCACATGAGCCGTGCCTTGGTGGGTATGATGCTTCGAGACGCTAATCCGGAGGGTAACGATGGCAATATTCTTGAACACTATACCTTGGACGACATTGATGTACCGACACTGCAACGGTTTCGAAATCATTTCGGCACCATCAATCCTGATCATCCTTGGAGCGGATATGACGACAAGGCTTTTCTTACGCAGCTGGGTGGCTATGGCATTGACCGAAAATCAGGGAAGGAGGGGGTTACCATAGCGGGACTCATGATGTTCGGGAAAGGATTGCCTGTTCGTGAACGGTTTGACAATATTCGCCTGGATTATATCGATTATTCGAATGTTATAGGAGAGCAGCGTTATAGCGACAGGCTTACTTACGATGGGCGTTGGGAGAATAATCTGTATAACTTCCTGATTACGGTGGTGCCTAAGTTGACTTTCGTGTTGCCGCGTCCTTTTCAGATGGACGGGATAATCCGAAACGATGATACCAAACAGCATAAAGCCGTAAGGGAAGCTTTCACCAATATGATAATCCATGCTGATTTGATGTTGGAGGGTTTGATTCGCGTTAAGAAATTTGGTGATAGGTTTGAGTTGACAAATCCTGGATTGCTAAAACTTCCTATCGAACAAATTTATCAGGGAGGAGAGTCCAAGGCTCGGAATCCGCGTATTCAGAATATGCTACGGATGATAGGTTACGGCGAGAACATAGGCTCTGGGTTCCCTCTCATTCTTCAGGCATGGGATGAAAAACACTGGCAACGCCCCGAAATCGTTGAACAGCCGGAAATGGAGCAGACGACCCTTATTTTGAGGCTTTCCGACGCACAAAATGTCACAAAGGATGTCACAAAGGATGTCACAAAGGATATTTCTGATAGACAACGTGAAATAGTAAGGATGATTCAAGAAAATCCTATCGTCATAACAGCTGAAATAGCACAAAGAATGTCCGTGACCCGCCGAACCATAGCCAGGGATATAAAGCGCCTGCAGGAACTAGGAATTGTTACGCGCGAAGGCGGGAACACTTTCGGTAAATGGATTGTTCACGATACTGAAAATTGCTTGTAACAAATTGATGCCGTTTTTATTTTCAGTCGACTACAATTTGTAGTCAACTCACTCTTTATGTCGATTGCAACGCTTGCCCGTGCAAAATCAACTAATGCTGATTTTATAATCCCGATTCTAATGGTACCGAATTCGGTATATTTATTCAATACGGAATAGTTATTGGCTAAAATCGGGAGTTTGCAACCTGTATTCCCGCCCGGGGCAAGCCGATGAAAGACCTTACCTCCACCCCATGAACATGCGCGCCGTCTGGGCGTCGTGATGGTCGAAGAAAAGGCTCTTGCCCGTGTCGAGGCCGGCGATGGAAGCCATGTCTTCGTCGCTCAGCTGGAAGTCGAAGATGTCGATGTTCTGTTGCATCCGCTCCACGTGCGTCGATTTGGGAATGATGATTATATCCCGTTGAATCAGCCACCGCAGGGCCACCTGCGCCACGCTTTTGCCGTATTTTCCACCGATTTCCGCCAGCAGGGAGTTGGAGAAGAACTGGTTGCGGCCTTCCGCGAAAGGCGCCCACGACATGGTTTTCGTGCCGAATTCCGCCATGATTTCCTGCGGTTCCCTCTGTTGGTTAAAGACATGCGTCTCCACCTGGTTCACTGCAGGAACAATTTCCATATTGCTTGCCAGGTCGATAAAATGGTCGGGATAGAAGTTTGAGACGCCGATGGCGCGCAGTTTCCCGGCCTTGTACGCATCCTCCAAGGCGCGGTAGGCACCGTAGCGGTCGCAGAACGGCTGGTGAAGCAGCATCAGGTCGATATGGTCGGTCTGCAGGCGTTGCAGGCTCTCGTCGATAGACACCTTGGCCTTTTCGTAGCCGTAGTTGGAAATCCACACCTTCGACACCAAAAAGATTTCGTTGCGGTTGATGCCGCTTTTCTTTATCGCACGCCCCACGCCCTCCTCGTTGTGGTAGGCCTGGGCGGTGTCTATCATACGGTATCCTGTTTTGAGAGCGTCACTCACACAGCGTTCGCATTCGTCCGGCGATACCTGATACACGCCGTATCCCATTTGCGGCATCTCCACGCCGTTGTTCAATTTTATGGTCTTCATCGCGTTGTCTTTAGCCGTCATTTCATCACACTTTTTAAGGTTAGTTAATCATGCCGATATTCCGCAGCCAGGCACCGATGGTCTCGGCGTTGATGCGGCCGCTGGTGAGGCCTTCGCCGGTAAGGTGTTGGGCATCGGGCGTGAGTTCCACGATACGCGCCAGGGTCTCGTCGCGGTAGGTGGCGGCGTAGGTGCAGAAGGGAACCACCGTCTTGCCGTTAAAGTCATAGCTTTCGGCAAAGGTGCAGATGATCATCGGCGTGGTCCACCACCAGACGGGGCATCCGATAAACACGGTGTCGTAGCTTTCCCAGGTTTCCACCGCGTTGAGGATTTCAGGACGGGCGTCCGCGTCCTTTTCCTCGCGGGCCACTTCCGTGCAGGGCGTGTATTCGGTGGGGTAGGGGTTCACCGGCTCGATGCGGAAGATGTCGGCGCCTGTCTGACGCACGATTTCCTGCGCCATGCGCTGTGTGGTGCCGCCCCAGCTGAAATAGGCCACCAAGGTCTTGCTTGCGCCGCCCGCTGTGGTCGTGTCTCCGCCCGAAGTGCCGGGGTCGTCGGGAAGGGCGGGTTCATCGTCCCCGCCCTCGTCGGGAACAGCGGGTGTTTCGGTGCCGGGCATACCGGGTTCGGTTTTGGGTTCTTCGTCGGGAGAGCAGGCGGCAATGCTTACCAGAAACATGCCCGCCAACAGGGGAAGCAGATATTTTTTCATGACAGTAAGTATTTTGCGCCGGTTTCTCGGCTTTGTACGGCGGCAAAGGTAGGGTGTCCGTTTCACCTCCGCAGAACAAAAAATACGGATAGAATTTCCTTTTTTTCGGAAAACGATGCCGCCTCCGCCCGCCTTATTGAAGCATCAATACTTTTTTCAATCGGCTGCATTCGATTATATTTGCGTTGCAAACCCATAAGGAACGTGCTGATGGAAGACCTGAAAGATATATTCGTAACCGATATACCCGGCGGGGCGAGCGTGGGGGCGGACGAGGACTACCTTTCGCATCTGTTTTGCCTGGGCGGCAGTTGCCGCTTTACGTTCAACGGCAAGGATTTTTGCGTGGAGGCGGGCGACCTCTCAATTGTGCGCAAGAGGAACCTGATAGAAAACGTGCGCTATTCCAAGGATTTCCGCGCCAAGGTGATTTACGCCCGTCCCGGTTTCCTTGAGTTGTGCACGCCCCAGAGCAACTACGGCATGAAAGGCTCGCTGGCCCTGTTCCTGAATCCGGTCATGCGCCTCTCGCCCGAACAGCAGGCGGTCTGCCTGCGCGATTTTGCTTTGCTGGAAGCGCGCATCAACGACACCGCCCACCGTTTCTATCGCGAGATGCTGATAAACTCCATGCAGACGGCCATCCTCGACTTTTTCGATTTCCATGCCCGGATTTACGGCGAGAGCGACGTTTCCACGCAGAACGCCTTCATCATGAACCGTTTCCTTAAGATGTTGGAAGCGGGCACCTACCGCAAGCACCGCGAGGTGGCCTATTACGCCGACTGCCTGTGCGTAACGCCCAAATACCTCTCGGAAGTGTCGAAAAAGGTGAGCGGTTTCGCGGCCAACTACTGGATAAACCGCTACACGACCCTCGACATTTCCCGCCTCTTGCGCGACAAGTCGCTCACCTTCGTGGAGATTTCCGACCTCTTCGGATTCTCCTCCCAGGCCTACTTCAGCCGCTACGTGCAGAAGAACTTAGGGCTTACCCCCACCGATTACCGAAAATAGAAACACACGATACTATGAACTGGCTTATCCTCATCATAGCGGGCTTGTTCGAAGCCGGATTCGCGTTTTGTCTGGGCAAGATGAAAGAAGTGTCGGGCACCGAATACTATCTGTGGGGCGCGGGCTTCCTGCTGTGCCTCGCGCTCAGTATGCTGCTGTTGTCCAAGGCGGTGCAGACCCTGCCCATCAGCGTGGCCTATCCCGTGTGGACGGGCATCGGCGCGGTGGGCACCGTGTTGCTGGGCATTTTCTTCTTCCACGAACCGGTCTCCGTGGCCCGCATCTGCTTCATCGTGCTGCTGATAGGCTCGGTAGTCGGGCTCAAATGCGTGTCGGCATAGGGAATTTATTACTCTTTACATTCATTAAATTCCTCTATCCATTCTTTCACCTTGGCCTGTAGCAAAGCCTTGTCCGGTAGATAAAGTTGGTAGGCCGAGGCATAGACATTGGCATTTTCGGGCAGGGTCAGCTCCACCAAGGCGTCGTTTTTGCGTTCACAAAGCAAGATGCCGATGGTGGGCTTTTCAAAGTCTTGTCTTATATAACGGTCGTAATAGTTTACATACATCTGCATCTGACCAAGGTCTTGATGAGAAAGTTTGTCTGTTTTCAAGTCAATGAGGACATAGCATTGCAGTAGCCGGTTATAAAAAACCAGATCTACATAGAAATGTTCTTCGTCGAAGGTGAATCTCTTTTGACGCGCCTCAAAGAGAAATCCTTTACCGAGTTCCAGGAGAAATTGCTGCATCTTGTTGATGATGGCATTCTCTAATTTCGATTCCGAGTAGGCGGCATCGGGTTTCAGTCCAAGAAACTCCAATGTGATGGGGTTCTTGATTATATCCGATGGCTTTTCGATGGTCTGCCCCTCTCGCGCCAACCGCATTACTTCGTCTTTGTTGCGGCTTAGGACAAGACGTTCGTAGAGGCTACTGCCTACCTGACGGCTGAGTTGCCTTTTAGACCATTGCTGTTGGGTACATTCTATCTCATAGAAACTGCGGGCATCCGGATTTTCCACCCTCATCAGTATAAGATAATGAGACCATGAGAGCGCGAATGTCGGCTCAGGGGCACGTTCACCTGTTTCCGGATAATTGGCTAACCATTGGTTAGCCTTTTGGTTCTGATTTGGACAACCGCCGGTTAGCTTTTTGGCGAAAACAAGATAAAATTGCCGTATATTCTTGAGTGTTGAATACGACCATCCGTCACCCAACCTTTCCGTCAAACGTTTGGAGAGTTCTTTCAGCACCGCCTTCCCGTATTCGGCTCTGGTTTCTCCCTTTTGTTCATATTCCACTATATACTGCCCGATATGGAACTTGGTATAAACCTCGGCAAGGTTGACAGCTGTCGCCACACGTTCCCTTGCCTGCGTTACAAGGTCAACAACCTTTAGGAACAGGTCGTTTATATCTTTATCATTTGAGATGATGTCTTTTCCCATTTCAGTCCTCCTCGATTTCTCGGTGTTGTTAATAATTTCACCTTCAAAGGTAGGTTTTATTTGGTTCGGATACAACGCGGGCGGATGGGATTCCCAAAAAACGACATTTATGCCAATTTTTTGGAATGAGTGAGATGTGAAGCCGCGGTCGGGCGGGTTTGGCTCTGCACTCGGTTTATCCGTATTTTTGCGCAGTAAAGAAGATCACCTATGCAAACCCCGACCCCCAAGTCCGAGAAGCCCCGCTGTTTCTGGGCGAACCCCAGGAATCCGCTTTACATCGAGTATCACGACACGGAATGGGGTGTGCCCGAACACGACGACCGCAAGCTGTTCGAAATGTTGATTCTGGAAGGCTTTCAGGCCGGCCTGTCGTGGGAGTGCGTGCTCAACAAGCGCGAGGCATTCCGCCGCGTCTTCGCCGGCTTCGACCCCAGGAAAGTGGCCGCGTTCACCGAAGCGCAACAAGAAAAACTGATGGCCGAGCCCGGCATCATCCGCAACCGCCTCAAGATAAAGGCCGCCACCGTCAACGCGCAGATTTTCCTGAAAATCCGGGCCGAGTTCGGTTCGTTCGACACCTATCTGCAAGGCTTCACGAAAGGCAAGACACTTTACGAAACGGGCAAGGCCGGCAACGCCCTCTCGGACGCCCTTTCCAAAGACCTGAGGAAGCGAGGCATGAAATTCGTGGGCACCACCATCATCTACGCCTACCTGCAAGCCGTCGGCGCCATAAATTCGCACGAAAAGGATTGCTTCCTGTACTGCGGCAAGAACTGATACAGAAAGGCTTAATGACAGCCCGTTCCTATACACCCTGTATTGAACCGTTCCACGTATCGGAAAACATTGCAAAAATGCCCGTAAAAAGGTATATTTGCCGACTTTTAACAGCGCTATAAAAGCATGTACGCATACATAGAAGGCAAGGTGGCCGAACAGAACCCGGCTTGTGTTACCATCGACTGCGGGGGGGTCGGCTACGAGATTAACATATCGCTCCATACCTACTCGCAGATCAAGGACAAGGCTACGGCACGGCTTTGGGTGTATCAGGCGGTGCGCGAAGATGCCCTGTTGCTCTTCGGGTTTGCGGACAAGACGGAAAAGGAACTCTTCCTGCAGCTGATTTCGGTTTCGGGCGTGGGGGCCAATACGGCAAGGGTCATCCTTTCCACCCTGGGCCCCGAACTTACGGCGCGCGCCATCCTGGACGGCGACGTAAAGAAGGTTCAGTCCGTAAAGGGAATAGGCTTGAAGACGGCCCAGCGCATTATCGTCGATCTGCGCGACCGCCTGGCCAAGATGGACTTTTCCTCAGCCGATTCATCGCTTTTGCCGCAGCTCCGCCCCGAACGGGAAGAAGCCGTGGCCGCACTGGTTACATTGGGTTTCGCCCGCGCCGCCGTAGAAAAGACGGTGGACGGCCTTTTGGCGAAAGAACCCGGTTTGAACACGGAGAGCATGATCAAACAAGCGTTGCGGATGCTGTAAGGGCATACTCCTTGAGTTATTTGTTATGTGGAAGTATTGGTTCTGCAGCATATTGGCAATCGTAGCCGCCTGGGTCCTTTCCGCAGGGGTGGCCTTGTCGTATGCCGCCACGTCGGTCTATAAACCGCTTGCCCTGCCGCCCTCCTGGGAGGATATGCCGGGCGTGGCGGAGCGGCTGTATAACGCCTTTTACGAAAGCCCTGAGGCAACGGACTATCCCGCCGTGCCCTATGCCGCCGACTTCGTGCAGGACGACTCCCTGCGCTATCCCATTCCACAGACCCCGCCCAACGAAGACCTTCCCGAAGACAAGAGCCTCTACCTCAAGACCAATATCGTGGAGGAAGCCTCCTACGACCCCAAGACGAACGAATACGTGCTGACCCGCAAGATGGGCGACGTGGTGCTCTCGCGCCGCCACATGACGATGGACGAGTACGTGAAGTTCACCAGCCAGAAGGCCGTGCGCGACTACTGGAAGAGCAAGGCCGACTATACCCCCACCACTTCTTCGGGTCTGAGCGGCCTCATACCGGGTCTGAACCTCGACTTCTTGGACGAAAAATTGGGCAAGGACCTGATTAAGTTCGACCTGAACGGATCCATCGGGCTGGAATTCGCCCTGGTGGGCACCCGCCGCGACGACCCCTCCCTGGACATCAAGCACCGCCGCACGTTCAACTTCGACTTCGACGCCGACATCAACGTGAACCTGAACGCCACGATAGCCGACCGCCTCAAGTTCAACATCAGCCACAACACGGAGGCCCTCTTTCAGTTCGACAACAAGTTCAAGCTTGAATACGAAGGCAAGGAAGACGAGATCGTAAAGAACATCAGTGCCGGTAACATCGATTTTCCGTTGAACACCACCCTCATAAGCGGGGTGCAGGAACTGTTCGGCATCAAGGCCAAGCTGCAGTTCGGCAAGACCTTCATCACGGGCGTGTTTTCCGAGCAGCGTTCCGAAAGCACCAACGTGCGCGTGGAAGGCGGGGCGCAGAGCACCGAGTTCGAGCTCAAGGTGGACGAATACGAAGAAAACCGCCACTTTTTCCTGGCGCAGTATTTCCGCGAACACTACCACGAGGCTTTGTCGGAGCTGCCCTTGGTGAACAGCCGCCTCAAGATCACCAAGATTGAAGTGTGGGTAACCAATATCGGCTCTCCGGTGCAGAACAACCGCAACATCGTGGCCTTTACCGACCTGGCCGAAAGCAATCCGGTAACCCCGGGTGTGAGTTCGCTCCCTTTTGCCCGCTATCCGGACGAGAATCGTTCCAATGACCTTTTGACACGGTTTCCCAAGAGCTCCCTGCGTAATCTCAATACGGTGGGGCAGTACCTGCAGGGGCGCGGCCTTACCAACGGCAAGGATTTCGAGAAAGTGGAGAGCGCCCGCCGTCTGGACGCGAACGAGTATTCGTTCAACCCCGCCTTGGGTTTCATCACGCTGAACCAGACCCTCAACAGCGACCAGGTGCTGGCCGTGGCCTTCCAGTATCAGATTGTGGGCGACACCACCGTGTATCAGGTGGGTGAGTTCTCCGACCAGGGCATCAACGACCCGCAGGTGCTGGTGGTCAAGTTGTTGAAGTCGTCGGTGCTCAATACCGAGACCCCGCTCTGGGACCTGATGATGAAGAACGTCTATTCGCTGAACACCTATCAGCTCAGCGGCGAGAATTTCCGCTTCAACATCATGTATTCGGGCAACGAGCGGGGCGTTCCCAGCGGCTATTTCACCGACGGGCCGAAAAGCGGCATCCCCCTGATCCAGGTATTCGGTGTGGATAACCTCGACACCCGGCAGAACCGCAATCCCGACGGTTTGTTCGACTACCTGGACGGCGCGGCGACCGGTGCGGGCTATATTCAGAGCGACAAGGGGCTGGTGTATTTCCCCTGGCCCGAACCTTTCGGCAAGGACATGGTGGAGATGTTCGACGGCGACAGCGTGTCGGCAGCCAAGTACCGCTACGACGAACTCTACCGCAAGACCAAGACCGAGGCGCAGCAATACAGCGAGAAGAACAAATACACCTTCGTGGGCAGTTACAAGTCGTCGGGCGGCAGCGAGATCAGCCTGGGCGCCTACAACCTGCCCGAAGGTTCGGTAACGGTGATGGCGGGCAACACGCCTTTGGTCGAGAACCAAGACTATACGGTAAACTATTCGGCCGGTATCGTGCAGATTATCAATCCCGGCGTGCTGGCTTCGGGCGTGCCCATCGACATCAAGACCGAAAGCCGATCCAACAGCCTGCTCACCAAGCGCATGATGGGCTTGCGCGTGGAACACTTCTTCGACGAGCACTTCTACGTGGGCGCCACGGTGATGAACCTGCGCCAGAGTACGCTGACCCAGAAGGTGAACTACGGCGAGGAACCCATCTCCAACACCATCTACGGCTTCGACGCCTCCTACGACCGCGAGAGCCGCTGGCTCACCAAGGCCGTGGACGCCATCCTGCCCTTTGAGGACAGCAAGGCTCCCTCGCGCATCAGCCTCTACGGGGAGTTCGCCCATTTCCTGCCGGGACACTCCCGCGCCATCGGCAAGTCGGGCACCACCTATATCGACGACTTCGAGAGCAGCAAGAGCACCATCAACATCAAGGAACCCTATTCGTGGTATCTGGCCAGTACGCCGCAGAAGCAGAACGACCTTTTCCCCGAATCCCAAGACCAGTATTCCACCACCACGATTACGGGGCGCAACCGCGCCAAACTGGCGTGGTACACGGTGGATCCCATCTTCTACAGCAGCGCGCGCCCCAAGAACATCAGCAAGGAAGACCTCTCCAACCACTATACGCGCCGGGTACTGGTAAACGAAGTGTTCCCCGGCCGCCAGCTTTCCTCGAACGAGGCGCAGGCGCTCACCGTCCTCAACGTGGCCTTCTATCCCTCCGAACGCGGGCCGTACAACTACGATGCAAGGCCGGTGGCGGGCGCCACGGCGGGGGCCAATGCCGACGGTAGCCTGAAGAATCCCGAAACCCGTTGGGGCGGGGTCATGCGCAAGGTAAGCAACACCGACTTCGAGGCGGCCAACGTGGAATACATCGAGTTCTGGGTCATGGACCCCTTTATCGGCACCGACGGCAGGAACGGCAACCCGAGGCATTCGGGCGGTAAGCTCTACTTCAACTTGGGGGACATTTCCGAAGACGTGCTGCGCGACGGGCGTAAGTCGTTCGAAAACGGCCTGCCCACCTCCGAGGTGGTGGAAAACGTGGACGAGACCCAGTGGGGGCGCGTGCCCACGATACAGGCCATCGTGAACAGTTTCGACAACGACCCGGCCGCCCGCAAGTATCAGGACGTGGGCTTGGACGGCCTTTCCTCCACCGACGAACGCACCTTTTTCCGCGACTTCCTTACCGAGATGGGCGAGATAGCCGGGCAGAACTCCGAGACCTACCGCAAGCTCTACGATGACCCCTCGTCCGACAACTATATGTACTTCAGGCGTGGCGTCTGGGATACGGTGCAGCATTCCGCTAACAAGATCGCCGACCGCTACAAATACTACAACAACCCCGACGGCAACTCGCCTTCGAACGACGACAATCCCGAAAGCTATCCCACCCAGCAGACCAACTATCCCAATACCGAAGACATCAGCGAAGACAACACCCTCAACGAGGCCGAGAACTACTACCAGTACGAGGTGGATCTCGACCCCGACAAGATGGAAGTGGGCGAGGGCTACATCACCGACGTGTATGAGGCCAGCGTGAAGCTGAGCAACAACAACACCGAAAAGGTGAAGTGGTATCAGTTCAAGATTCCCGTAAAGGAACCCGACAAGGTGGTGGGGCAGATGCAGAACCTGCAGTCGGTGCGCTTCGTGCGTATGTTCATGCGCGGATTCAAGGAACCGGTGATCCTGCGTTTCGCCTCGCTCGACCTGGTGCGCTCCGACTGGCGCAAATACGACAACGCCCTGGTGGAAACCGGCGAGGCGGCTCCAGGCGGTTCCAACACCACTTTCGAGGTGGCCACGGTGAATGTGGAAGAGAACGGACAGCGTACGCCTATCCGCTACGTGCTGCCTCCGGGCATCGAACGTATGCTCGACCCCTCCGACCAGAACAATGTGGAGATGAACGAACAGTCGTTGAGCCTTAAGGTGACCAACCTGGCCGACGGCGACGCGCGCGGCATCTACCGGAACACCTCCTACGACATGCGTCAGTTCAAGAAGATGGAGATGTTCGTGCACATGGAGAAGGTAAACGAGATGGACAACGCCCGTGACGGCGACGTGCACCTGTTTATCCGCATGGGTTCCGACAACCAGGACAACTACTACGAATACGACATACCTCTGAGCTATACCGAGTGGGGGCAGAGCGCGCGCGATCTGGTGTGGCCCGAAGCCAACAAGGTGGAGATAGACCTGAACGCCTTGGTAAAGGTAAAGGAAACCCGCAACCGCCTCATGCGTGAGTCGAACAGCGGTAGCGGTTACGCCACCGTGTATTCCGAGCAGATCGGCAAGGCCACCTATTCGGTAAAGGGAACGCCCTCCATCAGCGCGGTCAAGACCATTTTGATCGGTTTGCGCAATCCCCGTCAGGGCAGGCCGAACGAGGAAGACGACGGCCGGGCTAAGTCGGTGGAAGTGTGGATCAACGAGTTCAGCCTCAACGAGTTCAAGAAAGAGGGCGGGGTGGCGGCCACGGCGCGCGCCCAGTTGAGCCTGGGCGATTTGGGTTCGATTTCGGTGGCGGGTGCCTACACCCAGGCCAACTTCGGACAGCTGGAACAGAAACTTACCGACCTCTCGCAGAGCAACACCGCCTCGTACGACATTGCCGTCGATCTGGAAATGGGGCGCTTCCTGCCCGAAAAGGCGGGGATCAAGCTGCCGGTGCACTACGACCTGTCCTCCACCATCAGCAATCCCAAATACAATCCGCTCGACCCCGACATCAAGACCAAGGACGAGCTTAAGACCTACACCACCAAGCAGGAAAAGAAAGAGTTCAAGAAAGCCATCCAAGACTACACGATACGGCAGAACGTCAATCTGATGAACGTGCGCAAGGAACGCACCAACGCCGAAAGGCAGCCGCAGTTCTGGGACATCGAGAACTTCAACATCTCCTACGCCTATTCGAGCACCCTGCACCGCGACGAAGACATGGAGTTCGACAACCAGACCATCCACCGGGGCGGCCTGGGCTACGACTATTCCACGGCCTCACGCTTCTTTACGCCCCTGGGCAAGACCAAGATGGCCTCGAACCCCTGGGCGGCCATCCTCACCGACTTCAACGTGAACTACATTCCCAATATGTTCTCGTTCAACATGGAACTGGAACGTGAGTATTCCGAGAGCAAGATGCGCAACAAGAACGCTGACTGGGACATCTTGATGCCCTCCACGATCTACAAGCGTTTCGACTGGAACCGCAACTATAATTTCCGTTACGACCTCACCAAGTCCATCAGCATCAACTATTCGGCCAACGCCAACAGCTACCTGCGCGAGCCGCCCGGCCGCATCAACAACGCCTCCCGCCGCGACTCGGTATGGCGCAGCTTTATCCAGGGCGGAAGCATGACCAACTACGACCAGAACTTAGGATTTACCTACACTCTGCCTATCAATAAGATACCCATCTTAGACTGGGTGGAAGGAAGCGCGGCCTACAACGCCGTTTACCGCTGGGAAGGCGGTTCGATCGCCACGCAGGAACGCCTGGGGAACGTGATCACGAACTCGATGGACGTGTCGGCCAACGGTTCGGTGAACCTGGTGGGGCTGTACAACAAGGTGCCCTTCCTCAAGAAGATAAACGACGGCAACCGCCGCAACCGCCGCGGCGGACGGAGCAACACCATCATGAGCCGCACCAACCAGAAGGAAGAAGAGGCCGAGGTGAAGAGCGCCTGGAAAACCATCTACAAGGGCGCGCTCCGATTCCTGATGATGGTGCGCGACGCCAATATCAGCTACAGCCGCAACGAGGGAACCTCTTTGCCCGGTTTTATGCCTGAACCCGACCTGTTCGGGGTCAACTTCGGCAAAGACGCGCCCGGGGCGGGATTCGCCCTCTTCGGCTCGCAGGCCGACATACGCCGCCGCGCCGCCAGAAACGGCTGGCTCTCCACCGACAGCCTCATGACCACGCCCTACTACAAGCAGTTTACCGAAAGCGTAACGGCGCAGGTATCGGTGGAACCCTTCGTGGATTTCCGCATCACGCTCAACTTCGGCTACAGCAAGGTGGAGAACAAGTCGTCGTACTACACCTACAACAGCGGCCTGGGCGATTTCCGCGAGACCAACCCCTTGCTCAATGGCAGCTACAACGTTACCAACGTAATGATTGGAACGGCCTTCAGCAAGTTCGACAAGAAATATTTTGACAAGACCTATCAGAAGTTCCTCGACAACCGCATCGTCATTGCCGAGCGTATGGCCGCCGACAACGCCGCCCCCGGCTACAATCCCCACAACCGCGTTTACGACACGGCGGCGCGGAGATATTTCCCGCAGGGCTATATGTCGAACAACCAGGACGTGATGATTCCCGCCCTGATTGCCGCCTACACGGGCCGCGACCCGCACAAGGTGTCGCTTTCGGCCATGGACAAGTTCCCGCTGCCCAACTGGTCGCTCACCTATTCGGGGCTCACCAAGATAAAGGGCGTGCGCAAGGTGTTCAAGAACTTCTCGATCTCGCATGCCTATTCCTCCTCCTACACGGTGGGATCCTATACGAACAACCTGCTCTACAAGGACGCGCAGGATTTTGTGGAGAACATCGATGCCGGGGGCAACTTCCGCTCCAAGTACATCATGGACGGAATCGTGCTCAGCGAGCAGTTCTCGCCCCTCATCAAGATCAACATGACCTTCGTGAACGACCTCTCGCTCAACTTCGAGTACCGTCAGAGCCGTCAGATAGGCTTGAGTTTCGTAAACAACCAGATTACCGAGATGCGCACCAAGGAATGGATCATCGGGGCCGGCTACCGCATCAAGAACGTGGGCTTCAAGGTGAATTCGGGTGGGGCGGGCAAACGCCGCATCAGCAGCGACATTGTGCTGCGGGCCGACCTGAGCATCCGCGACAACATCCGCCTCCTGCGCAAGATCGACCAGCAGATCAACACGCCCTCCGAAGGGGCGCTCATCACCTCCATCAACGTGTATGCCGAATACGAGATCACGCGCCAGATCTCGGCCCGCGTGTTCTACGACATGACGCTCAACAAGCCGTATATCGCCAACCAGTTCTACAACAGCAACGGCAGGGGCGGCATCAGCCTCACCTACAAGTTCACGCAATAGTGCCGGTTGCCGGTTTGCCAAAAAAAACGTACTTTTACAACTTGTACGCTTAGAAACGCTAAACATTTAAACATATTACGATATGAACTTTCCTGAAAACCTCAAGTACACCGAAGACCACGAATGGATCAAGGTGGAAGGCGACACCGCTTTGGTAGGCATTACCGACTACGCGCAGAAAGAATTGGGCGACATCGTTTTCGTTGATGTCACCACCGAAGGCGAAACCCTCGCCACGGGCGAAGTTTTCGGCAATATCGAAGCCGTGAAGACCGTTTCCGAACTGATGTTGCCCGCCGGCGGCGAAGTACTGGAACTCAACCCCGCCTTGGCCGACGATCCCTCCTTGGTGAACAAGGATCCCTATGGACAGGGCTGGATCATCAAGGTTAAGCTGACCGATGCCGCCGAAGCCGCTTCGTTGATGAGCGCGGCCGACTACAAGGCCAAGATCGGTGCCTAAACGTGTTGAAAAGCACTCGGCTGCTTCGTTTCTGATTTACGAACCCTCGGTCGCTTACCTCGGTAAGTTCCCTTGGCTTTGAAAAATCAAAGCCTTGCATCTGAGCGTTTTTTACACTTTAGTCCTTACCCCAAGGGGCTGCCTGCATGGACAGCCCCTCGGTTTTTATGGGAGGGCGTGTTTCGCCCCGATTGTTTTGCTAAAAATACCGGAAAATGTCTTTGAACTGTGGAATTGTGGGCTTGCCCAATGTGGGGAAATCCACCTTGTTTAACTGTTTGAGCAATGCCAAGGCGCAGGCGGCCAACTTTCCGTTCTGTACCATCGAACCCAACGTGGGCGTGATTACCGTGCCCGACGAGCGGCTCAACGTGCTCGTGGAAATCGACAAGCCCAAGAAGGTGATTCCCGCCACGATGGAGATCGTGGATATCGCCGGCCTGGTGAAGGGCGCCAGCAAGGGCGAGGGGCTGGGCAACAAGTTTCTGGCCAATATCCGCGAGACGGATGCCATCATCCATGTGTTGCGCTGCTTCGAGGATCCCAACGTGACCCATGTGGACGGCAGCGTGGATCCGGTGCGCGACAAGGAAATCATCGATGCCGAGCTGCAGCTCAAGGACCTCGAGACCATCGAGAACCGTATCGGCAAGGTGGAGAAGCAGGCGCAGAGCGGCGGCGACAAGGAGGCCAAGCGCATGCTGGGCATACTGCAGAAATACCGGGAGGTGCTGAACCAGGGGCTGAGCGCGCGCACGGTGGAATGGGAGAGCAAGGACGACTGCCGTCTGGCCAGGGAACTGTTTCTCCTGACCAACAAGCCGGTGCTGTACGTGTGCAACGTGGACGAGGCATCGGCCAAGAACGGAAATGAATACGTGGAGGCGGTGCGCAAGGCCGTGGCGAGCGAGAACGCGCAGCTGCTGGTGGTGGCCGCCAAGACCGAGAGCGAGATCGCCGAGCTGGAAACCTACGAGGAACGGCAGATGTTCCTGCAGGAGATAGGCTTGGAGGAATCGGGCGTGAACCGCCTTATCAAAGCGTCCTACGCTTTGCTGAACCTGCAGACCTATTTCACCACTGGACCCGACGAAAGCCGCGCCTGGACGTTTGTCAAAGGCACCAAGGCGCCGCAGGCTGCGGGCATCATCCACACCGATTTCGAAAAGGGCTTTATCCGCGCCGAAGTGATCAAGTACGACGACTACGTGAAGTACCGCACCGAAGCCGCCTGCAAGGAAGCCGGCAAGTTAGGCGTGGAAGGCAAGGACTACGTGGTGCAGGACGGGGATATCCTGCATTTCCGCTTTAACGTTTAATTAATGTCTTTCTTTTTTCTTTGAGCGACAAAGGAAATGGGCGGTCGGCATTGGTTGACCGCCCCTTGTTTGAGGGTTGAAAAGGTAAAATTTTGAACAGTTAGTCAAGTTCTGTATGATTAAGTGTTCGGAAAATTACTATCTTTGCGGCTATGAATGTGTTGGCTCAATTGGGCAATGTTCCGGTGGATAGCGGAAGTCTGGCGGCTCTTTATCCGGAAATCAGCGGTCGGAACCAGAAACTGAGCGGCTTGGAACGTTCCCGTCAGGTGCTGCGTTTAAAGCGCGGGCTTTACGTGGTTCACCCGGAGGTCAGCGGCAAGGCGCTTTCCACCGAACTGATCGCGAACCGTCTCTACGGCCCATCGTATGTTTCCATGCACTATGCCTTGCGCTATTACGGCCTGATTCCCGAAGCGGTCCACACCGTGCAGTCGCTCACGGTAAAGCATTCGCGCGCCTTCGAGACCCCGGTGGCCTATTTCGATTACCTGTCTTGTCCGCGCGATTATTTTCCGGTGGGCATCCGGCATGAAGTAAGAGACGGCTACTCCTTCGTGATCGCCACGCCTGAAAAGGCGCTCTGCGACCTTATAGCCTATACGCCCCGCCTGAACCTGCGTTACCGCAAGCAAATCTTGGCCTATCTGGAAGAAGACCTCCGTTTCGATATGGAAGCCTTCGCAAGGATGAACGCCGATATATTCCGGCAATGCGCCCGCACCGGCAAGAAGAAAACCGCCATGAACCTGTTGGCTCAAATTTTGGAACGATGAACGATATTTATCAGGATATGCTCTCCGCTTACGACCTCTCGTCGGAGCAGGCTAGGCGGAATGCCACTTTCGAGGTGAACCAGCAGGTGATTCTTGCCGGCTTGTATCGGGGCGGATTCTTTAATCGGGCGGCCTTCTATGGCGGAACCTGCCTGCGTATCTTCCACGGGCTGGATCGTTTTAGCGAGGATATGGATTTCTCCTTGCTCGCGCCCGATGCCGACTTCGATTTCGAGGCGTATTTCCCCTTTGTCATCGATGAATTCGCCTTGGTGGGAAGAAGCGTGGAGATAAAGAAAAAAGATAAGAAGGGTTTCGGCAAGGTGGAGTCCGCCTTTCTCAAAGACAATACGGAGGTGTACGACCTTACGTTCCAAACGGAAAAGAGCATCCGTATCAAGATAGAGGTGGATACCTGTCCGCCGCTACACTTCAGCACGGAAGAACGCCTGCTGCTGCAGCCCAGTTCGTTTATGGCGCGTTGTTTTACGCTGCCCGACCTCTATGCAGGCAAGATGCACGCCATGGTGTTCCGGGCGTGGAAACACCGCGTAAAGGGGAGGGATTGGTATGATTTCGAATGGTATGTGCGCAAGAGGATTCCGCTCGATTTCACGCACCTGCAGGAACGGATCCGGACATTCAACGGCACGGAAACATCGAAGGAAGCCTTTATCCACCTGCTAAAGGAAAGGATTGCATCGGCGGACATCCGTCAGGTGATCCAAGACGTGGAACCCTTTATCCGAAACCGGGAGGCCCTGAAGATCTGGTCGAACGATTACTTTTTGCAGTTGGTCGACAGGATGGAATTCTTGTAATGGTCTTTCTTTTTCTTTGTGCGACAAAGAAAAAGAAAGGACGCAAAGAAAAAGAAAGCGCTCCTCAGCGGAGGGCAAGTGGTGCTTGCCGGGGGCTTCGGCCTCTCGCGCACCCTGCGCACTTGGCCTGCGCCATGGAATAACTTACGGGGCTGCACCCCGCAAGAACCCGCGCCCTACGCTGCGGTCGGTGCCTCCGGCGGTTGGTTGGCATGCTCGCTTCGCTTGCGCGCGGTGGGCGCCTTCAGCGAGGATGAAAAAGAAGAAGGCGGTTTCCGACAGGAAGCCGCCTTCTTGCTTTGCAGGGCGCAGAGGTTATCGTACAATCACCTTGTAACTCCTGTTCCCGGCCTTTACGATATATAGGCCGCTCTGCCGTACCGGAATGGCGGTGGCGTGGCCGTTGTAGAGGCATTGCCCCACCGTGTTATAGACCTGAACGTTGCGGTATTCGGAAAGGTAGATAACGCGGTCTCGGGCGTACACGCGGAAGCCGTTTCCTTTCCGGCTTTCGTTGCCCACATTATTTTGGTCTTTCTCGAAATTGGCCGTCAGTTCCATATCTTCCGTTACGATAAAAACATGAACAGCATTGGTGCTGAACACAGAACCGTCCGCTGTTGTCCAGTTTACGAAGCGGTAGCCCTCTTTAGGGGCGGCGATAATCGTGGCCGTTTCATTTTCTTCGTACCAACCGTTGCCTATTTGAGAAACGGATCCCCATTCGGCATTGTTGGTGTGGAGACCGACAAAGATAGTTTTCGTGTCATCGTCATTGTCGGCAAGTTTCTCGAAATTGGCCGTCAGTTCCAAGTTTTCCGTTACCGTAAACGTGTAAACGGCTTCGGTGCAGAATACCGTTCCGTCTTGTTTTTTCCAGTTTACGAAACGATAGCCCTTCTGTGCTTTGGCGGCAATCGTAGCCTCCTTGCCGCTTTGGTAAATGCCGTTGCCCGAAAGCACCGCACCCATTTCGGCATTATTGGAAGCAAGCCTTACCGAAAAGTGTCCTTCGGGAAGCTCACTCAATACCGAAATATGCCAGGTAAAGCTGGCCGGCTCTTCCATTCTCAGGTCAACATTGGTGTTTAGCAGTGTCAAAGTGTATTGGCGCGGTTTAAGGAATTGAAATACAAACCCGTCTTCCGTCCAGGAAT
>JAMPAI010000080.1 GCA_023667315.1 Ruminococcus flavefaciens
TATCGGCATCATCGGTGGTATCGCTGCTGCGGTAGCTATCATTGTGTGCGCGATCATCTTCCTGTGGCCCAAACCCGAGTTGCCCGACACCGGTGTTGTAATGGTAAGTAACGAATTTCACTACAATCTTGAAATGGCCGAAAACCCGTATAAGATACCAATCAAAATCAGCGTTTTGCGGTCACGCCGTGTGGGAACCGGATTCTTTATTGACAAAGAGGGCCGTATTGCCACAAACCGCCACATTACAAGTCCATGGCTCGAAGAGTATCAGAAGGAAGAATATTATGCTGATTATAAGTTGACCGATCTTTTAAAGCAAGTATGTGATGATACTTTGAGATCGGTACCTTCCTATATTCCATCACGTGATATGTTGCCTTTGCTTGGCCTCAGCGAGATTGGTAAAGTTATTTATAATACATGGGTTGAGAAGACCGACAGCCGCCTTGGTACGCTTAACAGTATGCTGGATAGAGTCCATAAGACGCCCTTGAAGATTAGCGGCGAGATTGACGAGCTTTCAGTCGCATTCTCCAATCAGCACTATACAAGATATGATAAATTTGAGCCTGCCGTAGTTGCTGCTGAATCAAGCAATAAGGAACGTGACCTTGCTATTGTACAGCTTCACAAATGCAAGACCCCAAGCGAAATTGTGGAAAATGGAATTCTTGATATTAATAAAATATATACTGCAAAGCCCGCTGTACAGAAGGAAGATTTGACCATTAAGGGTTTCCCCGATGTATTTTCACGCACATGGGACGAACACTTCAAGTCAAGCACCAACAATCCCACCACTTACAAAGGACGTGTAAGCCGCATCAATGATCCGTATCATTTTGGAGTTCAGGCAAAGGTGACAAATGGTTCAAGCGGTTCACCCGTATATCACGACGGCGTATTATATGGCGTTGTTTCACAGGCCTATGCAGGCAGCGATGTGATTGTGGAATCTGCTCGCTACCTTAAAGAGCTTTATGACAAGGAGGTAGCGCCCTACCGTGAATAAAATCCTGCACCTAAACAATCAGGACATGAAATTAAAATCTATAGCTATAATGATGGCATCGGTCGCTTTCCTGCCCTGTTATGGGCAGGAAACGATGGTGCTCAAGGATGGGTCTCAACTCTATGGACACACCGTGGAGGAGGACTTTGACAACGGTATGCTCACTTTTCGCGTTGACTCGGCTCTCATAGTTGCAAAACTTAGTGATATTGACTATACAGCACCCGAGATGCTTGATCTCAACCGTGATGTCAAGGGGTCATCCTGGTATCGCTGGTTTACCAATCACAAAGACCGTGTGACCCAACAGCGCAACAAGCAGTATGTGAGAATGGGTAATGTGGCTCATAATAACAATGCTCGCAAGGAATTTGACGGCCGTGCTGTAATTTTTGAGCAAGGCGATAGTGCAATTAAGTATTTCACTACCAACGAATGCCGTGTTACGCTCAATAAGAAGGCAGAAGTGGACCACTTTGAATATGACACCCGCAGTCGTCTGGCTCTCGGTGGCATTGATACCGAGTTGGAGCTTACCGATGGCCGCAAGATACGTGGTCAGGTGGTGGCCAACTATGCCAACAAGGTAGTACTGCTTGATGATTCGGGACTACGCAATGTAATTCCTTACAAGAAGATACGAGCCAAGCGTTTTTTGCCTTACAATGAGAATGTCCCTATGGCCGAGCAGTCACCCTATATTACCTCGCTTACTACGCCTGACGGCAAGGTTGACAAGCTTCTGCTTAATGCAATAGTCTACAAGCCACTTAACGGAGCCAAGCCCTATTATGATGTAGTGTCACTGGGTGGTGGGGCCAACATCCAGTATCCTTTTGACATGGTAAGCAAGGTGGGTAGCACTGTCAACCAAGACTATGTGGAAGATACTGACGTAGTTATGGAGGATGATGAGGTGTTGGTCAATCGTATTCCTGCCGAGCCGATACAGTATGTTATGAAGTCTGACCGCTATGAAATCACCGACACGGTTGGTGCAGTACGCGTCAGCGAGTATGATCTCGTCGATGGTATGTTGAAGGTACACTTCAGAGATCCCATGGATAATACTGAGTTCTTTTTTGTTGAGGCTCGCCCTTATAATCAGTATCTTGAGTTGAACTACGATAATCGCAAGAAAAAAAAGGATGACGGAGAGGAGACCGTTTATTACTACACCAATCTCAGCGATGTATTGATGAATGGCTACACTGCCTATGACAAGTTTGTAAGTCCGGCCGGCAACGTCTCGGTCAATTACGGTCAGCTCACAGCAGGTAAAGCTTACATGCTCATACGCAAAAGTGCACCCCTGAAGCCGGCTTATCTGATAATCGTAACATTCTGAAAATTATGCCACATACAATTTCAATAGGTCGAGGCACCAACAACGATATAGTATTGCAACACCAGGCAATCAGTACCTACCACGCTATCGTGACATTTGGTGAGGACGGCAATGTAATCTATACCGATAATTCGACCAATGGTACACAAGTTAACGGAAAGTTTGTGCGTGGCCGCAGTGTATATGTCAAACCGGGCGACCAGATTTTGCTCCCCGGACGTGTATTGCTGGACTGGCGCATGCTCAACAGCCGCAATCCCTACAGTGGAGCCGGAGCACATCAGCAAGGCTCACAAACCCAGTCACAGTCTCAGGTGCAAGAGATGCCCGAGCCTGAGATACTGGTGGTCGACGAGGCGCAAGAAGCACCGCGCCGCAATGTGTGTGGGTTGCTCAGCCTTATATTCTCACTGGTGGCTATCCCATTCTACGTGGTGGTAGTACTTTCCTATGTGGGCTGGGTATTCTCACTTGCCGCTTTCATACTTGGTTTTATTGGCGTTTTCCGCAGTCCACGAGGGAAAGCCATTGCCGGTATGATCCTGTCAATACTTGTTCCTGTTATTGCTGCTCTTATTATAGTGGCCGCCGTGGGTTCCTTGATGGACTTATAAGAGCATATATTTCTATAGTACTTAGGTCGCATATCCCTAATAGAAGAGCATCCGGGTCACAGCTTGGATGCTCTAAATATTTTTAAGTGCTGATAGGTAGTGCGTTAGTGATGTTTTGAGAAAAATATTTAAAAATTTTTATCAAAATACTTGCACAGTTTAAAAACCTGCATTAACTTTGCACACGCAAACGGAAGGAAAGCCGCTTGCAAGACCTCAAAAGGATGGTGCGGTAGTTCAGCTGGTTAGAACGCCGGCCTGTCACGCCGGGGGTCGCGGGTTCGAGTC
>JAMPAI010000081.1 GCA_023667315.1 Ruminococcus flavefaciens
AAATGGATATACCTATGACAATAACGGAAATATTTCAAAAGATGTGACTAATAATATAAAGGCAGACTAATGCGGATAACACGTCAGTCTGCCTTTGTCGTCATTTGGCCTGTTCGTATGTGAGCCATTAAACTTCGGCAGGTTCCGCTTCTTTTTTCACCGTATCGTTACTATTCTTGTCCGTGCGGTCTGTCATGCACTGTTGCTTGGGACCCGTATGCTTCGTTGAGCTCGTCGGGCTCTCCGGAATGTGCGTTTGATTATCCGATTCGGGCTTTTCAGGTGTTTCGGATAATAGCCCCAGCTTTTTCCTGATGCGGTGGTGCTTGACATACAGGCTGTTGATGTTGCTCAATGAGAATATGATGCACAGCTCCCTCGGTGAGAACCCCTCATGCAACAGCTGGTACAGCAGTCTGTCGTCTTCGCTGATCTTCAGTTCCGGATCGTCGGCCTCCGTCCGCTTTCGTTCTATTATGCCGTACAATAGCAGTTTCTTTGCCGACATTTCCTGTTTCAGTCTCTTCGATAACAATTCGTGGTTATTTCCGTAAACATATACCGTTTCGATCAATATGTGGATGTAATCGAGCTGCGCTTGTGCTTTGCTGCGCAGTCTGTGGCTGTGAAGCCTGTTTTCGCGAAGTACGACGAACACCAATATGGATATGAACAGTATGTCTATTATAAAGATTGTCATTCGGGTAGTTTTTAGAGTCGTGATATACTATTGACCTTATCTCGTTTTGCCGCGGTCGGGCATTGAAATCTTATGTTAAGGGGCTCTGGCAAATGGCGGCATAGGCTGATTCTTTACGGTAAGTTAGTGATTATTAACAGTATCGGCCAATCATGCCGCGCGCGTATATGGCTGGTTGACAGATGGTTGGCGTTTTGAAATGCTGCGGTAAGATTATTTCCGGTATTTGCGGTTGAGAATCAGCCGGTTGCGGCCGAGATGTAATGCCGGATTCTGCGGAATTTTGCGATTTAAGCTCCCGATGATGTATATATTTGTTCCGGCTAACTATTTATCGAATGAATATACCTGTAATCGTATTCCGCCGTGGTCGCTTGCGCGCCTTCTCTCTTTCGGAACTTTTGGTGGTGCTTGTCATCATAGGCATTCTGGTTCTGATCGCCCTGCCTAATCTCATGCCTTTGATATCGCGTGCGAAATCTACCGAGGCGCAGCAACAGCTCACTTATCTGCACACGTTGCAGAAATCGAATTTTTACACCAGCTCGCGCTACTCGTCATCGCTCGACGAACTTGGGTTCGAGCAGTCTGCGCTGGTCACCGATGGCGGCAACGCCAACTACCGCATCGAGATCGTGGAGGCGTCGGAGCACGGTTTCCGCGCCACTGCCACGGCTGTGGTCGATTTCGATGGCGACGGTGTCTATAACGTGTGGGAGATCGACGAGGAAAAACATCTGCGAGAGACGATCAAGGATTGACCGTATGCTTTTGTCCGCCTTACTCTGGTTCGCTCCGGTCATGATCTCCATGCCGATCGTCGCCTCGGATTTCCGGTGCCGCCGCGTATCCGTGGTGTGGCTCGTCGCCGTCTTTCTCGTTTGCATTACGGTGGCCGCATGTACCGATTCGCCATGTGCCGCGCTGCACAATCTGTTTGCCGGTTGCTCGGTTGTCGCGCTTTTAATGCTCGGCCTCGCGGTTTATCTCGGGATGCGGCATGGCCGCATGCGTTTAGGTCATGGGTTCGGTGCCGGCGACTGGTTCTACATCGCGGCCTTAAGTCCGCTGTTCCCTCCGTCCGACCTGCTGAAGCTTCTCGTCGCGGCGGCTATGCTGTCGATCGTGTGGTTCCGGTCGTTGAACCGCGGGCGCCGCAGCACGATACCGTTTGCGGGTATGATCGGCCTGACATTGATATGTGTCGTCTTAATTCGTTTTTTTATGCTATGGATCATATAGAATCTATTCCCACCGAGGTCGTCCAGCTGCTGACGCCGTCCGAGGCTTCGGCCTACCGGCTCGTGCCGTGTGCCCGCGACGGTGCCCGCGTGCGTTTTTACGGCAGCAAAGCTGATGACCATGCTGCCGTATGCGAGGAATTGGAGGTTCTGTACGGCTGGCAGGCGACTGTCGAGTCCGTGGACGAGGTGTATCTGCAACGCCTTCTGTCGCGATACTACCGCTCCGAAGGCATGTCCTCGGCGTGTCGCACGGCCGATATAGGATCGGGGCGGGGCTTTTTGTTCTCGCTCATCGGCGAGGCGCTCCGCGATTGCGCCAGCGACATACACATCGAATGTTACGAGGATCGCAGCCGTATCCGTCTGCGCATCGACGGCAAGCTGACGGAGCGTTACGTTATCGACAAAGGGCAGTACGCGCCTCTGATAAACCAGATCAAGATACTCTCCGATCTCGACATATCGGAAAAGCGTCTGCCGCAGGACGGCCGTATAGGCTACGACCGCGACGGTGCGAAATTCGATGTGCGTGTGTCGGTACTGCCTGCGATATACGGCGAGAAGGTAGTGATGCGTCTTCTGACCCGTCAGGCCGATCTGCTGGAACTGCGCAATCTCGGGTTCACTCCGCGCCAGTACGATGACTATTGCCGTGCCGTGCGCCGCCCGTTCGGAATGATTCTCATATGCGGCCCTACGGGTTCCGGCAAGAGTACTACGCTCTACGCCACGCTCAGGCGTCTGAATACCCCGTCGGACAATATCCTGACTATCGAGGATCCGGTCGAGTACACGCTCGAAGGTGTGAATCAGGTGCAGCTCAAGGAGGATATAGGTCTCACGTTCGGCAGTGCGCTGCGGACGTTCCTGCGTCAGGATCCCGATATCATCATGCTCGGCGAGGTGCGTGATCCCGACACTGCGCAGATGGCCGTGCGTTCGGCGCTCACGGGGCATCTGCTGTTCTCGACCATACATACCAATACGGCGTGGGGCGCCGTGGCGCGTCTGTCGGATATGGGCGTACACCCGTATCTCGTGGCCGATACCCTCGTTATGACCGTCGCGCAGCGGCTCGTGCGCCTGCTGTGTCCTCACTGCAAACGGCGCGTGGAGACGGTAGCGCCCCTGCCGGTCGATGCGGCGGAACATTTCGAGGCCGTGGGGTGCGAGCGGTGCTATTATACGGGCTATGCCGGCCGTCGGGCCGTGTACGAGGTGATTCCCGTCGATGATGAACTGGCCGTGGCCGCACGCACCGGTGTGACGGACATATCACCGCTCCTCGCCGGCCGCGGCATCACCTCCCTGCGCGA
>JAMPAI010000082.1 GCA_023667315.1 Ruminococcus flavefaciens
CGGTAGAAGAGGCACTCAACTTGGGCGAAACTTCGAGCGATAACTTCATCATTTCCTCATTACCGTCAGCTTCGAGGAGGTTATAGAACAATCCGAGTGTACGGTTGAGATCCCCACCCACCCTGTCTAGAGCTACAATGGTATTCTCAAAGTCGGGAAATGCCCGGTTATTACATATAGCATCTATCTCCTGATTGGCACGCTCAATTCCCTTGTCGATAGCCTCAGCATAGTCGTTGACCGTGATTTCCGAGAATGGTGCTGTACCCAACGGAGTATCAAATTTTTCAAGAAGTTTGTTTTCTGCTTGACTCATAATGGCAGTAGTTGCTAAAATCAGTGATAATAGTTTTGTCTTCATTAATCTATTTTGGTTATTTTATTTCGATAGTATTCAACTGTGTCGTAAATTACGATGTGGATTTTCTAAATTCAAAATTAGTCAATTAAACAATAAAAAAGCGCGGCTATAACAATATTTTTTTTACTTTAAGCGTTATTAAAGAGTAATTCATCACATCACATGCCTATGAATAAAATCTTTACTCCTTATTTAACTTCACAACCCACAGTCAGCATTAACACGCCAACTTCGGCAACCCGCAATTCCCGTTCTGACAACTTTAACAACGTGGTTACGCCTCCGGTTCATGTTTTGCAATACATTAAGCAGTTTGCACGCGTGTACAGTCTGCAAGCCGGTTGTGACTATATAGCCAACTAACACATTGTCATTTTAACAAATGTCAGAATGTCATTTTGACAAGATGGCAAGATGGCAACCCTAACCCGGCAATCACATATTGACAACTGTGATGCCGGCGCCACCAAATCTAACATCCTCGTCGTGATAGCTCTTGACCCCCGGCACGGTCGACAGATATTGTCTTATTGCCTGACGCAAAGCCCCGGTACCGGTGCCATGCAGGATTCTCACTCGCGAAGCATTAAACTGCAACGCGTCATCAATAAAATAGGTCACAGCCTGTATCGCCTCATCGGCGCGCATACCTCTTACATCAATTTCCTGGCGGAATTGCAACTGCTTTTCACGCTGGGCATTGATGGTAGTAGTACTTATAAACGATGATTTGCCGGCATCGTTTTTAGGCTGACTTAAAGTGTGTTTCAGACGATTGAGCGTCACAGTTGTCTTAAGCATTCCAAACGCTACCATAGCATTCTTGCCATTGATTTCCAATATGCGTCCGGTCTCACCCTGTCCGTCAAGCTTTACAGTGTCGCCAGGTTGCAACGGTTTGCTAGGCTGTGCAACATTATCAGGTGCCTTTACTTTCCTGGCTTTGGGCGCCTTGGCGAGTAGCGGATGATTCCGGTCGGCTTCCCTCTCGAGCTGTTTACGCTCTTCGGCAAGTTTCTGGCGAGCTGCTTTGGTAGCCTCTTTTTCAGCCTGCGACTGTCTTATTTCATGTATGGTACGCTCTATGACAGCATTGGAGCCTTCCAAGATGCGTTTGGCCTCCTCTTTGGCCTGATTTAATATCTCGCGACGTTTTTCACGCAACGTGGCCGCATCCTCCTCATAGGTTGAAAGCACCGACTCAATTTTTTTCTCTTTTTGCTTTATCGACATGCGTTTGTTCTCCCAATAACGCTTGTCGCGT
Organism: Ruminococcus flavefaciens; assembly: GCA_023667315.1. GTDB lineage: Bacteria > Bacteroidota > Bacteroidia > Bacteroidales > P3 > Pullibacteroides. Next base: position 1,626 of record JAMPAI010000082.1, read on the forward strand.
GCTATGTCGAGCAGATATTTGTCGGCATTGATATAATCACTGCCCACTATCTCCTCAGCCTGGTGGATTATAGTAGACGGCAGACCTATATTGCGTGCAATTTCTATTGCAAACGAGCTGCCGGGACTCCCAATTGCCAGCTTGAACGTAGGTTGCATCAAGTGACGGTCATAGAGCATCGACCCGTTGACCAGTCCGGGTGTCGTTTCGGCCAGCTGTTTGATATTGGTAAAGTGAGTGTTAATAACGCCCCACATGCTCAGTTGGTTGAACTGTGTGAGCAGAGCCTGTGCTATTGCTCCGCCTATCTGAGGCTCCGTGCCGGCACCAAACTCGTCAATCAGCGCCAACGTCTTGTCCGAGCCATGACTCAGAAAATACTTCATGTTCTTGAGATGCGAACTGTAGGTCGACAGATCATCCTCAAGCGACTGGTCATCGCCTATATCTATAAAGATGTTTTCAAAGATGCCTATGTGGGAATTTTCGTAAACCGGTGGTAGGATACCACACTGAGCCATGTACTGGATTATACCCACGGTTTTAAGACACACTGATTTGCCACCGGCATTAGGTCCCGAAATTATCAACAGACGGTTACTGGCTGTAAGCGTTATGTCCAATGGCACTATCTCCTTGCCCTGACGCTTCAGGCTTTCGAGAAGCACCGGATGAGTGGCATGGTACCATTCTATCTCGGGATAATCCTCAACATGAGGCAATGTAGCTCCAATTTCAATGGCATAGTGTGCTTTGGCGCGTATAAAGTCAAGGTGTGACAGCGTGTCAAGACTGTTGGATATATCATGGGCATAGCAACGCAGTTCGTCGGCTATGGCGGTAAGTATCCTGGTAATCTCGCGATGCTCGTCCATCTGAAGTTCTCTTACACGATTGTTGGCCTCAACGATTTCGGCAGGTTCTATAAAATAAGTTTTCCCCGAGGCCGACTCGTCATGTACTATGCCACCTATCTTACGCTTAAACGCAGGTGCAACCGGGAGTACCAGACGGCCATCGCGCACTGAGGGTGTGGTATCGCCTTCCAGATATCCCTCACTTACGGCACGTGCGATAACACGCCTCATTATTGAATTAATTGTGCCTGATGTGGATTGCAATTCGTGGCGTATGCGTGCCAGTTCAGTTGATGCAGAGTCCTTAACCTCGCCATACTGATCGATAGCTCGGTTGATGGTGGTAATGACTATCGGAGTAGGCGACAGCGATGAGGCCTCGTTGTCGAGTTGTGGGAACGCCGACAGGCCCTCGTCGTTGCGGTGACGCTCAAAAAAGGCGGCAACATCAGCCACACACTGCATGGTGCGGCGTATGTTCACCAATTCTGTTGCGCTGAGAAATGTGCCGGGGATATGAAGTGTAGACAGCGACGTAGAAATATCATTAATAGCAACCAGCGGCAACACCTCTTCAGAAGTTTCAATTGAAAGCATCTGGTGAGTGCACAACAACCTGTAGTTAACAACATCATAGTCGCTCGAAAATGCAATCTCGTCGACCTCCCCTGCCGCCTTGACTG
>JAMPAI010000083.1 GCA_023667315.1 Ruminococcus flavefaciens
AATGCAGAGTCGCGAGAGTATTGTGCTGGAACTGCCATGATAGCACCGGTACCATATCCGGCAAGCACATAGTCACTAACCCACACCGGTATTTCCTTACCTGTAAGAGGATTTATAGCATAGGCACCTGTAAATACACCCGATACCTTTTTCTCTATCATGCGCTCACGCTCGGTCTTGTGTTTTATGGATTGAATGTATTCATCAACTTCTACACGCTTGTCAGGAGTTACTATCATGTCAACATACTTGCTCTCTGGGGCGAGTACCATAAAAGTTACTCCAAACACAGTGTCGGCACGTGTTGTAAAGATGTCAAGTACAACATCACTGTCTTTAATTGGAAACTTCATCTCGGCACCCTCCGATTTTCCTATCCAGTTGCGTTGTGTTTCCTTGATGGAGTCACTCCATTCTATGGTTTCAAGGTCATTGAGCAAACGTCCTGCATAAGCACTTACTCTCAGGCACCACTGATACATTAATTTCTGCTCTACGGGATATCCACCTCTTATTGACACTCCATCACTCACTTCATCGTTGGCCAACACAGTACCCAGTTTGGAACACCAGTTTACCATTGTATTACCAAGATAGGCTATGCGATAGTTCATCAACATGTCGCTCTGTTCCTTGGGAGTCATACCATTCCATTGCTCAGCGGTAAATTTAATATCCTTACTCGTGTGGGCATTCACACCTTTGGTACCCGATACCTTGAATTTCTCCACAAGTTCCTCTACAGGCACAGCTTTCTGGAGCTTTGTATCATAATAATGATTGAACATTTTTATGAAAGCCCACTGTGTCCATTTGTAATAAGAAGGATCGCATGTACGTACCTCGCGACTCCAATCATAGCAGAAACCTATCTTTTCCAACTGTTCACGGTAACGCTTTATATTGGCATTAGTGGTAATCTCCGGATGTTGGCCTGTCTGTATGGCATATTGCTCGGCGGGCAATCCATAAGCATCATATCCCATGGGATGCAACACATTAAATCCTTGAAGACGCTTATAGCGGGCATATATATCGGAAGCAATATAACCTAACGGATGTCCCACATGCAGTCCAGCACCCGAGGGGTAAGGAAACATGTCAAGTACATAGTATTTGGGCTTTCCATCTACTATGTCGGTTTTATATACATTATTATCTTTCCAATATTGTTGCCATCGGGCTTCGATGTCGCGATGATTGTATTCCATTGTATACTATTTTTCTTTAATTTTATATTTTATAATGTGAAGCTAAGGTAGCTTAGCTAAGTTTCAGCATGCGCTCTATGGGAAGACGGGCACGCTCGGCAAGTTGACTGTCCACATGTATCTGAGGCTCGTTATTAAGAAGGCAATCACGCAGTTTTTCCAACGTGTTTAGTTTCATAAAGCTACAGTCGTTACAACCACAAGTGGAATCGATTGGAGGAAGTGGTATGAATGTTTTATCGGGGCACTTGCGCTGCATTTCAAAAAGTATGCCGCTCTCAGTAGCCACTATAAATTCCTTGCATTCGCTATTCACAGCATAGTCAAGCAGGGCAGCTGTAGAACCTACAACATCAGCAAGCAATATCAAAGCATGCTTGCATTCAGGGTGGGCAAGTACCTTGGCATCCTTGTGTTTTTTCTTTAATTCCACCAGTTTTTCAACCGAGAATTGCTCATGCACGTGACATGCACCATCCCACAATAACATGTTGCGTCCGGTAATGCGGTTTATATATGAACCGAGGTTGCGGTCGGGACCAAATATAAGTTTGGCTTCTTTGGGAAAAGATTCCACTATATTGCGGGCATTGGATGAGGTAACCACTACATCGGTGAGAGCCTTGACAGCTGCTGATGTGTTTACATAGCTTATTACAGTGTGATCGGGGTGTGACTTTACAAACTTCTCAAACTCCACAGCATCACACGAGTCGGCAAGCGAGCATCCTGCTGTAGCATCGGGTATCAACACAACTTTGTCGGGACACAGTATTTTGGCAGTCTCTCCCATAAAGTGAACACCACACAATACTATTACCTTGGCATCAAGTTTTGATGCAATGCGGGCCAGAGCCAGTGAGTCACCTATATAGTCGGCCACTTCCTGTATATCTCCCTTCTGGTAATAGTGAGCCAATATAACAGCCCCACGCTCTTTTTTAAGGTTTATTATTTCTTCCTTGAGACGGCTGTTGTAAGCGGTTTTATCAACATCCATTATTTATATTTTATAATTTAAATTTTTAAATTTTTCTTCTTTAATAGTAATAATAATGGGTGTCAATTGTGGTGATAACTTTTGCATGAATTATTTGTATATTAAGTTATCTTCTTTCTACTTAACATTACTTACACTTTATCAACAGTAATATATGCTGTACATCAGTAATTTAATTAAGTTATTAACACCCTGTTTATAACATGCAAAGTTAATAACTTTCTACCACATTTACCCTTGATAATCCAACATTTTAGTGTAGAAAAAATAATTAAAGTTTTATAATAACTTATTTTGCATTAGAAAATTAAAGATGAATAGAAAAAATATACTGGAAAGTCAAGATAAATCTTCCAAATCTTTATGAACAGTTATGAACATATTATCAACACGATTGTTGTAGTTAATGTAAGTAATAAAATATAAAAAATAGAAGAGGATGCATCTGTATTAATACTATAGATGCATCCTCTTTTATTTGTGTAAATAATTAACTTATAGGTTGTTTATAAGAATAAGTGAAGAATTAGAGTTGGAGTATTTAATAACTATATTTCCGGGAGCAGGATTGTCAACCTTTCTACCCATCATGTCATAATATAAAGGTTTGTTACATTCATTTTCAATAATAGCTGGATGTATTGAGGAGCTTACTTCCTCGCCTGTACCTCCATTTATATACACCGGAATAGAGTATTGCAATCCATTGTAATCAACTATGAAATTACCGCGCATATCATTGTTGCCTGCTGTAAAGGTATTGTTAATAACTTCACCCAACAGTGGAGAAACAATACATGTGAAGTTTTTAACATCGGTATCAACAAGTATGCCATATTGGTTGTAGCCATAGACAGTGGGAGTGTAGGATTGTCCGGTGGTAAGATACAGTCGCTTTTCTCTAATTTCTATTGATGTTATAG
>JAMPAI010000084.1 GCA_023667315.1 Ruminococcus flavefaciens
GAGCGTCTCTACCGAAGAGTTTTTGGCGCGGCTTCCCGAAATCGACGAATATTTCAAGCAGAAAATTTCCGCGCTCAAAAAGCAGGGAAAAGTTTTGCGGATGGGCGCGCACATCAAAAACGGCGAATGCTCCGTGGGAATGTTCGAGGTCGGTCCTGAAGATCCGCTCTATGCCGTTTGCGGCGGCGAAAACGCGTTTGTTTTTTACACGAGGCGTTACCAGCCGATTCCGCTTACGGTTCGCGGCTACGGCGCGGGCGCGGGAGTGACTGCGGCGGGAGTGTTCGGCGACATTTTGCGCACCGTGAGTTTCAATCCGGAAAACAAATCAAGTAATAAGGAGTAAGTAATATCGGCGGGCGATTGAGGTTGCGGCTTGTCATGACAAGTGCGTCACAGCAAAAGAATTTATTTTGCGAAAAATATTGCCCCTACCAATCCGTTAATATTATCCATTACTTAAACAGGAGTCGACTATGGTCATAGTTTTAAAGCATACTATTTCTCAGGCTGAAAAAAAAGTCGTGGCGAATTTTTTGGGCGAACGCAAATTCAAGACGAACGAAATTGCGGGCGAAGAAGAGACAATCATCGCGGCGGTGGGACGATTGAGCATCGACCCGCGCGAAGTGGAAATCTTGCCCGGCGTGGAACGCGTGATTCCGATTTCAAAGCCGTACAAATTGGCGAGCCGCGAATTCGAGCCGCAGGACACGGTGGTGGAAATCCCGTCTCCGTTCAAGCAAATGATTCGCGTGGGCGGAAAGAGAATTGTCTCGATTGCAGGGCCTTGCGCCGTGGAAAGCCGCGAGCAGATGATGAGCATCGCGAAGCGCGTTTCGGAAAGCGGCGCGGTGATGCTTCGCGGCGGCGCGTACAAGCCGCGCACTTCTCCGTATTCCTTTCAAGGTTTGGGCGAAGAAGGCTGCAAAATTTTGAAGGAAGCCGGCGACAAATTCGGAATGCCCGTCGTGACCGAAGTCGTCGCGGCGGAATATCTGCCGGCGATGGAAAAAAGCGGCATCGACTGCTATCAAGTGGGCGCGCGCAACATGCAGAATTTCGAGCTTTTGAAAAGACTTGGAAAATTGAAGAAGCCTGTGATTTTAAAGCGCGGAATTTCCGCCACAGTCGAAGAGTGGCTCATGAGCGCGGAATACCTTCTTTCTTCGGGAACTGAAAAAGTGATTTTGTGCGAACGCGGAATTCGCACTTACGAACGCGCTACGCGCAACACGCTTGACTTGAGCGCGGTTCCGATTTTGAGGCAACTCACTCATTTGCCGATAATAGTTGACCCCTCCCACGCACTTGGAATCCGCGACAAAGTTCCTTCGATGGCGTTTGCGGCAATCGCGGCGGGCGCGGACGGAATAATCGTGGAAGTGCACTGCAATCCTGAAAAGGCTTTGAGCGACGGACCGCAGTCGCTGTATCCTGAACAGTTCGACAGCCTCATGCGGGACATCGACGCGCTTTCTCCGATTTTGGGAAGGGAAGTGGCGCACTTGCGTCCGAACGTGAAGCCCGTGAAAATTGCAAGCGGGAAAAAATCTGCGGAAGAGTCGCAGCAAAAAATCGTGTGCGCGTTCTGCGGAAAGCGCGGAGCGTATGCCGAGCAAGCCATCACGCGCCACTTTGAAAACGAGGCGACCGCTCTCGCGGTGGATTCGTTCAGGGAAATTTTCCAAAGCGTTTTGGATGGGCGGGCGGACTACGGAATGGTGCCGATTGAAAATTCGCTTGCGGGTTCGGTCTATGAAAATTATGACAATCTCGCGGACTTCCATGACATCAGCATTGTAGCGAGCGTCACCCTTCGGATTAAGCATGCGCTTTTGGGCGCAAAGGGCGCGCGCCTCGAGGACATCAAGTCGATTTATTCGCATCCGCAAGGATTCGCGCAGTGCTCAAAATTTTTGGGCGAGCACACGGACTGGAACAAAATTGATTCGGTTTCCACGGCGACGGCGGCACTTCTCGCTTCGAAAAATCCGAACAAGGACAGCGTGGCCATCGCGAGCGCGGTGAACGCAAAATATTACAAGCTTGACGTTTTGCGCGAGTCAATCGAAGACGACCCGAAAAATTACACGCGCTTTTTCGTCATCGCGGCGAATCATTTCATCGCGAAAAAAAAGGACGACAAATCCGCCTCGCTTGCGTTCCGCGCGCAAAAAGCCGCCAGCATAAAGCCGAACGCCGTTTCGTTTATGTTTTCCACGAAAGACGCTCCCGGCTCGCTTTGCAAGTGCCTCGGCGTTTTCGACAAATTCAAATTGAACTTGTCGCGTTTGGAATCGCGCCCGATTCACGGCGAGACATGGAAATATCGTTTTTACGCCGACGCGGAACTTTCGCAGGAAAATCGCACCGTGGATTATGTGAGCCAGGTTTTGGATGAACTTGCGCAAGTGGCGCAGGACGTTCGCTTGCTTGGAGTGTATTCGGCGGAGAGCAGATAAAATAGGTAATGGGTAATAAGTAATGGCGGCGGATTGGTTGTTGAAACAAGTCATACGAAAGATATTCTGTAGTTATGACCAATTTTGTTTTGCTATTTCGCCAATATTACTTATTCCCTGTTACTTATTACTTGATTAAAGGGGGAAATATGCAAAAATTTGTTTTGTCCGTTTTGGTGGAAAATCATGCCGGCGTTTTGAGCCGCGTTTCGGGACTGTTCAGCAGACGTGGCTACAATATCGACAGCCTTACTGTCTGCGAAACCAGCAACAAAGGCATTTCGCGAATGACAATCGTCGTGCGAGGCGACGAGCATATTTTGGAACAGATTCAAAAGCAGCTTTCAAAATTGATTGAAGTGATTTCCATCGAAAGCTGCGATTCGAAGAACACGTGCCAACGCGAAACCGCCTTGATAAAAGTGAAGGCCTCGGGCGAAAAGCGCGCCATCATTATCGAAACGTGCGACATCTATCGCGCGCACATCGTCGATGTCGGGCTTGAATCCGTCATCGTGGAAGCCACTGGCAGCGAAGAAAAAATCGACAGCCTCATTCGTCTGCTCGAGCCGTACGGAATTTTGGAATATGCCAAAACCGGGCTTACAGCGATGGGACGCGGCG
>JAMPAI010000085.1 GCA_023667315.1 Ruminococcus flavefaciens
GTATCGCACCTACTAGGCTTGTGTAGGCGATTGCCGTAATGGTAAGATAGACGTTGCGTGCCACCTTTTTCCATCGCTGAGACATCCTGCTCTTAATGGCCTTGAGAATGTAGAGGTCAAGACACACGCAGATTATGATGCCAATGATAGCAAGCAGGTAGTTGAACCGCATTATTGTTGGGTGGATTTTAGCTTGTTACGCAAGGGATTGGCATACATGTTGAGCATTATCTCCTTCATGTATTCGCGCTCCGATGCCGTAACATCTTTTATTTCAACCTTGTTGAGCTGCTGGTCAAGATAGTGGTCAAATTTTGCTACATCCTCACAGTTGTATTCACCTGCAAAACAATCGCAGTTTTCCACACGGTCGTAAGCAATATAGTTGCCAGGGAATATGTGATAGTGGCTGTGTATCATTTGGTCAATAGCACATGCTACGGCATGGATACATTCTTGCCTGTTCGTGCTATCTTCAACGTGTAGGTAATCGTTGATACATTCACAGGCAGTGAATATTACCTCTCCCTTGTAGCCTACTATGCCGGTCTCCATGCTCAGCAGGTCATCACGCTCGCTCTTGTGAAAATCGGGATTGCGATGCTTGCTAAGAAACTCGGTGGCTTTCAGGTAGTCACAAGGATCATACTCGTAGGATATCGACACCGGGGTAATATTAAGCGACTTCAAGCTTTCCAACGGGTTCTCGTCTCCACTGAGTGTGAGCATTTTGATAAGGCTTTCCTGTGTAAGGTCATTGGAGTCTTTGGCGCGACCTTCACGTTGTGCTATCCAAGTGGATTCGTGTTTTGTCTCAATGCAATAGTGCATATAGCCCGAAAGTTGGCGTGCGGCTATCAGGGCTTGTGTAACGCGCAGATTACGTTTCACTATGAAGCTTTTGTTGAGTTTTACCAAGTCCTCAATCCAACTGTATATGAGCAAGTTGTTGCCCAGCGCTATCTCGCTGGTGCTATGTCCTGCTCTTATCAGACATAGGTTGAGAAATGAAGCATCAAGTACTATATCGCGATGATTGGTAATGTAGGTGCGTGGAACGTTTTTGTCGAGTTTCTCAAAGCCTATGCCTTTCACTCCGGCGGTAGTCTTCATAGCAAGCATTTCCAGGAATGGCAACATTACCGATTTCTGAAATTCTCGTTTGGTATTTATGCTCAACAGTCCTTCGACAAATCGGGGATAATCAACATCGGGCATTACATACTTTACGGCATGTTCAAACCCGGGTTCTTTGACCAGCCCAGCCATCTTACTCTTAAATTGGCTATCGTCGTAAGGTGCTATATCTTTATACTCTTCGGGTGTCATGATGTAAATGTGTTAAAAACGCTTTGCAAAATTATTACTTTACCATATAATACTGAAATTTTTAGCTTATAAAAATAGTTGTCTTTAGTTATTTTAACCTAACTTTGTTGTCTAATACTCTATAATGTATGGTAATTAAAAACATATCTGTCTGTTTGTTCATTAGCTTTGTGTTGTCGTTTATTTGCATGTCGGCTTCGGTTACTGATATTGAAAATTGCCGGGTCATATTGCCCGATTCGGGTCTTGTGGTTGATGAGCGCTATATGCCGGTTTTTAATGATACCATAACGTCTGATACAACTTTTGCAACATCGTGGACTGAGCGCAGGAAGGAATTGCGCAGTGAGTGGATGACGGCAATAGGTCGGTGGCCTGAACTCCTGGTTGATAATCAACTTGAATACGTCGATACGATGCTTGTTGAAGATGTTACCTGTTACACTGTTAAACTTGAATGGCTGCCCGGATCGTATACAACAGGCTATCTGCTTGTCCCACGAGTGGTCATGCCGGCTCCGGCCATTATAACTTTGTACTATGAACCAGAGACAGCAGTCGGTTTTGGTGATCTGCCCAATAGAGACTTTGCCCGACAACTCGCACGATGCGGGTTCATAACTCTGTCATTAGGTACTTCAGAAACTACTTCTGACCGTACCTATGGTATCTACTATCCATCAGTTGATGATGTACAGATGGAGTCGTTATCAGCTATGGCCTGTGCGGCTGCCAATGCCTATCATGCACTTGTCAATAGCCGACTGGTTGACCCCGGGCGAGTGGGCGTGATGGGACATTCCTATGGTGGCAAGTGGGCCATGTTTGCCTCATGTCTGTATGACCGTTTTGCCTGTGCCGTTTGGGGTGATCCCGGAATAGTGTTTGACGAGTCGATGGGGGGATATGTTAATTATTGGGAACCATGGTATTTGGGCTATCGACCGCGTCCGTGGACTTCTACATGGTCTGATGATGTCGGACGTGCTGGCTTCGGTGCATATAGGCAGTTGCGTAATAGTGGCCATGACCTGCACGAACTGCATGCCTTGATGGCTCCGCGCCCATTTCTTGTGTCGGGAGGACTGGCCGATGGAGAGGCAAGGTTGCCGGCTTTGTATCCCACTGTTCAATTATATGACAAGTTGGGCTGCTCGGGCTGTGTCTATTTTAGTCATCGTCTATCCCATGATCCTGATGAAGAATCTAACCAGCTTATCTGTGATTTCTTTGGTAAATATTTATCTCCAACTGCCCAATGCCAATAATTAATATTACTTCAATTGACGACCCTCAAGTGTCTCAATACACACGCCTCACAGAGGCCCAATTGCGCAATAGATTGAATCCTGCCGCCGGTGTTTTTATTGCCGAAAGTCCCAAGGTGATTAACGTTGCAATCAATTCGCGTTATGTTCCGGAGTCGGTGCTGTGTGAGGAACGTCACATTACTGGTGATGCAGCCTTTATATTGCAGAGATTCCCTGATATTCCGGTCTATACCGGCCGGCGTGAGGTGCTGTCAATGATTACCGGCTACACTTTGACACGAGGCGTGCTTGCCGTGATGCACCGGCCTCAGCTGCCTTCATGCAGCGAATTGTGCAGTAAGGCTCATCGCGTGGCTGTAATATATGGTGTGGTTGATACTACCAATATCGGAGCTATTTTTCGCTCGGCGGCTGCCTTGGGCATTGACGGAGTACTCCTAACGCCCAATTCCTGCGATCCTCTCAATCGAAGGTCGTTGCGTGTTTCA
>JAMPAI010000086.1 GCA_023667315.1 Ruminococcus flavefaciens
CTTATGATTGTTAACGCAAACGCACTTTTTTTATGACTGATTATTATCCACCGGTCCCGTGATGCTGGCGATACGGAGGCGGAGGGCGGGCAAGGGAGGGGGAGCCGTAGCCTGCGGGGTGAGCGTAGCGAGCCTCCGCGGGGCAGAGGCTACGGCTCGCGCGGTCCAAAGGACCGCAAAATATCGATGCGGTACTCCACAATCCCCCATAGCGGACGGTTCCATTGCAAATCGGGAAAGCAGATAGTCGTGCAAAAAATTGGCCGTGAAAAAATATTGGCCTACTTTTGTAACAATCCACGGTTTCGTGCGACTATATAGATAACGACCGCGCAATTATGAGGCACAAGAATCCGTTCATAGACCAGAGCGCACTCGAGGGCGACGACACTCCCGTGAAGAGCGAATACGAGATGATGCTGGAGCAGGCCGAGAGACACACCGAGGTGGAGGTGGCGGAGAGCCACATGGTCACGGGGATTGTCATAGGCGTGGCTGCGGGCATCACGCTGGGCACCATTGTTTTCGGCGATACGGGCACCGGTCTGGGCGTGGGGATGCTGATAGGCATGGCCGCGGGGGCCTCGGTAAGGAAGAGACCGCGAAATGACGGTAACGAACAGAATCGATAGAGACAAAACACCATTATAGAAAAGTTATGAAAAGAATTTTGTACACGGCCTTGGCCCTCATGGCGGGCCTGACGGGTCTCGTGGCGCAGGCGCAGGTCGACCCCATGAAACCCATCGAGGCCGACAAGGAGATACGCACCGGCGTATTGCCCAACGGATTGACCTACTACATCCGTCACAACGAAAAACCGAAGGACATGGCCAACTTCTACATCGTGCACGATGTGGGAGCCATTCAGGAGGACGACTCGCAGCAGGGTCTGGCCCACTTTCTGGAGCACATGGCATTCAACGGCACGAAGAATTTCCCCAAGAAGACGCTCATCGAGTATCTGGAAAAGGTGGGAGTGAAGTTCGGCGCCAACCTCAACGCGTTCACATCGTGGGATCTGACGCAGTACTACATGAGCGACGTGCCCACGTTGCGCGAGGGCGTGATCGACTCGGCGCTGCTCATACTGCACGACTGGTCGCACTTCATAGCGCTGCAGCCCGAGGAGATCGATTCGGAGCGCGGCGTGATCATGGAGGAGCTGCGCACGCGCGACGGCGCCTCGTGGCGCTCGACCATCGACATGCTCAAGACCATGGGCAAGGGCACCAAATACGCCGAGCGCAACCTCATAGGCTATCTGGACGGACTGAAAAGCTTCTCGCACGACGATCTGGAGTCGTTCTACAACAAGTGGTACCGCCCCGACTATCAGGCTGTGGTCGTGGTGGGCGACATCGACGTGGACGCCATCGAGAACAAGATCAAGGCCCTCATGGCCGACATTCCGGCTCCGGCCGCCAATGCCGCGCGGAAAGAGGTGATAACGGTGCCCGACAACGACGAGCCGATAGTGAGCGTTTTCGCCGATCCCGAGATGCAGGCCTCGCAGCTGCAGATACTCTACAAGCAGCCGGCCATGCCCAAGCAGTACAAGGGTCTGGTGGCGGCCGAGATGGTGGACATAGTGTCGAGCTACATATCGCTCATGATGAACGAGCGTCTGAACGACATCGCGCGCAAGCCCGACGCCCCGTTCCTCGGCGCCTCGTTCAGCCCGACAGGCAGCTTCGGCATATGCCCCACGCTCGATGTGACGGGCGGAAGCGTGCGCACGGCCGACGGCAAGATCACGGAGGGTTACAAGGCCCTGCTCACCGAGATGGAGCGCATGCGCCGCTACGGGTTCACCGAGGGTGAGTACGAGCGCGCCAAGAACGAGCTTCTGTCGAGCATCGAGACACAGTACAACAGCCGCGACGACCGCCGCCACGACTCGTTCGCCGACCGCTGCATCGACAACTTCCGGTTGGGCGAGCCCATCCCCGACGCGCAGACCGAGCACGATCTGGACAAGCTGCTGGTGGAGATGATAGATCTCGACATGATAAACAAGACGGTGCAGTCGCTCTACGATCCGCTTAAAAACGCGGTGATAATGGTACGCTCGCCCAAGAAGGAGGGTGTGGCCATACCCTCGGAGCAGGAGCTGGCCGACATACTCAAGGCATCGGTCACGGCCGAGGTGGAGGCTTTCGAGGACAACACCGTGAAGGAGCCCCTGATCGGCGACGAGGCGGCGCTGAAAGGCTCGCCCGTGAAGAAGACCTCAGTAAACGGAAATCTCGGCACGACGGAGTGGACGCTCAAGAACGGAATCAAGGTGGTGGTTAAGCAGACGCCGTTCGAGGCCGACCGCGTGTCGCTGACCGCCGTCTCGGACGGTGGCACGGCCCTGTTCGGCGACGAGCTCTACTACTCGGCCAGCATGCTCCCGTCGGTGATGAACATGTCGGGCATATCGAAATTCTCGGCCTCGGACCTGCGCAAGCAGCTCTCGGGCAAGGTGGCATCGGCCGGATCGTCGGTGGGTCAGTACAAGCACACGGTGAGCGGCTCGTCGTCGCTCAAGGATCTGGAGACCATGCTGCAACTCGTCTACCTGCAGTTCACCGCGCCGCGCTTCAGCGAGGACGACTTCGCCACGCTCATGAAGCGCTACGAGTCGATGCTCGCCAACCAGATGAGCAACCCCGACTTCATATTCGGACAGAACGTGACCAAGACCCTCTACGGCGACAGCTACCGCCGCCAGCAGCTCACCCCCGAGATACTCGCCACGGTGAAGCTGGAGCAGATGGCCGGCATTCACAAGAGGCTCTACTCCAACGCGGCCGATTTCCAGTTCCGCATCATAGGCAACATCGATCCCCAGACGCTGCAGCCGCTGGTGGAGAAGTACATAGGTTCGCTGCCCGCGGCCAAGAAGCCTGCCAACAGGTTCACCGACGACGGCGTGCGCCCCGTGAGCGGCAAGGTGGACAACAACTTCACCGCCAAGATGGAGCAGCCCAAGGTGTCGGTATTCTATGCGTTCACGGGCGATATCGACTACAACCTGAAGAACCGCATGACGATGACCTATC
>JAMPAI010000087.1 GCA_023667315.1 Ruminococcus flavefaciens
CCACCTGCCCAACTTCCCCTCGTTCCGCGACGGGGTGGCGCTGGGTCCGTTCCTCGAGGAGAAGTTCGGCATTCCGGTATACATCAACAACGACGCCGACCTCTATGCCTACGGCGAGGCGCTGGCAGGCGCACTGCCCGCCCTCAACGAGCGGCTCGCAGCGGCGGGCAGCAGCAAACGCTACCGCAACCTGCTGGGCTACACCTTCGGCACGGGATTCGGATTCGGATTCGTCACCGACGGCGAACTGCACGTTGGCGACAACTCGTGCGTGGAGACATTCTGCCTGAAGCACAAGCACATGCAGGATGTCATGGTCGAGGACGGAGTGGCCGTGCGCGCCGTGAAGCGCGTCTATGCCGAGGCATCGGGCACCGACGATCCGTCGCTCGAGCCCAAGGACATATTCGACATAGCCGAGGGCAAGCGCGCCGGCGACCGCGACGCCGCGCTCAAGGCATTCGCCACGATGGGCGAGATAGCGGGCGACGCCATGGCCACGGCCGTGACGCTCGTCGACGGCATAATAGTCATAGGCGGCGGAATCACGGCGGCGGCCAAATACATCATGCCGTCGCTGCTTGCGGAGATGCGCTCGCAGATACGCTCGCTGGACGGAGGGGTTCTCGACCGCGTGCAGATGAAGGTATACGATCTGGACGACGAGGCCGAGTTCGCCGAGTTCGCGCGTGGCGGCTCGCGGACGATAAAGGTCTACGGCACCGACCGCGAAGTGGTCTACGACCCGCAGAAACGCATCGGCGTAACCATATCGGAAATAGGTGCCAGCAAGGCCATCTCGCTGGGTGCCTACGCATTCGCGCTGAACGAGATCGACAAACGGCATAACGGCGAGTAACCCGCCCACGCCTACGCCCGACGCAGGACCGCCCCCGATGCGCGGTCCTGCGTTTTCATTCAGGGGCCACCGGCCTTGGGCTTGCGCTCCGCAGGAGCGCGAAATATCCATCCGCACGCCATACGAGCCTAAAGCAGACGGCCGCCTATTTTTGCTTCCGGTGAGTCATGTCGGCGGAATGGTTTGGAAATCCGGCCCTTTATAATTATATTTGCACTGAACAACACCTTGATATGAACTGTATAAACCACCCATCCGAAAAGGCCGTAGCCCAATGCTCCGCCTGCGGCCGAGGACTATGCAGGGAGTGCGCGGGAAACGACGCGACACCGCTGTGCCGCACGTGCCTCAAAAGACACAGACGAGCCGAGGCGGCATCGGCGGCACTATTCCTCGCCGCATACGCGGCACTCTTCGCAATCGGCTACAAGCTCGATTTCCTCGCGACAGCCAACCATCCCGACATGAGGATCATGAGCGGCTACACGATCATGGCCGCGGTATCGGGCTGGCAGTTCATAAACCGCATAATCGGCTGGCGGCTCGGTCAGGCATCGGCCGCCGTGTGGTTCGCATATGCGACAGCCAAGCTGCTGGCAGCCGTAACGGCGGGATTGGTCACGGCGCTGTTCACCGTAGCATGGAACATGATAAAACTCATACGCAACCTATGAAAAGGACAATACTTCTTCTCGCTTTCACGCTGCTGACGGCAGCGGCCGGAGCGCAGACGCTCACCGTCGGCTCCTGCAACATACGCAACGACAACTCGGGCGACACCCGCAAGGGCGACGGCTGGCGGCAGCGCTGCCCCGTCATCTGCGATCTGGTGCACTGGGTGGACTACGACATATTCGGCGCGCAGGAGGTCAAGCGCAACCAGCTCGACGACATGCTGGCCCTGCTGCCCGACTACGACTACGTGGGCGTGGGCCGCGACGACGGACGTGACGGCGGCGAGCACGAGCCGGTGTTCTACAAGCGCGAGCGCTTCAAGCTGCTCGCCTCGGGCGACTTCTGGATCTCGCAG
This sequence comes from Ruminococcus flavefaciens, assembly GCA_023667315.1. GTDB lineage: Bacteria > Bacteroidota > Bacteroidia > Bacteroidales > P3 > Pullibacteroides. Next base: position 1,890 of record JAMPAI010000087.1, read on the forward strand.
ACCCCCGACGTGGCCGGATCGAAGGGGTGGGACGCCGCGCTGCCCCGCGTGTGCACCTACGCGCGCTTTCAGGACCGGCAGACCAAGCTGCGGTTCTGGTATTTCAACCTGCACATGGACCACATAGGTGTGGAGGCGCGCCGCGAGGGCGCCAAGCTCATAGTGGCCAAGGTGCGCGAGATGTGCGGCGACGAGCCCGTGATCATCACTGGCGACTACAACGTCGACCAGAACAACGAGATCTACGCCACGTTCGCCCGCTCGGGCATTCTGAAAGACTCGTTCCACGCCGCCGAGCGCAAGTTCGCCTACAACGGCACGTTCAACAGCTTCAAACCCGACTATCACACCGAGAGCCGCATCGACCACATATTCCTCTCGCCCCGTTTCGAGGTGACCAACTACGCCGTGCTGACCGACTGCTACTGGAGCGACGAACGCACCGACGAGACGCAGCTCAAGGGCGACGCCGCACCGCAGGAGATCAGTTTCCGCCGTCTGGTGCGCCACTGCCCCTCGGACCACTACCCCATCGCGGCCCGCATACGCTTGGGCAAACGCTGACGATACGTAAAAACCTAAATATCAATCACGACCAGAAATGAAAAGACTATCAGTCCTACTGCTGGCAGCCATGGCCGCTTCGGCCCTGCACGCACAGACATTCACCGAGTGGCACGACGCCGAGGTGAACCAGATCAACCGCGCGCCCATGCACGCGACCTACAGAATCTTCGGCTCGGCCGACGAAGCCGCAGGCAAATACTGCGACAAGGAGCAGCCCTACCGCCTCTCGCTCAACGGCACGTGGCGTTTCAACTGGGTGGAGAACGCCGACCAGCGTCCCACCGATTTCTACCGCATAGGCTACAACGACGCCGCATGGGCGCCGATGGAGGTGCCCGCCATGTGGGAGCTCAACGGCTACGGCGACCCCATCTACGTGAACGTGGGTTACGCGTGGCGTAACAACTTCCGCAACGATCCGCCCAACATACCCGTCGAGCAGAACCACGTGGGATCGTACCGCCGCACGGTGGACATTCCCGCCGACTGGTCGGGCCGCGACATATTCCTCAACATAGGCGCCGCCGTGTCGAACGTCTACGTGTGGGTCAACGGCAAGTTCGTGGG
>JAMPAI010000088.1 GCA_023667315.1 Ruminococcus flavefaciens
CGCATACGATAGGAACGAGATGATAATATTGCATAAACGCGTCTTTGCCGCTTTCGTGGATTTCGGTGTGGTGTTCTCGGCAAAGACTTATGACTTCCCTGCCCAAATGCTCGACTTCGTTTCGGTCATTTCCCATTCCGATAGCGTCTACGTGGTGCAATTCCGCTCGCTTGCCGCACACGACGCATTTCTTGTTGAGTACACAAGCGTAAACGTATCTTTCTATATCGTCGCAGTATTCGCGCAACGGGAACGTGGTCGGCACGTCGTTTGAGATTATGAAGTCCACCAAGAACGACTGAAACTCCGCGACAAGGCTCATAGGCGCGTTTGACAGACTGAATATCTTGTCTGCGAGCGTGTCCACTCGCTCTGCCCAAAAATCGAGCTTAAACGCTTGCTTGACTTCTTCCGTAGTGCTTCCGCTCCAATCGGCTATTGCGTGTATAAGGCTATAACAGCATTTACGTTGCTTGTCAGACAGTTGACGATTGTCTATAAAATCAACCCACACGTCGCGCGCGTTACGTTCTGCGGCGCGATTGAGGTCTATCGGACAAGTTATCGTCGCTATGCCGTCGGGCGAAATAGACACAATTCTGCCCTTTCTGACGCTCATTTTGCACCGCCGAGCAATTTATCTCGACACTCTGCCGAACACACGCCATAGCCGCATTTTGCTTTTGTGCCGTTATATGTATTTGCGGTTATTTCCTTACCGCAACATTCGCAGTGATATACGGTCGGCTTACTCGGCGGCAGGGCTTCCGAATCGGGGTCAACCATTTCTTCCGTCGGTATGCAGAACACTTGGAAACAAGCGTACTTAAATGCGACGGACATTGCTTTATTGCTACCCTTGTCGGAACTGTCCATACCCTCGCCTATAACAGTTGCCGATATTGACGAACCGTCTACCGACGAATAGAAAGTGTACTTGACCTTGATTATTGAGTAAATGAGATTGCCGCCGCTTTTGGTCTGTCGTTCTTCTCTGTGCTGTTCCAGCACTTCGGGAACGACAAACACGTTGTTGTGTATCAACGCAGGCGACAGTGCGTTCATAACGTCGTCCACGCCGCGATAGTTGAAGTTTTGTTGCGTGTTGCGCTTGTCCTTGCCTATCGCGCCGATTTCTTCCATAATGCCGTGTATGGCGGCAAATATGGCTTGCGGCTTTGTGCCGTACTCGTTTTCGAGTTCTTCTTGTTTTAATGCGCCCATTGTTTAGTTCTCCTTTTCTTGATAAACCCAGCCGCCGCTTACGAGCGCGAAAATGCCGTCTTGCGCCATTAAACCTTTCGGCTGATATTTTATGTGTTTGTGCAGTCTTACGTCCGTGTCAACGCGCCCTATGTCGCACAAATCGACGGTGCGCGTCTTATTGCTTATTATGACGGCGCGATTATCGGCTCGTGTTGCGAAGTAGTATTCGGTAATGTTGCGGTTTACTTCAAAACTCTTGAAGCCGATAGCCGTTAAGTCGGCGATATTTACATTTTCGTTGAGTTTGAGCATTTAGTCACCGCCTTTCATTGATTGAAGTAGTGCGGCAATCATAAGTTTCGATTGAGCTTGTTTAGCTATTTCTTTCGCCGCCGCGTCGATTACTTTTTGTTCGTTTCGTTGGAGTATCTCTTTGACGGTTTCGGATATTGATGTTACCATTGCTGTGTCATACCACATATCCGCTCCGAACTTATCTATCTTATTGCCGAACCACCCCAGCATTTGCTCGGCTATTTCTTTGGCAACGTCTTTATCGTTTATTTCAACAGTCATAGATTTAGTCCTCCGTGTTGACTTTATCGTCGGCTTGCTCGCCGTAGTGTTCTTTCCAATAGTCGCAGAATTTGCAGCACGAGCAGTATTCTTCGCAACGCCTATCTATGCCTTTACGCTCCTCTATGTAGTCGCCGCCGTTCGCCGCCATGTATTGTTGGGCGGCGTGTAGGCTGTCTAACACGCGCAACGCGGTCTTTCTACCTTTCTTCATAACGGCGTACTTGTCGCCAGTATTCCACCGATCCTCTGCCGAGCAAAGCGGCAGTTCGTTGTCCGGCAACGGCTCGTACTTTATAAGCTCGTCTATCTTGTCGCGCAAAATCTTGTCTATCTCCGCTATGTCGTCGTCGGTCACTGCAAACGAATAGGTCTGCACAGGCAATCGCGGATAGCCGTCTTTCGCCTTGCGCTTCGCTTCGGTCTTACTGTGGTCTTTGAGTATAGCGACAAACTGCACCTTGTCGCAAGGCAATCCGTTTTTGCGCAACAACCACGCATAAGTAAGTCCTTGCAATCGCCAATCCTCAAAGTCTTGATATATCCATTTCCATACGCTTGCGGTTTTCCAATCCACGACGAGCGCTTTATCTATGTCGTAAAGATCTATTTTGCCGCTTATCGTGTAGCCGTTGTCGAGCGTAACCGTGAGTTTTTCTTCGGCGAACTCGCTCGCGCCGTCGGCGTTATGCTCCATTATGTAGTGGACGGCTTGTCCGAAAAGCGCCCACACCTTTTCCGAGCAATCTTCATCTATCTCGCTATCGTGCCGTCTGCCGAGCAATATTGCGCGTATAGGCTTTAACAGCGTTGTCGCGGAATAGCGTTTAGGTGTCGCCTCATAGTCGCTCTGTGCCATACGAACGAACGCTTCGGGCAGATTTTGTTTGTTGGTGATAACCATTACTCGTCGCCCTCACTCGATTCAAATTTTGTAAGTTGGAACAACTTGTCTTTAATCTCGTCGCCCTCGTTCTGATTACGCTCTATCATAGAGAGCAACGCATTGAGCTTGTCCGCGAGTGCGCATACCTCGTCGAAGCTATTGAGCGGCGTTATGTCTATCGCCTTTTGCGCGGCGGCAACCACGCCGAATATCATTGCCGTACCTTGTATCGTATTGATGTCGCGCTTCATTTGAAGTTGTTGAAGTTCTTTATCGCCCATAATTACCTCCATATTTCGGACGTTTTAGGCTTGGCCTTTTCGCCGTTGATGTATTCGAC
>JAMPAI010000008.1 GCA_023667315.1 Ruminococcus flavefaciens
AAACAAAAACAGTTAAACAGCCCCTAATGTGTCAACCTTTTTCAGGGAAAGTCAGCGCCCCAGCCATAAAATGGAAAAAGTGTAGTTTTTGACCCTCCAAAAAGTGGAAAAAGTGTAGTTTTTTGGCCTCAAAAAAGTGGAATAAGTGTATATTTGCCCTATCCAAAAAGTGGAATAAGTGTATAATAACTATTTTAAAAGAAAGATAGAAAGCGAGTTAACTTTTTATCTAAAGAATCCGGAGAAAAGGATGCTGATTGTTGACGGTGCGCGGCAAATCGGCAAGTCGTATATCATACGTACGCTCGGCAAGAAACTCTTTCCCAACTTTATTGAAATAAACATGGAACGCGACAAACAGCACGACCGTCTGTTTGCCGATGCCAGGACCACCGAGGGGTTTTACCTTGCCTTGAGTGCCGTTGCCGGCAACAAGATGGGGAAACCTGAAGACACGCTGGTGTTCATCGACGAAATCCAGGCGTACGACCATCTGCTGACACTCGTCAAGTTCCTTATGGAGGAGGGCAGGTTTACCTTTATCGCCAGCGGTTCGCTTTTGGGCGTGACCTTAAGGAAAACGCAGTCCGTTCCGGTGGGATATATGCGTCAGTTGCATATGTACCCGATGGATTTTGAAGAGTTCCTTTGGGCGAACGGCGTGGGCGACGAGGCGATGGAAAGGATGCGGCTCGCCTTCGAAAACAAGGAATCCCTGCCCGATGCCATCCATCGGAAAATGATGGATCTTTTTCGCCGCTACCTCTTGGTGGGCGGGTTTCCGGCTGCCGTGGGCGCCTATCTCTCGGATCACAATATCGCCAAGGTAAGGAGCGTTCAACGCGAGATCATGGAGCTTTATATCGCCGATGCCGCCAAATACGAGGAGGATGCCCGGAGGAAGCTCAAGATACAGCAGATATACCGAATGATTCCCTCCTATATGGAGAACCGCAAGAAGCGCATCGTGTTTAAGGATATCGAGGACAAGAAGGGGAAACGGGTTTCCGATTATCAGGATGAATTCGAGTATCTGGTTTCGGCGGGCATCGCGCTTGCCGTGAATGCGGTGAGCACACCCGTCTATCCGTTGTTGCAGAATGCCGCCAAGAACCTTCTTAAACTCTACCTGAACGATGTGGGATTGCTTACGGCCATCCTTTACCGCAACGATATAAAGCCGGTGCTCGAAGACATGCGCGGCATCAATCTCGGCAGCGTGTACGAAACGGCGGTGGCGCAGGAGTTGCGGGCGCACGGCTTCGACCTCTATTATTTCGACAACAAGAAGGCGGGCGAGGTGGATTATCTGGTAGATCATGCCGATACGCTCTCGTCGCTGCCGATTGAGGTGAAGTCGGGCAAGGACTACAATACGCACCGGGCCTTGACCAAGTTCCTGAACAACCCGGACTACCACGTCAAGAACGCGCTGGTGCTCTCCAACGAGGCCAAGGTGTACCGGGAAGACGGCGTAACCTATATGCCGGTCTATAACGTGATGTTCCTTTCCGTAGACCGGAACCTCTCCGAGGCCGAGATGCGGTTCTGAAATTAACGGCGGTTTTGTATAATTTTACACCTTAAATCGATTACAGAAATGATGCGTGCCATTGGGTTCAAGTGCGTTTGGGGAATGGCTTTGCTGCTGATGCTTTCGGGTGCGGCGCGGGCGCAGAGCTTTGAGTGGAAGGCCGATGCCGACGGTTTTTTCGACAACGGGGAATACGGGGGCATCAGACAGGCCGTTTCCCAGACCATGTACGGTTTGCGCTTCTCTCCGCAGATAGGCGTTTCGTACAAGGATTTCTCGCTCTTTGTGGGCTCCCACCTGCAGACCTCCTTCGGCTCGCCCAAATACCTCGACAAGCTTTATTTTATCGGCTATTTCCAGTATAGGAACGATCATCACCTGTTCCGTTTCGGGGCGTTCCCGAGGCAGGAACTGCTGCCCAACTACACCGATTTCTTTATCCGCGACACGTTCAACTACTTCCGTCCCAACATGACGGGGCTTTTCTACAGGCTGAGCGGCAACAACAACTTTCTGAGCCTCTATCTGGACTGGACGGGGGCGCAGTCGCCCACCGTGCGGGAGGCGTTCTTCGTGGGCCTGAGCGGCGAGCAACGCTACAAGTGGTTCTTCGCGCAGGTGCTTGGCTACTACTACCATTATGCCAACACCAAGCCGCACTCCGGCGACGGGGTGGTGCACGACAACGGCCTGGGCCAGGTGGGCGTGGGCATCGACTTCTCGCAGAAGGCGCACCGGCTGTACGCGGCCAGGCTCTCGGCCAACTTCATGGCGGGCTACGAATGCAAGCGCGACCATGTAACGCCCGTAAAGGTTCCCTTGGGGCTGGTGCTCGACCTGCACGTGCGCTACTGGCGTTTCGGCACCAAGACGCTCTATTACTACGGGCAGAAACGCTTTACCGTGCCCACCGACAACTACGCGCTCACCTATTGGGGGAACCCGATCCTGGCTTCCAATTCGTACCTGCAGAGCAAGTGGTACTGCGTGCTTTTCGAGAACGATTTCGTGAGCGCCGAGGCCGCGGCGGTGTTCCACCTCTCGGGAAAGGAACTGGGAACGCAATACATGGTGCGGCTCAACGTGAACCTGAACGGCAGCATCTACGGCAGGAAAGAGGCAGAGGAAAGGGGAGGCCGCTACCGTTTCAACTTTATCGGCGCCGAAAGGCAGGACAGGGTGCTGGACGACTTTATCGGGCGCAGGAAATCCCGCGGCAAGGCTTCTGAACCCTCCGCAACCAACCAGGAATAAACGTTTTTCGCGATGGCCTCGAACACCGGAGTGTAAAAAGTACGATTAGAGAAGAGGTCGTCAGGCGGCCATGAACGAAAAGACCTCGGCATCATGCCGAGGTCTTTTTTTGCCGGACCGAACCGGGAGGTTTACTTGGTGATGCGTTCGAGCCACTTGAGCATGCCGAGCATCACGCCCATCGAGGCCAGGCAGATCAGGGCGAACACCAGCCAGGTGATCCACTGCTGGCCGATGTTGTTGAGCATCGTAACACCCAGGAAGATAAACAGGTTGGCCACCGCCGTGGCGCACAGCCAAAGACCCTGGCAGATACCCTGCAGGTGCTTGGGCGCGATTTTCGACACGAACGACAGGCCGAGCGGCGAGATGAACAGTTCGGCCACGGTAAGGAAGAAATAGGTGAGGATAAGCACCCACGGGCCTACCAGGCCGCGCTGTTCGATAGGCGTCACGACCCATTCGTTGCCGGAGGGATAGCCCATCACCTTGGCCAGGGCCGAGAGGAAGATATAGGCGCAGGCCACGATGAACATGCCGATGGCGATTTTCTTGGGCGTGGAGACATTCCTGCCCCGGCGTGCCAGACCGCCGAAAATCAACATGATGACAGGCGTGAGCACGATTACGAAGAAAGGATTGATGCACTGCCAGATTTCGGGCGCGATCGAATCGGTCTTCACGAAGTCGCGGGCGAAGATCGAGAGCGACTGTCCGTTCTGGTGGAACGAGAACCAGAAGAAGATGGCCACGCCCAACACGGCGAACAGGGCGGCCATGCGCTGCTTGATTTCCTTGGCCTGCGCCTGGCGTTCTTCGGGCGTGTAATCGACCGCGGCGCTCTTTTCCTTGCGCACGGGGTTGGGGAATTTCTTCTTCACGCAGGCGAAGATCACGAACGAGATCAACATGGCGGCCACCGAGGCGATGAACGAGAAGTGCACGCCCGTGTTGAACACCTGCAGGTAGTTTTCGCAGAACGCACCCATGGCGGTGGGGTCAACGGGAGCCTGGCTTACCTCGCCGGCCAGTTTGGTGAGGTTGTCCATCGAGGTGGCGTCCATGCCGCCGCCAAGATACTGGTGGCAGAGGGCGGGCAGCTGCGAGTTGTAGGAGAGTCCCTTTACCTTCAGCAGCCATTCGCGCAACAGGGGAGCCACGAAAGGCGCGATCACGCCGCCGATGTTGATGAACACGTAGAAAATCTGGAAACCGCTGTCGCGCTTGCTCTTGGCCAGAGCCAGGGCTTCAGGGCCTTTCTTGGCCGCGTCGGCCTCGAAATTGTCGTACATCTGGCCCACGATGGCCTGCAGGTTGCCCTTGAAGAGACCGTTACCGGCCGCAATCAGGAACAGGGCCACGCAGGTGAACACCAGTACCCACGAGGGCACGTGGCCGGCGTTGCCGCCGAACACCGGGAGAGACAGCAATACATAACCGAGCGCCATGATGAGCAGTCCCGCCATAATGGTGCCCTTGTAGTTCTGCAGGCGGTCGGCAACCACACCGCCGGGAAGGCTGAACAGATAGATGCAGCAATAGAAGACGGCGTAGATCAGACCCGCCGTGGCGTCGGCGATACCGAACTTGGAGCAGATGAAAAGCAGCAGTACGGCGTTCATGATGTAGTAGCCGAAACGTTCGCCCATATTGCTCAGGGCGGCGGCGATCAGACCTTTGGGGTGGTTCTTCGTGGCCGTAACCACATAATAGACCAGAAACGGTATGACCACGATCGCAATCCCGATCAAAACCGCCATAGCAGTGTGTGCTTGAATCCAAGACATAGCAGTAATTTTATGTTAGTGATTTAAATTTCATCAGGCATAAAGGGCAAAGTTAACGATTATTTCTATATGAGAAGGAATGTTTTTCGCGCTGGCAGAGGAGTCTTGCAGTATTTGAGGCTCACCCGCAGAAAAGTTGATCGGGTCGTAGAAAAATTCGTACCTTTATGGAATGATTCGCCGAGAAATAGCCCCATTGGTCGTGCCTAAATGAAACGTTCTGTCGCCATAGGATTGTTGCTGTGTTTTTTTCTTCCGTTGTCCGGGCAGGATTGCGCCGGCTATTTCCGCCCCCTTCTTCCCGACACCGTTAACCGTTATATCGAGGAATACGGGAGGAATCCGAAACACGCGACGGGACTTATCGACTATATAGAGGCCATTCGCTTGCAACTTCCGTACGAAGACTGGGGATGCCTGACCGATGAATTGCGTTCTTTTGTGGACGATAAGACTTCCTACAACCGCGCCTACGCCAACTATCTCTTGGGGTGCTATTCCATGAATTTCGACCATTTTCGCGGCACGGCCGACTACCTCAACAAGGCGAAGGAGGCCGCCAACCATCTGGATATAAACAACCAATACACGAAAAAACTGCAGGTCAAGATATCGTTGGCCACGGGAGCCTACTATTTCTATCTGGGTAACCTCAACCAAGCCCGGCTGGCCAACGAACATGCAAGCGAGACAAACCGCAGCCTGAAGGATTTCATCCTCGAGGCCTCCATCAACAACAATCAGGGAGCCATCTATAAGAACCTGGGGCAGAACCAAAAGGCCATAGCCATCTTTCAAAAGAACTGTCAACCGGAGTTCTATGGTTCCGAACTATACCCCCTGGCCTTATCCAACATCGCGGAGGCCTACCTGAACATGGGCATTCCCGATTCGGCCTACCGTTATCTTTGCAAGGCCATGCAGGTTGACATAGACCTTCGGCGCAACTATTCCCAGGCTAACACCTACTATCTTCTGGGGCTGACATATTTGCAGAAGGAACAGCTCGATTCGGCCAAGTTGTACTTTATGAAAAGTTTTGATTTGGCGGACGATACGAAGGAGGAGAACGTGAAGATGCAGGTTTTGGTGTCGCTTGTCGAACTTTATTCCGGCACATCCCGGTATGAAGAGGCCCTGCAGAAGACATCCGAATTGTTGGAGATGGGCGAACACAACCATAACCTTTTGGCCAAAACGGTGGCTCTGCGCGGAAAAAGTCGAGTGTTGGACCTGATGAACCGGAAAGAGGAGGCCTACGAGGTGCTTAAGGAGTATATTTCGTTGAACGACAGTCTTAACATAAGGGAGAGCGACGAAAAGGCCAGACAGGGTCTTTTGGTGGAGGAGTTCCATCTGGAGCAGCAAAAACTTGAATATGAGTATAAAGAAGGGCAATTGAGGCTGGAAAGCCGGATAGGTCGGCAAAAGTGGATGTTGGCGAGTGTGCTCTTGATCTTGTTGGGTGTGTCGGGTGTATTCCTGATTTACGGAAAGAAAAAGAAAAAAGAAAAGGAGGCGCAGAAACTGGTTGAGAATGCCTTGCTCGAAAACCTGGAGATCAAGGAGAAGGAGTTGGTCGACAGCATCATGTTCAGGATTAACAAAGATGAATTGATAAAGAAGATTATAAGTGAATTGCAGACGTTGGGATTGGGGTCTGCCGAAAAGAGCCGGCAGAAGATTTCCTCCCTGATTTCTTCCCTGCGACGTTCGCTCAATCCCAACCTCCTCTCGGAGTTTGAGAACAGTTTTACTCAGATTAACAATAATTTCTACGTGCGCCTCTTGGCCGATTTCCCTTCCATGAGCCAGTCGGAAAAGAGGCTTTGCGCCTTTATCAGGCTGGGATTGAATACAAAAGAGATAGCGGTAATCACAAACCTCAGCCCGAACAGCATCCGGGTTGCGAAGGTGCGGTTGCGCAAGAGACTTAACCTCACCAACAACAATCAGACCCTCTACGATTTTCTTTCTCGATACTGACACTACGTTTTTCTGTTTTTCTTTCCCGTTTTAATTTTTTAATATCCTGTATATTCTCTTCTGTTGTATCTTTTCCATAGCTACGTTTTTTAGATATGTATCCTTTTACTATCATTCTATTTTAAGGCTTTCCCTGCGCTTTTCCCTAAAATTGCGGAGAAATACCGTTTCAGAAGTTTCACCAAAAACGATATGCTATGAGAAAATTATCAGGCCTTTTCAAGACGATAGTCTTGGAAGGCATGTTCTGCCTGGCTTCACCGGCGTTTGCCCAGACTCCGACCTTTGCCCTTTCGGAAAACTTCGAGTCCTGGCCGCCCGCCGGCTGGGAGCTGTTTCCCGTTGCCGGAGTAAGCGGAGCCTGGGTGCAGGATTTAGGCTGGTCTTTCGGACCCTATTACGCCTACGAGGGTTCCTGCTGCGCCATGTTCAACAACTATCTCTACAATGTTGACGTGCGTGGGGAGATGGTCTCGCCCGAACTGGATGTTGAGGCTTTCGGGAATCCCATGCTCACCTTTATGTGGATCAACCAGGCGGCCAACGCCTTCGACAACAAATGGTCGCGGCTCATCGTGTATGTTTCCGAAAACGGCACGGATTTCCGCTCTGTCGATACCCTTGTGGCCGCACACTGCCAAAAATGGGAATACTATGAGCGTCCCCTATCCAAAAACACGAAAAGGATCCGTATTCAAGGCATAAGCAACTACGGAGGGAACAACACCTTTATCGATTTCCTGCACGTTGGCGACAGGCCCATGCTCCTGCCCTCGAACCTGCAGGTACCCTATTCCGGTATTCAGACAAGGCAGGCGCAGGGCACGTGGGATGCCTACGGCAACGTCTCGGGCTTTGAACTGGTCTATGGAAAGAAAGGCTTCGACATGGCCGCCGCTTCCGTGCAGGAGGTTTCCATCACCTCCTGCACGATGACGGGTCTAGAGCCTTTCACGGAATATGAGTTTTGCGTGCGGCAGGTGTATCCGTCCGGCAGCAGGTCGGACTGGTCGGCCCGCAAGGCTTTCACCACGCTTCCCTCCTGCCCCCGGGTAACGGATGTGTCGGTCGAGGTGGTTTCCCCTTCGGCGGCCACCTTTTCGTGGACGGAAAAGGGAGATGCCCGGCAGTGGGACATCTGCTGGGGCCCGGCGGGTTTCGATCCCGCCAAGGGACAGGGGACGCTGGCCAGGGGTGTTGACAAGAACCCATACACCCTTTCCGGCCTTCCTGCAGGAACCTATCTGCATGCCTACGTAAGGGGTGTCTGCGGCGACGGCGACACGGCGCAATGGAGCGAGAAGCCTGTGTTTTTTCAGACGGAATGCGCCGAAAGCCGCGTACCCTATCTCGAGACTTTCGAAACAGGCACGGCCTCGCGCCTTCCAACCCCCTGCTGGAGTGTCAAGGCTGGCGTGTTGAAACAGGTGGGGACCCTCGATCTTGCCGATACCGTCATCACCGCCAACACATGGGCGGTGGGCCGCTATGGTAATGACACGCGGCGCACACGCGCCGCCCGCGTGGAGTTCTGTTCGGAAGGCATGTGGATGATAACGCCGACTCTTGATCTGGGTGACGGCACGCAAAAATATGTGATGCAGTTTGACGTATCCCTGACCTACGATAGATCCGTGCGTCCGGGAGCCCCCAATGCCGACGACGACCGTTTTGCCGTGCTTGTCTCCACCGATGACGGCAGGACATGGACACAAAGCAACCAACTGAGACTCTGGGACAACGCCGGGAGCGAGAACGTGCTCAAAGACATACCTCCCTACGGCCAGCCCGTCACCATCGATCTGGGCGACTACAGCGGCAAGGTGAAGGTGGGCTTCTATGCCGAGAGCACGAAGGGCGACTACTGGAAGTGGCAGGACATAAACAACCTCTTCATCGACAACCTGGCCGTGCGTCCGCAGCCCGGAAGATACATGGTGGCACAGGGGGTTGAAGGGCAGGAATATGTGGTGGTCGATGAGGAAAACACAATCTATGCGGTAGTTTCCAACCAGGGCTCCGATCCGCAGAAGGACTTCGTGGTGGAGCTCGTGGACCAGAACGGCGCCGTCGCGGCCTCCACGACCTATACGCAGACCATCTACCCGGAAGAAAGCGCACACGTTCCTTTGGTGTGGAAACCCTCCCGGAAGGGAATCGGAAGCCTTTTTGCGAGAATCGTTTTCGATAACGACGTGGAACCGGAAAAAACCGTTTCCCTCCCTTTCCAAACAGAAATCCTTGGCAGGGAAACAAAGGTGAATGTCATCGGCGACGGGCGCATGAAACGCGATGACACGCCCATCGACTTCTTCTCGGACAACGCCCGCACACAGATTATCTACTACGAGGACGAGATTTCCTCGGTGGGGGCGATAACCGCCCTGAAGTTCTTCCACCGCACCGGCCAGTACCACTACGGCTTCCCGCTCGATATCCGCATAGGAACCACCGAAAAGGATCGTTTCGATTCCGAAACCGACTGGATTCCGGAAGATTCCATGACCCTGACGTTCTCGTCGGTCATAGAATCTCTCGGCGGCGAGGGCGAGTTGCTCCTCACCCTGCAAACCCCCTACACCTACACGGGCGGCAATCTCGTGGTCTCGGTGCGCAAGGGGATGGAATCGCCGGAACCGGCCTACTACAGCACGGGCGAAAGCTGGTGGGTCACGAAAGACGCCTCCTCCCGCCGGCGCTCGCATACATGGATAGGAAGCGAAGGCGGGAACGGAATAGAAAGCCTGACGGAATACCATCCCAACGTGGTGTTCTACATAGACTCGATGTCGGCGGGACGCATCAGGGGAAAGGTATCCGGTGAGGACGGAAAGGGAATCGCCTCGGTGCGGGTGGAATGTCTGAACACCGCCATCGTCGCCTCCACAGACAGGGAGGGTGTTTACGAGATGAACCGGATTTTGGAAGGAATCTACGACATAAAAGCCTCGAAGACGGGCTATTTCGATTCTGTGATGAAAGGAATCGCGGTTTCCGAAAAGGAAATCGTTACCGTGGACTTCGCGCTCAGGCAGCTTCCCGTGTATCAGGTGAAGGGCAAGGTCGTGTCGAACGACGGAAATCCCCTGCGCGGGGTGAGTGTCTTTCTGGAAGGCTATCAGAATTACGAGGCCGCCACACTCTCGGACGGAACGTTTACCTTTCACGATGTCTATGCCCCGAAAACCTATACACTGTCTGTAAAGGATCAGGATTACGCACCCTACGACACCACCTTCACGCTTAGGGACGGCGAGGTCTTCCTCAACGTCACCCTGCATGAAACGACCTATCCCGCCGTGGGTTTCAGGGGAGAGGTGAGCCAGGACGGCAACCGGATGGACTTGAAGTGGGAAAGCCCGGCCTCCATGGCCCGCACGGAAATCGCCCTCGATGACGGGACTTCCGAAAACGGCATGTCGCTGACCCCCTATCAGGACATCAGGATAGGAAACTACTACAGGAACGACAGCCCCGTTTTCCTTTCGTCGGTAAGGGTGTGTGGAAGCGCCAACGAAAAGGCCGGCACCGATTCGGTAACCGTTGAGGTTTACGACAGGAACCGAAACCTTCTGGTTTCCAGCCCGAGGTTCTTTATTCCCGCCGAGGGATGGACGGAAGTGCCCATGCCGTACATGATGGGGCTGGAAGACGACTTCTATGTGATGGTGCACTTCGGCGACGAGCGTGAGAAATACACCAATTACCTCTGTATCGACGAAACGGGGCGGCACACCTCCGAAAGCCTCGCCTACTATGTGGGCAAGGACGGGGAATGGCTCAATATGGACAAGGACATGGATGCCGGCAACCTCGTCTTCATGCTGCGCCCCGTGGTGTTCGGGAAAAAGAATGCCGCCAAGGCCGTCCAGGGTTTCAGACTCTGGAAAGTGGATATGGGCAGGCAGGCAGATCCGGAATCCTGGCAGTTGCTTACGCCCGAACCCATCACCGCCACCTCCCTCAACGAAGAGAAATGGAACACCTATCCCGACGGTTCCACGCACCTCTACGCCATACAGACCCTTTACAGCGGGAACGTACAGTCGGATTACGCCTTCTGCCGCCCGATAACGAAAGGGGAAAATTCTTCCGTGGAGTTTCCGAAAAACCTTCGCTTCCGCGTCTGGCCCAATCCGGCCAGGGGTTTCATTTATGTTGAGTCGGAAGGCGGGTTGAAGGAAATCCGTATCCATGATGTTTACGGAAGACGCTTGCGGGTGGTTCCCTGTCCGGGACAGAACCCGTGCATATCCCTGCGTGGGCTTCCCAAGGGTCTGCTTTTGATGGAGGCCGTGGGTAGCGGCAACAGGGTCGGAACGCAAAAAATAATTAACCGATAAAGACTGAAAGCTATGAAAATAAAATCTCTAATAATCATATTCTTACTGAGTTTTCCGCTTTTGCAGGCTCAGGAGAAGACCACGGAAGGCTTCGAGGGTGCCTATTTCCCGCCCAAGGGGTGGACGGTGCGCTACGCGAACGCCCATCCCACCCCGGGAAACCTGATGGGCCTTTCGGGAGACGAATACAAGGGGGGCCTCAAGTCTTTCCGCTTTTCCTCCTCCGACGCCAACCAGGGGATACCCTACGACCAATACCTCATCAGCCCCGAACTCGATTGCCCGACCGCAGACACCTTCTCTTTCGTTTGCCTGACGACAACCGGAAGCCGCAACTACCGGGTGGGATGGTCCTCGACCGGCACGGCCGAGGAGGATTTCACCTATACCCCGCAAAAGGAAGACTCTTATGACTGGGAATTTGGAAAGTGGTGGAACACATACAGGAAAACGGACCTGCCGGCGGGCACAGGTATGTCTGCATCAAATATGAGGCATCCGCAGCCAGTCCCGGGACATACTTTTATAGACAACGTGAAGCTTCCGCCCGTCAAGGATGTGCGCCTTTCCGCTCCCGTCAACCTCGCCTACGAGGAGGGTAGCGGAAAGATCTCGTGGGAGGAAGTTTCGTCGGCGACCCGCTGGGAGGTGGCCGTGGTGAAGTCGTCGGCCTTTTCCTGGGGCGGACTTTCGGGAGAGGAAGTGACGGGCCGGGAGTTCACACCTTCTTCGCTCGATCCGCTCACCGGCTATGTGGCCTATGTACGCGGGAAAGACGGAGAGGACGTGTCGGCCTGGAGTTCCCCCCTGTTCTTCCGCACGGGTTGCCCGCCCTACCACACGGTTCCCTTCTTCGAGGGTTTCGAGAACCTGGTGGCCGACGACGTGCTGCCCGAATGCCATGAGGCGGAGAACGGGACAGACTTTAAATGTGTCAGGGAACAAGACTACGCCGGGTCGGCATGGCTCAACGAAAAGCCCCATGCAGGGAAAGGCTTTTCCTTTTTCCGAAACTACGACAAGACCTTTTCCAACCGCTATCTCTCGCCGGCTGTCCGCACGGAGGCGGGCAAGACCTATAAACTTTCGTTCTGGTGGGCCACCGACGAGAATTTCGGCTTCGACACCCTGGCCTTGGGAGTGCAGGCGGAGACCGGTGCACATGGGGTCTGGCTGAAGGTGGAGGAGCGTCCGCACTCGGCCGTCTATCGGGAAATGTGCGCCTACTACACGCCATCGGCCGCGCAGAACGTCCGCATGGTGGTTTATCTTGCGGGAAAGCACGACAAGAAAAGGAACCTGAAGGCCGAGAGGCTTTATATCGACGACCTCAGGGTGGAGGATGTCACGGACATGCCCTCTCTTTCCGGACTTGCCCTTGCGGGAAGGGCGGAGGCAAGAAGCTTCTCTGTTGCATGGAAGGAAAGCCGTACCCCCTCCCGCCGTCAGATATCCTTAGGAATGCACACCCCGAAGGTGGACTTCAATCCCGAAGACTCGCTTTTGGCGCTCGTCCCCGACGGAGCCGGGGCCACCCTCTCTTCAGACAGACAGGGACGCGCCTTGCGGCCCGACACAGAATACGATGTGTATGTGAGGATTGCCGATGGAAACAAAACAAGCCCTTGGGTGGGTCCCCTCACCGTCAGGACCGCCAAAGACACCCTGAGGATTCCCTTCGTGGAGGACTGCGCCGGCCTGACGGAAAAAGGCCTTCTCCCCGAAAAGACGGCGTGGATCTCGCATCTAGGCAACGGCAGTACCGACGGCATGACCACACCTGTAGGCAATTCCACGTACAACAGGCAGGAAGGCCACACAGACAGCAGATACATACTCTTCCAGCCGCAGGGAACAGCGCAGGACACCTCCGAGGAATGGATCATCATGCGCGGGGTGATTTTGGAGCGGGAGTCCTACGACTTTTCGGCCTGGTTCCTCACCAATGTGGAAAAAGGCATAGACACCCTCGCGTTCCACGTGGGCGAAAGTCCCGAGCCTTCGGCCATGACCACGCGCATTGCCTGCCGCACGGCATACGGCGCCACTGCCTACGAGCAGCTGGTGGCCACCTACGAGAACACGCGCGAAAGCACGCCGCTGTATTTCGGCATCCGGATCAAGGGACACGGCGGGGGTTATTACGACAAGGCCACGCTCTGCATAGACGACATAAGCCTTCGCCCGACCCCATCCTGCAGGCCTGCCGAGGAGGTGGCGGTGAGCGCGACGGAGGGAATCTCGGCGCAGGTTTCGTGGAGCGGTTCCGCGCAGGAATACGAAGTGGCCTATTGCAAAGGCGGGTCGTTTGATTTCGGAGAAAGCGACACCGTGAAGGTTCCGGCGGAAACCTCGGTGAGACTCTCCGGACTGGAACCGCAGACCCTCTACTGGGTGAGCGTGCGGGGCTACTGTCAGACAGAAGGCCTCTTTTCCGAATGGACGGAGCCGATGCCTTTCCGCACGGCATGCCTGCCCAACGGGCAATATCCCCTGCACGAGAATTTCGAGGATTTCGAGAACGGCTGCTGGCTTACGGCGGGCTGGAACAATGGCGCGCCAGACGAGAGCGCAAGCTGGAAGATACACGAAAGAAACTCTTCAGGAACGAGCGATGCCGAACCCCTGCAGGGAGGGAAAGCCATCCGTTTCCGCAGCAACTTCCTCACGTCCTCGCAATACGGCGACTTGACCAGTCCGAGGCTCGAGGCGGACGGTGCCACGTATACCGGGATAGAGTTCTATTGGTGGAACATCGAGAATTGCGAAGGGACGGAAAACATCAAGCCGTGGCTTTATCTGATGGCCGAAAGGGAGGGCGAGGACATGCAGACCATAGACTCCGTGCGGCTCTGCGGTTGTCAGGCCTCCGAATGGGCGCGTTACCGGAGGGTTTTCGATTTTCCGATTTCAGGTTTAACCCTACGCACGTTCGGTGCCAACACCGAATACAACCTTTCGAACACCCTTCTCGACTCGCTTACCCTCGACCTCTTCAACACGGAAGATCTGCCCCGTGTGACAGGCCTGCAGGTTTCAGTACGCGACAATGCCGTTACGCTGACCTGGGACGGAGCCGCCGCGCAGACTTCCTCTTTCCGCGCCAACGGTTCTTATGTGGTGTTGCGCGACGGCGTGAAAGTGGGCGAGACCTCACTCAACAGTTACGAGGATTCCCTGCTTCAAAAAGGGGAATACACCTACGGGGTGGTGTATATGACGAGGGCGGGCCTGCCTGCCGACACCGCCTATACGCAGGCGGAAGTAACGGTGAATACATATGGCTTGACCTTGGCCGTGGAAGGCGAGGGTGATGTTATACCCGAAGCCGGTGTCCATCACTACCTTTCCGGCAAGAAAGTCAGCCTGCAGGCGCAGGCGGTGCCCGGAAAGAGTTTCTTTGCGGGCTGGAAGTGCGGCGCGGACACGGTGAAAGAAAATCCGTTGGAGGTCACGCTTACTTCCGACACCCTCGTCACAGCCCTCTTCCAAACCATCACGTACCCGATTACCGTGGAGGTGGAAGGGGAAGGCGCGGTGCGTCCCGAGCCGGGCATGCACGTTTGCAAAAGTCTGGATACCTTGACGTTCGAAGCAGCGTCTTCCAACAGATACTGGTTGTTCGAAAAATGGATCCTGAACGGGGACAGCGTTATTTCCGAGGCATCCTTCCGCTGGATCGTTACCGACACCCTGCACGCCAGGGCCGTCTTCAGCCGTCCCTCCTACAAGCTTACGATGAAGGTGCAAGGCGAGGGAACGGTGGAACCTGCGGCGGGAAGCCACGACCTTCTTTCCGGCGATACAGTTCACCTCAAGGCGATACCCTCGGAAGGGCACCATTTTGTAAGATGGACGGTGAGCGGCCAGACCGTTACGGATTCCCTGTATCTTTTTGTGATGGAAAGAGCCACTACCGTTACCGGTTATTTTGAGGAAAATCCCGTAACGCCTCCCGATCCCCCGGTGGCCAATGAGGAAAACGAGACTTTTTCTGTACGCCTCTATCCCAATCCCGTGCGCAATACGCTTTATATCGAGGCCTCGGAAATCGTCGATGAGGTGATTCTGTATTCGACCGGAGGAAACGAGGTGTTACGGGTTCACGGGAAATCCGCAAAACCGAATGTATCCGTGGAGAATATTCCGCAAGGCCTCTATTTGGTGCGTCTGCGCATGCGCAGCGGATATGAGCGGATAGAACGAATAATCATTCAATAAAACAACAGTTTTTTTCAGAAAGCAAGGCGGTTCGGAAAAATCGAACCGCCTTGCTTTTTTACATCCCTATTGGTTGTGTCCCGCGTCCGACGCTGCTGTCGGTGCCTCCGGCGGTCGTTACGGCAAAAATTCTTAATTTTGAAGTTTTGAGTATAAAAACGGAAAGACTATGCTTCCTTTTCAAGATTTTCCCTATAGGCTGGTGCTGGGATCCTCTTCCCCGCGCAGGAAAGAGCTCCTGGCCGCGCTGGGCTTTCAGTTCGAGGTGATGAGCAAGGACGTTGACGAAAACTATCCCTTGACCATTCCCCGCGAGAGCGTTCCCGAATATCTGGCGCACCTCAAGTCGATGGCGTTCTCCGAGGAGGAACTGCCCGAGAACTACCTCCTCATCACCGCCGACACCATGGTGCTGCTCGAGAACAAGCCCTTTCACAAGCCCAAGGACCGCGACCAGGCCATACGCACGCTCTATTCGCTCTCGGGTCAGACCCACAAGGTGATCACCGGGCTTTCGATACGCACCAAGGAAAAGCAATATACCTTTTCGGTAGAGTCGAAAGTGGCTTTCCGGGTGTTCACCCTCGAGGAAATCGAATACTACGTGGATACCTACAGGCCCTACGACAAGGCGGGTTCCTACGGCATCCAGGAATGGATCGGCTATGTGGGCATAGAGTCCATAGAAGGCTCGTTCTACAACGTGATGGGACTGCCCACCCAGCGCCTGTACCGCGTGCTTTCGGAATTTTACAATCACAAGGCTCAGTAAAGAAAATGAAGTTTTTTGCAAGAAAGACCGTTCTTCCGGCCTTGCTGTGCCTGCTGTTTCCGCTCGGAGCCATGGCGCAGCAGAGCGGGGCGGCGCGCAACGACGAGTTCGAGGTGCTCAAGAACCTGGAGATTTTCTCGGCCGTCTATAAGAACGCGGAACTGGTGTATGTGGACGGCGTGAAGCCCGGCAGCCTTATCAAGACGGCTCTGGACGCGATGCTGCGCACCCTCGATCCCTACACCGTGTATATTCCCGAGGCCGAGATAGAGGATTTCCGCATCATGACCGAGGGTGAGTACGGCGGCATAGGCTCCACGATTCTGGCCCGCGACGGCTGGATCTACATCTCCGACCCCTACGAAGGCTTTCCGGCCGACCTGGCGGGGCTCAGGCCCGGCGACAGGATCCTGGCCATCAACGGCGAGTCCACCAAAGACAAGAAGGTTTCGGACGTAAACGCCCTGCTCAAGGGGCAGGCGGGAACGGCGCTCAACCTCTTGGTGGAACGCCCCGGTTCCAAGCCCAGGGAATACAATATCGTACGCCGCGAGATAAAGATAAAGAACGTAACCTACAGCGGCATGTTGCGCGACGGGGTGGGCTACATCCGTCAGGACGGCTTTACCCAGGGCGCGGTGGACGAGGTGAAGCAGGCGTTTCTCGCCCTTAAGGAAAAGGGTATGAAATACCTGGTCTATGACCTGCGCTACAACGGCGGCGGATTGCTCAACGAGGCGGTGGATATCGTGAACCTGTTCTACCGCAAGGGCGTGCCGGTGGTGAGCACCAAGGGCAGGCTGCAGGACCGCAACTATTCCTACCAGACCGCCAAGGACCCCGTGGATACCGAGATTCCCATCGTTTTCCTTACCAGCCGCGGCACGGCCTCGGCCTCCGAGATCCTTACCGGCGCCATGCAGGACTACGACCGCGCGGTGCTGGTGGGCGAGCGCACTTTCGGCAAGGGTCTGGTGCAGAACATACTGCCCTTGCCCTACAACGCGCAGATGAAGGTGACGGTGGCCAAGTACTACATTCCCAGCGGCCGCTGCGTGCAGGCGCTCGACTACAGCCATAAGGACGAGAACGGCCGGGCGCTGCCCATTCCCGACTCCCTGCGCACCGCCTTCAGGACGGCGGCGGGACGCGTGGTCTATGACGGCGACGGCATCGAGCCCGACATCGAGGTGGAAGTTCCCTTCATGAGCGAGGCCGCCATAAGCCTTGTCACCAAGTTCCTTATCTTCGACTACGCCAACCGGTACGCCGCCCAACACGACAAGATCGGCGAGATCTCGAAGTTCGAGGTGAGCGATGCGCTCTACAACGACTTCCTTTCGTTTATGAAAGACAAGGACTATTCGTACCGGCTGCCGTGCGAGAAGGTGCTCGACCAGTTCAAGGCCGAGGCGCAGAGCGACAGCTGCTGGAACGAGGTCAAGGCGCAGTTCGCCGCCCTGTCCGAACGGCTGGCGCAGACCAAGGAAGACGATTTAATCAGGAACAAAAAGGAAATATCGACCCTCTTGCGCGAGGAAATCGTGTCGCGCTACTACTACCAGTCGGGGCGGGCCGAGGCCGAGCTTCAGGGCGACGAGACGGTAAACGCGGCCATCGGGGTGCTGCTCGACGGCAACCGTTACCGCGCCTTGCTGCTGCCCGGAGGAGATTCCCAAAAAGACAAGTGATGGACGTTGCATTCATGAAGGAAGCCATCGAGCTGGCTTGCCAAAACATCCGCAAGGGAGGCGGTCCGTTCGCCGCCGTTATCGTAAAGGACGGACAGGTGATCGCCCGCACGGGCAATACCGTAACCTTAGACAACGACCCCACGGCGCACGCCGAGGTGAACGCCATACGTCAGGCCTGCAGGAAACTGGGCACCTTCGACCTGAGCGGCTGCGAAATCTATTCCAGCTGCGAGCCCTGCCCGATGTGCCTCTCGGCCATCTATTGGGCGCACGTGGACAGGATCTACATGGCCGGACTGCGCCAGGAGGCGGCCGAGGCCGGTTTCGACGACAACTTTCTCTACGAGGAAGTGGTGAAGGACTACGCCGACCGAAAGATTCCCGTTACCGTGCTCCTGCGCGAGGAGGGCAACAGGCCTTTCGAGGCATGGAAGAAATACGAGCAGAAAATAGCCTATTAGCATGTTGTTGCAGGTAGATGAGGTAAGCAGGTTCTACGGAGCGCAGAAAGCCCTGAACGAGGTGAGCTTCCGCGTGGAGAACGCCCAGGTGGTGGGGCTTCTGGGTCCCAACGGCGCGGGCAAGTCCACGCTGATGAAGATTATCTGCTGCTATCTGCCGCAGACCTCGGGCAGCGTGTCGGTGTGCGGCCTTGACACGCAGCGGCAGTCGCTGCAGGTGCGCCGCAAGATCGGCTACCTCTCGGAACACAACCCGCTCTATCTTGACATGTACGTGCGCGAATACCTCGATTTCGCGGGCGGCATCTACATGGACGCCAAGATGGTGGCCAGACGCCGCGAGGAAGTGATTTCCCTTACCGGCTTAGGCAGGGAGTCGCACAAGAAGGCGGGGCAGCTTTCCAAGGGATACCGCCAGCGCCTGGGCTTGGCGGCCGCCCTGATCCACGAACCGGACGTGCTGGTGCTCGACGAGCCCACCTCCGGCCTCGACCCCAACCAGCTGGAGGAGATACGCGCCCTGGTGCGGGAGATAGGCCGGGAGAAGATCGTGATTTTCTCGACCCACATCATGCAGGAGGTGCAGGCCGTTTGCGACCGGGTGCTGCTCCTGAACCGCGGGCAACTGGTGGCCGACGCGCCCACGAACGAATTGGCAAGCCGCATGAACGGCAATACGCCGGTGCGGGTGGAGTTCGATAAGGGTGTGGATCTAAGCCGGTTGCAAGCCATCGAGGGCGTTACGGAAGCCGTCTTCCTACAGGAAAACACCTACCGGCTGTGGAGTTCCCCGCAGGTGGACCTGCGCCCCGCCGTGTTTGCGTTCGCGGTAAACAACGGGCTTTCCGTATTAACTTTGCAGCGCGAGGAAATGAACCTCGAATCTGTGTTCCATCGGCTCACGCAAACCGAAAAACCGCTATGACAGCAGCCTCCGTCTTACTTTCCGCCCTGCAATGGCAGCCCTATCACGTCATGCACTTCCTGAGCATGGACATATGGATCTTCCTTTCCATGGTGTTCTTTGCCTGGGCGGTGCAGCGCAATATGCGCAAGATAGGCAGTCTGTGCGGCAACCTGTTCAGTTTCCGCGACCAGGCGAGAAACAAGAACGCCGGTGCAAGCAAGCGGCATTCGCGGCGCATCTGGAACTTCTCGTTCCTGGCGCTCTCGGTGGTTACCGTGGCCTGGTTCCTGTACGCGCTCTGGACGTACGCCGGCTGGGATCTTCCCTTTGGCGAAGACCACCACGACGCCCATCTGGGCTGCAACTACCTGATGTCGATCTGCGCCCTTTTCGCCCTGCTCTTCTATATGCTCAAGGGCCTGGTGCTGTTTGTGGTCTCCAACATCTTCGACGAGTCGCGCTGCGGGCTTTTCCTCTGGCGGATGAGCATCTCGTACGACTTCCTGCTGTCCGTGTTCAGTTTCCCTTTCCTGATGATCTTTCTCTATGCCGACGGCTGGCTTCAGGCCGTTTCCTTCTGGGTCGCCGCCGGTTTGTTCGCCATATTCTTCATTATAAGAATCTTAAAAGCGGTTATCGTGGGCAGGTACTACAGCCGGTTTTCGTACCTCCATATTTTTGTTTACTTTTGCGCCCTTGAAATCCTGCTCTCACTTAGTTTGTGGCGGATTGTATTCGGTCTGTAAATCAATCTGTTTGTAGCATCAGGCGGATTGTTTTGCCGGCCTCGGCTTAACCAAACCGTTTTCAGAGATGTTAAAGGTCAAAAAGGTTCTCGTTTCGCAGCCGGCCCCCGCCGATTACGAAAAATCTCCCTACAAAGCCATTGCCGACAAGTTTGGTCTGAAGATTGTTTTCAAGAAGCTCTTTCAGATAGAGGGGCTTTCGGCCATGGAATTCAGAAAAAGCCGTATCAACCTGCTGAACTATACCGCCGTGGTGCTCACCAGCCGCAACGCGGTCGACAACTATTTCCGTCTGGCCAGGGAATTGCGCGTGCAGGTGCCCATCACGATGAAGTTTTTCTGCAGTTCCGAGTCGGTGGCTTTCTATATTCAGACCTACATCCAGTACCGCAAACGCAAGATTTTCTACGGCAAGCAGACCACGGCCGACCTGATGGAGGTCATCACGAAGCATAAAGACGAGAAGTTCCTTTTTCCCTGCTCGCTGGACAGCAATTCGGACGTGCCGGCGGCCTTCGCCAAGGCCAAGCTGCCGCTAAAGAAGGCGCCCATGTACCGCACCGTTCCCGCCAAGGTGGCTTCCGAGATCAAGATCAGCGAGTTCGACATGCTGATCCTCTTTAGCCCGGTGGGCGTGAAGTCGCTGTTCGAGAACTATCCCGGATACCGGCAGAACAAGACCCTGATCGCCACCTTCGGGCTTTCGGTGGCCGAGGCCGCCGACCAGGCCGGGCTTACGGTAAACCTTTCGGCACCCACACCCACGTCGAGTTCCATGACCCAGGCCTTGAACGAGTTCCTGACCGACCTGCACAAACACGGCTGGGAATTGAGCAAGGTGGAAGACAAATACGGTTATAGGCAACTGCAGGAATCGGCCCAAAAGGCCGCCAAGGCGGTATCGAACGAAAATAGGGCCAAGGCCGCGGCCACGCGCAGCAAGAAAGCCATCGAGCATAAGGTGGCGGCCAACAAGGCGGCGGCGCTGGCGGTGATGGCCGAGAAGAAGGTGAACCGCAAGAGCACGGCTTCAAAAGCCACGGCCTCCAAGAGCACGGCTGCCAAGACTACAGCTTCCAAGAGTACGGCGTCCAAAACCACGGCCAAAACCACGGCCAAAACCACGACGGCCAAAGCCACGGCTGCCAAGGGCACGGTGGCCAAGACGGCGGCAACCAAAAGTTCTTCCGCCAAAACCACGGCCAAGAAAGCATAAAACATAGGGAATGCCCACACTTTGCAAGCAAGAGCGTCTTTTCGAGAAAAAGCTCTTGTCGATGTTGTTTGACAAGGGAAAACGCTTTACTTGCGCGGGGATTTCCGATACCGGCGCTCCGGCGGGGAAGAGCCTGCTTAGGGTCTGTTACCTGCTTCTGCCCCAACCGCAAGTGTGGGGCGAAGGTTTGGAATCTTATCCTCCTTATTCCTGCAAATTATTGGTGAACGCGCCCAAGAGCCGCTTCAAGCACGCGGTGGACCGCAACCGCATCAAGCGCCTGCTGCGCGAGGCGTTCCGTTTCCATAAGGCTTCGTTTCTGCAAGTTGTTCCCGAAGGCCAAGTGCTGTTGCTCTCCCTGCAGTTTACCCAGGGCGAGGTTACCCTGCCCGTGATGCTGCAGTTGGCCGAAAAGGCCGTGCAGACGCTTCAAACCCGCCTGAACCATGCGTAGGCTGCTGCAAGGTTTTCTGGATTTTCTGGAATGGATCATGCGGCTCTTGGTGCGCTTCTATCAGGTCTGCATCTCGCCGCTTTTCCCGCCTTCCTGCCGGTTCACGCCCACCTGTTCCGAATACGCCTTGCAGGCCCTGAAGAAATACGGTCCGTTCAAGGGCGGCTGGCTGACCCTGAAACGCCTTTCCCGTTGCCATCCCTGGGGCGGCAGCGGCTACGACCCGGTGCCTTAACTTTGCATGCCATGATTTCGGTGCTCATTCCCAATTATAACTACGACTGTCTGCAACTGGTGCGCGATCTGCACGCACAGTTGATGCAAAGCGGCGTGCCGTTCGAGATTATCGTGATGGAAGACGGTTCCACGCAGCATTTGGAAAACAACCGCCGGATGACGGAACTGGCAAACGTGCGCTACGAGGAGCGTAAAGAGAACGTGGGGCGGTTCAAGATACGGGCCTTGCTGCCTTCGCTGGCGCGGTATCCGTACCTGTTGTGCATGGATTGCGATGCCCGCGTGTCGCGTTCCGATTATATCCGTAGATATCTCGATTTTGCCTTACGCGGCCAAGAAGCGGCGGTGTGCGGCGGCATAGAGTCTCCCCAAGTGTTGCCGGAGGCCGATTGCAGCCTGAGGTTCTTTTATGAGCGAGAGCGCGGAAACAACGGCCGGAACAAGACGGCCTTCACCACGTTCAACTATATGATTCCCGCTTCCGTATTGCAAAAGACAAGCCTGGACGACGGCTGGGATTTCAAGTATGGCCACGAAGACACGGTGCTCGGCATCAAGATAAAGCGTCTGGGTGTTCCCGTTGTGTTTATCGACAACCCCTTGGTCCACATGGGGCTGGACACCAACCGGCAGTTTTTGCAGAAATCGCTGGATGCCGTCCGTTCGCTGTTGCAACTGTACAAGAGCGGCAAATATCCCGAACTGCCGTCCGAAAGCCGCCTGCTGGCCTGTTACCTGAAAGTGGGGAAATACGGCATGGGCGGCATCCTCCGTTTCTTCTTCCGCCTTTCAAGACCGCTTCTCCTCAGGAATCTGAACGGCCGGCATCCCAACATGAAGCTTTTCGACCTTTACCGCCTGGGCGAGATGCTTTCGGTGTAGATCAAGGCCGTTTTCGGCCCCGTTTGTTAAAAACTCGTGAAGAAAATTTTGAACAAATGGTTGTTTAAAAGTAAAACTTGCTTTATCTTTGCGCTCCCTTTGCGCCTTGTGTGCGATTGGATTATGATGAAAATTGTTTGAAAATGAACACCTTGACTTACAGAACCATTTCGGCCAACAGGGCTACGGCCAACAAGAAATGGGTTTTGGTTGATGCCGAAAACCAGACGCTCGGTCGTCTTGCCTCTGAAATCGCCTCTTTGTTGCGCGGCAAGTATAAGACCAACTTCACTCCCCATGCCGATTGCGGGGATAACGTTGTTGTAATCAACGCCGACAAAGTGCGTTTTACCGGCAAGAAGCTCAACGAGAAGGTTTACACCCGCCACACCGGTTATCCCGGCGGCCAGCGTTTCGCCACCCCGGCGCAGATGCTCAAACGTAAGCCCAATTTCGTTATCGAACACGCCGTAAAGGGAATGTTGCCCAAGACCATCCTGGGCAGCCAGCTGTTCCGCAACCTGCACGTTTACGCCGGTGCCGAACATCCCCACCAAGCCCAGAATCCTACTGTGATTAACGTTAAAGACCTCAAGTAATAGCCATGGAAGTTACCAATAAGACAGGTAGAAGAAAGACCGCTGTTGCCCGTGTATACCTTACCGCCGGCAACGGAAACATTGTGGTAAACGGAAAAGATTACAAAGCCTATTTCCCCACCACCATTTTGCAATACGTGGTGAACCAGGCTTTTGAGGTAACCGGAACCCTCAACCAGTTCGACGTCAAGGCCAACCTGGACGGCGGCGGCGTAAGGGGTCAGGCCGAAGCGCTCCGTCTGGGTATTGCCCGCGCTCTGTGCGAAATCGATCCCGAACACAGACCCGCCCTCAAGGCCAAGGGTCTTATGACTCGCGACCCGCGTATGGTTGAAAGAAAGAAACCGGGTCAGCCCAAAGCACGTAAACGCTTCCAGTTCAGCAAGCGTTAGTATATGCAGGCATCGGAGAGGGTTGTACGCGACTCTCTCCGCTTGCTTTTGCGTTTTAGGGTCTTGGTTCCCGTTTAGCATCCAAACCTTTCGGATCCGTCAGGCTACCGGAGGGTTGATTTAGAGAAAGTAAACAAAACACAATAAAATGTCTAAAGTATCCTTTGAGCAATTGCTCGATGCAGGTGTGCACTTCGGCCACCTCAGAAGAAAGTGGAATCCCAAAATGGCTCCCTATATCTTTGCCGAAAAGAACGGGATCCACATCATCGACCTCCAGAAAACAGAAGCCAAGTTAGACGAAGCCTGCGCCGCGATCAAGCAGATTGCCAAGTCGGGCCGCAAGATTCTGTTCGTGGCCACCAAGAAGCAGGCGCGCGCCATCGTTTCCGAACAGGTACAGCGCGTAAACATGCCTTACGTTACCGAACGCTGGCCGGGCGGTATGCTCACCAACTTCGCCACCATCCGCAAGGCGGTCAAGAAAATGGCCAACATCGAACGCCTGATGAACGACAAGCAGTTCGAAGCCATCTCCAAACGCGAACGTCTGCAGATCCGCCGCGAAAAGGAAAAGCTCGAAAAGAACCTCGGCTCCATCGCCGACCTGAGCCGTCTTCCCTCGGCCATCTTCGTGGTTGACATCAACAAGGAACACATTGCCGTGGCTGAAGCCCGCCGCCTGAACATTCCCGTTTTCGCGATGGTCGACACCAACGTGAACCCCGACCTGGTGGATTTCATCATTCCCGCCAACGACGACGCCTCCAAATCCATCTCCATTATCGTTGAACAGATGGTGAACGCCATCGAGGAAGGCCTTACCGAACGCAAGCTCGACAAAGACCAGCAGAAAGACGATGAGGAAGCCGCCGACGGCGAAGAAAGACTTTCTGTGGAAGGCATGGATGAAGACGAAAACGAAGGCGGAAGCGAAAAGAAACGCAAGCGCGCCGGTGCCGCCGAAGGTGGCGAAGGCCAGCGTGAACGCCGCCCGCGCAAGACCACGCCGGTAGGCGGAGCCAAGAAGGTTTCCAAGAAATAATCAGGAAACGACATACAAGGCTCGCCGAAAGCAATTCGGGCGAGCCTTTTTTTATTCAATAACCTAAAACATCAAGAGAAATGGGAAATATAACTGCCTCCGAAGTAAATAAACTCCGTCAGATGACCGGCGCCGGCATGATGGACTGCAAGAAAGCCCTTACCGAATGCGACGGCGATTTCGACAAGGCCGTTGAGTTCTTGCGTAAGAAAGGCCAGAAAGTGGCCGCCAACCGTGCCGACAAGGAAGCCAAGGAAGGTATGGTCTGGGCGCAGGTGAACGCCGACAAGACGTTCGGCTGCATCGTAAGCCTCAGCTGCGAGACCGACTTCGTGGCCAAGAACGACGAATTTACGGGTTTGGTGCGCAAGATGGCCGAACTGGCCCTGGCCAAGAAGGTAAAGACCGCCGATGAAGTGAAGGCCCTCGACGTGGATGGCCGCACCGTGGCCGACCACATCACCGACCTGGTGGGCAAGATCGGCGAAAAGATGGAGATTCCCGGCTACGAGTTCATCGAAGCGGGCATGGTCTGCGCCTACAACCACAACGGCAACAAGCTGGCCACGCTGGTAGGTTTCGACAAGGCTTCGGCCAAGGAAGAAGTGGGACACAACGTAGCCATGCAGGTGGCCGCCATGAACCCCGTGGCCCTCGACAAGGATTCCGTACCGGCCGCCACCATCGAGACCGAAAAGTCGGTGGCTCGCGAAAAGACCAAGCAGGAACAGATTCAGAAGGCGGTTGACAACGCGCTCTCCAAAGCCGGCATCAACCCCGCCCACGTGGATTCCGAAGAACACATCGAGTCCAACACCTCCAAGGGTTGGCTCACGCCCGAACAGGCGCAGCAGGCGCGCGAGATCATCGCCACCGTATCGGCCGAAAAGGCCGGCAACATTCCCGAAGCTATGTTGGAAAACATCGTGAAGGGACGTATCGAGAAGTTCTACAAGGAAAACACCCTGATGCACCAGGAATACATCATGGACAGCAAGCTGAGCGTGGGCGACTACGTTAAGCAAAGCGGAGACGCCGCCGTGGTGGCTTTCCGTCGCCTCCAGATGGGTGCCTAATCCTTATACAAGCCGATGACGGGGCTGTCGCTTTTTGAGGCAGCCCCCTTTTTTTTGAATACTGAAAAAACAACATCATGACAACCGAACAGACTTTGTCTTCCAAGAAAAACTCCTGGTTCAGCAAGCAGGAACTCATCGCCTATCTGCTCGTAATCGGCGGAAGTATCCTCTTTGCCATCGGCGACGTAATGTTCGCCAATCCCTACAAGCTGGCGCCCGGCGGCACCTATGGCCTTTCGAATGTGCTGAACACCGTTTTCCCGTGGAAAATCAGCTATTACGCCGCCTGTATGGACATTCCCCTGCTGTTGATAGGAACGTGGATCCTCGGTCCCCGTTTCGGTGTCAAGACCATTGTTTCCACTTTCGTCATCTTGGGGGCGGTCTGGGTTATCGAAAACACCTGGGGTTATGCGCCGCTTATCCACAACGGTATCCTGAGCGCCGATTTCGACATGGCCTCCGTGCCCGACTACATGCAGAACATGCTGGTGCAGCTGGGCGACAAGGGCATTACCTTCGTTCCCGATTATTTCCTGAACACCCTGGTGGCGGGGCTTATCTACGGGGTCGCCATCGGCATGATATTCAGGTCGGGCGCCACTTCCGGCGGCAGCGACATCATTTCGATGATCATCAACAAATACACGCGTATTCCGTTGGGAACGCTGGTCATTATCGTCGATACCCTCATCACCCTTTCCACCTTGGTGGCCTTCGGCGAACTACGCCTGCCCATCTACTCCATCATGCTGATCGTTATCGAAGGCAAGATCATCAACTGGATGATGGCCCTCGATTTCAAGAAAAAGAAAAAAGAGGTGGCCGCGTAGGGCGTTTCACACGTTTTAATGAAAGCGGGGTCGTGCAGGCGGCTCCGCTTTTCTATTTTTTGTAACTTTACAAGTTTTGAGAAAAGAGGAAACCATGAAATACAAGCGCGTTTTGTTGAAACTCAGCGGAGAATCGCTGATGGGTTCCCAGGCTTACGGCATCGACCCGCAACGTCTGGCCGAGTATGCCGCCCAGATTGCCGCCGTGGTGAAGGAAGGCTGTCAGGTGGGTATCGTGATCGGCGGGGGCAATATCTTCCGCGGATTGCAGGGAGCGGCCAAGGGAATGGACCGCATACAGGGCGATTACATGGGCATGATGGCCACTGTAATCAACTCGATGGCCTTGCAGTCGGCCTTGGAGAAAGAGGGCGTGAAAGCCGTCCTGCTCTCGGGGCTCGCCATCGATCCGGTGTGCGGGAAGATGAGCAGCCGCCGTGCCATCGACTATCTGGAACGCGGCTATACGGTGATTATGGCCGCCGGTACGGGCAACCCCTTCTTTACCACCGATTCGGGTGCCGCGCTGCGGGCGGTCGAGATTCGCGCCGATGTATTGCTCAAGGGCACGCGGGTGGACGGCGTCTATACCGCCGACCCCGAAAAGGACAGGACGGCCGAAAAATACAAGACGCTCACCTTCGCCGAGGCCTACCAGAAGAAGCTTAAGATCATGGACCTCACGGCCTTTACGCTTTGCGAGGAAAACAACGTTCCCATCTATGTGTTCGACATGGACACCGTGGGCAACCTCGCCAAGGTGGTGAAGGGCGAGGAGATAGGCACCCTGGTTCACCGCCAGTAATCAGCAAATAATAAAACACCATACATCATGACCGAAGAAGTAAAGGCTTGCATGGACAAGCAGAAGACCCAAATAGAAGCCGCTCTGGCGCATTTGGAAAAAGAATTGTCGCGTATCCGCGCCGGTAAGGCCAGCCCCCAGATGCTGGACGGCGTAAAGGTGGAATACTACGGCAACATGACCCCGCTCTCGCAGGTGGCCGCCATCAACACCCCCGACGCCCGCCAGATCGTGGTTCAGCCCTGGGAAAAGAACATGCTTCCCGTTATCGAGAAGGCCATCATGGCCGCCAACCTCGGCTCTACGCCTCAGAACAACGGCGAGGTGGTGCGCATCGCCATTCCGCCCCTGAGCGAGGAACGCCGCAAGGACATGATGAAGAAATGCCGCGCCGAAGGCGAGAACGCCAAGGTGGTGATCCGCAACACCCGCCGCGACGCCAACGAAGAAATCAAGAAGCTTTCCAAAGACAAGGTCCTGCCCGAGGATGCCGCCAAGCAGGCCGAAAAGGATATCCAGGACCAGACCGACAAGTTTGTGGCAAAGGTTGATGCGATTCTTTCCGAGAAGGAAAAGGATATCATGACCGTTTAAAAACGATTCCGGCGGCGAGCTGCTGCGTTAGAAGCCTTGGGCTCGCTTGGTCACGTACTTCAGTACGCTCCCGCGCGTTCCCAAGGCTTCCGCCTTGCATCTCATCCGCCGGAATCGTTTTTACGGGAGGCCGTCTGATTTGTTTTTAGACAAAAAAAGGGAGTTCATATGAACTCCCTTTTTTTGTCTATGAAAGTAAAGATTAGTTCTTGCTTTCTTCAATCGAAGCCTTGCGGAATTCCTTGAACAGTTTGGTCAGTTCCAAGGAAGCCTTACGGGCGCGGGCACCGGCGGCTTTGTTGCCCTTTTCGGCGTAAGCGTCGGCGTTGGTTTTGAAAGCTTCGAGTTGTTCGTTGATTTGGCTCATCAATTTGTTCATTGTCAAGCAGGATTTTAAGGGTTAGTAATTTTGGTGTTTCGTGTCTGTTTACAAGGCTTCCGCCCCGTTTTTCACGCTCGCAAATATAGCAAAATTACCGATTATCAAAATATGGCTCTGTAAGGCTTTACAAGGGTGTTGATATGTTTTTGACGCATTGCAAGGCTTTTTGTTCGGCTTTCATTATCTTCGCTTCCTTGTCGGAAAAATTTCCGATAGGAGCACAGGAGAACTATAAGCGTGAACCCAAAGCCTTTCATATCAGTTGTCTGCCCGGTCTATAACGAGGAGCGGTTTATCGATGGGTTGGTTCAATCCATTATAAACCAAGATTATCCTAAAGACCGTATGGAGGTTCTGATTGTGGATGGAAGAAGTTGCGACAAAACGAAAGAACGGGTGGAGTCCTATATTTGGGAATATCCGTTTATTTCGTTGTACGATAATCCGTTGTGTTATGTTCCCCATGCGTTGAACATCGGTATCGAAAATGCAAGGGGAGAAGTCGTTATCCGGCTGGATGCCCATTGTGTATATCCTTCGGATTATTTCAGCGTGCTGGTTCAGCGTCTGTTCGAACTGGATGCCGACAATGTGGGGGGCGTTTGGAGAACGGTGCCGGCCGACGGTTCGGATAAGGCTTTGGCCGTGGCTGTGGCTTCTTCCAACAGTTTCGGGGTCGGCAATTCTTTTCATAAAACGGGTATTGCATCGGTACGTCAGGTGGATACGGTGCCTTTCGGATGTTTCAAGCGGGATTTGTTCGATAGGATCGGTTTTTTCGATGAGGAACTGATACGCAACCAGGACGACGAGTTCAACGCGCGCATCATTCAGGCGGGCGGCAGGATCTTCTTGCTGCCGGAACTGGAAATTACCTATACCGCGCGCGGCAGCCTGTCGAAGATAGCCAAGACCTATTTTCAGTACGGATTGTTTAAGCCATTGGTAAATAAAAAGATAAAGCATCCGGCAACCCTGCGCCAATTCGTACCGGTGCTTTTTGCCGCCGGTTTGATTTTCGGTTTGCCGCTGTCGGTGTTCCTGCCGTTTGCCGCCAAGGTGTATGCCGCCTGTTTTTCGCTGTATGTCCTTGTCAGTCTGCTGGTAAGCCTCAGGCAAGCTGTGAGGCATAGGAATCCGGTGCTGTTTTTCCTGCTTCCGCTCGTGTTCTTCTTGATGCATTTTTGCTACGGCTGCGGCTATTGGAAAGGGCTTTGGAAGATAGCCACGGGCGGGAAGTTCAGCGTGGGAGAGAGCCGTTAGGCGCTTTCCGTAACCTTAAAGACCAACAAGATGAAGATACCATTTTCGCCGCCCTATATCGATGAATCGGTGCTTGCCGAGGTGGTGGACTGCCTGCGTTCGGGCTGGATCACCACCGGTCCCAAGACGCGGGCGCTGGAAGAAGAGATCCGCAAGCTCAGCAATGCCGGGGAGGTGCTCTGCGTCAACTCCTGGACTTCGGGTGCCATATTGATGCTGCGCTGGCTGGGCGTGAAGCCCGGCGACGAGGTGATCGTGCCTGCCTACACCTACAGCGCCACGGCCCTGGCGGTGTTGCATGCGGGAGCCACGCCGGTCATGGTGGACTCGGGCGAAGACTTCAATATCTCGGTGGATGCCGTGCGCAAGGCGATCACCCCGCGCACCAAGGCCGTCATTCCGGTGGACATAGCCGGTTTCCCCTGCGACTACGACGCCATCAACGCCCTGGTGGCCGAACCGGACATCAAGGCGATGTTTTCGGCCTCTTCGCCGGTGCAGGAAAAACTGGGGCGCATCCTGGTGATGAACGACGCGGCCCACTCTTTGGGCGCCTGCTACGGCGAGGGCAAGCGCACCGGCTGCGAAACCGACGTGGCCATATTCTCGCTCCACGCGGTAAAGAACGTTACCACGGCCGAGGGCGGGGCGATCTGCCTGAACCTGCCCGAACCTTTCGACAACGCGCTTCTTTACAAGGAACTGCGCATGATGGCGCTCAACTGCCAGACCAAGGATGCCTTTGCCAAATCCAAGGCCGGGGGCTGGCGCTACGACATTACCGGCCTGGGCATGAAGGTGAACATGGCCGACGTGAACGCCGCCATCGGCCTGGCGCAGATACGCCAGTACGACATTCTGCTGAGACAGCGCAAGAACGTGTTTACCGCCTACAACAACGCCT
The DNA here is from genome assembly GCA_023667315.1 of Ruminococcus flavefaciens. GTDB lineage: Bacteria > Bacteroidota > Bacteroidia > Bacteroidales > P3 > Pullibacteroides. The sequence continues at coordinate 30,391 of JAMPAI010000008.1, forward strand.
TTTCGGCTTGCGGTTGGGCAATCTGCCCGCCCTCGGTGCAGAACGGAAAGGAAAGTTCCTACCATCTCTACGCGCTCCGCATCAAGGACTTTACCGAGGCGCAGCGCGACCGCATGATCGAGAAGATAACCGAAAGGGAAGTGGCGGTAAACGTGCACTTCATCCCCATGCCCATGCTCTCGTTCTTCAAGGGTCTGGGCTACAGGATAGAGGACTACCCGCAGGCCTACCGCAACTACAGTGCCGAAATCTCGCTGCCCATCTATCCGCAGCTGGATCAGGAGGAGATAGAGTTTGTCATCGAAACCGTTAAGGAGGCCTATCAGGCCGTGATGCAGGAAGAAGGATGATACGTCTGTTCGACATAGTGTTTTCCCTTTCGGGCATTCTCGTGCTCTCGCCCCTGCTGCTCGTTGTGTATGCGGCGGTCTGTATGGAGAGCCGGGGCGGTGGCCTTTACCGCCAGCGGCGGGTGGGAAAGGACGGCCGGGAGTTCACGCTCTATAAGTTCCGTTCCATGCGCGTGGGCGCCGATAAGGAAGGCCTGCTCACGGTGGGCGGCGAAGACCCGCGCGTCACCAGGGTGGGCGCCTTTCTGCGCAAGTACAAGTTAGACGAGCTGCCGCAGCTGTTCAACGTGCTCAGGGGCGACATGAGCCTTGTGGGCCCCCGCCCGGAAGTGGCGCGCTACGTGGCGTTATACACGCCCGAACAGCGCAGGGTGCTGTGTGTGCGCCCCGGCATCACCGACTACGCCTCCATCGAATACATCGACGAAAACACGATTCTCGGGCAGGCCGAAGATCCCGACAGCGTGTATGTCGGGCAGATCATGCCGGACAAGATACGGCATAACATGAAATACATCGAAAACCGTTCCGTCAGGGAATACTTCAAGGTTATCCTGCTCACGGTCTCCCATATCATACGCTAAAAACATACGCCATGCCTTATTTCACCCACCTCCACCTGCATACGCTCTACTCCGTTCTCGACGGTGCCTGCAAGATTTCCGACCTGATGAACAAAGCCAAGGAGTTCGGCATGGACGCCATGGCCATTACCGACCACGGCAACATGTACGGCGTGATGGAGTTCGTGAACAAGGCCCGTGCCGCGGGCATCAAGCCCATTGTGGGCTGCGAGGTGTATGTGGCGCCCGGAAGCCGTTTCGAGAAAAGGGGAAAGGACGAGGACAGGACCAACTACCACTTGATCCTGCTGGCCAAGAACCCCACCGGCTACCACAATCTGGTAAAGCTCTGTTCCCTGTCGCAGCGCAAGGAGGCCTTCTACTACAAGCCGCGTATCGACCACGACCTGCTCAGGCAGTACCACGAGGGCCTTGTCTGCTGTTCGGCCTGTCTGGCGGGCGAGGTGCCGCAGGCCATCCTTTCCGGCCAGGAAGAGCAGCTTAAGGAACACATCGCGTTCTTCAAGGGTCTGTTCGGCGAAGACTACTATTTCGAGATGCAGCGGCACGGGCACGAGGAACAGATGATCGTGAACGCCCGTCTGGAACAGCTGGCTTCCGAATACAACATCAAGTGCATCGCCACCAACGACGTGCATTTCGTGAACGCCGACGACTACGAGGCGCACCGCATCCTCATCTGCCTCAACACGGGCAAGAAGCTGCACGAAGACACCAAGATGCTCTATACGGGCCAGGAATACTTCAAGAGCGCCGACGAGATGGCCGAACTGTTTCCCGACCATCCCGAATACCTCGAGAACACGCGCGAAATCGTGGAGAAGATAGAGAACTTCGAACTGGAACACGCGCCGCTGATGCCGCACTTCCCCCTGCCGGAGCCCTTTACGGAAGACATGGAGTATCTGCGCCACCTTACCTACGAGGGGGCGAAGAAACGTTACGGGGAAAACTTCCGCGAGAACGAAGTACTGCGGGAGCGTCTCGATTTCGAGCTGGACACCATCGCGGGGATGGGCTTTCCGGGGTATTTCCTCATCGTGTGGGACTTTATCCGCGCCGCCCGCGAAATGGGCGTGCTGGTGGGGCCCGGACGTGGTTCGGCGGCCGGTTCCATGCTTGCCTATTGTCTGGGTATCACCAATATAGACCCCGTCAAATACGACCTGCTGTTCGAACGATTCCTCAACCCGGAGCGTATCTCCCTGCCCGATATCGACGTGGACTTCGATGACGCGGGGCGCGGCCGGGTCATCGACTACGTAAAGGAGAAGTACGGTTCGGAACGGGTCTCGCAGATCATCACCTACGGCACCATGGCGGCCAAGTCGGCCATCAAGGACGTGGCGCGTGTGCTGGACCTGCCGCTGCCCGAATCGAACCGCCTGGCCAAACTGGTGCCCGACAATCCGGGCATGACCCTGCCCAAGGCCTTCAAGGAAGTGCCCGACCTGCAGAAGGAAATGGACGGCAACCCCGACCCCCTGGTGCGCGACACGCTCCGTTACGCCATCAAGCTGGAGGGCTGCATCCGCAGCGTGGGCGTGCATGCCTGCGGCATGATCATCGCCCCCGAAGACATCATCGAGTACGTGCCCACCGGCGTGGCCAAAGACTCCGAGATGCCCGTGACCCAATACGAAGGCACCTATGTGGAGTCGGTGGGCCTGATCAAGATGGACTTCCTGGGGCTCAAGACCCTCACCATCATTAAGGGCGCGCTCGACAACATCAAGCTGCGCCACGGCATCGACATCGATATCGAGAGCATTCCGCTCGACGACAAGGCCACCTACGAGCTTTTCGGCAACGGCGAGACCAACGGCATCTTCCAGTTTGAATCGCCGGGCATGCAGAAGTACCTCAAGGAACTGAAGCCCACCCGCCTGGAAGACATCATCGCCATGAACGCCCTCTACCGTCCGGGTCCCATGGAATACATTCCCCAGTTTATCCGCCGCAAGGAGGGCAAGGAGGCCATCGACTACGACCTTCCCGAAATGGAGGAATACCTGCACGACACCTACGGCATCACCGTCTATCAGGAACAGGTGATGCTGCTTTCCCAGAAGCTGGCCGGCTTTTCGAAGGGCGATGCCGACAAGCTCCGCAAGGCCATGGGCAAGAAGAAGAAAGACGTGCTGGACCAGATGAAGACCAAGTTCATGGACGGTTGCGGCGGCCACCAGCTGAATCCGGAGGTCTGCGAGAAGGTGTGGAAAGACTGGGAGGCCTTCGCTTCCTACGCCTTCAACAAGTCGCACGCCACCTGCTATGCCTGGATCGCCTACCAGACGGCCTACCTAAAGGCGCACTATCCGGCCGAATACATGGCCTCCGTGCTCACCAGCAACCTGAGCGCCATCGACAAGATCTCGTTCTTCATGGACGAGTGCAAGCGCATGGGCATACAGCTGCTGTCGCCCGACGTGAACGAGAGCATGGGCTTCTTTACCGTGAACAAGGACGGGGCGATACGTTTCGGCCTGAGCGGCATCAAGAACGTGGGCACCAACGTGGTGGAGGAACTCATCAAGGAAAGGAACGAGAACGGGCCGTACAAGGACGTGCTGGATTTCGTTACCCGCGTGAACCTGCGCAGCATGAACCGCCGCTGTATGGAAGCCCTGGTGATGGCCGGCGCGTTCGACAGTTTCGGGCTTACCCGCTCGGTGTTCTTCTTCCAGCGTCCGGGCGAGAACCAGACCTTTACCGAAAAGCTGCTGCAATACGGGGCGAGCGTTCAGCGCAACCAAAGCTCCACGCAGACCGACTTGTTCGGCAACAGCATGGAGGAGGTGGCCTCCACGATCGACATCCCCAACGTGGAGCCTTGGTCGCAGATCGAGCAGCTGAGCAACGAAAAGGAGGTGGTGGGCATCTATCTGAGCGGCTTTCCCCTGGATCCCTACAGGCTGGAACTCAAGACGTTCTCGAACATCAACATTTCCGGCATCAAGAGCAAGCCCATCGGAGACTTCCGGGGCAAGATACTGCATTTCGGGGGCATTGTCACCGCTTCCTCGCTGAACCTGAAGACCAAGACCGGCAAGGACTACGGGCGCTTTACGCTGGCCGACTACGACGACTCGATGGAGTTCATGCTCTTCGGCAACGATTACATCAACTTCAAGAACTTTGTGGACGTGGTGGGCCGCCTGGTGTTCATCACCGCCGACGTGCGCCAGCGCTGGGCCAAGGAAAAGGACGCCGCGCCCGAATACGAGCTGCGGATCCAGGCCATGGAACTGCTGGACGAGATGCTGGACAAGAAGGCGAAGAAGCTCCGCCTTACCCTGCGTTCGGGCGATGTAACGCCGGAGTTCACCGAAAAGGTGCAGCGGGTGTGCAAGAACAACGCCCTGAACAAGAAGTTGGCGCAGAGCGGCGGCGCTGTGGTCGATTTTCATGTGGTTGACAGCATCAATACGCTGTCTGTCAGTATGATATTGCCGGCCAAGGTAAAGCCCTCCGATTTCCTGGCCGACCTCAAGAAAGAGAACCTGGAACCAGAAATCACCATCGGTTAAAAAAGAGGACCAATGAATCGATTGTGTTTTTGGAGAAATGTTACGCCGATAACATTCCTTACCTACCTTTATATCGCTTTGCCGATATTTATCTTTCTTGTCGGTTGGACAAGAACGGTTTGGGCGGTGCCTTTCGGCATAGTTACGGGCCTTTCTTTCGTGCTGTGCCTTCGCCATGCGGAGCCATATCGCCTGCCTTTCGACAGAAAGAAACTTTTTCTGTTGTTTATTCTCATTGCCGTTATCGTTGTTCTCTGCGGTATAGGGGGCTATATCTGGCAGCATGGCGACCATTATTTCCGCAATGCGATCTTTAAGGCTTTGGTCGAAAACAAATGGCCGGTTGTAAAGCCTGTGGAGACGGAACTTGGGCTTCGGTTCCGTATCTTGGATTATTATCTCGGATTTTGGTTGCCGGCCGCCGTTTTCGGAAAGGTGTTCGGCCTTGAGGCGGGTTTCTTCTTTCAGTTTTTGTGGGCATCGCTGGGCCTTTTTCTCATTTGGTACCATTTGTGCCGCTTCATAGGGAAATACAGCCTGTGGATTCTGGTCGCCTTTGTATTTTTCGGCGGCCTGGACCTGCTGGGTTATTTTATTTTGGATTGCGGACGTTACCGTCTGTTTTTCGAAATGGACTTGGAAGTGTGGTCCTTTTCCAGAGGCGAGTGGTTGGCATACGTTTCTTTTTTCAACCATATGCGGGGAGCCTTCAACCAGATTTTTTACGCGGCGCCCATCTTTTTGGTGCTGTTGCAGGAAAAAACAAACAGGAACCTTGTCTTTTTATGGGGGTGCGCCCTGCTTTGCTGCACGATTCCGTTCGTCGGCATGATACCGTTTCTGATTTACCGGATCTGGCGTAACGGAAAGAGGTATGGCGATTTGATTTCCTTTCAGAATGTAGCGGGCGGTGCGGTGGTAGGACTGGTTTCGTTTAGCTACATCATAGGAAATCCGAGTGGCGGCGCATTGGGTTGGTTTCACTTCGGTTTCCTGCAAAGTGTACTTATTTTTCTGCTTTTTGTCTTGCTGGAGGCCGGGGTTTTCCTGGCTTTGGTTTATCGGCGGAACAAGGGCGTCTTGTTTTGGATTACCGCGGCCGTATTGGTTTTATTGCCTTTTACCGCCATGAACAACGGGCAGATGCCCGATTTCTGCATGCGGGCTTCCATTCCTGCCTTTCTTGTATTGTTCGCCATGTATGTAAAGGCTTGGGTCGGCGCCAAAGAGCAAAGAAGAAAAGGGGAGTTATGGATTTTGTCTGTGGTTTTCGTCTTGTCAACGGCTGCTCCCGCCTGCAATCTTTATCAGATAATGCAGGGAACCTGTAAAAAGCATGGATGTGAGCGCAGGATAGCGCAGGAAGAAGAGATAATGAGACATGGTAATTTCTCGGGCTGGACTGACGAATGTCCTTTCTACCGTCTTTTCGCCAAAAAACAAGAAGTGCAGCCGGAGATATGAGAAGTTTTGATTTTTTCGCGTAAATTAGCCGTCGGAAAACTAAAAAGACAAAATACTATGGCAACAACATTCACTGATGCAAATTTCGAAGAGCTGGCGCTGAAGGCCGCCACGCCCGTTATGGTTGATTTCGGCGCCGCCTGGTGCGGTCCCTGCAACGCCATCGCTCCCGTGGTGGACAAACTGGCGGGCGAATACGAAGGCAAGATCCTTATCGGCAAGGTCGATGTGGACGCCTGCCCCGAAGTAACCAAGAAGTACAAGGTGCGCAACATCCCCACCATTCTTTTCATCAAGAACGGTGAAGTGGTGGACAAGCACGTGGGCAGCACCAACGAAGGTGACCTGAAAAAGAAACTCGACGCCATGCTTTAATGGTTCAGGATGGTTTTCCGTCCGTTGAACGAGGTCGGTTGGAAACCATGCGTTTTCAACCGACTTTTTTTATCCGGTAAAGCCGGCTTGCCATGACAGAAGATTTTTACAGACAGATCACGGAACCTTTCGCCTCGCTGGAACTCTTGGCCTCGCAGGTGGTGGAGGGCTTCATCACCGGCCTGCACCAAAGCCCCTTCCACGGCTTTTCGGTGGAGTTCGCCGAACACCGCCAGTACAATCAGGGCGAATCGGTGCGTCACGTGGACTGGAAGCTCTACGGGCGCACCGACCGGCTGTACGTCAAGAAATACCAGGAGGAGACCAACCTGCGTTGCCACATCCTGGTGGACACCTCTTCCTCGATGTATTTCCCGACCCCCGGCGCCAACGAAAAGACGCTGCACAAGCTGGGGTTCTCGCTCTGCGCGGCGGCGGTGCTCGCCACGATGCTGGCAAGGCAGCGCGACGCGGTGGGCCTGCATTTCTTCTCGTCGGAAGAAGACGTAAAGACGGAGGTGAAGTCGAGCCAGACCCACCTCAAGTACCTGCTTTCCGAACTGGAGGGTCGGTTGCGCCGCTCGCTTGACCGCCCGGAATTCCATATCGGCTCGGATATGGCCGAAACCCTGCATCTGGCGGCCGAACGAATCCACAAACGCTCGCTGGTGGTGGTCTTTTCGGACATGTTCGAGGCCGAGGCCGACCCGGAGGCACTGTTCGGTGCGTTGCAGCACCTCAAGTACCGCGACAACGAGGTGTTGCTGTTCCACGTTACCCACCACGGCAAGGAGGCGGCCCTGGAGTTTCCCGAAAAACGCTACTGCATGGTGGATATGGAGAGCGGCAAGGAAATCCGCCTCAGCCCGGCGCAGTACAGGCAGGCCTATGCCGAAAAGTACGCCGTTTTCCGTCAGGAATTGGTGAACCGCTGCAACCAGTACCGCATAGACCTGGCCGAAGCCGACGTGGCCGAGGGCTTCGTTCCCGTGCTGCAGGCCTATATGGCAAAAAGACACAAAGTTTTCCGATAGTATTTCGGGAAAAAGTGCTATCTTTACGCAATAGGAATTCACGGAATAGTAACAAAAACCAACACATCGGCAAAGAAAATCTAAGAGGGGGCTGAAAACCGGCTCCACCACTAAACCAAAATACGTTTAAAACTATGAAAACGATGAAACAATGTCTATTGGTCATCCTGTTGACAGGACTGACGCTGAATGCCTATTCTCAAATCAATGTAAAGACCGATGGAGGGATAAGGATAGGAACCCTGTCGGTAAGTCCCGGCATGTCCCGTTACGGAGTTCGCCAATAAGATGGTTACCAAAAATACAACGGTAAGCGGCTATTCGGTATCGGTTCGGGATGTTACGGTAAAGACAGGTGCCAAATTGACCATTGATGCCAAGGGAACGGTAACCTTCGGAACGAACTTTACGGTGGAAGAGGGGGCGGAATTGGAAGTGAAGAAGCCCTGAATGTAAAATGCCAAAAACAAAAACCATGAAAACGAAGAAATATAGCGGCATTATCCTGCTGGTTTCATGTGTGTTGTTTGCGATAGGGACTGCTTGGAGCCAGAAGAGGGAATTAATCGAAAGAAGAAAAAAACCATTGGATAAATCAGTAGGTGAAGTACGTTGTCGGCTTTATAGTCCCAAGTTGCGTCTATACGGAGACACACTCTATGTACCGACCACAACGGGTCTGTACCGGAAGTGCCTGAGTGACACGAACAGCGTGATGTCTCGGGTGGGGTTCGAAGGGCTTTCGGTGGTGGATATCGTCAAGCAGGGAGAATGCATTATGGCGCTGCTGTATGGCAATCCGCAGGCCGGCGCCCGCTGTCTTTTTTTGTCGGAAGACGGCGGCCGTACCTGTCGGGACATCACCTACCCGTTACAGGAGACAATCCGCAGGGCAGAGATAGAGTTTGGTCTGCCTACTGAAAACACCTTTCGCCTGTTGGTGAATCCTCTAAATGCGAATACTATATGGCTTATATTTTCTGACCTTTATCCAGCATTTTATCGAACGTACGACTTCGGGCGGACATGGAATTTTGTTTGGCCGGAGATAAAGGGCTATCATCCAGTGTTAGCCTATCATCCGTTGGATACGACTATGGTTTTTACGGCAGGAAGCCAGCCATCTGTTTGTGTTTATGCATCGATGGTGAATTATCTGATAGGAACGGATGAAAATTGGCATAGCTCTTATCGCGGTAGTGGGTCATATGGAATATACGATCTGGCTTTTCATCCAGAGAATCCCGATATAATGATGCTTTCGGATGTGACGCATGGGCTGTTTAAATCGGCAGACCAGGGGCAAACGTGGATACAGATAAAGGGAACCGAGGAATACGGCATCACCAAAATTGTATTCGACGAAAGGAATCCCGAGATGATATACGGGCTGAGCCAGGTGTTGTGGTATTGGGATTTGGGTCCGGAGTATGTGGTGACGATGTACCGATCCGACAACGGGGGAGAGACCTGGAATGAAATTTATCGTTGGATTATGGATATAGACGAAATGGGACCGGTAATCGATGTGGTGCAATATAAGGGCAATCTGATCTTTTATTCGCTGTGGGGAGAGGTGTCGTCCTTTAACCTGGAGAAACTGGCGTTTGATTGGATGATACCGATAGAATGGGGTCCGTTGACCACGCCCGTGGAACGAAGCGCGGAGGCGTTCAACCTGACGCTCTACCCGAACCCGGTGCGGGATGTATTGCATTTTAAAACGGAAGAAAAATTGATCTGGGTGGTGATAACGGATATGTCGGGCCGTGTGGTGAAGACCAAGGCGTTGTCGGGTAACGAGCGGGAAATCTCGGTGTCAGACCTGCGGGCAGGAATGTACGTGGTATGTTTCTACACAAACAACGGCAGCGTGCGGAAAAAGGTCTGTGTTTTATAAACGGATCGGCGTGGAAGGGATATTGTCATTTGTCAAAATAAATGAGTATCTTCGCCACGCCGATTGGTCGGCTCAATCCGTTCAGATTGAGAAGTTGAGTTAAAAAACACAAAAGCAATGAAGAGAATACAATTCCTCAGTATTTCGTTGGTTCTCGGTCTGGGTGTTCTGTTTTCATCCTGCGAGAGCCTCAAGAAGATGGCCAAGAACCATCCCACCGTTAAGTACGAAGTAAAGCCCAGTCCGCTCGAAATGCACGGCGACAAGGTGAAGGTTGAAATCAACGGAACCATTCCCGGCAAGTATTTCTGGAACAAGGCTATGGTTGTCTTCCAGCCCTCCATCGTTTACGAAGGCGGCCAGACGGATTTGAAACCCTTTACATTGCGCGGTGTCAAGACCCAGGGTCAGGGCACGGTGATCAACAACAAGACCGGTGGCAAGTTCTCCTACAGCGACGAAGTGGCCTATGTTCCCCAAATGGAACAGAGCCGTCTGGTGGTGAACCCCGTGGGTTTCCCCGAAAAGAGCGCCGCGGGACAGAACGTGGCTGATGCCGCCGCCGCGATGCAGTTGGCCAAGAGGCTTCAGCTGGGCGACCGTCAGATGGCGGAAGGCATGATGATCACCTCCACCCGCATCGACAGGGAAGGCGCCAAGCCGGCCATCGCTCCCGACAAATACGAAAAGGAAACCGTTATCCCCCATCTGGCCCACATCTACTACCTGGTGGATACCTACAACCTGAACTGGAACTTCGTCCTAAACAAGAAGGCCGAAGCCAAGGCCGCCATCAAGGCTCTGGACAGCCTGTTCAACACCGGTATGGCCATGAAGTCGGTTGAAATCAAGGCCTGGGCTTCTCCCGAAGGCGAAGAAAGCCGCAACCAGAACCTTTCCGACAACCGTGCCAAGACCGCGGTCAAGTACTTCAACACCGCCTACGACAACGCCATCAAGAAACTGGCCCGCAAGCAGAAGGTGAAACCCGCCTCCATCAAGCAGGACATCCAGCCTTCGGTTCAGTCGATGGGCGAAGACTGGGATAAGTTCATCGCCGACCTGCGTTCTTCCGACATCGCCGAAAGGAACACCATCATCAACGTTATTTCCTCGCACAAGGACCGCAGCGCCCGCGAACAGGAAATCCGCAACATGACCGTTATCTACAAGCAGATCGAAGACAACATCCTGCCTCCCCTGCGCCGTGCCGAACTGCAGGTTAACTTCCTCGAACCCAAGAAGACCGACGAGGAAATCGCCCAGCTCTCGCTTACCGAACCCTCGGCCCTGAAGGTGGAAGAACTGCTCTATGCGGCCACCCTTACCGAAGACAAGGACAACCAGCTTAAGATTTACCTTTCGGCCACCGAAGTATATCCCGAAGAATACCGTGGATTCAACAACGCCGCCGCCCTGTATATCGAAAGACACCAGTACGCCGAAGCCCAGAGCCTGCTTGAAACCGCGCTCGGCCTGCAGCCCAACGACGGTGCGGTGCTCAACAACATGGGCGCCGTGGCCATGGCCAAAGGCGATATGGACAATGCCCGCTCCAACTTCGAAAACGCCCTCAAGACGGGCAATGCCGAAGCCGGATTCAACATGGGCATGCTCGATATTAAAGACGGCAACTACGCCAAGGGCGTAAGCGCCATGGGCGGAGAAAAATGCGTTTACAACCTGGCGCTCGCCCAGTTGATGAACGGTCAGCTCGACGAAGCCAAGGCCACCCTGAACTGCATGGAAACGGTTACTCCCGACGCCCAGTACCTGTTGGCCGTAATCGCCGCCCGTCAGAACAACAAGGCCGATTTGACGAACGCGCTCCGTCAGGCTGTTGCCGGCAAGTCTTCGTTGAAGGCCCAGGCTCAGAAAGACGTTGAATTCATCAACTTCCGCGACGATGCCGAATTCCAGAGCATCATCCGCTAAGTAAAGCGAAAACAACACGAAAGGGGCGGGCTTCGGTCCGCCCTTTTTTATTTTAACCGTAGATGCGGAGGGTCGTTTTGGGCGGTTCTATCACCAGGTTCTCGTCGGTGAAGCTGAAGTAGCGGTTGCCCGACACGATGATGTGGTCGAACAGGTAGAGGTCGAGCAGCTTGGCGCCGTCCTTTATCTTCTCGGTAATGGAGATGTCTTCCGGACTGGGGCGCAGGTTGCCCGAAGGATGGTTGTGTGCCAGGATAAGCCCGCTGGCCTGCTCGTCGATGGCGAACTTGAACACCTTGCGCGCGTCCACCACGGTGGCGGCCAGCCCGCCCTCGCTGATCAGCACCTTCCGCAACAGCCGCCCTGATTGCGCCAGAAGCAGGGCGTAGAACTTCTCGTAGGGAGAGGCGGCGAAATCGCCGCAGAGAAGCCGGAAGGCCGCCGCACTGGTGCATACCTTGGTTTCCGTTCCGCAAGAGAGCGCCAGACTCCTTCTCCCCAGCTCGATACCCGCCAGTATGCCCACCGCCTTGGCCTGCCCGATACCGGTAAACTTGCGCGCCAGTTCCTTGGCCGAGCGGCTGCTCAGTTCGTGCAGACTGCCGTTGAAGTGTCTGAGCATTTTCCGGGCTATGTCCAGGGCCGAATAACTCTCGGTGCCGCTGCCGATAAGGATGGCCAGCAGTTCCTCGTCTTTCATGCCGGCGGCCTCCCCGGAAAGGAATTTCTCGCGCGGACGGTCTTTCAACTCCCATTTATGGATGGGCAGGAAGTGTTTCTTCTCCAAAATAAACTCGAAGGGTGTCATAAAGGTGCTTTACCTTAATAACCCCGAATTCCGGTTTTATCGAAGAAAATATTCTTAAAAAAAACTTAAAGCGGATGCAATGCGCTGGAAATCTTTTTATTGAAAACAGTAAAAATGAGGTGTCTTTCCGCGCTCAAAGCCGCTTGGTGAGCTCGCGCACCAGTTTGGTGTTCTTGAAGAATTCCTTGGCGATGATGCGCAGCACCGTGTAGAAGGGAATGGCCAGGATCATGCCCCAGATACCGGTGAGGGTGCCCGCGATCAGGATCACGAAGAAGATCTCAAGCGGATGCGCCTTCACGCTGTTGGAGTAGATCGTTACCTGCAGCACGAAGTTGTCGATGAGGTTGGCGGCGGTGAACACTCCGATCACCTTGAGCAGCACCCACAGCAGCTCGGTCGAGAGCCCGAAATGCAGGTGGTTCACGATGGCGAACAGGCAGGTGAGGGTCGCCCCGATAACGGGACCCAAGTAAGGAATTACGTTGAACAGCCCGCCCAGGCAGCCGTAGAGCAACGCGTTCTCGATGCCGCAGAGCCACAGGCCGAGCGAGAGCAGGACCATCATGCAGATTACCTCGAGCGAAAGCCCCACGAAATAGCGGCTCAGCAGGTTTTCCACTGATTTCATGACCCGTTCCATGCGTGCCGTCTGCCGGTCAGGCACAAAGAGGAAGATCATTTTCTTGAACATCTGTTCGTCGCGCAAGAAGAAGAACGAGAGGAAGATAATGCAGAACAGGCCGATGGCCAGCGAAGAGATCTTGCTGGCCAGCGAGCCCAGCAGGCTCTGCAGGTCGAGGTGTTTCCAGACGGCGTTCAGTCCGGAGGAGAAATAGGCCGAGATGTCCTCGCCCGTAACGGCCACGCCCTTGCGGTTAAGCCATTCGATGAACTCGCCGCCCATAACGGTCGTCTGGGCGGAGAGGGCGTTGTAGTCGAGGCTTGCGATCTGCTGCGCCTGCCGTACGAAAAGCGGGAACACCAGCCACACCGCCAGGCTCACGATGCCGATAATCACCGCCAGCACGATGCCGCTGCTCAGGGCCGCCGGCAGCCTTACCTTTTCGTGCAGCAACTTAACCAGGGGCCTGCCCAACATGGAGATCAAGAAGGCCGCCAGCGTGTAGATGACCAGGTTCGACAGCCAATGGAATACCGCCACGAGCAGCAGGATGCCCAGCACGATGCCGATTATTTTTTTCTTGTCCATGTCGTTATTTCTTGTCGTTTTTGTTTCCCAGAAGGCTCGGTTCGGGCACCTCGTCGCCGTGCAGTATGTTGAGGTAGCTGGCGTAGCGTACCGGGGAGATTTTTCCCTCTTCCACCGCCTGCTTCACGGCGCAGCCCGGTTCGTGTTCGTGGGTGCAGTTGTTGAAGCGGCAGTCTCCCGACACCCGCTGCATTTCGGGGAAGTAGCGTGAAAGTTCGTCGGTGGTGAACCTCACCATGCCGAATTCCTTGATGCCGGGCGTGTCCACGATGTAGCCGCCGAACGAGAGCGGGTACATGCGGGCGTAGGTGGTGGTGTGCTTGCCCTTGAGGTGGGTTTCGGAAATCTCGCCGATGCGTATGTCAAGGCTCGGCTCCAGGTGCCGGATAAGCGCCGACTTGCCCACGCCCGAATTGCCCGAAAAGAGGCAGATGCGGTCTTTCATGCGCGCCTTCAGTTCCTCCATGCCTTCTCCTGTGAGTGCGCTGGTGGCCATCACTTCGTAGCCGGCCTCGGTGTAGATCTGCCGGTAGGTTTCGTATTCCTCCTCGTTTTGAGGCGTGAAGAGGTCGCGTTTGTTGAACACGAGGCACACCGGCACGTGGTAGGCCTGCCCGGTTACCAGAAAGCGGTCGATGAATCCCTGGGGCGTACGCGGCTGATTCAGCCCGATCACCAGAAAGGCCAAATCTATGTTGGCGGCGATGATGTGGGTCTGCTTGGAAAGGTTCACCGACTTGCGGATAATGCAGTTGCGGCGTTCCTCCACGCGCGTGATCCACTCGCCCTCGAATTCCACCATGTCGCCCACCGCCACCGGGTTGGTGGTCTTTACGCCCCTGATGCGGAAGTTGCCCTTCACCTTGCAGTTGTGCAGCTGCAAGGCGCTGTCCTGCACCGCGTATTCCTTGCCCGTACTTGCGATTACCCTTCCCAGCATCGGCTTACTGATTTGCGGTGTTCTGCATCTGGCAGAGCTTGTGGTAAAGCCCCTGTTGCGCGTAGAGCTGTTCGTGCGTGCCGCGTTCCACTATGCGGCCTTCCTCAATCACGATGATTTCGTCGGCCTGGCGGATGCTCGAGAGCCTGTGGGCCACCGAGATGATGGTCTGGCGGTTCTTCTTTCCCTCCTGGCGGATGGCCTCCATGATGCGGTTCTCGGCCTCGGTGTCGAGCGCGGAGGTGGCCTCGTCGAACAGCAGGATGGGCGCTTTCTTGAGCAGGGCGCGCGCGATGCTGATGCGCTGCCGCTGGCCGCCCGAGAGCTTGGTGCCGCTGTCGCCGATAAGGCTCTGGTAGCCGTTTTCGCTCTGCATGATGAAACCGTGCGCGTCGGCCATCTTCGCGGCGTGTTCCACCTCTTCTTTGGACGCCTTGGGATTTCCGACCAGTATGTTGTTGTAGAGCGTGTCGTTAAACAGCACCGTGTCTTGCGAAACGAGGGAGGAAAGCTCGCGCAGGTCGTCAATGCGGCAGTCGGCGAGGTCGTTGCCGTCTATCGTTATCCTGCCCGAAACGGGGTCGTAGAAACGCGGGATAAGGTTGATGACGGTCGATTTCCCGCCGCCCGAGGGCCCCACCAGCGCCACGAACTTCCCCTTTTCGATGCGCAGGTCGATGTGCTTGAGGGTCTGTTTCTCGCCATAGGTAAAGCAGACGTCCTGCAAGGCTATCTCGTGTTCGAACGTCTTGAGCTCCGTGGCGTTCTCTTTCTGCACGATAACCTCCTCGGCCTCGAACACCTCCTGGATACGGGCCAAGGAACCCTTGCCCGACTGCCAGACAAAGTAAGCCGTGGTGATGTTCTTCGACGAAGGCAGGATCTGGATCATCGCCAGCAGGTAGGTGATGAACGCCTCCGGCCTAAGGCTGTGCTGCGACAGGATAAGGTAACCTCCTACAACTAGAATCACCACGATGGCGATGGTTCCCAACACCTCACTGACGGGCGAGCTGAGGTTGGTGCGGTGCAACACATTGCTGTTGAGTCTGTAAAAAGAATCGTTGTCTTTGCGGAACTTATTCACGGCATAAGGGGTGGTGTTGTAGCTTCGGATGGTCTTCATACCGTCCAAACTCTCGGACACCTGCGCCGCGATATGCCCCTTTAAATCTTGCAATTGGCGGGATTTGCGCTTTAACGAACGCGATATGAAGCTGGTGACCACCCCGATGACGGGCAGGATCACCAGCACGAACAGGCTCAGGGGAACGCTGATAAAGAACAGGGCCGCCACCAGGAAGATAAAAGTTATGATGTCCACCAGCACTTCCTGAATCTGGTTCAGCATCTGGTTATCGACTTCTTGGGTGTTGTCGGTGATGCGCGAGATCAGGTCGCCTTTCTGTTGCTGCGAATAGTAGGAAAGGGGCAGGGTCATGTACTTTTTGAACATGTCGTTGCGCATCTGCGCCACCATGCGGTTGCGGATGGGTGAGAAGAGGTACAGTCCCATATAGGCGCACAGGTTCTTGAGGAAATAGGCTCCGGTAAGGCAGCCAGCCAGGATCAATAGGGTAATGGGTTTTCCGAAACGGGCGATGGAGAGGTTCACCCAGTTTTCCAGCACCTCGATGCCGGCGTTAGCCAGGCCTTCCGTGGCCTGCGCGCCTGCGCCTGCATTGCCCGTGTCGAAAAGGATGTACAGCAAGGGCGCCACCGACACGATGAGCACGATGGTGAACAGCGCCGAGAGTGTCCGCAGGAACACGTTGAACAGCAACCGCCCGATATGGGGCTTCATATACTTGAACAGGAGGCTGTTTTTCATTCGGCCGCGCTTTGCGTGGAGGATTCTATGCCGCATTGGGCCAGGCGTTCCCGGATGCGCTGCGGTTCGAGGCCGTAAACGCCCGTATAGGTCTTGGGGTCGAGTTGCATCAGGCGGTTCTTGGTGTCGGGATCCACGTTCAAGTTCTGCACAAAATCGATAATGGCCTGCCGGTCTATCTTGCTGCCGGTGCGGGTAAGCGCCTTGAGGGCTTCGTAGGGATGGTCGAACCCGATGGAACGCAGCACGGTCTGTATGGCCTCGGCCAGCACGGCCACGTTGTCGTCCAGGTCCTGGTCGATGCGCGGGCGGTTCAAGAGCAGTTTGCCGATGCCTTTGCCGAGCGACTTGAAGGCGATGAGCGTGTGCGCCAGTGGCACACCGATATTGCGGCATACGGTGGAGTCGGTAAGGTCGCGCTGCAGGCGCGAGACGGGCAGTTTGGAAGCCAGGTGCGCGAAGAGGGCGTTGGCGATGCCGAAGTTGCCTTCCGCGTTCTCGAAGTCGATGGGGTTCACCTTGTGCGGCATGGCCGACGAACCCACTTCGCCCGCCTTGATGCGCTGCTTGAAGTAGTCCATCGAGATGTACGTCCATACGTCGCGGCTAAAGTCGATGAGGATGGTGTTGATGCGCGCCAGGGCGTCGAAAATGGCGGCGGCGTTGTCGTAGTGTTCTATCTGCGTGGTGGTCTGGTAACGGTTCAGGCCCAGGCTCTCGCTTACGAAACGGTTGGCGAAGGCCACCCAGTCGATATGGGGCAGGGCCACGTAATGGGCGTTGAGGTTGCCCGTGGCGCCGCCGAACTTGGCGCTGTGGGGCGTCTGCTGCAAGAGCTGCAATTGCCCGTAGAGGCGTTCCACGAACACCAGCATTTCCTTGCCCAACACGGTGGGGGAGGCCGGTTGGCCGTGGGTGCGCGCCAGCATGCCCACTTCCGCCCAGTCGAAGGCTTTCTGCCCGATGAGCCGCATGATTTCGCGCAGGGCGGGCAGCATCACGTTTTCCAGGCCTTCCTTGAGCATCAGGGGCTGGGCGGTGTTGTTGATGTCTTGCGAGGTAAGCCCGAAGTGAACGAACTCTTCGTACTTCTGCAGTCCCCAGGCCTCGAACTTCGACTTTATAAAGTATTCCACGGCCTTTACGTCGTGGTTGGTAACCTTTTCGGTCTGCTTTATCTGCAAGGCGTCTTCGTCCGAGAAGTTGAGGTAGAGGCCGCGCATGTCCTGGAACCTGTCTTTCGGAAAGTCTTTCAGGGCGGGGATATCCAGGCCGCAGAGGGCGATGAAGTATTCCACCTCCACGCGCACCCGGTAGCGCATGAACGCCCATTCGGAGAAGTATTCCCGGAGGGCGGAGGTCTTGTCGGCGTAGCGCCCGTCGATGGGCGAGGTGGCGTGCAGTGCGGAAAAGGCAGTGTTGTCCATTATTTCTTGATATTGTCGAGATTGTAGTAAAGCCCGCAGTTTTCCTTGCGCTCCATCGACATCTTGATGATGAGGTAGCCGATGTTGATGAGGTTGCGCAGTTCGGCCAGTTTTACCGAATGCACGGACTTATGATACAGTTCTTCGGTTTCGCGGTAGATGATGTTGAGCCGGTCCCAGGCGCGTTTAAGGCGCAGATTGGAGCGTACGATGCCCACGTAGTTCGACATGATGGCCTGAACCTCCTTGAGGCTCTGGGTGATGAGGATCATTTCTTCGTTGAGCACCATGCCTTCGCCGTTCCAGTCGGGAACTTCTTCGCAGAACGAGATGCCCGGAAGATGGGCCACGGCGTGTTGGGCGGCGCGGTGCGAGAACACGAGGGCTTCAAGCAACGAATTGGATGCCAGTCGGTTGGCTCCGTGCAGTCCCGTGCAGGAACATTCGCCGGAGGCGTAGAGGTTCTTGATGCTCGTGCAGCCGTCGTGGTCCACCACGATGCCGCCGCAGCTGTAGTGCGCCACGGGAACTACCGGCAGCATGTCTTTGGTGATGTCGATGCCGATGGAGAGGCACTTGGCGTAGATGGTGGGGAAATGGTGGAATATCTCGGTCTTGGGGATGGGGCGGCAGTCGAGGAATACATGGTCGTCGCCCGTAATCTTCATCTCGCTGTCGATGGCGCGCGCCACCACGTCGCGGGGCGCCAGTTCGAGGCGCTTGTCGTAGCGTTCCATGAAGTAGTCGCCGCGGATGGAGCAGAGCTTGGCGCCGGCCCCGCGCACGGCTTCCGAAATCAGGAAGCAGGGTCTTTCCGAGGGATTGTAGAGCCCGGTGGGGTGGAACTGGATGAACTCCATGTTCTTTACCTTGCCTTTGGCGCGATACACCATGGCCACGCCGTCGCCGGTGGCCACCACGGGATTGGTGGTGGTGTTGTACACGTTGCCGTTGCCGCCGGTGGCAAGCATCGTGGTCTTGGCCAGGATGGTGTCTATTTTGTCGGTGTGGGGGTTGAGCACGTAGGCGCCGAAACACTCGATGTTTTCGGTACGCCGCGTCACTTCCTGCCCCAGGTGGTGCTGGGTGATGATGTCAATGGCGAAGTAGTTCTCCAGCAGCTCGATGGCGGGGTGCTCCTTAACCGCCTTGAGCAGCGCCCGTTCTATTTCGGCGCCGGTCTGGTCCTTGTGGTGCAGGATACGGTTGGCCGAGTGGCCGCCTTCGCGCCCCAACTCGAACTCGCCGGTCTGCCTGCGGTCGAATTCGGCGCCCCAGGAGATAAGTTCGTCGATGCGGGCGTTCGACTCGCCGATGGTGAGCCGTACCACCTCCTCGTCGCAGAGGCCGTCGCCGGCAATGAGGGTGTCCTTGATGTGTTCTTCGTGCGAATCGAGCGCGTCCATCACGGTGGCGATGCCGCCCTGGGCGTAGTTGGTGGAGGTTTCGTCGGCTTTTGCCTTGGTGATGATGCATACGGTGCCTTTCGAGGCCACCTTCAACGCATAACTCAATCCGGCTATGCCTGTTCCGATAATCAGAAAATCAACGTGTTTTTTCATCTCTCACATGATGTTTTTCGTCGCTTCAAGCGGCTTTGGCATAAGACGCGAATTTACGCAAAATCCCGTTATGATTATTTGTATTTTTGCACACCCAAGACAGAGGAGGTAAAACACACGATGAGCGAACTCTATATCGAAACTTCACCCCACCATCCGATCGACGTGTTCGGACTGGAAGAGGAGAAACTGAACCGCATACGCCGCTTTTTCCCGCAGCTCAACATCATCCTGCGGGGCGACCTGATCAAGGCGGTGGGCGATACGGAACACTTGGCGGATTTCGAGGAAAAGATGAAGCTGGTGCTTTTCCATTTCGAGCGTTTCAACCGCCTCAACGAAGCCGACATCGACGCCATTCTGGGCGATTCCAAGCCCGAAAACAACGCCCGTACCGAAAATCCCGACCTAGAAAAGGCGTCCACGCCGCTTATCCTGATGGGCGTGAACGGCAAGCCGGTGCGCGCCCTTACCGCCAACCAGCAGAAACTGGTGGATGCCGTGAACAAGACCGACATGGTGTTCGCCATCGGCCCCGCCGGATCGGGCAAGACCTACACGGCGGTGGCGCTGGCCGTAAAGGCCTTGAAAGAGAAAGAGGTAAAGCGCATCATACTGACCCGTCCCGCCGTGGAGGCGGGCGAGAACCTGGGCTTCCTGCCCGGCGACATGAAGGAGAAGCTGGATCCCTATATGCAGCCGCTTTACGATGCCTTGCGCGACATGATTCCCTACCGCAAGCTGCTTACGCTGTTGGAAGAATCCACCATCGAGATCGCGCCCCTGGCCTTTATGCGCGGCCGTACCTTGGATCACGCCTTCGTTATCCTGGACGAGGCCCAGAACGCCACCGAAAGCCAGATGAAGATGTTCCTGACCCGTATGGGCAAGAACGCCAAGTTCGTGATCACCGGCGACATCACCCAGGCCGACCTTCCCCGACACCAGCGTTCGGGCCTTGTACAGGCTCGCCAGCTGCTGCATTCGGTTCCCGGCATCGCCTTTGTGGAACTTACCGGCAAGGATGTGGTGCGGCACCGTCTGGTGGCGCGCATTATTGAGGCCTACGCCAAACATCAGGAAGAAACTCCGGACACCAACGCCCGATAGCCCGCCATGCAGAAATCAGCCTTGTTTCAACGCTCTTTCCTGTTTCTGTCGCTTCTGCTGTCGTTCCGCCCCGGCCTGCGGGCGCAAGACGACGAGGTGCGCAAGAACGCCTTCAGTCAGCGTATCGAAGCCATCAAGACCTCGCCCTTGGAAGCCCTGCCGGCCTCCGACTGCCGCCTGGCCGACCTCGAATCGGAAATATTCCTTTCCTACGCCCGCCAGAACAGCGGCATCCCCTCCGACCTTCGCCACCTGCTGGAAGAAAAGCGCCGCCAGATCGACTTCATGCGTTCCCGCATCGACAGCCTCTACTACATACAGGCGCTTCAGGCCATAAACCAAAGCGTTCCCGACTGGAAAGAGGCCGGAAGGAACATCGAGAAATCCCTGCTGCACAACCGTTTTTTCATCAAGGCGATCGCCTTTAAGATTACCTGCCTCTCGCTCGACAAAACGAATGCGGAAGCCCTGCTGCAATACGTGAACCGGGTGATGCAGGAATGTTCCTATCCGCCCAAGATAAGGCAGATGGCGCAGACCGTCTATGGGCGCACCCTAAAGGAAATCGAGGAACTCATTTCCCGCAAGCTCTACCGCGACGCCTTGGATATGTGCCGGCTCCTGGAAACCTATTACCTGCCCGAATTTCCCGTGCGCTATATGCGCTACAAGGAAAAACTGCTGCAGAACAAGGCGCACCAGGGGGTCTACCGTTCGTTCTGCGAGGTGGCCGAGAAAGCGTTCTCGCAAAAGCAGTACCAGTTCGCCCAGCAGTACGCGCTGCAGGCCCACGATTATTTCAACGCCAACGAAAAGCATATGGACGGGCTGAACCGCGTGCTTGAGCTGCTCGACCGCATCGCGCTCGAATACAACCGTATCGCTTCTCTTTCGGACACCGAGGAAAGGGCGTTCTATTCCGCCCTGGTCGATACGATCGTGAACCGCACGGGTCTGGTCATCAGCCCGCGCATCGAGTACCGGCCCGAAGACGACCTGGCGCTCGAACTGGAACTGCTGAACCGCAGCCTGCATCCCGACACGCTTGTGCAGGGCAGGGAACTGGTGGCGGCCGACAGCAGGCCGCTTCCGCAACGTACGCCGCTTCAACCTGCCGCACCGGGCAATATCGCGCAAACACGCCTGAGCCCGCAACAGGCCCGCAGGCAGTTCGAAACAGCCTGCGAACAGGCGCGCTACCTCAACACCAAGCGCAAGTTCCCGGAGGCCTACGCCTGGTTCGAAGAGGCCGTGCAGCTTAAAGACCAATACAGACTGCGGGCGGAGGCCGATTTCGGGCAGGAATGCCTGCACACGCTCTATCAGGCCATCGACCAATTGCTGAACCGCGCCGTGTTCCAGCTGTGGAACAACAACGAGGCGCGCGCCGACAGCCTCTATGCGCAGTCTTCCGCGCTGTTCGGGCGTTACCGGGACCAGAATCCTGAAGAAGTGGCCGCCCTTACGCCCCTGCAGCAACTTTTGGATAACTATCAGCAGAAAAGGAACGACATACGCTGCCGACAGTGGAGCGAACGCTTGAACCGTATCCGCACCGCCTTTTTCCGGGAGGCTTCTTTCGGCAACCACGCCTCGGCAGAGGAACAATTGCAGGAAATGCACCGCTTACTGGCGCAAAAACAGGGTGATTTCGCCGACTGCAGCGAGAATACCGAACAGATAGACGGAGTCCGGAAGGTGTTCGCCGACTGGAGCGATTACCGTAGGTTTATGCACGAAGCCTTTGCCGACCACAGGAACGGCGATACGGTGGCCTTCATCGCCAAATACCTGTCGGCATCGGCCATGTTCGACACTATGGGGCTGAACGCCTACGTGCCGGCGGAACCCTCGCTGTTCAGCCTGCTTTCGGCCTGCGGCGACCTGCAGAGCCTGCTTGTGTGGGACGAATACTGCCTGCGCGGGAAGGAATGGAAACAGGCGCGCTTTTTAACCGACTACCTGCTGCAGCAGGACTACCGCCGCAAATACGTGGAAAAAATTTCCAGACAGCTTAAGAAAGTTCATGAATAGGAAAACCGCCTTTATAAGACCTTTTTGGATTCTTGCCCTGGCCTTTCTCGGGCTGATGCTGCAATCTACGGCATGGGGTGCGCCTTCGGCCAAGAAAAAGAAGGCGGACACTTCGCTGTTCAGCTATCCGCTGCGCACCGCGCCCGAACTCTCGGGTTCGTTCGCCGAACTGCGCAACAACCACTTTCACGGCGGCATGGACCTGCGCACCGAACAGCGCGAGGGCCTGCGGGTGTATAGCGCCGCGCCCGGCCATATCGTGCGGGCAGGGGTTTCCAAGGTGTCTTACGGAAAGGTGCTTTACGTGCAACACGACAACGGTATGGTTACCGTCTATGCCCATCTTTCGAAGTTCTGCGCGCCGGTGCAGAAATTGGTCAGGAAACAGCAGAAACAGAGCGGCCGCTACGAAACCAACCTGACGGGGCTTCAGGTTCCCACCAAGAAGAACAGACCCATCGCCCGTTCGGGCAACACGGGCTCTTCGGGCGGCCCCCACCTGCATTTCGAGATACTGCAAGACACCCTCCGCCTCAACCCCGCGCTTTACGGCATCCATATCCCCGATTCGGTACCGCCCGCCCTGCTGTATCTGGCGTTTTACTCGTACCGGGATTCGGCGCGGCAGGCCGACACCCTCGTGCTGCCCGACACCGATTCGCTGATGCGGGAATCGTTCATGGACGCCCCGGCTTCGGACTACGCGATGCAGAAGGCCATCGAGCACGAATACGACTCCCTGCTGTCGCTTTCGGGAGCTTCCGACACGCTCTGCGCCGACCGTCCCTCGCTGTTCCGTCTGCAAAAAAACATCGGGGGCGAGGCGTTCACGGCGCATTACTTCCGTGCCGACAGCCTGCCCGACACGCTCTACCTGCACCAGAAGGCGGCCTTCGGGGTCTGCGTGCTGGACTCCATACAACAGATGCCCTTCCACTACGGGCTTTTCAAGCTGCTGTTCGCCATCCGGGAAACAGGCCGTGAAACCGCCGACACCCTGGCCTACTATTGCCTGGACGCCCTTTCGCTGCGTGCCTGTGCGGAACTGAACCGGCATATCGACCTGCCGTTCTACGGAATCACCCGAAAACGCCTCGAAAAATCCTACCTCGACGACGGCCAATGGGCCACGCCCTACCGCGTAATCAACAACCGGGGCGTTTTCGTACCGCAGAAGGGGCGTTCCTACACGCTCATCATCCATATGGAAGACGTATCGGGCAACCGTACCGCGCTGCAGCTTCCCCTTGTTTGTAAGTAAGCCGCTATTTCTTGCGCCCGCCGTCGGAAAAACCGCCGTTTTTGGTTATCTTCGCGTGTTAAACACGCCTCGATATGCAAGAAAGCATCCTCATTCTGGATTTCGGCTCGCAATACACGCAGCTGATTGCGCGAAAAGTGCGCGAGAACAACATCTATTGCGAGATTCATCCCTACAACCACATTCCGCAACTGTCCGAAAACATCAAGGGGGTCATCCTTTCGGGAAGCCCGTATTCGGTAAACGACCCCGACGCGCCCAAGCCCGATTTGAGCCAGATCCGCGGCAAGTTCCCGCTTCTGGCGGTATGTTACGGGGCGCAGCTGCTGGTTAATCTGGAAGGCGGAAAGGTGGCCTCGGCCAACAGCCGCGAATACGGACGCGCCAACCTCTCGTATATCGACACGGAATGCCCGTTGTTCAAGGACGTTCCGCTCAACAGCCAGGTATGGATGTCGCACGGCGACACGATCCTGGAATATCCCGCCAGGTTCCGCATCACCTGCAGCACGCCCGATGTAAAGGCCTGCGGCTACAGCATCGAGGGCGAGAACACCTACGCCCTGCAGTTCCATCCCGAAGTGTACCACTCCACCGACGGCTTCACCATCCTGCACAATTTCCTTACCGGTATCTGCGGCTGCCGAGCCGACTGGACGCCCGACAATTTCGTGAAGTCGTGCGTGGAAGACCTGCGCAAGGCCGTGGGCAACGAAGAAGTGATCCTGGGGCTTTCGGGCGGCGTGGACTCGAGCGTGGCGGCGGTGTTGCTGCACAAGGCCATCGGCAAGCAGCTGCACTGCATATTCGTGGACAACGGCCTGTTGCGCAAGGGCGAATTCGACGACGTGCTGGATTCGTTCAAGGGCATGGACATCGAGGTTACGGGCGTGGATGCCTCCCAACTTTTCTACGATGCCCTCAAGGGCGTTACCGAACCCGAGGCCAAACGCAAGGCCATCGGCAAGACCTTTATCGATGTGTTCGAGGCCGAGGCCCGCAAGTTCAGGAGCGCGCGTTTCCTGGCGCAGGGCACGATTTATCCCGACGTCATCGAGTCGGCGCCCGTAAAGGGACCCTCGCAAACGATAAAGTCGCACCACAACGTGGGCGGCCTGCCCGAAAAGATGAACCTGAAGGTGGTGGAGCCCCTGCGCGCCCTTTTTAAGGACGAAGTGCGGCGGGTGGGGAAGAGCGTGGGCCTGCCCGACCATCTGCTCAACCGCCATCCCTTTCCCGGGCCCGGCCTGGGCATCCGCATTTTGGGCGAGGTCAATGCGCAGAAAGTGTCTATATTGCAGGAAGTGGACGCCATCTACATCAACGCCCTGCGACAGGAAAACCTCTACGACAAGGTTTGGCAGGCGGGCGCCGTGCTGCTGCCCATCTATTCGGTGGGCGTGATGGGCGATGAGCGCACCTACGAGCAGGTGGTGGCCTTGCGCGCGGTAAATTCCACCGACGGCATGACCGCCGACTGGAGCCGCCTTCCGTTCGACTTCCTGGGCAGGGTGAGCAACGAGATCATCAACAAGGTGCGCGGCGTGAACCGTGTGGTGTATGACATCAGTTCCAAGCCGCCCTCCACAATCGAGTGGGAGTAGGTTAAAAATAGAGGAAACTTCTTATATGTGTTGACCGATGGCAAAAAAAAATCAATCGAATAGACTGACCAAACAACAAAAAAGTTCGAAAGGCGTTGTCGGTATATTTGGAGAAGAAGCCAAATTGCATGACTTAACAGTAAGTCAACTTTCGCAATTGGTTATATCCAATCTTGAAACCAAATACCCCTGTCTGGAGTTTCGGCACAGAGACCGTATCCGAAAGGAAGAAATAAATCGTGCGTTACAAAAAATCGATCCTGAACTTGGGCAAACTTTATTTGTTGCAGATTCAAGCATTATACCTGACGGCGGTATAATAGAAGTGAAAGATGACAATGGAAATTGGCGTATCGTTTTGGTATCCGAAGCCAAACATCAAGGCAAGGATATTGAGAATATACGCAGAGGAAAACTTGTAGGAAAGAATAACGATCAAGATTTAATGGCAGCAGGTAATGCTATTGAACGTTCCCATAAAAACATTTCTGAAATCGCTAATCTGATGTTGGGAGAATCCCATTTCCCATATGTTCTTTTTCTAGAGGGTTCAAATTTTCTCACTGAAACTCTTACAATAAAACGTCCAGACGGAAGATCCGTCATCTTGGAATATAACTCAGGAATGTTAAATAGGTTAGATCGTCTTACCTCTGCCAATTATGGAATGCCCATCAACACGAATCTATGCAGAAACAGATTTGTTCAGCATCATGATAAAACCATTATGCTGCAAGCAGCCTCCATTTTTACTCAGGGGGATGGCTCTCGATGGCAACGGAAAAAGATGATTGAAATCATGATGGATATCGCAAATACATCACTCCGGATTTTAGGCAGTGAGTTATTTAAACAATTATCTAACCTAACGGCTTCAACTAATTCCGATGGCACGAAAGGCAAATAATTCTCTTTTGCATAAAGCTAAAGGGTTAAAAAGCGATGAGTTTTATACTCAGTATTGTGATATTGAGCGGGAATTGCAATATTACGAATCACAGTTCTATGGAAAAACAGTATATTGTAACTGTGACGAACCAAGTAAAAGCAATTTTTTTAAATACTTTATTGATAATTTCTATAAACTCAGGCTCAAAAAGGTCATTGCTTCTTGTTATGTGAAGACAAACGATGATTTGTTTTCAACGCAACACGAGCATGGAATGTATTCAGTATACACAGGAGAACCTTACATCAATGACCTTTCTAACTTTCCAATAAGATATTTTGACGGCAATGGAGATTTTCGAAGTAGAGAAAGCATACGACTTCTTTCAGAAGCGGATATAGTCGTAACCAATCCTCCTTTTTCCTTATTCAGGGAATTTGTGTCTCAATTAATCAAGTTCAACAAGAAATTTTTAGTTATTGGAAACATAAACGCCATTACGTATAGCGAAATTTTCAAACTGATACAAGAGAACCGTATTTGGCTCGGACAGAATTTGGGACGAGGCATTTCAGGTTTTATCGTCCCCGATAACTACCCTCTTTATGGTACTGAAAATCATATAGATGAAGATGGGAAAAGAATCATCGCATCCAATAATTGCCTATGGCTCACCAATTTAGAAACTCCGTTACGTGAAGAAGAAATAAAACTGACAAAAAAATATTACGAACACGAAGACTTGTATCCCTCGTTTGATAATTATCCTGGGATAAATGTCAACAAGACACAAGATATTCCAATGGATTATTATGGAGTAATGGGCGTTCCTATTACCTTTCTCCACAAATACAACCCACATCAATTTGAAATTGTTAGATTTAGGAAGGGAATAGACGGGAAAGACCTATCGGTTAACGGAAAATGTCCATACTTTCGTATCCTAATCCGGAATATCAGTTTATCAAAAAATGAACTCGGTTCAAGTTCTACTATTATGGATATAAGTTCTATGTCAAGGGATTTGAATCAGGAAGCCTCACATAATAAGAATAATCCTTCGTTTATTAACGAGAATTCACAATTCTCGTTATTCGAATAAAATTTTGTAACTTGGCCTAGTGGCCGTTTTAAGTCCCAAGAATATGAAGATTAAAAGTTTCCTTTTCAGAATATGCTTTTTTGCACTCCTGCTGTGTATCGGCGCGAAGCTTGGCGCGCAGGAGTCCGCGACCCCGTTCCAGGCTTCGCCCGTGGTTCCCGCCAAGGTGTCCGACACCATTCTGGGCAAGGCATATCGGGTGCACACCGTGCAGAAAGGCCACACGCTGTATTCCATCTGCAGGGCCTATCAGGTCCCGGCCGATTCCATACTGAAGGACTCTCCGGCCAATCAGGTGGATATCGACGAGTTCATCTACATTCCGCTCCGCCTGCTGCCGGGCGAGAGGGCACAGGAGTTCAGCCGTTTTTCGGGCAAACGTCCGTGGGCGGTGGTGTTCCTGCAGAAAGACGAGGTGGCGCAGACGGTAACGTCCGACAGACAGGAGACGGCCCCTGTGGAAACGGGCAGCGAAGTGTCTGAAAGCGCCGAACCCGAAAACCTCAGGCCGGGCGGGGCCGTTCAGGAAAGGACGGAATTGGAGGAAGATTCCGTGGAAGTGGAAAAGGGAAGGGGCAAGAAACGCCGTGAGCGCAGGGAAGAACGCATGGCCGAGGCTGATACCGCCGTGGTGACCGACAGCCTGGATGTCTTTCTTTCCGACAGCGTTTTCGTGACCCCGCACCCGCAGGCCAAGGAATACAAGGATTCCTTGCGCGTTTCCCTGCTGTTGCCCCTTTACAGCAACACGCCCCAAGACAAGAAGGCCTATATTTACCTGCCGTTTTTCGAAGGCGCCACGGTGGCCTGGCAGGAACACCTCGACCCCGCCTTCTTCAATCCTCCCGTATCCGACACCGTAGGCGCAGACTCGTTGGCCATGGCCGTGCCGGAGATTCCTGCCGACACCACGCCCAAGCCCCATATTAGCCTGCGGGTCTATGACCTTACCCAGTCGGCCGACGCGCTCGACTCAATCGTAAACGACGCCTATTTCCAGGCCTCCGACGCGGTGGTGGCCACGGCCTTCGTGGACCAGTTCGTGCGGCTCGACAGCCTTTCCAAGGCATGGCAGATGCCTGTGATCCATCCCATTTCCGAACGCGACTCGATGGGTTTCGCCAATTCTTATTTCGTGCAATTGGCGGCCAGCTACGGCACGCAAATCCGGCATATCGCCGGGTTCATCAAGGAACACCACGCCAAATCGAGGGTGCTGGTGATCACCGACTCGGCCGAGTCGGAGGTACGCAAGGCCGGACAGTTGCAGGCACTGCTGCCCGAATGCGAGCATCTTTACTTCAACGCGGCCACGGTCGAACGGCTGGAAAGCTTCAGCGAAGACAACACGAAAGTGGTTATCGTGCCGTTCTACCGCAAGGAGATAACGGCGGTAAAGACGGTGCTTCCCTTGCGTCAGGCCAAGGGCAACATCACCATTATCGCGCCCAACGTGTGGCTGGACTACGCCTCGGTGGACCTGGACTACTACATACAGAACAACCTTACCGTCTATCACACCTTCTGCAGCACCGTGCAGAACACCGATCTGCTGGAGTTCTCGCGCAAATACTACTTCCTGTACCGCGCCCTGCCCAATCCCCTGGCCTATCAGGGCTATAAGACCCTGCTCTGGCTGCTGGACAACCTGAATGCCCGCAACGCGGACTTCATGCGCTATTTAGATGCCGGAAACGAAGACGAAGAAACGCATCGGGAAGGAGAAGACGAGGAAATCTACATCCTGAAGGAACGCGAAATGGGCGGTTTCGAAAACCGGGATGTGCATTTCGTAAAGATTTCCGACAACAAGCTGGAACATTTCAAGTAAACATCAACCCTATACATTTAACCTATGAAAACACTCAGAATCCTCGCACTTGCCGTCTTGACGGCGGTATTCTCGACGGGCTTGCGCGCCCAACAGGCCGTGTTGCCCTTTACGGGAACCGTGCAGTACAGCATCGCGTACGAAAGCCCGATCATTCCTCAGGAACAACTGGCGCAGCAGCCGCAGATCGCCTCGCTCCGCATGGCCACCGACAAGGCCGTTTTCTCGATGGCCGAACAGAAGGCCCTGGCCGATGCGACCACAAAAGAGGTTCATTCGCTGATAAACCTTTCGTCCATGGGTCTGGGCAAATACCATATGGTGGAAACCGAAGCCGAACTGCAGCAGCAGATGCAGGAAATGCAGAACGTAAAGGTGGAGGAAACCGAAGAAACCAAAACCATTTTCGGCTATACCGCAAAACTCACCAAAGCTGCCTATAAAGAAGGCAACACCTCGGTGGAAATGGAAATCTGGACGGTGGAAAATTTCTGTGACCCCTTCCTTTCGAGAGCCACGCAGGGAGAGGTGCCCGGTTTAAAGGGATTCCCCTTGGAATACAAGGTAAAGACGCCAGATATGACGGTAAACTTTACCGTCCGCAAGCTCACGAACGAGGAAGTGAACCCGAAATACTTCAGCATACCGTCTTCCTACAAGGTCTCCACCAAGGAACAGATGCAGAAAGACATCCAGGAATTCATGCAGAGCATGCAGAACATGCAGGGCGGCATGGGGATGTAGAAATAGATTGAACGCTAAACAAAAAGGCTCCGGACGAAAGTCCGGAGCCTTTTTTATGTGCCTCTAAATCCGAGACCATAAAAAGTGTTTTGAATGGCGAGATGCAAGGCGGAAGCCCTTGGAACGCGCGGGAGCGTACTGAAGTACGTGACCAAGCGAGCCAAGGGCTTCCAACGAAGCAGATTGCCGTTCAAAACGCTTTTTAGTCAACAATCACGTTCCAGCCGTGCTTGTCTTCCATCTCGCCTTCCTGGATCGCACGGAGCGCCTTGTACAGCTTGGTGGAGACAGGACCGGCTTCCTGACCGTTGCCTACCGCGAATTCGTGGCCGGTGGCGCGGTCAACGATCTTGCTGATGGGCGAGATAACGGCGGCCGTTCCGCAGGCACCGATTTCGTCGAAGGTGGAGAGTTCTTCTTCGGCAACCGGACGGCGTTCCACTTCCAGACCCATATCCTTGGCAATCTGCTGCAAGCTCATGTTGGTGATGGAGCGCAGGATCGAGTTGGAGTCGGGCGTGATGTACTTGTTGCCCTTGATGGCGAAGAAGTTGGCCGGACCCGCTTCATCGATGTATTTGTGTTCCTTGGCATCCAGGAACAATACGGTGGAGAAGCCTTCATCGTGGGCACGTTCGCTGGCGCGCAAGGAAGCGGCGTAGTTACCGCCCACCTTGAACAGACCCGTTCCGAGGGGAGCCACACGGTCGTAGTCCTTTACAATCTGCATGGGCACGGGCTTGAAACCGGCCTTGAAGTACGGGCCTACCGGACCGCCGAACACTACGAAAGTGTATTCCTTGGCAGGCTTCACGCCCACTTCGGCACCCGAACCGATAAGGAGGGGACGCAGGTAGAAAGAAGCGCCCATTCCGTAAGGGGGAATGTATTTCTCGTTGAGTTTAACCACTTTCTTACAGGCTTCGATAAACAGGTCGGTGGGAACCGGCTGCATCAGGATACCGTTGGCCGAGAGGAGAAGACGCTTGGCGTTTTCGTCCGGACGGAACATACGGATCTTGCCGTCTTTACCGCGGAAAGCCTTCAGGCCTTCGAACGCTTCCTGACCGTAGTGCAGACAGGTGGCGGCCATGTGGAGGTTCAGCATTTCATCCTGGTGAACTTCCAGTTCGCTCCATTTGCCGTCTTTGTAGTAAGCCCTTACATTGTAGTCGGTCTTGTAATAACCGAAGGGCAGGTTTTTCCAATCGATTTCGCTCATGGTTGTATGTTTTTGAATTTTGTTTGCAATCAGCGTTCCAAGTCGGAAGAACCGCCTTAGAAACGCGCGAAGATACGAATATTTTGCCGTTGGCGGTTAATCTCTACGGTTCAGGTAGATCATTATATAGTACAACAGTGTCGCCAAACTCGACAAGGCCGCGATAACGTAGGTATAGGCCGCCGAACGCAAGGCGCTGCACGCCATCGGATAGGTCTCGGCATTGGTGATCTGCGCCGTGTCCAGCCAGGCCACCGCGCGGCGGCTGGCGTCGATTTCCACCGGCAGCGTGATGAACGCGAACAAGGTGGTGAGGGCGAACAGGCAGATGCCGAACAGCAGTAGCGAGGGCGTGGTTTCCACCAACAGTACGCCTGCCAGCAACACCCACATCACGATGCGGTCGCTGTAGCTTACAACAGGCACCAAGGCCGAACGCATCCTGAGCCAGCTGTAGGCGGTGGCGTGCTGCACCGCGTGCCCGCATTCGTGGGCCGCCACGGCCGCGGCGGCGATGCTGTCGCCGTAAAACACGTCGCGGCTCAGGTTCACGGTCTGTTTGTCGGGATTGTAGTGGTCGCTCAACATGCCCGGCACGCACTGCACGGTAACGTCGGTAATGCCGTGGTCGCGCAGCATCTTCTCGGCAACGTCCTTACCCGTCATGCCGCCGGGAAGCGGCACCTTGGAATATTTCCTGAACTTGTTCTTCAGGTTCGACTGCACGAACAAGCCCAAGACCATCAAACCGATAAAAATCAACCAGGCAAAAGACAGCCCGGAAGTTGTCTGAACATACAAAAACATCTTTCTTTACATTTTTCAAAAAATTGTCCAGGTAGCGCCATCCTTGCCGTCCATCACCGCGATGCCGAGATTCTTCAGTTCGTCACGGATCAGGTCGGATGTGGCGAAATCCTTCTGTGCCTTGGCCTTGGCGCGTATGTCGAGCAAAATGCCCATCAGACCGTCCAGCTTCTGCGCCGACTTGTCGCCGCTTTCGGCCACGCTCAGGCCCAGCACCTCTTCCACGAAATCGTGATACAAATTCCTTGCCGTCTCAATGTCTTCGGCGGTAAAGGCTGTCTTATTGTCAGAGGCGGAGTTCACCATCTTCACCAAGTCGAACAGGTGAGCGATCAGGATGGGCGTGTTGAAGTCGTCGTCCATCGCGGCCTGGCACTTGGCGCGCAGATCCTGCAAGGCTTCCCGCACCTGCGAGCTGGCGGCGGGCTTGATGCGTTCCAACACCGGACGCACCTGCATGAGCCGCTGCAATCCCTTTTCGGCCGAAACCAGGGCTTCGTTGCTGAAGTCGAGGGTGCTGCGGTAGTGCGCCTGCAGGATAAAGAAACGTATCGTCATCGGGTCGTAGGCCTGCGTAAGGGCTTCATGCCTGCCGGTAAAGAACTCTTCGAGCGTGATGAAGTTGCCCAGCGACTTGCCCATCTTCTTGCCGTTGATGGTAATCATGTTGTTGTGCATCCAGTAACGGCAGGGTTCGCAGCCGAAAGCCGCGTTCGACTGGGCGGCTTCGGCCTCGTGGTGCGGAAACATCAGGTCCATGCCGCCCCCGTGTATGTCGAAGGGCTGCCTCAGGTATTTGCGCGACATGGCGGTACATTCGGTGTGCCAGCCGGGGAAACCCTCGCTCCAGGGCGAAGGCCAGCGCATGATGTGTTCGGGCTGCGCCTTCTTCCAGAGCGCGAAATCGGCCGGGTCGTGCTTTTCGTCCTGAGATGCCAGGTTGTCGCGCGTGGTGGCCAGCAGGTCTTCCAGCACACGACCCGAAATCTTGCCGTAGGCGTGTTGCTGCCCGTACTTGCGCACGTCGAAATACACCGAACCGTTTTCCACGTAGGCGAATCCGGCATCCAATATCTTCTTGATGAGTTCTATCTGCTCGATGATATGTCCCGAAGCTAACGGCTCGATGCTGGGGCGCAGAACGCCCATCATGTCCATGAAGGTATGGTAGCGGTTGGTGTAATATTGCGCCACTTCCATCGGTTCAAGCTGCTCCAGGCGGGCTTTCTTGGCAATCTTGTCCTCACCCTCGTCGGCATCGTGCTCCAGATGCCCCACGTCGGTGATGTTGCGCACATAGCGCACCTTGTAGCCGAGGTATTTGAGATAGCGGAAAACGATATCGAAGGTAACCGCCGAACGGGCGTGCCCCAGATGCGGGTCGCCATAGACGGTGGGGCCGCAGACATACATGCCCACCTGGGGCGAGTGCAGGGGCTGGAAGGCTTCTTTCTTGCGCGAGAGCGTGTTGGTCACGCACAAATCGTTTTTACGGATGTTGGTTTCCTTTTCCATGTCTGATTATTCTTTTTCCGCCGGCTTTCCGGCAAAAACATTCACTTGCTGCAGGGGGAGCGCCGAGGCGAGCATGCCTACCGCCAATCCCACCCCCAAAACTAATAACAAATCGCCGGCCTGCCAATACACCGGATAGGCGTCGGTAATGTAGTTGCCCGAACCGCCGCCCAACTTGACCCAGCCGAATTCCTGCTGTCCGAACGCCAGCAGGCTGCCGAACAGCAGGCCCGAGAGCGTTCCCCATACGCACACCAGCAGTCCGTTGCAAAAAAACAGGCTCTTTAGCCTGCGCCTGCCCATGCCCATGCTCGACAGGATGGCGATGTCGCGGCGTTTCTCGTACATCAGCAGCATCTGGTCGGCCACCATGGTGAAGGTTGCGATCAGCATCACGAAGGCGAACACGGCGATCACGATCAGTTTTTCGGCCTTCATGCTCTTGAACATGGCCTGCTGCTGTTCCACGCGGTCCTTTACCGTAAACCCGCCGCCCAACTTGGCCTGCAGGGCCTTCTTTACGTTCTTTGTCTTGAAGCCCGGAGCCACCTTCAGCTCGATGGCCGAGAGCGCGTCCCCGCTCTTGAACATCTGCCGGGCGAACCCGATATGGCAGAACACATAGCGGTTGTCGTATTCGGGAATGGAACTGAAAAGCCCCGAGGGATAAAGGGGAAAGGAGTTCACGGCCTGCTGCATCGCGAACGGGCTGTCGAGCAGGCTGCCGTCCACCGCATACAGGCGGCAGGCTTCGGCCTGGGAGGGAGGAAACTGCAACTGGTCATACACCCCGCCGCCCATCACGCCGAAGGCCGCGTAATCGTTGTAATCCAGATCGTAGTCGCCCGAATAGATCTGCGCCGCGAGCCCTGAAACATGGTCGAAGGCGGAATCCACGCCCTTCAACTGCACCATTACGGTCTGTTCGCCGTAGGTAAGCAGCGCCTGGTCTTCCAGCACGCCCGAAACCGCCAGCACGCCGCGTTCGGCCGCAATCCGCGCCAACAGTCCGTTCTCCTCGAAATACTTGCCCTTTACGGCTTCTATCTTCAGGTCGGCGTCCATGCTTCCGAAACGATCGGCCACAAAACGGTTCATGCCGTTCATTACCGAGAGAATCAGCATCATGGCCGCCGTGCTCACCGCGATACCCAGCACCGCCACCCGTCCGATAACGGTAACGAGCGGCGATTTCTTGGCCGAAAAATAACGTCTTGCTATAAAAACCGGCAGGTTCACGGCGGTGCTTCCAGTTTATTGGGCCAGCAGGGCTTCGATGCGTTCCACCCTGTCTAACGAGTCGTCGATAAAGAATTCCAGGCGAGGAACGATGCGCAGCTGTTTGCCCACCTTCTGCCCCAAAAGACCCCTGATTTCGGCGGTCTTGCCCTTTATCTTCTTGAGTGTGCCGGCCTTGTCGTGGTCGGGGAAAAGGCTCAGGTTCACGCGCGCCACGCTTAAATCGGGCGTCATGCGCACGAAGGTTACCGTCATCATGATGCCCGGAAAATAAGGCTGCATGTCGAGCCTGAATATCTCGCCCAGCTCTTTCTGCAAGAGCCGGTTCACTTTCTGTTGCCTGTTCGTGTCCATAGGGTACAAAGATACGGATAAGTCGAGAGCAAAAAGCAAGCTTGCTTGTTTTTTGCCGAGACGGGAGTATCTTCAACGAAGTTAAAGATACGGATAAGTCTTATCTTTATGCCCGTTTTAACCCATAAATCATTTGACCTATGAAAACCATAAGGTTTTTATCCGCAATCGCGACCCTTTTTATTCTCGGAACCTTAAGCGTGAACGCTCAGGGCAAGCCGGTCATCGAGGTAAGCGGCTCGGCGAGCATCAGCATCGTGCCCGACCGTATTTCGATAGAAATCGGCATGGAGGAGTATTACAAGAAACAGGCGAACGGCGACAGCGTGGTGGTGAAGATTCCGGAAATCGAACAGCAGGTCCGCGCCATTCTCAGGGAATTCAAGGTGGCGGATTCCATGGTAACCCTTTCCGACATAGGTAATTACAGCTATCGCTCCGGAGGCGGGAATTTCCTGATGGCAAAACGGATAAGCGTTGTGTTGACCGGTTTCGGACAATTGGAAGCCATTTCCGAAAACATGGGCATGGAAGGCATCACCAGCTTTCAGATTTCATCCCTGGACAACAGCGATATGGAGGAATACAACCGTCAGGGATTGAAGGCCGCCCTGGACGCGGCCCGCGCCAAGGCCGAGTTCATTGCCGGCAACGAAAAACTGAAGATCCTGATGCCCTGGGAGATTGTGGAGAACGGCCCCACCTATTACGATGCCCCGCGCATGAAGGCCGCCAACGTGATGATGAGCGCCGACGGATATTCGGGCGGCATGGAATCGATGCGCCGTATCGTGCGCCGCTACAGCGTGCGCGTAAAGTATCTGGTGGGGAAGGGGAAATAGCAGGGAAAAACACCCGGCCGCCCACAAGGCAAACCGGGTGTTTGACAGTTAGCCCAAACGGGCGGCTTCAACTTTCCGTTTTTCTCGGGAAGCCGACAGCCTGTTCTTGATCTGTGTTTCCATTACTTTGTTTACCACCCATTTGGCAATAAACCATAAGGCAAACAGAATCAGCGCAATGCCAAAGTCTGAAGCCAGCCAGCCCACCACAATGGCCAACGGCCATAACCATTTCACTATTTTCTTGATGCGTCTTTTCTTTTTTACGAACGCTATTTCCTGAGCATCTTCCGGTGCCGACATGGAGCAGTTCTCACCAAGTCCATCCATCAGGAAATAATACTGACGGTTGTCGTAAGTATAATACACGAACCAGAACGGAGCCAGCACATAGCGTCCGTTATGGTTCAGCTCGTAACTGTTGCTGGCACGGAAGTCCACGATTTCCCGTCCTTGAAGTTGTTGCAGTGCATTCTGTTCCGCCAGACGGTTAACCAGGCTGTCCCCATACTTGTTCCAGGTACAGTCGGTGTCCGTGTTCAATGCAAGCGTCATTGGGCTTTCTCCAGAGTCAAGGCCAAGCAATGCCGGGTCATATTCTATGGACGACATTACGTTATATGGGAATTGCGAACAGAAATGGCGTAACTCTTCCGGTATATCGTTTCCATCGTAGGCGAGGCACAGAAAGGAAAAATTGCCCTGAGAATTTCCGCTATGAGGAACAAATCTCTTTACCTTTTTGTTTTTTAAGGACTTTCCATCCAAAGAGGCTTGTACTTCGGTGGTCATATAGGCCATTTGGCACGACCATGAAGATTGAAATCTGCCCTCATAGAGGTACATGGGAAGATACGCCTTGATTACGTTTCCTGGATTGATGCTTTGGAAGATATCCGTAGGCACATAATCTCGGGCAATCAGATTGTCAATAAGCGCGTGCTCAAAATCCTTTTCGTTGGTCTTGAAGACGATGAGCCGTTCCGGAATAGGTGTCTTTTTAGCCGTGATAAGCGGATTGAACGCTTTGTTATGACAAAAAGGACATTCCACTTCGGCGGCAAAAGGACTAAATGAGCTTATTACCTGTTTGCAGCTCGGGCAAACCACTTGCTGTAATTCCAATGTTTCAGCCATAATGTGAGATATTAGTATTTGTAATCGATTATTTTCGGAGCAGCATCACCAGACCGTTTCTCTTCTGTATCAGGCGGAGTATGGCATCGGCTTGTTCCGGCAGAGAGGATGTATCCTGGCTTTCCGCAACCTTGCAAAGCATATCGACGGCCATAGCCAATTCCCGCTCTATATCGTTGGTTTCCGGAAAACATTCAATGGAACAGTTGGATAAGGCTTCATAGCACCGTTGCACCCGTTTTTTCATTCCGGCATCTTCAATCTGTCGCATACAGGATTTGATTTGCTGTGCCATCATTTGAAACTTAATCGATTCCTGCCGCTGTTTCTGCATGGATCTGTCCGTTGATTCATTAGCCAAGACCCCCATCAGTTGAAGTACAAGGAATAGCACGAAAAGAGACGCCTGAACCGCAATCGGAATAACCGGATTGGCGAAATCGACGGCAATGCACAGGCAGCCCAATCCCAATTGAACAAAAAAGTAAACGAGCGCCCTTAGATACAAACCGGCAATCAATACCGTCAGCCCTTTTTTTCTCGTGTATAACAGCGGCGTGGACAACAAGGAAAGATAGGCCACATGGATAAACGCATATCCGGACCATGCGGAAAACGAATGCTCCGTGCCGCCTAATCCGAAGAAGAGCGCATTAAACAAAATTAAAAAGGCAAGACAGATGACAAATTTCAAACTTGTACTTTTCATATCGATTGGAGGATTAATGAAACCGCCTACAGGCGTTGCATGATTTCCGCGACCTTACTGTCGTATTGCTGCTGACTTATCAAGCCGGCGGTCAGCATCTGCTTCATCTTCGTAAGTACTTCCATCGGGTCTGATGGCGGTGCGACAATAGGCTGCGCGATTGAGGAAGACATACCGGAAAAGGCGTTTCCGGCCGCCATTCCCATTCCAAGTCCGGCACCGATTCCGGCCATGCCTCCTCCGCCTTGGTTCTCCGCAATGTCTTTAAGTATTTCCTGTTGTACGGCCTTGTCGTAACTTCCCGTATGCGCGGTGGCGATAAGGCGGTCCAGATATTTCTTGCGCTCTTCCGTCTCGTCAATCGTAAGGTTATAGAACGAAAAATTTATCAATTCAAATCCATACTCTGTAAAAAGCTCCCTAAATGCTGGAGTCAGGGCTGTTGAAAAATCTTTGAGTTGACTGGAAATGGCATTTATAGAGAGTTTCAAAGAACGTTCTTCCAACGCCTTGCCAACCATGTTGCTGATTTCCTGCGACATTTGGGCCCGAAAAAGCAGGCTTAAATCATGGACCGTATAGGTGCTTTTATCACCCACCAACCGCATGAACGTCTGTTTGCAGGCATCATCATCCTCATTGATATTGAAACGGATACGAAATTCTCCGGCTCCTCGGATTAGGGTAGGTACTCCTATTTTTCCTCCTCCGAGAAAGAAATCTTGAACTTCGATGGCGCTGGATGTGCCCCATGCCACATTCTGTTCGGACGTGCTTACATGATAGACCTGACAGGTAAAAGTGCTTTGCTCGCCTGTGAGTATATTCCGGATGCGGCTCAATACGGGATAGTTCTCACTTTTTATCTCGTGTCTTCCCGAAGGCAGCGTTCCGTAGAATTCGCCATTCTTGACAAAGATAACCTGTTCGTTAGGTGCCACGGTAATCACGGAATTCGTATTAAAGTCTTTTATGGAATCCAGATAGATAAGCGTATCGGTATCTTGTTCGCGTTGAATGGATTCCATGATGTTCTTTTGGGTACTGAATGCCCCCGGAACATCGTTGTTTTTATGAAAAAGTCCCATTTCGGAAAATTTTACCTGTGTTTCAATTCCCTGCAAAGATACTGATTATATTAAAATACAAAAACAACGACAAATAAAAAAGCGTATGCCCGTACCGACTGTTTTGGTATGGTGGATAGTAATTTTTTCTATATTTTTTTGTCTATCTTTACACCTATGGACGGAAAGCAAACGGCATATCTGCTATTGGGCGGAAACTTAGGCGATTGCGTGGAAACATTCTGTGCGGCGCGGCGCGAAATCAACAAGCACGCGGGGCAGATCGTGCAGGCCTCGCCCCTGTTCACCTCGCCCGCCTGGGGGTTCGAATCCGAGAACCTTTTCTACAACCAGGCCCTGGCCGTGCAGACGCACCTCGATCCCTACGCGCTCCTGCGCACCCTGCTGGGTATCGAGAAAGACCTGGGCCGCGTGCGTCCCCCCGAAACGGGAGGCGGGAAACAATATGCCTCGCGCGTCATCGACATCGACATACTCTTCTACGGAAACGCCGTGATCAGCGACTCCGTGCTCAACGTGCCCCATCCGCTCCTGCCGCAGCGGGCCTTCGCCCTGGTGCCCCTGGCAAGCATCGCACCCGAGCTGTTGCATCCCCAACTCCATAAGACCGTGCGGCAGCTGCTCGACCAATGCCCCGACACGGTGGGCGAGGTGCGGATGTACGAACATCCGTCGGCTTCGGCGCAGAACCCCGCCGAGAACGGAAGTCGGGCCGTTTTTCCCGAAGGCATCCGCTTTATCGCCATCGAAGGCAACATCGGGGCGGGCAAGACCACGCTCTCGCGCCTTATCTCGAAACAGTTCGGCGCCAAATGGGTAACGGAAAGCTTCGAGGAAAACATCTTCCTGCCCAAGTTCTACCGCAACAAGGAACGCTACGCCTTTCCGCTCGAGCTCACTTTTCTGGCCGAGCGATACCGCCAGGCCAAGGAAGACTTCGTGCAGGAACTCTTCAGCCCCTTCATCGTAAGCGATTTCTCGATCAGCAAGAGCCTCATCTTTGCCCAGAACACCCTTCAGGACGACGAATACAGCCTTTTCTCGCGCCTCTACAAGATAATTCTCACCACCTTGCCGCAGCCCGACCTGTACGTGTACCTGCACAGCGACGTGAGCCGGCTCATGAAGAACATCCGCCGCCGGGGCCGCGAGTACGAGAGCAACATGGATCCAGCCTACCTGCAGTTGATAGAGCAGGGCTACATGGACTACATGCGCACGCTTCCGGCCAGGAAAAGCCTGGTGATCGAGACCACGGAAATGGATTTCGTGAACAACGAGGCCGACTACCGCGAGATCGTGGACCGCATTGCCGAGGCCGCCCGCAAGGCGGTTGGGAACGGCTGAAAATTCACTATATTTGCAGTGTAATAATATTAATACAAAATCAATCAAATCAAAAAATCATGAAATCGTTTTTCAAATACCTTTTGGCGAGCGTGGTGGGCATGCTTATCGTGTGCCTGGTCATGTTCTTTGTCTTTGTAGGCTCGCTCGGCGCCATGTTCGCCGGTAGTTCCAAGCCTGCCGTGGTGGTCAAGGACAACAGCGTGCTGGAACTCTGCCTCGACAAGACCGTTTCCGACAAGAGCCACAGCGAAAGCAGCAACATGGGCATGTTCTCGATGCCCGGCCTGTCGAAGACCATGGGCATGAACGAGATGCTGCGCGCCCTTGCCGCGGCCAAGGACGATGCCCGCATCAAGGGGCTTTACCTCAAGTACGACGGCGGTTCGGTAGTCTGGGCCAACGCCACCGAATTGCGCGCCGCCCTGCAGGAATTCAAGGATGCCGGCAAGTTCATCTACGCCTATGCCGACGGCTATTCGCAGAGCGCTTACTACCTGGCTTCGGTGGCCGACTCGGTGTTCATGCAGCCGCAGGGTTCGGTGGCATGGCAGGGTATGGGTGCCCAGCTCATGTTCTTCGCCGATTTCTTTAAGAAGGCGGGTATCGAGATGCAGATTGTCCGCCACGGGCAGTTCAAGAGCGCGGTGGAACCTTATTTCCGCAACGATATGAGCGCCGCCAACCGCCTGCAGTACAGTGTTTTGTTCAACTCCATGTGGGATAAGGTGTGTGCGGACGTGGCTTCGTCGCGTAACCTGAGTGTGGTTCGCCTCAACGAGATTGCCGACAGGCTCGACGGCTTCACCGCCAACGGTTCGTTGAAGTCGGGGCTGGTGGATGCCTTGGTTCCCGTGAGCATGGTGGAA
Organism: Ruminococcus flavefaciens; assembly: GCA_023667315.1. GTDB lineage: Bacteria > Bacteroidota > Bacteroidia > Bacteroidales > P3 > Pullibacteroides. Next base: position 71,048 of record JAMPAI010000008.1, read on the forward strand.
GAAAACCTGCTTTCGCTGCGCTCTGGCCTTGCCGACAGCGTGAAGGTGGAACGGATCGCCCTGGCCGACTACGCCAAGACGATTAAGTCCGTCAAGGCCCAGGACAAGATTGCCGTTATCTATGCCGAAGGCGAGATCGTGGGCGGCGAAGGCTCTGCCGACAACATCGGCACCGACTTGGCCGAACAGATCAAGAAGGCTGTGAAAGACAAGAACGTAAAGGCGCTTGTGCTGCGTGTGAACTCGCCCGGCGGCAGCGTGCTTACCTCCGACATCATCTACCAGGAACTGATGAAGGTGCGCGAGAAGATGCCGGTGGTGGCCTCGTACGGCAACTATGCGGCCAGCGGCGGCTACTACATCTCCTGCATGGCGCATAAGATCTACGCGCAGCCCACCACGCTTACCGGAAGCATCGGCGTGTTCGGCGTGATTCCCAACCTGAAGGGGGTTACCGACAAGATAGGCATCCATATCGACGAGGTGGGCACCAACCGGAACGCCTCGGCCTTGCGGAGCGTTTTCCGCCCCATGAACTCGTACGAGGCGGCGGTGATGCAGCAGAACATCGAGGAAGTGTATGCTGGCTTTATCGGCAAGGTGGCGCAGGGCCGCGGCATGACCACGGCACAGGTGGATTCCATCGGCCAGGGCCGTGTATGGAGCGGTGCCAATGCCATCGGCATCGGTCTGGTGGATGAACTGGGCGGTTTGCAGGATGCCATCTCGGGGGCGGCGGAACTGGCGCAGCTGGGCGATTACTCCCTGGTGGAATACCCCAAGGAAAAGAGCCTGAGCGAACAGATCTTCGAACTCTTGGGCGATATGGAGGCCCGCTCGGCCAAGGCGTATGTCAACAGGCATTTCGGAAAGGCCGGCATGGATGCCTACGCCTACATCTCCGCACTGCTCGACATGAACGAACCGCAGGTGCTGGCGCGCATGCCCGAAGTGTTGGTCTTTGAATAAGGAACGATGAAAGGTTTGGTTTTTGAAGGAAACGTGATTCAGGGCGACCGTCTGGGGCGCACCATCGGTTTCCCTACGGCCAACTTGAAGATAAAGGATCAGGCGGTGGTGCCGGCGGGTGTTTTCGCCTGCCGCGCCACCTTGCCCGACGGTACGGTCTGCCGGGGCATGATGAATGTGGGCGTGCGTCCCACCGTGAACCTGGGCAGGGAACTGCGCGTGGAGGTTCACCTGCTCGACTTTGTCGGAGACATCTACGGGCAGGACTTGCGCGTGGAGATCGTTGAGTTCATACGGGGTGAGCGGAAGTTCGACTCTCTGGAAACCCTTAAAGCACAGTTGGAACAAGACAGGCTTTCGGTGCGGAAGCTGTTTGAATCCAGATAGAAAGACGGCCTATGATTGCCATTCAGAACACCTTGATTTCGGACGAGGTCTTTACCGAACACTTCTGCTGCAACCTGAACAAATGCAAGGGTTGCTGCTGCATAGAGGGGGATGCCGGGGCGCCGCTCGAGAAAGACGAGCACAGGCTCTTGGAAAGATACTATCCGGCCTACCGCGAGTATATGTGCGAGAAAGCGCGGGAGATCGTGGAAACGAAGGGCTTTTCGGAGGTCTATCCGCCCGACGGCAGCCTGGTGACGCCCATCATAAACGGCCGCGACTGCGTGTACCTTACCTACGGGGAGGGCGGCATCGCGTACTGCGCGGTGGAGAAGGCTTTCCGCGAGGGGAGGATTCCTTTCCGCAAGCCCATATCGTGCTATCTGTTCCCGATACGGGTGCAGCACTATCCTGAATACGATGCGGTGAACTACTTTCACTGGAGCATCTGCCGCGACGCGGAGGTGGCCGGCCGCCGCAAGAAGATTCCCGTGTTCCGCTTCCTCAAGGACCCGCTCACCGAATATTACGGCGAGGAATGGTACCAAGAGGCCGAGGCCGTCTATAAAGGGGTCTTCGAAGGGAAGTAATACAATCCTCTTTTATCTATTAGATTGATTATCATGTTATTATACGTTAGATATGCTTAATAATCTTGAAAACGTGCAAAAATGATGTTTTGATAATCTTGAAAAGGTGTAAAACGGCCTTCCAATAATCTTGAAAAGGTGTAAATTTGCGTTGTTAATCCTAAAAGGGATGATTTTAGAGGAAAGGGAAATTTATAATCCGACAGATTTTCTCAATGAGTTTTTTCTGTTGGTGGTGTTTTCTTGAGAGACTAAATCGAGTATGAACAGAGTATTGACACATATAGATTGTTTTGCAGGACCTGGTGGAATTTGCACGGGGTTAGCCGCTGCGGGTTTCGAAACGAAGGTGGCTATAGAGCATATCAAGAGTTGTTGCGATACTTATTCCACAAATCACCCGACAGTCAAAGTGATACATTCAGATATAAGGAAGGTGAAAGCCAAAGACATTCTACCTTTCATTCCAAAGGAAGGTGTGGATTTGGTTACTTCTGGTATGCCGTGTGAAACCTTTTCAACGGCGGGAAACACTTCACGCTCATTCTATGATGATAGACAGTTTCTTTTTAGGGAGGGAATCAGGATAGCTAAAATTTCCAAAGCCAAGATGATTCTCTTTGAGAATGTTCCAGCCATAACTTCAAAAACCATAAGCCGGGAAGATAAGACACTTATAGTGGATGTTCTTAAAAAGGAATTGGTTGAAGCAGGTTACTCCAATTTTATTGAGGTGGTTCTTGATGCTACTAAGTTTGGTGTACCCCAAAGGAGAAATAGGTTCTTTATATTGGCCTCTAAAAATTCCGCTTGGAAACTTGAGATTCCTCAGCCTACAACAGATAGACCAATGACGGTGTTTGAAGCTTTGTGCGACCTGCCCAATGCTGAACCTAATGCCAATAAGGATATTAAAAAGTATACAGGAACGTATTCGGCTTTTTCATCACTGATGAAGGATTTGGTGTTTTGGAAAAGGGAAGGTTTTAGTTCCGAATTAACCCTTCAAACATCAATGAATCACCGACCCAGTACAATCAAAAGGTTTTCTTTATTACAGGAGGGTGAAGGGTTGAGGGAACTTTTTGAAAGATATACGGGAAAAGAAAGGGAAGTCCTGCAGAAGGAAAAGGTTCTACCTAAAAAGATGTTCATTAAAAGGAACGTCAGGTTAAGGCTTGATGAGCCCAGTTCCACCGTTACCAGCCATTGTTTAGACGAATTTGTCCATCCCATTTATAACAGAGCCTTGACGGTCAGGGAATGTGCCAGACTTCAATCTTTTCCAGATTCCTACTATTTTGCGGGGCCTTATTTGGTTCCCCATATTGACAGAACTGTTCAGGATAAGTATGAGCAGATAGGCGATGCCGTACCCCCTCTTTTGGCTTATGCCTGGGGTTGTACAATAACCAAAATTTTTGAAAACTATGACTGACAACATATTCCAGTATTGTGAAAAAGCCTATAATGACGCTTATGGTTTTGCTTATCAAGAATTTCTTCATGGAAAAAAACGAAAGCAGAAGATAGAAGAGGTTGAACGCTACGCCCAGAAGGCGGCTATTAGGGGGGCACTAAAGAATGGCGTGGCTCACTTTCCGTCAAGCGATGTAAGTGATATTTGGAAAAATGTTTACAAGGTTCATATTTACAGAAAATCCGGTCTGACGGTAGATGAAGATACAGTGGCTAAAGTGATTAGTGCTGAACAGAGTTGGCGGAAATCCAGTGGGCACGCTTTTGAGGAGTTGGTTAAGGAATTGGCAAATCTATCATTGTCTGGCACCAACGTAGAGGTTGTTTTGCAAAGGGATTTAAGTACGCTTTTAAAGATTGGTGAAATTGCAAATGAACCTAGAGATATAGCCTGGCTTGAAAAACAGATAGAGGCGGCTATTTTTGACCTTTATGCTATAGTTAAAGTGGAGAATAAAAAGTTTTGTTTCGGGTGCATACAAAGCAAAACAAGCATAAGGGATAGGGTCACCAGAGATAGGGAACCTTCTATTCATGCCATGCAAAGTTTCTTTTGGAGTGTATGTATAGCTTTGGATGGTGATTTTTTGAAACTTCCTAAATTTATAGGCATGGTGAACGGAGGAACAGAGGAGTTTCCTGAAAATGGGTGGCACGGAATGTATGTTCTTTCAGATATAACCAGCAAAGATAGGCTTTATCGCACGGGTTTTGATTTGGATTTGTTTACTTCTCACGCTGTGGATGCTTCTGAATATTGGCTTACTCAAAGGCAATGGTTCAATAGGGAATGGAAAGCAAAAAAAGACTAGAAAGGGCACGTATGGATGCTGAGAATATTCTTTAAAAGAAAAAGAGAGGTAAGGTGTATTTTTTTAATCAAAACGGCTCTAAATGAGCCGTTTTGATTAAAAATTTTCAGGCCACTATTTCCCGATCCTGTCATACTCCTCGTCCGAAACCGGTTCCAGCCATTCGTTGGAGGTCTTTTCTCCCGGAATCTCGAAGGCGAGGTGTGCGAACCAGCTGTCGGCGGCCGCCCCGTGCCAGTGCTTCACGTTGGCCGGAATGTGGATCACCGTGCCCGGCAGGATTTCCTGCGCCGGCTTGCCCGCTTCCTGATACCAGCCGCGGCCGGCCACGCCCACCAGCACCTGTCCGCCGCCCTTGACGGCGCGGTGGATGTGCCAATTGTTGCGGCAGCGTGGTTCGAAGGTTACGTTCGAGAACGCCACCTGATCGGTGGAGATGCGCGCCAGATAGCTGTTGCCGATAAAATACTTGGCGTAGGCCGTGTTGGGTTCGCCGATGGGAAAGATCATGCTGCGTTGAAAGGCGGCCTTGGCGTCCTCGCCCTTCAGGTCTTCCGCCCACACCTCCGTGGCCAGACGGAAAGCCGCCCAAGCCTTGGGCCAGCCGGCGTAGAAGGCAATGTGCGTGATGATTTCGGCAATCTCGGTGCGCGAGATGCCGTACTTCTTGGCCGTCTGCAGGTGGTGCACGAGCGAGGCATCGGTGATGCCCTGGCTGATGAGCGCGGTAACGGTGACGAGGCTGCGGTCGCGCAGGGAGAGCAGGTCGTTGCGGCTCCACACCTCGCCGAAGAGAACATCGTCGTTAAGGTGCGCGAACTCGGGGGCGAACTCGCCCAATTGCGCGCGTCCGGCGGTCTGAACAATTTTTTCCTGTGCCATGGCGTTAAGGTTTAAGAATGCGGTTATCGATAGGAGGCAAAAAAGGTATCGTTTCATCGCTTTTCGTTTTTGATTTCGGATGCAAAGGTAACACCCCGCCCCAAGACCGTCCCTAAACGGATTACGGATTGTGTTACCCAAATTACGGATTGTGCTACCGGGATTAAGGATACCTGCACTGTCTGTCCTCTCCCAGCAGTGTTGATTTCACGCTGCAAAAATAGAACGCCCCGGGCAGATGGATTTTGCTCAAAGGCTCAATTTATTTTGTTCGGAGGCTCAAAAGATGATGATACGAAAAACCCCGCGTTTGCGGGGTATGTTTATTAATACTGTTTTTGACGAACGGTCCAGCCATTTTGTACAAACCACAAACTATCATTTACACTGGCTGTATTCGGTCTAAAATGAAAATCACCACGACCTGAGACTTTATCTGAAAGTTCTACTCTTCGTTGAAGTATTGTTTTTACTATGTTTATATCTTCTGTTGAGTACCCTGTATAATCATTATCTGATTCTACAACCATATATATATGCTTACATGCGGTATCATCGACATATTTTCGCACATTTTTGTCGCCAACAGAATCCACATTGTCTTGGTTAAAAAACAATTCTTTTTCATACGGTGCGCGGTATATGGATTTATCCTTCTCTTTTTCGCACGCGGGCAACATCAATCCGGCGGTGCCCGCCAATGCCAATGCGAAGAAGGCATGCTTCGCCCAAATCATCAATAAGTTACGTTTTTCCATGGTAAAATCCTTTCTTTGGTTGAACCCGAATCCCGACCGCCCTGTGCGCCCAAAACCGAGTTCCCCACAAAATTAATACAAAATCTTGATTTTGGGAAACAACTTCATCATCTTGGGAAACATCTAAGCTGGTCTCTTATATCTTCCCGCTTCGGCGGCAATTCACTATCTTTTATACCACATTAAGCAATGATTTGCATAATGAATTAGGCAACAGGATTGCGACATCGCCTACAACCATCAAGTATTCATGTTATTTTTACAGACTTTATAGTCAATGCTTTGCAATTCGTCCTCAAGTTGGGGACGAATTAAGACAAGAGACTTGTCCTCAAGTTGGGGACGAATCTTCAAAACAGAAATATGATGATATTTTCTCTATACCCTGGGGTCATCATAAAATTTTGATAGATAAGTTTTCCAACAATCCAGAGAAAGCCATATTCTATGTTGGCCAAATAGTAAAAAACGGTTGGAGCCGTGCCATGTTGCTGAACTGTATCAACAGTGATATGTTTGAGCGTCAAGGAAAGGCGTTGACTAATTTTAAGCGAACTTTACCCGCTCTAGACAGTGATTTGGCTCAAGAATTGACAAAAGACCCTTACAATTTTGCTTTTACCGGCATAACGCAACCCTATAACGAGCGGATTCTTAAAGACGCATTACTCAATAATATAACTCTGTTTCTCACCGAGTTGGGCACCGGGTTTGCCTACGTTGGCAAGGAATATCGATTACAGGTTGGTGAAACGGAAAATTTCATCGATTTGCTTTTCTATAATCTCAATCTATCCTGTTATGTTGTAATTGAGGTGAAAATCGGCAAGTTCTCGTTTTCCGACGTGGGACAGTTAGGGGGGTACGTTGTGGCCTGCAACCATCTGTTGCGTAAGGAAAGTCGCGACAATCCGACCATAGGGCTGCTTATATGCAAGGAAAAAGACCGTATTCAGGCGCAATATGCCCTGGAATCGAGCAGTCAGCCTATCGGCATTTCCGAATATGACCTCGAAAAATTCTATCCTGAAAAGATAGAGGGTACGATGCCCACCATCGAGGAAATTGAAGCCAGATTGGGAAATCGTAGTTAACACGAAGCCGAGCGGAGAAAAAAAACGCCCCGCGGGAGGCGGGGCGTGAGGGCAAACGGGAGGCGTGTCCGATTTGTCGCCGTCCTATCGTTGTCTGATAAGTGTCCAACCATTTTGCACATACCATGCACTGTCGGCGGGGTATATTGCATCGTTACCTATGTATATCGCGCCGCGGCCGGTAACCTTTTGCGATACATTTAATGCCGGTTCCAATATTATTGTGCGATATTTATTTATAAAGTCAGCACCACGTGCAAAATTACAATCTGATTTTGTTGTTAAATAAATCTTTTTGCATGCAGTATCATCTGCATATTGTTGCACAATCGGCGTGGCTATGGAATCCGCTTCGCCGGGTTTAAAAAACAATTCCTTCTCATACGGGGCACGATATATTGGTTTCTTTTCCACTGGTTCCTTTTCACATGATGGTAACATTACGCCGGCGGTGCCCGCCAATGCCAATGCGAAGAAGGCATGCTTCGCCCAAATCATCAATAAGTTACGTTTTTCCATAGTAAAATCCTTTCTTTGGTTGAACCCGAATCCCGACCGCCCCATGCGCCCAAAACCAGGTTATCCACAAAATTAATACAAATCACTCGATTTCAAAAACTAAAAAGATTGAATTTGGGAAACAACTTCATGCTTCTGCGGCATGGACAAGCCGGAGATGATTGCGAAATCACTGATTTCGTAATTTGGGGATGCGTTTTTATGTTTTTTTCACTACATTTGCAGTTCCGAAACCGCCATTTCGGAACTCGCTGTTTCGGAACCCGTTGTTTCGGAATGATTGACAAAACACACCTATGGAGTTTTTTGACAGAAAACAGGAAATAAGTTTGTTGCGGGAAATCCGCAAGCAGGCGCAAAAGCAGGCCCAGTTCACCGTCCTTACGGGGCGGCGGCGTATCGGCAAGACCTCGCTTGTCTGGAAAGCCTACGAAGACATGCCCTTCCTCTATTTCTTCGTGAGCCGGAAGACCGAAAGCGAACTTTGCGAAACCTATCAGGCGGAAATCTCCGGGAAGTTAGGGGTACCCACGATGGGGAAAGCCCAAAACTTCGCCGAAGTCTTCGAATTCCTGCTGAAATGGTCCGTTTCCCATCCGCTTACGCTTTTTATCGATGAGTTCCAGGAGTTTTACCGTGTGAATAAATCCGTGTACGGCGATATGCAGCGCCTTTGGGACCTGTATCACCCCCGGGCGCATGTCAACCTGATTGTGTGCGGTTCGGTGCATTCCATGATGAGTCGGATCTTTATGGACGGAAAAGAGCCCCTGTATAACCGGCAGACCCGTTTTATGAGCATACGCCCCTTTACGCCCTCTGTCTTGAAAGAGATTCTTAAAAGCCACAACGGAACCTATACGCCCGAAGACCTGCTGGCTCTCTACTCGTTTACGGGCGGGGTGGCCAAGTATGTGCAGCTGTTGATGGATGCCGGTGCCACAACCAAGGCTAAGATGATCCGTCAGATTCTCCGTCCCGATTCAGTTTTTACAGGAGAGGGCAAGGCTATGCTGGTGGAAGAGTTCGGGCGGGAATACGGCATTTATTTCTCGATACTCTCCGCCATCGCGCAAGGCAAGAACAGTCGTGCGGAAATAGAAAACGCCGTGGGGCGGGAAACCGGCGGCTACCTGACCCGGCTGGAAACCGAATACGAACTGATAGGGAAGAAACAGCCCTTGTTCGAGAAGAATTCGAATAAGAACATGCGCTACATGCTGAAAGACAACTTCCTTACGTTTTGGTTCCGCTTCATCTACAAATACGGCTATATGCTGGAGATAGAGGCCTTCGATGCCTTGAAGACCTTGGTGAACCGCGACTACGAGACTTTCAGCGGCCTGATGCTGGAAAGGTATTTCAAGCAGGTGCTGGCGGAAAGCGGAAAATACACACGCATAGGCGGATGGTGGAACCGCAAGGGAGAGAACGAAATCGACCTGATTGCCGAAAACGAACTGACCTGGGAGGCGTGTTTTTTCGAAATCAAGCGGAACGCCGCCCGCTACAACCCCGCTGTATTAGATGAAAAGGTGGCGAATTTCCTGCAGGCCACCGGACAGTTCAAGGGCTACACCGTTTCCCGCAAGGTCCTTTCCATGAAAGATATGTAGCCGAAACTTCGCTTCCTCCCCAAGGACACGGGGAGTTTTGGAGGGTGCCGATGTGTAATCTGGAAAACTAAAAACGCCCCGCGGGAGGCGGGGCGTGAGGGAAAAAGAAGGCACCGCCTGGGCGGTGTTTTATCTCCGCCTCGGCCTGATTTGCCAGCCGTTTTGCACGAACCATAAACTGTCCTCGGGCGATGCGGCACAGGCCGCAAATATAAACGTCCCGGCGCCTGTCGCCTTGGTGGTATAGTTCAAACGGTCAGACAAAATTCCGCGTAACATAGAAATATTTGAAGTATTAAAGCCATCGTAGTTATTGTTTTGGTTTGTTGAATCCAAGAAATAAATTATTGTTGTGATACGTGGGTCATTCGCATATTTCATAACATTATCATATTGAATGGAATCCAAATCAATTCTAGCACCAAACGGCAAAACCTTTACCGGGTCAATGGGTTGGGAATACGGGTCTTCAGTCTTTTTTTCGCAGCCCGCCATCAATCCCGTGCCCGCCAATGCCAGTGCGAAGACGGCACGCTTTACCCAAATCGTCAATAAGTTACGTTTCTCCATAGTAAAATTCTTTTTTTCCTTTTCAAGGCACCTTTTCTCGCCATGGCCATCTGAAAACAAGTTTTCGATGGCTCATTTGGCTTAACGAAAAGGTTGGTTTTCAACCCGAATCCCGACCGCCCCGTGCGCCCAAAAACGAGTTCCTCACAAAATTAATACAAAATCTTAACATTGAGAAAACACCTTCACGTTTTTGCGGCATGGACATGGGACGAGAACTTCCATGGATTTCCCGAAGCTTAAAAATTATCAAATTTGCTAATCTGATAATTTACCCCTACATTTGCTCTGTTGTTAACGATTTGGGGTTTATGATTGTTGTTTTCGAAGAGGAATACCTGCGCCAATTGTACGAAGAGGGCAGATGCAAGGACAAAAAGCACCGCTATCAGCCCGATATCGTGCGTCGCTATCAAAAGGCGATACGTTTTTTGATAACGGCCTCTTCCATCGAAGCCTTGTGGCCCATCCGCTCACTCAACTACGAAGTGTTGGCGGGCAACAAGGCCGGCAGGTCTTCCATTCGTGTCAACGACCGGTATCGGGTGGAATTTACGGTTACCCAAACCACGGAAGAACCTATACTGACCGTTTGCAACATAATGGAATTGTCGAACCACTATAAATAGGAAAAAAGATGTTCACAATGAAGGGTGTTAAACCGAATATGATAGCGAACAACCTTACTCCCAGCCGGCCTGTCCATCCGGGAGAGATGATCAAGGATGAACTTGAATACCGAGGCATGTCGCAGAAGGAGCTTGCCGCTCAAATCGGTATTCCGGCCTCCGTTCTCAATGCCGTACTCAACGGAAAGAGGGCTGTGAGCACCGAATACGCGCTCTTGTTCGAAGCCGCCTTGGGCATCGAGGCGGATATCTGGTTGAAGTTGCAGTCAGACTACAATAAGCAGATGGCACAGGCCAATCCCTCGTTCATGAAACGAATCAACAGTATCCGCAAAGTTGCCGCCGTTTTTTAATCTTTCCATTCTGATAAAAACAACCGGCGGTCAGTCTTGATAAACCCCTCGAATTCGAAGGGTTTAAAATCGGGATGAATGCTCCGCCCGGGTGGCGTTTTATCTCTACCACGTTCTGATTTTCCAGCCGTTTTGCACGAACCACAGACTGTCCTCGGGCGATGCGGCACCGGGTCTGAATATAAACGTTCCAGCACCCGTTGCCTTGGTCGTATAGTTCAACCGGTCAGACAAAGTTCCGCGTAATATAGAAATATTTGATGTTGCAAATCCAGTGAAATTATTGTTTTGGTTTGTTGAATCCAAGAAATAAATTATTGTTGTGATGCGCGGGTCATTCGCATATTTCATAACGTTTTCATATTGAATGGAATCCAAATCAATTCTAGCACCAAACGGCAAAACCTTTACCGGGTCAATGGGTTGGGAATACGGGTCTTCAGTCTTTTTTTCGCAGCCCGCCATCAATCCCGTGCCCGCCAATGCCAGTGCGAAGACGGCACGCTTCGCCCAAATCATCAATCCATTACGTTTTTTCATTATCGTTGTCTTTGTTGGTTTTCAACCGACCTTTTTCGCACCTCGGCATAGCCCGAACAAGTTCGGTCTCTGCTCTCGGCTGCAGAAAAACGTTTGTTTTCAACCCGAATTCCGACCGCCCCGTGCGATAAAAACCGAGTTCTTCATAAAATTAATACAAAATCTTGGTTTTAGGAAATGTTCTTTGCTTGTTATAGTCATCTTGTCCTATATGCAGGACGGAATTTATTATTTTATGTCTTATCGACAAGACAATGTGCTATTCCCTCGCCTGCTCCACCCATTCCATCAACCTGTCCAGCCAGGCCGCCAAGGGCGCTGGAGCGCTCAGCAGGCCGCCGTTGTATTGCAGGTTCAGCATCGAGAAACGGATGCGGCAGGCGGGGTTGTACTTTTGAGTATAGACCGACAGGCTGTTGCCGTTTATGTTGCCCTCGGCCTTCACCTCCACGGGAATGATGTCCGTGTTCCATTGCAACACAAACTCCACTTCGGCCGTGGCTTTCGAACTCCAGTAGCGCGGCATCAGCCCGTCGGTGAGCGGCAGAAGAGACTGCAAGACCGCATTCTCGGCCATCGCCCCCTTGAATTCGGTATAGTTGGCCACCGGGTCGCTCACAATGGAGGCCGGAACGTTGGCCAGACGCCGCAATAGGCCGCAATCGCAGGCATACACCTTGAACGCGTCCGGTTCCGTATAGGCCGAAAGCGGCATCCCCGGCTTGGAGATATTGTGGACACGGTGAATCATGCCGGCTTCCTCGAGCCACATCAGCGCGTCTTCGTAATCCTTGGAACGCGCCCCGGTCTTGATTACCTTATAGATGAACTTGCGGTTTTCCTTGGCCAACTGCGAGGGCAGCGAATGCCACACCGCATGGATGCGCGGAATCTCCCCCGCACCGGCATACTTGGAGAAATCCAGCTCGTAGAGGTCCAGGATGTTCTGCAAGGCATGTTCCACGGCCGCCACGCCCTTGTTCTCGAGCAAGGCCTTCACGGCTTCCGGCATGCCGCCGCACACCTGATACCGCCTGTATTCGGTGCGGAGCTTGTTCAGGATGATTTCCGGAAGGTGCCGTATTTCGGTCAAGGCGTCCACATAGTCGAACACCGAGGGGTCGGCAATCCTGAGAAACTCCCTGAACGAGACCGGATACATCCGCAAGATGTCCACCTTGCCCACGGGAACGGCCATCCTGCGCCGTCTCACCGCCACACCCAGCAGCGAACCGGCCGCGATGATGTGGTATTGGGGCGCATCCTCGCAAAAGTATTTCAGGCTGTTGAAGGCTTCCTCACATTCCTGAATCTCGTCGAAGATAATCAGGGTCTTGCCGGCCACGATAGGCACCTCGCTATATACGGACAACTCTTTGAGCAGTCGTGCTGGGTCTTTGGTAAGCTGAAACACCGACCGCAGTTCCGGCTGTCGGTCGAAGTCGAACTTCACGCAGTATTCGAAGCACTCCCTGCCGAAGGTCTCCATGACCCAGGTCTTCCCGATCTGACGGGCGCCCCGGAGCAGGACGGGCTTCCTGTCCGGCCTGTCTTTCCAACGCTTCAGCGTGTCGATAATGTCTCTCCTGATTTCCACCATAGCTCATTGCATTCAAGCCAATCTTGGCTTGGCTCTGCCCGCTAACCTGTCTTTCCCTAAAAAAAGTTGACACTATACGGGGATAAAAC
>JAMPAI010000009.1 GCA_023667315.1 Ruminococcus flavefaciens
AAATCTCTTTTACGTTATATTAGGGATTTTCGGGGGGTGCAGATTTTTCACACCTAAACCTTTTAACGTTTTCGCTTCTTTATTTCTGTTTTCGACAATCATTCACAAAAAAATAATTTTTAAAAAATATACGGAATATCTTTCGAAAAATAAATTAAAAACCGATTCCGTTTTCGGCTCACGGATTTTAAGATATACTTCGTCTTTTTACAAGGATTCATTCTGATGTTTACGAACGAATCGACAAATTATTACATTTCGAGAAATGGAATGGCGGTTTTCGGGGTGTTTTCCGGGGGTGGCGGGGAATTTTTTCGGGGAGGTCGGGGAAAATTTTTGGGGGTCAAACGAAAAAAATTGGGGGTCGGGGGGGATTTTTTTTGTTGCGGGAAATTTTTCGGGAGGAGGCGGGGAATTTTTTCGGGAAAAATCTAGGGTCGAGGTGTTTTTCGAGATGGCTGGCGGATTTTTTTCGGGAAAAATCCGAGGAATTGGGTGATTTTTCGGGAAAAATCGGGAAGAATCGCCGGTATTTCCGGTTCATTCGTTATTGTTAAATATTCTCGGTATTTTTGTAGGCTGAAACCCTTAGAAACGTGCAGACGAAGCAAGATTCCATCACCTTTTTCCTTTCTTTCTGCGTGGAGATGTACAAGAACGCCCATGCCCTTTCGGGGGCGCAGGCTTTCGAAACGCTGTCTTCGTCCGGAGCTTTGCGGTTTCTCGAGGAGAACTACGAGCCCATCCATACCCAAAGTGCCCAATGGATTCTCGAAGAGATAGAAGAGTTCCTCAACATACAAAACGCCTCAAAATGAAAGTCTTTCACGGTAGTTTAGAGATTGTCAGTGTGCCGGAGATACGGACGCCGAACCGCAGGCTGGACTATGGTTCGGGGTTTTATAAAACCTACAAACTCGTTAATCAGATCCTGCTTCATACGGAAAAGGCCCTTTCCACCCTGGCGTTTATCGAGGCAAAGGAGGTGCGCTCATGAAACGGAATATCACCGACAAGAACCTATACCTGATCCTGCCGGGAAAAGTGAGCCGGATGGCGGGAATGTACGCCGCCGAAACGGGAATCTCCGTAAACGAGGCCCTCTCCCGCATTTACCGCTCGGCCACCTACCGCGAACTGGAGCACGAAGAAAGCAAGCTGTGGCACCACAGCCCGGTGGATCTTTACCATATGGTTCGGGAAGAGGAATGAATTTAGCCGCAAGGGCAGAGAATCACCCCAGTTCGATTACGGTGATGCCCGTGCCACCGAATTCCTCGCTTTGGTCGGCGTAGGAGGCCACGTGCGGGTTCTTGGCGGCCGTGGCGCGGGTCAGCTGGCGCAGCACGCCGTTGCCCTTTCCGTGCAGTATCTCCACGTATTTGTGACCGTAGAGCAGGGCTTCGTCCAGAAGTTTGGACACGGCATCCAGCGCCTCGTCAGCCCGCATGCCCCGGATATCGGCGTAGGGCTTGAAGTTCGCGCCTCCGGCATTGATTCCCTGCACGCTTACCTGCGATTTGGGCTGGTTCCTCACGTATTGTTCCGCCTCGGCCTTGTTGAGCGGCACTAAGCGCGACAGCGGCACCTGCATGTGCAGGAAGTCGAAGTTGACCCGCGCCGTGTTCCCGCTTATCTTCTCCACCTGCGCCACGTTCCCCTCCCCGTCTATCCTTACGAACGCGCCTTCCTTGAGCGGCATCGGCGCCGCAGCCGTCTTTTTCTGCGGTCTGGAACTGCCTTCTATCCTGCCTTCCGCCTTGTTTCCCGCCCCGGAAGCACTTTCCTGCGGTTCCTCCGCCACCTGCTCGCGCAACTGGCGGCGCAGCCTGGCGGTGGTTTCCTTCTCGGCCTGCGCCTCGCGTATCTCGCGTATCACACGCTCTATGGCCGCATTGGCGTTCTTGACGAGCGTCTTGGCCTCGTCCTTGGCCTTCCTCATCAGTTCCGCCCTGTTCTTCTCTAAATCGGCCAGCAGGGCCGTGTATTTGCCTACCGTTTCGGCCAGCAGGCTGTCGGCGATGTCGATCTGCTGCCTTTTCTGCGAAAGCTCGTGTTTCTGCACCTCGATCTGCTGCAATTCCTGCTCGAAGTGCATCTGCTGCCGCCCCACTTTCCTGGAGGCCTCGGCCAGGAGCGTTTCCGGCAGGCCTATCTTGCGGGCTATCTCGAAGGCGAACGAACTGCCCGGCAATCCCTTCTGGAACACGTAGAGCGGGCGCAGGGCGTCCTGGTCGAACAGCATGGCGCCGTTCACGATGCCCTCATGCCGCTTGGCCAAGAGCTTGAGGTTGGTGTAGTGCGTGGTAACGATGCCGTACGCGCCTTTCCGCAACAGGGTCTCCACCAGCGCCTCGGCGATGGCGCCGCCCACATTGGGTTCGGTTCCCCCGCCCAGCTCGTCGCACAAGAAGAGCGTCCTGCCGTCGGCGTGTTCCACCCAGAACTTCATGTTGGTGAGGTGGGAACTGTAGGTGGAGAGGTCGTTCTCGATCGACTGCTCGTCGCCGATATCGACGAAGATGTTCCGAAAAAAACCGGCCTGCGAGTGCTCGCTCATGGGCACCAGCAGCCCGCACTGCAGCATGTATTGCAGCAGCCCCACCGTCTTGAGGCAGACCGACTTGCCGCCCGCGTTGGGGCCGGAGATGATCACGATGCGCTCGCCTTCCTCCAGGCTGATGTCGAGCGGCACGATCTTGGCCGAACCTCCGGCCTGCGCCTGCTTCTGCAACGAAAGGTACAGCAGCGGGTGCATGGCTCGGTGCCACCGGAGACAGGGTTCGGGGCGCATTTCCGGCAGCTCGCCCTGCAGCAGGATCGCCAGCCGCGCCTTGGCGTGCAGGAAGTCAACGGCGGTGAGGAAACGGTAGGCGCGCAGCAATCCATCCAGTTTGGGGCGCAAGAAACTGCTGAACGCCTTGAGGATCGCGATGACCTCGAGCCTTTCCTCGTTCTTGAGCTCGACGATCTCGTTGTTGAGGTTGAAGATCTCCTCGGGCTCCATGAAAACGGTCTGCCCGGTGGCCGACACATCGTGGATAAAGCCGCGCATGCTCTTCTTGTAGGCCGCGCCCACGGGTATCACCAGGCGTTCGTTGCGCACCGTAACCTCTGCGTTCTCCTCCACCCAGCCCTGCTGCTTGGCGGTGCTCATGTAGCGCCCGATATAGGTCTGGGTCTGCGAGGACTTGCGGCGGATAAGGCTGCGTATGCGCAGGAGGTTCTCCGAAGCGTTGTCGCGCACCTCGCCGGTCTGGTTCAGGATGCGGTCGGTTTCGGGCAGGATGGCGGGGTCGATGTCCAAAAGAGCCCCGAAGCGCGTCAGTTCCGGATAGGTCTCGGCATCCAGCTGCGCGAAGAAATCCTTGATCTGGGAGAGCGTGTTGTACGATGCCCGGAACTGCTGCAGGCCCTGCAGGGTGATGTAGCTGCCCTCCACCCGCAGGCGCGCCAGCTCGCCGCCCATCGGGTAGTAGTCCTGCGTGGGGAAGGCCTTCTCCAGTTCCAGCACCTGCTTGAACTCGGCCGTCTGCCGCAGGAAGAGCGTCAGCTTGCCGAAGTCGTCCACGGGGTGCATCCGGCCCGCCAGTTCGGAGGCCGAGGAGGTGATGCAAAGCCCCTGAAGCAGTTCCACGATGGAACCGAAGCCTATCTTTTGCGCGAAGTTCTTGGGGCAGAGCATAACAAACTAATTAACATTCGGTGGCGCAAAAATATCAATTTTAGACGGGGCGGTAAAAAATACTTATCCGTACCTTTGCCGGCAGTGAAATATTATAAGCTTTTTTCGCTATGAACAGCACGGCAAACTACGAATTCACCATTATCGTTCCCGTTTACAACGAACAGGACTGCCTTCCCCCCTTGGGCGAGAAACTCAGGGAATACCTGCCTAAGGCCGTCTGCAAGTCGTGCGTGCTGTTCGTGAACGACGGCTCGTCCGACAACAGCCTGCAGCTCATCAAGGAACTGTGCGCGCAGAACCCCGATTTCTTCTATGTCTCCTATCCCAAGAACGCCAAGAAGAGCGCCGCGCTCAAGGCTGGGTTCGACTACGCCCAGTCCGAATACCTGGGCTATATCGACGCCGACCTGCAGACCCTGCCCGAAGACTTCAACACCCTTTTGGCCGACCGCAGGGAATACACGCTGGTGGCGGGCATCCGCATGAACCGGCAGGACACCTGGTCGAAGAAGATCCAGTCGAAGATCGGCAACGCGTTCCGCCGCTCCATCACACACGACGGCGCCATAGACACCGGCTGCCCGCTCAAGGTGATACGCACCGAGAACGCCAAGCGAATGCCCTTCTTTACCGGCATGCACCGCTTTATCCAGGCCCTGATCCTCCTGCAGGAGGGCTGCACGGCCAAGCAGATTCACGTGCCTTCGTACGCGCGCGTGGCCGGGGTCTCCAAATACAGCGTGTGGAACCGCCTCGTGGGGCCTTTCCTGGACTGCATGGCCATGCACTGGATGCGCCGCAACTACATCAACTACAGCGTGAACGACACCAACCTGAACTAAGCAAACGGGATAGACGAAATGAAAAAACTCGAGAAATACCTGCCCCTGCTGGTGCTGATAGCCTTTTTGCCTATCCTCATTTTCCGCGATTTCTCCATTTCGAACGAACTGCGCTACCTCAGCATCGCCGACGAGGCCCTGCGCAACGGCAATGTCTTCACCTTTACCAACAACGGACTGCCCTACGCCGACAAGCCGCCCCTGTACCTGTGGATCGTGATGCTGGGCAAGTTAATTTTCGGCACGCACCACATGTGGTTCATCGGGCTGTTCTCGCTGGTTCCCGCGCTGATCATCCTGCGGGTAATGCGCAACTGGATCGTGGCCGACTGCACGCTTCCCGAAAAGGAATGGCGGCTCACCTCCCAGCTGATGCTCATTACCTGCGGCATGTTCCTGGGGCTGAACGTGTTCCTGCGCATGGACACGCTCATGTGCCTGTTCATCATCCTGGCCCTGCGCACCTTCTACCGCATGTACCAGGGGCGGGGCGACTTCAGGAAACAGAGCTGGATGTTCGGGCTGTGGGTGTTCCTGGCCATCTTCACCAAAGGGCCCGTGGGCATCCTCATGCCGCTGCTCTGCCCGCTGGTGTTCCTGCTCTTCAAGCGGGAGGGACGCTCGTTCTTCCATTACTGGAACTTCCGGGTGTGGCTCGTGCTGCTGGTGCTCTGCGGGCTCTGGTTCGGGGCGGCCTATCTGGAAGGCGGCACCGAGTACCTCGACAACCTGCTGTTCCACCAGACCCGCGACCGCGCCGTGAACGCCTTCCACCACAAGAAGCCCTTCTACTACTACCTGGTTCAGATCTGGCCCTCGCTGGCGCCGTACAGCCTGCTGCTGGTGGGCGTGTGGATCGCGGCCATGCTCAGGCACCGCTTCACCTCCGACACCGAGTATTTCTGGAGCACGGTGGTCCTCACCACCCTGGTGATGCTCTCGGCGGTAAGCGGCAAGCTGTCGGTGTATCTGGCCCCCATCATCCCCTTCCTCGTGTTCCTGTGCGTGTCGCTCCTGCGCAAGTTCCAGCGCAACCCCTGGATCCAGGCCTCCCTCGCGCTGCCCGCCCTGGCGTATGTGGCGGCGCTGCCGGCGCTCATATATGCGGCCAACTGCACGGAACTGACGTACCTGGGGCAGGTGGCCTTCTATATCGCCGCCGGAATCCTGTCGGCGGCGGGCGTGTGGACATTCTGCGTGCTCTACAACAGGCGCAACCACAAGCAGCAGGGGGTGCGCAAGGCCGTCAACACAATGGGCTTCTCGCTGCTTTTGGCGGCTTTTGCGGG
This sequence comes from Ruminococcus flavefaciens, assembly GCA_023667315.1. Classification (GTDB taxonomy): domain Bacteria; phylum Bacteroidota; class Bacteroidia; order Bacteroidales; family P3; genus Pullibacteroides. The sequence goes on from JAMPAI010000009.1 coordinate 5,820, forward strand.
CGGTTGGGCGCTGCCGGCGGTGAACCCCTATATCGGCTACCGCGACGTGTGCGAGAAGGCGGTGGAGGTAAGGGTGCTCAAAGACCTCGGCCACTACCATTCGCTCTACCTGCGGCGTGCCGAGAACATGGACGTATTCCTGGGCGAAAGCATACACCAGATTGCCGCGAACGACAGCCTCACCGACATAACGGCCGAGGTGAAGGCTCTGCAGAACACGGTGCTTCTGTTGCGTGAGAAGAAGTTTGAGAAGAAGGCGGAACCCGAACTGAAGCAGTATCTTTCCGGCAAGGAAAGCTACGTCGTGGGTCCCTACCGGGTCGTGGCGCTATAGTTTCTTGAAGTCCGCGATGCGCTGCGGCACATCGGGCGCCGAGAACACCGCGTTGCCCGCCACGAGCGCGTTGGCGCCGGCGGCCAGGAGTCGGGGTGCGTTCTCGAGGCTCACCCCGCCGTCCACCTCGATGATCAGTTCCGGATTGTATTTCTGCTTGAGGCGGTTCAGTTCCTCGATCTTGCGGTACGAGTTCTCGATGAATTTCTGCCCGCCGAAACCGGGGTTCACGCTCATAATCAGCACCAGGTCGGCGTATTCGATTACGTTCTCGAGCATGGACACCGGCGTGTGCGGGTTGATGGAGACCCCCGCCTTCATGCCCTCCTCGCGGATATTGCCCAGGGTGCGGTTCAGATGGCGGCAGGCTTCCTCGTGCACGGTAAGGATGTCGGCGCCCGCGTCCTTGAACCCCTTGATATAGCGGTCGGGGTCCACGATCATCAGGTGTACGTCCAGGGGCTTTCTGGCGTGTTTCTTGATGGCCTTTACCACCGGCTGGCCGATGGTGATGTTGGGCACGAAAAGGCCGTCCATCACATCGATGTGGAACCAGTCGGCTTCCGTATTGTCAATCAGTTCGATAGCCTGTTGCAGGTTGGCGAAGTCGGCCGAGAGCAGGGAGGGGGAGAGGATAAAAGCCATTGTGTAAGTTTTTTAACCCCGCGAAATTACAAATTTTTTATACCTTTGCGCCTTTAATTTTTGGACAAATATCAATTGATAATGAACACGTTGAAGAAAGTTTGCATTTTGTTCGCTTCAGTCGCAGCCTTTTCGCTCCTGCCGGAAGGTGCCTCGGCGATGCCCGGACATTCGGAAGACATGGCGGCGGCGAACGCCCAAAAGGAAAAGAAAGAGAAGGTCAAATGGGTGCGTCCGGTGGATTCTTCCAAAACGCGCTGGTTGTTCGATTTCGCAGGCGGTATCAATTTTGCCCAGAACTACCTGCAGAACTGGGCGGCGGGGGGCGAAAGCTCGCTGGCCGGAGCCGCCAAGGTGGATATGACCCTGCTCTACACCTACAACGGCCATATCTGGGAATCCAAGCTCAAGTCGGGCTACGGCCTGTCGTACACCAAGACCAACGGCCTCAACAAGACAGCCGACAACCTCTTGGTCTCCACCAGCTACGGCTACGCCATGCCGGGCGACCACTTCTTCTACAAGGCCTATGCCGACCTGCAGACCCAGTACGACCTGGGCTACGCCAACGTCAACGGACGCAAGAAACACGAAGACTACATCTCGGCCATCTTCGCGCCCGGTTACGTAAACGCCTCGTTAGGTATCGAATACCGCCTAAAGAGCCTGCTGGCGGTGTATTTCTCGCCCGCGAGCACCCGCACCACCTTCGTCATGGACGACTTCCTCTCCCGTCAGGGGCTGTTCGGGGTCGATTCGGGCAAGCATGTGATGTTCAACTGCGGTATGTCGCTGCAGATCGATTTCGCCTGGACGTTCTGGAAGAACTTCACGCTGAAGACCGACGCCAAGTTCTTTACGCCCTACAACCGCGATTTCGGCAATATCGTGTGCGATTGGAACGTGGGGCTGGAAATGGCCATCAACAGCTACTTCACGGCCTCTATCGGCACTTCGCTCAAATACGACGACAAGGTGAAGTCGGTACGTAAGGATGGCTCGTTGGGAGGCCCCAAGGTGCAGTTCCGCGAATTCCTCACCATCGGCATCGGCTACACCTTCCAGCAGAAATCCAAGAAACTGGCGTTCTAAGGCGATTTGCGCGCGTATAAAAAAAACACCGGGGAACATTCCCCGGCGTTTTTTTGTGCCCGATCCGGCCTTTATTTGGTGCTGACCACGCAAACGCGGCTAACGCTCCAGAAATTCTGCGGATTGGTGATTTCGATCTTGACGTTCTTCTTGTCCTTGGCATCGATGCGGTAACTGCCCTTGGGATGCGAGGAAACCACTTCGGCCTTGCTCGACTTGGTTTCGATCACACGCAGTTCGTTGTAATCGGGAACCGCCGTCAAAGCGGTGAGCTTTACATCGGAACTTACGGCGTTCTTGACCACGATGCCTTTCGATTTCAAGGCTTTGGCCGGAGCCGCGATATAATAGACGGTCTTGCTTTGCGTCAGCTGACTGTTGAGGCTCGAAATGGTGGCTTCCTTTTCGTCCAGCTGGGCAAGATACTGCTGTTCGTTGGCCTTGAGTTCCCTGTTGATGTTTTCAAGGGCGGCGTAAGCGTCTTTAAGTGAGGCCAGTTCCTGCTGCAGGCTTTCGATGCGGGCTTCGCTTTCGGCCAGCTGTTTCTTAAGGCCGGCGATCGTTTTCTGCAAGCCCTGGTTGAGTTCCGCCAAACGGGCGTTTTCCTTTTCGAGGGCGGCGATGCGTTCGGCATCCTGCGGATTGCCCACCGTGTGCGAGGATTCCTTAAGCGCCACGTTTTCAGCCTTCAGTTTCTTGCTTTCGGCACGGGCGTTCACCAATTCGCGGCGAAGGCTTTCCATGCCCTGCAGTTTCTGACGGTTCTTTTCCATCAACTTGCCGATTTCAACGATGTCGGCGATAATGCGTTGCTGAACGTCGGCGTTTTCTTCGGCTTCCTGACTGTTGCGGTTAATCATTTTCTCGCGAACCTTGATGGCCTGCAGGTTGGCGTCGATCTCGGCATAGGCGTTCATAAACTGTATCTGCACCGAATCCGACTTAATGATCTCGTCGTTGAGTCTTGCGTTTTCAGCCTCCAGCCTCTTTTCTCTGGGGGTCTTGCACGAGGTGGTGAACATCAACACACCGCACAAGGAAGCAATGGCGATAAGGGAGCTGCGTTTGAACATCATGATAGTATTTTTTTAGTTTCTTATTCCGTTCCGTGTAATAAATTACACATGCGCAATCTGCAAAGTTAGTTTAATTTTTTGAATCCTTGGTTTTCAACCGGATTTTTATTTGGCCCGACATGATCCGGAACCTTGCGGATCCGAAAGCCGGTTTTCCAATACCCCGTTTTCGAATAGGCTTTCTTGAAGACCGCCCCCTATTTCCGTTTGAGGAGCCGTTTTATCTCGTCTAACTTATTGAGTGCCTGGATGGGCGTGAGGCTGTCGACGTCCAGGTCGAGTATCTCGTCGCGGATTTTTTCGAGCAACGGATCGTCCAACTGGATAAAGCTGAGCTGATAGGGTTTATCCGCCTTGTTTTCAGACGTTTGAACGCTTTTCGAAGCGGCTTTCGAGGGAGTTTTGACCGCCTGAGAATCGCATGGAGCATCGGGTTCGTCCTCCCGGGCGGCTGTATGCGCGACAGAACCGGACAAAATGGCAGCGAAATCTCCGTTCAGGCTCCGGTCGCGTTCCAGGCCGGCAAGGATTTCCCCGGCCCGGTCCAGCACGAATTTCGGCATGCCCGCCATCTGCGCCACATGAATCCCGAAACTGTGTTCCGAACCTCCCCGCGCCAGGGTGCGCAGGAAAATCATCCTCCCGTTTTCCTCCTTTACCTTAATATGATAGTTTTCAATGTGTTGAAACGATTCCGCCATACGGTTCAACTCGTGGTAGTGCGTGGCAAACAATACCTTGGCCTCTTTTTGGGGCTGTTCGTGCAGGTACTCGGCAATCGCCCAGGCGATGGAGATGCCGTCGTAGGTGCTGGTGCCCCGGCCGATCTCGTCTAAAAGCACCAGGGAACGCGCCGTCAGGTTGTTGAGGATGTTGGCGGTCTCGTTCATCTCCACCATGAACGTACTTTCGCCCTGGGCGATGTTGTCGGTGGCGCCCACGCGGGTAAAGATCTTGTCAACCCATCCGATAACGGCCTCTTGGGCGGGCACGAAACAGCCTATCTGCGCCATGAGCACGATGAGCGCCGTTTGCCGCAGCACCGCCGACTTACCCGACATATTGGGCCCGGTAATCATCATGATGCGGCAGGCATCGTGTTCAAACGTAATGTCGTTGGGTACGTATTTCTGACCGGCAGGCATATGTCTCTCGATAACCGGATGCCTCCCCTGCCTTATCTGCAAATCGTAGCCGTCAACCACCTTTGGGCGAACGTATTCATTCACTACAGCTGCATCGGCGAACGACAGCATAACATCAAGGAAAGCAATGTTCTGTACCGATGCCTGCATACGTTTTATAAAGCCGTTGGAAAAACCTACAAGCTCTTGGTACAGCCGGGCTTCCACCGTAGTTATCCTGTCTTGGGCGGTAAGTACTTTTTCTTCGTAAACCTTAAGTTCCTCGGTGGTGTAGCGTTCGGCATTGGTAAGCGTCTGCTTGCGTACCCAGGAGGCGGGCACTTTGTCTTTATAGGAACGGCTCACCTCGAAGTAATAGCCATATACGTTGTTGAAGCCCACCTTCAGGTTGGTGATGCCGCTGCGTTGGGTTTCTTCCCGCAACAGGTCCGACAGGTATTCCTTGCCCGAAAAGGCGATCTTGCGCAGCTCGTCCAGCTCGGCGTCCGCGCCCTCGGCAATCACATTGCCCTTGGAGAGCAGCGCCGGCGCCTCAGGGTTGAGCCAATGGGCCAGGTGTTCGGAGAGTTCCCGGCAGGAATCCAGTTCCTTTATCCTGTCGTACAGCACGTTATCTTTTGATTCGAGCTTTTCGCCACCCCATTGGATCATCTGCTGCAGGACATCCAGCGACAGCCTGAGCTGCCACAGTTCCCTGGGCTGAATCCGCATGGCCGCCACTTTCGACAGCATGCGTTCCAGGTCGCCTATCTGCGCGAGGGCGTCGCGCAAGGTGCAGGCCTGCTCGCGGTGGTGCACCAGGTAGTCCACGTGTGCGAGCCTGTACTCGATTTCCCGCACGTCCTTGAGGGGCAAGCAGATCATACGGCGCAGCAGGCGCGCCCCCATCGGGGTGTTTGTCTTGTTCAGCACCGCATACAGGGAATTCTGCGCCTCGACACCGGCATCCACGTAGGAGGCCGAGGGTTGCAGCAACTCCAGGTTACGTAGCGTGAACGCATCCATCCACACGTACTTGTTTTCCGCAATTTTCTGCAGGGAGGATACGTGTCCGGAAAGTTCGTGCTTGCTTTCCACCAAGTAGTGCAGGCAGGCACCCGCGGCCATTTGCGCGGCGGGCATCTCATCCACCCCGAAACCTTTCAACGAATTGGTCTTGAAGTGCTCAAGCAGTATTTTCTTGGCAAAATCAGGCTTGAAAACCCAGTCGTCGAACACCGTAATATAGTAGCGGTTTCCAAAGAGGCGGCAGAAGTCGTCGCGGTACGTTTTCGGCATCACAACTTCCGAAGGCTGAAAATTATCCAAAAGTTTCCGAACATATTCCTCGTTGCCTTCCGCCACAAAAAATTCGCCGGTGCTCACATCCAAAAACGAAACGCCCATCGTAGGATTCTTGGGAGATGCCGCGGGCGAGATTCCGCACAGGAAATTGTTCTTGCCGGTTTCCAAAAGCCGGTCGTTCATGGCGATACCGGGAGTGATCAGCTCGCTCACGCCCCGTTTCACCAGTTTCTTGGTGAGCTTGGGGTCTTCCAGCTGCTCGCAGATAGCCACCTTGCCGCCGGCCTTCACCAACTTATAGAGGTAGGTCTCGAGCGCGTGATGGGGAAAGCCCGCCAGTTCGGTATAGGTGTGGGCGCCGCTGGCCTTGCGGGTCAGCACGATGTTGAGCACCTTGGAGGCGAACACGGCGTCTTCGCCGAAAGTTTCGTAAAAGTCGCCCACGCGGAACAGGAGCACCGCTTCGGGATGCTGCCGCTTGATTTCGTAATACTGCTTCATCAAGGGCGTTTCCACATACTTGTCCTTGCCGCCCTTGGCGCCGGTTTTTTCCAGGTCGGGCGTACAAGCCGCTGTTTCCTTTTGCATGTTGCTGTCTTCCTGCATCGTATAAATCTCTTTCGGCGTATAAACTTCGCGGGCTGTGAACCTGCCTTTTTTACACCGGCAAAAATAAGATTTTTCCCGCCTCGGCAAACGCCTATGGGCATGTCTTCGGGAGGCGAAACCGCAACGTCTTGAATACCTTATCGATTGAGCCAGATCAAAAGCACCGAGATGTCGGCGGGCGAAACTCCCGGAATGCGGGAGGCCTGGCCGAGCGTGGCGGGCTTTATCCGGCTCAGTTTCTCGCGCGCCTCGTACGAGAGCGAAAGTATGCTCCGGTAATCGAAATCGGGTTTGAGCGGAAGGTCGTCGTACTTGGAAAGCCGCGCCGCGTTCTCCTCTTCCTTGCGGATATACGCATCGTACTTCATGCTGATCTCCACCTCGTCCAACAATTCGCGGTAGTAGGGCTTGTCCCGGTTGTTCTCTACATACATCCTCAAGCCCTCGTCCAGGCGCATCAACTGCTCCAGTGATATCTGGGGGCGTTGTAGCAGGGCTTCCAAGGTCGTTTTCTGCGAGAGTGCAGACGTACCGTATTCCAGCAAGCCGGCGTTTACGTTTTCGGGATCCACCTTGTGGGTTCCTATATACGTCTTTATCTTCTTTCCGTACGATTTTTTTTCTTCCAGACGCCGCATCCTCTCCTCTTTCGCAACACCTATCTTATAGGCCAAAGGAGTAAGGCGTTCGTCGGCGTTATCCTGACGCAGCAGGATACGGTATTCGGCACGGGAAGTGAACATACGGTAGGGTTCATCGACTCCCTTGGTCACTAGGTCGTCGATCAGCACACCGATATAGGCCTGGGCGCGGTTCAGCACCAAGGGAGGCTGTCCGGTAATGTTCAGGTGGGCATTCACTCCCGCTATGAACCCCTGGCCGGCGGCTTCCTCGTAGCCGGTGGTACCGTTTACCTGACCCGCGAAATACAGCCGGTTCACCAACTTGGTCTCCAAGGTGGACTTCAATTGTGTGGGGTCAAAATAATCGTACTCGATGGCGTAGCCCGGACGGAACACTCTGGCGTTTTCGAAACCTACTATTTTGTGCAGCGCCGCCAACTGTGTCTCCTCGGGCAGCGAGGAAGAAAAGCCGTTCAGGTAATATTCCATACTGCCGCGGCCGCAGGGTTCGAAAAACAGCTGGTGCCGATCCTTGTCGGCAAAGCGGTCTATCTTGTCTTCGATGGAGGGGCAGTAACGCGGGCCGCGCCCCTTGATGCGTCCGGCGAACATGGGCGACTTGTCGAAACCCGTGCGCAGTATGTCGTGCACTTCCAGATTGGTGTAGGCCAGAAAGCAGGACATCTGATCCTGCACACAGGGGGTGTCGGTAAAGGAGAATTTGCCCGGATCTTCGTCGCCTTTCTGTTCGGTGAGCGCCGAAAAATTTACCGTGCGGGCATCCACCCGTACCGGCGTACCGGTCTTTAGGCTCTCCACCTTGAAACCGCGTTCGCGCAATTGCTCGCTCAAGCCGAAAGAAGCACTCTCGCCTATCCGGCCGCCGGGGTACGACTGTTCCCCGATATGAATCTTCCCGTTCAGGAAAGTGCCGCCGGTAAGAATCACCGCCTTGGCATGGATTTCCGCCCCGCACTGGGTTCTTACCCCGGTTACGGTATCGCCTTCGAACAGAAAGGAGGTTACCATATCCTGGCGGAGTTCCAGATTCGGAACAGCTTCGAGCTGGGCACGCCAGTTGGCGGAAAACTGCCACATATCGCATTGCGCCCTGGGGCTCCACATGGCGGGTCCCTTGGAACGGTTCAGCATACGGAACTGCAAGGTGGAACGGTCGGTGATAATTCCAGAGTAACCGCCCATCGCATCGATTTCGCGAACAATCTGTCCCTTGGCCACGCCGCCCATCGCCGGGTTGCACGACATATACGCCATACGGTCTATCTGCATACTCAACAGCAGAACCCGGCTGCCCAGATTGGCCGCCGCGGCCGCCGCCTCACATCCGGCATGACCGCCGCCCACCACCACGATATCGTAATCCAAATTCATTTTCTACTTCAAACATTAATCCTATCGTTTCCTAACAAAAACCGAGTCCGGAGAGATAGGATCCAACAAAATGTTTCACGTGAAACATTTAAGTCCGAACTCGAAAAACATATTGTAAATCAGTTACAAATATACAGCGAAAAGCCCTATTTCTCAATAAGCCTTTTCAAAGTCCAAGCCATATTTAGACCGAGGTTGCGCATATTTTCCATGCCTTCGGCATCGTTCAGCACTTCTCCCCTTTCCCTGCCGTAAACCATATTCCAATAAACGGAGCCGACCACGATCATCTCTTTGTTGAGCATAAAATGATTCATCGTATCCACCGCCGTCATTCCTCCGGCGCGGCGCACGGCCGCCACCGAAGCACCCACCTTATGCTTAAGTAACCCTGGATTGGTGGCCACGACCACGCCGCCCCTGTCCAAAAAGGCCTTCATTTTAGAAGATACATCCGCAGAATACACCGGCGAGCCGAGAATAATTCCGTCCGCTTCCGCCATACGGCTAAACACGGCGGCAAAATCATCTTCCTTAAAAATACAGTTGCCCTGCCCCTTGCAGGCAAAACACGCCCGGCAAGGTTTAATTTCACAATCGGCCAACTGTATCAGTTGGGTTTCGATACCGGCAGCATTCAGTTCCTTAAATACAGCATGGATAATCATCGCCGTATTTCCATCCCTGCGGGAACTCCCGTTGATTCCTATAACTTTCATAACACAATAAATTACCCGTAACCAAGCCCCCGCCAGTTCGCAGCGAAGCAGATCACCGTTCCAACCACCCCCAACCGGCCAACCGAAGGGAAAATGGTTTTGAATGGTGAAGTCTCCCGCCAGTCCGCAGCGAAGCAGATCCCTGCTCAAAACACGTGCAAAGGGAAAAATGGTTTTGAATGGGGAGATGCGAGATGCGGACTGACGGGGCGCGCGGGAGCGTACTAAAGTACGTGACCAAGCCCCCGACAGTTCGCAGCGAAGCAGATTCCCGTTCAAAACCATTTTTCCAACATTTCATCTTCTTTCTGATGTATCTCAGCCTCCTCCCTCGGCGTCTTATCGTGATACCCCGCCAGGTGCAGGATGCCGTGAATCATGACGCGGTTCAGTTCATCGATATTCCGCACCTGAAACTTCTTGGCGTTTTCCTTGATCCGTTCCACACTGATGTAGATATCGCCCGCCACCGGCCGGTACTTTTTCGAAGAAGTCTTTCCGGCGGTTTCACAAAGGCCAATTGGAAATGAATCGCCGGGCAAGGTATAGTCGAAAGTTATCACATCGGTAAAGGTGTCGTGGTTCAGATACTCCTTGTTTACCTTCAACAGGTATTTGTCCGAACAAAAGATATAGGTAATGCCGGAAGACACGCAACCCAAGCTTTTCAACACGTTCAGCAGGCGGGCACGGGTATCGTTGCGGCGCATGAACCCTACCCTGCAATCTTGTTCGATAAAGGTAATCTCTTTCATTTTAAATATTTTACAAAGATGTTTCACGTGAAACATCACCTACTTCCGCTCAGTTTCAAACAAAAAGTCCTGCACTTTCTTCTTATAGTACGGGCGAAGTTCGGGATAGGAAAAACGCAGCAGGTCGTTGCCCGGCATTTTTTTCTTTCCGGCATTTTCGAGGCTGTCGCCCATAAAGGGTGAGAATGTATTTCCGGTTTTCGATTCGCGTTTGTCATCCTGTTCCCGTTTCAGTTCGGCATTCTCGGCCTCCAACAATCGGGTCTCGATATTCTTTTGGCGCGACAGTACCCGGTCGTTTAAAATCTTGTTCACCAAATCGCGTTCGGTGGTTTCCATATCGCCCAAAATACGGTTGTAAAGTCCGGCCGCTCCGGGATTCTTAATTTTTTCTTCCTGCATTTTCTGTTGCAGCATACGGCGGATCATCTCCTGCTTGGCGGCGGCACGGGCAAAAGATTCCGAAACCTTTTCCTCCGAAATCTGTTCTCCCTGTGCATTGCCCGATTCGCCCGGCTTGGATTGCTTACCTTCCTGCGCATTTTTCGGCTGACCCTGCTTCTGCAGTTGCTCCAGCATTTTCTTCAGTTCATCCAACTGGCGGTTCAAATCCTTCTGCATCTGCTGCAGGGATTCCCTGCCTTGCTTCATCATCGATTCCATAGAGGGAATGGGCATCGAGGAATTTTTCTCGCCCGGCTTGGGACAGGACATCTGGGGCGTGCCCTTCTGTTTTTTCTTGGAAGATCCGCTGTTGCCCTTCATGTTCATCTGCTGTTGCATCCTGTCCAAGGATTCGGAAAGCAGCAGGGCCAGATTGTTCAGCGAAGTCATCGTGTATTGCTGGCGCGCCAAGGCACGGCTGTTGGTGGTATTGTAGTGGGTGTAATAGACGTTGTTCATGGCCAGCAGCAGATCCAAGGTCTCGCGGCTGTACGAAAGCATGTTCTTTACTTCCTGATGGGTGGCGAGCGCTACCTGAGGCTGACGTTTGGCAATGGCCTGAATGCTGTCGGCAATAAAGCGAATCTCGGTGTTGAGGGCCGACTGTCTGCGTATCTGTTCGGCATAGCGCGGATCGTTCAGCTTAGTGTTGCCCAAGGCTTCCATCAGGTTTTCCTGCTGCACCGAAACCCGCACCGTAGATTTCAACAGCAAGCGGATAAAATCGGCGTCTTCCGCCTCGTTCTCCTCCTCTATCCGATCCATTTGGCCTGACAGATTGTCGGCCAGCTGCTGCAGATCCTCGTTTGTCTTTTCCTGATTCCTGCGTGCCGATTTCTCGTTGCCGTCCTGCAAATCGGATTTCGTATCCTCGATATCCTTCCTCGCTTTCTGCAACAGGGAATCGGGCATGGAAAACGATGTTTTCTTCTCCAACTTTTCGTTCAGCTCCTCCACCCGCTTCAGGTCCTGCTCAAGACGTTCCCTGCCCTTCTGCAATTCTTCCTGCAGCTTCAAGGCGCTGTCGGCAGAAATTCGTTTCATCTGTTCCGACACCTCCTTGCTCTGCTCCGCCAACCTATTGGCATCCGAAACGGCCTGACTCAACTTGTTCTCAAATTCCAACTGCTTGTATAAGTTCAGATTACGTTCTATATCACGGCTCAACAGATCCTTCTGCCGCCTTACGTCCTCCAAGGCGTCCGTTATCTTCTCGCGGGGCGCGTTCTGCCGCATCAGTTCCTGCAGTTCCTCCAGTTTTTTCATCGTGGCGTCGTCGAAAAGCTGATCCATCAGTTCCTGCAACTGCCGCTGCTTTTCCTGCAGCTCGCTGTCGGTCTCGTTCAGCTCGCTTTCCAGACGCTGTTTCTGTTGAATCTCTTCCGACAGTTCCCGATAGGTCTCGCGCAGTTGCTCCTGCTGTTCCAGCAAGAGTTCCACCCGCTTCTGATCCTGCCAGGAAAGCTGCTTCCTGGAAAGAAGGTCCTGCACGAGTTCCTGCAGTTCATTGTCGAAACGCTGCACGGACTGAAGCGAAAGCGAAAACTTGCTGTCCACCGAGGCCGAGGTACGGCTCACCTCATCCCTCACCTCCTCCTGCGACATCTTCCGGTAAGAAAATACAGGCGAATACACCGCCTTGAAGGGATAGAAGGCATCGTTGTCGCGCAATTCGAAACCATAGCTCAATTCATCGCCCGGCTGCGGGTTAAACTCATCGATATCGAAATAATAAGTGAACTCCTGGCTCAGTTCGCGCACCTTTACGGACAGGGTGTCGAAAAATGTCCATTCGCTGCCGGTGGACGCGTTGGAACACGAGAGCTTGAATATCAGGGAATGAAAGCCGTAATCGTCGCTGATCATTCCGTGGAAATACCGCCGGTACGGACGCGTGCTGTCGAACAGCTGAACGGTCTCGATGCGCGGATAGCCATCGGGCACGGCCTCGATAAAAAAGGAGGAAGTATCGGCCTTTATATCGGTAAACGCCTGCGGAACAAGCAGATAATTACACGACTGGAATATCTGCCGGGAAAACGAGAAAACGGGCGACTGCGCCGCGGCCTCTTCCCAGTGCACCTCCTGAATCTCCGACTTATTGCCCGACGGCATGAAGCCGGCAGAGAGTCCGGCGGCATGGTCTATCTTCAATTCCCACTCCACTCTGGTACCTGCCGGAACGCTCAGGTTCAGCGAATTATCTACCACTTCCGCCTTCTTGCCCATATATTCCGGATAACGGAGCGTGATTTTCATGCCCGACATCAGGGGTTTGTAGTCCACTTCCAAGGTGTAGGCCGCGCTCCTGTATTTTCCGCTTACGATATGAAATTTTATCCGTTGGCGAACCTTCTTAAAGGTATGCGAGAATTCGATGGCCGAATTTTTGCGGCAGGGAACAAGGCGGCGGTCCGTTTCTATAAAGACCTCGCTTGGAAGCATGTCGCCGTCCACGCTCAGGTTCAGCGTGAAATCCTCCTCGTAGGCGACCCGCAGGCCATTGTTCGCTATCGTGATCTTAAAGGGAAACTCCCGCTCGAAAGTCCGGCCGTACCGGACGATCCTTTCGGAGGAACCTATGACTTTCGGATTGACGAGATACACGGCCGCAATAATCAGCAGCACGGCCGCAACCGACAGCAGATACTTGAGGTTTGTCCTAAACCTGACCGACTTTTCGAAGCGGTAGGCCACGAAGCCCCGGCTTATCTGCTCGATGGCGGCTTCCAGCAATCCATACAGAGATTCATTTTCCTGCAACTGCTGCCTCAGGTCGAGCACGTTGTAGAGTCTGTCGTCCAGTTCCGGATAACGCGCTGCCAGATAGCAGGCCGCTTTCTCGTGGCTCATCCGTTTGAACCAGCCCCTTCCCTGCCCTAACGGATACAGAACGAGCATCGTGAAACCGGTTAGAAACAGAACGGTAAAGAGCCAAAAAAGCCAGGTGCGGACACCTACAGGCAGATAAAACACATATTCGAGCACGCAGAAAACAAGGAATACGGCCAACGACACCGCAAAAAGCACGAAAAAACCTTTCCACGCCTTGTTGACATAGAACCGACTAAGAAAGGCATCGAGTTTCGTTATAAATTCCTTGTATGCGCTCATTACTCGGACAATCCGCCCATTTTAAACGAAGATGTAAAGTTACAAAAAGGTTTTTTGCCGAAGCACCCAAGCAAATAAGACCGCAAAAGACCTAGGACTGTAACGCCGCAGATTTCGACTCAAAACACTTTTTAACATTTAAACTATTGATATTATGTATATTATAAATTTTTAAAAAATAAAAAAATATAATAGCAGTACATAGTAGGGCTGTTATCACGGTGGATAAGTTTTTTTAAGGAATTTTATCATTTGTTATACACAGGAAGCGCCTTTTTATGAGCAAGTGTTCAACAGTACAACGTGCTTTAAACCACAAGGATATGTAATTTACAAACATCTGTTTATATGTTGCCGGAAGTGGTTATCAAACGGGGCGCGTTTTAACATTTTTTAAGTTAAAATTGTTTAAAAACGCTTGAAAAAATCTTGATGGCTGTTGATTTCTTTTGCCGCTTCAGTTATCAACTGTAATCAACAATCATTTCCACCGGATTTCAACATCTTTTGAACCGCTTTTTAACAAATAGCCAAAAAGTCGTATATTTGCTTATTATGACACAGTTGACGCTTAATATTGAAAATCCTGCCGTGCTACCAAGTCTTAAAAAGCTTCTCGGTTTTTTGGATGGTGTAAGCATTGCCAAAGAAAGTAAACAGGCAGCTAAAGTTACTAAGAAATCGACTGAAAGCGAAGCCATTCTTTCGGCATTTCGGCAAGTAAAGAGCATTAAAGAAGGAACAATAAAGGTTCGCAGCATAGATGAATTGCTCAATGAATATTGATATTTTAACGACAGAAGACTTTGACCGCGACTTTCGCCGTTTGGCCAAACGCCATCGTTCCCTGCCTCAAGATCTCAAAAAATTCAGAAATGAGTTGCTTGATCAAAAGATATCAGGTATAGAACTATCGCCTTCCGTATTCAAATATCGTATGGGCATCAGTTCAAAAGGTGGCGGAAAGTCCGGCGGTGCCCGGATTATCTCGTATGAGATTCTTGTAGAGAAAACAGAAAAAAATGTCTATTTACTTACCATATATGATAAGAGTGACCGGGAAAATATTCCTGCTCACGAAATAGCGGATTTGCGTAAACGCGCAGGATTGAAATAGTAAGTAAATCTCCCTACTCCACGTAGAGCACCAGTCCCTTCAGGTATTCGCCTTCGGGATGGTAGAGGTTCACCGGGTGGTCGGCGGGTTGGGAGAGCTGGTGCAGGATACGCACGTTGCGGCCGCTCTGGGCGGCGGCGCTGAATACGGCCAGGCGGAAATCCTGGCGCGAAACGGCCTGCGAGCACGAGAAAGTGAACAGTATGCCGCCTGGCGCGATGTTCCGGAAGGCGATGGCGTTCAGCTTGCGGTAGCCCTGCAGGGCCTGGTGCAGCACGTTGCGGTGCTTGGCGAAAGCCGGCGGGTCGAGGATCATAAGGTCGAAATCCTTGCCGTTCTGGCGCAGGTAGTCGAAGGCGTCGCAGGCAACGGCCTGGTGCGCGGCGCTTTTTCCGAAGTTCAGTTCCACGTTCTGCCGGGTAAGTTCAATCGCCTTCTCGGAACTATCTACAGATACCACCTCCTTGGCACTGGCGCGCAGGGCGTAGAGCGAGAATCCGCCGGTATAGCAGAACATGTTCAGCACCCGCTTTCCCGCCGCGTAGCGTTCCACCAGGGCGCGGTTCTCGCGCTGGTCTATAAAGAAGCCCGTCTTCTGCCCTTCCATCCAGTCTGGATAGAACTTAAGCCCGTTTTCGACCGCCACCGGGCGTCTGGCGGCCTTTTTTCCCGCCAGGTATCCGTCTTCGGCATCCATTTCGGCCTTGAACGGCAGGGTGTTCTCCGACTTGTAGTAGATGTTCTTCACAATTCCGGAACACTCCTCGAGAATGGCTTCGGCAATCATCTCCCGGTCGAGGTGCATGCCCGGCGAGTGCGCCTGCATCACCGCCGTGTCTCCGTAGATATCCACCACCAGTCCCGACAGGGAATCGCCCTCGCCGTGAACCAGCCGGAAAGTGTTGTTGTCGGGTCGTATCAGGTTCAAGTTCCGGCGTAACTGCAGAGCCTGGTGTATGCGCTGCCGGTAAAAGGCTCTGTCGATGGCAACGGGCTCGAACGAAAGCACGCGCAGGGCGATGCTGCCGATCTGCGTGTGCCCCGTGCCGAGAAAGTCTCCCTGTGCGGAATACACCTCCGCATTGTCGCCTTCTTCCAGGGTTCCGCCCTCCACGCGGGCGATCGCGCCCGAAAACACCCAGGGATGAAACCGCCGCAGCGATTCGTCCTTTCCCGCCTTGAGTATGATTTTAGGATACATGGCGGCAAAGGTATGGGAAATATGGGATATGTGATAATTGCTAACTTTGTGCCTTCCATAAACAATAAGGCCATGAAAAAGTTGATTGCTTTCGTTCTTTTGCTGGCTCCGGCCTTTTCCTTTGTCAAGGCGCAGGATGTAATTGTACTGAGGAATGCGGACGAAGTTCAGGCAAAGGTGTTGGAAATTTCCGGAACCTCGGTAAAGTACGTCGATTGGGATTTTCAGGACGGCCCGTCGAGAGTTGTCGATAAGAGCGAAGTCTTCTTTATCAAGTACCAGAACGGAAAGAAAGAGGTTTTTTCCGAAGTTCCCGCCCCGGTTGCACCTAAGGTGAGAGGTAAATATATCCACCGGATAAAGCCCCAGGGATATGTTTCGGCAGGCATGATTTTCAGTAAGGTGGATGTGGGGCCTACGGCGGAAGCGGTTTTAGGCATCCGTATCTACGATTATTTCTTTTTTGGATTGGAACTGGAATACACCTGCGTTTTTGAGAAACTGAACGGCAGTTTATCCGATGTCTTGGAGTTTGATGTGCGTGATGGAAGTTGGCTGTATATGCACATGTTGTCTATCGGCGCGAATTTCAAGGGATATATCCCGATGTCCGAAAAGGTGTTTCCCTTTATCAATTTCAGCCTGGGCAACATTATCGCGCCCGTGGACTTACGGATCCACACCAAAGGGCATTCCGACAAGATGGCGGTGAGCCCTGCGAACCTTTTCAACGTAAAGTTCGGACTGGGGGTTGATTACAGGCGTCTTTCGGTAGGCATCGGTTATCAGATTTGGGTTGGAGAAAGAGTTTATTCGACGATCAATTCCGGCTATATCAAGGTGGGTGTGCGGCTGTAAGGAATAAATCCGTAAATTTGTGGTTACGCGTTTAAGACGCCTTTAAACTTAATATTCGCGTTATGGACTTTGTATCGGAAATCAACAGACTGCGCAAGGAAAAGAATGCGGTGATTCTTGCCCACTATTACCAAATCCCCGAAATCCAGGACATTGCCGACTATATCGGCGACAGTCTGGCCCTGGCACGGCGCGCGGCCGAAACCACCGCCGACATCATCGTTTTCGCCGGGGTTCACTTTATGGCCGAGACCGCCAAGATACTCAATCCCGACCGCAAGGTGCTCCTTCCCGACCTGAACGCCGGCTGCTCGCTGGCCGATTCCTGCGATGCCGGTGAACTGGCCAAGATGAAGGCCGAGTTTCCCGACTACAAGGTGCTTTCGTATGTAAACTGCTCGGCGCAGGTAAAGGCGCTCTCCGACGTTATCTGCACTTCCGGCAACGCGCTCAAGATCGTGGAGACCTTTCCCAAAGACGCAAAGATCCTCTTCGTGCCCGACAGGAACCTGGGCGGCTACATCAACCGCGAGACCGGCCGTAACATGAAGCTGTGGCCGGGCAGCTGCCAGATTCACGACATACTGAACGCCGAGAAGGTGATCAAGCTCAAGCTGGCCAACCCGAACGCCAAGGTGATCGCCCATCCCGAATGCAACCCCGCCGTGCTGGAGGTGTCCGATTTCGTGGGCTCTACCGCCGCCATGCTCAACTTTATCGTTAAGGATTCCTCGCGCGAATACATCGTGGCCACCGAGACGGGCATACTGCACCAGATGCAGAAACTCGTGCCCAACAAGAAATTCCTCGTGGCCTCGAACAACGAGGAGTGCGCCTGCAACGACTGTCCGCACATGAAGCTCAACACGATGGAGAAGCTCTACCGTTGCCTCAGGGACGAAACGCCCGAGATCGTGCTGGACAAAGACCTGATGGACAAGGCGCGCAAGCCCATCGAAACCATGTTGCGTCTAAGCTGATATGAGGCTTTTCCTGCTGTGCCTGTTTAATTTTTTTCTGTGTGTTCCCGGTTTCTGCCGAACAGGGGGAGATGCCGACACCTTGCCTGCCGGCGCCGAGTTCAGGCAGTTCTTTCATGCCAACGGCGTGGTTTCCTCCGAGGGCTATTTCGTGAACGGACAGCCCGAAGGCGTGTGGAAGAACTACGACGAGCAGGGCAATCTCATCTCGGAAGGCCCGCGCAGGAACCTGCAGCTGCACGGCAAGTGGACGTTCTACGCCGGCAACCGCCCGGTGCGCGAGATTCATTACCAAAACGGCCGTAAGAACGGCGCGAGCGTGCATTACGATCCGGACCGCACCGTCTATGAGAATTTCGTGAACGACACCCTTCAGGGCCTGCGCCGCGTTACCGACACCGCGGGCGTGCTGTTGCAGACCACCCGCTTCCGGAACGGACTGGAGAACGGTTTCGACAAACGCTACAACGCCTACGGCGACGTGTCGGCCTTTACCTTCTTCAAGAACGGTATGATATCGTTCCGCCACGTGGCCAACCGCCGCGACCGGGCGGGCAGGATGCAGGGCGAGTGGAAGGATTTCCACGAAAACGGTGTACTGCACTGGGAGTGCACCTATCAGGACGGCCTTAAGGACGGCTACTACAAGGAATACGACAGCCTGGGGAACCTGCTGGTGCTGCAGAAGTACGTGCTGGGAATCCTGCAGGAAGACGCGCCGGAAATCGCGCAGATGGAGGTGCACACCGAATACTACCTGAACGGCATGCCCAAGTTCCGGGTGGGCATGCGCAACGGCAGGCCGGAGGGCATGTGCCGCCAGTACGACAGCCTTACGGGCAAGGTGGTGCAGGGCATTTTATTCAAGGACGGCGAGATCGTGGGCAAGGGCGCGGTCGATGAGAGCGGCAACCTGCGCGACGACTGGCAGGAGTTCTACCCCGACGGCAAGCTGCGCTGCATAGGCCAGTATTACAAGGGACGCAAGTACGGCAAGTGGAAGTATTTCTATCCCGACGGCAGGCTCGAGCAGGAAGGCGAATACCGCAACGACCGCCAGGACGGGCGCTGGGTCTGGTATTTTCCGAACGGGGAGGTGCGTCAGGAGCAGGAATACTACTTGGGCAAACTCGACGGGGCGAGCGTGGAATACAACGACAGCCTGCAGGTGATTGCCAAGGGAAGCTATGTGGAAGGTCTGGAAGACGGGCATTGGGAATACCTCAACGGCAACGAGTTCATGGAAGGCAGCTACAGCATGGGCGAGCGGCACGGGCTGTGGCGCTCCTACTGGACGGAGAAGGGCCGCAAGAAACGGCTTTCATTCCAGGGTTCCTACGCCAACGGACTGCCCGATGGCCAGCACCGCCATTTCGACGAGAACGGCGTGCTCAGGGAGGAAGGCTTCTACCGCATGGGCAGCAAGACAGGCACGTGGATTTACTACGACAGGGACGGCAATCCCGAAATGCGCGTGAAGTACGACCAGAACGAGGAAGAGGTACGCTACAACGGAAAGCGAACCCTTTCCAAGAAGGAAGAGGAGGAATACCTGCGGGAACAGGGTGAGGAAGGAAGCGGTGCTTCCGACAGATAAAGCAAGGAACGATGCAAGACAAGGATACGGGGGCGGTTCATCCGCCGAAGGAATTTACGCTGATGGCGGGGCCGTGCAGCGCCGAGAGCAGGGAACAGCTGCTTAGGACGGCCGGATTTTTCGCGGACTACAACGCCCGCAACCCGCAGCTGCCGGTAAGGGTTTTCCGTGCCGGCGTGTGGAAGCCGCGCACCCGTCCCGGCTCGTTCGAGGGCATGGGCGAACAGGCGCTGGCCTGGCTGGCCGAAGTCAAGGAAACCTACCGTCTGCCGGTAAGCACCGAGGTGGCTACCGCGCACCACGTGGAATTGTGTCTCAGACACGGCATCGACCAATTGTGGATAGGCGCCCGCACCACGGCCAATCCCTTTCTGATGGAGGAAATCTCGCAGGCTTTGCGGGGCTGCGGCAATCCGGTGTGGGTCAAGAATCCCATCAGCCCCGATCTGGCGCTGTGGCTGGGCGCCATCGAGCGTGTCTCGCGCCACAGCAAGGGCAAGGTGGGCGCCATCCACCGCGGTTTCGGCATGTACAACTCCCTGCCCTACCGCAACTCTCCCCTGTGGGAAATCGCCGTGGAGATGAAGCGAAGCCATCCCGAGATACCCTTGTTGTGCGACCCCAGCCACATGGGGGGAAAGCGCGCGTATCTGGCGGAACTGGCGCAGAACGGGCTCGACCTGGAGATGAACGGCCTCATGCTCGAGGTGCATCCCTCCCCTGCCGAGGCCATGAGCGACGCCGCCCAGCAGGTGGATTTCGAAGGCTTCGAAAGGCTGCTTTCGGGGCTGGTGTTCCGCAAGGCCGGCTGCAGTTCGGTAAAGATGGCGCAGATACGCCATATCCTGGATGAGGTGGACGACGAGCTGATACAGGTGCTGGCGCGCCGCATGCAGCTGGTAAGGGAACTGGGTCGGCTCAAGAAAGAGGAGAACCTCTCCGTGCTCCAGTTCGACCGCTGGAACGAAGTGGTGAGGAGAATGGTTTCCCAGGCCGAAAGACAGGGCCTGGACAAGGAATTCGTGCAACAGATACTCAACTGCCTCCACGCCGAGGCCATCCGCGTACAGAAAGACATGCTGCGGGGCAAGGACTAAGCCTTTTCGAGGAATTCCATCAGTTTCTGAACCGCACGGC
Organism: Ruminococcus flavefaciens; assembly: GCA_023667315.1. GTDB lineage: Bacteria > Bacteroidota > Bacteroidia > Bacteroidales > P3 > Pullibacteroides. Next base: position 25,942 of record JAMPAI010000009.1, read on the forward strand.
CCCGGTGGCTGATGCGGTTCTTTTCTTCCACGCCCAATCCGGCGAAGCTTTCCGCAAAGCCTTCCGGCCTGAACACCGGGTCATAGCCGAAGCCTCGGGCACCCTGTCTTTCCAAGAGGATCTCTCCCTCCACCGCGCCTTCGAAATAGTGCGTCTGTCCGTCTAAAATAAGGCAGATTACGGTGCGGAAGCGCGCCGCGCGGGGCTTACCCAGCAGTTTTTGCAGCAGCCGGTCTATGTTCTGGTCGAAGGTGGGGTCGGGCAGGGCGAGGGTTTCGGGCGTGGCCAGGCCGTCCTGTTCGAAACCTTGGGGCATGTTGGCGTAGCGCGCCGAGTAGATGCCGGGGCGGTTGCCTAAGGCGGACACCTCCAGGCAGGTGTCGTCGGCAAAGCAGTCCACCCCGTATCTCTCGTGGATGAACATCGCCTTCTGCAGTGCGTTGCCCTCCAGGGTGTCGGCCGTTTCGGGAATGTCTCCCGAAAAGCCCAGCGATTCAAGGTTTCCGAGCGTGTATCTTGCCGCCAGGGCGGGCGTCCTCTCGAAAAGGGAACGGATTTCCTGCGTCTTGTGCGCGTTGTGGGTGGCGATGTATAGGGTTTTCATGTCTGTAAAGGTATATCTTTTTGCACACCCGTTGCAAGCGTTTATGGTTAGCTTTGCCAAAAGTTTTGTAACTTGGACTCCGCAAAAATCAAAACCACAAGAGATATGGACAAGAACATTTCCGCGCTCGAACCCCAGAACGTTTGGGCCAATTTCTACGGGCTCACGCAACAGCCGCGCCCCAGCAAACACGAAGAAAAGGTACGCGCCTTTCTGGTCGATTTCGCCAAGAAGCACAACATCGAGGTTGAGGTTGACAAGACCGGCAACGTGATCATGCGTAAGCCCGCCACCCCCGGCATGGAAAACCGCAAGGGCGTGATCCTGCAGGCGCACATGGACATGGTGCCCCAGAAGAACGCCGACAAGCGGCACGATTTCCTCACCGACCCCATCGAAGCCTATATCGACGGCGAATGGGTAACAGCCAACGGAACCACCCTCGGCGCCGACAACGGCATGGGCGTGGCCGCCGCCATGAGCGTTTTGGAATCCACCACCCTTAGGCACGGCTCTCTCGAAGTGCTCATCACCACCGACGAGGAAACCGGCATGACGGGCGCGTTCGGCCTTGAAAGCGGCGTGCTCAAGGGCGACATCCTGCTCAACCTCGACTCCGAGACCGAAGGCGAGCTCTATGTGGGCTGCGCCGGCGGCCTGGACGCCACCATCCGTATGGATCTCGAAAAGGAAAACACTTCCGCCGACATGGCGGCCTACAGGCTGAGCCTTACCGGCCTCAAGGGTGGCCACTCCGGCATGGATATCATTCTGGGCCGCGGCAACGCCAACAAGCTCATGAACCGTCTTCTGGTGGCCCTGCGCGAAGTGGATGCCCGTCTGGCGAGCCTGGACGGCGGCAGCCTGCGCAACGCCATCCCGCGCGAGTCTTTCGCCGTGATCGTGTTGCCCAAGGCCAAGGAAAGCGGACTGAAAGCCATCGTGGACACCTTCTTCGCCGAGACCAAGGCCGAACTGAACGCCGTGGAACCCGACTACGCGCTGTCCTGTCAGGCTACGGAACTGCCCGCGCAAGCGCTCACCGCCCGTTGCACCGCCAACCTCTGCAACCTGGTGTACGGCATTCCCAACGGCGTGATCCGCATGAGCGACTCCATGCCCGGCCTGGTGGAGACCTCCACCAACATGGCCATCGTGAAAGTGAAAGAAAAACAGGCCGTCATCATGTGCCTGCTGCGTTCCTCGGTGGATACGGCCAAATACGATCTAGCGCAGAACATGCAGGCGGTGGTCGATCTGACCCCCGGCGCCAAGGCCGAGTTCACCGGCGCCTATCCGGGCTGGAAACCCAACATGGAATCGCCCGTTTTGAAGGAAATGCGCGAGGTGTATCGGAAGATGTACGGCACCGAGCCCAAGATCATGGCCATCCACGCCGGTCTGGAATGCGGCCTGTTCGGCGGCGTTTACAGGCACTGGGACATGATCTCGTTCGGCCCCACCATCGTTCACCCGCACTCTCCCGACGAAAAGGTGAACATCGCCTCCGTCAAGAAGTTCTGGGATTACCTGGTGGCTACGCTCGAGAACACGCCGCTCAAGTAAACACGGGGCGTATGATACGCGAAAAGGCAGGTCTTGCGCCTGCCTTTTCCTTTATGTGCATTCCGGAGAATCTTAGTCGTTGTCTTCGGCCGAGAGCAGCCGCTTTATCTCGTCGGGGTTCTTGCAGAGGATGTAGAGGTAGTCTTTCTGCTGCAGCCGCGTCTCGCCCATGGGCACGATATAGTCGCCGTGCCGCATGATCATCGTGATGCGTGTCTTCTCGGGCAGGTCGGCCTCCAGCAGGGTCTTGCCGTCCAAGGGCGAGCCCTTTTCCACCTCGATCTCGAACATCTCCGTCTTGGTGTCGAGGTTATGCCGAGCCATAAGTCCGAACGGAAGGATGATGGCCAGGTGCAGCCTGCGCGCCAGCCAGGGGATGGAGGTTCCCTGCAGGGCCATCGACAGGAACGAGATAAAGAACACGATGCTGAAGATCATGTTCGATTTTTCGAGCCCGGCGATCAGCGGATAGGTGGCGAACACGATGGGTGCCGCCCCGCGCAGCCCCACCCAGGAGATGAACACCTGGTCCTTGAAGGGCGTCTTCTTGAAGAAAAGCAGGCAGAGGAACACCGCCAGGGGCCGTCCCACAAGGATGATGAAGCCCGACACGACCAACCCCGTCCACTTGATGGCCCACACGTCGCTGGGAAACACCAGCAGCCCCAGGGTAAGGAAGAGGATCAGCTGCATGAGCCAGGCGTACCCGTCGAAGCTGCCCACGATGGCGTTGCGGTGGGTGAGTTTCCTGTTTCCTATGATGATGGCCGAGATATAGACCGCCAGGAAGCCGTTGCCTCCGATAAAGTCGGTAAACGAATAGGTGAACAGCATCAGCGCGATGGCCAGCACGGGATACAGCCCCGTATAGCTGATGCGGATGCGGTTGATGATGATGGTGGAGAGCTTGCCCATCACGAAGCCCATGAACACACCCAGTGAAAGCTGCAGCAGGAAACGGAGCAGCGCCATTGGCAGCGAGAAGTCTTCCAGCCCCACCATGCCCACGAAGAAGGTGGTGAGCAGGAAGGCCACCGGGTCATTGCTGCCGCTCTCGAACTCCAGCAGCGGCTTGAGGTTGTTCTTGAGCGAGAGGTTCTTGGCGTTCAGGATATTGAACACCGCCGCCGCGTCGGTGGAGGAGACGATGGAACCGAGCAGGAAGGATTCCGTCCACGAGAAATCGGTAACGCACTTCACGAAAACGCCTACGAAGGCCGCGGTGAGCACCACGCCGAGCGTGGAGAGGGTCATGCCCTTGCCCACAATGGGCTTGATGGAGCTCCATTTGGTGTCCAGACCGCCCGAGAACAGGATGAAGCAGAGGGCCGTGACGCCGATGAACTGCGCCGTGCCGGCCTGTTCGTAGCCGAACTGTATCTTGCCGATGCCTTCCGAACCGGCCAGCATGCCGATGCCCATGAACAGGATCAGGGCGGGAACGCCGATTTTCGATGAGGTCTTGCCCGCCAGAATGGCGAAGAACAGCAGCAGGGAAAGGATCAGAAGTACGTTGTGGATGGTTATGACCATAGCCATCGTTGGTTTTGTGCGGATGAAGGGACTCGAACCCTTAAGCCTTTCGGCACCAGATCCTAAGTCTGGCGCGGCTACCGATTACGCCACATCCGCAGGCTTTGTTTACCTTTGCGCATAGGCACAAGGTTACAAAGTTACAAAAAGTTGAGCGTAGAGCCAACCGCAAGTTTATTTGCGCGTTGGCTCTACCGAAACGAAGTAACTTCAACGAAGTTAAAGTTACAAAAAATAATGAGCTTAGAGATTCAGCAGACCCAGGACGGCAGCCATACCCTGTATTGGCCCGAGAGAGACGAACACTACCATTCCGTACACGGTTCGGTGCAGGAAGCCCGGAAAGTGTATATCGAGACGGCCTTGCTGCCCGCCCTCGAAGCCTGTGCCGAAAGCCATGCGGAAACGGTGCGGGTGTTCGAGATGGGCTTCGGCACCGCGCTCAACGCCTGCCTTACGTTGCAGGAAGCCGAAAAACGCCGCCTCAGGGTGGAATACACCGCCATCGAGGCCTTTCCCTTGCCGGAAGACATCTGGAAACAGCTCAACTACCCGCAGCTGCTGGGCGTGGAACCCGCCCTGTTCGAACGCCTGCACGCACAGCCCTTCGACGGCGCGGCGCACCCGGTAACGCCCTGTTTCTCGCTGGTCAAGATAACGGGCGAGATGCAGGAAGCCAGCCTGCCGCAAGGCCGTTACCATGCCATTTATTACGATGCCTTCGCCCCCTCGGTGCAGCCGGAACTCTGGCAGCCCGAAATCTTCGTGAAGCTGAGGCGGAGCGCCGCCCTGCCCTGCTTCCTGAGTTCGTATTGCGCCCAGGGGCAGTTCCGCCGCAACCTTCAGGCCGCCGGATTCACCGTTGAGCGCCTGCCCGGTCCGGAGGGAAAGCGCGAGATAACGCGCGCCTGTGTCTTGCGGTAACCCGCCGTGGCGAAAAATTCGCGGTTTGGTTTTAAAAACGTATCTTTGTTTTAGGGTTCGCGGACACTTGCCTGTCTTGCGCACCCGGATAAACCCTAAAAATGTAAGCTTATGAACCTCAAAGGATCGGAAACCGAGAAAAACCTTCTCAAATCGTTTGCCGGCGAATCGCAGGCGAAGAACCGTTACACTTTCTTTGCCAAACAGGCCAAGAAAGACGGATACGAACAGATAGCCGCCATTTTCGAAGAAACGGCACGTCAGGAAGAGGAACACGCCAAGCTGTTCTTCAAGGCGCTCGAAGGCGGCATGGTGGAAATCACGGCCAGTTTCCCGGCCGGCCAGATTCTCGACACGCTTTCCAACCTGGAAGCCGCTGCCGCCGGCGAAAACGAAGAATGGACGGAACTCTATCCCGCCTTTGCCGAAGTGGCCAAGCAGGAAGGCTTCAACGACATCGCCACCATGTTCACGATGATTTCGGGCGTGGAAAAGGAACACGAGATCCGCTACCGCAAGCTCTTGGAAAACGTTAAGAACGGCACGGTGTTCAAGAAGAGCGAGAAGGTGTACTGGTACTGCCGCAACTGCGGACATGTGCACTACGGCGAGAAAGCGCCCCAGACCTGCCCCGCCTGCAAGCATCCGCAGGCCTACTTCCAGTTGCAGGTAAGGGAATACTAAGATTTCCCCGAGATTTCCGGCAGAGACCGGCGGTTGTTTTCCGTCGGTCTCTTTTGTTTTGAAAAACCACGCGGCTACCGCGCCAACACATACGTTCCATGTTCAAAAAGTCCCCCCTGGCCGTTATCGGCATCCTGTTCTTTATTTTCGGGTTCGTAACCTGGCTCAACTCCGCCCTGGTGCCCTTCCTTAAGATTTCGTGCGAGCTGAACAATTTCGAGTCCTACTTCGTGACGTTCATGTTCTACATCGCCTACTTTATCTTCGCCATCCCTTCGGCGCGGGTCATCGACACCATCGGCTACAAGAGGTCCATTTCGGTGGGCCTGGGCGTGATGGCGGCGGGGGCGGCGCTGTTCATTCCGGCCGCGCTCACGCGCCACTATCTCTTTTTCCTGGCGGGACTTTTCCTGATGGGGGCGGGGCTGGCGCTGCTGCAGACGGCGGCCAATCCCTACGCGGCGGTGCTGGGCTCTCCCGAAACGGCTGCCAGGCGTATCGGAATCATGGGCGTGTGCAACAAATGCGCCGGCATCCTGGCGCCACTCATCCTGGGCTCGGTAACGCTCAAGAGTGCCGACGCGGTGCTGCATCAGATGCAGGATGGTTCGCTTACGGCGCTCCAAAAGGAAGAAATCCTGGACAGGCTCGCCCTGCAGTGCCTGGTGCCCTACCTCTGCATCGTGGCGGTGCTGGTTCTGCTGGCCCTGTTTATCCGCAGGGTTTCGCTGCCCGACATCCAAAAGCAGGAGGAAGCGGCGGCGCAGGCCGGCGGCAACGACTCCGTTTTCAGGCACGGCAACCTGTGGGGCGGGGTGTTGGCGCTGTTTTTCTATGTGGGCGCCGAGGTCATCAGCGTGGACAGCCTGATCAACTATGCCGCCTCCTTAGGCATCTCGAACTATTCGGCCAAGGTGTTCCCGGCCATGTCGATGGTGGCCTTCCTGATCGGCTACCTGATCGGCATCGCCGGCATTCCGCGCTGGTTCAGCCAGCGCACGGCCTTGATCCTTTCGGCCGCTGGCTGCCTGCTGGTGGTTACGGCGAGCCTGTTTGCCTCCGGCATCGTCTCGGTGTATCTGCTGGTGTGGCTGGGGCTTACCAACGCCATGATCTGGCCCGCCGTGTGGGGGCTTGCCATCGAGGGCCTGGGAAAGCACACCTCCTTCGGTTCCTCCCTGCTGGTGATGGCCATCGTGGGCGGCGCCCTGCTGCCGCTGCTGTTCGGCCGCCTGGTGGATGCCTTCGGCTACGACACGGCCTACCTGCTGTTTTACCCATGCTACGCCGTCATTTTGATTTACGCGCTTTGGAGAAAGCCGAAAAATTGTTATCTTTGACGTTCCCGTGTTGCGGGAAACCCCAAGCAAAATAGTTAAAAAACATAACAAAATCAGTTTTTTAAGCATGAAAAAGCTACTTAAATTCATGGCATGCGCCCTGGCGGTGTCATTCGGACTGACGGCATGCGACAATGGCGAAGAATCTCATCATCCGTACGATAGCGGATACAAACCCAAGGGTTCGCAGTTGAACACTTCCCACGCATGGGTAGGAAAGATGTACGGTGTGGACGGGATTGTTGAAGATCCCGCTGAAGCCCAGGGTATCGTTTTCGCAGTGTCGAAAGACGGATCGACGGCTTATCTGGTGGCTTTTACCGATGCCATGGTGGTGGGTGCGGACGTATCTACCGATGCCGAGAGCTATTGTTATTCAAACTTGGAAAAAACGTATTTCGCACCGCAGCAGCGCTGGGGTCTCACCGTAGCCTCGCAACGTGATACCACTTACGAAAGCAAGGAAGAAAACGGACAGACGGTTATCGACACGGTGGTTACCAGAAGGGCCGTGATCAACGATGTGGACGGCGAGGTCAACACAGACCGGATTATCAAACTCTTTGAATCCGCCAAAAAGCAAGACACCACGATTACGATCTATTCATCGTATGCCGCTTCGATTTGCAAGGGATACTACAGAAGACAATGGGGCAAGAGCAAAGAAGACGAATCGGATCCCATTGCACGGAAATGGCAATCCACCAAGGGTCAATGGTATTTGCCTTCCATCGAAGAACTGGGCGACCTGATGAAAAACCGTGACAAGATTAACAAATTGTATGCCGAGGGCAAGCAGGAAGATATAGTGGGGGATAATCCCTATCACTTTATGGCTATTGGCGGCGAGATAGGGCATGCCTATTGGTCTTCCTCCGAATTTGATGTTTCATCTGCCTGGTATTGCCTTTCGAGGGTAGGCGATGGAACGGATTATTCCAAGAACAAACGTTACGGTTATCTGTTGAAAACCGAAAACAGATATATGTTCGTTCGTCCTATCCGTAAAGCCCCGATTAAACAACAGTAATCGTGCCTGATGTTCTCAAAAAGGGCTGCTTACGTATATAGGCAGCCTTTTTTGTTTGGAAGCGAAGTGTGAACCCTTTATTTTAAGAAAGATGGAAAAGAATTTTGTTGCGGAACTGCGCTGGCGGGGCATGCTGCAGGACATGATGCCCGGCACGGAGGAACTCTTGCAGAAAGAACAGGTAACGGCCTACGTGGGCATCGACCCCACGGCAGATTCGCTGCATATAGGACACCTGGTGGGCATCATGATGCTCAGGCACCTGCAGGAGTGCGGGCATAAGCCACTGGCCTTGATCGGCGGGGCCACGGGCATGATCGGAGACCCTTCCGGAAAGAGTGCCGAACGGGTGCTTTTGAACGAAGAGACCCTGCGCCACAACCAGGAATGCATCAAGAGACAGCTGGCCAGGTTCCTCGATTTCGACAGCACCGCGCCTAACGCCGCCGAACTGGTGAACAACTACGACTGGATGAAGGACATGTCTTTCCTGGGCTTTATCCGCGATATCGGAAAGCATATCACCGTGAACTACATGATGGCCAAGGATTCGGTGAAGAAGCGATTTTCGGGCGAGGCCGGCACCGACGGCATGTCGTTTACCGAGTTCACCTACCAGCTTGTGCAGGGCAACGACTTCCTGCACCTGCTGCAGACCAGGAACTGCAAGCTGCAGATGGGCGGTTCCGACCAGTGGGGCAACATCACCACGGGAACCGAGCTGATACGCCGCATTACCGGCAAGGAGGCCTTCGCGCTCACCTGCCCGCTGATCACCAAGGCCGACGGGGGCAAGTTCGGCAAGACCGAAAGCGGCAACATCTGGCTGGACGCCGCCAAGACCTCGCCCTACAAGTTCTACCAGTTCTGGCTCAACTGTTCGGATGCCGACTCGGCGCGCTACATCCGCATCTTCACCCTGCTCGGCAAGGAAGAGATCGAGGCCTTGGAGCAGGAACACGCCGCCGCGCCCCACCTGCGCCTCCTGCAGAAGGCCCTGGCCAAAGACCTTACCGTGCGCGTGCACGGACAGCAGGAATACGACAAGGCCGTGGAGGCCTCCGAAATACTTTTCGGCAAGAGTACCACCGAAGCCTTGCGCAAACTGGATACAGACACCTTCCTGTCCGTTTTCGAGGGTGTTCCCTGCAGCGAGGTGGACAGCACCGCCTTTAACGGAGAAACCTCGCTCATCGACCTGCTTTCCGATAAGACGGGCATCTTCGCCTCCAAGAGCGAGGTGCGCCGCGCCCTGAAGGAAAACTGCCTCTCCGTCAACAAGGAGAAGGCCACCGAACAGATGCCCGTGAACCGCGACATGCTGCTCAACGGGGCGTACGTATTGGTGCAGAAAGGCAAGAAGAACTACTTCCTGATTCACGTAAGGTAAACCCCGATGTTCCTGTTCCACGCCCCCGAGACCGTAAACGGCGAATGCCGGCTCTCGCCCGCCGAGAGCCGGCACTGCGCCAAGGTGCTGCGCCTGCGGCCGGGGCAACAGGTGTGGGTTACCGACGGGGCGGGTTTTATGTATTCGGCCGAGCTGACCCTTGTGGGCGAGAAGGCCTGCATGGCGCGCGTGGGCGAGGTGCTGAAGACGCCCGACACGCCGGGCAACCGCCGCCCGGGGGTGCATATCGTGATGGCGCCCACCAAGAACATGGAACGCACCGAGTGGTTTCTCGAAAAGGCCACCGAGGTGGGCTTGGGCAGCGTCTCGTTTATATGCACCGAACATTCGGAACGCAAGGTGGTGAAGACAGCGCGCGTGGAAGCCATTCTGGTGGCCGCCATGAAACAGTCGCAGCAGGCTTACCTGCCGCTGCACGGGGAGATGTGTTCGCTGAACGAATACCTTAAGGCGGCGGAAAAGCGCGCGGAAGATACCAAGCGGCAGAAATTCATCGCCTACTGCGGGGCGGAATACGAAAGGAAATCCTATCTCGACTTGCTGAATCTCGATTCGGACGTGGAGGTGATGATAGGGCCGGAGGGCGATTTCTCGCCCGATGAGGTGGCCCGTTGCGTAAAGGCCGGCTATATCCCCGTTACCTTGGGCGACACCCGCCTGCGCACCGAGACGGCGGCCCTGTTCTCCGCCTGGGCCCCGGCCATGCTGCGTGGCGCAAGGAAACCTTATTAATACATTCCCGGAATGTTGGTCGAGAATGCGAGAAAACACGGAAAAAAACTGTTGCAGACGCTTGCCGCCGGCACCCTTTTCCTGCTGTTCTTTTGCGGCAACGCCCGTTCGCAGCAGGTGCAGATAGGCCTGCTCAAATACAGCGGCGGGGGCGACTGGTACGCCAACCCCACCTCGCTGCCCAACCTGATCGCGTTCGCCAACCACGAGACGGGCATGGACCTCGACCCGGTTCCGCTTACGGTGGAGGCGGGCGGCCAGGCGATCTTCGCCTGCCCCTTCGTGCACATGACCGGCCACGGCAACGTGGTCTTTTCTCCCGCCGAGGTCCAGAACCTGCGCACCTACCTTACGGGCGGCGGCTTCCTGCACATCGACGACAACTACGGCATGGACAAATTTATCCGCGCCCAGATGAAGAAGGTGTTTCCCGAACTCGATTTCGTGGAACTGCCGGCCTCTCACCCGGTGTTCAGGCAGGCCTTCGACTACAGCCGGACGGGTCTGCCCAAGATTCACGAACACGACAACAAGCGCCCGCAGGCCTTCGCCCTGTTTTACGAGGGAAGGATGGTCTGCCTCTATACCTACGAATGCGACCTGGGCGACGGCTGGGAGGATCCCGAAGTGCACGGCGATACCCCCGAAACCCATAGAAAAGCCTTGGAAATGGGTGCCAACCTGCTGCGGTTTGTCTTTATGCAGTAATGGTAAGGTTTTGATAAACTATCTGTTGTAATTTTTGCATTTTAAAAAACTTTTATATTTTTGCCGACCTTTTGCGGATGTGTCTCTACATCCGGAAAATCGGAAAAGATATGAAAAAACTTCTCGTAAAAGCTTTGTTTTTGGCTCTGACGGGTGTTTTCCCCGTATCGGCAGCCTGGTCGCAGGTAGAAGAACACGACCACAAGATTTCGCACAAGATCGCCTTGTCTGATGTACGGTTTTTGGAAGTGGAAGGCAGGTTCAATGTCGTTTTATCTCAGGGGACGCAGGAAGGTGTGGAAATAGACACCCCCTGTGAAGTATTGGATGAGATTGTTACCAAACAGAGCGGAAAGACGTTTAAGATTTCGATCAAGGACAAGGTCGCGCAGCAATATAAATTGATTTTTGTCAGGATAGCCATCAATAACCCGGAACAGATTGTGTTGAAGGGTTCGCCCAAGATGAAGATGTTCGACGCGCTGACGTGCCAGAAAATTTCGTTGCAGCTGTCGGGAACGTCTGCTTTCAGCGGGGACATACGCGCTGCCGAGAGCATCGAGATCAAGATGGACGGACAGACCGCCATGCAGTCTTCGCTTACGGCGGTAAAGTCGTGCAAGGTGGAACTTTCGGGCAACGCCACGGTAGAGGCCGAAGGCTATGTACCTTCGATGACGTTGGTACAGGGCGGCAACACCCGTTTCGGTTCCAAAGAATTCCGTACCGATAAATTAGATGCCAGGCTGTCCGGCCTGTCGAAAACAGTCCTTTCGGTAAACAAGACGCTTAAGGCCACCGTGAGCGATGCCGCCACCTTCTATTACAGCGGAATGCCCAAGACCGACGTCAGCCTGTCGGGCGTGGCCAAGGTGGAAAAATTCTAGTTGGTTTTCGAGAACTCCATCAGATAGGCCTTGATGAAGTCGTCCAGGTCGCCGTCCATGACGGCCTGCACGTTGGACGTCTCGCAGCCTGTGCGCAGGTCTTTCACCATTTTGTAGGGCTGCATCACGTAGGAGCGTATCTGGCTGCCCCATTCGATTTTCTTCTTGCTGCCCTCGATGGCGTCTATCTTCTCGCGTTTCTTGCGCAGTTCTATTTCGTAGAGCTGCGACTTAAGCATCTGCAGCGCCTTTTCGCGGTTCTGTAACTGGGAGCGCGTTACCTGACATTCGATGATGATGCCGCTGGGGGCGTGGCGCAGGCGCACGGCGGTCTCCACCTTGTTCACGTTCTGTCCGCCGGGGCCGCTGCTGCGGAAGGTGTCCCAGGTAAGGTCGGCGGGATTGATCTCGATCTCGATGTTGTCGTCGATGATGGGGTAGGCATATACGGAGGCGAAGGAGGTGTGCCGCCGCGCCCCCGCGTCGAAAGGCGAGATGCGCACCAGACGGTGCACCCCGCTCTCGCTCTTGAGGTAGCCGAAGGCGAAGTCGCCCTCCACCTCGATCGTGGCCGACTTGATGCCGGCCTGTTCGCCCTCCTGGTAGTCGACCGTGGTGATCTTGTAGCCCTTGCGTTCGGCCCAGCGCATATACATGCGGTAGAGCATGTCGGCCCAGTCCTGGCTTTCGGTGCCGCCCGCCCCGGAGTTGATCGTAACCATCGCGCCCAGGCGGTCTTCCTCGCCCGAGAGCATGTTCTTGAACTCCAGTTCCTCAACCGATTTCTCGAGTTTGGAGAGGCAGTCTTCCATTTCCTGTTCGGGCACCTCGCCGCTGTCGTACATCTCGGCCATCACCCCGGCATCCTCGTATTCGGAATGCACGGCGGCAAAGGCTTCCGTCCACACTTTCTTCTGGCGGATGCCTTTCAGCACCTTCTCGGCTTCCTTAGGGTCGTCCCAAAAGTCGGAAGCCTCCGTCTTGGCTTCCTCTTCCTTTATGAAGCGTGTCTTCCCGTCGATGTCAAAGACACCTCCTCAGCGTTTCCACACGTGCGGAGAGCGCCTGTAGTTTTTCCTTGTCGTACATGCTTGTATGGGCTGTTAGGCCATGTTCTTACCGTGGCAGTTCTTGTATTTCTTTCCGCTTCCGCAGGGGCAGGGGTCGTTGCGGCCCACTTTCTTTTCCACGTGCACCGGCTGCGGCTTCTGGGGCGCGTCGGGCTGGTTGGTGTGCACGGGGGCGCGCTGTTCGGGATCGGCGGCGCCGATGCCCGCGCGCGAGGTCTGCATGCGGCTCATGTCGGTGCGCTGCTGGCGGGCCTCCTGCATCTGGCTGGGGTCGGGGGAGGGCAGGTGACCCAAGGACAGGAACTCGCTCACGTCGCGGTTCATGTCGATAAGCAGCTGCTTGAAGAGGTTGAAGGCCTCGAACTTGTAGATCAAGAGCGGGTCTTTCTGTTCGTAGGAGGCGTTCTGCACCGACTGCTTGAGGTCGTCCATCTCGCGCAGGTGTTCCTTCCAGGCGTCGTCGATCATGGCCAGGCAGAGCCCGCGCTGTATGGAGCCGGTGATCTCGCGGCCGTTGCTGTCGAGGCACTTCTGGATGTTGGCCACCACCTGCAGGGTCTTGCGGCCGTCGGTGATGGGAATGGCGATGTTCTCGAAACGCGAGCCGTGGCTGTCGTGCACGTGCTGGATAATGGGCAGCGCCTGCTGGGCGATAAGCTCCGCCTTCTGGCGGTAGGCGTTGTAGACGGCCTCATAGACGGCCTTCACGGTGTCGGCCTTGCCCGACATGGCTTCGGCCTCGCTTACCGGGCATTCCACGCCGAAGGTGCGGATGAGCCGGCTCTTGAAGTTCTCGAAATCGCGGTCTTCGCCCAGATCGGAGAAATAGTTCTCCACCGTGTCGTACATCATGTTCGAGATGTCCACCCCGAGACGTTCGCCGAACAGGGCGTGGCGGCGCTTGGTGTAGATGACCTCGCGCTGGGCGTTCATCACGTCGTCGTATTCCAGGAGGCGCTTGCGGGTGCCGAAGTGGTTTTCCTCCACCTTCTTCTGCGCCTTCTCGATGGAACGGGTCAGCATCTTGGCCTGGATGTTCTCGCCTTCCTGGTAGCCCATGCGGTCCATGAGGGCGGCGATGCGCTGGGAGGCGAACAGACGCATGAGGTTGTCTTCCAGCGACACGTAGAACTGCGAGCTGCCGGGGTCGCCCTGACGTCCGGCACGGCCTCTCAGCTGCCTGTCCACACGGCGGCTCTCGTGGCGTTCGGTGCCGATGATGGCCAGACCGCCGGCTTCCTTGACGCCCGGCCCGAGCTTGATGTCCGTACCGCGGCCGGCCATGTTGGTGGCGATGGTTACCGTGCCCGCCAGACCGGCTTCGGCCACGATGTCGGCCTCTTTCTTATGCAGCTTGGCGTTCAGCACGTTGTGCTTGATGTTGCGCCCCTTGAGCATGCGGCTCAACAGCTCGGAAACCTCCACCGAGGTGGTGCCCACCAGCACGGGGCGTCCGACCCCGATAAGGCGTTCCACTTCCTCGATGATGGCGTTGTATTTCTCTCGCTTGGTCTTGTAGATGAGGTCGTCCATGTCCTCGCGGATCACGGGGCGGTTGGTGGGGATGCAGACCACCTCGAGCTTGTAGATGTTCCAGAATTCGCCCGCCTCGGTCTCGGCCGTACCGGTCATGCCCGAGAGCTTGGAATACATGCGGAAGTAGTTCTGCAGCGTGATGGTGGCGTAGGTCTGCGTGGAGGCTTCCACCTTGACCCTTTCCTTGGCCTCGATGGCCTGGTGCAGCCCGTCGGAGTAGCGGCGGCCTTCCATGATACGGCCCGTCTGCTCGTCCACGATCTTCACCTCGTTGTCGATCACCACGTATTCCACGTCGCGTTCAAAGAGTGCGTAGGCCTTCAGCAGCTGGTTTATCGTGTGCACGCGGTCGGACTGGATCGCGTAGTCGCGCATGATCTCGGTCTTCCTGGCCGTCTTTTCTTCGGGGGAGAGGCCCGAACGTTCGAGTTCGGCGATCTGCGAGCCCACGTCGGGAAGTATGTAGTATTCGGGGTTGTTCGCGTCGGAGGAGAGGTAATCGACCCCCTTGTCGGTAAGGTCGATGCTGTTGAGTTTCTCATCGATCACGAAATACAGTTCCCCGTCGATCTTGGGCATGTTCTTGCCCTGTTCCTGCAGGTAGAAGTTCTCGGTCTTCTGCATGAGGGTCTTCATGCCCGGCTCGCTCAAAAACTTGATGAGCGCCGTGTTCTTGGGCAGGCCGCGGTGGGCGCGGAACAGCAGTTCGCCGCCCTTCTTCTCCTGCTCGGGCGTGGGGTTGCCGTTGAGCAGCCCCTTGGCTTCGGCCAGGATCTTGGTCACTAAGGCGCGCTGCTGGTTGTAGAGTTTCTCTATCTGCGGGCGCAGGGTGTCGAACTCCAGGTCGTCGTCTTTGGTGGTGGGGCCCGAAATGATGAGGGGGGTACGGGCGTCGTCGATCAATACCGAGTCGACCTCGTCCACGATGGCGTAGTTGTGGCCGCGCTGCACCAGTTCCTGGGGGGTGCGGCACATGTTGTCGCGCAGGTAGTCGAAGCCGAACTCGTTGTTGGTGCCGTAGGTGATGTCGGCCAGATAGGCCTGGCGCCGGGCCTCGCTGCTGGGCTGGTGCTTGTCGATGCAGTCGACCTTGAGGCCGTGGAACTCGAAGAGCATGCCCATCCACTCGGAGTCGCGCTTGGCCAGGTAGTCGTTCACCGTAACCACGTGTACCCCCTGGCCGGGCAGGGCGTTGAGGTACACGGGCAGGGTTTCCACGAGGGTCTTGCCTTCACCCGTGCTCATTTCGGCGATCTTTCCCTGATGGAGCACGATGCCGCCGATAAGCTGCACGTCGTAGTGCACCATGTCCCAGGTGATGAGGTTGCCCCCGGCCATCCACTGGTTCTTGTAATAGGCCTTGTTACCGCGGATGGTGACGTTGTCGCGCGTGGCGGCCAGGTCGCCGTCCCAGGGCATGGCGGTTACCTCCACCTCGGCGTTGGAGGCGAAGCGCTGCGCGGTGGCCTTCACCACGGCGAA
Source organism: Ruminococcus flavefaciens (assembly GCA_023667315.1). Lineage (GTDB taxonomy): Bacteria > Bacteroidota > Bacteroidia > Bacteroidales > P3 > Pullibacteroides. The sequence goes on from JAMPAI010000009.1 coordinate 41,449, forward strand.
GGCTTCGGGCAGTATGGCGTTGAGTTCCTCCTGGGTCTGGCTGTAGATTTCCTTTTCGAGCCGGTCGATGCTGGCGTAGATATGTTCCTTCTCTTCCACGCTCAGGCTGTCGTCGATGTTGTTCTTGATGCGTTCCTTAAGTCTTTCCACTTCTTCCCGGCTGTCTTTCACGCGGGCGTTGATGCGGTCCTTGAACTCCTGGGTCTTGGCGCGCAGGCCGTCGTTGTCTAACTGGGAGAGGGTTTCGTATGCCGCCAGGCACTTTTCCAAAATGGGCTTAACCTCCTTGAGGTCGCGGTCCGATTTGTTTCCGAGCAGTTTCTTAAAAAAGCTTGCCATAATGTTTGATTTAAACGGGCGAACCCGAAATGCAGTCCGCTCCATCCGGGGGCGGAAAAAATCGATAAAATTAGCGAAAAAACCGATACGGAGGGAATCTTTGGGTTTCTTTGGTCTTCGACCGACCTTTTCTTCGTCTCGGCAGAGACCAAGTTTACTTGGGCTCTGCACTCGACTTAACGAAAAGGTTGGTATATTTGCGAGCCATTTATCAATCATGTCTAACCAGACCAACAATCCGCGCCTTTTGGAGACGGCACCCGTGCCGCAACTGCTGTGGAAGTTCGCCCTGCCGGCCATCATATCCACGCTCACCACCTCGCTCTACAACCTGATCGACCGCATCTTCATCGGCCAGGGCGCGGGACCGATGGCCATTTCCGGACTGGCGCTGAGCCTGCCCATCATGAACTTCCTGCAGGCTTTCGGCACCCTGGTGGGCGTGGGCGCCTCCACGCGCATCTCCATCGTGCTGGGCATGGGCGACCGTGACTGGGCGGAACGCATCCTGGGCAACGCTCTCGTGCTCACCGTCATCATCTGGGGTGCGCTCACCCTGTTCTGCCTGGGCCTGCTGTATCCCCTGCTGGGGATTTTCGGCGGCAGCGAGAAAACCATTCCCTACGCCTCCGACTACCTCTACATCGTTATTCCCGGCTATATCTTCAGCAACCTCGCTTACAGTTTCTGCAACATCATACGCGCCTCGGGCAGCCCCACGCGCTCCATGGTCATCATGCTGATCGGGGTGGGGGTGAACCTGGTGCTGGATCCGCTCTTTATCTTCGGGTTCGGCATGGGCATCCGCGGGGCGGCCATCGCCACGGTGCTCTCGATGTTCGTGACGTCGATCTTCACGATGCAGTTCTTTATGCGCAAAGACGCCTTTATCCGCTTTAAGCGCAGCACCCTGAAGCTCAAGCGCACCATCGTGCGCAACATCCTTTCCATCGGCATGTCGCCCTTCCTGATGAACATCGCCGCCAGCGCGGTGGCCGTGATCCTGAACCGGCGGCTGGTGCTTACCGGCGGCGACCTGGCGGTGGGCGCCTACGGCATCATCAACAGCTACGGCATCCTGTTCGTGATGTTCGTGATCGGGCTCTGCCAGGGCATGCAGCCCATCGTGGGCTTCAACTACGGAGCCAAGAAGATGGACCGCGCCAAGCACGCCTTTTTCCTGTCCATCAAGGTGGGCACGGCCATCACCACCTTCGGCTTCCTGATGATGGAGCTCTTTCCCGACGCCGCCGCGAGGGTGTTCACCTCCGACGCCGAACTCACGCAGATTGCCCGCAACGGCTTCCGCTATGTGTTCCTGCTCTTCCCGTTCGTGGGCTTCCAGATCGTTACCTCCAACTTCTTCCAGTCGCTGGGCAAGGTGCACCTGTCGATCTTCCTGAGCCTGAGCCGTCAGGTGCTGTTCCTGATACCCGCCCTGTATGTCTGCTCGTACTTCTTCGGCCTCGACGGGGTCTGGGCGGCTACGGCGGTGGCCGACTTCTTCGCCATACTCGTTACCCTGTTCATCCTGCATAGGCAGCTTAAACACATCAAGTGACACCTGATTTTTTCGAGCATATAACCGCCTACGGCAGCCTCTCGGTGGTGGGCATGGCCAAGAACGTGGGCAAGACCGTGTGCCTGCGCGCGTTGCTGGACCATTGCTTCCACAGCGGCAAGGCCGGCCTTCTGGCCGTTACCTCGGCGGGCACCGACGGCGAGAGCCTCGACATCGTGTATAGGAACGAAAAGCCCGAACTTACGTTCTATCCGGGCATGCTGGTGCAGACGGCCGAACAGTACTACCACCGCCGCCGCCTCACCGCCGAAGTGCTCGATATTAGCCGCGAGTCCACCGCCTGCGGGCGTCTGGTGACCGCGCGGGTAAAGACGCCCGGAAAACTGATTATCTCGGGGCAGGCGCACACGCAGGGCTTGCAGGAATACATACGCACGGCGCACGCCCTGGGCGCGAAGACCGCCCTGATCGACGGCGCCCTCTCAAGGCTCAGCCTGGCCTCTCCCTTCGTGTCGGAAGCCATGGTGCTCTGCACGGGGGCGGCGGTAAGCCGGAACATGGACGAGCTGGTGCGCAAGACAGCCTTTCAGTACAGGCTGCTGAACCTGCCCAGATTCTCGGAACTCCCCGCGGGGCGGGCGCTTGCCGGCCGCCTGCAGCAAATTTCCGCGGGCGTGTACGGCATCGGTGCCGAGGGCGCGGTAACCGACCTGGGGATTCCCTCGCTGCTGCAGATAGACCGGCACATGGAGAAGATAGAGCCGTTCTGCGTTCCGGGTGCCTTCCTGTACGTGTCGGGGCTGCTGAACGACGCCTTCCTGAAGCGGCTTTGCGCGCGCCGCCACAAGCCCGACCTGGTGGTGAGCGACTTTACCAAGCTCTTCTTTTCGGAAGCGGCCTACCGCGAATTCACGCGTTCGGGCGCGCGCCTTTTCGTGCTGCGTCAGCCCGAGGTGATCGGCCTTTGCGTGAACCCCATCTCGCCCGACGGCTACCGTCTGGACAGCGCCGTCCTGCGCCAAAGGATGCAGGAAGTTCTCGGCCGCCCGGTGTATGATATCCTCGCGTAAGGGCATAAGTCATTTTCTTTTAGTATATTTGTGGGTTTTGAGTCCGGGCCGGCCGGATCCGGCTTTTGTTGTCCGGCGGCGGGAATGCCCGGCGGACGTTACGGATTATTTTAGTTTAGCAACAAACAACCAAGTATTAACCAATAAATTAACTTTAATGAAAAAGGTACTTTTATCTTTGGGCATGACGCTTGCGCTCTGTTTTACAGGCAAAGTGACTGCACAACATGCGTTCGTTTCCGCATCGGAAACCTCCGAGAGCAATCTGGAATACCGCCTTATGGACGCGTTCCAGGGAGCCAATGTAAACGCGATTCCCTTCGAATCTCAATCCGGTCTGGCCGAATATACCGATTTGGCCAAAAAGATGGATGTTTCGGTAAAGCTGCGCCCCCTTTCCGAGAACCGTGCGCTGCAAAACGCGTTCAAGGCCGGAAAACGGAAAGCCGGTACCGAAGCCAAGGCCTCGGTAGCCGAACTGAACGTGGACACCGTTATCAAACAGCCGTACTGGGGGCTTATCAGCGCCGCCGAAGACGGCAGGCAGCTGATCTTCGTGGTGGAATACAGAGAACACCCCAACAGTTCGTTCTATGTTAACGGAGCCACCTACACATTTTTCGACGACGACATGAAGCAGCTCTGCTCCTTCAGCCTCGAAACACCTGAATTTACACAGTCGATAAGCTTGATGTCCAACTACTCGACCCGATTCTTCAACAGCGATGCCAAGAAGGAATTCATGGTGGCGGTGCACAGTTTCGCCACGCAGGGCGGCGGTCCGGAAGCCTGCCGCGACACGCTGTTCATCATTAACGAAAGCGGAGAGACAATCGGCAAGTTCGGGCATACCGGCGGTGGCCTGCTGCACAGTTTCGAAAGGAACGGAAGCACCCAGTACCGCGTTCAGCTTAACGACGCCTTCTATTCCGATTTGGACAGCATCATGTATTCCTATATCTATGATGCGAAAAAGCTGTTGAGCGCCAAGCCCGACACCCTCTACACCTTCGCCATTCCCGAAGACCTTACCACCTACAGCAACGGTGCCCTGGCCGCCTTTACCCAGATCGACGGCGAGCCCTACTACATCACCACCCAGTATCAGAAACCCTTCGTGAAGGATGGCGTGCACAACGACACCGTTATCGACGTAGAGAAAGACAACCTGTTCGAGATCTTTATCTACGACATGGATTTCGAGTTGGTAAAGAAGATACAGCTTCCCCTGCTCGGCATGGAGAAGAACGACCTGAGCATGAGCACGCTCATGTATTTCGGCAAGTACATGATCACCCGCCATACCTTTAACAGCGACGACAAGTTCGAGCTTATCTACGGCATGGACCGCTACGACATAAGCTGCGACTGCGGCAAGATTCAGTTCTACCTGATGGACGAAGACGGCAATACCCTCCGGGAAATCGCCGACGAGGTGGCCTTGGTAACCGAACTGCAGGGCCTGATAGGGCAGGAAGACGAGTTCGCGCTCTGCCTGGGCTCCGAAGACGCGGTGGAAGCCATCGTGATGTTGAACCTGCCTTCGTTCAACAGTAACTTCACTTTTCCCGCCATCCACGAGAACGAGTTGCTTTCGATGAATTTCGAACGTGTTCCCGACGTGAACGGCGGCTATAACTACGTGTTCGGCCTGGGTCGAGGCGAAACGGTAAACAACACCGTGATGGGCAATATCGTTTACTATAACCTTCAGGGCAAGGCGGTAAAGCGTGTGCGTATAGACCTTGGATACGATGTGCAGTATTTCCAGCCCATCATCAACAGCCTTACGATGAACCCCTACGTGTTCGTGCCCGACGAACAGCAGGAATACCTCTACTTCTACCGCTTTACCAAGGGTTCGGCCGCAGGCCGGGGCTTCGGCATCGCCAACGAGAACGAAACGCTCTACAAATGGCAGGACAACGACACGGACGGCAGCTTCTCGAGCGCCGGCGTGCTTACCGACGCCACCTCCACCGTTCTGAAGAACCTCTACATTTCCTGGGAGAGCGAAACCGAGGCGAAGACCGTTTTCTACACGCTGCCCCTCCGGAACATTGAGCTGCAGGGCAAGGGCACGAAAGCCGAACCCTACATCATCACCACGCCGGCCGAGCTCGACCTGGTGCGCAACTATCCGGAAGCCTGGTTTATCCTGGGCAACGACATCGACATGGCGGCCTTTACGGGCGTGAACCAGCAGGGTTTCACCTCCATTCCCAAGTTCAGCGGCCACTTCGACGGCAGGAACCACTTTATCAAGAACATCGTGATCAACGGCTACGGCCTGTTCAAGGAATTGAGCGGCGCCACGGTTTCCAACCTCTTTATAAGGAACGCGGTCTTCTCGAACGCGAAATCGAACGCGGGCGTTATTGCCGGCAACGACTCCAACAGGAGCCGGATCACGAACTGCCATGTGGAAAGCGACCTGAATATCAGCGCCGATAAAGTGGGCGGTCTCGTGGGTCAGGCCGTGAATTACGCTTCCATAGACCGTTGCAGCTTTACGGGTAACATTTCCGGAAACTCCGAGAATGTAGGCGGTATAGCCGGTTATATAACCACCGGAGTCACCGTGGCCAACTGCTTGGTAAAGGGTTCGGTATCGGGAGCCATGACCGTGGGCGGCCTTGTGGGGCTTACCTACAGCGGCGCCACGGTCAACAACAGCTATGCGGACGCTTCGGTATATGCGAGTGCGTATCAGGCGGGCGGCCTTGTGGGCGAGAACAACGGACAGGTGACCCGCACCTACGCCGCCGGGAAAGTGGAAGTGGACAGTTTTCCCCAAAACAAGTGGAATAAAGGCAAGGCGGGCGGTCTGGCCGGCGAAACCATAACGGGTATGTTCAACGGTCAGGTAAAGTATTCGGTGGCCTTGAACGACACGGTGATCGCCCCCGAGCACGCCTACCGCGTGGCCTATGCCGAAGGCTACAGGGACGCGAACGAACTGAAATACATGGATTCGGTCTATGCCCTGGCCTCGATGAAGGTGGGTTCCCGGAAAAATTCAGCCACGGTAAGCGACGACAACTGTGCGAAAGACCGCGCCAACGGCGAGTCGGGTACGCGCGAGACCTTCAACAAGGCGTTCTACGAAAGCCTTGGCTGGCAGTTCGGCAACGACTCGGCGCATCCCTGGCAGATGACGGGCGATATGCCCCGCCTGTGGTTCGAGTTCAGCGTGCGCGGCGTGGAAATCTCGAGTAAGGCAGCCTCGGTAGCCAAAGGCTCCACCATCACGCTTGCCGCCAATGTCATTCCGCAGGAAGCCACGAACAAGACGGTTATCTGGAACTCCACCAGCCCCTTGGTGGCCATGGTTGACCAGCAGGGCGTTGTAAAGGGCATGAACGCCGGCACGGCCACCATTACAGCCACCACGGCCGATGGCGGCTTTGTGGCCTCCTGCGAGGTAACCGTGGTTATTCCGGTAGAACAGGTCGTTCTGGCCGAAAAGGAAATCTTCCTTACCCTCGGCACCACCACGGCCATCAAATACTCCGTGCTTCCTGAAGATGCCACCAACAAGAACGTGTTGTTCCTCTCGCTGAATCCCGCCATAGCCCTTACCGGCGGTCCCGCCGTATATGGAGTTGAAGAAGGCACGACCCAAATCGTGGCCGTTTCCGAAGACGGCGCGGCCTCCGATACCTGTACCGTTTATGTGCAGGTGCCCATTACCGGCATTGTGCTCAACAAGAGCGAGATAACGCTCGACAAGAAGACCCCCTCCTTCCAGCTTACGGCCATCATTTATCCGGAAGAGGCCGCGAACACGCCCGTGGTGTGGAAAACCGCCAATGCCTCGATTGCCATGGTTACCGACAAAGGCCTGGTTACCGCCGGCAGCAAGGGGCAGACCGTTATTACCGCCAACTCGCAAGACGGCCGCATTTCCGCCCCCTGCGTGGTAACCGTAACCGAAAACGTATCGAACCAAGGCGATGTGCAGAACATGGTGCTTGCCTATATGCAGAACAACAACATCGTGGTAACGGCATCCTGCGGCATGGAATGGGTCAAGGTGTATAACCTGTCCGGCCAGTGCGTGGCCAGCCGACATGCCAAGGGAGCCGAAACCCTCACGGTGCCCGCCGCCGACATGCCTCAGGGCGTTTATCTGCTGCAGATAGGCCTTGCCGGCAACAAGACGGTAAACACAAAGGTTATCAGATAATTGCCTTTAAACAAAAGGCAGAACGGAATCCTCCGGAAGGCAGCTTCCGGAGGATTTTTTTGCCCCGTCCCGACCTTGTCTTTCCTTAATATATTGTATATGTGATTGTAATTTATTATCTTTGTCGGTTAATGAGAAAAGACTCATTCTACGAAACTTACTAATTCACTAAATACAAACCAAAAAAATCTTTTAGAATGAAGAAGTTACTCTTCTCGAGCCTCACGGCTCTAACGATGCTCTTCTCGTTTGTCGGCATGGCCAAGGCTGATACTGGCGATGCTGCGACAACGGCGAAAGCCAAAGTAAAAGTGGAGTTGTCTCCCGCCACCTTCAAGTCAGGGGCCACCGAAAACCTCCCCGAGTTCACTGTTTCCATTACGCAGGCGCCTGCCGAAACGGGCGGCGAAAGCGTTGATCCTCAAGCCGAAAACGACATCGTTTTGGGTACGGCCGAAGGCAACGTGGCTGTAAAGGTAAGCTTTAAGAAAGGCGAGACCGAAAAGACGCAGGTTCTCACCTCTACTCCGGTCGATTTGGCCATCACCGACCTTACGGAAGGCGAATGGACGTTGGCCTATGTCCTGGTGAAAGGCAACGAAAACACCGCCGATTTCGAGGGTGATGCCGAGATGGACGATGCCTCCACCGACAAGTTGACCGTGGAAGCCGCCGCTCCCGCCGAAACCAAACCCGACACGGTTACCGTAACACTTAGCACGGACAAATGGGAAATGGGCAAGCAAATGAGGCCTACCGTCAACGTACAGATTAAGAATGTTGCCCCCAGCACGCTCAAGATCGGTAAGACGGAAAGCGATGTGGCGGTGTTGGTTACATTTACGAAAGGCGAAGAAACGCCGATAAAGAGGATCTTTACCGGAAGTGCAAGCCTTCTTGCCGCCCAGACCGATAGCATGACCGTCGGCGACTATGCCATCACCTATCAGCTGGTAAAGGGAAACTCCACGGACGCCAGTGTTACGAATATCGAGGCCTCGGTAGCGGTTGTATCCGCCGGCTCGGCCAGCAAGTTTACCGTGGAACAAGGCACGGTGGCCACCCCGACCTTCACCAAGGAAGAAGGAGCCGTTGACGAAGGTACGGAAGTAAGGATTAAAACCTCCACCAACGGTGCCAAGATTTACTACACCACCAACGGTGATGCTCCCACCGAATCCAGCACGGAATACACAACCCCCGTTGTCGTTAACCAAGCCATGACCATCAAGGCCATCGCCGTTAAGGAAGGTTGGAAGAACTCGGCCGTTGCCGAAGCCGCCTACACGATTGCCGAGCTTCCCGCTGATGCTGAAGACGCGCCCGCAATCACCCTGAGTCCCGCCCCCGCCGACAGCGTGGACAACAACACCGAAATCTTTATTACCGCCCCCGCCGGCTACAAGGTTTATTATATCTCCTTCTCCTCCATAAGCGAAGCTGCAGAGTTTGTTGAAATGTTACCCCATCTTCCTTCCTCGGCACTCGCTTACTATATGCAGGCCTATGGAACGAACATTCCCACCGTTACCGATGAGGCCCCCATTCTTGGAATCGTTCTTGTGGGTGATGACACCTACACGTATTGCCGCCGCTACAAGGTGCGTAAGGGCAGCGATGTGGAGATGCCGTATTTCATGACGGAATTCGGCGCACGGAGTGGCGTGGTTGACAAAGGCACGGAACTGAACATTGTTCAGGATGAAGAACTCGATATCTGGTACACCACCGACGGTTCGACACCCGCCGTTAACGGCGCCACTTCCACGAAAGGCGAGGGTATAGCCAAGATCAAGATCGATTCTTCGATGACGGTAAAGGCCATTGCCGTTACCGAAGACGGGGAAACCTCCGATGTGGCCGTTGCCCGGTTCAAGATTTTCGAAGACGTGGAAGCCACGCTTGCCATTGATGGAAATATGGTCGTGATGAAAGGTGATACGGTAGGCAAGAACATTGCACTGCCGTTTTCCATAGAAAGCGCCGATTTAGGAAACGAACTGCAGGATTTGCTGTATGAACATCCTTTTACGGTGTATTACACCACCGACGGCAAGACCGAACCTTCGGAAGACGAATACTATGAATTGAAGGCCAAGGATTCCGCCAACAATCCCATCAAGATGGCAGCTATGGAAACCGATGAGTATGGAGACATTATAATGCCTTCCGTGTTGCTTTCCGAAAGTCCTGTAACCCTGAAGGCAAAGGGTTACCTGATGTTGGGCGAAACCTCGGAAGAAGGCATGCTTGTTACAGCCACACTCACCAAGACCTTTGTCCTTAAAGAAGAACAGCGTCCCGAATTCAGCATTTCTTCCGGCAGCGAAATCAAGGCGGGCGACACCCTTACCGTTAAGAATCCCGGCACGGAAGAGCTTGCTTCGACAATGTACTTCAGCTTCGATGGAACGCAACCCTCGCAAGATGCGTATTTTGCGATAGATTGGAATGGTGTTTACAATATTTTCAAGACCAACGAAGGCGAAGACCTCAAGATAATCTTCGGTAAAGACGCCAAAGGCATGTATGCCCACGTTCCGGCCATCTACGAACTCCTTTACAAGCAGGATACCATACGCTTCGAGGAAGAATTCTCCGTGGAAGTGATTTGCTACTCTGCGATAGAAACCGGAAACTATAACATGATGGGCCGTCCTGAAATGTTCCAATACGCTTCCGATTTCGTGAAAGCCGGATACACGGTGATGAACGACCTTCCCAAGCCGGTGATCACGCCTAATGGCGGTGCGGTGGCCAAGGGAACGAAGGTTGAGATTGCCTCGACCCACCCGGGTGCCCAGATCTACTACTCGATCAACGCCGACACGGTAACGGCCAACAGCGCGCTGTATGTAGCCGCCGACGGCATCATCATCGACAAAGACAGCATCACCGTCCGCGCCATCGCGGTCAAGAAGACCGAAGGCAAGGCCGACTCGGTGTCGAACATCGCCGAAGCCTTCTTTACGCTGATGGATACGGTGAAGGCTCCCGTAATCACCCCCAACGGCGGTGAAGTGGAAAAGGGCACGAAGGTAACGGTGGCCTGTGCCACCGAAGGCGCGATTGTACGCTACACGACCGACGGCAGCGAACCGACGGCCACCAGCAACGAATATGACGCCGAAACGGGCATCGTGATCAACGAAGCGCTCACGCTTAAGGTGATGGCCGTAAAAGAAGGCATGATCAACTCGCAGGTGGTAAGCGCCGAGTTTACGGTAAAGGCCGCTCCCATCGTGGAAAAAGACACCTTGCCTATGCCCAAGTTCAGCGTGGCCGCGGGCGAAGTGAAGGAAGGCACGAAAGTGGCGCTGAGCTGCGACACGGCTTCCGCGAAGATCTACTACACGGTAGATGGCAGCGTTCCGACGGAAAAGAGCACGGAATACAAGGGCGAGATCACGATCGACAAGGCGATGACGATCAAGGCGATCGCGGTGAAGGAAGGCTTTGTAAGCTCGAAGGTTGCGGAAGCGGCCTACACGATCGAAACGGCCAACGAAGGCCGTGAGCTTGCGGGCGTGCGCCTGTACCCGAACCCGACGGACGGCAACTTCAGCGTGGAAGCCCCGGTGGCCGCCAAGGTGGAAATCTTCAGCGCCAACGGCGTGATCGTGAAATCGTTCACGATGGCTGCCGGCGTTGAGGAAGTACGCCTCAATAACAGCGGCATCTACTTCGTACGCCTCACGGCCGAAAACGGCCAGGCAGCGGTAAAACGCGTAATCGTACGGTAGTATCCTCCATATCTCCAGGGTAAAACCCCTTGGAAAGCAAAAATCCCGTCAGGCAACCGCCTGGCGGGATTTTTTTATCCCCATCGTTTGGGGTGTCTCACCCCCGTGGATAGCCGTGAAAATAAGAACCATTCGGGTTCAGGAACATTCTGTTCACGGCACGCCTTTATGATCCGTTTTGCCCCGAACCCCAGTTTTCAAGAAAGGTAGTTGCGGCATCCTGAAAAATCATTTGGAAGAAAGGTTTTGTATATGTGATTGTGTTTTATTATATTTGCCATGCTCCGGCAGTTTGTGTTTAGTGAGTGAGTTCTTGAGCATCATGATTGCCGGAGCTTATTTGAAGAAACAGCGTACCCTATAATTATTAACCAAAAAATTTTTTAGAATGAAGAAGTTACTTTTTTCGAGCTTTACAGCTCTAACGATGCTCTTCTCCATGGTCGGTTTTGCGCGGGCGCAAGACACCGAGGAGACGGCCCCGACCATCTTGCCGGAATTGGTGGCCACCCCGGCCAGCGGCGAGGTGGCCGCAGGATCGGTGATTGAATTCACGATACCGGCGGAATACGTCATGATGCCTGTGTATCTCCTTTACACGATCAATAACGAATCAACGGAGATTAACGCGACTTTTGATGAGTTGATGGGCTATGGTTTTGAAGGGGATTTGAATAACTGCAAGGTGGCCGCGGCCATGGAAGGGCTTTGGCGTGTGCCTTGCGCCATCCCGGCTGATGTGATGGGAGAAATCAAATTGAGGGCTCGTATGTTCACGTTCGTGCCTTCGGAGGAAGAGGATGCCGACCCGACTGTGATCGCTTCTGAAGTGAAAGAGTTTACGTATACTGTAAAAGAGGCGGGTCCCGTTGTGGTACCTGTTCCGACTTTCGACCCTGAAGGCGGCGATGTGGAAATGAACACTACGGTGAAAGTTGAATGTAATGAAGAACCCGCTGAGTACTATTGCATGTATACAGCCTATTGGGTTCTCGACAACGAAGAATTCGACTTTACTCAATACGACAGCGAGGAAACTGTAGAGGAAGCAGGTGCCAAGTATACCACCCCCAGGATTACCAAGGAAACGAAGGTAACGGCGGCCACGGCAAAAATCGACATGATGCAGGAAAAGATTGTCGGCTGGTCCGAAAAGGTTACGATGACCTACACCATTGCCCCCGAAATAGCCCTTACCTTTGATCCTGCCGACGGCGCCACCGTGGATGCCGGCACGAAGGTTACGATTACGGCCAACAAAGAAGTTGACGAAATCAATTTCAAGATGTATGCCAACCTGGAAGAAGCTCAGAATGCAAACATGTCGGAATTGTTCAGTGGAATTTACAGCGAAACCAATAAACCCGAAATCACGGCTGCCGCACCGGTTCTTAAAGCAGCTGTAGTTGAGGGTGGTTGGAAAGTGTTCTATGCTTCCTATACCGTTAACGGCGGCGGTTCGGAAGAACCCGAAGAAAAGCCGGCCTTGATCATGAATCCCGACGGCTCGGAACCTGTGCCTGCCAATCAGGAAATCACGATTACCCGTGCAGCCGACGCTACCACCGATGGCAGCATCATCTACAAGCTGTACGCCGATATGGCCACGGCCACGGCCGACAACGGCTTTACCGAAAACTTTATCTTTACCACGTTTAACGAATATGAAACGGCACATCCGGTCATTACCGAAGAAGCCCCCGTTCTGGCGGTAGGTATCGCCAATGTGGGAGACTTTGCCTCTTGGATTGTAAAGCCGGTGTATGTGGAATATACGGTTCAGGGCGCCGAACCCGCGCTCGTTACGCTTAGCCCCGACGGCTCGGCCCCCGTTAAGGAAGGCCAGGAAATTACCATCAGCTGGACAGACGAATCCCTTACCGCCGTGGATATAAAGTACAAGTGGTACGCTTCTATGACGGAAGCCCACGCCGATGGCGACTTTAAAGACTACGTAGGCGGCGGCGCCGAATTCTACAGTGAAGGCAAACCGGTGGTTACCAAGGCCAAGCCTGTTTTGGGTGTAGGTGTTACCGACCCCGACACATGGGAAAAGAAAGGAGACATCGTGTATGTAACCTATACCGTGGAAGACGCCGATCCCACCGATGAAATCGTGTTGACGTTCGATCCCGAGGGCAATGCCGATATGGGTATCTTCGGTTCCTCGCCCGTCGTGCTTATGGAAGGCGACACGGTAACCATCACGCCTTCCGACAATGCAAAAGGCACCATCTACTATGTGTTCAGCGGCTCGACCCTGGAGGGCGGAGATTTACTGGAAACCGCCAAGACCGAGGAGATGGATACCGCAGTAAAGGTATATGACCCCGCCCACAAGCCCACGCTTCCCTACAAGACGGAAGGCGCGGAAGACGGCCTCTGCTTCCTCTGCGCCATCTTCAAGGGAGAAGACGGCGAATGGTCGAGGATGTATTCGGCCAACTACGAGGTAACCTCCTCCTTCGCCCTGACCATTCCCCAGCCGGTGTTCACCCCCGTTGCGGGCGAATACACCGACAGCGTGTATGTGCAGATTTCCTGCTCGGATCCCACCCTGGAGATCGTATATGCCTACGGCTACGATATGGTCCAGATTCCCGACAAGGACTATTATCCGAAAGATTCGGTAGGGTTCAAGGGCCTGCTGGTTAAATCGACCACCGAAATCTATGCCCGTACTATTTCCCGCCGCGACGAGAATTCCTCCTGGGAGTATTCGCCCCTGGTAACCGCCAAATACACGATCAAGAAGAGCGGTGAGGTGGAAGAACCCGACACGCTTCCGGCGCCCAAGTTCAGCGTGGCCGCCGGAGAAGTGAAGGAAGGCACGAAGGTGGCGCTGAGCTGCGACACGGCTTCCGCGAAGATCTACTACTCGATCAACGCCGACACGGTAACGGTAAACAGCGCCGAATACACGGGCGAGATCACGATCGACAAAGCGATGACGATCAAGGCGATCGCGGTGAAGGAAGGCTTTGTAAGCTCGAAGGTTGCGGAAGCGGCCTACACGATCGAAACGGCCAACGAAGGCCGTGAGCTTGCGGGCGTGCGCCTGTACCCGAACCCGACGGAAGGCAACTTCAGCGTGGAAGCTCCCGTAGCTGCCAAGGTTGAAATCTTCAACGCCAGCGGTTTGATCGTAAAAGCCTTCAAGATGGCGGCCGGCGTTGAGGAAGTGCGCCTGGCCAACAGCGGCATCTACTTCGTACGCATCACGGCCGAAAACGGCCAGGTAGCGGTAAGACGCGTGGTGGTACGCTAGTAAGCCTCCATATCCAGGGTAACTCCCCTGGAAAGCAAAAATCCCGTCAGGCAACCGCCTGGCGGGATTTTTTTTGTCCCCAAGCTTGGAGTCTTACCCTTGTGGATAGCCGTGAAAATAAGAACTTGCTGATTCAATTGGTTTTAAGTTCCAGTGTGGATAGCCGTGAAAATAAGATTAAGCGTAAAACGGCACGTACGTGGAATATTTCTTAGAATCGGAACCCTCATCGGCTGATTTTATTAATCCGGCAACCACTGTATCGGCAAGGATTCGGGTTGCCGTAGGTGCTTGATTTTTATTAAGTCCGAATCTTGTACGTATCGATTGATTGCTGATGGGAGCATTGTCTTCCCACATTAGGCACGCATGTTGATAACAGGCTTCGATTCTTTCCTTTTTTGCCATTTTAGCCAAAGGCTTGGGAGGATATAAGGTAACTCGGGTGTAGTCTTCAAGGTTTTGAAATTTAACCGGAGGTAAAAGCATGCTTTCAACAGCTTTTACAGCCCTATCCACCCCGCTTCCCCGGCGTTCACATATTCGAAGCAGGAGCATGGCCTGTGCAAGTTTTTCGTTTCGGGAACGAGGTGGCATATCGATCAATCGGTTTATGTTGTTCAATGTGGCTCCGGGATTGGTGATAACAAGTCGGTTATTGAAAATTTCGACGGCTATGGGGGAACCCTCTATGGCAAAATCTTGATGAATCAAGGCATTTGCCAGGAATTCCCGGATGGCTACCTGAGGGTAAATGGGCAAAAGTTCCCGGGAAACGCTTATTTGTTCCTTTCCGGTATGAGACATGATATAGTCGATCAGACCTTTAAAACCGGCGGCATAACCATGCATATCGTGATAGTCGTGCAAAAGTTGTTGGTTGTTGGAGCCTGCATATATTCGTACAACAACTTCACGACCGCATAAGGCCGGGAAATCATTAAAATCTTTTGCGAATAGAATGGCTCCGAGATTAGTGATTGTCCATCCTTCTTTTTCTTTTCGACAAAACCCGTATTCTTTCAAAGTGTCCAAGATGGCATCTGTCGATAAAGGGACCATTCGGATTCCGGAACATTCTGTTCACGGCACGCCTTTATGATCCGTTTTGCCCCCGAGCCCCAGTTTTCAAGGAAGGTGGTCACGGCATTCTAAAAAATCATTTGGAAGAGATGTTTTGTATATGCGATTGTATTTTATTATCTTTGCTGTGCCCCTGGGTGGTTTGTATTCAATTAGTAAGTTTCGAAAATCAGATTTGCCCGGGGGTTTATTAAAAAGACAGAACCTAATTTATTAACCAAAAAAAATTCTTAGTATGAAGAAGTTACTATTCTCGAGCTTCACGGCTCTAATGATGCTCTTCTCGATGTTCGGCCATGTCCGGGCGCAAGGGACGAGCGAAACGGCAAAACCCAGTATAGCATTGCTTTCTCTGGCGATGGATGAACTTACAGACAATGCAGAAATCAGTAAGTACGTTCCTATTACCGTGTCTATCATGGAGGGATCATCCGAATACGATTATGAGACGGCAGATGTTTACTACACAATTAATGGCGGCGATATTGAGCCCACGAAAGAAAACTTTACGGCAGACGGTCCCGTTAAGAAGATCACTGTCGATGGAGGAATGAATCAGGGCGGTATCGAAGTTAATGTTAACGGTACGGAAATAACAGTAAAAGCAAAGGCATACATCACTGTAGCAGGAGAAGACGCCGAAGTTGTTACAGATGTTAAGACAGTATCGTTGAAACTTAAACATCTGGATGCTCCTCAATTTGAACAGGCTTCCGGTTCGACGATAAAGATGGGAAATGCGGTAAAGCTTACCGGTATTCCTGAAGATGCGCATGTTTTTTATTCAACTACAGATGTTCTTCCTGCCATGTTGAATTATGGCCAAGTGGCCGGTATAGAGCCGTATGACGAAAATGGAGGTATCGTTATTACAGAAAATGTAACCATCAAGGCTATCGCATGGGCAGAAGATGACGATTTAGTCTTTGTGGCTTCGGATATGGTAACGGCTTCCTATACGGTGCAGAAACCCCAGGTAACCGTTGCCTTGAGCGCCACCGCCTGGAGTGAAGGCGAAGACGCCCCCAAGGTAAGCGTTACGCCCGAGGAAGGCATTGAAATCGGTGCTCTGGCCGACGGTAAGGTGGCCGTAAAGGTGGACTTGTTCAAGATGGACGCCTATCCCGAAGAAACAGCGGTTCAGTATATCACCGCAACCGGTGAAACGGCGTTGGAAACGGAAAAACTGACCAAAGGCGTATGGTTTTTATCCTACACGCTTGTTAAAAAAGAAGAAGATAAGGAAGTTGTATTCGACGGTGCCGAAATCAAGGTCGCCGAAGACGATATGTCGCTTACGGTGGGCGGCGCGGAAAACAGCCTTGTTTTAAGCGTACAGTTCAAGCCGGCGAAGTGGGAAATCGGTTCCGAAGCCCCCTTGATGGTTATGGCCGGCATCACCAACGACGACAACCTTTCTTTCGGCACGGACGACGACAACAGCGAAATCGTCGTGCTGATCACCTTTACCAAAGACAGCGAAATCAAGAAGTATCTTTTAACGCAGTCGTTTGGCGAAATCGATCCTGAAGAACTGGGATTGACCGAAGGAACCTGGGAAGTAACCTATAAGGCGGGTAAAGCCACTTCCACCATCGAGAACTTCACCGAACTGGAACGTACGGTGGAAATGGCGACGACCACGACCACGAGCATAGAGATCGTTGCGGCAACGGTGCTCGAGCTGACCTTTGATCCCGCTCACAACGCCGAGGTTAAAAGCGGCGATACGATTACCATTACGGCCAACGTGGACGATGTAAACATCTATTTCTGCACCTATGCAAGTAAGGATGCTGCAGAAAAAGACGATACCCTCAATATTGTTAGGAACGGTATCAGGTACGGTGAATTCGACGAAGATGACGACGAGGTGGGCAAGCCTATCGTTACCTCTACCAAACCGGTGGTTAAGGCTGGCGTGAATGTAGGTGACGAATGGCAGTTCTTCTATGCCGTTTATGATATTGAATCGACCGAGCCCGAAATCACCCTGTACTTTGTTGACGAGACCTTCGGCAAGAACTTCCCCATGGAACTCAACATCGAATGTGAGGAAAACCCAGCCTACGAACGCGCCGACTTCCATGTTTACTACACCACCGACGGTTCCGAACCTTCTGAAGAAGCCTACAAGGCCCAGGGCGCTGCCGGCGGCCCGGTTAAGATGACGGGCTACTACCAGGACAAAGACGGTGCCTGGATCTATCCCACCATCACGCTTTCCGCCTATGCAACGGTAAAGGCCGTGGCCACCGTAAAGGTCGGCACCGACAAGACCATCGCCACCTCGATGATCACCAAGGAATTCAATGCCGAAAACTTCCAGGTCTTGGCCAAGAACCCCGCTTTCAGCGAAAGCGCGCAGGAAGTGGCCAAAGGAACGAAGGTAAAGATCAACGTTGAAAAACCGGAAGGCTTGACATCCGACCAGATGTTTATCGTTAACTATACGCTGGACGGTTCCGACCCGCTTGAAGAACGCTTGCTGAACGACATGAGCGGCGACATGCAGGATGTCATCAAATCCTACGACTACGAAAACGAAGAAGAAATCACCATCGACTCCAACACGACCATCAAGGCCATCGCCTATGTAATATGGTACGGTGGCGGGATGATGAAATATGAAGATGAATACGGCTACGGTTCCGACATCGTGGAACACACCTACCTTATCGCCAAAGACATTGCCATGCCGGTGATCACCCCCAACGGCGGCGAAGTCAAGAAGGGAGACACCATTAGGCTCAGCGCTGCCGAAGGCGCCAGGATCTACTACTCGATCAACGCCGATACGGTAACCCCCAACAGCACGCTGTATGTTGCCGCCAACGGTATCGTCATCGACAAAGACACCACCACCGTCCGCGCTATTGCGGTCAAGAAGACCGAAGGCCAGTCCGACTCCGTGTCGAACATCGCCACGGCCACGTTCACGGTTAAGAAAGACACCGTGGCCGCTCCCAAATTCAGCGTAGCGGCCGGTTCGGTGGAAAAAGGCACGAAAGTCCGCATTACCTGCGACACGGCCGGTGCCGACATCTACTACACCGTAAACGGCGGTAACCCCACGGTGGCCAGCACCAAGTACGAGGACGAAATCTCGATCGACAGCAACATGACCATCAAGGCTGTCGCCATCAAGGCCGGTTTGGTAAACTCGGCCATCGTTACGGCAGCCTACACGCTTAAGGGCGACGAACCCGAAAAGGACACCGTGGCCGCTCCTACCTTCAACCACAGGGACGGCGACAAGGTTAAGGTGGGCGACAGCGTGGTGATAAGCTGCGTTACCGAAGGCGCCGAAATCTTCTACGCCCTCGACACGGCTTCCACGTTCGTTAAATACGAAAGCGCCATCAAGGTTACCAAGGCCGTTGCCGTAAAGGCCTACGCCAAGAAGGGTGAAGCGATTTCCGACACCGTTAAGGTTGCCCTTGTTATCGACAACACTGCCAACGAAGGCAAGGAATTGGCCGGTGTGAGCGTATATCCCAACCCGAGCGACGGCCGTTTCAGCGTAAGCGTGCCCGTAAACGCGGTGGTTGAAGTGTTTGCCGCCAACGGCCGGATGATTAAGCGCGTAAACGTATCCGCCGGCGAAAACGCGATGCAGCTCGACAACGCGGGCGTATATTTTATCCGCGTACGCGCCAACGGTCAGGAAACCGTAAAGAAAGTGGTTGTACGATAGTATAGCCACCGCATTTCCAAGGGCTCAAGCCCTTCAAAAATCCCGCCAGGCGATTGCCCGGCGGGATTTTTTATTCTCTCCCATGTTTCTTGGGGGCATTCTTTTTCCGTGGATAGCGATGAAAATAAGAACTTGAATCCGAAAAATTCACGCCAGGGGATGGAGGAGATAGTTTTTGTATATGTGATTATCTTTTATTATTTTTGTATTCAACTCACTAAATACAAACTCAAAAAACTTTTCATTATGAAGAAGTTACTTTTTGGGGGCTTCACGGCCCTGATGATGCTCTTCTCGCTGGTCGGCTTTGTCCGGGCAGAAGACAAGGCCAAGGTGACGGTTTCGGTTGAAGGAGCCTGGATTATAGGGAGCACGCCCCTTCCTAAATTTACCGTTGCAATAGAACAGATTAGCGAAAATGACGCAGACCAGATCGTAATGGGCACGGGTGCCGGAAATCTGGCGGTAGAGGTTACCTTTGCCAAAGAAGCCGCCTCTACCCAAGATGGAGATGCCGATCAGGCCAAAACACAGATTCTAACGGCCAGGAACCCCAATGTAGATATCACCGGATTGGATGCCGGCACATGGAACCTTACCTACAGGTTGGTAAAGGGCGAAGCCCCCACTACCGCTTTCGACGGCAATGCAGAATTGACGAATACAACGCCTTCTGTCCTTACCGTTAGCGAAGCCCCTGTGGTAACCTTTACCCCTTCGCCGGAAAACCCGGTTCAGGAAGGAACGGAAATTACCATTGGCGCTCCTTCCGAAGCTTTAATGGTAACGTGGTCCCTTTATAAGGATCAGGCGGCCGCCGATGCCGATGACTATCCAATCCCCAATATGTATCCGGAATCCAAACCCGTTGTCTCTCTGGAAGAACAATATCTTAGGGTGACGGTAACGATTAACAGTAAAAGAATTGTTTATAACGCCAGTTACACGGTAACCGAAGCCGCCGTTAAGGCGCCCGTTTTCGAACCTGTTGCCGGTATTGTGAGCAAGGCTACGGATATCAAGATTACCGCTGCCGACGGTGCCGACATCTGGTACACGCTTGATGGTACGGAACCTGAAGCCGACGCAACCAAAGCCACGAAATATACTGAAGCCTTCAGGCTTACAGAAGCCTGCACGGTAAAGGCCATCGCCGTAAATGGTAACGATAAGTCGGCCGTGGTGAGCGCCGCCTATACCTTGATAGAAGACAGCGATGCGGAACTGGATTTCGACACGGTGGCAGCCAAGAACTATCCTATCATGATGTCCATTAAAACGGAAAATTACACCATAATGGACGCGGAATACGATGTTTACTATACCACCGACAGAAGGACGACTCCCAGCAAGGAAGCCTTCGAAAGGAACCCCGACAGCACCATCAAGAAAACGGGTTACCATCTGATTCCCACGGATGATGGATGGGGCCGACGCGTATATGCGTATGCCGTTATGGAATCGAACGACACGCTTAAGGCGCAGGTCTATCTGACGATCAACAATGTGGAAATGCCCCTTCCCTTGGTGAAACGCGCCGTTCGGGTAAACTCCATTCCCGCCCCCAGAGCCAGCGTGGAATCAGGTTTGGTGGAAGCCGGCACCAAGATGGTGCTTAAGAGCGATTCCTCGGCGGCCGTCATTTACTACACGGTAGATGGAACGGAGCCTCTTTACGAACGTATATTGGAAAATCAGGAACTTTTATATGACGGGACAATATCGGTTTGGTCTGACACGAGAATGGACGGCGGCGACACCATCGTGATTACGAAAGATACCGTGATCAAGGCCATCGCCTATATCGAAAACAGCGGTGTGGGCGGTTTTGCAGGCAACGGCACGCCCAAAGACGGCGAACCGGCCGGTTCGAGCGTGGTGGAATTCCGCTACACCGTTAAGCAGGCCCAGACCGCTCCCGCGCTGACGCTCAGCCCCGACGGCTCGGCTTCCGTAAAGGCGGGTACGGAAATCACGGTTTCCCGCTCCGCCTCTGCCCCCCAAACGGGCTATATCGCCTATAAGTTCTATGCCGACTCAGCCTCGGCCAAGGCCGACAACAACTTTATGAGTTGGTACGAAGGTGCCGGTTTCTACGATGAATACGAAGGCAAAGACAAGCCCGTGCTTACGCAGGAACTTCCGGTAATCGCCATCGGCATTACCGACGACGGCAACGGTGACGCCGCCTACTGGCAGGTTGACCCGATTATCGTTAAATACACCGTAACCGAAGGCGATGCCGAAGAAGGCGTTGTATTGACGTTCGATCCCGAGGGCAATGCCAGGATGGATATTTTCGGTTCCTCGCCCGTGGTGCTTATGGAAGGCGACACGGTAACCATCACGCCTTCCGACGATGCGAAGGGCACCATCTACTACGTGTTCAGCGGCTCGACCCTGGAGGGCGGCGATCTGCTGGAGACCGCCAAGACCGATGAGATGGATGCCGCGGTAAAGGTATATGACCCCGCCAACAAGCCCACGCTTCCCTACAAGACACAAGGCGCGGAAGACGGCCTCTGCTTCCTCTGCGCCATCTTCAGGGGCGAAGACGGCGAATGGTCGAAGATGCATTCGGCCAACTACGAGGTAACCTCCTCCTTCTCCCTGACCATACCCCAGCCCGTGTTCACCCCCGCCGCCGGCGAGTACACCGACAGCGTGTATGTTCAGATTACCTGCTCGGATCCCAACTTGGAGATCGTATATGCGTACGGTTACGATATGGTTCAATTTCCCGACAAGACCTATTATCCGAAAGATTCGGTAGGTTTCAAGGGGCTGCTGGTTAAATCGACCACCGAGATCTATGCGCGTACGGTATCCCGCCGCGACACCAATTCTTCGTGGGAGCATTCGCCGCTGGTAACCGCCAAATACACGATCAAGAAGAGTGAAGACCCCGAAGCGGAAATGGACACTCTGCCTATGCCCAAGTTCAGCGTGGCCGCGGGCGAAGTGGACAAGGGCACGATGGTAACTTTGAGCTGCGACACGACCGGTGCCAAGATCTACTACTCGATCAATGCCGACACGGTAACGGCCAACAGCCAGGAATACACCGCCGCCATTGCCATCGACAGCAACATGACCATCCGCGCGATCGCGGTGAAGGAAGGCTTCGTAAGCTCGGCCATCGCCGTGGCGGCCTATACGGTGAAGGAAGAAACCTCGGCCAACGAAGGCCGTGAGCTTGCGGGCGTGCGCCTGTACCCGAACCCGACGGAAGGCAACTTCAGCGTGGAAGCTCCCGTGGCCGTGAAGGTGGAAATCTTCGCCTCGAACGGCGTGATCGTGAAGGCCTTCACGATGTCTGCCGGCGTTGAGGAAGTACGCCTCAATAACAGCGGCATTTACTTCGTACGCCTCACGGCCGAAAACGGCCAGGTAGCCGTAAAACGCGTGGTGGTACGATAGTGTTAAGCGCCATATTTCCAGGGATAACCTCCTTGGATGCGGGAAGCCCGTCGGCCATTTGTCCGGCGGGCTTCTTTTTTGCCCCTGACGGGTTATTTCTGTTTTTACTTCACGGTATCACAAAAATGAATATATTTGCTTGAAAAAGAAGATAAAATATGCTCTTGAAATGTAACGTGAAGGCCACTGTGCTCTATTGTGAGCGCTTTTTTGCCCCCTTGGCACGGCTTTTTCCGTTGTTCGTGCTGTTGCTGGGAGGCAGGGCTTTCGCCACCGAGGAAGACAGCCTGCAGGCCTTCGACAGGCTGCTTTCTTACCAAAGCGACCTGTCGGCACAGGAGAGAATTACAATTACAAGAAAAGCAGAGGATTACGCAAGGTCGAAAGGAAATATTTTCAAGGCGTACTCGTATGCCGCCCAGCGCGGATACCTTTATTTTTCCGTAGATGAGAGCGATTCCTGCCTGGCGATCAATTCGGTGCTGATTCCCAGTATCGAGAGTTTTGTGCGCGAAACCGGCGAAGACCGTTGGAAGATTATGCTCGTGGACTGCTACTCGGATGTGGCGCTGTGCAAGATGTACGGCGAGCAGAGCGATTCGGCCATGTTGATTTACCAAGGCCTGCTGCTGAGGTTCGAGCACGACACCGTTTCGTACCTGCAGGCCAAGTGCCTGAACGGAATAGGGGTGGTGTTCGCCTATCAGAAACTGTTCGACCTGGCCGAAGACTATTTCCTTTCAGCCCTGGAGAAATACACGCTGGCGGGGCACATGTGGGGCGTTTTCGCCGTAAGCTCCAACCTGGTGGCCTTCTTTCAGATACAGGGGCAGTACGAGGCGGCGCTTCCCTACGGAATACGGGCCTACCGCATCGCCCATGCCGAGCATTACAACGGACAGGAACAGATCTACGCCTCCCTGGCCATGGGCACCATCTATTCGGGCATGGAGCAGTACGATATAGCGGCTCCGTATTTCGAGGAAGCCTTGAAACTGGCCAAAGACAAGAACTTTACCCATATGGAGGGTTTTGCCGAGGCTTCCCAGGCGCGCAACCTCTATCATCTGGGAAAATACGCGCAGGCCCGTCAGGTGGCCGAGAACGCGCTCCGGCAGATCAAGGACAAGAAGAAGTATTCGCTGCAGATGGACCTGCTGCAGATTCTTATCGATGTGGCCGAGAAGCAGAACGACATGAACGCTTCCCTGCGCTATCTGCGCGAATACACGGTGGTGCGCAATTCGCAGATGGATATGGAGAATATGCGGCAGCTGCTCAACGTTCAGAACCAGTACGACACTTACCGCAGGGAGCAGGAGGCCCGCAACGACGTCAACGAATTCAAGCTTACCAAGGCCAGGGCGCAGAACCGCGTGCTTTGGATCATCATGCTCTCCACCTCCGTGGTGCTGCTGGTGGTCGTGGTGCTGCTTCTGGCAAGGCGGATGTTCAAGTTCCGCAAGGCGGCGGTATTGTTGAAGGAAGAATCCCGGCAGCAGATAAAGACGGCCGAGGAACAGATCGAGATAAAGAACAAGGAACTGGCCACCAACGCCCTGCAGTTCTTGCGGCTCAACAACCTGCAGGAAAACATATTAAAGGAACTCAAGCACCTTAAGACGGCCTTTACGCTGCGGGCCAGGGAAAAACGCGCCGTGTGCGAGATCGAGGAACTGGTGCAGCAGATAGCCTCCGAACGGGAATGGAAGGATTTCCAGTTCTATTTCGAGCAGGTGGACAAGGAGTTCATGCTCAAGCTCTCGGAGAGGTTTCCCGACCTTACCGCCAACGAGAAGCACCTGTGCGTTCTGTTCAACCTGGGCCTCACCAACAAGGACGTGGCCAACCTTACCGGGCGCAGCCTGCAGTCGGTGGGCATGGCCAAGTTCCGCCTCAAGTCGAAGCTCAAGCTGGAGAACAGCGATGAACTGACTCAGTTCCTCAACGCGCTGTAGTCCTTTGCCTTTTTAATAAAAAACCCGGACGTATGTCCGGGTTTTTTTGTCGGGTTTCGATACCTTTTATCGCGGTTAGACCCTTTATTTTTTTTGGGAAAGTATCTTAGAGCTTGGCCACCTTGGAAATCTGCCAGCCGTTGCCGGTAAGCACCTTTATGATATAGGTGCCGGCGGCCAGGCTTTCCATATCGAGTTCCCGGCTCGGAAGGCCTTCGGCAAAACTTTGGCTCAAGACGCGCTGTCCGTTGGGGGCGTAGAGTTCCACCGCATAGATGTCGGTGCCCTTGCCGTCTATCGTAACCTTGCCGGTGGCGGGATTGGGATAGACGCGCAGCGAGGCGGCCGATTCCAGACGGTTGTTGGCGGTGATGTCCGGTGTGCCCGAAAAGGAGGCCTTTATTTCCGAGTTCATCTTAACCGTGTATTCCAGCACGGTATCCCTGCCCAGTACCGAGTTGTCTTCCGACCAACGGGTAAAGCTGCAGCCTTTGACCGCGCGGGCTTTCAGCGTGATGGTCTGATCTATGGGGAACGAACCGGTTCCCTCTATCGTGCCGCAGCCTTCGGGCTGTACGCTTACGGTGATGTCGTACAGGGTGGGAACGAACAGGTCGGCGCCGGCTCTGAGCGAGGTGTCTTTGTTCTGATATACGGCGCGTACACCGAAGCGGTACATCTTGTCGGTCTTGTCGATGTCGTGCGTGTATTCCAGTTTTTCGGTTTCGCCTGCGAACACGTTATCGATGAACACCTGGTAAGAGGCCACCGCGTTTTCGGTGTCGGGTTTTTCCCAGGAGAGTTTCAGCTGGCGGTCTGTGCGTTCCAGTTTAACCGAAGCGGGCATGGCTATCTTGCTTTTGGGCAACAGGGCAAGTGCCGCCGCCGCGTCGATGACGCCCGAATTGGCGCAGATCCCCTTGTTGTTGCCCATATCGAGCGGCTGAACCGAAGACATCAAGATCTCGCGCATCAGGTAGGGGGTCAGGGTGGTGTCGGCCGAAAGCAGCAATCCGCAAAGGCCGCTCACCACGGGGGTGGCCATCGAGGTGCCGTACATGCCGTCGTAGTATTCGCCCGTCAGAGAAGGATAACCGTTCATGCGGTAGTTCTGCGAGGTGCAGTAGGTGGTGCTGAGCAGGCTGGTCTTGCTTTCGTTGTTGCCCGACATCACGAATCCGCCCGGAGCGGCCACCGTTACCCAGTCGCCGTAGTTCGAGAAGGAGGAAATCTGGCGGTTGTCGTTTACGGCAGCCACCGAGATCACGCCCGGCAGGTAGGCCGGATACATGGGGCTTTCCTTGTATCCGTCGTTACCCGCGGCGGCCACCACGATGATGCCCTTGTCGATGCAGGCCTCTATGATGGCGCGGTCGGTCTCGGCGATGGCGTACCGGCCCCAAGAAACGCTGATAACCTTGGCTCCGTGTTCGGCTGCATAGCTGATGCCCGAAAAACCGCCGGAAACTTCCAGGCCCGAAGCGGCTGTTCCGGGGCAGGAAACGCCCATGAGCGTTACGCCCGAACCGATGGAGGCGATGCCTACGCCGTTGCCGCGTATGGCGCCGACGGCGCCCGCGCAGTGCGTGCCGTGCGACCAGTTGTAGGCCGGGCAGTTGCTGAGGCTACTGCAGTTGGGGTCTTGCGCCACGTTGGACGGGGGCGCCGAATTGCCGGTGGTCCCGTCTTTGATGTTGTGTTGGTTTTCGGTGGCGATGCCCAGGTCGGGGTGGTTGCCCCAGACGGCGTTATCCACTACGGCCACCTTTACTTCCGGCCTGCCGGTCTGCTTGGCCCAGGCTTCCTCGGCGTGAATCAGCTTAAGGTGCCACGAGCCGTAGGAGGTTTCGTAAAGCGGGTCGCCGCCGTCGGCCTCTTCCGCCTTGGCGGGTCCGGCCATGCCGCCCTGGATGTAGGATACGGGGATCCTTTCCACCAGTTCGATGCGTTCGTCCTGTTGCAGTTCCCTGATCAGATCGTCGATCCTGGCGGTGCTGTCTAATTTAAGTTCGAAGGTCCTTTCCAGCAGTTCGTTACCGAGGGTACGCATGGAGAACACCGTCTGGTGCAGGCCGTAGCGGGCTTGCAGTTTTTTAAGCGGAGAGATCTTCTCGGTGGCCATATAACGGTTTGTGGCGGGCGTCTTGGGGCTTGCCGAGGCCTTGAAGCGCACGTAGAGCGCGTTGTCCTCATATCCGTTCTGCGCCACGGCCTGCGCGCCGGCAAAGGCGGCGCAGGCGGTAAGCATAAGGGAAAAAAGTCTTGTTTTCATGATTAGCGTTTAATCAGTTTATGGGTAAACACCCCGTGTTCGTTGTCGAGCCGTACGAAGTAGAGTCCCGAACCGAGCGGGGCGGTTTCGAGTTCAAAGAGGTTGCTGCCTTCCTGTAGCGTAACGTATCGGGAACGTACGGTTTTTCCCGTGGCGTCGATAAGCTGCAGCCTTGCCTTGCCTCCAGTCACGGCCTCGAAGGCCACGAAACAGTGTTCACCGGCCGGGTTGGGATAGACGCTGAGTTGGCGGGTTGCCTGTCTGTGCGTTCCGTTGGAAACAGAGAATCCGGGTTTGAGGTAAAAGGCCTGCGGCACTTGCTTGCTGTTGTCCTGCGACTGCAGGAAGATGACAGCCCCCATATTTTCGAAACTCGAATAGACGGTGGGGCTGTTTTCGTTGAAGGTGTATTCGAAATCCTTCTCGATGGTTTGGCCTACCGTTTCGGGAACGATGGGGGTCCCCGTCACGTTGGGAACCATCTGGCGCACCACGTTGTAATAGTCGGTTTCCTTGTTGTGCATGGCCACCAGGTGGTGTATGGAGTCTTCAATCAGGCAGACAACCAGATTGTAGTCGTTTGCGTCGGGCAGGTAGTTGGTAACGGAAACGTGAATCTTGAAGGTGCCGCCGTCGCGTTCCATCGAAGCCCGCAGGCCTGTGGGAATCTTAACCTGCCTGAATGCGGCGATCGAGTCGCGGATATGGTAGCCGATGGTGGTGTCGGTATGGGTAAAGACACGGCCGTTCATATATACGCAGGGAGCGTAGGGCACGTTATAGAAATCGCCCCGGGCCAGGGTCTGTTCGGTTACCGTGGGGTCGCCCGCCGAAGGAATGTTCACCTGAAATTTGGCCACCGTGAAATCACCGCTGTTGTCGGTAGCGTTGGCCTTCTGATTTACCAGAATGGGGTGTATCCAGCGGTTGAGCGGCTCGCAGTTGGTGCACATGCCGCTCGAGAACATTTCCAGCAGCAGGTTCTTGTGCGGCAGGGAGGAAAGCAGGATGCTGTAGATGGGCGCTTCGGCCACGTTCGATGCAAAGTCCTTGCCGTTCAGTTTTTCCACCCAGAGGGAGAACGTGTGGTTGCCTTCGCCGTTCAGGCTTGGTTTGACGCTTATATCAAGGGTCTTGCCCGGTTCTATGTTTACGTTCGAGACGTTCTGGCGCACCGTTTCCCCCTTGTCGGTCTTATGGCAGAGGGTGTAGGAGGTTATGTTCTTGGAACCGGTGTTCAACAGAACGGCCTTGGCGGTAAGCTGTTCGGTAGCGTTTGCCATACGTACCGTGCCGTTTACCGTAAGACCGGTCACCAGTGCCGAGGATTCCTGTTCGTTATAGACCACAATGTCATCCACGCAGAGCACGTATTTGTTGTTGGAGTTCTGTATAAAGGCGATGTGTACCGTTTTTCCGGCGTATTCCGAAAGATCGACGGTGTAGAACGTCCAGCTGTTCGCCGCATAGTTTTCCTTGTGCAGGCTTACAGAGAAGTCGCTTTTCTCGATGCCGGCGGTGGAAAGCTTGACTTCGAAACCGTCGCGCTGTTCGGCGTCCATGCGTTTGGCGCGGAAAACGAGCACGGGCTTGGTGGCCGACGAAAGGTCTATGGCGGGGCTTACCATCCAGCGGTCGGCGGTGGCCGAACGGGTAAAGTAAGAAACGGAAGCCGCCTGCAGGGAGCCGTCGGCGTCGCGATACACGTTCCATGCCTGGTCGAAGTGCGCGAGGCCGGAGGCGGGGGTGTTGTCGTCGTTGTACAAAGTCCACTTTTCATCCACCTTCCCTACCGAGAAACGGTTGGTGGCGGATTGAAAATCGTCTTGGAACAAAACCTGGCACGAGCCCGCCGCAAGCAGGCCGAGGCATGCCGAAATTAAAAGTGCAAAACGTTTCATGATATTTATTATTTGCTGATTTTAAAAGATATGGGCTGGCTTCCCTTGGTTTTCACACTCAGTATGTAAATGCCGTCGGGATATGGAGAAAGGTCGAATACGGCCTTCTGTGTGCGCAGCACGCGTCTTCCGCTTACCGAAAATATGTCGGCGTATTCCAATAGGCCTTCCGCGCCGCTTATCTCGAAACGGTGGCTACCGGCCATGCGCCTTACGCGTATCGTTTCCCGAAGGCCTTCCGGGTCGTTGGCGCTGTAAACCGGGGCGTTCGGGTCGATCGTAACCGCGTTTATGGACGTGGAGTCGAACGAATAACGCTTTCCCGTTTCTGGGCTTCTGTATTGTACCGATACCTGCACGTTGTAGTTGCCTTCGTAGGGATACACGATGGCCGCCTCTTTACCGGTAACCAGGAAGTCGGTGCTTCCCGCGAAGTGCCAGGTGCAGCTGTCGGAGAGCGAGAGCAGGCGCACCCGTATGTTCTGTCGGGGTCTGGCCAGGGCCGGCTCGATGCTGAAGCGCGGGCGCACGTCCAGTACCGAGACCACGTTTTCCTTGCGTATCTCGCTTGTCTTGCCGTTTTGGGTGACTTTGAGCGTGGTGGCGTATCTGCCGGGAGCGGCGTAATACACCACGGGGTTTGCCGCGTCCGATTGTGCGGGAGCCCCCCCCTCGAATTCCCAATGCAGGGCCGTTACATCGCCCATCGTGTTGTCGTAGTAGCGGACCGCCTGCCAGGTGGCCGTTTCGGCGTTGCGGTTGTGGAAATCGGCGCCGGTAAGATCCTCGCCCTCCCTAAGGTGTGTGTATTGGCCGTCGCCCAGGTAAGCCTTCTGCGCCTGCAGCACCGTCTTGTCCTTTACGGCGCGGATCCGGCCGTCGCGCAGGGTGTCGTAGCGCAATACTGTGGCGTCTTGCACAAAGGCCGTTATCGAGCCGTTCTTAACCGGAAAGCGGCTCTTGGCGTAGTCGAGGCCGAAGGCGAACGAAAACTCGGCCTCCCCCTTCTCGTCCAGCACCACCGGCGTGCCTTCCCCGTTCGGGTACATGAACGTGAGCGCGTGGTTCAGTTCGGTCTGGTTGTACCATTTGTAGGCGAAATGATCTTGGGTAAAGGCAAGGTAGAGGATCAGGCGGCGCGAGGCGTCGGGTTTGGGGCAGCGCAGGCTTACCTTTATCTCGAAGCTGTCGCGCGAGCGGGCGCGGTCGGGAAAGTGGTCAACAGAAAGATCCATACGGTATATGGTCTTCTTTTCCAACGCTTTCCGTATGGCGGCGCGGGGGTTGTAGGTGTTGCCCTCGCTTCCGTTTACGAATATTGTGGGCAAATTACGCACCGTATCGTAAAAGCCGCTGCGGGCGTAGGCGTCTGTATTGTAGAAGAAGCTTACCTCCTCGCGGGTCTCGCCGATCTGGTGGGCTATAATGGAGAGGTTGTCAAATTCTTTTTCGAGTACGGCCAGGCTGTCGGTCAAGCGGGGACAGTAGTTGCACCAGGTGCCGGCAAAGTCTTCCACCAGCACGAACGAGTAGGGCACGCTGTCTTGCGGGTTGCCGGCGGGGACGGTCTGCGCCGGGCTTTTTGCGGACATCAGTCCCAAAACGCCGTAGAGCGCACTTAAAAACAGGTTCCTTCCAATAAAAATCTTCATATGGGTATCGGCGCTATAGTGCATCCGTAAATGTAAAGATACGGCACGAAAACGAAACAAGGCGTATTGACGGGCAATAAAGTTTTATAACCTTAGTATAATACGCGCGAAATAATCCGTTTTCATGATATATAATCGATATGGAATGAAATAATTGGAGTGTTGTAAAATCCAGGGGTCCGGGGTGGGTGGTTATCGTGTTGTGAAATGATTTGGAAAGCTGCCTGCAAATCGTTTCGTGCGAGGTTCTTTAATGGTCTTTTGTATTTTGTTAACTACTTATGGATATGTTTTTTATTTTGTATTGAAATGGTATGTTACCATAGGGTTAACAAATGTTTTCGTCACTTATTATAATGCTTTTGGAAAAGAAAATTAAACTTGCAAATAGGAAAAATGGAGGGTTCGGCCGCCTTACAACGTGATACGGGCGGAATCCTCCGTAAAATTAACACAAAACTATCTAAACGATGAAAAAATTGTTGTTGCTGTTTGTCTGCCTGCTGGCCGTTGGGAGCATGGCCTGGGCAGGGTCTCCCATCAACAAATATACGGGAGAAAAGACAGCTTTGAAACTGCATACGTTTTCGGATGCGGCAACAGAAATTTCCTACCTGAAGGTAGAAGACACCTTAGGATTCCCCCTTACCCCCGAAACGGTGGTTTTCCTGGGAGAAAACGGGCTCGAAAGAAGGACGGCGGGAACCAGGGAAGCCTCCTTCCTTCGAAATATCGGTTTTGAATTTCCCCTGGGAGATTCGCTTTGCGGCAAGTTCGGCATTTCGGCCAACGGGGTGGTTTATTTCGGTGTAAACAGCATTCAGTTGGGCGGTTTGGGAAACAAGGGAATGCAAACGTTTTCCAGCTCAACCTCGAACTATTTGGGAATGTTCTTTTTCTACGACAAAGGGGGAACCGGCTCTGACGGAATAGGGGACAACAAGGTTGGATACTCCGCGGTTGTGAGCGGTGTCGACACAAAAATCCGGTATGAGACGGTTCAAGACACCCTGTTTATCGGCTTTGAGAAATTGCTTGTATGCAACCAAACCGACAAGAGGATGGAGGTCAGCTTCCAATACAGGATAGAAAAAAGCGGAAAGGTTTCCTTCTTGGTAAACGACATGAGCGCGGAAGCCAACAGCGGCAACTACCACGTCCGTTTGGTTTTTCGTTCCGTTTCGAATATGGTTTTTGTAAAGTTTGAGGACGGTAGTGCGGAAATTTACGGCAATAATCCTGCTGTAACTGTAAACAATACCCAACCGTTTTCCGGCGCTATGTACTCTTTGGTTCCTCCCACGCCCTGTGAGGCGGTAAGTGGGGTAATCTTTAGTTGGAACCCCGCGTTGGATCGGGGGGTAGAGGAGATTGCCCTCACGCCCTCCGGACGTCTCTGGAATCCTGACCAGGAGGGTGCCGAGGCCAAAGGGTGTATTGTGGTGCTTACCGACTCCGACCAGTCGATTAAAGAAAAACTCCAAGATAAAAAGGTTTATACGTCCAGAGACTCAATAGACAAGCAATGGCCAGTTCTATCGTGCAGAGAAAACGGATACGCTTCTGGAAAATTTACCGCCCTGTCGGCGGGCACAACGTATTACCTGCACGCCTTTCCCTACAAGGTAAACTGTGCCGACGGTCCTATTTACGGGCAGGAAGAAATTCATGAAGTGCAGACATCCATCGAGAACCCCAAGGGTCTGACGGTACAGGCAATCGGCAAGAACGACATTACCTTGGGCGTGGATATGGAAAGCAACTATGTGCTTGCCGTGGCTGAAAAGAGGGTTATAACCTACGATGGAAAGGTAGTCAAGGAACTTTTGACCGACGGCCAGACTTATTCCTTGGGCGACGAGGTGGAATACAATAATTACGGTGCCCCTTTTAAACTGCGGATCGTGGCCGCCGGTGCGAGCGCCGAAACCGTGAAGGTGGAAAACTTAGAGGAAGGCAAGGCCTATTATTTCTATTTGTGGAATATGACGGGAACAGGCGCCGATGTAAGGTACTCCGCCTCCTATATGGAAGCCATCGACCGGACCATAAGCCCGGTTCCCGCCGAATTCGGCTTCGGAAACCTGCTTACGGCGGAATCCGCCGGATGGAATTCCCATTTGAGCGATGTGGGCAGTGAAGATTTCGAGATTGATGCGGTAAGTTTCGACTTTCCTGTTTTCGCCGCCAACTCGATAGCCACCAATCAAGAAAGCGGCGTTGTCTCGGCATGGACCACCACGCCCTGGATGGAGGGCACGGGTGACATTCAGGCTGTGTTCAACGTGTCCTTATATACGAAATCGGGCAGCACGCTTGAAACATCGATTTCTTATCTCAAGACCTTGAAGACCTCCGATTCCGTGGTGTTCCAGCTTCAGGAACAGGGCGAAACGGCCTGGCGCACAGTGGCCAGGCTCAACAGTACGACGCCCTGGACGGCCGGCTTCAACGAAATCGTAACTTCCAAGCACGCGGTTTCCAAGCCTTTCCGCTACCGTGTTGTCTTTTATCAAAACGTGGCGCTCGTGGGCGGCGATGCTTCCCCTTGTTTCGGCATCAAGGGCGTTAACGTGGAAGAGTCCCTTCCCTGCCAGTATCCGGTAGGCATCGTGGCTCCCGAAGACAGGATGGATTACGGTTCGGTTGAGGTGCAGTGGACGGACAACAACAGTCCCTACGCCGACCACTTTATTGTAAGGTATGCCAAGGCTGCGGTTACCGGCGGCAATGAAGGCATCGGCGGCATGGATCTTCTCAATGAAGATCAGGATCCCGACTTTGGCGGTATCGGTGACGATGATTTCGGCGTGGGCGATCCCGGAGAGGGCGATGTTGAGGTTGAATTGGTATGGAGCGATCCCGTTACGGTTAAGGAACAGGCTGTGGTGTTGAAGAACCTGGAACCCGGCGTTCCGTATGTTGCCGAAGTTCGTGCCGTATGTGCCGCTCAGGATTCCTCTACCGCCAAGACGGTGTCTTTCACCACGTTGTTGGGTATTCCCTACGAAAAGGGTTTCGCCACCACCTCAATGGTACCGACCTTGGCCGAATTCGGCATGACGGCCATGCAGGGCGTCTTGGGCGCTGAGTTGAGCGAGCCTGTGGCTGAGTCTGTTACCTGGGCTCCCTTTTACGACGATGCCGATAAGGTATGGACGGTGGGCCTTTGGGAAATCGAGTCGGCCAGGTTGGCCTGGATGATGTTGCCCAAACTCTTTGCGGGCAATAACGGCCGGGCAAGACTTTCGGTGGAAATGTCGGCCTACAACTATAATTCGGATACGGAACGGAAAACAGAAGCCACCGGTATCAATGCGGACATGCTTTTTGTATTGCGTTCGGCCGACGGAACCTATAACCGTTCGCAGGTTATCGGCTTTATCGAGTTAGACAGCGTTAAGACCGCCTACAAGAATTTCGATATAGAATTTGACGTACAGGCCAGATCTTCGAACAACATCGCCTTCTATTTTCCCGGTTTGAAGGCGGAAAATGGAGCAGGCAAGCTGGCCATTGCCGGTATCAAGGTGGAATACTCCGAAATCATCTACCCGGCGGTAACCGGCATCCGCACCTCCGGCCTCAACACCTCCGGTGTTACCGTTTCGTGGGAAGGCAACGCTGAAAGCTACGCCCTTATGTACAAGGAACGTTCGGCTGCCAAGTACGACACCGTATATACCGACCAGAAATCCTATACGCTTACCGGCCTTAAGTCGGCCACCCAATACGCCTACCGCATCTTCGGTTACTATGGCCCCGACAAGACCTTGCCCGGCGAGGTGTCGTCCGAAAGATACGTCAATATCCTCAGGAACTGTCTGCCTCCCACCGATCTGGCCGTGGTTGGCGTTACCTGGCAGGGTGTTACCCTGTTCTGCAGCAAGGAAAAGGAAACCGACGGTCGCCAGTGTCTCTTTACCGCGCAGGAACCCGAAAGATATCCCGATGTGAACTACCTCGGTTCCTGGAGAGCCGACGGCAAGGACACCTGCTATATCGGAGGTTTCGTATATCACCTTAACTTCCCCTACCGTGCCGCTGTGCGTACCATCTGCGCCCCCGGCGATACCAGTGCCTGGTCGAACACGGTGGATTTCACCACGGCCAAGGATGTTCCCGAATGCGGTACGCCGTATAACATGAAATCGGAATACAGTGCCACCACCCGCACCGCCACCCTGTCTTGGGAACGTGGCGAGAACAACGACGGGATCACCATAGTTTATATCCGGGAAGGCAGCAGCGTGTTCGACACCGCCGAAACCGAAGCTTCCTCCTATCTGTTGCCGAACGTAAGGACCGAAGCGGTTTACTATTGGAAACTGCAGGCCGTTTGCGACAACTACCTGCTTAGCCGGGTATCGGAAGAACAGGAAGTGGAAATGGTGGCCAACGAATCGGCAGACTATGCGCGGGCGTTGAGGATCCGCGTAAACGGCCGCCAGATTGTGGTGGAAAATCCCGAACACCGCCTTATCAAGGCCCTGAACGTATATGGCGCTACGGGCGTATTGCTCAAGAGCTATAAGGTGAATGCCTCCGACAACGTGTTCATCTACACCGAGCTCAATCAGGGCGTGGTGGTGATCGAAGCCGTGGGCGAAACCGAAAAGACCGCCGTTAAAGCGGTTATCATGTAAGAATAGTTGAAACATTAAAACATTGCAATCAATGAAATTCATTAAATCGTTTGTTTTGTCCGCTTTCCTTTTGGGAACGGTGGGCATTGGCCTTCAGGCACAGGTTGCCACCGAGAATCGCGTGGTGGAAGGTCTGAAGGGTAGGGCTGTTTTTCTTCAGCAGGCCACCGGCGCCGTGGGTGCCCATTTGTCTGGCAACGGACAATATGTGTTCGGTAACTTCGGAGAGAACGAAGCGGCCTATATTTACAACATAACGACCGGCAAGATGAAGATGTACACCGGTCACGGTATCGTACAGGTTATCGATACGAACAATTATGTGGCCACGTCGTTCATTATGCGTAACAACAGCCGGACGGCCTTCGACCTGTCGGGACTTTCCTGGGTCGGCAACGATGAGAAAGACTATGGCGCCTCGCTGGCTTCGACCGACCTGAATTTTATCGGCTACGACATCTACATCGGCGAGAACTATGTTACGGTGTTCTTCGACGGCGAGGGTAATAAGGTTGACACCATGGCTCATTACGACCCGAGTTTAGGTACCGGTTACGGTTCGTTCGCTTTCGCCATGTCGGAAGACAAGCAAGTAGTGGTGGGCCGCACCTCGATGGAACGCGCGTTTTCCAACTTTACGGCCGGCATCTGGGACCGTACCATCGACAAGACCTTTGCCGTTACCGATACCATCCGCTCCGGTGACGTAGTGGTTGCCGGACGTGCGAACGGTACGCTGTACGGCATCAACAAGGAAGGTACGATTGCCACCGGCGAACTCAACGACATATCTTATTACATAAACTACGACAAGACCACCCACACTTACGAGGCGCACGAGATTCCCTTTTTGACCGGCTACGGCCAGGGCTTCGGAAATACCATTGTGGGCGACTGGATTATGGGTGTTGACCAAACCGAGGTTACCGAACGTATGCCCTGGTTGTACAACATCAAGACCGGCGAAAAGGTTTCCTTGCAAGACCACTTGGTTTACCGCTACGGTTTGAATGTTGAACCCGTATTCCACTTGTTTACCCCTATGGGTATGTCTGACGACATGCGCACCATTGTCGGCTACAGCTACGAAGGCGGCAACTGGATTCCCTATGTGATCCTGTTGGACGAAAATCAGATTCACCCGATGCCCCGCAACGTGTCGGTACGTCAGTTGTATCGTCAGGAAAATGTTGAGATCCAATGGGTTGCTCCTATAAGCAGCGATGAATACACCTTGAAAGAATACCATATTTTCCGCGACAGCGTTCAAATCGGCACCGTTCCGCCTGGAACCCTTGTCTATACGGACAATGGCGCGCCCCAAGGCGTTCACAACTATCAGGTGGCCGCCGTCTATACCGACGAGGAAGTTTCCGATTACAGCCCGGTAAACCGGATCATGGTGGTTGCGGTAGGCGGTTGCTTGCCGGTTCAGAAAATCGACGCCGATATCGAATACAACCGTACGGTACACCTTTCCTGGGGTCTGCCTTCGGCCAATATAAGCAATGCCAAGGGTGCGGCCCGTATCGAAAGGAAAGCCGAATCGAGGGTTGCTCTCGCTCAGGGCGGCAATTCCGCCAAATCGGGCAACGCCGCCAAATACATGGTGGAAGGCCAGCTCGACTATGTAAGCATGTTGAATCTGGAATCCGTCATGTCTTCGACCGCATTGCGTCTGGACCACTATATGCTGGTGGGCGATTTCCGTTCCAGCACCATTAAGGTGTTCGACCAGGTAACCGGCGCGTTGGTGGCCACCCACGAAGTGGCAAAGGGACCGGGCGGTATCTTCGACATGACCTATCACGACAACACGCTCTACTGTGTAAACAACACAAACACGGTTTACGAATTGGACCTGACCCACTTCCTGGACTCCATTACCGTAGGTAATCAATGGACGGCCAAGTCGAAACTGACCCATATCTGCTATCTGGAAGGTTTGAATGAGGGCGAGGACATGATTATGACCGGTAACTATTCCAGCCTGTATTTCTACAACCCCAACCCGGCCGATGCCAACGATACGGTGGCCGGCGTGGTCAACCGTTTCGACGTAAGCAAGCTGACGGTTATCGGCAGCGCTTACCATAACGGCCGCATCTATTTCTCCAACCAGGACGACGGCAACAGCTCCAAAGTCGAAACCTACGACTGGGAAAGCGGCAAGCATCTGTTTACCACCAACCTGCTCGACATTCCCGATTTAGCGGCCGAAGTTGACGTTGCCCACGGCTATTCCGCCTTGGCCTCCGGTATAACTATAGGCGAGCTTGAAGACGGAACGGTGGTTCTTGACGCCGTGGTTCAACCCTTGGTTACCTATAACCATCTGGTTACGGTAGAGATTGAAAGCTCTCCCGACGTGAGGGGCTACAACGTTTACCGTGACGGAGAAAAAATTAACGGAGATTCCGTGCTCAAGGCCCGTCATTACGACGATGTGGTTTTTGAACCTGGAAAATACACCTACACAGTTGAGTATGTGGCCACTTCCGGTTGCAGCCTTAAGTCGGACGATTATGCGTCTGCCACGGCCGAAATCTTTGAAATCGGTGAATGTAAGGGCCCCCGCAGTCTGGAAGCCTTTGAATCGAACGAAATGGCTTGCCTTACCTGGGATCTGCCTTCGGAAGGCAACGATTTCATAGGCTTTAATGTTTACCGCGACGGCCTGCAGTTGGTCGATAAGGAACTTACGGTTCATTTCTACGATGAAAACGTGGAAAAGGGCAAGGAATACACCTACCGTGTGGAAGCTTTCTGGGGCAATTCCTGCGTGGCTTCCGACTCGGTTAAGATTAGGCCGACTTTCGAAGGTTTCGCCGACGCTCCTTCGGGTATCAACGTAACGGCCAAGGCTGCCGGCAGCAAGTTCAATACCACCACGACCTGGAACCTGCCTTTCTTCGAAAAACCGCTTTCGTTCGGCTATTGCTCCGAACCCATCAACGCCACCACCTTCGAATCGCCCAGCAACACCTTGTATGTAGTCGCTGGCTGGAAGAGCAAGGACATTGAAGCCTACAAGGACCTCTATCTGGTAGGTGTGGAATTCGCCACCGGTGCCGACAACGTTAACTTTAACGGTATCGTGTATGTAGATAACAAACTGGTATGGAGCGAACCGGCCGGCCGTGTTCAGAAGCAGGTATGGAACCAGATGTTCTTTACCAAGCAGTTCTCGATGAATCAGAAAGACGAGATTGCGGTAGGTTACATGGTTTCGTACGATCCGAATACGATGAACGGTGATATCGTGGCTTACGATATGGGTCCTGTTGCCAAATCCGGTGCATCCGACCTGGTTTCGCCCGACGGCGTTACTTTCTACACGATGGGTATCAGCGCCAATGCCTGCATTCGCGCCCTCGTGGTAAGGCAGCGCGACCTGGATCAGGCTTCCAAGATGGAAAACGGCATGGAATATCTCAAGACCAAAGTGTTCGCACTCGAAACCTTGCCCAGCACCGAACCTTCGCCGCTCAGCGTTTCCAAATCGACCAGCGAACCCTATACCCTGAAAGGCTTTAACGTTTATCGCGACAACACGAAGTTGAACGACAGCGTTCTGAGAACCTTCAGCTTTGAAGACGCCGGTTTGGATATCGGAGAATACGAATACGTGGTATCGGCTGTTTATGCAAACGACGAGGTGAAATCCGAACCGATCATCTTTGCCGTTGTGGCCAACGAAGGCAGCGAAAGCGTTTGCCCGGTTTCCTTCCAGCCCAACCCGGTACAGGATGTGCTCTACATTCAGGGCGAATACGCCAGCCTGTCGTTGATCGACATGTCCGGCCGTGTGGTTCTTTCCGATGTACGTAACGCGCAGAGCCTGCCTATGGCCAACCTGCAGAGTGGCATCTACTTTGTAAGGATTACCTTGGCCAACGGTCAGAGCTACGTTACCAAGATCGTTAAGAAATAACAAGAATTGGCTATTAGAAGAACTGTCTTTCCCTAAAAAAAGTTGACACTATACGGGGATAAAACGTATAGAGAAA